>NZ_JAPFGD010000009.1 GCF_027257175.1 Castellaniella sp. S9 | reverse complement strand
CATTGAGTGCGTACACCTGAACCCGCAAAAAGACAGCGAAAACCAGGTGGCACCACAGACAGATAATTCCCTTAGGCGGGTGGCCTGAGATTATTGGAAAAAGCGACAACTAGCTTGACAACCACCGAACGCAGTACCCTTCAACCCCGGGCTTTATCAGTAATCACTGGTACGGCCAGTGGGGGCAGGTCAGTTCCAAAGCGGCACAAACCT
Organism: Castellaniella sp. S9; assembly: GCF_027257175.1. Classification (GTDB taxonomy): domain Bacteria; phylum Pseudomonadota; class Gammaproteobacteria; order Burkholderiales; family Burkholderiaceae_B; genus Castellaniella. The sequence goes on along the minus strand of NZ_JAPFGD010000009.1, from coordinate 181,891 downwards.
GTGCCTGCCTTATGAGCATCGGTGCCAAGTCAGTGCTGGTCAAAGACCGTTATCGGAACAATGCTCACGAAAAAAACATCAATTCATGGAGGGGCGCACACGAAGAAAACGCCGCAGGCGCGGGCGCGTTGCGGCGTGTCAGTAAAGAAAAACAGGATTTGTAGGGAAATGCGGGCGAATCAGAATTTCGGGGGCGTATCCGATGGGGTGTAAGGCACGATGCCGTCACCGTAGAAGCGCTTGCGCGTAGCTTCGGCCACGCGGTCGCACAGCACATCGCCCAGGTTGGTGCGATCCGTTTTGCACAGCGAACGCAACGCTTTGAGCCGTGCTGGGTCGGCGGCCAGTTCCTCAACTGTAGGTATGTCGGGCTTAGGTACGGGCGTTTCAGACGGGCCGCAGCCTACCAGCCCAGCAATCAGCAATAACAGGACAACCTGCTTCATGGCACGACCTCCTCTGTGTCAGGTTCAATCGGTGGTGTCGGTCTGACGCTTTCGGGCAGTTCGATGGCCCGCACTCGGTCGATGAAACGGGATATGATTTCTGAGGTTTCGGCTTCTCGCCACAACAGGTACGTCGTGAGCATGGGCGAACGGCCTGCAAGGGGCCGTGCTACCACGCCCGGTTCACGACTGGAAGCAATATGCGGCGCACCAGCCAGACCCAGCGCAAAGCCTGCGGATACCAGCGCCATCATCAAATCGAATGACGCCACCCGCTCTGCGATCAACGGTTCCATATCTATACGACGCAGTACCCGTTCCAGTTGTTGCGCATAGCCTTCGCATGCCTGCGGGTCGCACAGCACCAGCGGATAACGCAGCACCTCACCCAGCGGGATGCGCTTATGCTTCAACAACGGATGCCGTGCTGGCACTGCAACCCATAACGGGTCATTCCAAATCGGCTCGGCGACGATTCCATCACCTACCTCATCAGATCGCGCGAAACCCACGTCGTACAGATCATCATGCAACCCTTTTATCTGTTGCGATAACAACACCTCGAAAAAACGGATTTCGACTTCGGGTTCTTCTTCTCGGCACAGAGCCAGCAGGCTGGGCAGGCGTGAAGGCATGATGCCGTTCCTCCGCCCCTCGATTTCCTTGGACACGCTCTTGCGGGATCCTAACCCCAAGAGGAGAGTCCGAGATGAAGCACAAGAAGGTCGAGTTGGTGAAGGAGCGCGGCCGCTGGTCGGCGAAGTCCAAGCGTGATGCGGTGCTGAGGCTGCTGCGCGGCGAGGACTTGGACACGGTGTCGCGGGAGTCGAAGGTCACGGCGGCGAAGCTGACCGAGTGGCGCGAGGCGTTTCTCGCATCGGGCATGGCGGGCCTGAAGGCACGCGAGACCGACGCGCGGGACGAGGAAATCGAACGGCTCAAGGCGGTGCTGGGCGAGATGACGATGCGCTGCGAACTGCAGCGCGACGCGATCCGGAGGTTGAAAGCCGGCCTCCCTTTGGACGAGACGAGGTTGCCGAAATGAGCGCGGCGACGTCGGAGGGGACGGGCCGGGTGTACGGGGTCAGGCGCGTGTGCTCGGCGTGGGAGCTTGCCCGCTCGACGTGGTATGCCCAGGCTGCGGCCACGCGGCCGGACCGTGCCCCGCCGGCCAAGCGCGGCCCGAAGACGGCGCTCAGTGACGAGGCGCTGGTGGCGGCGATCCGGGCCGTGCTGGCGGTGAGCCCGTTCACCGGCGAGGGCTACCGCAAGGTGTGGGCGAAGCTGCGGGCCGAGGGCATCCGTAGCGGCAAGTCGCGGGTGCTGCGGCTGATGGGCGCGCACGGCCTGCTGGCGCCGCAACGCGGCGGCGGCCCGCGGGGACCGCGGGCGCACGAGGGGACGATTCTCACCGAGGCGCCGGACCTGATGTGGGGGACGGACTTCTCGACGACGGTCACGCTGCGGGAGGGTACGGCGGCGGTGTTCATCGCGGTCGACCATTGCACGGCCGAGCTGGTGGGCGTGCATGCGGCGGCCCGTGCGACGCGCTGGGAGGCACTGGAGCCGATCCGGCAGGGGGTGCGGGAGCGCTTCGGGCGGATCGGCGCGAAGGTCGCCAGCGGGCTGCGGTTGCGCCATGACCACGGGACGCAGTACATGGCCGACGATTTCCAGCAGGAGCTCGCGTTCCTGGGGATTGCGTCGAGCCCGTCGTTTGTCCGCGCCCCGGAGGGCAACGGGTGCGCCGAGCGGATGATCCGCACGCTGAAGGAGCAGTTGCTGTGGGTGCGGACGTTCGAGACCGTGGAGGAGCTGCGCCAGGCGCTGCTGGCGTGGCAGAAGGTGTACAACGAGCACTGGATGGTGGGCCGGCACGGCCACCGCAGCCCGGCACAGGTGCGCCGGGATCACCACGCCACGATGCAGCGCATGGCGGCGTGAATTACGCCCTCAGGCGTGTCCAGGAAATCGGGAGCGGTTCACCGTCGGACAAGGCTATGCGCAGCTGACTATGGAAGCCATTAGCCGCCGCCGTCACACTGTCGCGAGCCTGCTGCAAGGCAGTGAAAATACGCGGCACATGCTCCAGAAACAGCTTGCCTGCCCGCGTAAGCCGCGTACTGCGACTGGTGCGGACGAACAACTGCTCACCCAGCTCTTCTTCTAATTCCTTGATGGTGCGAGACAGTGGCGATTGCTCAATGTGCAGCTTCTCCGCGGCGCGGGCGAAATGAAGTTCCTCTGCTACCGCCAAAAAGCAACGCAGATGTCGGAGTTCCATACTTCTAAAGCGTCCTATGGCGATCAATACTCGTATCCACGCCGACCGCCACTAATTTTTTGAACATCTCCGCGATAGCCTCCTATGAAATCGATTAGCGAAATTTACGAAACACGCCCGGCGCCCACAACAACAGCCCTAAAATAGCCCATGCCATCATGGCCATGCCCGCATGCGACTGCTCATCCGCCAGGTAAACACTGCAAAGCTGTTGTGGCGCATCCTTGTAAAGCAGGCCCACGACAAAGGTTGTCCAGAACCAGTTCATGATGAAGAACGCCTGGATCACAATACCCGCCGTTCGCCACGATGCGCCGGCCATGATGCCGGCGAGCAGCATGCTGATGACTTTGACCATTGCAACAACGGGCGAAAGCACGGCGAAGTCAAGTGCAGACGGCACCATCCATACTGACATCGCGAGCATCGAGAAGGTCAGCGCCGGTACGCCCGCCAGGTTCCACGGCTCTAGAAGGCGAACCAGTCGATCACCAGCGACGTTGGCTGTGAACCATCCCACGATAAAGAGCAAGGGCAATTCCAGACCCATGTGTCTCGCCATGGATGCTTCAAGCCAGGGCTGGAACAAGGCCAGTGCCGCGAGCAATACAGCCGGCGTCGCCCAGTGGTGAAGTATTTTCCCCACCACCGGGCGCTCAAGCAAAAGCGCTGTCATCCCGGCACCTCTCCATGCTTGCGCGACAAATAGTCGGCCAGGGCGAGGTCTGGCCGGTCTATGTCATACGCCTTGGCAACCCGCCCGGTTTCATCAATCAGGAACAGCGCGGCATTATGGGTATAGTCGCCAAGTCCGTCAGGCAATACGATGATGTCGAACAACGCAAGCATGGCATCCAGATCCGCAGGGTTCTGAACGGTAGCAAACTCCCATAAACCGGCTTCGGCTCCTAAGCGCCGCGCATGCTCCGCCATGACGTCCGGCGTATCGTGAACGGGATCGAAACTGAGCGTCAGCAGGCGCACCCGGCTTTCGAGACCTCTTGATTGGATGGCGTGTTGCATCCATGCCTGCCCAGACATACTGGTACGGCAGATGGATCTGCATTGCAGATAGACCAGCGTGACGAAGGTGACCCGAGCCTGCGCATTTCCATATTCCAACAACGAACGAGCGCTTCCATCGGCACTGATCAACCCCAGTGGGGGTAATGGTCTAGGGTGGCGTTCAAGTTGTACACGTCGGACGCCATCCGCGGTCACTGCGGCGAACCCCGCCGTAACCGCACCAAATGCAATAAGGCCCAGAATCAGAACGACAGCCAGCGCAAGAGCGGATCGAGCGACGGACGAAGCCATGTATTGTCCTCAGCTTGCAGGCTTTTGGGTCAACGCGGAAAGCGCCTCCTGGCCTTCCCACGGTTGGGTTCTGCCTTCACTTGCGGCTCGGGCCGCCTGAACCGATGCCTCGTCGACTTCGGGGCTCGCGTTGCCCCATTCGCTACGGATGAAACTCAGCACAGCAGCGATTTGCGCATCGTCGAACTGCTTACCAAAGGCCGGCATGGCGCCGTTGTAGGTCGCACCGGAAACGGTAATGGGCCCTGTCACGCCATGCAGCACGATCTGGGCCAGAACAGCGGGGTCGCCTGTGACCCATTCGGAACCAGCCAACGGCGGAAACACGCCTGGCAAACCCTGTCCACTGGCTTGATGGCAAGCCTGACAGGCAGCGGTGTAAAGCTGCTTGCCATCAATCGCCCGGTCATCCGCCGAGACGGAAGGTGCCAACACCGATAGCGGGCGCTGATCGCCCAAGGCAGCAGCGCTGTTGGGGCTTGATGAAAAAATGTAATAAACGCCCCAGACGACAAGCGCTGCAATCACCCCGAGAACCAACTTCGGAACCGGGTTGTTCAGCTCGTGCGGATCGGCATTTTCAGATACACGTATCGGTCTTTTCGCTTTCATTTTTCTTGACCCCGCTGCGGCGTCGGCGCGGTTTGCGACAAGACTGCCGCCTGTTCGGTAGAAAGCACGGGATAGGTCCGGTTCAGGCTAAGCAGATAGGCGACCAGATCCAAGGCTTCCGGCCTGGCGACGACAACCTGTCCTTCCTCCACCGTACCCGGCGGCAGATGAACGACTCGCTCTCCTTCAACTACATCGTCTGGATTCTTCACCTCGAAAAGAAATGGGTAGGCCGGCATATTGCTTCCAGGCGTATAGGCGCGCGGCTGGAACAGGTGCCCCAGATGCCAGTCAACGGACGGCTGGCGCACACCGATGTTGAAGAGATCAGGCCCGGTGCGCATGGTGCCCAGCAAGGGCGGGTCATCGTAAAAATAATCCGCTGCGACCGAAGCCCGCCCCCAGCCCCGGCTGGCATCGGCGATGCCGGCGCCCGTCGTGCTCGGTTGCTGGGTATGACAGGCGATGCAGGCATGCGCCTGATACACCTGGCGCCCTCTGACTTCCTGGCTGGTATAGGGTTTGAGTTCCGCAGGTGGCGGCTCGTTCTTGAGCTGCAGGAAAGGCACCACGATCATGGCGGACGTCGCGAGCGACAGCGTCACCATCGCCCCCACCAGCAGTTTGAGTTCGTTTTCCATATTGCGTCACGTAATAGAAGGGGTGGTTGTCTGAGCCTGAGCAAGTGCCGCAGGGCGCTCGCTCACCGAGAACGCACCGGACCGCATAATGATCAGGAACACATGCAGCGCAAAAACCAGATGGCCCAGCGTCATCAACGCACCGCCTAGTGAACGGCCTTGCAGCCACGGCATGGTCACTGCCACGGATTCCATGAAGGCGCGCGCGGGGTCCAGCAAGGCCAGCCCCTGCAATACGCCGCCGATACTGAGCGTCACCATGTAGACGCCATAGCCCACCACGACCAGCCAGAAGTGCCAGGCGATCAGACTGGGCCGTGGCCAGGCGACGTTCAGGATGCGAGGCATTACAAAGTAGATACCTCCGAATATCACCATGGATACGAAGCCGTACATACCCAAATGCGCGTGCGCAACGGTGAAATGCGTGAAGTGCGTAATGGCGTTCAATGAACGCAAGGCTTCAAATGACCCCTGCACCGACGCAACCGTATACATCATGGCGCCGAATACGATGAACCGCAGTACCAGCGAGTGGCGCAACGCACTGAAATGGCCCTTTAGGGTCAGATGCTGGTTTACGGAAAACGCCAGCACCGGGATGATCATCATCACACTTTGCACAATAGACAGGGTGATGAGCCATTCGGGAACAGGGCCGCCGATCAGGTGATGCGCGCCGACTTGCCCGTAAAAGAAGGCCAGCGTCCAGAAGCCCAGCAAGGATAGGTTGTAGGACTGCACGGGGCGGCCGATCACCTTGGGCAGAAAATAGTAGATGGCTGCGATAGAGAGCGGCGTATAGAACAGACCCAGCACATTGTGCCCATACCACCAGTTCATGGTGGCCAGCTCCACGCCGAAGTGCACGCCCGGCACCTTGGCAACAATGTACAGCGTGGGAAACCAGAACAACGCAGCTCCCATGTACCAGACCGACACATACAGATGGTGCACCTTGCGCCGGGTCAGCATCAAGGCCATGGGCAAACCCACCAGCATGCCGCCCAGCGCGAACAGCGCACCGATCTGCCAGGGGATCTCCAGCCACTCCAGTCCGGCATTGATCCCTATCGCCAGACCGCCCATCCCCGCAATCAACGCGGCGTTCCAGATGAGCGCCCCAAAGATGACTAGCCTGCCGCCCAGCAGTTTGGTGTGCAGCAAGCGGGGCAATAACCAGATCGCAATGCCGAGCAGGCCCAAAGGCGCCCAGCCATAAGCCACCCCGTTCAGGTGCATGGTGCGCAGGCGCCCGAAACTGAGCCATGCGTACTCCGTAAGGAAGTCGGGCCAGTGCAGCTTGAGCGAAGCCACCAGCCCGGCAAATGATGCGACGATGAGCCACACAACGGAACAGGCGATCAGCACGAAGGCGGGAAAAGCGCTGGAGCGGTCTGCGGCTTCACGGGCGGCAAGCTCGACGGGCGAAGTTTCGGCACCGTGATTGGCTTGCAGATTCGAGCTGGACACTTCGGCCAAGGCAGTGCGTTGTTCCGCAGCGGCGGCCGGCTCTTCCGGCCGGCCGATTTCGCCGGCTGAAAAGATCGTGCGCGCGCCGCTGGACTCGGCATCGAACAGGCCTTTACGCAGCGACCATATGAAAGCGAAGAGTCCAACGATGGACAAAATGAAGGTAGCCAGTAGCAAGGCTGTGGGGTTCATGGGATTCCTTGACTAACAAGGCATCGCAACCGATGCCGTCTATCTGATCAGATAGCCACAGAGTAGTACACTGGAATCAGAAACAAAATAATCAGTTTTTATAAAAACAACCATATCAGTTTGGATGTGATGGCGTAGATTTTCGTGATATTGATGGCTACAATCGGCTCAGCTATCAATCACGCGACAATATTGAGAAAACCATATCAACGGCGTTGCCAGGCTTCGCCGTTATAACCGTCAATTGATCATGAAACTGTACGAAACGCTGGCTGCCGAAGTCGCCGCGTCCATCCATTCAGGAGCGCTCCGAGCCGGAGAAAAGCTGCCCTCCGTACGGCAAGTGACAGCCAATCGAGGCGTGAGTGCCTCAACGGTGTTCCAGGCCTATTACCTCCTGGAAGCACAAGGGCTGATCCGTGCACGAGACCGTTCAGGCTATTACGTTTCGCACGGCGCGCGCCGCCTGCCGCCTGAAGCGGACACGCCTTCGCAGCCGGAAGATAAGGCAACGTCTGTCGACATCAGCGACATGATCTTCGAAGTGCTCGAGTCAGCCATGGCGCGTGACGTTGTCCCGCTTGGCTCCGCGTTTCCCAGCCCGCTGCTTTTCCCCCTGGAGCGGCTAGGTCAGGCCTTGAGCAGCAGCATCAGAAAACTAGACCCCTGGAGCACCGTTGACGACCTGACGCCCGGATACGCCGGCCTTCGCCGCCAGATCGCGTTGCGCTACCTGGCCAGCGGCGTGCATGTCGACACGGACGACATCATCATCACTAATGGCGCGCTTGAGGCGCTGAACCTGTCCTTGGCAGTGGTCACGCAGCCGGGCGACGCCGTGCTCGTCGAAGCCCCTGCTTTCTACGCTGCGCTGCAATCACTGGAACAGCATCAGCTCGAAGCGGTGGAAGTTCCCACGCATCCTCGCGAAGGCGTGCAATTGGACGCTCTGGAGCAGGCCATCCAACGACATCACCCCAAAGCCTGCTGGCTGATGACGACCTTCCAGAATCCGCTGGGCAGCCTGATGTCCGATCAAAAGAAGCATGCATTGCTCGAACTGCTGTCTCGCTACGACATACCGCTTATTGAAGACGATGTGTACGGGGAACTTTACTTCGGCAACAAGCGGCCGGCGCTCGCAAAAAGCTTCGACACAAGCGGTATCGTGATGCACTGCTCCTCGTTTTCCAAATCGCTGGCACCGGGTTATCGAATCGGTTGGGTCTCGCCGGGGCGATACACGCGCGCCATCGCCCGTCGCAAGCTCACAACAACGCTTGCATGCCCGATCCCCACACAAATGGCGCTCGCCCACTACCTGGAAAAAGGCGGCTACGACAAGCATCTAAGGCGCTTGCGCAAGACCCTGCAAGCGCACCAAACCGCTTTTGCGCAGGCGGTCGGCCACTATTTCCCTCCGGGAACCCGGGCGACTCGGCCCACGGGCGGCTATTTTTTGTGGGTGGAGTTGCCTGCCGGCGTAAATGCGCTGGACATCCATAGACAGGCTTTATCTCATGGAATCAGTGTGGCACCCGGCCCAATCTTCTCGGCAAAACGGGCATTCACCAACTGTCTGCGACTGAACTATGGCCATGGATGGGATACCAGAATCGAAGAAGCGGTGGCAACGCTGGGAAAGCTGGTGAGCCTGGCTGTCAGCGAGCGCCGTACGGACTGATGTCAGATATGTCTGCCAGCCGTCGCAGCGACCGCGTCATGTGCTCCACGGACTGCGCCCCACTGACCACTTCGCCACCGATATCGAACTGGGGAACGCTCTGCACGCCACTGTCTCGAGCTGTCTGTTGAGCGGCACGCACTTCATGTGCACCTTCATCGCCGGCGAGGAAAGCTGTGACCGATTCGCAGACGAGTCCGTTCTCACCGGCGATGTCGGCCAGCACGCTGGCATCGCCGATATCGCGTCCCTGCTCGAAATAGGCGGAAAACAAAGCACCAGCCACGATAGTGGCCACGCCCTTATTCGCGGCCAGTTGCATCAAGCGGTGCTCGCTCAAGGCAAGGCACACGTTAATCCATTAAAATTTTGAAGCCCGGGCGGTCAGCATTGCCCATCGTGCGCTGATACTTCGTCTTTTCTCAAGCCCCCCAAACGGGCATGCACGCGACCACCGGTGCCCATCAGAAGAGCAAAGAGGATTTCGTTAGGGCGCGGTGCGTCCTGGATACCGACTTCCATGCTGTTGAAGTGGCTGCGTACGTAAGCGGCATGGATGTAGTGTAGAGGAGCCACCAGGCGGTAGCCGGTGGCGGCAACAACCTTGGCCGAAGGCACGATGGCCTTGGGTTCCCCGAGTGCCTCTCGCATCGCCCAGCCTCCTGCTTCGTGCCAGACGGCTCCGTGCTCCATTTCACCGTTTACACCAACGATGGCTGCCTTGCTATAGACCTCGACTTGGTCGTGACCCAACGTGTCCACCAGTTCTTGGGCGAGCGTCAGACCGAGCGAACGAAGCTCTGTCATGAAGGGAGTGAGATCAGGCTCGTAGCGGCCTGCGTAAGGGTTGTGAATCACCGCACAGGCGACAGCCATCTTAAGCGGCACATCGACTACTGGACCACCTTCATGATAGGTGGTTTCGATCGTGAGACTACGTTTGCGGATTTGGATAAGTGACATGGAAAAGTGCCTTGCGTTTTGGAACTGTCGGACTCTGAGGGTCGGGTCGTGGGGTATGGCTTGTAGGGAGAGGCTCGTGGGAGGCCGTCTTCACGGTCTCCAACGAAAAAAAGACATACAAACCTTGTATGTATGCAATAATTATATTAAATGTATGGATTTGGAGCAACATCAATGCCCACCACAGACCCTGCAAAGCGAAAGTTCAGACGGGTGATGAGCCTGTGCGGTCTCTTCATCATCGCCATGCTCGGAAGCTTGATCTACGTTTGTTCCAGACCCATGACTGCGGAAACGCAGGCGTCAGAAAGACGCGCCATCATGGCCTGTAGGCAACAAAGCGAGGAGGTCACGAGAACCGAGATTTTCCGTACTGAGCGACGGAAGGCGTGTGTGGTGTCATTTTCAGAAGACGACTGCACCAATTGACGGGGCGTAACGCCAGGTGTGCAGTCGGCTCCTGACCACGCAATATCAGAAGTCATCTGCACCAATCTCGACTATGCTCAATACTCGTGTGCACCAAAGCGAGGTGTGAGCATGGCGTCAGACACATTACCAATTGCCGAGCAGGGCGTGGCCACCCTGCCCGATGCGGCATGGGCACAGGCCCGGCACCGGACCGAAATCATCGGGCCGCTGGCAGCGCTTGAAGTGGTTGGGCATGAAGCCGCCGATGCCGCTGCTCAAGCGCTGGGCCTATCCAGGCGGCAGGTGTATGTCCTGATCCGGCGTGCCCGGCAAGGTGCTGGGTTTGTGACGGACCTGGTTCCCGGCCAGTCCGGCGGCGGAAAAGGCAAGGGACGCTTGCCGGAATCAGTTGAGCGCATCATCCGCGAGTTGCTGCAAAAGCGCTTCCTGACCAAGCAGAAGCGTAGCCTGGCGGCGTTCCACCGCGAGGTCGCGCAGGCTTGCAAAGCGCAAAAGCTACGGGTGCCGGCGCGCAACACTTTGGCCCTGCGGATCGCCGGCCTCGACCCGCTCAAGGCCACTCGCCGCCGGGAAGGTCAGGATGCGTCCCGCAGCCTGCAAGGTGTCGGTGGTGAGCCTCCCGCCGTGACCGCGCCACTGGAACAAGTGCAGATTGATCACACGGTCATCGACCTGATCGTGGTGGACGAGCGCGACCGGCAACCGATTGGCCGTCCGTATCTGACCATCGCCATCGACGTGTTTACCCGCTGCGTGCTCGGCATGGTCGTCACGCTGGAAGCGCCGTCATCTGTTTCGGTCGGCCTGTGCCTTGTGCATGTCGCCTGCGACAAGCGTCCCTGGCTGGAGGGTCTGAATATAGAAATGGATTGGCCGATGAGCGGCAAGCCCAGGCTGCTCTACTTGGACAACGCGGCCGAGTTCAAGAGCGAGGCGCTGCGCCGTGGCTGCGAGCAGCACGGCATCCGGTTGGACTATCGTCCGCCAGGGCAACCGCACTACGGCGGCATCGTGGAACGGATCATCGGTACGGCGATGCAGATGATCCACGATGAATTGCCAGGGACGACCTTCTCCAACCCTGACCAGCGCGGGGACTACGATTCCGAAAACAAGGCCGCCCTGACATTGCGTGAGCTGGAGCGCTGGCTCACGTTGGCGGTGGGCACCTATCACGGCTCTGTGCACAACGGCCTGCTTCAGCCGCCGGCGGCGCGCTGGTCAGAAGCCGTGGCGCGTGTCGGTGTACCGGCTGTCGTCACCCGCGCCTTGGCTTTTTTGGTCGATTTCCTGCCCATCATTCGCCGTACTCTGACTCGCACCGGCTTTGTCATCGACCACATTCACTACTACGCCGATGCGCTCAAGCCGTGGATAGCTCGGCGCGACCGCTTGCCTGCGTTCCTGATCCGGCGCGACCCGCGCGACATCAGCCGCATTTGGGTGCTGGAGCCGGAGGGGCAGCACTATCTGGAAATTCCATACCGCACCTTGTCGCACCCGGCTGTCACCCTCTGGGAACAACGACAGGCGCTGGCGAAATTGCGGCAGCAAGGGCGCGAACAGGTGGATGAGTCGGCGCTGTTTCGCATGATCGGCCAGATGCGCGAAATCGTGTCCACCGCGCAGAAAGCTACGCGCAAGGCGCGGCGCGACGCGGATCGACGCCAGCATCTCAAGGCAACGGCAGTTCTTTTCAAAACCACGCCACCACCGGACGCGGACATGGCTGACCCGCAGGCAGACAACCAGCCACCTGCCAAACCGTTCGACCAGATTGAGGAGTGGTAGCCGTGGAAGAATATCCCATCATCGACTTGTCCCACCTGATGCCGGTGGCCCAGGGCTTGGCCCGTCTTCCGGCGGACGAACGCATCCATCGCCTTCGCGCTGACCGCTGGATCGGCTATCCGCGAGCAGTCGAGGCGCTGAATCGGCTGGAAGCCCTGTATGCGTGGCCGAACAAACAACGCATGCCCAACCTGCTGTTGGTCGGTCCAACCAACAACGGCAAGTCGATGATCGTCGAGAAATTCCGCCGCACCCACCCGGCCAGCTCCGACGCCGACCAGGAGCACATTCCGGTACTGGTCGTGCAGATGCCATCCGAACCGTCGGTAATCCGCTTCTACGTCGCGCTACTTGCCGCGATGGGCGCGCCATTGCGCCCGCGCCCACGGCTGCCGGAAATGGAGCAATTGGCGCTGGCACTGCTACGCAAGGTCGGCGTGCGCATGCTGGTGATCGACGAATTGCACAACGTCCTGGCCGGCAACAGCGTCAACCGCCGGGAATTCCTCAACCTGCTGCGTTTCCTCGGCAACGAGCTGCGCATCCCGCTGGTCGGGGTCGGCACACGCGATGCCTACTTGGCGATCCGCTCGGACGACCAGTTGGAAAACCGCTTCGAGCCGATGATGCTGCCGGTGTGGGAGGCCAACGACGATTGCTGCTCACTGCTGGCCAGCTTCGCGGCTTCGCTCCCGCTGCGGCGACCCTCGTCGATTGCCACGCTGGATATGGCCCGCTACCTGCTCACGCGCAGCGAGGGCACCATCGGCGAGCTGGCGCACCTGTTGATGGCGGCGGCCGTCGCTGCCGTGGAGAGCGGTGAGGAAGCGATCAACCATCGCACGCTCAGCATGGCCGATTACACCGGTCCCAGCGAGCGGCGGCGGCAATTCGAGCGGGAACTGATGTGAAGCCAGCGCCACACTGGCCACTGCATCCGGCACCCAAGGAAGGCGAAGCCCTGTCCTCATGGCTCAACCGGGTCGCCGCCTGCTACCAGATGGACGTGCACGAGCTGCTGGCCCACGATCTTGGTCACAGCCAACTTGATGACCTGGATACCGCACCATCCTTGTCGTTGCTGACGGCGCTCTGCCAGCGCAGTGGCGTCGAGCTGGAGCGGTTGCGCAGCATGAGTCTTGCAGGCTGGGTGCCGTGGCTGCTCGACAGTCTCGACGATTCGGTACCAGCAGCCTTGGAAACCTATACATTCCAATGCGCGGTGCTCCTGCCCAAGCGCACCCGCAAGGTGCGGTCCATCACTCGCTGGCGTGCCTGGCTACCGAGCCAGACGATTCGCCGGGCGTGTCCGCAGTGTCTGAACGATCCAACGAATCAAGCTGTGCTACTCGTCTGGCAGCTCCCCTTGATGCTGAGCTGCCCGCAGCATGGCTGCTGGCTGGAGTCCTACTGGGGCATGCCCGGCCGGTATCTTCAGTGGGAAATCGCCGATGCTGCGCCGCGCCCTGCCGATGACGCAATCGCCTGCATGGACCGGCGCACCTGGCAGGCGCTGACGACGGGTTTTGTGGAGCTGCCGCGTCGGCGTGTCCACGCCGGCTTGTGGTTCCGGCTGCTGCGCACCCTGCTTGATGAGCTGAACACGCCGCTCTCGCACTGCGGCAGTTGCTCGGCGAGCATCCGCCATGTCTGGGAGCGCTGCGGCCATCCGCTGCGCGCCGGGCAGAGTCTGTGGCGTCCCTACGAGATTCTGGCCCCGGCGGTGCAGTGGCAGATGCTGGAGGCGGCGGCCACCGCCATCACGCTGATCGAGTCAAAGGCGCTGATCCCGCGCGGGGAACAGGCCGCGCTGTTTCAGACGGAGCCGCACACTGGTTTCACCAACGGCCTGCCGGCGAAGGTGCCGAAGCCGGAACCCATCAACCACTGGCAACGAGCAGCCCAGGCCATCGATGAGGCCATCATTGAAGCGCGACACAACCCGGAGACGGCCCGCTTGCTGTTCACACTGGCGTCCTACGGGCGACGCGACCCCGAATCCCTGGAACGTTTGCGCGCCACGTTCACCAAGGAGGGCATCCCGCCGGAGTTTTTGTCACATTACGAGCCTGAATGGCCGTTTGCAGGTCTTAGACTAAATGACGGGTTAAGTGACAGTTTTTGACGGCGAGAACTTTCTGGCTCACACTGTCACATAATCGAACGTATATGTGACAGGTACGACATGCTGATAGGCTACATGCGGGTATCGAAGGCGGACGGCTCCCAGGCTACCGATTTGCAGCGCGACGCGCTGATTGCCGCCGGGGTCGATCCAGTACATCTTTACGAGGACCAGGCATCCGGCATGCGCGAGGATCGGCCCGGCTTGACGAGCTGCCTGAAGGCGTTGCGAACTGGCGACACACTGGTCGTGTGGAAACTGGATCGGCTCGGACGCGACCTGCGACATCTCATCAACACCGTGCACGACCTGACTGGGCGCGGCATCGGCTTGAAGGTATTAACCGGGCACGGCGCGGCCATCGACACCACGACCGCCGCCGGCAAGCTGGTCTTTGGCATCTTCGCCGCCCTGGCCGAGTTCGAGCGCGAGTTGATCGCGGAGCGCACGATTGCCGGCCTAGCCTCGGCCCGCGCGCGCGGGCGGAAAGGCGGCCGGCCGTTCAAGATGACCGCCGCCAAGCTGCGGCTGGCGATGGCGGCAATGGGTCAGCCAGAGACCAAGGTCGGCGACCTGTGCCAGGAACTTGGCGTCACGCGGCAGACCCTGTATCGGCATGTTTCACCCAAGGGTGAGCTACGTCCAGATGGCGAGAAGCTACTCAGCCGAATTTGATGCCGGCATGAGGCAACGTAGCGACAGCGTGGTTTGTCTCAATGGGAAGCGCTCATGATCGATCTTTGAAGGCCCGCAGCAGTCGTGTCACAGACAGGACGAACAAACCGGTCAGCGTGAGGGCTGCGATACCCCAGTACTCTCCGATGAACGCGCCGGCCGTCGTGCCGGCCAGCACAATGGCGAGAATCGGCAAATGGCAGGGACAGGTGAGCACGGCCAGCGCGCCCCACAGGTAGCCGGTGATCGGTTTGTGCGTCTCGGACGGCAAGCGCTCGGGGCTGTTCATGGCAGACTCTCCGCGTGCTGTGCCGGCTCGGTCGGCATGGTGGCCAACTGCACCTCCAGATCGGCCAACGCTTCGCGCCGACGCTCGACGAACTGGCGCAGAACGGCAAGCTGCGCGGCCGCTTCATCGCCGTCCGCAGCATCCAGCGCCCGGCACAGCCGCGCCAGCGCGTCCAGGCCGATGCCCGCCTCGAAGGCCGCCCGCACGAAGCACAGCCGTTGCAAGGCGGCATCATCGAACAGGCCATAGCCGCCCGGGGTGCACGCCACCGGACGCAGCAATCCGCGCAGCAGGTAGTCGCGCACGATATGCACGCTCACCCCGGCATCAAGGGCCAGCCGGGACACGGTGTAGGCGCTCATTGAAAACCTCCTTTTTTTATCCAGCGCAGCAGGAAAGCTGCTTCACGTCCTTGTTGAAGGTCTGCGCCGCAAGCTTCAACCCCTCGACCATTGTCAGGTAGGGGAACAACTGGTCGGCCAGTTCCTGCACCGTCATGCGGTTGCGGATGGCGAGCACCGCCGTCTGGATCAGTTCGCCCGCTTCCGGGGCCACCGCCTGCACGCCGATGAGCCGTCCGCTACCTTCCTCGATGACCAGCTTGATGAAGCCGCGTGTGTCGAAGTTGGCAAGCGCTCGCGGAACGTTGTCGAGTGTCAGCGTGCGACTGTCGGTCTCGATGCCATCGTGGTGCGCTTCCGCCTCGCTGTAGCCCACGGTGGCGACTTGCGGGTCGGTGAACACCACTGCCGGCATCGCGGTCAGATTGAGGGCTGCGTCGCCGCCGGTCATGTTGATCGCGGCACGGGTGCCGGCGGCCGCTGCCACGTAGACGAACTGCGGCTGGTCGGTGCAGTCGCCGGCCGCGTAGATGTTCGGGTTGCTCGTGCGCATGCCTTGGTCGATAACGATGGCCCCTTGCGCATTGACAGTGACCCCCGCCGCGTCCAGCGCGAGGCTGCGCGTATTCGGTGCCCGACCGGTGGCAACCAGCAACTTGTCAGCGCGCAATTCACCGTGTCCGGTGGTCAGCACGAATTCGCCGTTCACATGGGCGACCTGGCTGGCTTGCGTGTGCTCCAGCACCTCGATGCCCTCGGCGCGGAAAGCGGCTGTCACGGCCTCGCCGATGGCCGGGTCTTCCCGGAAGAACAAGGTGCTGCGTGCCAGGATCGTGACCTGGCTGCCGAGCCGGGCAAAGGCTTGCGCCAGTTCCAACGCCACCACCGACGAACCGATCACGGCCAGGCGTGCGGGAATGGTGTCGCTGACAAGCGCTTCGGTGGAAGTCCAGTAGGGTGACTCTTTCAGGCCCGGAATCGGCGGCACGGCCGGACTGGCACCGGTGGCGACCAGGCAGCGGTCGAACGTTACCTCGCGCTCGCCACCCTCGTTCAAACGGACGACCAGGCTCTGGTCGTCCTTGAAACGCGCTTCACCGTGCAAAACGGTGATGGCTGGATTGCCGTCCAGGATGCCTTCGTATTTGGCGTGCCGCAGTTCATCGACACGGGCCTGCTGCTGGGCCAGCAGTTTGCTGCGGTCAATCGCAGGCACAGTTGCCGCAATACCGCCGTCGAACGGACTTTCCCGGCGCAGATGGGCAATATGGGCAGCGCGGATCATGATCTTGGACGGCACACAGCCGATATTGACGCAGGTGCCGCCGATGGTGCCGCGTTCGATCAGCGTGACCGTCGCGCCTTGCTCGACGGCCTTCAGCGCCGCCGCCATCGCGGCCCCGCCGCTGCCAATGATGGCGATATGCAAACCGGCGCCCTCAAGTGCATCACGGATTTTTGGTTCATCTTTGAAATCACCAACCCGGATCAAGCCTTGATAACCCAATGCGGCGATGGCGGCCAGCAGTTGGTTGTGGCTCACGGCGGTGTCTGCCATGACTTGCGCGCGGCTTTCTGGATAGGACACCACAGCGGCATTCACGCCGGGAATCTTTTCCAAAGCATCTTTGACATGGGTGGCGCAGGATGTGCAGGTCATGCCATTCACGGTGATTTCGGTCATTTTTTTACTCCATTGAATTTCGGGGTGCAGCAGGCATCGGCTTGGCGTTTTCGTTGGATGGCGTAGATGGTCAAGCCGATGAAAATCGCCAGCGCAGGCAGCAGCACATAGTCCAGATAGCCGGTCAGCGCGGACAAGCCGACCACACCGAGCAAAATGACCAGAACAGGGGTGAAGCAACACAGCGCCACGAGGGTTGTGCCAATGATGCTGACCCGCAGCAGTGTCTTCGGGTCTTTCATGATCAGTTCTTGACTGATGATGGGTAGCCCGCATCCTCGGTAGCCTTGGTCAGTTTCTGCACGCTGGTCTTGGCATCATCGAAGGTGACCACCGCTTCGCGCGTCTCGAAGGTCACGTCAACTTTACTGACGCCATCGACCTTGGAAATCGCCTTCTTGACAGTGATCGGACA
Source organism: Castellaniella sp. S9 (assembly GCF_027257175.1). Lineage (GTDB taxonomy): Bacteria > Pseudomonadota > Gammaproteobacteria > Burkholderiales > Burkholderiaceae_B > Castellaniella. The sequence goes on along the minus strand of NZ_JAPFGD010000009.1, from coordinate 164,527 downwards.
GGCCGAGCAGGTCATGCCCGGTACGGACAGCGTAACGGTCTGGGTGGCGGCCCACACGGGGGCAACAACGGCAGCGAGGGCAAGGGCGGAAAGCAGCTTTTTCATGGTGAACTCCTGTGATCAATAGAAAAATGGCACGACGTAGGGAAATCCGAGCGCGACCAAAACCAGCACGGCCACGCCCCAGAAAATGAGCTTGTAAGTAGCTCGCACTTGGGGAATCGCGCAAACCTCACCCGGTTTGCAGGCGGCTGACGGCCGGTAGATGCGCCGCCAGGCGAAGAACAACGCCACCAGCGCCACGCCGATAAAGATGGGGCGATAGGGTTCCAACACCGTCAAGTTGCCGATCCAAGCGCCGCTGAACCCCAAGGCGATCAGAACCAGCGGCCCGAGGCAGCAAGCCGAGGCGAGGATGGCGGCCAGCCCGCCAGTGAAGAGCGCGCCGCGCCCGTTTTGAGGTTCAGACATGCGTTTGTCCTTTCGAATCTGAATTGGATAGCTTAAGCTTACTTCCGTAGTTATGTACGGAGTCAAGCGATATGGAAAACAATTTGGAGAACCTGACCATTGGCGTTTTCGCCAGGACGGCCGGGGTCAATGTGGAGACCATCCGGTTCTATCAGCGCAAGGGCTTGCTCCCGGAACCGGACAAGCCTTACGGCAGCATTCGCCGCTATGGCGAGACGGATGTAACGCGGGTGCGCTTCGTGAAATCAGCCCAGCGGTTGGGCTTCAGCCTGGATGAGATCGCCGAGCTGCTGCGGCTGGAGGATGGCACCCATTGCGAGGAAGCCAGCAGCCTGGCCGAGCACAAGCTCAAGGACGTGCGCGAGAGGATGGCCGATTTGGCGCGCATGGAGGCTGTGCTGTCTGACCTGGTGTGCGCCTGCCATTCGCGGCAGGGGAATGTTTCGTGTCCGCTGATTGCGTCGTTGCAAGGTGGAACGAGCTTGGCAGGGGCTTCCACAGCTTAGCGTGCTTTATTTTCCGTTTTCTGAGACGACCACAGATCAGAAAAGACTGTGCAGCCGACTCTTGATATTCCGTGCAGTCACCTTCTGAAAATGACAGTTGAGCACAAACAACGTCAGAGTAGAGTGTAAATTTATATTTATTGACACATTCAGCCAAGGGTAATAGATTTCATCCTGACATTTTTACCTTTGGAGGCATCTTGCAAGGTCAACGTATCGGCTACGTCCGCGTCAGCAGCTTCGACCAGAACCCTGATCGACAACTGGAACAAACTGAAGTTGGCAAGGTATTCACCGACAAGGCTTCAGGCAAGGACACACAACGTCCCGAACTTGAAAGGCTGCTGGCCTTCGTCCGCGAGGGCGACACCGTGGTGGTGCACAGCATGGACAGGCTGGCCCGCAACCTTGATGACCTGCGCCGCATCGTTCAGGGGTTGACACAACGAGGCGTGCGCATGGAGTTCGTCAAAGAAGGGTTGACGTTCACCGGCGAGGACTCGCCGATGGCCAATTTAATGCTGTCGGTCATGGGGGCCTTTGCGGAATTCGAGCGCGTCCTGATCCGCGAACGTCAGCGCGAGGGAATCGTACTTGCCAAGCAGCGCGGGGCCTATCGAGGACGAAAGAAATCGCTGAACAGCGAACAAATTGCCGAGTTAAAACGGAGAGTCGCGGCAGGCGATCAAAAAACCTTGGTGGCTCGTGACTTCGGCATCAGCCGCGAAACTTTGTACCAGTACCTGCGGGAAGACTGACCATGCCGCGCCGCTCAATCCTGTCCGCCACTGAGCGCGAAAGCCTGCTGGTATTGCCCGATACCAAAGACGAACTGATCCGGCACTACACGTTCAACGAAAACGACCTGTCGGTGATCCGTCAGCGTCGCGGCGCTGCGAATCGATTGGGCTTCGCGGTGCAGCTTTGCTACTTGCGATTCCCTGGTATCTTCTTGGGCGTCGATGAGCCTCCGTTTCCGCCCTTGTTGCGCATGGTGGCCGCGCAACTCAAGGTGCCAGTGGAAAGTTGGAACGAGTACGGCCAGCGCGAGCAGACACGTCGGGAGCACTTGGTCGAGCTGCAAACGGTGTTTGGGTTCAAGCCCTTCACCATGAGCCACTACCGACAAGCCGTGCATACATTGACCGAGTTGGCCTTGCAGACCGATAAAGGGATTGTGCTGGCCAGCACCCTTGTCGAAAACCTGCGCCGGCAGAGCATCATCCTACCCGCCATGAATGCCATCGAGCGCGCAAGTGCCGAGGCCATCACCCGTGCCAACCGGCGTATTTACGCGGCGCTAACCGATTCTTTGTTATCACCCCACCGTCAGCGCCTGGACGAACTTCTCAAGCACAAGGACGGCAGCAAAGTGACGTGGCTGGCATGGCTGCGCCAGTCTCCCGCCAAGCCGAATTCGCGTCACATGCTGGAACACATCGAGCGCCTCAAAGCCTGGCAGGCACTCGACCTACCTGCTGGCATCGAGCGGCAGGTTCACCAGAACCGCTTGCTCAAAATCGCCCGCGAGGGTGGCCAGATGACGCCCGCCGATCTGGCTAAATTCGAGCCACAGCGGCGTTACGCCACCTTGGTAGCACTGGCCATCGAGGGCATGGCCACCGTCACTGATGAAATCATCGACCTTCACGACCGCATCATCGGCAAGCTGTTCAATGCGGCCAAAAACAAGCATCAACAGCAGTTCCAGGCTTCCGGCAAGGCGATCAACGACAAGGTGCGGATGTATGGCCGCATCGGTCAGGCGCTGATTGAGGCCAAACAAAGCGGCGGCGATCCGTTCGCCGCCATCGAAGCGGTCATGCCGTGGGACACCTTCGCCGCCAGCGTCACCGAGGCGCAAACACTGGCGCGGCCTGCGGATTTTGACTTCCTGCACCACATCGGCGAGAGTTACGCCACGCTGCGCCGCTATGCGCCGCAGTTCCTGGACGTGCTCAAACTGCGGGCCGCGCCCGCCGCCAAGGGTGTGCTCGATGCCATCGACGTGCTGCGCGCCATGAACAGTGACAGCGCGCGCAAGGTGCCCGCCGATGCGCCAACCGCATTCATCAAGCCGCGCTGGGCAAAGTTGGTTCTGACCGACGATGGTATTGACCGGCGTTACTACGAGTTATGCGCCTTGTCGGAGCTGAAGAACGCACTGCGCTCTGGTGATGTTTGGGTGCAGGGTTCGCGCCAGTTCAAGGACTTCGACGAATACCTGGTGCCGGTCGAGAAGTTCGCCACTTTGAAGCTGGCCAGCGAATTGCCGCTGGCAGTGACGACCGACTGCGACCAATATCTGCATGACCGACTGGAATTGTTGGAGGCGCAACTCGCCACAGTCAACCGGATGGCGGCGGCCAACGACTTGCCGGACGCCATCATCACCACCGCATCGGGCCTGAAGATCACGCCGCTGGACGCGGCAGTGCCAGACGCCGCGCAGGCCATGATCGACCAGACAGCTATGCTGCTGCCGCACCTCAAAATCACCGAGTTGCTGATGGAGGTCGATGAATGGACTGGCTTCACGCGCCACTTCACACACCTGAAGACCGGTGACACGGCCAAGGACAAAACCTTGCTGTTGACAACGATCCTGGCCGACGCGATCAACCTGGGGCTGACCAAAATGGCCGAGTCCTGCCCTGGCACCACCTATGCCAAACTGTCTTGGCTGCAAGCCTGGCACATCCGCGATGAAACTTATTCGACGGCGCTGGCCGAGTTGGTGAACGCGCAGTTTCGGCAACCCTTCGCCGGAAACTGGGGTGACGGCACCACGTCATCGTCGGACGGCCAGAACTTCAGAACCGGCAGCAAAGCAGAAAGCACTGGTCATATCAACCCGAAGTATGGAAGCAGCCCAGGACGGACTTTCTACACCCATATCTCCGACCAGTACGCGCCCTTCAGCGCCAAGGTGGTCAACGTGGGCATTCGTGATTCAACTTACGTGCTTGATGGCCTGCTGTACCACGAGTCGGACTTGCGCATCGAGGAACACTACACCGACACGGCAGGCTTCACCGATCACGTTTTTGGCTTGATGCATTTGCTGGGATTTCGCTTCGCGCCGCGTATCCGTGACCTGGGCGACACCAAGCTATTCATCCCCAAGGGCGATGCCGCCTATGACGCGCTCAAGCCGATGATCAGCAGCGACAGGCTGAACATCAAGCAAATACGCGCCCATTGGGACGAAATTCTGCGCCTGGCCACCTCCATCAAGCAAGGCACGGTAACGGCTTCGCTGATGCTGCGCAAACTCGGCAGCTACCCACGCCAGAACGGTTTGGCCGTGGCGTTGCGCGAGCTGGGGCGCATCGAGCGCACGCTGTTCATTCTGGATTGGCTGCAAAGCGTGGAGCTGCGCCGCCGCGTCCATGCGGGGCTGAATAAGGGCGAGGCGCGCAACGCGCTTGCCAGGGCGGTCTTCTTCTACCGATTGGGTGAAATCCGCGACCGTAGTTTTGAGCAGCAGCGCTACCGGGCCAGCGGCCTCAATCTGGTGACGGCGGCCATCGTGTTGTGGAACACGGTCTATCTGGAGCGTGCCACCAGTGCTTTGCGTGTCAACGGCACGGCGCTGGACGACACGTTGTTGCAATATCTGTCGCCGCTGGGGTGGGAGCACATCAACCTGACCGGCGATTACCTATGGCGCAGCAGCGCCAAGGTCGGTGCGGGGAAGTTCAGGCCATTGCGACCGCTGCCACCGGCTTAGCGTGCTTTATTTTCCGTTTTCTGAGACGACCCCTTGAAGGCCAGAATAGTCGGGGTTGGTATGGGGCGGTGGCGCTTCGGCGTCTTGTTACCAGCCGCAAGGGCCGCTTCACATGGCGTACGCCGATGGAAAATCCGTATATTCTGCGCGACGAGGTACGAAATACTATCGAGTCGCGCTACGTCGATGTCGCCTTTGCTATGAGCAACGCTTAGATGGAGAGCCGGATGCGCTGAAAGGTGCACGTCCGGTTCGGAGAGGAGAGGCAGGGAAATAGTTCGACTACGCCCTGCCTCTTACTCTACTCCGAACCCACGAGAGTTGGATCTACCTGGCGGTCGTCCTGGACCTGTTCTCGCGCCAGATCGTCGGCTGGGCGACGCAGGGCCACATGCAGGCCGACCTGGTTCTTCAGGCGCTGACGTCGGCGGTTTGGCGTCGCAAGCCGGAACCCGGCCTGATGCTGCACTCGGACCAGGGCAGCCAGTTCACCGGCGGCGACTGGCAGGCATTCCTCAAAGCCCATGGCATCGTTTGCAGCATGAGCCGCCGGGGAAACTGTCACGACAACGCGGTCGCCGAGAGCTTCTTCCAGCTGCTGAAGAGGGAGCGGATCCGTCGCAAGATCTATCTGACCCGGGCCGCGGCCCGGAGTGATCTGTTCGACTACATCGAGATGTTCTACAACCCCCGCCGCCGCCATGGCTCCAACGGAGGCTTGTCTCCGGTAGAGTTTGAAAGGCGGTCGGGACATTCAGGCCAGTAGGTGTCTACGAAACCCGGGGCGATTCACGGCGACGTCGACCATGGCATACATTAGGACGTAAATGGCCACGAAGGACACCAGCAGCATGACGGCCAATCTGAGGTAACCATTTGCGTGCCCTGCACCGCCACTGGACTGGCCGACGGAATGTGCCGCCGGATGCGCTTTCGCGTGCGGTTTACTTCCCTCGTGCTCCATGAGCGTCGTATAGGAAGTTCAACCGCCCTTTTTGGCGAGTCTGGCGGGTAGGAAGCGGCCACGCAAGCGCCGCTTTGGGCACAGATCGGGCACAGATCGGGGGTTCATGCGTGGGTTTTCGACATCGCGGGGCCACGCAGCGGCTCAGTGCGTAGCCATTTCTCACCGAATCCCGGCACAGGGCCGAGCGCAGCCCTGCGGGGTCGTGGCCGCATCGGATCGGACTCTGGCTTGGCTGCCGGCTGTGTGGCCGGCACCTCGTCACGCGGCCGGCGGCGGCGCGCGCGCCGCGGGCCGGTAGTGCGCTTCTTCCCGCGCACCGTGCTTCTCGAAGTGGGCCAGGATGGCGCGGATGGCGGTGGGTTCCTCGATGCTGGCGACGATCCGTACCGCGCCGCCGCAGTGGGCGCAGGTGGTGACGTCGATGGAAAAGACCCGCTTGAGCCGTTGCGCCCAGCTCATCGCACGGCGCTTCTGCTCGGGGCTGCGCGGCTCGTCGTGGGCGCTTGCGTCAACCGGCGCCGCATCGCCCGCAGGCCGCCTGCCGCGCCCCGAGGGCGTCAGCTGCGCACGCAGGTTTGCATTCGGGGCGAATACGCCGTGGAAGCGGGTGAGATGCGCGCGAGGTGGCGGGACCAGTGCCGCCAGCTTGGCGATAAAGTCCACCGCATCCCATTCGACATGCGTGGTCCCATTTCGCCACGGCGTCTTGAGCTGATACCGCACCCTACCCTGCGGTGAGATCGACAGCCGCTGCTCGCTGATCGCCGGGCGCGTGATGTAGGCGCCTTTTCGCGTACCGAACAGGTGTTGAACAGAATAACGTCGGCTTCTTCGGGGTTCTGGGTAATTTCCAGGCCACGATCGCCGCGCAGCACGTCGGCCATTTTGTCGGAATCGTATTCGTTCATCTGGCAACCAAAGGTTTTGATGAACAATTTGCGTGGGCCGGCGGCGTTGTCGGATTTGGGCAGGTTAATGCGTTTGAGGGGAGTTTCTTGCATGGTTTTAGCCGTGACGGGTGTTTATCCCGGGGGCATGAATAGTGGAAAACCCTTCATTTTAACGCGCGCCGGATCTTTTGACCCGACGACGCAGACTAAACCTTTATCCATAGCCCGTTTATGCCCGCGACGAGGTCGTTGTGCGGGCGTAAAGTGCCTATAATGGGACTCGATACTTAAGGAAATAAGCCAATAACACCAGGATATATTGGTGTGGTTCCCGGCTATTTCTGGTTTACACAAGGAGGTTGTCATGTCTGAACAAATCAATGTGCCGCGTCGTCGTGTCATGGCTGCAGCAGGGGCTGCAGCTGCGTGGGTGGGGGTTGGTGGGGTGGCGCGCGCCGACTCCACCGAACCGGCCTCGCAATCCAATCCCGGCCCGGTGTCGGCGGCCAAGCCACTGCCCGATTACGCCAAATGGAAAAACGCCGATAGCCTTATCGTGCATAGCGCCAACACCATCGAAACGCGTCGCGATGCGTTTGGTAGCAGTGTGGTCACTCCGCTCGACCGCCTGTTTATTCGTAACAACGTCAATCCCCCATCAGAATCGATCATGGCCGATCCCGACGGGTGGGCGCTTGAAGTGAACGGTGTAGGCAAGCCAACGACACTGACCGTAGCCCAGTTGAAAACGCTGGGGTTGCAGGCCCTGCCCATGGTGCTGCAGTGTTCGGGCAATGGCCGTGCGTACTTTCAGCACAAGCCCAGCGGCACGCAATGGCAGGTTGGGGCGGCCGGTTGCGTCATTTTTACCGGTGTACCCGTAGCCGCCGTTGTCGAGGCTTTGGGCGGCGTGGCCGACGGCATGGTCTACATGACAGGCACAGGCGGTGAAGAAATCCCCGCCGGGCTCGACCCTAACACCGTACGCGTCGAACGCTCGGTGCCCCTCGAAGCCATGAAAGACGCTATTTTGGCCTGGGAAATCAATGGCGAGCCCTTGCCATTGGCGCACGGCGGCCCATTGCGTCTTATTGTGCCCGGCTACACCGGCGTAAATAACGTCAAGTATTTAAAGCAACTGGCTTTTACCAAAGAGCAGTCGCAGGCCAGCATTCAGCAAAACAGCTACCGTATGACCGATATTGGTGTCAAAGGCGGCCCACAGTTTCCAGCCGTCTGGGAAATGCCGCCCAAGTCATGGGTCACGTTGCCGTCCGACCCTGCCAAGCCCATTAAGGCAGGTAAGGTCGTCATTACCGGTTTGGCTATGGGCGGTGTCGATGCCGCCACCAAAATCGAGGTTTCAGTTAATGGCGGTAAAGATTGGCAAGAGGCGCAGTTTGTTGGGCCCGACCTGGGTAAATACGCCTGGCGTCAGTTTGCCCTTACGGCAGACTTAAAACCGGGCAGCTACAATATAGCCAGCCGCACCACCAACGCCAAGGGCGAAGCACAACCGGCCGACCGCGTTGAAAACAATCGTGGCTACAACAACAACAGCTGGCGCGACCACATGGTCGCTATCAAGGTCGTTTAACAAGGAAACACAATGAAATTTGCAGCATTAGTTGCCGCTGCTGCGTTGTCCATGGCAGGCGCGCCTGCCATGGCCGACGATGCGCAGTTGGCTCGTGGTAAAGAACTCTTCATGAGCAAGGCTGTACCGGCCTGTGCAGTTTGTCATACGTTGGCCGATGCCGGCGCCAAGGGTGCCATCGGCCCTAACCTCGACGAGCTTAAGCCCGACGCAGCCCGTATCATGAAAGTGCTTAAAGAGGGCATGGGTGCTATGCCGTCGTTTGCAGCAACGCTTAACGCCGCCGACATGGAAGCCGTTACAGCCTACGTGGTGCATGCTACTTCCAAGTAAGCCTGCCCTGAAACGGCAATAAAAAAAATGCCCCGGTTTTTTGTTAACCGGGGGTATTGCTAGGATGGTGCTTTGGGTATTGCTACCCGCATGGTGCATCAGGTGGCAAGGTCGTGTGCAGCGGTACGCTAAAACACGTGGCCGACAAAAAAATCAGCCTTCTTCGATTTCTGCTGCAGGGTCGTCTTTTTTAACTGGCTTGACCAGGTCTTCGCGTTTGACGCCCAGCCACATGGCAATGGCCGCTGCCACGAAAACCGACGAATAAATACCGAACCAGATCCCGATGGTGAGCGCCAGTGCGAAATAGTGCAGGGTGGGGCCACCGAAAATCAGCATGGAAATCACCATGATTTGCGTGGAGCCATGGGTAATGACGGTTCGGGAAATGGTTTGCGTGATGGCTCCGTCAATGACTTCGCTAACAGACGCTTTGCGTTGTTTGCGGTCGTATAGGAAGTTCAACCGCCCTTTTTGGCGAGTCTGGCGGGTAGGAAGCGGCCACGCAAGCGCCGCTTTGGGCACAGATCGGGCACAGATCGGGGGTTCATGCGTGGGTTTTCGACATCGCGGGGCCACGCAGCGGCTCAGTGCGTAGCCATTTCTCACCGAATCCCGGCACAGGGCCGAGCGCAGCCCTGCGGGGTCGTGGCCGCATCGGATCGGACTCTGGCTTGGCTGCCGGCTGTGTGGCCGGCACCTCGTCACGCGGCCGGCGGCGGCGCGCGCGCCGCGGGCCGGTAGTGCGCTTCTTCCCGCGCACCGTGCTTCTCGAAGTGGGCCAGGATGGCGCGGATGGCGGTGGGTTCCTCGATGCTGGCGACGATCCGTACCGCGCCGCCGCAGTGGGCGCAGGTGGTGACGTCGATGGAAAAGACCCGCTTGAGCCGTTGCGCCCAGCTCATCGCACGGCGCTTCTGCTCGGGGCTGCGCGGCTCGTCGTGGGCGCTTGCGTCAACCGGCGCCGCATCGCCCGCAGGCCGCCTGCCGCGCCCCGAGGGCGTCAGCTGCGCACGCAGGTTTGCATTCGGGGCGAATACGCCGTGGAAGCGGGTGAGATGCGCGCGAGGTGGCGGGACCAGTGCCGCCAGCTTGGCGATAAAGTCCACCGCATCCCATTCGACATGCGTGGTCCCATTTCGCCACGGCGTCTTGAGCTGATACCGCACCCTACCCTGCGGTGAGATCGACAGCCGCTGCTCGCTGATCGCCGGGCGCGTGATGTAGCGGCACAGCTTTTCGAGCTTGTGGCTTTCGTGTGCTTCCGCGGCCACGCCGGCATGCAGCGAGAAGCCGCCGACCTTGCCGGCATCGCCCTCCAGCGAGCCTGCGTCACCGGGCAATGTTTGCAGCGTGACGACCTTGCGGCCAGCGTCGCGACCGGTGGCGATGCGGTAGGTCATCGAACTCATCCGCAGCCCATCCATGCCGTCGTCGCTACCCGCGCTGTCGGACAGGAACACGGATTCGTCTTCGCCTTCGAGCCAGCCGCGGCGCGACAGGTGCCGGCACACGCGATGCGCGATGGTGTTGGCGAGCTGCGTCAGTTGCGCAGAGGTGGGGGCACGGGCGCGGCGCAGGCGCGGCTTGCGCCGCGGGGGCTCGACGTTCGCGTCGTACACGCCGTCGAGCCACAGCATGTGGAAGTGAACATTCAGGTTCAGCGCGCTGCCGAAGCGCTGGATCAGCGTTACCGCGCCGCATTGCGCCGTATCCCGCGGCACGCCGGCCTGATCGGCAAGCCAACCGGCGATCACACGATGCACGATGCCCAGCACCGGGCTGATGGCATCCGGTTTGCCGGCGAACAGGAAGCGCAACGGGTAGGGGAAACTCAGCACCCATTGCCGCACCGGCCGCGGGCCGAACACCTCGTCCACCAGATGCCGCGCCGACTCGGCCATGCGCCGCGCGCCGCAGCTCGGGCACAGCCCGCGCTTCTTGCAGGAATACGCCACCAGCCTCTCGGCACGACAGTGCTCGCAGACCACGCGCAGGAAGCCGTGCTCGAGCACGCCGCAGCGCAGGTAGGTCTCGAACTCCTCGCGCACATACTCGGGCAGCGGGCGGTCTTCTACCTCACGGCGCGCGAGAAAGTCCGGCCAATGCGCCTGCACCAGCGAATACAGCAGCGTGCGCTCGGGACGGTGAGGCGCATAGCGAGCCGTGGGCAGATGCGCTGCCGGCGACGTTGCGTGCGCCACGGCATCCTGCAGCTGCGACACGGTCGCGGCGAAGCGCGGCACGAAACACTCCGGTGCAGGGAATGGCTGCTCAGGCTTGCGCCCGCCCCGAACCATGGTCGCGTTGAGCGGCAACCCACAGGTGCGCGAGGTGGCCGATGACGCCGCGGCGCGGCTGGCTCGCGTGCGCGAACGCCTGGCGGCGGGATGAGGAACGCGGACCGGCGTCAGCGGCTCAGCACCCACTTCGCCAGCGTATCCAGCTCGGCCGGCGTCAGTCCCGGGTACGGCGGCATCGGCACCGTGCCCCACTTGCCGGCGCCGCCCGCGCGGATGTTGGCGGCCACCTGCTGCAGCGCATCGGCCTTGCCGGCGTATTTCGCCGCGACCTCCTTGAACGCAGGGCCCACGACCTTCTGCTCGACGGCGTGACAAGCGGTGCAATTGTTGGCCTTCAGCAGCGCTTCGGGCTGCAGCGACGCAGCGGTAGTGGGGGTTGCCGGTGCAGCGGTCTTCGGGGGCGGCGCGGCGGCCACCATGGCGGGTGCCGGTGTGGCAGCGGTGGTCTGCTCGGCGCCGTAGGTCTTGACGAGGTAGTCGACCATTGCCGGAATGTCCTCGTCGGAGAAGGGCGCACCGAACGGGTGTTTCATCTTCTTCACCGTGGCTTCCCAGTAGCTGCGCGGGGAGGTGGACGGCTGGTACTGCACATATTGCGCCGAATGACAGGTCATGCAGTTCTGCTGCACCAGCCGGTAGCCCGGCAGCTCGCTGGGCTTGTATGCGGCCGTCTCAGCGGGCAGCGTGATGTCCAGCGCGAAAGCGGCAGGCAGCGCGGCCGTCGCCGATATGATCCCCACGAGAACGCGCAGGCAGTAACGTTGTTTTGTGCTCATGCCTGTTCTCCTCATGCCGCGACGACGCGCGTGGTCTCGACGACGTTGCGCATGTAGCCGGCCGGGTTCCACAACGCGGACAGCGGCTGGCTTTGACCGATGCGGTTGACCGCGCGCACCTTCAGTTCATGAGCGCCTCGCTTGCTCGGCTTGAAGGCCACACTCCACTCGCGGAAGGAATACTTGCCCAAATCCTTGCCGAGCCGGGCTTCCGTCCAGGTGTGTCCACCATCGGCGGAGAAGGCGACTTCGGTGATGCCGAAGCCGCCGTCGAAGGCAATGCCGCGCACCACCGTCTCGCGCCCAACGCGCACCTTGTCGCCGTCGCGCAGGCTGGTGATGAACGAGCGCACGTTGAACCGGTTGATAGGCACGGTCTTGGCTGGCGCCTTGCCCGGCTCCACGCAGGCGCAGGCGTTGTCGGGAATGCGGTAGGCCGTACTCATCCAGAACCCGTCGAACGCCTTGTCCAGCACTTGAATGTCGGACAGGTGCTTGACCCAGTAGGTGCCGTAATGGCCGGGAACGATCAGCCGGACCGGATAGCCGTTGAGCATCGGCAGGTCCTCGCCATTCATCGCCCAGGCCAGCATCACCTCGCCGTCGAGCGCGTGGTCGACCGCGAGCGCCTTGACGAAGTCCGGGCTCTCGCCTTGCAGCGGCGGATGGTCCAGGCCATTGAAGCTCACCTGCACGGCACCGGCCTGCACGCCGGCCTTCTCCAACACTTTCTTCAGCGGCACCCCTGTCCAGCGTGCGTTGCCCATCGCGCCATTGGACAGCTGGCCGCCGTTGGCGCGCGGCGTGAAATGCCCGCGGCTGTTGCCGGAGCACTGGTTGACCGCCACCAGCTCCACCGGGTCGGCCAGACGCTTCAGGTCGTCCAGCGACAGCTCCAGCGGCGTGTTGACCTTGCCGCCCACGCGCAGCCGATAGCTTTGCGGATCGATCGAGGTGGGAATGCCGCTCCAGTGGTAGCGCACGAAGAACGCGTCGTTGGGCGTGATGACGCCTTCGTTGAAGACCGAAAACGGCGTCTCCAGCTGCGGCGGCCGGCTGGTCAGCAGGATCAGCGGGCGCTTCTGCGGAAAGGCCACCAACTCGCGCTCGCCATTGTCGAACGGCAACACGACGCGACCCGCAGTCGCCGCAAGCGCCTCGGCGGTCGGACCCATCAGGCCGGCACCGGCGCCGATGGCGCCCAAGGTCTTCAGCACACGGCGGCGCGCAGGCCAGGGGGGGGTGTCGTCACGCTCCATGTTTGTCTCCTTCTTCGAGTAGATGGGAAACCGCGCCCTATCGGGCGCTCACCAGAACTGCATTCGACGCCTGCGCCGCCGCATCACCTTCGACCACGAGAATCTGCGCGACGGAAGGCGTTTTCGACGACATGGTGGTCACCGCGTCTCGCAGCGGGCCGATCACCGTGCCGTTGGCCGCCCCGGCGGGGTTGGTCTTGAAACTCGCGATCGGCGAACGCTGGCTGCTCACATACACGTTGTACACCGTTTGCGGCTTGAGCTTGAAGAGGAAGACTTCCAGAGCGTCCACCAGCCCCAGGTTGCGCGCCACGACGAAGCCGCGGGCCTCTCCCTGCGTGGCTTTGAGCGTAATGTTGACTGGCTCGTCGTTGACGCGGGGCACGAGGTGGGCTGTGCCCGTGCCGCTGGGCACGGCGTTCGACACATAGACCAGCGCCTGCGGGGCCTGCCCCACGGGTGCGCGAGCGATCACCCGGTCGGTGGCGGTGTCGATCACGTCCACCGCGTCACCGTTTTCCAGCCCCACGTACATGCGCGTGCCATCGTCGGATGGCCAGATGCCGTGCGGTAGCGCGCCCACCGGGATGGTGGCCAGCAGCTTGGGCGTGGCGTCGGTGGTGTAGACCTTCACCACGTGCTCGCCGCCGATGGTCACGTAGGCCAGCGTGCCGCGTGCGGTCTTGGCGAACCCGAGGTGGTTGGTGATGAATCCGGTCTCGATCACGCCCTTGACCTGAAGCGTATCGGTGTCGATGCGGGTCACCTTGCCCACGTCCTTGTGCGTCATCCACACTTCCTTGAAGTCCGGGGTGAACTGCAGGAAGGGCGAGAACGGGCTGACCACCGGGATGCGCTTGATCACCTTGCGCGTGGGCACGTCGATCACGTCCACCTCCGGCGTGAAGCTGTGCACCACGAAGGCGATGTTCTTCTGCGGATGGAACAGCACCATGCCCGGCCCGGGCGCGGTTTCGATGCGGCCGACTTCCTTGAAGGTCGCGGCATCGATCACGGACACGTAGTTCTCGCCGCGCACGACCGCCCACACGTGCTTGCCGTCCGGCGTGAAGAACGCCTCGTGCGGCGAGCGGCCGATGTAGGCGATGCCTTTGACCTGGTTGGTGGCGGTGTCGATGAAGGCGACCGAATTGGAGCCGTTGGAAATCGCGACCAGGGTCTTGTGGTCAGGCGAGAAGCCCAGGCCGTGCACGTTGAGCTCACCCTTGTACAACGGCGACAGCACCTCCGGCCGCACGTTGCCCAGCCGGATCTGGCCCAGCAGCGTGTTGGACGAAGGATCGATCACCGACACCGTGTTGGTGTTCTGGTCGGCGGTGTAGACGCGATCGGCGGGGGCCGGCGCGGCCAGCACGATGCTGCTGAACAATGCCAGCGGCAGAGTGAGGGAGAGTCGTTTCATCACCGGGTTCCTTGTGTTGTGCTGGTGGAGTGGGATGGGTTGCCCGCTGCGTCCTGGGTGGCGGCACCGTCGGCAGGTCGTGCGAGCCAGGCCTGCATCAGCCGGATTTCGTTGTGTTGCTCGGTGATGATCGACAGCGCCAGGTTGCGCAGCTCGGGGTCCTGGGTATGCAGGAGGACGGCCTTGGCCATGTCGATGGCGCCTTGATGGTGCGGAATCATCATCGTGACGAAGTCGTGGTCCGGGTTGCCGTTCATCGGCGCGGCGCGCATGTCGTGCTCCATCACCGCCATCGCGTCGTCCATCAATTGGGCGAAAGGTTTGGCCGTGCTCGCCACGAAAGCCGGCGGGGATTGCATTAGGGTTGCGGCCGGGTGGGAGTGGGCGTGTTGCGCCAGCGCCGGTGAAGCTACCAACATGGCCAAGGCAGCAAACACCAGCGGGCGGGTTGATCTCGAGAGCAACGTGATCGTGAAGGCGGGGGTCTGCATGCGTTCAGCTCGGTTGCAGTTGGGAATAGACGGCTGTTGCGATGCGCGCGAGCTCGCCCTTGTTGATACCGGCCGACAAAGCATAGCCAAATTTGCCGTCGATCCAATAGAACACGTTGACCGGCCCCTCCTGTGCGAAGCGGAAGCCGGTGTCCTGGTTGGCGGCCTGCTCGTGGGTGACATACAGGGTCAGCCGCTGCCCCGTGGCGTCGTGGTACATGAACTGCGCCACCGGGCCGCTTGATCCCGGCAGCAGGCGCCCGCCGATCAGCTCGTAGCCCAGCGCGCCCAGCTTCGGGGGGCGGATCTTTGCGCCCAGGCGCTTGGACAGCCAGGCGACCAGCTGGTCTTCCTGGTCGGCGCCGATCTCCACCGGGCGCCGCACGTCGGGGCTGTAGACCACGTGCGCGATGGCGGCTTGCCGGGACAGGCTGCCGGCCGCCGCGTTGATGATGGCCGCCGGTCCACGGGTCGATCGGGCGAGCATCTCTGGCGGTTGCAAGGCGCCTCGCCCCAGCCAGCCTGCGCCTGCACCCACAAACACCAGTGAAAAGCCCGCGGCCACGCGTTCGAGCGACCAGCGCGACAGGCGCGTTCCCGCGTGGGGTGCAGCGGAGCGCGTGCGCGGCGCACGGGCAGCCTGCAGCAATACGTCGGGAACGGGTTCATCCAGCAGCGACCCGTACAGCGCCTTGATCGCCTGCTTGTCTTGCCGGTAGGCCTGCAGGCGCTGCGCCTCCTGCGGGCGCTCTGCCAGGTAGCTTTCGATCTCGGCGCGCCGGTATTCGGGCAACAGGCCATCGACATAAGCCTGCAGATCGGCTTCGGTGATGGGCAATGCGTTCATTTCACCACCTTCAGAGTCTGGGGTTGAGAACGCCCCTCCATCACGCCACCCAGGCGAGCCCGCCCACGCGACAGGCGCGACATCACGGTGCCCAGTGGCACGCCGAGCGTACGCGCGATCTCCTCGTAGCTCATGTCTTCCAGCGCCACCAGCAGCAGCACCTCGCGCTGCTCGGTCGGAATCTGCCGCAGCGCGGTTTCGAGATCTCTCATGTCCAGGCCATCGGTCTGTGAAGCCCTCACCGGCAACGCCAGCGCTTCGTCATGCAGGGGCACGGTCGCCACGGCGGGCCGGCGGCGCTGGTCCACATGCAGGTTGTGCAGGATGCTAAACAGCCAGGCGCGCATATCGCCGTCCGGCCGCCAACTGTCGATGCGCGCCCAGGCCCGCTCCAGGGTGTCCTGTACCAGGTCGTCGGCAGCGGCGCGGTCGCCCACGAGCGCGCAGGCGTAGCGGTGCAGGCGCGGCAGGGCGGCGACCATAAGCGCGCCCGCCTCGGTCAGTGACACCTCCTGCGCATTCATCGCGCCGGGGCCTGTGTGGCCGATCAGTAGCTGGCGACCGCCAGTTTCGGATCGATCTGCCAGGTTTCGTTGACGATCTTCGCGTCGCGGTAGATCAACACATAGCGCACTTTGATTGGCTGCTTGCCCTCGAACTGCACATTGGCGGTCACGGTCGCGCCCCTGGGGTTGGCGGCTTCCTCGACCTTGTCGACCGACACCTTCAAGGCCCCTTGGGACTTGGTGAACTTTTCCCACACGCCGCGGATCGCATCGGCGCCCGCGTAGCTGCCGTCCAGCGGCCCCCCAACCCAGGTGAGGTGGGCGTTGTCGGCATAGCCGCGCATCAGCGCGGCCAGATCGCCCGAGCCGATGGCCTGGAAGTGCGTGCGGGCGTCGTCGGCGGGTCCGGCGAACGCCGTGCCGCTGAACAGGGTCGCGAGAGCGAAAGCGGTGGCGGTGGCGGTGGCGGTGAGTCGTTTCATGATCGGTAGTCCTTAGTACGTGGGTGGAAGAAATGAGGTTGACATTGAGGTATACGGGAGCGTCGGCCGGTTTATTCCCGCCTGGGCGCAAAACTCATCGCCTCATCGCGGCATGCTTCACCCCAGCCAGTGGCTGACGGCCCGGTTCACACCATAGCCGCCGACCATCAGAAAACCGAACAGCGTGGCCGCCAGCAGCAAGGGCTTAAGGCCCGCTTGGCGGATGGCTCCCACGTGGGTACGCAGCCCGAGCGCGGCCATCGCCATGGCCAGCAGCACGGTGTCGAGCTGCACCAGGGCCGCGACCCATTGCGGCGGCAGCCACCCCAGCGAATTCACGCCGGCGGCGGCGATGAACACCAGCGCGAACCAGGGAATGGTGATGCGGGCCGCGCCACCCTGTCCGTCGGCCCGGACGGCCCTTGACAGCGCCAGCAGGAACGGCGCAAGCATCATCACGCGCAGCATCTTGACGATGACGGCCGTGGCGGCGGCCGGCTCGCTGACGCTGCGCCCGGCGGCCACCACCTGCGCCACCTCGTGGATCGTCGAGCCCGCGTACACGCCATAGGCCTGCTCGGACAGGTGCAGGTACGGGTACAGCAGCGGGTAGGCGAACATCGCCAGCGTGCCGAACACGACCACCGTGGCCACGGCCACCGACACCTTGTGCGCCTGCGCGCGCACCACCGGCTCGGCGGCCATCACGGCGGCGGCGCCGCAGATCGCGCTGCCCGCGCCGATCAGCATCGAGGTCTGCCGGTCCAGCTTGAACACGCGCGTGCCCAGCTGCAGCGCGAGAACAAAGGTCAGCGCCACCATCAGCGCATCGATCACCACGCCGGCCCAGCCGATGGCGCCGATCTGCTGGAAGGTGATGCGAAAACCGTACAGCACGATGCCCGCGCGCAGCAGCCGGTTCTTGGAGAAATCGACCCCGGCAGCCGTGTGCGCGGCGATGGCCGGAAAGAACGTGTTGCCGGCCACGATGCCCAGCACGATGGCCAGCGTCAGCGCCGACAGGCCCCAGCGCCCCGCCCAAGGCGTCTGCGCCGCCACCATGGCGGCGGCGGCAAGTAGCCCCGCCAGCGCCAGGCCTTGCCACCAGGCACGCGTCCTCCAGGTCGGAGGCGCAGAGGTCGTGGCGGACAACGAGGTGGACATGGTCGGACTCCTTCACGGAAAACGTTGGCTGGCGCTTAGAGACCGCTATGAGCGCCGCGATGCACGTCAGCTTCCTGCATCTGGTACCATGAGTCCAATACATTCTTTTCAAGAAAACGTAACTTTAAGTTATGCGACTGAATCTTCACCTGCTGCGCGTGTTCTTCACTGTGGCTGAGCTGCGAAGCTTCTCGCGCGCGGCCGAGGCCCTGTTCATCAGCCAGCCCGCTGTCTCCAAAGCCGTGCGCGAGCTGGAATGCCAGATCGGCCTACCCTTGCTCGAACGTGGCGCGGGCGGCCCCAAGAGCGCCCGGGGCGTGCAACTGACGCCGGACGGTGCGGCGGTGTTCGAGCATGCACGGGGCATCTTTGCGCTGGAGCGGGCCGCGATCGAAGACGTGCAGGCGCGCGTGGGGCTGCAGCGCGGTCGCCTGCGGGTGGGGGCCAGCACCACCGTGGGTGCCTACTGGCTGCCCCAACTGCTGGCGGACTTTGTGCATCGCCATCCAGCCGTCGATGTGCAAGTGGTTCAGGGCAACACGCAGATGGTCTGCGAGGCCCTGCTCGACTGCCGCATCGACATCGGTCTGGTCGAGGGCGATGTGCACGACCCGCGTCTTGCAGCGCACACGTGGCGCGAGGAGCCGCTGTGCGTCGTCGCTGGCGTGCACTCGCCGCTGGCGCGCAGCCGACGCCTCACCGCCGCCACACTGAGCAGCGAGATCTGGCTGCTGCGCGAGCCGGGCTCCGGCACCCGCGACGTGGCCCACCGGCTGCTGCACGAACTCGCGATCCGGCCACAGCGATGCATAGAGATCGGCAGCAACGAAGGCATCGCCCGCGCCGTCGCGGCCGGCCTGGGGGTGGCACTGCTGCCGATGCGCGTGGTGCGCGAGCTGCTGGCGCTGCGTGAAGTGGCTGCCCTCAAGCTATCAGGCGCACCCAAGCTGGTCCGGCTCCTGTGGCGCGTGGAACTGAAGGGCCGTCCGCCGTCGCCGCTGGTGCTGGCCTGGCGTGAGGCGCTGGCGCGCCCGCTCGCGCACTGACCGGGCGCGAGCGGGCCGCTCTGCTGTCGTTGCCTTCAGGAGTAGTCGTCTGAGCTGCGCGAGTTACTGGCACCAGATCGCATTCACAAGCTGACCGAGCAGGAGTTCGTAGATGCCGTTTCCCGGGTGCACGCGATCCGAGACCAGGCCGTCAGGCAGGGATACGAGCACTTGGTCTTGCCTGACCGACCGCAGGCCGGCGACGACAAGGTGGAAAAGTTCGGCGAGTGGCTCTGACGGCAGCGATTCGCGGAACGCGATCCGCAGCGACGACTGCCGAAGTGGCTTATTGCTTCAATCGCCGATTCGATCTTAAAACCACCCTCCCGCGCCTGATCATCGCAGCGGCGCGTACGTGCGCTTGCCCGTTGCAGATGATCAGGTGGGCTGAGGGACATTGCTAATCAAGAGTACTTGTGGCGTCCCCTTGAAATCTACACACCAGGGCACCACATCGCAATTGTTTCCAAGCACCTGCAACGATTGGAGTTACCAGGATTTAGTGGACACCTGAGCGGCGGGACCGATGTGCCGCTTCGAACTCGATGGGACTAACGCCACCGAGGTAGCTGTGCCGACGGATCGGATTGTAGAAGCCTTCGATGTACTCGGATACGTCCAAGGCAGCCGTTTGGCGGTCCGCGTAGATGCGCTTCTTGATGCGCTCCTTCTTCAGGCTTCCGAAGAAAGACTCGGCAACTGCGTTATCCCAGCAGTTCGCCCGCCTGCTCATGCTTGGCTCAAGATGGTTGGCCTTGCAGAAGCGTCGCCACGCGTCGCTTCCATACTGCGTTCCCTGATCCGAGTGGATCAGGGTCTTTCTTGGGCGCCGAGCACGAACGGCCTTCAAGACGGCTTCTAGGACCAGCTCTCGATGAATCGTCGGCTTGACGGCCCAGCCTACGACCTTGCGCGAGAAGAGGTCCACGACGACGGCCAAATAGAGCCATCCTTGCCAGGTACGGATGTAGGTGATGTCCGTAACCCAGGCCTCGTTGGGCCTCGACACCGTGAACTGACGCTGCAGCACGTTAGGGATCAATGCGTGCGGCTTTGCAACCGGGATATGACGTATGCGGTAGCCGTGTAACGCCTGGAGGCCGTTCTCGCGCATGAGGCGTGCAACCCTGTGCTTGCTGCATTTCTCACCGCGTTCGCGTAGATCCTGCAGCACCCTGGGGGCGCCATAGATCCCGTGACTTGCGGTGAAAGATGATCGTATGAGACGTAGCAGGCGCGCATCTTCCTGGGCTCGATCGGACACCGGATGATCGAGCCAAGCGTAGTAGCCAGCACGAGCAACTCCAAGCAGCCGACACATCATCTGAACGCTGAACTCATTCCGATGCGACTCAATGAACTGATAAGCCCGCCGAGTCCGGCTTGGAACCTTCTTCGAAGACATGATGCTTGCCTCCCGCTGATCGCATGGATGCTAGACCTGTCCACAAGATGCTGGTAACTCCACGATGCCATCTGAGCGCACCCGCAATGTGCTGCAGGCGGGCGCATTCCTCAGGCAGCTAGCGGCCAGCCAAGCCGTGCCGAAAGAGGTGCGGCAAGAGGCATATCGACTGCTGCGGCACTATCCAACCGTCAGCGACATCGAGGCGATTGCTGAGCACGAAGAGCGGCTGCGAGCGCTGACCCAGTCGGCCTTCGTACGGCCCTACCTGAGCAGCGAGATCGAGGCGGATTGGTTCTCCGGGTACCCGCTTGGCCCTCATCGCATCTGACCATGAAGCAACCGAGCAGGCCGCGTGGAAGAGGGACTACGTCTGCGGAGACAGCGCTGGAGGCTTCCTTTGAACGGGCCCGCGACAGTGCAGCCGAGGAACGCGCATTCTTCAAGCGACTGATGGATGCGATCGTGTACGTGCATGCGCCCGTCTCGGACGACGCGCGGACACTGCGCCTCGTCCAGTTCCGCCATCCTGACGGTTTCGATGCGATCCCTTTCTTTACCTCGCTCGACAAGGCGCAGGCGGCCAGCTCGGCTGCTGTCAGAATTCTGGGAGTTTCAGGCCGTGAGCTGCTAACCGGTACTCGCGGCGCGACGTTGATGCTCAATCCCAACGACGGCGGCGTTGTCCTGTACCCGGAAGAGGTTGCGACATTGTTGGATACGGGCTTTCTGGCCAGGGTGGAACGGCTGGCGCCGGCGGAGTTCGCGGTGAGGCCTGCCCAGGCCGCACCGGCTTGGCTCGCTCCGGCCATCAGCGGCAGCCTTGAGCACGCCGACTTCGTCTCGTCGGCGTATCTCCTGGAAACTCACTCGTCAGGGGGCGTCGAACAGCCTCCCGGTCTGTTGATCTGGCTCGTGGTCGACCTGGCTTTCGCCGAGCGGGCGGCTCGTCTGGTGACCACCGCCATACAGCCCTTATGCTCAGATTTGGAAGTAATCATCGACTTGGCGGTCCATGACGTATCGCTGCCTTTGCTGGCGGGCTTGGATGATCCCCAGATCCTGCCCATATTCACGAGAATCAAGCCAACTTGAGCGCAGCTCATCGGCCTATGAGCCCTGAAGACAAGCTACTAGCACTCCTTCCGGAATTGACCGAGGAAGAGAAGGATCGGCGGACCCGCGAGGGTATGGCCGACGTCGACGCTGGACGTACGATCCCGCACGAGGAACTACTGCAATGGATCAGGCGATGGTCGGAGCCTTCCTGAGCAGTACTCCAAGAATGCCTGTGTCACGCGGCTTCTGGTTCGATCAAGCCTAGGTCTGTAATCCACGAACTGCCTGACGTCAAGGGGTGTTTCCTCGTTGAATCATGGTGTTAGAGCCGATTCGGCTGTTTTTCTCACGAATCCCTGCCGACCCTCTATATGGATAAGGCTGCTGTAGGGGCTGGTCGCGATCCCCGCGGCAAGCTTCCTGCTGATGAAATGTAGACATTCAAGTTCCGCGTGGTTTGCCTGGAGCTTCTAGGCCACGGCGAATCAGAGGGACTGGATGTATCATTCGCCGTGTACCGGGATGTGCTCGCAGCCTTGCTGGAGCACTTGGACATCGAGACGGCGGACATGTGTGGACTTTCCAAGGGCGCACGAGTCGGCCTGGACCTGGCAGCACAGATGCCACGGCGCGTACGGCGACTGGTCGTTGTCAATGCTTTCGCACGCCTGGGGCCACCTGATCACCTCGAGCGTGCGAAGCTGAAGCGCTACGCGCTGCTCGGGCAACCGGGCGGACGGCAACTATGGGCGGACCGACTGATCGGACTGATGGGCGTACGGGGATTATTCAACCATAGCGAACGGTTTCCGGCGCGCTGCGTCGCAATTTAATGCGGCGCATATACAGGGGCTTTTCAGTGAGCGCATCGAATACGACCAGCGCGCGGTGCTGTCGCGCGTCATGGCACCGACGCTTTTAATGCGTGGCATGCACGATGGCTTCGTGTCCGAATACTGCGTTCAAAAGATGCACAAACTGATTCGTCGATCCTCGATGGTGTTGTTGCGGAATACCGGTCATCTGCTGTATCTCGAACAACCGGCCGTGTTCAACCAGTATCTCTCAACGTTTCTCGAAGAATAAAAATTGCCGCTCCCTATCTTTCGTCAGTCGTGACTGTTTCCTACAGTTGCAGTGGCGCTAAGCGTTCTGTTTAGGGCAGTTGATCTGCATACTTTGCGGAAACCCTGCTTTCCACAGGCTTGCGTCGGTCTCGAGTATTTGGCCGATAAGGTTGCGCACAGTCGGCAGTCGCTCATGTCGTCGAAATAACGCCTCCACCTCCGAGGTAATGGCAGGTCCAGAGATCTCCCTGTAAAACACATTCGGCAGTTGGATGATTTGGGTCAAGATACTGGGAATGACCGCAACGCCCACACCAAGCGCCACCTGCGTCAGCACCGCAACCAAAGTTCCAGGGGCCGAGACGATATGTGGATTGAATCTCCCGCGCTTACCCACCTCGCGCAGTCCCAGCGCCTGCTCCGGAACCACAAACGACTCGTTCGCTAGTGCCCGCGGATGAATGTCACTGGGCGTCTGGGCCAAGATGTGGTCTGCCGGCAGAGCCAAGCAGAATCGGTCTCGTGCCAGGATATGGCTTGAGATCGAAGGTGGCAGGAGCACAGGCGTCCGGACAAGGGCCACATCGATTCTGCCTTCCTCAAGGAGGGTCGTGAGTTGGTCGGTTGGGAACTCCTTTGTGTTTACCATGACGTCAGGCCATTGATTGCGAAATCGCTGAACTTGGTCCTGGAGTACTCCGAAGAAGGCTGCTGAACCCACATAGCCGATCTCCACTCTTCCGACTTGGCCGCGACCGGCACGGCGGCCCACGTGGATCGCCCTATCAAGTTGCTCGAGGGTAGCGCGCGCTTCCGTCAGGAAGGCTTCTCCAGCAGGTGTCAAGCTGACTGACCGCTTTGTTCGATTGAACAGCCGCGCCTGCAACAAGCGTTCGACTTCCTGAATCTGCGCAGTCAATGTCGGGGGAGATAGCCCAAGCTGCTCAGCAGAGCGTGAAAAGTGCAGATTTTCTGCAACCGTGACGAACGAGCGGAGATGACGGATGTCCATGGTTATCGAGTTTTCTATTCATTTTTACTGAATTATCTTAACAAACTGCTTTATTGAACTGAATTGTCGGCCCTGCTTCAATGACAGGAATCTACTTTCATTGGAGTTTCGTGATGTCTCGTTTTTCACATCGGACAGCGGCACTTGCGCTTGCTGGCTCACTTGCACTGGCTTCGTTGCCGGCGGCCGCAGTCGAGTTGCCTAGCCAGCCGGTGCTCACCCTTGCTGCCGCACAACAGGTCCTCTCAGCTGCGCAATCCAAGGCACAAGCGTCTGGTTGGCCGTGCGTAATTGCCGTTGTCGACAGTTCCGGTTCGCCCATCCTTCTGCTTCGCATGGACAACGCGGCTGTGCCTGCAGGTGTAGAACTCGCTCCAGGTAAGGCGCGCACCGCTGCGCTCTTTCGACGTCCCAGCGGTGCGCTCGAGGATGCGATCAACGGTTCTCGACCTGCCGCCATCACTGCCCAAGGTTTCGTCCTGATGCGTGGCGGACTTCCTATCGTCGTCAACGGACACACTGTTGGGGCCATCGGAGTATCCGCGGACACCCCCCAGCATGATGAAGAAATCGCCCAAGCCGGCATAGCGGCACTCAAATAGCCGATCCCACGATGAATAATTCAGTTACCCGCCCCGCGATGAGGAAAGAGACCGCAATTCTCTTTGTCGCGTCAACCGGCTGCGCAATGACCGTCCTCGACACAAACGTCGTTGGTATCGTTCTGCCAACCATCGCCAGGGATCTACAGGCCTCGTTTGCCGAAGTGGAGTGGGTCATCAGTACCTATGTTCTATGCTTCGCAGCCCTACTCCTTCCCGCCGGCTCCATCGCTGACCGCTATGGCCGACGAAGGGTTTTTCTTTTCGGGATAGCACTCTTTGCAATTGCATCGCTGGCCTGTGGTCTGGCGCCTTCGGCACCGGGACTGTATCTGGCTAGGGCGGTTCAGGGAGTTGGGGCCGCGTTCCTTCTCGCCCCTGCCTTGGCCATCATCGGACACACATTCCACGATGAAAACGCACGTGGCCGTGCGTGGGCGATATGGGGTGGCATCATGGGGCTCACGATGGTCGTCTCGCCGCTGATTGGTGGAGCGATCAGCAGCGTGCTCGGCTGGCGCTGGGCTTTCCACATCAACCTTCCGATCTGTGTACTGCTTGCGATAGCGGTACTTACGCTGGTGGAGGAGTCGCGTGACCCAACACCGCGGACCTTGGACATCCCAGGAATCGTTCTCTTCGCACTAGCAATGTTTAGTGTCACCTGGGCCCTGATCGTCGGACCCAGCCACGGTTGGATGAGCGGCCCAGTTTTGTTGCGAATTGCGGGCGGCCTGTTGTTGTTCGCTGTCTTTGTCTGGGTTGAACGGCGTCGCACTCATCCAATGCTCGATCTTGAGCTTTTCACGGCTTGGCCCTTCGTGGGAGCGGTGTTGGCGATGTTCGCCTACGCCTCGTCGGCCCAGGTCATGGCATCGCTGCTGCCGTTGTTTCTGCAAAACGGCCGTGGCAATGGAGCACTTGCGGCGGGGATCGGCATGCTGCCCTTTGCTCTTGCCATGCTGATTTTTCCGCAAGTCGGCCGGCGACTCTCGCCGTATTTGGACAGCTCACGCATCTTGACTCTGGGTCTCGCAATCGTTGCACTGGGGAACTTGACCATGATGTTCGCCGCCCGACAACCGGGAGAGTTGTTGCTGATCGTCGGGATGGCAATCTTGGGAACAGGTGGCGGGCTGCTCAACGGCGAAACGCAGAAGGCCATCATGGGCACGGTACCCAGGCATAGGGCAGGAATGGCATCCGGCATTAGCACTACGTCACGTTTCTCTGGAATTCTGCTCGGTTTTGCCGGACTGGGGGCGGTGCTAGCCAGTGGCGTACGCTCTGCGCTCGAACAGGCAATGGCAGCGGAGCGTTTGCCGGTAGAGCCTGGATTCGTCGACAGCATCGCAGCGGGAGATCTTGAGCGTGCCGTCGGGGCTTATCCACCCGACCTCGCGGCCACGATTACTTCGCTTGCACAGCATGGCTATAGCGCGGGATTCTCACACGCCTTTTTGACGGCAGCGATCATTGCGCTTGCTTCGGCGGTGGTCGTGTTCGTCACGATGCGACGCCGAGAGATAGGTACGGATTGTCAGGTGGGACTTCAACGAAGATGAGGTGGGGATCGGACAGAAGGTAACCATGTAAACGCCTTGACTTCCTGGGTCCTGTCACTTCACATGGCCAGATGTTCAGGCCATTGGGATGCTTGCGGTGC
Source organism: Castellaniella sp. S9 (assembly GCF_027257175.1). Taxonomy (GTDB): domain Bacteria; phylum Pseudomonadota; class Gammaproteobacteria; order Burkholderiales; family Burkholderiaceae_B; genus Castellaniella. The sequence goes on along the minus strand of NZ_JAPFGD010000009.1, from coordinate 138,922 downwards.
AGTTGCAGTTTCTCAAAACGCTTCTGCACCCACTGCCAGTCTTGCTGCGCATCCTGCTTGGCAAGGGACTCCACCTGGGGGTGTTCCTGCGCATAGCGCTGGAACACCCCCGGACTGACCAGATAGGCCGTGTCGCTGACCGTATGCACGAGCGCCTTCGCATCGTTGATGATGAGCCGCCGCGAGGCGACTCCCTGTTTCAGCCATGCCATGAAATGCTCGCCGGATGGCTGTGCCCCGGAGGACGAAAGTGCCGCCGGGGGCGCGGGCGATGGTGGTGGCGCTGCGGCCCTCGCTGGCGTGAGAGCTTTGGGAGGTGTGGCAGGCGCCTTGCCTGAGACGAACTGCGCCTCTTCCTTGGCGCTGGACAAGTCGTCCATGCCCACCATCGCCAGCATGTCCTCCATGACGTCCGGCATGGGGTCGACTGCGGGCGGCGTAGCAGCGACGGTGCTGCCGCTCTCCCAAGGCGGCATCTCCTGGCCATCGAGGGACGGTGGTACACCGGCCACAGGCGGCGTGGCCGGCGCACCTGCGTCGTTCTCTGCGGGCGTCGCGTCGATCACTACCGTGCCCGCAAAGGGCGTTGGCCGCTCGCCGGATTCCCAGATCAGCGCGGGAGCGAGGCGCAACAGGGTAAATGAATGGGACCAGCCGGTCGCGCTGGTGACGCTCGCGCGCCAGACTGCCTTGCCGTCCAGCGTGGGCTGCAACATCCCATGGTCCTGCAACACGTTGAATACGGCGGTGTTGTTCGCCGGGATACCGTCGATGCCCTGGGACAGCAGATGCGCGCGCAGCTTGTCGGAGACCGTCTTGCTGACCAACCACAAAGCGTCTTCCGTGAGCCAGCCATCGGAGGCTTCCGGCTGGTTCAGCTTCAGCTCTTCCTTGAGCAGGTAGCGCAACCCGTCCAGCAGCTTGCGTTGCAATGCGTGCTTGGGTGCGGCCATGGCACGCGCCGGATCGCCGCCCAGTTCCTGGGCCACGGAGGCGCGATCGGCCTGCACGACGAGTTCGCCCAGTACCCCGGCATGCTCGTACTGGCCCGCCAGGACGTAGAGCAGCGGCCCCCACAATGCAGGGTAGCCACTGAGCCAGTCCAGAAGCTGGGCGTCCAGTAGTTGGCGATAGAGCAGGCCTGTCGCGGCACTGTGTAGCCGGTACTCGCGGTCCTCGCGGTAGCGGAAGCGGTACGGCTGGCGCAGGGGGCCGTGCCAAGGGTGCCAGGTGCTGCCGTCGGCCAGCTCGACGTGGAGATCGACGGCGAGCTTGCCGATGTCGTGCAGCAGCGCCGCGTAGGCGACGGCGGCGGTCCAGGCTTCGGATTGAGCCGCCTGGTCTTCGGGGGTGCTTCCGGCCGGCAGGAGGTGCGACTGACGCAGCTTGAGGGCGTAGGCAACAATCTCCAGGCCGTGGTCCAGCATGCCGCCGGGGTACGCATGGTGATGGGCCTCCGATGCGGGAAACTGCTGGACCAGCTCGGCGTAGCGTTCCAGCGGCATGCGGTACAGGGTGGCGAACTGTTTGCGCGACAGCGACGTGCGCTGCCAGATGTGCTCCAGTAGCTTCTGCCGGCGCGGTGTCGCCAGCAGCGATGCGGCCGACTCGGGCCGCAGCCGCCCTTTCGGGGGATCGGTGGCGGGTGTTGGCGGCGGAGCGGCAGCGGCCGAGGCCCGTTTTCGCTGGAACAGTGAGAGCATGTAGGGTGTCCTGGTGGCGGGCCGACCGGAAGGCCTTTTCGCCTTTTCAGGTAGGGCCTTTCCCCTTGCGCCCCATTCCCTTGCCCTTTCGGCCCTTTGGCCTTTAACCATTTGGGTATAGGACGCCGGGCATCGATCGTCCATCGCCAATGCGGGGTGCGGGCGGTCGGATTGATGCATGAAGGCTCGCTATTCCCGGCCTACGATGGGCGATTCTTGGACGGGAGAACGCCATGAGGCATCACATTGACAAGGTAAGGAATATTCCTTACCATAGAGGCATCTCTATCAGGAGAACGGCCATGCCTGTCATTCATGAAGTTGCCACACTGACCTCCAAGGGCCAGATCACTCTGCCCAAGCCCATCCGGCAAGCGCTCGGTGTCGATGCCGGCGGCAAAGTCGCATTTGACCTGCGTGACGGCGAAGTCGTCGTGACCCGTGCCGACGCCGAGCACGAGGACCCCGCCATCGGTGCGTTTCTGAGCCTGCTGGCCCGCGACATCGAGGCTGGCCGGAACGTCCAAGGCCTGCCCGAGGATCTGGCTCGCGCCATGCTGAAGCACGCGGGGCACGGCGTGAAGCTGGACGAGGAAATCGACGGGGAAGTGGCGCTCTGATGCAACGGCATGGCTGGACGCTGCTATTCCATGACTGCGTGATCGAGCAGTTGCAGAAGTTGCATGCAGCCGCCCGGCGCGCGCAGGAGAACGATCCGAATGGCTTCGAGTCCAACGCCAACGTCAAGCTCTTCCGGGCCTTGAGTCAGTTGATGCTGGATGTGGTGCCGAGTGATCCGGCGCGCGACGAATACCGCCAGGGCAATACCTTGGGGCCGGCCCACCGCCACTGGCGACGGGCCAAGATCGGAAGGCGGTTCCGGCTGTTCTTCCGGTACGACTCCAAGGCGAAGATCATCGTTTACGCCTGGGTCAACGATGAGCAGACATTGCGGTCGTCGGGCAGCAAGTCAGACCCCTACGCCGTTTTTGAGAAGATGTTGGGGCGGGGAAATCCGCCGGACGACTGGAACGCATTGGTACTGGCAAGCAAGCAGGATTGGAGCAAACTGAAGTAGGCATCCCCCATGTAGCAGGAGACGACCATGAGCACGACAACACGCATCAGCACCGCAGAACGGCTTGGCCGCAGCGTCGGCCGCGGGTGGCGGGCCTATGCCCGCAGCGAACGGCGAGTGTCGAACTGGCTGGTTTCCAAGGGTGTGCCGGTGGCTGGTGCCACCGCGCTGCTGTGGTTGGTCAAGTTGGCCGTGCTCGGTGTGCTCCTGTACACCACTTTCTGGCTGGCTCTGCTGCTGGTGTTCGCAATAGCTGCCGCTTGGATGGCCCGCAATGCTGATCTGGATCACGAGTTACCCGAGCCGGAATGGAGAAACGGGCCTGCGGGATTTGGCCTGTACACCTATGACGGCTTTCGCGTTGATCCACATGTCGAGGATGATTAGCAGCACTCACTTTTTCGACACGGCGTTGAGCGCAATACCTCCTCCTTTACCCCCTGCAGCCTTGGCATCTCCCGTGGCTCCAGCGAGGCCTTGAAGGACGTTGCCGGCGCGAACGCCTGCCCAAGCCAAGGCCATGACCCAGAAGGTGGGCATTACGATGAACATTGTGCCCATGACGAAGTTCAGGAGCATGTCGCCGAACGCATTGTTCAACCCGACCAGTGGATCAAAGTTGTTGTGCGGCCGGTTCCAGCCCCAGCCCCACCCATAGAGCGCGTCGAGGATAGTGCTGTCGATCCAGCGTGCGAGCTGGAACCAAAAATCCACGAAGAACAGCGCGAATTGCACGACGCTGACGGTAACGACCGTCTTCAGGTCATAGGTGCCAATGACCAGCACGAGCGGGATGCAGATGACCAGCGCCATCTTGAGCAAGGCGAGCACCATGGGCAGCGCCTGGCGAACGACGTCCATGGCAGGGAACGCTGCGATTCCCCCGACTGCCATTCCTACGTCGCCGGCCGCGCGCGTGATGACGTTCGGCAAGGTCTTGTCGATCTGGCCACCGTAGTCCGTATAGACGCTCCCCTGGTTCAGTTTCTGCTGTCTCGGTGAAGCGATGGTGCGGATCACGGAGTCGTCCACCTCGGCGCGGCTCAGAAACCCGGCCCAGCCCGCCACCCGCGTGAGCAGATTTGGGTCCACTTGGCCCAACAGCCGCGCGCGCAAGCCATTGCTGCCGTCGGCCCACCATTGCCTGCAGGTCGGATAGCCACCGCCGCTGGACACTTGGGCCAGCCCAGCATCACGGTCACTGTCGTAAGGCCAGTCATCGCGTGGCGTGCTCGACCGATAGTTGTCGTAGTAGCCGGCCGTGTCCGTGAAAAAGCGGGAGCCAATCCAGGTCACGTCGTGCATCTGCGCCTCATCGAGGTTCGGGCGCTGCATGAACAGCTTGGCGCGGGCCGGCCCGTAGCAGTCGTGCGTGAAATCCGCGACCTCCTGAGCCAAAACCGGGTCGTCGATGCGCGTGGCGTCGATCTCCATCCGCATCTGCCGCAAATCAGTGCCGCAAGGGATCGCCGCCACGGAAGCTCCCGTGACCGCACGCGAGAGCGCGTGCATGAAGGCCCACCACACCGGCAGCTTGGCGCTCTGGTTGTTGAGCGTCGAGAAGGACTGCGACCAGCCCGTGCCGGTAGGCTGCGGCACGCTGACCTGGCACTGCGCCGAGCGCGAGCTGTCGTACTGGATGGTGTTGAGGTCCACGTCGATGAACGGAATGCCAGCGAACATCACCACCACGATGGCGACGAACACCCGGTTCTCAATGCGCGCAGCCGACAGCACGCCCTTGTTGCCCTCGTCCGCGCCTTCCGCGCGTGCCTTGAGCCATTCCTGCACGATGATCGCCACGAAAGGCAACGCGAATACCCCGCTGGACACCAGCACGGCCCAGATTCCGTTATGGACGATCCAGGAGACTAGGGTGAGGTAGTACTCCAGGTAGTCGGTCGTAAAAAGCGTCATTGCCTGAATCTCCCCTCAGCCCTGCATCAGCAGGCTGGCTTCCAGCGCTACGATTGCGATGACGCCAGCGATCTCGCTGCGCACCAGGCGGCGCCGTGCCTGCCCATCCGCGCCGTTCTGGGCCTCGCGCGCCAGCAACCGGCGGCGCATCCAGACCCATCCATAGGCTGTCGCGCCGTACAGGCACAGCCGCCACACCAGGAAGTAGCCCGCAGTGGCGGCCAGCCACTGCTCCCAGCCGTCAACGCTGCCGACCAGGTAGATGCCGACGACGTTGGCCCCCACGGCAGCCGCGATGATCACCACCGTCCATAGCAGCGCCTTCACCGCGTGCCGGCTGAACAGCCGGCCCAGCCAGTTCGCGCGCGGACTCATGGCCGGCCTCCCGGGTTGCCCTTCTGCAACTGGTCGAGGCGGTCGGGCACCGGGTCCCCCTCATAGACGCCGCGCGAACCCGCCGCGCGCGTACCGTGGCGCTGGATGATGGCCATCGGCGAGTTGTTGGCCAGCTCGCGGCGCAGCTCCAGCTCGGTCTTGAGGTTGCGGATCTCGCGGTCGAGCGTGTCGCTCTCGTGGTTCACCGCCTCGACCGCCAACTGGTTGGCCGCCACGTTGGGTTCCTTCTTGCCCGTCAGCAGGGTCCGCTGGAGCAGCAATGCTTTCTCCAGCACCGACGAGAGCGCGACCTCGGACGCTAGGCGTCGCGCGAGCAGGTCCTGGTCCGGCTCGTCGCGCAGTGCCTCGATCACGCCGCGCGTGATCGGCAGCGACGTGCTGCCGGCCTCGCGCAGGTTCTCGAAGGTCGTGTTGCGCGTCCCCGAGATCAGCTCCTGCAAGGTTTCCAGCTTCACCTCGTATTCTTCCTGGATCAGCGGCGTCAGTCCGACGCCGGGCACCGTCTCGGTCTTGGTGCAGGCATCGCAGGTGCGCTGCTCCTGCTCCCCGAGGACCCGTGTGGCCCATTCGATCGCCTGCTGCGGCGAGGTCCAGGTCTGGCACGACAGGCTCACGCAACTGGCTGATGCGATGGATGACGTGTCGGTCACGCCACGGCCGTTGACCAGGTTGTAGCCCGCGCGAGTGACATCGCCGACCACCCGAATAGCCGGCTGGCCTGCGCCACCGGCATTGCTGCCGCCCACCCAGGGCACGCCATCATTGCCCCGGCGCGTCTCGGCCTGCTCGATGGCCGACACGGCGTCCGTGCTCGACACCGCATCGCGCAGCGCCATGCCTTCGGCCATCTGGCTCCAGCCAAGCTGGCCGCCCGCCATCTCGGCCATCTTCTCGGCCATGGCGCGGCACGTCAGCTTGGAACGGTCGAAATCCAGCCGCGCTTGCAGCACGCCATTCGTGAGCAAGTTGTACAAACCGGGATCGGCGCGTTGGATGATCAGCGCCGGCAGGGATGCCACGGCACTCGTGGCGCTCTGGATCACGTTACCCATGATCTGCTGGAAACCATTCGTGATGCCATTGAGCTGATTGCGCAGGGTGGTCTGAAGGCTCATGTCACCGCAGATCAGGTTGCTGTTCCACCCCACGCCGACCCCGATCGAACGCATGCCGGCGGCGCGGCCCATGGACACTGCGCTGCCGCCGCCGATCGAGTACATGACGTCATCGCCGACGACGGGGCCGCTGTTCTGGTATCCGGCCTGTGCCCATGCCAGGCCGCAGCCCAGGGCGAGCGCGCCGGCCAGTGCCGTCGGACGCAGCAGGCGGTACGCCCTGGTGGAGAGATTCGTCGGTTCAGGACGCTTCATCGTGGCACCTCAGAGGAAATCAACGCTGCCAAGAAACACCTGCCCACGGCGTTCACAGCACGCATAGGGCCGCCACAGCGCCCACGCGTAATCGCCTTGCTGGGCCTGTGTCAGGGAGCCGTTGCGCGGGAAGACCGAGCATGACGATGACAGGACGGGTGTGAGTTCCTGCCACTTGCCCGTCGAGGCGTCGCCTTCGACCAGCTCGCCAGCCGGCCAGTAGCCATCACGGGCGTTGGCGAGCAGCGGCTGGTACACGTGCAACTGCCCGCGGCGAGTGACGACATCGCCCGCACGCTGGGCCACCACGGCACCAGCCTTGTGGTCGTCTGTCTGATGCAGGAAGCCGCCGCGCGGATACACGTTGCCCCAGAGGTTCAACGTCGAGCGCACGCCGATCTCGCGCGTCCCGGGGATCAGTGCCTCCGGGTAGGCCATCTCGGGCACGTTGTAGCGCCAGGCCAGCGTGTCCAAGGTGCTGAGCAGATACGGCATGAACGCCGTGCCCGCGCCCTCGCAGAAGTAGCCCGATGAGGAGACGAACTGGTTGAATACCTCGACGCCGGGATGCCCGATGACATCCGCGTTCTTGAATTTGGCGAGGTTGTTCTCGTGGTCTTCGTTGGTGGTGCCGTCACCACCGGCCTGAGCTGAAGGATTGGGCGTGCTCATCGCCCGAACCTCGGCCCAGGGGTTTTCTCCGGTATTGCTGTAGCTGGAGACGACCGCATCCGGGATGTAGTGGCGCACTTTGACCGACGTGCGCACCGTGCAGCCGGTCCAGGTGCAGTACAGCCAGTAGCAGATCCCGACGACGCGGTATTCGAGGCAGTCTGGCGATGCCACCGAGCCGACGATGGTTGCGGTGTTGAGCGCATAGCTGCCCGTGGCGCTGAGCAGCAGCACGGATGCCACGCCAGCACGCAAGCGGCGCATCAGGTCGAATGGGCGGGTCACGGCTGGGCCCTCCGGTGCTGCTCGATGCGCGCGACAGCGCGGGCCACATCGGGTTCGCCATAGACGACGTAGCGTTGATCCACCACGACGGCCGGGATGCTGGTGATGCCCAGGCTCCATGCGTCGGCAACGCCCTGGTAGGCGGAAGCGATGCGGCGTTGGAGGTCGGTGCCGCCGCTGTTCAGCCGACGCTTGACGAGGGCGGTCGCCTGTTCGGGTTCGGCGGGCAGTTCCGCAGAAAGCTCCGCTTCAATCCGGTACGCTTCGTCCAGCTCGATCAGCCGCTCGCCGCCCATAGTCTTGACCGGATGGCGGCTGTCGGTGATGACCAGCACATCGGCAGCGAATGTGGCCGGACTGAAGACACCCAAGGACACCGGCAGTACAACGGCCAGGCCAAGGGCTCGCCAGCTTGGAGCGGACCTGGGAAAAGATGCTGGCATGACGCGTGCCCCGGAAGTTGATCAGGGCCATAGTCAAACGCCGAACCCGGTCCGGCCCCCACAAACAATGCGCATCGCGGACACCCCGCATACCTGCTTGCTTCTCGGCAAGGAAGAAGCGGAGGCCGAAGCCCCCGCTGTGATCAATGAAGCGATGTGCTACAGCAGGCCGTGCTCCGCGAAGGAGTACGGAATTCCCTGGCCGACGATGATGTGATCCAGTACCCGAACATCGATCAGCGCCAGCGCGGCCTGCAGTTGCTGGGTCAGCGCGCGGTCGGCGCTCGACGGCTCAGTGGCTCCCGAGGGATGCTGGTGCGAAAGAATGACCGCGGCGGCATTCAGCTCCAAAGCACGCTGCACGATGACACGCGCGTGCACCGTGGCCGAATTGATCGTGCCTCTGAACATCGGCTCGTAGGCCAGCACCTGGTGCAGGCTGTCCATGAACACAACGACGAATACTTCGTTGGGCTCGGCGACCAGTTTCAGACGCAGGTAGTCCCGCACGGCTGCTGGCCGGTCGAGCCGGGGGCCGGCTTTGAAAACCCGCTGTTCCAGCAGCGCGATGGCTTGCTGGATGATCCAGTCTTCGTGCTGGGCTGCGACGACGGAAAGCGACTCCACGCAGGAGTCATTGACGACGAAAGACATGACGAACCTCCGGGTGATGAGATCGGAGGCGCATGCCCAGGGAGGGCAAGCCCTCCTGGGGATGGGAACAACGGAACATGATGCATCCACCACCGCGGGTGCGGTGATCGTTCGCGGCCAGGATGCGAGGCGAACGGGTAGCGATCAGCGCAGAGGACTGCGCCGTAGCCTCAAGGACCGCAGGCTACCTGGGCATGTCGCCGACAACGTCGGCAGGCATTTCGGTGGTCGGTGCGGCGGCCGAGTCGTCAGCCGACAGCATGTCCATGGCCGAAAGCAAGGAGTCGCCCTCGATCGGCCCTTGCAGTAGGATTGCCTGACCGGTCTGGCGATCATGCAGCCGGATAGATGGCGTGGCGGTCACGCCGCCCTTCGTGGCTTCCTCGGCCTGGGCGCGGATCACCGCATCCGGCCGCTTGCTTGCCAGACAGTGCTCGATGGCGGGCGTAAGGTCTGGATAGCTCAGGCCGTCGGGCAAGCCCTGGCCGTCGCTGCGTGTATGGGCATAGACCCATTCGATGGCCCGCCAGAAGGCAGCTTGCCCGCCGACCTCAGCGGCGCATTCGGCCAGGCGTGCTTCGGCGGACGCGGCCGGCTCATGCGCGGCCAGCGGCTGGTGATGCCATTGCAAGGCAACGTCGGTATTGGCTCCCACCCACTGCTTGAGCCTCGGAAAATAATCCCGGCAGAACGGGCATTCCAGGTCGGCATAGAGCGTCAGCGTAAAGCGGCCGTCCTGGTTGCCCATCTGCCACGGCGGCCCCGCCGCCTGCGCAGCGCTGTCCGGGGCGGACGACTGCGTTAAGGATTCGCCGGACGACTGGAACACGAGCCAGATCAGCAGTAGCGCGACCAGCGTAGCGGCCGAGACCCAGATCCAGCGCTTCCGCGAGCGATGGCGACGGAACGCCTGCACTTGCATCGGAATGAAGGGACGTTTCGGCTCCATGGCGTTCTCCGGCTATTGCGGCAGGTCCAGGGCCGGCGACTCGATGCCGCGTGCCTGGTCGATGTTCTCGGCCACCTTGAAGGCCGCCTCCAGTTCGGTGATGCCGTACTGCTGCATGAGCTGGTAGCGTTCGGCCTTCTCCTCGGGTTCGGTCTGCGCGAGTGCGAGGTAGAGGCTTGGCGGTACGGCCCGAAACAGCACCTCCATCGACTTCGACAGGATCACGCCTTCGGTGAATTTCCCTGCTTCCTTGCGTGCGGAAAGCATCAACGCCTTCTGCGCGGGCGAGAGTTCGCGAAAGCGCGCGATCTTCTCCACCTCGTCCGGCGGCATCGACAGGCAGATCCACCACTCGATCATGTTGAGCATGGGTTCTGCGGCACGGGGCAGATCGTCAATGTTCTGCGTCGCGAGCCAGAACCACGCGCCCAACTTGCGCCACATCTTCGTGATCTTCACGACGTAGGGCGCGAGCAACGGGTTCTTGGTGATGATGTGGCCTTCGTCGGTCACATTGACGATCGGTCGGCCCAGATACTGGTCGCGCTCGGCGATGTTGTTCACCGTGCTGATCAGGCTGATGTACGCGATGGAGAGCTGCGCGTTGTAGCCCTCGCGAGCATAGGTCGCGAGATCCACCAGAGTGATGTCGGCCTCGGGCCAAGGGGAACCGTCCCGATCGAACATCTCGCCATCCGTGCCCTGGCAGAACATGTCCATTGCGTCCGCCATCTCCAGCAGCCGCACGCGCCGCATCTCTGGCAGCGTGCTGTCGTTGCCCCGCGCGCGCAACGCATCACGCACATCACGCGTGAGCACCGTGCGCCTCTTGGCCACGCAGCGCTCGGCAGCATCCAGAATGCACTGGCGGATCAGCGAGCGGTCGGCCCGCGTCATGCGGGCTTCTTCCTTGTCTTCCCCACCTGTGATCATCAACCGCGCGGTGATCTCCAACTCGCCCAGTACGTCGCGTTGCTCGTCCGGCTCCATGGCCGAGGCATCGGGTGGCAGCTCTTCGTCCAGCGCATCGGCATCGAGCGTTTGCACGTCGCTGGGTGTCTCGATCAGCCGGCGCGCATCGGCAAACGGCGCCAGGGTCACGCCCGAGCCAGGGGCCAGCTTCACGCGGTTGACCGTCAGACCCAAACGCCTGGCAAATTCGCTGAACAAACCGAAGCTGTTGCCAGCCTCCACGATGAAGAGCCGCGGCCGGTAGATGGCCGTGACCTGGTTCAGCAGGTTGTTGAGCGTGGCGCTTTTGCCCGAGCCGGTTGGGCCGAACAGGAACAGATGGGCATTCATCTGTCGGTCCAGGCGGTTGAGCGGGTCGAAAGTGATCGGGCCGCCGCCGCGGTTGAACATCGTGATGCCGGGGTGCCCGGTGCCCTGAGCACGGCCCCATACCGGCGACAGATTCGCCGCGTGCTGGGCGAACATGAGTTGCGTGTACCACTTGCGCCGGTCTTGGCTGGGGTTGTAGCAGCACGGCAGCCAGCGCAGGTAGCTGTTGAGCGGCGCCACCTCGTCGTCCTCGCGCACCGGCTGCAAGCCGGCGTTGAGCATCACGTTCGCCAGATCCAGCCCGCGACGGTTCAGCTCGGCTTCGTCACGCCCGCGCAGGTAGAACGCCAGCGTGCCCCGGTAGAGCTTGTGCGCGCTGCCGATGAGCGAACGGGCCTCGTGCACATCCTTGAGCGTCTGCTCGGATGCCAGGGTTTCGCCCACGGCCTTCTTCGCCAGGTGATTCAAATCCGATTCGAGGACATCCTGCGGTGTGGCGACCATCGTCAGGCACATCAAGGTGTCTTCGGGCATCTGGTCGAACAGCGTGTTGATCGCATCGCCCTTGCGGGTCTCTCCGGTCAGATGCCCGGCGCCGGGTGGCATCCGTAGCCGGTCGGTGATCAGCACGCGGTGCGGCATGCCGTCGAAGGTCCAGGTACCGCGCGCTACGTCGGAGCGCGGTTGCCCAAAGAACAACCGTTGGCTGAAATCCCGTCCGCTCGCCAGTTCGATCTCGCCGTCTTCGGTCTCATCGGGATAGCGTGCCAACGCATAGAAGCGCTCGCGGTCCTCGACCGCAGGCCCGAGCAACGCGGGATTGGGGTTGAACCACCGCAGCAGCCAGTCGTGAACGTCGGTTGCGACCATACGCCGGGCCTGAATACCGGCGTTGGCCAAGCCACCACACAGGCGATCGCAGACGATATTGAGCATCTGCTCCGGCGTCTGGCCACGGCGGCTCGCCTGTCCGCTGGAACGCCGATAGACCACCATCCGTACACGCCGGCTTTGGCCGCGCCAGCGCAGGCGCGTGACCACGGTGTCCTCGAACAGGCCACCCGGCTTGGCCACCGCGCGCAGGTGATGACCGAAAAAGCGCAGGTAGAACTCGGTGAAAGCTGTATCGCGTGCGCGCGGCTGCACGTAGTCGCGCAGGGTCTGCATGTACTGGTCGAAGCTGGCCTCGTCCTGGGCGTAGAGCTGGAGTACCCAGGGGTGCTCGTCCAATTCATCGAAGCTGTCTTGCAGCGCATTCTCCAGGGCATCCCGGGCATGTGCGAGCCAGCCGGGTTCCCGGCCCTCGGTGCCCAGCGGCACCAACTCGTAGAAGGCCGCGACCGATTGCCCGTCCTCCAGCAGCATGGCCTTCGACTCGGGCAGGAACTCCACCCAAGGCAGCAGTTCCACGAACGAAGGCGCGACGTCGTACAGCGCCTGCTCGTCGGCCACCGTTGCCGACCTGCGCCCGCGGACCGCCGAGCCGGGTTCGGGAATACCGGCCTGGCGCAAGGCCTCAACATGGCGCTTCCAGCCGTCCGGTTGCTCTTCATCGCCAGCACTGGATGCGGCCAGCTTCGGCCAAGAGAGTTTCCAGCGCATCAATAATCCTCCACGCGCTCGCCCGGCATGGCGTACTGGGTACGCTGGTACAGGGGGAAAACGGTCGTGTAGCCCGGCACAGGTATGGGGTCGGTGCCCGCCAGGTGGGGGAACACATACATCACAAGGTCGGGATTCGGCAGGCGCTGAAATTGGCGATAGACTTCGTTGCGCGCCGTGCGCGTGTAGCGCATCTGCTCAGAAGGTGCGGCCTGCACGTCCGCTTCGGTCAGCGGCCGACGCAGGCTTTGACGCGCATCGAGCAATTGCCTGCGCGCTACCTGGCCAGCACCGCCGCCACCGTCGCCGGCTTCCTGCTGCCAAATGTCCATCATCGTGCTGCTACCGTGGGGCAGCAGCTTTTCCTTGCTGGTGGCGCAGCCGCCGAGCACCGCAACGGCAACGGCCAGCGCAAGGCCACGGGTCAAGTCAGTCAAGTTCGAGAGCATGGCTTTCTCCTGCGCGGTGATCGACCTTGCGACCCTCGGGGTCGAAGTCGATGGCAAGGGGTTTTTCGAGGTGGACAGCGACTTTCGCGCCGGGCCGCACATAGACGGCGGCGAAGGCCTGCCCGTAGAGCTTGTTGACCCAGTTCGACATTTCCTGGACGCCACCGGCGAGAATCCGGCCCACGGCCTCCTGACCACTGATGCCCACAGTGCCGATGGAGCCGTCCGAGCCGACGTAGGACATCTGGCCGCTGTCGCTTTCGATGAGCGAGGCCACGCCGGCACCGGCCGCGGTGATCAGGGCCTGCGAACCGAGGTACTGCTGGGCGTTGCTGCGCCGCTCCCCACTGACGCAGGGAATGCCATAGGGATCGCTGATCCAGCCCAGGCCATCGCGTTGCTGGTTGTTCTGCTGGTTGCCCTCGCGGTCCTCGGGAATGGTGCGGATGGTTCCGTCATGAAAGACGAACGTAATGCTGCGCACCTGGCCGCGCACGCACGAGAGCGTCCAGTCGCCCGAGGCTGTGCCGCTGAACACGGCGCCCGCCACGTCGGGAATATCGATGCCGTTGGCCGTGAGGTTGTCGGGGCCCACCAGGACTTTGAAGGGGTACGGGTCGTTCACGGTGCCGTCGATCGGCACACGGCCGATTAGCGCGGTCATCGCCACCGATCCCATGAGGGTGGAGTTTGTCGGAACCGTATAAACAGCCTTGGCGGTCTTGACGCCGGCGGCGCGTGCGCCCGCGTTCGCCACGGTTTCCGCCGTGGTTTCCAGCGTGCGCTGCGCCGGTCCAAAGCTCGTCGGAAAGCTCATGGCGCCACTGGACGAGCCGCGCGCCTCAGCCTTCTTCGCGTCGTCCGGTTCCACCCAGCGCACGCCGCCTTCCATCCCGGCCTCGTCGCCGTCGCGCAGTCCCAGGCCCACCGGCAGGTCGGCATGGCCGCCGCCACGACCGCCGATCGCCTCCAGGCGTCGCTGCAAGTCCGCGAGCAAGCCTTCGGTTTGCTGGCGCTCGCTCGCGGCTTGCTGCTGGTCGCGCCGCAGGTTGGAACGCTCGGCTTCGAGCGCGGCGTTGATGCGCTGATCGATCGAGTTCTCGCGCTGGCGCAGGCGTTGGTTTTCCTCGCGCTGAGACTTGTTGTCGGACAGCGCGGTCTGAAGCTCGGTGCGCAGTTGCTTGACCTGCGCGACCAGCGTGGCGACGGTATCGCGCGGGGTATCGCCCTCGATGCCCAGCGCCTTCATCTCTTCGGGCGTGAGCTGGCTCCCCGCGTCGGCTTGGGAAAGTGTCGAAGGTCCGCCGCCCGAGAACAGACGGACGCCGATGAACAGCACCAGGAGGGCCACTGGGATCATCAGCCACTTCAGGAGTCCGTTACTGCGCATGACGGGCCTCCTTGCCGTTCTCATCCGCATTCGGTTGCGGCAGATGCACGGCCGGGTCGAAGCGGTGAATGGCGGGCAGCAGCGATTGCGCAAGGCCCCGCCCGCGCGTTACCAGGTACACGGTGGTGGTGTCCTCCGGTGTGCCGCGCGGGCCCAACGCCTCATGCTGGAAAGTGGCGGTGAGGAAATCGCCTTGCAGCACGCGCGGGTCGAGCGTGATCCAGGCGGCACTGCTGTTCGTGAGACGCACGGCAGTGACCCACTGATCCTCCAAGCGCCAGGATGCGAGCGCGACGGCGCGCACCGACAACGTCGGCATCAGCGTGCCGAGGTCCAGGTTGCGGCGCAGGTTGACGCGCATCACGCCCGCAAGTGGCTCAACCGTACGCAGCGGTGCGTACAGGTTCTGCGCGGCAAACCGCGTCAGCACGACCGCGACCGGCGTTTCGCGCCGGGCCGGCGGCGCGCCCGTCGAATCACCAGAGCGTGCCGACACTTTATCGGCGCCCGCTGGCTGACCGCCATAGCGCGCTGAAGCGGTATTGCCCTCGACGATGCGCACCGGCTCCAGCTCCGCTTCGCCGTCCTTGGGCGGCTCGGCCGCAATGTCCAGCAGGATCAATGCGCCCGTGTCGGCGTCTTGCAGTTGCAGCCGTGCGGGCTCGATTGGCTCGCTGGCGCGCAGGTACACCGCGCCGCCCGCGCTCTGCACCCGCAGGCGCTCGCCCACGGCGGCCGGCACGCCCACGCGCACGTTCCGGTCGATGAACACAATGCGCTCCTGGCCGACCTTCAGGGGAACGGCCAGCGGCATGCGCTCCCAGCGCAGGATCTCCACCGCCTGGGCCGCAGATGCCAAGGCCACGGCCAGCAGCCCCAGCAAGGCGAGGGAGTAATGCTGTAAGGAGTGCTTCATGGGGTTTCTCCTTGAGGCGCTTGCGAAGGCAACCTGCCAGATGTCGGGCGCGTCGGCTCCGGGACGTTGATGCGCTGGGGCGTGCCGTCGTAGCAATCGAGCGCCAGGCCGAACGGGTTGCGTGAGGGATCGACGTCCACCCGCGTGACTTTGATGGGGTAGCGCACCAGGGCGCGCTTGACCTGCTCAGCGCCGTAATACTCGTCGGCGCTGATGTCTAGCGTCACCACCCAGTCGCGGTCGGAGACGACGCGCACGCGGGCGGTGGGATCGTCGCCATAACCACGGCCCGGGATTTCATAGATGCCGCGCACGCGCTGGCGCAGCTCGCCGGTGCTGCGCCGGTAGTCGTAGTCGGCACGCAGAAAGGCGTGACAGGCTGGCGTGAGGTATGGCGAGAGCGCGTGCAGGTTGCGCGGGTAGTCTTCCTCGCCATTGGTCGGCCAGCGGTTGAGCTGCTGGAACACGTAGAACGTGAAGGCATAGACCGATTCGGGTGGCACTTCCCACCACTTGCGGGTGCTGCCGGAGCGCAGGTCAGGCGGGACGTGGATGGTCAGATCGCGCGGGGCACTCCACCAACCGCCACCCATGACCAGCGCGACGATGACCAGCGCGCCCGCGCCCAGGCGCAGCGTCTTAATGTGCGCCTGCAGGTGGGTGATCTCGTTCTTGAAACGGCTCATCGCGTCCCCCTTGCAACAGACCTTCGGGTGGTCCAGAAGCCGGAACGCGAGATCAGCACGTGGCCGCCCACCCAGCCGGCAGCCAACGGATGCTTCGTGGCGATGCGCCACTGCAACTGCCGGTACAGCCAGGTGTCGGGACGGCCGCGCTTGAGCCGACGTAGGATACCGCCGCCCACGAACACACCAAACGCCACGCCCAGCACGATGAATGTGGGCGCCAGCGCAATGGTGCGGGACACCCAGGACAGCGGCGCGCCGATCAGCAAGCCGGCGCCGCCAGACAAGCCGCAGCAGATCCACAGTTCGTCTGCGGTAAGGCCGCGCACCACAATGGGATGGCGGTTGAGCCGGTGTGGAAGGAACGTGACCGTCCCGTCCGCACGGACGTGCTGCTGCTCGGACATACCGACCTCGCTTACAGGATGCCGGTGGCTTCGGTGAGCAGCCAGATGCCGATCACGAGCAGCACGGCGCCAATGGCGACCGTGAGGCCGAACTGGCCCCAGGTCTTGCGGCCGGTGTGGATCTCCGCGTAGGTGCCGTAGGCGTGATAGCAGACACCGATGAACATCGACGCCACCACCAGGAGGGCCACGAGCATGATGATGTCGTAGCCGTAGTTGCGGATCGTCTCCATGATGCCGTTGCCCGTGCCGCGAGTCGGGTTCTCCAACTGCGGCAGACCCTGCGCGTACGACAGCGCAGGCAGCGCGGCTGCACCCAGGGCCACGGCGGCGCGCTGGGCAAAACGGGAAGTGAGGATGCGGTTATGCATGGTCAGGCCTTTCAGGTCAGGAGAGGAGGAAGAAAGTCAGGACGAGGTACATCGCGACGAAGCGGATGCAGACGCCGAGGAACTGGCGTTGGTTGAGGCGGCTCTCGGACCACCCCACGTAGGCCGTTCGGATGGCCCAGACGCCCCAGACGAGCAGGACCGCGAGCACGACACCGACCAGGACGGTCGCCATCGCGGAAGGCGCGATGCCGCTATTGGCTTGAAAAGCCGAGACCTGGGCGCCGTTCATGGCTTGCCCTCCGCAGTCGTAGCCGGCAGCGGCTCAGCCGGCCGCTCGGTGCGATAGTCGCCGGCCAGTTCGGAGGGGTCGCGCGGCTGAGCGCGCGACGGTGTGAGATGGGCCTGGATGCCAGCGCGCACGCGGGCCAGGTCGGCCAGCAGCCGCGGGTAGTCGAAGTGGTAGCGCTCGCCCGGAATGACGGCGGTGTGCGCGGCGCTGTCGGTCACGGTGCGCTCCAGCGCGTCGAGCTGGCGCAGCGCGCCGGCCAGTTCCTGGCGCTGTGCCGGGGACTCGGCCACCGCCATCGGGGACTGACCCATCAGGAGGGCCGTCACGAGAAAAGTGGGCACGCCGCGATGCGCGGCGCGCAGCCAGGTTGAAGCCACCATCGCGCCATTCCTGTGTGATCAGCAATGGCTCGATCGTGGAGATCAGGGCGACTTCAGGCCGCAAACAATAGGAACTCGCGGGCGACCGGATTGATGGTCTAGAGATACTTTTTGAAGCTGCCGGCGGTCAGGCTCACGGCCAAGCCCAGCAAGGCGGCACTCGGCAGGAGGATCAGCAGCGGATGCACCGAGATCGGCAGTGCCAGGTAGGTGATCCACGGCAGCACGGCCAGCGGCATCAGGCTGGCTTTCGCACGATGGTAGATGAAGCCCGATTCACGCCCGGCGCCAAATCGACGCACGTCACGCCGAACCAAGCCGTCGATCAGCCCGACGAATGCCGCCGTGAAGATCAAGGGCAGCGTGAGCGCCAGAACCAACAGCCGCACAAGAAAGGTCAACGTCGTGAACGCGGCGGCAATCAGATAGCTCTCGGCCCAGACATAGACCTGGCTGATGAAGTACCGAAAGTTCCGCGTCTGTCCCTGGCTGGGCGTGCGGGCGCGCTCAGCGGTCTGACTCATGCGTTCCAGCAGCCCCGAGCGCACGAACACCCATTCGTAGCCGGTATCCACCAGCTCGTGCGCCGTGCGCCCCGGCTCCTGCACGACCACGCTGCGCGTGAAGTGATTGGACAGGTGCCCCATTTCGTACTGCAACATCTGCTGAGAATGGCGCCAGCCCTGTTCCTTCCAGAACAGGTGCATGCCGACGCACTCCACCACGATGGAGAACAGCAGCGAGCCGATCAGCACCCCGAGCAGCCGGAACGGCAAGGTGATGGTGCCGACGATCAGACCTTGGCGCTGGTTCTGCTCCCGCTGCGCGGTCGAGGCGGCATCTTTCATGGCGAGGCCTCGTTTTCGGCGCTGTCGTCGGCGCCGGTGGCCGCCGCGGCAGACTCGACCGGCTTGGCCAGCTCGGCGTCATCGAGCAGATCGTCGGGCAAGGCCGCATCCTGTAAGGCTGGGGAACTGGTGAACTCCCACCATTGGGTGGCATCGGTGTAGCTCTGGCGCATGTAGCCCGCCAGTTGTTGCAGATCCTGCGGCATGGCCTCATCGGGGTCCGGCGCCGGCAGTGGCATCCTGATTTTCCAGAGTTGGCCGCCCTGCAGCAGCGCGAAGCACTGCCCCTTGGGCAGGCCGACGATGTGGGAGGGCTCGATCATTGGCACGCTGGACATGCTGATACGGTCCTGCGTGTTGCTGGTGAAATCCGTCGCGCCGCGGATGTCCGAACTGTCGGTCGCACCGGAGACGATGGTGGTCGTATAGACCTCGACCTTCGGCAATTGCCGGGTCAGCAGTTCGGCGGTGGCCGTCTCCCGGACCCTGAGCATGAACAGGTTGTTGAAGTTGCCGATCACCTGGCCGGCTTTCGCGCGGTTGCCAATGCGGGCTTCAATGTCCGAGAGCGTCTGCGTGTACGCAGTAACTTGCAGGCCGGCGCCGCCACCCTTGTTGATGAGCGGTATGAACTCGTCGCCCATCAACTCATTGAATTCGTCCGCGTGCACGTTGATCGGCACGCGTGTGCCTGCCGATGCACCGGGTAAGCCATCATCGATCCCGTGCTTATAGATGTGCCCTGCGACGGATACTAGATCCGAGAACATGGAATTGCCGACCGCTGCGGCGACTTCAGCGTCCGAGAGCGCATCCAGGCCCACATAGACCACGGCGCGCTTTCTGATGACTTGCATCCAATCGAAGATCGGGCGCGGATCGGCCAGGTCGGAGTAGTTCGGGGCCAGGAGCTGGGCGATCTTGCCGCTGGTGAGCTTCTCCAGCAGCGGCAGCAACGATGCGACGATCTTGTCGAAGTACGTCTTGTCGTAGCGGACTGCAGAGCGCAGGCCGTCGAGTACCGGGTCGTAGTTGCGCGCCTGGGAAAGGTACTGCTCCAGCGCCACCACGCGCTTCTCGCGCCCGATCATGTTGCGCGGGATGTTCTTCTCATTGAGCTTGGCCTCGATCTGGACGATCACCTCCCAGGCCTTGGGCTCGGTCTTGGCGAAGAAGTGCTGGGCGTACTCGATGAACAGCGCGTCGATGTTGATGACGTGCCGCTGGATCAGCATGTAGTCCGGGCGCTGCCCCAGTTCCACCAAGGCGCGGGCGATGATGTTGACGAAGCGCCATGCGAACTCGCGGAATGCCGCGCTGTTGCCTTCGCCGGAGAGCTGTCCCGCGATGCGTGTCGCCACTTCCGAGATCCGACCGAAGCGACCCACCGCGTTGTAGCGGGCGCTGATTTCCGGCCAGCCCAAATGGAAGATGTAGAACTCACCCTCGCGGCCCACGCGCTTGGCCTCGACGTACATGCGCTTCAGGAGGTCGGCATCGCCCTTGGGGTCGATGACGATGACGACCTCATGCTCGCCGGATGCGTTCTTGCGCCGGATGTCCTGCGTCACGAACAACTCGGCCAGCCGGGTCTTGCCCACGCGGGTGGTGCCCAAGACCAGCGAATGCCCGACGCGCTCGCCCAGCGGCAGGCTGACGTCCACCTCCTCCGGCTCGATGCCGTGCAATCGCGGCAGGCCCCCCACGGGCGGCAACGGCCGAACGGGGTTGAAAGGCACATCCCAGCCTGTGAGCCTCGGCAGGCGTGAAAGCGGAAACGGCGCGAACTCCAACCGTTCTTCCAGACGCCGCGCCAGCCGATAAGCGGGTGTCGGCTCAACGTAGCGGCGAAACTCCGGCCGGTACGTCTGCATCAGCCGATGGGTGTGCTTCTGCTCCCAGAGAAAGCCCCGACCGATGAAGAGCCGCTGCTGGCTGACCGGCACGTCGCGGCTGGTCATCACGTACCGCGGCAGGCGGCGGATGTTGCGCCGATAGCACAGGATCACGCGGGCATCGCGGTAGCGGATGGCACCGTAGGCGCCGAACGCCAGCGCGCTGCCGACGCCCATGCCGGGGCTCAGTGCGAGCGACCACGGGGCCACCAGGGACAGAAACGCGGCACCTGCACACGCTGCGACGGTATATAGCTCCACCGCAGGGCGAAGCAGAACCTCAACCGGCTGTTTGCCCGACATGGCTTCATTGCTCGATGCCGGTGGCCGTGATCAGCGCCGGGTAGTGCCTCAAGCCCAGACGCTCAGCCAGGTCATCGCCCGCCACGGGTGCCAGTGGCACGCCGGGCGCCAGTGCGCGCAGCCGCGCCAAGGTTTGTGCGGTCTCGACATTGACCACCAGGCCGACCGCGCCGCGCTCGTGCAAGGAGCCCGCATGGCGCTGCAGCCAGTCCCGGGAAGCCTTGTCGTCGCCAATGACCACTAACGGCCGCAGGCCCGGTGCCTCGATCACCCGTCGCGCGACGGTGCCGGGCGTGAGCTTGGCGCTGCGCACCGGCAGCATCGCAGCCTCATCCGCGGGTGTCGCGGGAACCTGCGGCATCGGGATGGGCGACCGCGCTGCACCGTTGTCCCGCGGCTGGAGGTTGAGTGCTTCGTAGTACGGCAGCGCCGATGCACCGCCACGGTCCTCGACCACGATCAGCGGCACGCCGGCACGCGAGGCCAGCGGCAGGATCGTCAGCAGCATGAGCAGGCCCTTGAACGTGAGATGGGCCAGATGGGATTTCGTCATGGGGAGGTCTCCTGGCGCGCGGCGGACGCCGCAGTGGTTGAGCGCGCACCCTGCACGCGGGCGAGGTGGCGGGATACGCTGCGCCGGTAGCGGGCGGCCGGCTCACCACCCGCGGGGCGGTGGTAACGGCCGACCGCCACCAGCCAGTCCTCACCGGGGGTGTGCTGTTCTTTCAGAATCTCGGCGGCGATGGCGAGGTTGCGGTACGGGTCAAGCAGGTCGCACGCGGTGCTGTAGCGCTGCTGGTGGTAGCCGAGGTTGATCTGCCCAAGGCCCGCGTCGATGCGCGTATGAGGCGTCGAGCGCATCGCCCGCTGCAAACCCGCGCAGGCGTCGGCTCGGGTCGTGTAGCGGCGCGACTGGCCGGCGACGTTGAGGGACCAAGGCCACGGGACGATGCGCCCGTTGCGTCGGATACCGCTCTCTTGCAGGGCCACGGCGTAGAGCACCGTCGAAGGGATGCCCGCGCGCTGGGCGGCAAGCTGGTAGGCCGGCGGCGGAACCTCCTGGGCATAGACGGTGCTGACGTACAGGCCAGCAGCGACCACCAGTGCGCGCAGCGGCGCCGTCAGGGTTGGCGCTGCCATTGGCCGTTCACCTCGCGTACGACCGCTGGTAAGTCGCCGGGCAGGCCCAGCGACAGCCAGCGGCCGCCGTCGTGGTTGAGCGTGATGCTGCCGCTGCGCACGCGGGCCGGATCGATTTGCGCGCGCTTGGCCCAATCACGGATGCGTGCATCGTCCTGGCGGCTGCCGACCATGTACAGGTCGAACTCGGTACCCGAGGATTGCAGGCGCTGCACGAGCTGTCCGCAGGCCGCGCAGCCGTCCTTGACGAACACCGCCATGCGGCCGCTGCCGCGCACTGCGCCGGCGCTGGGCTTATCGTCAGGCAGGTTCACCCGTTGCATGCCGGGGTTTAAGCGCTGCCAGGCTTCGTCGTAGGCACGTTGATAGGCAAGCAGCTTCTCGACGCGGCGCGCTTCGATTTGCACCTGCAGTTCTGCGTAGCGCCGCCGTTCCTCGTCGGTGCGGGCCTCAATACCCAAGGCGGACAGCGGGTCCAGGTTGGGCGAGTAGATGCCTAGCGGCCCGTCCATCAACTCGCGATAGCGCGTCCATTCCTGCGGTTGCAGGCCCCAGTCGCTTGCTACCTTGTCATCTGGGGTTCGGGCGACCAGCGGACGCTCCTGGCTCTGCGCATTGCGGGCCGGGGCGGTGGCCGGCTGCTGCGCCCAGGCGGGCAACTGGGCGGATGCCAGCAGGAGCGCGAAAAGGATGATCGACGGCTGCATGTCGTGTGCTCCGGTCAGGGAATCGCCACGCGACGGGTCCGATCGCCGGCCAGGAACACGGCGGTGTTGCCCTCGACAGCCCGCAAGCGCCACGGGCCGAGCGCATCACCTGGCAGCAGCACCTGAAGCTGGTCGGGCGTGGAGTCCGCGCTGCTCGGCGCGACGGACACGCTGCGCTGGCCAGCGCGCAATTCGGCGCCGACGACACGGAACGGCAGCGACGGCGGTTCGGGCTTGGCAACGGCCTTGCCCGATGTGCGCCGCCGGGCGGGTGCTGCGGCGCGCGGAACAGGCGCAGCGGTCTGGCGCGCCTTGATCTGCTCGACCTCCGCGCGCAGCGCCTGGAGGTCGTCGGCAGCGGCATAGCCGCTCAGCGTTTTCTCAACTTGGGCAGCGCGTGCTTCCAGGACTTGGCGGGTGTCTTTGAGGTCTGCCGCCGTTGCGACGGCCGGACGCTGCTGGATGGCCTCGATGGTCTCGGCCAGGCCCGTCGCCTGCGCTTCCAGGCGTTGCAGGCGGGAATCGAGCCGCTCCTGGTCGGCTTGGTCGTTCATGGTCTGGTAGCCCAAAGCTACGAAGACGCTGAGGCCGATCAGCCACAGCCACAGAAGGCTCTGCACCACCACGGCGGCGGCCGAGCGCCGGGCAGACCGCGGGGCGTTCATAGCTGGCCTCCCGAAACCGAAGGCTCCACCGGGAACGTCTGCACCGCGTCGGCGGCGGATGGCTCGGATGCAGGTTCGATAGCCGCGCTGTCGGCGGGCCGTTCGAAGCAAATCTGTCGTGCGCGATCATCCGCGTGCAGTTCCCAAGCCGGGCCAGCCAGTGTGAGCAGCGCATCGCGTAAGGTCATGGGGCCGAGGTGCAGGTGCGCCGCCGGCAGCGGCAGGGCATACAGCTCGGTCACCGCGTGCGCCGTCTGGCACAGGCCGTAACCACTGCGCTTGAGCACATGCCGCAGCCCATCGCCGACGGTGGCGCGGGCATCTTCGGGCATGGACACGTCGATGGTCTGCAACAGCAGGTCCCGCTGTGCAGCCGGGGGTGCTAGCTCGACTAGCGTGTAGCGACCGTAACGCACAACGGGGATGTACTCGGGCGTCTCGGGTTCGGGTGCGGCCGAGACTTCCTCGATGACATCAGGCGCGGGTGGCGCAGTCGTCGTCGCGCAACCGCCAGCCAGCACCGACCAGAGCAGGCCGAGGACTCCCGCCAGCAGGCGGCGTTCGGGATGGTGAAACCAAGGTGGAGTTGGGCACATAAGCTCGGCGTCCTGAAACATCGAGCCCTCACCATCGCCGCTTAGGCCGGGAGCAGCAGCAAACAATGCGGACCACGCTGCGTCCGATTTACCGGCAGCGGTCTAGTCGAACAAAATCGGCCTCGAGGGGGGGCTGTAACGGAAAAGCTCGGTCGTGGTCGGCGGATGGAGGCCGGCCGCATGACTGCTACAATTTGTTAAAACACCAATGGATGGGGACGTAAATGAGGGTTTCTCGGGTCAGGTTGATCAATTTCGCCAATTTCTCGGATGTTGATGTCGAGACGGGGGAAAGCATCGTCATCGTTGGAGAGAACAAGGTTGGCAAGAGCAATTTCATTCGCGGCCTGCAGTTGATCCTTGATCCAGGTTTGTCTGAACGCGATCGACAACTGGGGCTTGAGTATTTCTGGGACGGACTTGGCGAAGACAAGGTTGGTGCGACCATTGAGGTCTCTGTGGATCTAACGGACTTCACAAACGATCCCCGGTTGATGGCCCACCTCAACGACTGCGTGATTAATCCTGGCCCTCCTATGGTGGCCCGACTCACCTATCGCTTCCAGCCTAAAGCGGGACTGGGGCGCGCCCCAGAATCGTTGAAAGACTATGAGTACATAATCTTCGGTGGTAACGATCCCGATATGCTCATTGGTGGCGCACTTCGCCGAATGTTGCCAATAGATGTTCAGGTAGCGCTGCGCGACGCTGAAAAGGACCTTGCGAGCTGGCGTAATTCGCCATTGAGACCGCTCATTGAGGATCTCGCAGCATCCCTGGATGATGACGCCCGCGAGGAGATCCAGAATCAGGTCGATGAAGCACAGCGAGAGCTGGCCGGTCATGAGGAAGTGGTCGCGACAGCGGAACGAATCAGCGAACGGTTGATCGCCATCGCCGGTGGGCAGCATGCCGTCCCGGTATCGCTCGGACTTGCACCTACGCGAGTCGATGCGTTGCTGCGTAGCCTTCGGCTGCTCATCGACAACGGTGTTCGCGGTGTCGGCGATGCCAGCCTAGGAACGGCAAATCTGATCTTCCTGGCCTTGAAGAGCCTCGAACTCGACCGCTTCGTCTCCGAGGGGGAGCGCGACCACACATTCTTCGTCGTCGAGGAGCCCGAAGCGCACCTGCATCCGCATGTCCAGCGTCTTGTCTATCGCTACTTCCTCGGCACAAGAGCTGAAGATGAGGACGAAGCCCCTCCGCTGACGACAATTCTCACTACTCACTCACCGCATATCGCAAGCGTTGCACCGATTAGGTCCATCGTTCTCCTGCGCCATAACGCAGCGGACGGAAAAACCATCGCGGTTTCAACCGCAAACGCACCTTTCACACAGAGGGATGAAGACGACCTCCAGCGCTACATCGACGTCACTCGCGGAGAAATATTCTTTTCCCGGGGAGTGATTCTGGTTGAAGGGGACGCTGAGCGCTTCATCATCCCCGCGTTCGCCGAGGCCCTCGGGATTCCTTTCGACATACTTGGAATCACTGTGTGCTCGGTCGGGGGGACGAACTTCACTCCTTATGTGAAGCTTTTGGGCCCTAAAGGGCTAAATATTCCACATGTAATTTTGACAGATCGCGACCCGGTCAATGGCAAACCTCCACTGGCCCACAGGCGATTAATTAATCTCTTGAACGAGGTCGATGAAGAATATGGCTACGATGACCTGGATATAGATGATGTGCTCAAGTACGCCGCGGAGTTTGGATACTTCGTCAACGAGAGCACGCTGGAATCCGACCTATTCGCTGCCGGAATGGCCGAGGCGATGAAGGCGGTAATCGAGCAGGAGTTGCCGCTGAGGCAAGTCACCCGGGACGCATTACAAGAGTGGGTGGCTGATCCGGATCAGGTCGATGAAGACCGGCTGCTGAAGTTGATTGAACGGATTGGCAAGGGGAGATTTGCACAGGCACTTGCGCCGTCGGTGTCTGAGGGCGTTTGCCCGGCCTACATTCGCTCTGCGCTGGAGCATATCCGCGATGCCGTCGCGTAACGTCGGTACAGCCTACCTGGCTCAGGCTGCCGAGTTGGCTGGAAATCCAGGGCAGTTGGCAGCTTACAACTCTCAAGGACATTGTGTGGTACTCGCCGGTCCCGGGAGCGGTAAGACCAAGACGCTCGTCCTAAAGCTCGCCCGAATCCTGGCCGAAGACGTCGAGTCCCCTCGTGGCGTTGCGTGCATCACGTACAGTCAGGAGTGCGCTCGCGAACTCGTTCGCCGAATTGAAAGCTTGGGACTTCAGCAGGCACCTAATCTTTTCATTGGTACAGTCCATGGGTTCTGTCTGCGTCATCTCTTGATGCCGTATGGACGCTTGGCCGGCCTGCCCATATCCTTCCCGCTTTCGGTGGCCACTCAACGAGTCAGTGATCGGTTGTTGAAGCAAACTGGAGACGCAATTTTCGGGCAGAACCATCCGTACAAGGTCATTGACCTCGGGCGGCATCGCCGTTCCGTGCTCAATCGAAATAGCGTCGCTTGGCGTAGCGAGGAGGAGCTCGCTGCGTGGGCCGAGGCCTACGAGGCCGCTCTGCGCGACGAGGGGCTGATTGACTACGATGACATGGTCGTCTTCGGCCAGCGTTTGATCGCCGAGCACGACTGGGTACTACCTCTGGTTCAGGCAAAATTCCCCGTGCTCGCGGTGGATGAGTACCAGGATTTAGGCGTGGCACTGCATCGCATCGTCAAACGCCTTGCCTTCGACGGGGGTGTCCGACTTTTCGCGGTCGGTGATGCGGATCAGTCGATCTATGGATTCACGGGCGCTGACGGCGCGTTGCTCATGGAGCTGGCCGCACGCGGAGACATCGAGCCTGTTAGGCTCCAACTGAATTATCGCTCTGGCACAGGGATCGTGACGGCGTCGGAGATGGCGCTCGGAGAAGTCCGGGGCTATCAAGCGAGCGATCCAGCTCGACAAGCGACCATTGAATTCGTCCTGCGGCCAGGTGGTATGGCCGATCAAGCCGCGCACGTTGTCGCGCAAATTATTCCGGCAGCATTGGCTTCTAAGCCGGGACGAACACTGGGTGATATCGCAATCTTGTACAAAGACTACCGCGCAGGCGATATCGTCTCCGAAGCTGTGACCGCCGGCGGTTTAGATTACATCCGCGTGGACACTGCGGCGCCTTACCGCAAGGTTTCCCTGACGAGCTGGGTGGAAGATTGTGCGGCGTGGTGCGCGGGCGGCTGGCGTGTCGGACGCCCACAATTGCGCGGACTGATCGACCGCTATCTCGCATTTCATCGAGCGAGCTTGGACGATGCACAAGCTAGGCGCGAGGGACAAGAGCTAACCGCTTTGCTATGGGCGTTACGCTCCGACCAGCAACCTGCGCGTGATTTTGTCGCTTCGCTGCGTAGCGGCATCGTTGACCGTCTGTTGGCTGCTGAATTGGCGCTTGCCGATCAGAAGGAACAACTCGATCGCATGACGGCAGCGCTCGCCGAAGGCGGCGCACTGGCTACGCTGGACATGACGAGTTTGGGCGGTAGGGACGGTTCGCCTGATCATCTAAATCTGCTGACACTCCACTCCGCAAAAGGGTGCGAGTACGATGTGGTCATCATGGTCGGTCTCGACCTCGGAAATCTACCGTGGCGCAACGAGAGTCCAGAGAAGTTGCGAGAAAGCCGCCGGCTGTTCTACGTGGGTCTCACACGTGCGCGTGACGAGGTCCACATGTTGTATTCGGGGTTCGTTGAGGGGCGCTATGGCCCGATGCGCCTTGGGCGCTCGCCATTCTTAGATGAGCTAGAGGCTCGAATGCGTGCCACCGGCATTTGAGTACTGGCCATAGGAACTGAGGAGCCCGGGCGTTTCTTCGGCACATGACAAGGAGCACCACAGCCGAACTACGTGTTTGCCGCCACGCGCTTGGCTGCGGCGAGCTCGTGTGAGCGTTTGGCGGCGCTACTCATCGAGTCCAGGTTATTAATACACCAAAGACCGTCAATGCAGAGAAAGCGATTGCTTAGCACTGCCTCAAGCAGGTCTGGAAGGGTCGCAGTAAAGAATCCGGCACCTTTGATCGTGGGCACTGGCTCTAGCTCAAGCATCGCGACGGGTAGATCAGGAAGGCACGGGCCGAAGTGTCCGCCTGGCGGGAACTTACCCCCAAATTCGGTGCGCAAGCGCTCCTTGCCCATGCTCTTTGCGAGAGTGCTGTATCGCTCCTGCCCCAACAACCAAAGCGACTTGACGCCCTCGTCGCTGTACCGCCCTTGGCGTTTACGGTAGTCGCGGAGCGACTGATACGACCTTTGGATCTCGACGGCCAACCTAACACCATTGCGCTCACCCCAAACGTCAGCCTGCCAGCGGCCTGCGTCACCCGAACCCGGCATTTCAACCGAAGCGCGGCAACCCAAGTCTTCGAGCACGCTGCGCACAAGTATCTTGGCCGCCAGATGCCATTGGCTTTCTTCGGAAGTAGTGCACGCACCTCCTAGATGTGCGAAGAATGGGTAGCCATTAGCACTGACCTTGGGGACCGCTGGAGCGCTGCAGCAAGGCATCTGCAGATCACCAACGCGGTAATTCCGTTGCAACTCGTGCCACTGCACCTGAGACATACGCAGTGCATTGGCTACACCAGTGCCGTCTGCATATGCGGCTTCGATCACCATAGCCATAGTGCCTCCTTAGATTTCGATATTGTCCGATCAGTTTAGCCTTCCCGGCGTTGGAAACGGGGGCGGCGATCAAATCCTCCGAGCAGCAATTTCCTAGAAAAACCGCCGGCACCCCAAAAGGGATGCCGGCAGACAGAGGATCAGGCGGTTACCAGTTGCCGGGCCAGTGCAACCTCGACGGAATCACCATCCTGGTTCAGGACATCGAGCCCGGATTCGGGCACATCGCCCGAGGTGGACTGCGAGACCATGATCTTCTTGGCCATCAACTCAAGGCAGGTCATCTGCGAGGAGCCGGCGTAGCCGAGGTAGATCACGCGCACAGGCTGTTTCTGCCCGATGCGCCAGGAGCGGCGTGCCGCCTGTTGGAGCGAGTACACGTTGTAGCCCGACTGCATGAACACGATCGTCGGAAACTCCAACAGGTCCAATCCCGTCTTGACGAGTTCGGGGTTGGTGATGAGCACGTCGATGCCACGGTCCAACTGCTCGGCGATCCAGTCCTCGCGGCGGCTGGCATCCACGCTTGCGCGCAGTACCGCCACTTTGAAGCCTTCCTGCTCCAGCAGCACCTTCAGGCGCGACGTGGTGTCGCGCGTGCCGGTATAGACCGTATAGGCCAGAACCTTGCGGCCCTGCGCCTTCTCCTCTTTGCAGACGTCGATCAGCTCGCGCTCTTTCGGCGTCAGCTCGAACTCAGAGAACTGAGCCGGGACGAACGCCAAGGTGTTGCGCGTGCGCGGATGCACCACGGTCTCCGACCGGAAGCAGCAATCCGGCCAGGCCAGCAGCACGTTGAGGACCACGCCCAGCAAGGTCGTATCGCGTCGCGCCAGAGCCTGTTTCAGCTCCGCGGTGAGCCGACCCGCCAGATCGCGGTAGGCCGCGGCTTGCGCCGTGTCCATCGCGACTTCACGGAACTCCTCGTCATACGGCGGCAGGACGTTGCCGCCGATGTCCTTGAGCTTGAGAAAGATCGTGAACGGCAGGATGCAACGCAACACGCCCTTGGGGCCGAAGCCCGGAGCCTTGACCGTTCTGACACTGACTTTCGTGCCTTTCGCGGTCTTGTGCGCCGTGCCAGTGCTCTCGGAATAGATGTCCTTGAGGACACCGTGATCGCGCATGAACGCCATCGAGGCCGAGGTCATGCTGCCGCTCGTGGTCGGGCGGTAGCCGTCTTCGATCATTCGCCCGGGTAGGGCTCGGAACAGCAGGTAGAACAGGTCGTCGCCGTAGCCGCCCATCAGCGTGCCGGTCAGCAGCAAGGTCTTGCGAGCCTTCGCCGCCAACACGCCCATGGCCTGGCCCTGGGCGCTTCCGCCGTTCTTGTACTCGTGTGCCTCGTCGGCGATGAGCAGGTCGAACGTGCCTTGCGGTAGGTAGCGCTTGATGAACTCGGACGGCTGGTAGCCGCCCTCGCCGAAGCCGAACTCCATGTTGGCCATCGCACGTTCCATGCGCGTGGCCTGACGGTCGGAAAACACCAGCTCGCCGCTGCCATCCATGAGGTTGATGAACTCATGGATGTTGTCGCCCAGCATCGAGGCCAGGAAGCCATCACCGAACTTCTGCATCAGCCTCTGCGCGGTGACTTCCCCGATGGTCGGGATGCGCTTCAAGGCTTTGAGGACAGCCGAGGACTGGTCACTGCCGGACAGGCTTCTCGGACGGATCAGCGTCCACAAGGGCGCGGCGCAATGGCTGCACTTCCTGCGGTACTCCTCGGCTTCGAGTGCGATCGGGTTGACCGGCTCGCCGTCAAGGTCGGTGATGACAGTGCCGCAGTCCGGGCAGGCCGCCACGTCTCCGTGGCGGGTGCGCCGCCGGGTGAAGACAGGCTTCCAATGGAACCCCATCCGCATCCTGACGCGCCCCAGGACATAGAACTCCTGGCCCGTGGGCTGCACACCCAACTGCTCGCGCAGCCTGATAAGTTTGACGAGGGTATCCGGACCATTGAGGACCCAGACCTTGGCGCCCGTCACCGTCTCCTGGATCTCGCGTCGCCACTTGTAAACCAGGTGTGGCGGCGAAAGCACCAGGGTGCGGCGGTAGCCTTCGGCGTTGAGGACGGCGGCCGTGGCGATGCCGACGGTCGTCTTGCCGCACCCCATCTCGCCATTAACGATCGCGGCGCGTTCGCCACGATCGACCAGCAGCTCGGCGGCGGCATAGACGACTTCGGCCTGGGCCTCAAACAGCTTGCGTTTGAGGCTGGCGACGATGAGCTGGCGGTGCGCCTGTGGCTGGCCGGTATAGACCGGCGGGTTAGCCCGATTGAGAGAGTCCAGCAATTCGTCGCCGAACTCACCGACGAAATCCTGAAGGCTCAGGGTCAGAGGAGAAGGTGCCGCGTCGAGCAGTTCACCCTGCACGGGAGTGGCTTCTGCGGCAGTAGATTCAAGATCGAGGGACATAGTGATGCTCCGAAGAAAAATGGGGCATGCACCACCCCCACAGGGGCAATGGCATGCCCCGTGGTGGGAGAAGAAACGCCGAACCGTCGGCGGTGGAAAGAGGTCAGCGAATGGTCAACACCTCGCCCCGAGTTGGGGAGCCAGGCGTCATGTCCCACGCGCGGATGACGGGAACGAACTTGTCGGTGAAGATGCGGGTCTCGGCGATGGAGCCATCGTCGCGTTCGGTGAATTCCCGCTGGAGCGTCTTGTCCTTGTGGGTGTCCCCCTTGACGACAAGCACACGCCCGGTCTTGGAGCGCACCACGCCGGAGATCGCACCCGCGGCCAACGCCAGGGCAAGATGCCAGTGGGAAAGAGCACGCGCCGGTGGACGCAGCGACTGCTGCGCGGCCCCCAGGTGCGTGTCCAGCGACGGCCAGAGGCCTTGCAACCGGCCAACTTCGTCGGCGAACTGCTCGGGCTCCATCGTCACGCGAAAGAAATGCTCCGGCTCGGCCGGAGTGGCGGGGACGATGTACGGCAGGAACGGCCAATCGCTCGGCAGTTCCTCGGCTTCGACTTCGCCAAGCCCCACCTGCAGCAGCAGATTGCGCATGGCCTTGACGCCATCGAGGGCCTGCTCGCGCTGGCGTGCCCTGCGGCCGAAGATCACCACCTGCTTGAACTGCGTCTCCACCGCTCGGTAGATCCGCAAATCGGTGTAGTGGCGTGTCAGCCAGCCGACCAGCTCCGCGTCGAGCACGTAGCCGGGGACGATGAAGACCAGCACGCCGCCGTACTGCAGCAGCGACAGGGTGCGTTGGTAGAACAGCTTTTCGAGGCGGGCACGGCCCTGGCCTTGATAGCCGATGTTGCCATTGACATCCTTGGATAGGTCGCCATACGGCGGGTTGAGCCAGAGCAGTCCGAACGACTGCTTGGAGACCATTGTGTCCATCAGGTCCGCGTGCAGGCAATGATCGACGAGGCCGCGGGCATGGCGTGCCCGCTCCGCGTCGAACTCGACGGCGAACGCCTTGGTCTGCTCGCGCCCGAGGGCATGGGCGGCTTCGGCGACAGCCACGCCTTCGCCGGCGCAGGGATCGAGGATGCACATCGTCCCGTCGCTGGGCATCAGTGCGTTAAGGGCTCTTTCGAGCGTGGGTTCGTCGGTCGGGTAGTAACCGTTCTTGGCGAAATTGCGGGCGAGCCGCGGGAACATGCGGGCCATGGAAGTCTCCTGGTTGGCGGGAAGGAATGGCGGAAGCACGCCAAGGCGTGCCTCCGCGGGTGGATCAAGCCGCTACCGCTTTCGGCGTCCAAATCTTGGCCGGATAGGGATAGGCGGTGAGTGCGTCACTGCGGATCAGAGAGCCCAGCGCCAGGGTCAGCGCCGGCACGTCGATGGCGAGCCGATGGCCTTCCAACGGCCCAAGGGCGAACGGAAGGCGGGCCAGCATCTCGCGGGTCTGCAGCAGCTCCAGCACGGTTTCGCGCCAGTGGTCGAGTAGCGGCAACGGGCAGGTGTCGCGCACCAGCGTCCACAGGCGGTCAAGCCGGTGGGCGCTGTCGCGTGGCAGCAATGCCAGTGCGCTGGCGTTGGCCTTGTCGGGCTTGACGCAGCGCCGGTCGAACAGCCACACGTTGGAGAGGGAGCCGAACAGCGTGCGCCGGTAGGCCCGCGTGATGCGCTTCTCCAGATGATCGACGTTGCCGATGAACACCGGGACGCTGCCGCCCTGGTCGGTGAGGATGTGGAACTGGTCCAGTCCCTGCTCGTCGCGCCCGAGGGTCAGGCGGGCGAGGAACTGCTGGACGGCGGTGTCGCGCGCCCAGATGGACAGGAAGATCAGGCTGCCCTGGTCGTCGCCGACGCAGGCGTCGGCCATCAGGTCCGGGCATTCGTCGATGTGGAACAGCGTGGTGGATGAAGTGTGTGCGTGCATGGTGGTGTCCTCGATGAAATGAGGGGCAGCACCGCCCGCAGGGGCAGCGAATGCCCCGTTAGGGATGAAGGAATGCGGATAAGGTGTTCGATCCGCTTGGGCGTTCAGAACGTCTGTTCGGTGAACGAGCCGTCGGCCTGATGCTTGACTACACGGTTGCCAACGTTGCCCTCGCAGTCCTGTTGGACTTCGGTGAACATGCTTTCGGGCACGTCGATGTGGAAATGGCGCAGGACCACTCGGTAGTAGTCCAGGTAGTGGTTGAACGGGTCGCTCTCGTGCAGGTTGCTGTACAAGAAGTCGTCGCTCTCGACCTTCGCGGTATCGTCGATCAGCTCGGCCGGCTTTTCGATGAATAGGAAGAAGTAATTTGCCGGCCGGTCCCAGCCCAGTACGACGGTGATGGGAAAGCCCTTGTGAACGGTGTCGAAGTAGTGCCGACTCATGGTGATGTCCTCGGTGAATCGGAAACAGCACCGCCCCTGAGGCAGGTGCTGCCCCAAGGGGTGGAGAAAAGCCGCGCAAGCGGCGATGACGTGTGCCGGACCTCAATAGTCCGAATCGCAACCGGACGGGCAATAACCCAGTTCGATTCCGTGCGAGCAGTAGCCGTTTTCGGCGTTCCAGTCCTGGGTTTCCTGCCTTTCGGCCGGTGTGGCGTAGCCCCATTCCTGTGCGATCTGCAGCGCCTGTGCGCGTTGCTCTTCCGGCAATCGACTGGCTTGCGCGTCGATCTCCGAACTGAAAAGCGTGACCCAGTGGTCCCAGGACAGGCCACAACCACGCTGGGCGTGCTCGGCGGCTGTCTTGCAAACAGCTCGCCACGCGGGTTCACCCAGCGAAGAACGGGGTGTATCGCAATCGATGGTGGACATGATGGAGACCTCCAGAAGAAAGCCGGGGGCCTCCCCGCATAGGGAAAGAGCCCCGGCGGGTGGATGAAGAACACCGCGCATGCGGTGTCTGCGATCACGCAGGTTGCAGTTCGGCCTGGCGGCTCCACTCCTGCGTTTTGAAGTCCAGCGCGTAGCCCAGATCGCCCAGGCGGGCGATCTGCGCGCGCAGGGCGCGGCGGTCGATGGTCGAATCCAATTTCACGGAATCGCCCAGCGGCCAGAGCAAGCCGAACAAAGCAACGTCGCCCTCTTCGGTGCTGCCAGGGGCAGCCGCCGCAGCGGGCGTCGGTGCATCCACACCGAAGGGCGTGGTATCGACCAGCGGGTCCGCCGAGGCCTGCACGGGTGCGGGCTTGGCGGGTCTGGAGGCCTTGGCGGGCTTGGCCGGCGTTTCCGCAGGCTGCGTCCCCAGCTCTTCATCGAGTGGATCGACTTCCTGGGTGGCGAAGCTGCGGGCCTCATCACGACTCAGTTTGTCGATGCCGTTGAGCGTCATGCCGTCGAGGTTTGCGCGCACTTCAAACCGCGCGCCGCCCGCGACCGGATAGGACTTCGCGAAGATGTAGCGAATGACGAAATCCCCGTCGTACTTTCCTTCGGGGTACTGCTCCAACTCCGCGTCTTTAACCGCGAACTCGCCGATGGGGGTAGAAAGGCGCCCAACCGTGAACGGGCCGTTCTTGCCCCGGATGGTCCGCAACGTGAGCTGGCCCGGGACGACGATGGGTAGGGCTGATCTCGTAGGTGCCGATGTGGCTGCCATGATGGTTCTCCTTGGACGAATAGGAAAAAGGCAAGGCCCCGTGAGGGGCCGTGCCGGATCAGAACGAAGCAGCCAATGCCGGCTCCTGCTCCTCGACTGCACATTCGGGCTCGCGCTCGGCGGGCTCGGCAGATTGGTAGGAAACGGCGTCGGCGGCAGTGTCGATGGCGTTGGCGGCTTCGGACGCGGGTGCGTCCTCCGCTGGCGCTGCCTCGGCATGCGCCTGGCTCGTCGGATAGACCTGGGTGCCGTCGATCTTGATCAGACCGATGTGGACCAGCGTCGATTCCAGGCTTGCGGCCGGTTCCCCAGCGTGCTCGCCCTTGGTGCGGATGTACGGATCGATCTTCATGTCGTTCAGACGAAAGGCGATCAGCACCTTGCGATCCCCTTCGATGGCCTGCACGCATCGGCGAACCAGATGCTCGGCTTCAGGGGTGGCGACGATCGTGTCGAAGTACCGATATTCCGGTTCATCGACAGGTCCGGCCAGCGCGGCGATGGAGCACGACAGGAACGGGTCACCATCCTTGGGGGTGACGTCCTTCGGACGGTTGAGGTAGCCGATGCCACGGGTGATCAACTCGTGCTGCTCGATCGAAGCCAGTTCGGCCCGCTCGATCAGCTCGGCCTTGAGCAGTCGCGCCTTGAGGGATGCGGCGGCCTGGCCTTTCTGTTCGCCCTTGTCGCGGATGTAGGCATCGCCCCAGAGGTCGCCGAGGCGAAAGCGCACCAGCGGTCGCTGCTTGGAATCGTCAACGCCGATGTAGCGCTGAACGAGCTTCTTGGCCTCGGCACCCGAGACCTTGACGTCGAAGTAGCGGTAGCTCGGGTCCCTGGCGGGGCCGACCAGCGCGGCGATGGTGCAGGCCAGGAAGGGCTGCGCACGGCGGCCGCCCCTGACGGGCACCTCACGGACACGCTGGAGGTAGCCGATGCCCGAGGTGTGGAGGTCGAAATACGATTTCTCGTTGGAAGTGGTGTTCATGGTGAATCTCCATAGGGAAAAGCGGAGACACACCGAGCCCACGCATGCGAGGAAAGGTGCGTAACCCCGCGGTGGGTTGATAAGGCGAAAGCATCCGCCACCAGGGACTGGTGGCCGCTCGCGGATGGATGCGGTGCGAGCTGGCTCGGTCACGCAGTGGAAACTGCGCCGCAACCTCGAAGACCGATGGTTGCCTGGCATGTCGCTGACAGCGTCAGCAGGCATGGGGTCAGCATGGCCGGGCCTCGCGCGCGCGACAGCAATCAATTGGCATCCGCGCGTTTCCCTTTGTCCACGCAGCCCGGCTCAGCGCAAAAGAAAGCCCCCGGTGTGGGGGGCTGCGAGAGTCGAGTGGCGGTTGCCGCGCTATGCGGGAGGCACCACCTCCAGCGACAGATGTGTGGCGGTGGCCGACAGCATCAGGTCGTCTTCGGTGTGCAGGATGCGCGTGAATACGCCGTCCTTCGGGTCGAAGTACTCCCCGAAGTCGTCGCCGCCCAGTTCGGCGCGCGCCAGTTCCCACCAGTCGTCGAACGGGTCGGTATCCGGGTTGCAGCCGACGGCATAGGCCAGCAGCTTCACACGCCCATCCGGGCGGCGCTCTCCCTGCTCGGCGAGGAAGTACACGCCCTGGTCCTTGACCAGGATGACGCGGCATTGGCTGGCGATGGCCTCGGTCAGCACGGGGCGCAGGTCGGAGCCTTTGAATCGCAGTGACATGGTTGAAATCTCCTATGTGGAATAGAGAAAAGGCCCTCCATCCGCATGGATGGAGGGCCTGTGGGCACATGGCCCATGGGCGAAACTTCGTGGCGGGACCCACGGGTCAGCCGTAGAACCGGCAGGATTCAGTTTCCGGCGTCATGCCGGCACCGCCTGGCGCTGCCGGGTAGCCTTGGCGTCGATCACGCTCACATCGATCAGGCGCCAACGTCCGTCGTCGATGAGTCGCTCCAGCACTTCGCCGAGCATGTCGAAATACACCTCGTCATGCCGATCGACCAATTCGCCGTCGCGATGCAGCTCCACCACGTAGGTGTCGCCGCCTCGGTCGTACAGCACCGTCACCCGGCCCTCGAACTTCGCGGTCGAGACCGTGAAGCTGATCGCCGGAGGCGTCTCGATGATCTTGGACGGCGTCGGATCGACCCAGGTGAAATCCCGGGCACCCGCATCGACCAGCATGTGGGTGATGCGCCGGAAGCCATCGGGCGCCGGCATTTCCTCCAACTGCTGGATGAGCTGACCCAGCTCCATGCACTGCGGCTCGGGAATGGGCAGCTTGGCCGGCGCGGAGCCGAGGATGTGCGTCTTGACGGTGTAGGGAATGCCGTCGGACGTCATCTCGGTGCGCTCTTCCGGCGTGTCCGCCCGCAGCCCATCGAAACGGCGCCGTGCGTAGGGTTGGACATGCACCTTGGCGCCTTCGTCGGGGACGGTGGTCACCAGCTTGGAATCGAGCACAGCGAACTCGCTCGGCTTGAGCTTGACGACGATGGCATCGTCGGTGATGGCGACTACCTTCCCGTCGAAGGGCTGGGGGTCGACGGCGAAGCCCAATGTCGAAGATTGCGGCTGATCGTCGAACACGCGGTACTTGAACGACCGCACGTTGCGGGGCACGTGGCCTGCGACTAGCGAAGGCATCATGGATTTGATGAGGGAACGGTCCATGGGAATCTCCTTGAGGAAGAAACAAGGGATTCCCCGCCCGCAAGGGAGAGGTCCCTTGTGGGTGGTGTGGATGGACGCGGTACGTCCGTGGAAAACATCGACCAGCACGGCTTCCCGTGCTTGCAGCCTTGAAGGTCTTGGCTGCCTGGGCATGTGTCGGCAACGCCGACGAACATGGGGCAAGAATGGCCCGGGAGTAAGCGGCCCGCTTGCAGGAAACGGCACCCCATCGCACCCGCTTTCCAGCGCTGCGGGCGAGAAAAAGCCCCTCGAAAGGGGCTTGGGGGTCAGGCTTCGTACACGAAGTAGTGTTCTCGCTGACGCGGGAAGAACACGTGCTTCCACGTGTCGCCGCTTGTGTTGCCACCGTCGAATACGACCATTTCGTAGTCGTCAATGTCGGTGTCCACCAGATCGGCGCTGTCGATATGGCGCATGTGCAGCGTACCGCTCATGCGCTCGAACACCAGGATCTGGCCGATGGCGTCGTCCTGGCTCATGGCGTTGACGCAGGCTCCAAGCTGATTCTCGAAGTCGGGCGTGGGCAAGATGAGATCGGGGAACATGAGATTGCTCCTATGGAATTGAACCAGCCCGGCTCCTGGTGGGAGGCGGGCTGGCATATGGGGGATAAAGGGGAAGGCTTGCGCGTCGCGTGTCTGCTAGGTCTCGGCCAGTGGCAAGCCCAGTAGCGCGGGTGCGTCGGCATCGAGGATGAGGATGCGCACATCTGCCTGGCCGGCCAGTTCAAGGATGTTCGCCAGGTCGTCAGGCATGCCCTTGTCGCGGTGCTCCTGTCGAAGCTGCTCAGCGCTGATGCCCTCGGCATATTCCAGGTTCTTGTCTGTCCAGGGCGTGGAGATCAGCTTGACGCCAATCGCCGGGCTGTACGGAACCCGAAAGGCGATGAACAGAAAAGCCTCCGGCGTGGCGAGGTCTGCCAGGTTGGCGAGGTACTGGCCGGTTTCCTGGCAGATGTGCGCGCTGCTGACTTCCCAGCACCGGCTGTAATAGCCGGTCTCGAAACTCAACCGCTGCACCACGTCTCGCGCGGCTTCGGCCGAATAGGTATCACCGACATGGACCGGGCGGCCGTCGAGGTCGTCGCCATGGATGGCATAGACCACGGCGCCCACCACGCCTTCGCCGTTGATGCCTTCAACAGCATCACATTCAGCAATCAGCTCGTCGCTGATGGCGTCAGTGCCGCTTTTGATCAACGCGAAGTCGCTGGTGACGATGCAAGGCGATGAGATCAGGTCGTTGTCGGAAAGATGCGCTTGGCTCGTGTGGATGGATCGCCAGACATGCGGGCTTCCGTCCCCGTAGCAGATGCACAGCGTTCGGACGACTCTCAGATTCCAGTAGCCGCGTACAAAGGGATTGGGATTCTGGGTCATGGAATTTCTCCAGATTGAATAATGGAGCCAATTCCCGCCACCGGGAATTGAACCCCGGTGGGTTGAAAGTGGAAAAAGCGTCAGGCGGCACTGATCGAGGGCTTTGGGCCAATCGGCGCAGGCTGACGGAAGAAAAATCGAGGGACATGGCCGCGTGGACGCATGTCCCTCATGGGCAGTGAACAAAAAGACGGTGGTATGCCGCAGACCGGCTCACCAACCGCTGTAGTTCACCAACAGATCGGCGATGACCTTGCGGCGTTGCAGATCGAGACCATCGAAGTCCGACAGTCCTTGGAAGTGGCAGCGCTTGAGCATGGCACCGCCCTCGCGCGCGTTGTAGAAGCTGAACATGGCGGACAGGAACATGCGTTCCCCGCTGCTCAGGACGCCGAGTGCGTCGTTGGCACGCAGCATGTCGGGACGCAGATCCCACTTGCTCTTTGCCTGGTTCAGGCCTTCGCGCGTGCCGTCGCCAAACCATTGCGGGCCTGCGATCTCGACGCCGCGCTTCCAGACCTCGAAGAAGGCTTGGGGCGCGGCGGCGAAATGCTGCTCTTCCCGCATGATCTGATCGACGACTTCCTGGGGCAAAAGCTGGTTCATGACGTGGTTCCTCCAGTTGGATCAGGGTGTGGCGAGCTGGGACCAGCCGCCTCTTTCGAGGGCACGTTGAGCCGCGGCATAGCTGCGGAAGTACTGGCAGGATTCCCGCGAAACGGGACCTTCTGTATCGCGCGTGCCGATGTAGTGGCCGGCGGCGCTATGCAGGATTTCGAGCGGCAGGAACTTGCCGCAATGGATCAAGGCCAACTGGCCGAAAGAGGCTTGCTGGGACATGGACGGGCTCCTTGGAAAAAGCGGGGCCTCGTCCCTCACGGGATGGCAGCTCCCGCACGCGGTTGAGAAAAAAGCATCGGCGTCACGGGTGACGCGCGTCCGCAGACTCGATGCGATGGCGGACTGGCGGGTAGCGCGGAAAGAATCCGCGGCAGCCTGGAAACTCTGGCTGCTGGCATGGTGCTGACGAATCAGCGACACATGCGGGCAGCTTCATGCGCGAGGCGAGCCGCGTCAGCCGGAAATCGGCATTTGCAACAGCCCCGATTGGCGAACGCGGAAAAAAGAAAGCCCCGCAATAAGTGCGGGGCTGTCAGGAGGATGAGGCGAAACTGGGTCAGCGAGGCCTGTCGCCCAGTACATGCTGCTTCCACAGGGCGAATGCCTCGTCCGGTCCCAGCTCTGCGAGGATGACGATGGGCTGGCCCCGACGGGCACGCAGCGATGCGAAATACGCTGGCCGGTCGGCGATGGCGTTGAGCTTGATGCCCTTTAGGAACAGCAACTGGCGGGGGCGAACTTTGGTGGTAACGCAGGCATGATTGCGCTTGTTTGGGGCAAAAGGGCCAGCGAAGCGGGCGGACACGGCCAGAAAACCGCGACGAACTACTTGTACTTGCCAGGCGAGGCGAACGGGTGACATCAGCATATCGCTATGCGGTAAAGAAGACCGTCCTAAAGCTTGCAGGATCCCGGCATAGCTTCATCATCACCTCTCCGTGACGGCTCATTGGAACGAAAAAGGCCAGCATCGCCGTGATGGACTTTCATAATTGCCAGGTCAACTGGCTTGCGTGCTGTTTATTCACAGCAAGGCATTGCGACGTCGTTGCAGCAATCGCCGCCATCGCAACAGGGCGTTGCAGCAAAAGCGGCGGTGGGCGCTAGCATGAGGGCCAAGCCGCGGCCGCTCATGCTGGGGGCCGTTCTCTTCAGATTGGTGTCCTGCACCGTGTGCATTGCGAATTTCCGGATCGTCCCAATGTCACTGGGACTCCTTTGTGGCGGCCGGGTTCTCCACGCTCATGAACGACTGGGCCACCAGCGCG
This sequence comes from Castellaniella sp. S9, assembly GCF_027257175.1. GTDB lineage: Bacteria > Pseudomonadota > Gammaproteobacteria > Burkholderiales > Burkholderiaceae_B > Castellaniella. The sequence continues at coordinate 98,953 of NZ_JAPFGD010000009.1, read as the reverse complement.
ATCGCCCCGCCCACGATGGCCATGTCAGCGATGTTGAAGGCGGGCCAGTGCCAGCCGTGCAGGTGAAAGTCGATGTAGTCGATAACGTGCCCGCGCGTGGCGCGGTCGAACGCGTTGCCCAATGCGCCGCCCAGAATGAGGCTGTACGAAAGGCCTTCCGTTTTGCGCAGCGGCCGGGAGAGCAGCCATGCGAGCCATGCCGATATTGCGAACGCGATCGCCAGAAAAAACCACCGCTGCCAGCCGCCCGCGCCAGCAAGGAAGCTGAACGCCGCGCCGGGATTGAGAGCGTGAACTAGGTTGAAGAATGACGCCACCTCGTGCGACCAACCCAAGGGAGTTGTCGCGTCAATGTAGCTCTTAGCTGCCTGATCGCCGGCGAATATAACGATCGCGAGTGAGTACCACTGCGTCTTGCGAAGAGATGGTTCATCCATTGTTCATGCCGCCTTGAACTTCAGGAGGCGCAGCCCATTGACGACAACCAAAAGACTTGCCCCCATGTCAGCGAACACAGCCATCCACATGGTGGCATGCCCTGTGAACGTCAACGCAAGGAACACCGCCTTGATGCCAAGGGCCAGAACGATGTTCTGCGTGAGGATCGCCGCAGTGCTACGCGACAGCCGGATGAAGGCGGGGATCTTGCGCAGGTCGTCGTCCATCAGGGCGACGTCGGCTGTTTCGATCGCGGTGTCGGTGCCGGCCGCGCCCATGGCGAAGCCGATGTCGGCACGGGCGAGCGCGGGCGAATCGTTGATGCCGTCGCCCACCATGCCCACCTGGCCCTCGCCGCCGACCAGGCTTTCGATGGTCTTGAGCTTGTCTTCGGGCAGTTGGTCACCACGGGCTTCAGAGATTCCGACCTGGGCAGCGATGGCCGCGGCCGTGTGCTGGTTGTCCCCCGTCAGCATCAGCGTGCGCACACCCAGCGCCTGCAGGTCGGCCACCGCCTCACGGCTGGTTTCCTTCACGGTGTCGGCCACTGCAAAAATGCCGAGCACGGTCGCATCGTCCATCAGCAGGATCGCTGTCTTGCCTTGGCGCTCCAGGGTCTCCAGCCGAGCCTGGAGCGTCGCTTCGCTCAGGCCCAGCTCCTGGGCGAGCCTGTGGTTGCCCATGTGCAACATGCGCCCGGCGACGCGGCCGCGCACGCCGCGGCCAGGCAGCGCCGCGAAGTCGTCGACCTCGTGCAGCGCGATGCCGTCACGGTTCGCCTTGCGGGCGATGGCCTGAGACACAGGATGGTCCGAGCGTGCCGCGAGGCTTGCGGCCCAGGCGGCAACTTCCTGCGCCTCGCCGATCAGCGGCACGAAGTCGGTCTGCTCGGGCTTGCCATGTGTGAGTGTGCCGGTCTTGTCCAGGGCCAACGCCTTGAGCTTGCGCCCGCCCTCCAGGTAGACGCCACCCTTGATCAGGATGCCGCGTCGGGCGGCAGCGGCCAAGCCGCTGACGATGGTGACCGGCGTGGAGATGACCAGAGCGCAGGGGCAGGCGATCACCAGCAGTACCAGGGCCTTGTAGACCCAGTCAAACCATGCGCCGCCGAAGGCGAGCGGCGGCACGACGGCAACCAGCACGGACACCGCGAACACCGCCGGCGTGTAGACGCGGGCGAACTGGTCGACGAAGCGCTGCGTGGGCGCACGGCTGCCCTGCGCGGACTCCACGGCATGGATGATGCGCGCGAGCGTCGAGTCGCTGGCGCCTGCGGTCACCTTGTATTCGAAAGAGCCGGTCTCATTGATGGTTCCGGCGAAGACCTGGTCACCTTCGGCCTTCTCGACGGGCAGGCTCTCGCCGGTGATGGGCGCCTGGTTGATGGCCGATCGACCCGAGGTGATCAGGCCGTCCAGTGCGATGCGCTCGCCAGGACGCACGCGGACCACCGCGCCCTTTGCGACCTCCTTGGCCGGCAGCTCTGTCCATGAGCCATCGGCCTGCCGCACGGTCGCGGTCTCGGGCGCCAAGTCCATCAGCCCCCGAATGGCGTTGCGGGCGCGGTCCAGCGACTTCGCCTCGATCACTTCCGCCAACGCGAACAGGAACATGACCATGGCGGCCTCCGGCCAGTGGCCGATCGCCATGCCGCCGGTGACCGCGATGGCCATCAGGGCGTTCATGTTCAGGTTGAGGTTCTTCAGCGCGATCCAGCCCTTCTTGTAGGTGCTGAGGCCGCCGGTGAAGATCGAAACCAGTGCCAGCACGATCACGGCCCAATGATTGCCGTCGTTGACCCAGTACACGCCTTCGGCGGCCACCGCCGCAACGCCCGAAACCGCCATCGGCCACCAATTGGTCTTGTGCGCGGCCACCGGGGCATCGCGCGGCTCATCAGTCCTCTGGACCTCGGCTTCCATGCCCAGCGATTCGATGGCTTCGACTGCCGGCTTGATCGCGTCGGGTGTGTGCCGAACCGTGAGCGTGCGCTGCATCAGGTTGAAATCCATTCCCTGCACGCCCGGCATGCCTTGCAGCTTGCCGCGGATCAGACTTTCCTCGGTCGGACAGTCCATCTTCGCGATGCGAAGTACCGTGGTGGCTGTCTGCATGTCCTGCCGCGCAGCCTGCATTCCAATGGAAGCAAGCGCCTTCTCGATCGGCGCTGAGGTCGCCAGCGTGTGCTGGACTCCCAGCACACGCTGCATCAGATTGAAGTCGAGCGCGGTCACACCCGGCAGCTTGCCCAGCCGGTCGCGGATCAGCGCTTCTTCCGTCGGGCAATCCATGTTCTCGATCCGGTACGTCACCCGCTCGCCGATCGGCGGCGCGGAAACGGCAGCGGTTGGTTGCTGCTGCAGGGCCGAGGATGGGATCACAGCCGCGGCTTCGATCGGCCCCGTGTGGCCGAAGGTCTGCTCCTTGGCGCGCATGCCGATCGAGGCCAGGACCTGCTCCATCTGCGCGCGTGCCTGAGCGAGGTGTTTCACCGACAGGGTGCGCTCAGCGAGGTCGAAGTCGAGGTCCTGAATTCCCTCGACTGCCCCGAGGTGCGAGCGGATGAGTTTCTCCTCGCTCGGGCAGTCCATGTTCTCGATGCGGTAGGTGGTCGACACGGCGGCGTCTCGGACAGCCTGAGCCTTCATGCCCACCGAATTCAGCGCTTGCTCCAAGGCATCGGCCGAGACTTCGCGGTGCGAAATGGTCAACAAACGCTGCGGAAGATCGAACAGGAGCCGCTCGACACCGGGCATGCCCTCCAGCGTTCGCCGCACCAGTGCTTCCTCATTGCGGCAATCCATGTTGCTCACGTGGAAAACGGTGGTTTCAGTGCTGGCCTGCTCACTGGCGCACGCCGTCTGTTGGCCATTGCCGCCGGAGCAGGCGCATGGGCTGGAAGGTTCTTTGTTCATAGATCGCTCTTCATTGACAAGGTTTTCCCCGGATGCCATCATTAGAAAACCTCTAGTAGATATAGAGTCAAGTTTTTTATAGGAAGCAACCATGATGCGGATCGGTGAACTGGGCAAGAAGGCAGATTGCTTGGTGCAGACCGTGCGCTTTTACGAGTCAGAAGGCTTGCTGCCCGCCTGCACGTAGCGAGGGCAACTTCAGGCTCTATGACGAAGTCCATTTGCAGCGCTTGCTGTTCATCCGCCGCTGCCGGGCGAAGGACATGACGCTGGATGAGATCCGTCAACTGCTGAACTTACGGGATCGGCCAGAGTTGGGCTGCGGCGAGGTGAACGCGCTGGTCGACGCTCATATCGCGCAAGTGCGGACCAAGATGAAGGAATTGCGCGCCTTGGAGCGCGAGTTAATGGATCTGCGACGCTCCTGCGATAGCGCCCGAACCTCGCGCGAGTGCGGCATTCTCAACAGCTTGGCCGAGCCCGCCTGAAGCTCGAGCGTGTCATCGGTGCTGGAAGTGATCGGGTCCAGTTCTGAGAGCCACGTGCCGCGCTCCATCATGCGAAAGCGCGCGGTTCTGACGTTTTGAGACGGCGTGCGACCGAGGGCGTGGCCCACAGGAGCCAGCGCGAGCCGGACGACCTGCGCGCCGCAATCTCCGCCACCTTACGGGTTCTCCAGGCCAGACCGAGCATCGCGGCGTGGCTGCGCAGGTGCAGGTGCAGGCCAAGGTAGCAGTGCGCCACGACGCGGCCCGACTCATGGGCACGCCACGCAACTCGCGATCGCTTCGCAAGAAGCCGCAAGGCCCGACTCGCGCAAGAATGCGACGTGGGCAAGATCGTATAGCCAGCAGCGCAAGCGTTTGCCGCTGCTGGCCGGCTCCGGAAGGGATAGACAAGCTGCGGGCCGTAGTCCATTGGAAAGTCCATCTTTCTTGAGTGTCACTCTTTGGCGCCCAGCGTGTGCTTTTGCGACCGGAAAGCGCTGAACAAGTGGCCCCCGGGCATCCAGAAATCGCCGTAGTTGACTTGGGCGTCTTCGTGCTCACGCTTGTGATGCCAGCGATGGGCTTCAGCCACCCCGATCAACAATCCCAACGGCCCGACCCGGTATCCCAGATTGGAGTGCTGGAAGGCCAGATGCACGACCAAGAAGCCGAGCCATGCGCCGACGGCCAACCACAGCTTGGAACGCCGCTACTGGCTCAACGGGGAGTGGAAAGGCCGCCCGCCCTCTAGCAAGGCGGCACAAGCGAGCGCGACGATCACTGTGAGTAGCTCCGTCGGAAAAGACGGCCGGCCGGTCGCGAGCTCGCCGAAGAGCACAACCGCAGTGGCGCCACGGATCAGTGGATAGCAGCCATACCGGATGACAGTCGCAATGAAGGGGGCGCATTGGTGCTCATCTGTTCTGTCCTAAAGCTCTGACTGGATTGGAAAACCTTCTAGCTACGGTAGAGTCAAGGGCGTCCGGGAAGACCCTGTGGCAAGTTCGTTGCATCTGCGCCTTGACTCTCCAGCCGCTACAGGCTTCAGCATCCATCGATTTGGAAGGAACAATGCATGGCTGAAAACCACAGAAATCACGAAAACGACGAGTTGGGCCGCCTAGATGCGAGCGATGCGAAGGACCGAAAGATTCTTCTGACTGTGTTGCTGATCAACCTGACGCAGTCCGCCGCCGGCATTGCCCTTGGCATCTGGGCTGGCTCTACGGCGCTGATGGGCGCCGGGTTGGACAACCTCGCCGATGCGTCGGTCTATGCGGTTAGCCTGTATGCCGTCGGTCGTGCGGCAACGGTCAAGGTGGGCGCGGCCCGCTTGTCGGGTTTCTTGCTAATCGGCCTGGCCGCGCTGCTGCTGTTGGAAGTCCTACGCCGCTTCGCTGGAGGGGAAGAGCCTGTCGGCCCAGCCATGATGGCCATGGCCGCGCTGAACGCGGCTTTGAACCTAGTGTGCCTCAGACTACTGCGCCGCCATCGCGGGGAAGATGTGAACTTCAAGGCGTCAGCGATCTTTACCAGCAACGACTCCATCGTCAATGGTGCGATTGTGCTGTCCGGGGTGCTGGTGATGGGGTTCGGGTCGAACATCCCGGATCTGGTGCTGGGCGTCATCGTGGCCGCAATCGCAGCGAATGGGGGGCGGGAAATCCTGCGCGAAGCATCGGAAACAGCTCGCCGTAAGGCGGGCACATAAGGCATGTTTTCGCCCAGTTCATCCCGAGGTTTACCTCTGCAAAAGAGGTAGTCCAGCCTTTGGGCTACGGCCTCGGCTGCAGCCGAGCGTACCATTGGCGATGGCCGCGCGATAGGCGGGCATGCCGTTCTCGACCTCCGTCTGCCGTACAGCAGCGGTGCGCAAGGTTGAGGGTGCATGTCGTCTCTCCTGTTCGTGTGGCCCAGGCCAATGGCCGGGCCGGGACGTTGATGGGCAGGAGAATGGCGCCGAAGGCCCAACGGCCTTCGGCTCGGGAGAAAAGAGGAACCACCCGTGGGCTGATTGGCAGGCCCGGTCGTCGCTAGAACCGTCTGCTCATCAAGCAATCACACCCGGCCCATGTCGTGGCTGGGGCCGGCATCGTCTGGCGCACATCCGCGCACAAAGGGAGCCCGTTTTTGCACCGGCGGGCACCGGCACCGATTACCGCTGACCACGAAGGGTCTCCCGGTGGCTCGTGCAGCCTGGCAAGCCACCGGGAGACCCTTCGCAGAGGGCGGAAGAAACGCAGATCAACAGAACGCGCGTGGTGCGGCTCGCAGAGAAGCTACCTTCAGGTCCCGCGGCCGGGGACGGCTGGGCGGGACGCGCACACGGATCAAGAAGGCGTTGCGCGCTGGGCGTCCCGCAGGGCATGCGGCGGAGTGCGGGACAGGGGCCACGCCGCCGAAGGCGGGCACGGCTCACGGGGAACGGGGGCGGTCAGGAGCCTTTGCGGCCGCTACGGCGCGGGCGCGAGGCGCCGCGCTTGGAGCTGCCGGATTCGACTGGCAGCGTGCCTTTGCAGTCCGGGTAGCGGCTGCACGACCAGAACGGGCCGCTCTTGCCGCTGCGCTGGCGCGTGGGTGCGCCGCACTGCGGGCATGCCGGCCCTTGGGGAACCTTGATGGACAGGGAGGCGCTGCCGTACTGCGCAATCAACTGCGAAATCCACGCGGCCTGCTTGCCGATGAACACGTCCAGGGTGAGCTGTCCGGCCTCGATCATGTCGAGCGCCTGTTCCCAGACGGCGGTGGTGCCAGGGTCGGCAATCGCCGCAGGCACGGCATCGATCAAAGTGAAAGCCGCATCCGAGGCGCGGATGGCGCGCCCCTTCTTCACGAGGTAGCCGCGAGCGATCAGGCCGCCGATGATGTTGGCCCGCGTCGCTTCGGTGCCGATGCCAACCGTATCCTTGAGCTTCTGCTTCAGGCGGGGATCGGACACCAGCTTGGCGACGCCTTTCATGGACTTGACCAACTCGCCTTGCGTGTACGGTTTGGGCGGCAGCGTCTTGAGTGCCTTGAGATCGACGTCGGCCACCTGGCATGCCAGGCCCTCATACAGTTTCGGCAGCGCGGGCAGCACCTGGGCGCGGACCGCAGTATCGCCCTCGCCATCACCGTCTTCGGCCTGCGGCTCGGCGAGCACCTGGCGCCAACCCGGGATGACAACCTGCTTGCCCGTGGCCGCCAGGTTCTGCCCCCCGCACGAAAACTTGGCCACAGTGCGGTCGAACTCGTGGTGAGGGAGGAACTGCGCCAGGTAATGCGACCGGATGAGCCTGTACACGGCCAGTTCCTTCTCGCTCATGGCGGAGAGCTTCGCCGGTTCGAGCGTCGGGATGATGCCGTGGTGCGCCGTGACCTTGCCATCGTTCCAGGCGCGCGAGCGCTGCGAGCGGTCGAGCTGGCCCATGATCGAGCGCAGCGAGGGATCGGTCTTGAGCAGGCTGTCGAGAACGGTGGGCACTTCGGCAAACATGCTCTCGGGCAGGTAGCCGGAGTCCGAGCGGGGGTACGTCGTGGCCTTGTGCGTCTCGTACAGGGCTTGGGCAATCTCCAAGGTTTCCTGCACGTCCAGCCCAAGCTGCTTGGAACACACTTCCTGCAAGGTGCCCAGGTCGAACGGCAGCGGCGGGCCTTCGCGGACACGCTCAGTCTCCACCGACACGACGTGGGCACTGCCCGCAGCGCGGATCTGCTGCATGGTCTGCTGTGCGACCGGCTGCCGCAGGCAGCGGCCTGCGTCGTCGGTGCACGCATCGGGTGGAACCCATTGCGCGGCGAAAGTCGAACCGCCTGCGAACAGGGACACGGCGATGGCCCAGTATGGTACGGACACGAAGCGCGCGATCTCGCGGTCGCGGTCCACAACGAGCTTGAGCGTCGGGGTCTGTACGCGGCCGACCGACAGCACGCCGTCGTAACCCGCCTGTCGCCCCAGCACCGTGAACAGCCGGCTCAGGTTCATGCCCACGAGCCAATCCGCACGGGAGCGCGCCAGCGCCGAGTGGTACATCGAAAGCGTCTCGGCCGAAGGCCGCAGCTTGCCCAGTGCCGCCCGAATGGACGCATCGTTGAGCGCCGACAGCCACAGGCGTTCGATGGGGCCGCGGTAGCCGCAAAGCTCCACGATCTCGCGGGCGATCAATTCGCCCTCGCGGTCGGCATCGGTGGCGATAACCAGGTGAGTCGCCTTCGCCAAGAGCGCCTTGACGACCTTGAATTGCGTGGCGGTCTTCGGTTTGACCTCGACCCGCCAGTGCTGGGGAATGATGGGCAACTGCTCGATGGACCAGCGCTTGAGTTGCTCGTCGTAGGCTTCCGGCGCTGCCGCCTCTACGAGATGGCCAATGCACCAGGTGACCGTGACGCCGGAACCGTTGAGGCAGCCTTCACCGCGTTGTGTGGCGCCTAGAATCCGGCCAATGTCTTTGCCCTGGGAGGGCTTCTCGCACAAGAACAGCCGCATGTCCGTTCATCCGATTCCCGTGGTTCATGGAGTTGCTGGGATCGAGGATGCCAAGCACCACTGAGGGCAGCAGCAAACAAGCTGCATGCGGTGGCGACCGCTTTCACGGGATGAAATGGCGTGTGCGGAGGAAGGCGCGTGGCCGGACGTGTGCGGGCCGATAGCCACGATTTCCGGGAGCGCCTGGAAGTCGGTGGACGTTGGTGGAGCTATCCCCTGGGGATAGTTCGCAGCGCATGGAGGGCGGCGAAGCACTGCAGCAGCCGCCCTCCATGTAGGGTCACTTCCTGCGCTTCGTTTCCTTCGGTGCCGCTGGTTCCTGGGTGGCCTGGGGCTTCGGCTCTGCCTCCTGTGGCTTCGGGCTGAGGGTCGCGGACTCGATGCGGTACGGCAGGATGCCGACACTGCGCGCGTTGACCTGCCAAGTCTCACGCGGCTGATCTTCGTTGTCCGTCCAGGGGTCGCGCTCCATGCGGCCGACGACCAGCACCCGCATGCCCTTCTGGTAGAGCTGCTGCCAGCGGTCGGCGTCGTGGTGCCAGAGTTCCACCGGCGCCCAGAAGCCGCCACGGTCCTCGAACTCGCCGCCTTTGGTGGGAACGGGGTTGTCGAAGTACACGTTCAGCCGGAGCAACCGGCGAGGATCGTCGTTGCCGTTGGGGAATTCGCGGTACTCGGGAGGCGAGCCGATGTTGCCCTCGCCGATGAATTGTGTGCTCATGTTGATATCTCCGTGGTGGTTGAAATACCCGTGCCTCGTCGGCGCCGGGCGCGTGCTGGGATGTCTGGCGCAATCACCGATCACGCATTGCGGGTGGGGTGGACTTGAGCCGGCGCAGGTAGGCGTCGTCCGCCTCGGCCGCCTTGCTGGCGCATTCCTGCGCCTGCCTGCCCAAGGTGTGCAGCAGGCTGATCTGCATGTTCAGCGTGATGCGCTGCAACTCGATCACGTGCAGATCGGTCAGCAGGTTGACCGGCGTGCTAGTGCTGGCGACCAGCTCCTGCCACAGGGCCACGCCCATGGCCGATCGGTCGTGTCTGCGCCAGCGAAGAAAGGTCGTGCCTGCGCCAGTGGTCTGCTGGGCCAGCTCGATGGGAAGCAGGTGGAAGGGATGCCCGCACGCCTGTGGCAGCACCTGTCGCTGCGCCAGGGCAATCAACTCGTCGCGCATGGCGAAGCACTGGCTGGCCCAGGCCTCGAAGTCCCCTTTACCTTTAAAAGGCTTTAAAAGGCCTTTTAGAGAGGCCGCGTGTTCCAGCCGCATGAAGGCTGGCTGTTCCAGACCACGGAAGTAGCGAGGTTCGCGGTTCGGGTCGCTCATGCCTGTTCGTCCTCGCCGGTGCTGGCCTCGGCCGGATCGGCGGCAGTGCCTTCGTCGCTGGGAGGTGCGTCTGCGGCAGCGCTATCACTGCGCTGTTGCAGGCCGCGGCGCACGACGGGCGGCGCAAACTTCGAGCGGCGAGCGCCTTCGAGCACGTCCTGCGGCAGGTCGCCGAACTTCTCCAGCGCCGCCCGCGCTGCGGCGTTCTTGGCCGCGAAGTCGTCGCGGGTGCATCCCGAGTAGCGGTACTGCTGGGCCAGGCTGAACAGGCTGCGCAGCGTGTGAGCGCCTTCGTTGAGCCAGCGCTCCAATGTCGAGCGATCGATCAGTGCGGTGTGATGGGCGAGGATCAGCTTGCGGGCGATGTCGTCATAGTCGGCCAGGAGATAGACCGCGGCAAAGCCGAGCTGCGCGTTCACGAACAAGGGGAGCTTCACCGGTTGCACGTTGAGGTTCTCGCCCAGGCTCAACGCCGCAGGCACGCCGGCCAATGCCTGGTCCACCTGCTCGCGCAGCGATTGCAACGTGGTCTTGGCCTGGTCGAGCTTTTCCTCGATGCGCAACATCCACCAGTCGCTGTACGGGTCGTCCTGTTCCGAGCCGCGCTTCATCTTGTTCATCACGGCGATGTAGCCGTTCAGGCCGACGATGCCGGGTCGTCCCTCGGCGGCGGCGCGGCCATGCCAGATGCGCGAGGCGTGGTGGGTGTGAAGCGTCAGCGACATCGCGCTGCGCAAAGAGCCGAGATTGAGTTGCAGAGGTTCGTTGGTTGCCATGGTGTCCGCTCGCTTGGGAAAAGGAGCGGTCAGGATCGGCACGCAGCGGAAGGCAGTCAGTCAACAAACCGAAATGAACTGGTCCCCGGTTGTCGTCGTGGTGGCGGCCCGCAATGCGAGCTATCCCCAGGGGATAGCTCCATCAAACGCCACAGAGCGCTGCTCGCGCAGATGGTCGGGCGCTCATGAAACGGACGCCACTGCAGCTCCGTGGACAGAAGCACCCAGCCTGTGCCTGTCGGTGTTACGCCTTGCATCACATCTATCCCCAGGGGATAGCTCTACTGACGGCCATGGGCGTCTGCTTCACGCCCTTGTCGCTCGTCGCGCTCAGCTACTGCGCAGAAGGTCGCGCAGCCGGTCGATGTGCTGCCGGGCTACCTCGGGCGGAGCCACATTGCGGGGTGGCTCAGGCGGTGCATCTCGTGCAGGGGCAGGTGGCGGTGCTGACCCAGCTTGCTTGGCCCATGCGTTGAACTCGCCACGGATGGCACGTTGGATGATGCCGAACAGGTAGCCTGCCGGGTTGCGGATGGTGCTGCCACGACAGCGATCCGCCCATTCGTCCAGCACGGCCTGGCGTAGCGGGGCATCGACCTGCTGCAATGCCACCATGGCGCCGGCCTGCTGTTCATCTTTCAAGCCGAGAAAGCGATCAGGCAAACGAACTCCCGGCATCGCGCGCGCCTGCCCACGCTCACGCGCGGTAGTACGTACTTCATTAATACGACTACTACGTACAGTACGGTCCTGCTTCGGATTCCGAAGAGCGCCGTCTGCTGCGTGTTTCGGCCCTACTTCGGAATCCGAAGAGGGCCGATCAGAACTCCGAAGAAGGCTCGGAGCCCCTTCTTCGGAATCGTGAACCGTGTCCTCCTGTGGATAACTCTCCTGCGACCCAATGCCTTGGCTTGCGAGGCGTTCGGCAAGGACCTGCAGCCGCGAGGGCAGCATGCGGCCAGACAGCAGCGGGTCTTCGGCGATCTCATTGAGCGTGTGCAAGCCCACGACCTGAACGGCCCTGGCCGAATGGCCCAGGGCTTGGCTGACGAGCTGCAGGTAGTCCGGGTCAAGCTGCATCGCCTCGAACGGGGTCAGGGGCTCATCGTGCAGGACGTAGAGGTTGCCGAGGATGCGCCCGGTCTTGGGGTCGCGCCTGCGGCGCACGAGACTCAACCAGCGCGTCAGGCGCAACAGCGTCAGCGCCCGTGCCACGGTCTCGTGGGAGGCCTGTCCGGCGCAGGGCATTGACGCGAGCCACGGGCGAAGTTGCTCATACGTCGGAAACGCCGTGACGCCATCCTCGTTGAGCATCATCCGGAAGACTTGCCAGGCATTGCGTTCCAGCGGCGTCAGGCGTCGGTCGAGGAACAGCCGTCGCGGCACGCTCTCGTGCCGATTTCCACTGAACAGGAAACCGTCGCCGGTTGCAGACACAGGAGACGTCGCGGATGCGAAGGCGGGAGCCGGCGCGGGTGGGCGAGGTTTCGGTGCAAGGTCTTTCAGCGCGCTGTCGAACAGATCAGCGAGGGCGACCGGGCCTTGGCGTGGTGCTCGTGGTGCAGCGTCGTCCACGGCCATGATTCAACCCAATCCCTGATCGATCCAGTTCTTGATCGCAGCCCAGACCACCGACAGCGGCAGTTCCATGCCTTCGGCGAGGTCCATTGCTGCATCAAGAACCGAGGTCTCATCCTCCAGCTCGACATTGCTGCTGTTGGTCACGGCCTTCCAGCGCCGCCACAGCTCGGTGTCCTGCTCCTCGTCCAGAACCGGATGGCGCCCCTTGCGTTTGGGCAGGCCGAGAACTTCGCGCCGTAGCGCGACTTCCTGATGCGTCAACCCATAGAAACGGCTCACCATTTCCGTGCTGGCGCCCAGGCGCAGCATGCGATCGACGGTGGCGATCTCCTTCTCCACGTCCTGCGCCTGTTTGAGCAATCGCCGGAGCACCTCCCGGTTCACGGAGACAGAGCACCAGGAGACGTTGGCATTGGCCAGTACGCTGATCAGCGCCGGATGCTTGAGCGCATCCAACTCTTCCTCGCCGAATCCCATCGCCTTGCAGCGACGCAGTTGCCCGTTGCGCAGGTCGTAGAGTGCCTGCGCGATGACGGCCTGGTTGAGTGGGTTCGGTGCGGACATGCTGGTCTCCCTCGCTCAGGTCCCAGGACCGACAGCGCCGGGCTCCAGATCCAACAGGCGCCGGGCCAGTCGCAGCAGCCGGAACAGCTTGACCAGCGCGGTGTCGCTCAATCGCTGCGCCCCGTCGTCATGACGTTGGCCATGGCCGTGCAACACCGTTGGCAGGTCGGCGGCGAGTTGCCTGCTGTCCAAGCCGACGCTGGCTGGCTGCTGACCGGCCAGGGAAACCAGCAGCCCGAGCACGACGCGGCCCAGTGGAGACGAAGCCTGAGTCGGGGCACGACACGCGAACCCGATGCCGTCAGGTCGATCCTCGACGCACTCGTCCAGGTCGGCCTCGCCCGCGATCTCGCGCGCGAACTGCGCGATGTGGATGCGCAACCGGTCAGGCGTGTCGAGGCCAGGGTCGATATGCCAGATGTCCGAGATGGGATAGAGGCCACCAGCCTGCACGGGTATCGACTGCAATACGTTGGCCGAGAAGTCGGGTGGCAGCGCATCGCCCAACTGGTCGGCGACCATGCGCTGGATGGACTGGAGCCGCTCCGTCGTGGGTGCCGGGGAGATGATGTGCTCGGCAAGCAGATCGCCAGCCGCTGCCGCAGGGCTCGCCGTGGATGCCTCGCTCGGGGCCGCATTGTTTTCGCGCCTTGCAGGTACGGCCTCGGAATGGCCTGCGGGAGGTGCTGGTGTAGCGGGGGACGGTGCCGGTTCGATCGGCGGCCGTGCGATGCGCCCAGGCTCAGGCAATGCCGGCGGCGCCGAAGGCGGGGTTGGGTCGCTGACCAGGGCGCGATGACGGCTCTCGGATTCGGTCAGGTCCAGGGCGAGCAGATCGTAGTCAATGCCCAGCAGCTCGGACATCTGACCGATCAACTCGTCCTGTACACGCTGCGGCGAGAACTCGTCGGCCTGGGCGTCGAACTGCGACAGCGCCTCCAGAAAGAAGCTGTCGAAGTCCAACGGCAAGGAGCGGCCCTTCGCGTAGTGCTCCCACGTGCGCTCGCTGGCCTTGCGCATGACTGACAGCCGCTCGACCTGGTGGCGGCCGAGGCCCCCATACAGGACGGTCGGAATCGCGGGCAGCAGGTAGCGCACCGCATCGGCCATGCGGCTGATGTGCGACTGCTGCACGGGGAAGCCGTCGGCGGCCAGGCGGCGGGCTAGCTCGGACTGGCTCAGGGTGGTGCTGGTTTCTTCTTCATAGAACTCGCGCGCCTTCTCGACGCCGAGGGCGCGCTCGATGAACGTCAAGCCGCCACGCAGTTCGTTCTCGGCGAGGTGCCCGGTCAGCGCGACGATCTCTCCACGCGCAGGCCACGGCCGGAACAGGCACGATATGCGGAAAAAACGTTCGTCCTTCGTCTCTGCCCAGAGTTCACGCAGGATCGCGAGCCGCGTGTTGCCACCGTTGCGAATGATGTAGTGCGCCTCGCCAGGACGGCGTGTGATGGCGGGCGCTGCATCCAGGCCGCGCTCTCGGATGGAGGCCTTGATTTCATCGTAGGCCGAGTTGCGTTTTTTGCGGGGGTCGTGGTCGTAGGGCCGCAACTGGTCCAGCGTCACGACCATCGGGGTGTCGGCGATGGGGTCGCTCAAGGCCGTGGCCGATGGGCCGCTGCGCTCGAACCCGGCGGCAAGCAGCTTGCCGGCCATGTCCTGGGAGGTCATCTCAGCCATGGCCGCATCCCTCTGCGTTGGCGGCCCGGGCCATGCGGGCCTCGCGCTCGGCTCGGCGGATCTGCGCACGGGCGTTGAGATCCGCCCGGTAATCGCTCGCGGTCGAGCTGGTGTAGATGGCGGCGCAGCCGGTCTTGGTGAATTTGAGGTGTCCGCCCCGGGTGCGTTTGACGTGCCAGCCTTCGCTCACCGCGAACTCGATCAGGGCGCGCAGCCGCTTGTGGCCACGGGCCAGTTCATGTGCGTTCGCCATGGGGCCTCCCTGTTTCAATAGAACGTGGAGGACGGCTGGACACGAGGGCGAATTTGTTTTGCCATTGAGGGAACAATTCGCCGGCGAGCGCGCGCATGGTGTCGAGCGCAGCGGGCGCAACTCTGCCCGGTGGCTGGCGATGCTCGACGCGATGCACCGGCAGGCCGCGGGTCGCAGCACGCGGATAGGCTTCGATGGCCGGCACGTCGGTGCCCAGCACGCATATGCCGGCATGGTCCTGGAACAGGTCGCGCAGCGCCTGCTGGATCAGCCGGGCGTTCGTGGACACTGGATGGACGCGGTTGATGAGCAGGTGGAGCGGCGGCGGCTCAATGCCGAGGTGCCGGTACGGCGCGATGTCCTCCAGCAACTGCATGGTGCCGCGCCGCAGCTCGCGCGCCGCAAGGATTTCCGGGGTCACGGGCGACAGCGCAAGATCGGAGGCGAGCACGGCCATCTCCAGCAAGACGCTGCGCGCGCCCTGGGTGTCGATCAGCAGCAGGTCATAGAGAGGCGCCAGCACCGGCAACAGATGGCGTAACCGCAGGCGCCCGTCCGGCGCATGCAGCAGCAAGGTGTTCAGTTCGCCTCGGTGGTCGTTGGAAAGCACCAGATCCAGGCCCGCGATGCTCGTGCGGGACACGAGCCGGTCGAGATCGCGCTCGTTGAAGGCCAGCAGCTCGTAAATGCCACCGGGCGCGCGGTGGGCCAGTTCGTAATAGGACGACAACGTGGGCTGCACGTCCAGGTCGAGCAGCAGTACGCGCAAGCCCGCGTCGGCGGCAAGTCCGCCGAGGTTGGCTGCGGTGGTCGTTTTGCCGACGCCGCCCTTGGTCGAGATGATGGATACAACCTGCATGGCGCTCTCCGTCTAGGGATAGGGAATTCCGAGGGAGAGCGGCTCAGGTGCGATTGTTGAGGCGTTCGGCGATCCATTGGTCGATCTCGACCGAATCCCAGCCCACTGCTCGCACCCCCAGACGCAGCGCCTGGGGGAACTGGCGCTTTTTCATCAGGTTGTAGATGTGGGCGCGTTTGAAGCCAGACTTGGCTTCGACTTCATCCAGCCGCAGGATGCGGCGCTCGTTCGGATGCAGTACAGGTGTTTGCGACATGGCGGTCACTCCTGAACGCTCAGTGGCGTTTGTTGGCGTGACACCTATTCAAATGTCGACTTCTGTCTCAGGCCACCGTAAATGCGGTTTCCGTGACCGCAGATTCGGGTTTGCAAATATCAGGAAACGGCGGCCCGCAGCTTGCGGCGGGCTTGTGCAAACTTGGCTTGCAGCGTGCGATCGGTAATGCCCATGAGTTCGCCGTGATGCGCGATCATCGCGGTAGCGATAGCTTCCTGGCTATTGAAACTGGAATACGGTGTGCCCGACGGGGATTGGCCGAGCATCAGCTCCAGCATGGTGCCGATAATGTGGAGGTAGGTGGCCTCGGCCCGGTCGCTGATGGGGCATTGCGCGCAGGCGGGAATGACCGTGGACTGCTTGAGTAGCGCGTCGTGCTGTTCTTGCAGCTCGCGCATTTGGCGCTTGCACTGCTCCAGAGCGGATTTGAGGGCCAATCGTTCGATCAGCATGGCTTGGCCGGTCTCCAGCGAGATGAAGGGATGGGCGATGCGTTCGCTGCGGGAGAAGAGAAAGCCGGGCCGCTGCTCGGGGTAGTGCTGGCGCATCCAGCGCTTCAGATCGACGTGGCGAACCGTCAAATCAGGGGAGTCGATCAGTGCGGTATCGCTTATTGTGATGCCGTTCTGCCCGAAGGGCAGTTCCCCATTGAGGATGCCGTCGTAGATGCGGTCGGTGTATAGCCGCAGTTCGCCCCAGCGTGGGCAATCCAACGACTGTGGCAGATTCCTTGGCGATAGCACCGAGGCCAGGATCACCTGCTCGTATCGCAGCAGCCCAGCCCAGCGGATGGACGCTTCGATCGGGCGGTAGAACACCTTTGATGTTGGTACATCATTCTTGTTCTCGTGCATGCTCCGTCTCCTTCCAGGAGAAGAACTACATGGCCGACTCCTTTGACACCGACCCAGTGGTCGGGAAGTTGTCTGTGTAGGAAACGAGCCCCGAGGCCCGATCCGTCATGGGTGCTTGAGCACTTCTCACCAGTGCGCTTTACTGGTGGCTGTAATGTGCCCAATGTGCAAAAATTCATCGGCCGCTAGAAGGTCGAGCATCGGGACATAGGCTCGACAGTGACGCTCACGCTATCAGCGTCGTAATAAGTTGCGACTTCTGCAAACCTGTCTCGGTATGGCCTTATATGCCAGCGGTTTCACAAGGCGCGACGAGATGGTGGTCGTTGTCCAAGGTCTTGGAAAACGTAGCGAATCCACGCCTGTCATACCCGCCCTGTCATCCTGATATACCGACAAAGAATCGCGTGCTGACCCGCCACGCCCAGGGCGCGCGTTCGTCCTGCGTGACTTGCGCAGACGGGCGATGCAGTGCGCGTTGCATGCGGCTCGTAGATGGCATCCGAACTGGGCCGCCACCGAGAGGATCGGCCTGGGCGTCATCGCGGTAGCGGATGCGGGAGCTGAGAGCAGGGGCACGGTCGGCCAGTTCGAGACCGTCGCCGTCGCCGTCGCCGACGACGTTGTGACGAGTGTGAGTCTGGTGTGCTGAGTGTTGGTCTATGGATGCCAGCGGAACTCTTTGGACGGTCTTGTTGGCGGGGACGAAAAAATAGGCTACAATTTAGGTCTTCGCTGGCCACCTCGGCGAAGAAAATGTTCGGGAAACAACGACTTACGCGCCTAGTGCACGTCTCGTTTCCCGCTCCAGAATTTTCGTCCATGGACATCCACCAACGTCCATAGATGATTGAAAGAAGGCCGAAAACTTTGTTTTTCGGCCTTTTTTTCGTCCAGTGACATCCACGGCGTCCGCCTACAGCCACACGATTTAAGGCCATTTTTGAGTCCATTTTTTGAGCTGCACTCGCGGCTGATGGATTGGCTTTCGAGCAGCCGATCCGCATAGATGTGACCGAAAAATAAACCCCACTGTTCAAAAAACAGGGGGTTTATCAACATTCTGGAGCCCAGATTTCGGTCTGGGCTTTTTTGCGCTTGATGGTTTCGTTCTGAATATTCTGCTATCGCGAATCAACAGCCCGCTGATGCACGGCAATACGCCCGTGCTGGGGCTGGACGTGTGGGAACACGCCTACTATCTGAAGTACCAGAACCGCCGCCCGGAATATATCGCCGCGTTCTTCAATGTGATCGACTGGAACGAGGTGGCGCGTCGCTACCAGGCCGCCACATGAGCAACCGCCCCGCCGAAGCGCACGACATTCCCGCTGGCGACGAAAAACCGTCTTCCACGATTGCCGCCGTGGCGGCACACGCCGCTCAGGCGCGTCGCCTCTTGCCGGGACGCGTTTCCCGCCACGCAATGCACAGGCCGCTGCCGACGATCAATGCCGCTCCGAGGCTGTCGAGCACATCCGGGATATCCTGCCACACCAGCCATCCCAGCAACGTTGCCCACAACAGGCCCGTGTAATCGAAGGGCGCAACCACCGACGCGGGCCCGATGCGGAATCCCTGGGTAATGAAGGTCAGCCCCAGCGTGCTGAACAAAGCGATACCGACAAAGAACGGCAGGTGCGACCAGGCCGGCGGCGTCCAGAACACCGGGGCGGCAAGCGCGCTGCACACCAGTTGGCCCGCCACGATATAAAACATCGTCGTCAGCATGCTCTCGGCGGCGTTGATGCCTCGGGCGCTCAGCATCATGACGGCATACATCGCCGCGGTCGCCAGCGGCAACAGCGCCGCCATCTGGAAGCTGTCGGCGCCAGGCCGCACGATGACCAGCACGCCCGCGAATCCGGCCGCCACCGCCAGCCAGCCCTTGCGGTCCACACGCTCTTTCAGCACCAGCACGGACAGCGCGGTCACGAACAAGGGCGCGGAAAACGCAATGGCGGTGGTCTCCGCCAAGGGCAGGCTCCGCAGGGCCAGATAGAACAGCGACGCCGAAATGATATTGAGCCCGCCGCGCAACAGGTGCAGGCCCACATGACGCGTGCGCAGCGCGCGCTGCCCGCCCAGGGCGAGGACCAGCGCCAGCACCACCGGCAAGGCAATCACCGACCGCAGGAACAGGATCTGCACCGGGCTGTAATAATCACCAATCCATTTGGCCAGGGCGTCGCTGCAGGTCAGGAACAGGATGCCCGCGGACACGCAGGCGATCCCCGCCAGAGGAGATGCATTGGAAACGGATTTGGCTGACGGCTGGTTCATGGCCCGTATGCTACTGCCTGCGCGCCCATCGCGGGCACAACGACGGACCAAAAACCTGGCGCAACGCCAGAGACCGCCCTATTGCGCCGCAGGCGGCGAGCCATCCGGCACGTAGACGATCTCCCCGCTCTCCAGCCGGTACGCGGTGCCCACGCGTTCGCCCTGGCGCGAACCCGCCTTGGCGTCACCGGCCACATAGCGCGACACCTTGCCGCCTTCGCGGGTGATGATCTCCATGTCGGGCTGGCCCGGATTCTTGACCATGGTGAAGTCCTTGGAGGTGAGCAGATCGGCCATCTTCAGGTTCGAAACCAGCGCGATCATGAGGGCCAGCGCAAAGACCAGCGCCACATCGAACAGGTTGATGAGAAAGCCCAGCGGATCCATGTCATCGCTGTTTGCGCCCGTGCCGCGCAGGATGGAGCGGCGCCGGCTCACGGCTTTTCCCGCAGCTTGCTGCTCAGGAATTCCAGCAGCGACAGGTCGTCCAGCGCCCAGCGGCTGGCGCTCTGGTGCAGCAGGAATCCCATTGCGCCGATCACCAGGCCCACGACCGTCGTGGCAAAGGCGACTTCCATCTTGCGCGCGAGCAGGCTGATGTCGCCCGCGGCCAGGCCCACCAGCGCCGGGCCCAGCGGAATCAGGGTGCCCATGAGGCCCAGCAAGGGCCCGATCCGCGTCATGCTGCGGTAGAGCGCCAACTGCCGGTCCGAACTCAGCTCAAACTCGGTGATGACCCGTTCGTGCCAGGCTGCATCGGTGGGTGCCAGCCGCAGGGCCGCCACGGCGCGTTGCAGCGGCCGGCCCGCGCCGCGCCCGCCATCCAGCCCTTCGACGAGCGCATCGATGTCCGCCCCGGGCAAATGCCCGTCGCGGTCCACGCCGATGCGCCGGCGCCAGCGCAGCCGGTCCGACCAGCGGCCATAATAGCCGCCTGCGGCCAGCAGGCCACGCGCGAGCAAATAGAGGATGGCGACCACGACCGGCACCTGCAGGGCGGCGGAGATCCAGGAAAGGGCGTGTATCAACTGTTCCAATTCATCGATTCCAGGTAGAGCGGCGCTGCCAAAGCCAGCCCAGCGCCATGAAGACAAATGCAGCGGCGGCCAGAATACCCAGGCGCCCCCACAGGGCGGGCGCCGGCTCCGCAGGCAGCGCTTGCGCGGGCCTGGCCAACCAGAGCCCGATGGCCGCCTGTGTGATGTGCAGCACGACGCGCAGGCCCGAGCGCATGAGCGGATCCGGCAACAGCCAGCGCAGCAGGCGGGCGCTCAAGACAAACAAGCCGGCAAATGCCACGGCGCACACCCACGACACCAGCCCATAGTCCACGCCGTCCGTGGCGAGCATGGCCGCCACCTGCCCAAAAAACAGAATAGCCAGCAAGGACGGCGGCGGGCACGCACCCACGATGCGCCACCTCAGGCGCGCTCCATCCTGAGCCACCGCCAGCGCCTGACCGCCAAAGACCAACGCTTCGAGCAGCAGCAGTGCCGACAAATCCAGCCGCCTTTGCGGGTCGGACACCCAACTGGCGACCTCGGCCAGACTGATTCTGCCGGCCACCTCGCCCGTCGCCAGCACGCCCACGCCTATTGCGACCGCCAGCACCATCAGGCCACGCGGGCGCAGCGCCGACATCTGGGCGGCGGCCAGCGCCAGGCACACGGCGGCCAGCATGAACACGAGAAGCTGGGCCAGGTTCAAGCCCCCCTCCCCGCAGCGGCGTGGCGCCAGCGCACCCATGCAATGACCGCCGCCAGCATCAACAGCAGGCCAAGTACCACGCTCGCTGGAATGGCCAACCCCCGCCAGGCGGGCGACGGGGTGGCCCGATCCGTCTTTGCCCTTGCAGGCGGTTGGTCGCTGTCTTGCCCCGCCTGTGCGGGCTCGGCGGCACCACCCTCCTTGCTCAACACCACGCCTTTGTCGATGTCGATCAGGGTGCCCTCGTTGGCCTGCTGCAAACGGTCCTCGTAGGGCCGGCGCTGACCGGCATCGAGCCGCTGCGCAATGAACGTGCGCAATGCCTGGTTGTCGTTGACGAACTCGGTGCCGCTTGCGCCAAATTTCGCTACCAGTTCGGCATGCAGGCTGGCCACCGAGTGCAACACCGGCTCGCCAGGTTGCCAGTATCCTTTGCGCGCCGTCTCCAGCATCACCGCCGTCATCTCCTGCAAGGCGTAGGGATTGGTTTTCTCGAAAAATTCGCGCACGCCCAGGTTTTGCGCATCCTGCACGTAGGTCTCGTACAGCGCATCCCACAGCGCGGGCCGGATGACCGAGGGCTTCATCACGTTCCAGCCGTAGACATTCCGGAAGGTTTCGGCAAAGGTCTCGGCGGACGACGCGCCGCCCTGGGTCATGGCCTCGATATAGGCGGGGTTGAGCAGGGTCGCGCGCGCCTCGACGGCAATCGCGGCGCCCGCTTCGCGCATGACGGGGCGCGCGGGGTTGCGCAAGTCGCTGAAGTAGGCGGCCGGGTCCTTGCCGGTCACTTCGCGCACCGCCAGGTTCAGCCCGCCCATGAACTCGTAGACGTGATCGAGCGAAATCGGTCCCCAGGTGTTGGACTGCAAGGGCTGGACCACCAGGTCGGTGCCGCCCAACGCTGCCTGGAAAACACCGGGCTGGAAGGCGCCCCACAAATCCCCTTCGCCAAAGGCTGCGCCCATATTGTTCAAGTAGGTGCCGGCCACCTGCGAGGCGTCCTGCCAGCGGTCCCCCGCCTCGACCATGCCCAGGATGCCCGTGCCGTAATTGCCGTTGACCCCCCCAAAGACCCGTACCGAGGCCAAGCGCCGGGCATCCAGCGGCGACAGGCCTTTATCCTTCAGTTCACGCTCCACGGCCCGCACGCCTTGCGCCACGGCGTTGTCCTCATCGCGCGCGCCGGCGGCCAGCGCCACGGCCTGATTGATCAGGTACAGGCGCGATGCCGCCAGATCACGCAACTGGCCCGAAGTCTGCACCACCACGTCGATGCGCGGGCGCGCGAGCTCGGCTTGCGGGATCAGGCGCAGGCTGGCGATACGGCCAAAGGGATCGCGCACCGGCTCCACCCCCAGCAGATAAAGGATTTGCGCAAGCGCCACGCCCTCGGTCTGGATGAAATCGCCCGCCCAGAGCGTGAAGGCCACTTTCCGGGGCCAGGCGCCCTCGTGTGTTGCCCGATGTTCGGCCAGCAACTGGTCGGCCAGCCGCACCCCCACGCGCCAGGCCTGCTCGGACGGTGTTTTCTCGGCGTCGATGGAAAACAGATTGCGGCCCGTGGGCAGCGCGGCGGGATTCGCAATGGGATCGCCGCCCGACGAAGGCGGCGTGTAGCCGCCAGACAGCGCATTATCCAGCGCGGCCAGCTCGCGCGCCGGGCTGTCGGCCAGCAGTGCCCCATATCCCGGAATGGCACGCAGTCGATCGCGCAGGGTCAGCACGGCTTGGGCAAAACCCGTGATCAGATCCTCATCGCCCGGTTGTGGTCGCGCACGCTCCCAGGCTTGTGCGCGTTGCAGTTCCGAGTCGCTGACAACACGGGCCAAGACTTGCGCGGGATCTGCGCCTTCTGCGCTGACCTCGGTGATCAACGCATCGGCCCGGTCGCGATAGTGCTCGGCCAGCCAGGCGGGGCTGTCGAGCTGCGCGCGCGTCACCACCCCGCGCGCCACGTCCAACTCGGCTAGCGCCTGTATCAGCGCATCGATCCCCATGAGCCGCGCCGAGCCGTGCTGGTCATCGACCGAATACGCGGTGCCCAGCGTATACAGCCCGGCGATGATCTTGGCATGCTCCAGCGTTTCCATATGATCGGCCAGCTTCGCCAGCTGTTCGGGGCTCCAGGCCATATCCGCTGAGAAACCCAGATCCTCGTTCAGCTTCAGCGCCACCGCCTCGCGCTGAACGTCTTTGGCATATTCCGCCTTCAATGCAGCATTCTCGGCATGGTCCCAGGCCTGCAGGCGATCGGCCAACTGCTTGGCGTCGGCCTGCGCCCCGCCCTCGCGAAAGGCCGGCGTCAGGTGCGAGACGATGGTGGCGTAGCTGCGCCGCTTGGCGATCATGGCCTCGCCCACATTGCCCATGGTGTACAGATAGACGTGCGGCGTTTGCCCGATCAGCGCATCGGGCCAGTCGTGATCGGACAGACCCACCTGCTTCCAGGGTGTGAACTCCAGGCTGCCGTGCGTGCCGAAGTGCATGATGGCGTCGGCCTGGAACACCTGGCGTGTCCAGAGGTAGGAAGCCACATAAGGCCAGGGTGGCGCCCGATTCGTGCCATGCACCAGCTTGAAGGTATCGTCACCGATGCCGGGCAAGGGCTGCGGCAAGAGCACGACATTGCCCAGCGGGACGCGCGCCACGGCCACCTGGTCATCGATGCGCAGATAGCGACCCGGCGCCGGCCCGAACTGCTGGGCGACCTGGTCGCAGAGCGCCTGCGGGATGCTTGCGCCGCACCACTGCCCCAACTGCGCGGCGGACACCAAGGCTGGATCCGCATCGCGCGCGAAGGCCGCGAAATCGCCCTTGGCGTACGGCCCGATATTCGGTCCACGCTGCTGTAGCAAGCGGGCAAACCCTTCGACCGTATCCGGCAATCCTTCGACACGGTAGCCCTGCGCTTTCAGATGCGTGAGCAGCGCGTACAGAGACGGCACGACCTCCAGATCGCCGGCGGTCAGCGCGCTGAGCCCCGGTCCCTTGTAGTAGTAGATCGCCAGCTTCTTGTCCGCGTTGGCGGTGTGCTTGAGCGCCACCGTGCGCCGCACGAGGCTGGCAAAACGCGCCAGGCGCTCGGGCAAGGCTCGAAAGACTTTCAGGCCGTTGGCATCGCGCGCCTGAGCGGCGATCACCATGGGCGCGATCGCCCCGTCCAGCTCGGGCAGCGTCACCGACATGGTCAGCAGTCCGCCGTCATAGCTGCGCTGATCGCCCTCCCAATCGCTCTGTTCATTGAAAATGGTCAGGGGCGCAAACAACGGAATATTGCGTTGGGCGAGCCAGGCCTGGGCTTCGTCAGCCTGGCCCAGGGTCAGCCGGCCATGCGGCATGTAGACGACCGCCGCCGGATCCACCTGCTGCAACAGCGCCAGGCGCCGGCCCACCGCCGAAATCGGCACCACATTGAAGCCTTCGGCCTCGAACGCGCGGATCACCGCATCGACGTGTTCGCGATTGGCATTGAAGGGGCCGGGCACGCTGGTCAGCAGCGCCAGGCGCGGCCGCCCCGCCTGCCAGCCGGGCTGGTCCTTACGCCACGCCTGGAACGCCGCGAAGTCGGTAAAGACCGCCGCCTCATCCAGGCCAAAGAACACATCCCGAGGCATTTCCTCGGGCGCTCGCACGTCGGCGGAAAACAGTGGCTTGCCATCGAAGACGCGACGCGCGTAGTTCAGGAACTGCGCATAGTTGCGCCGTCCGCCGTTGCGCAAGTAGCCCGAAACCGCATCCAGGTCGGCGCCCTCGAGGTTCGTCACGTCGTGGCGCGGATCGGTTGCGCCATCCACATACACGGGCGTGCCTGCCGCGGCCACCGACTGCAGGCGCGCCAGCTGCGCTTCATCCAATTTGAGGCCCCGGCCAAAGACGAGCGCCAGGTCATAGCCTCGGATGTCCTCCAGCTGCTCCGTTTTCAGTGCCTTGACGCGGACCATGGCGTTCGGGCGCGCCTGGATGATGCGCGCGGCCTGGAAGTCCGGATAGTTCACCAGCGCCACGCGCGTAGGGGCAAGCCAATAGTGCCATGCGACCCCCAACACGCCCAGCAGCAGCGCCGCCGCCATGCCCCAGCCGAGCGGACGGCGCGAGCGCAACCATGGCGCCGCCCATCGATCAAACCCTCTTGTCCGATTCATGCGTTCTTCTTTTCATCATCAATAATGTGATGTTATAACATAGCATTTTCTAACGCTCTCTTACGGCCTCACATGACTCGACCTCATCACTGGACGCCACTCGCCCTGGCGCTCGCCGCCGCGTTCTCGGGCGGCGCATACGCTCAGCAAAGTCCCTCCTCCGACCACGCTCAAACGTCCGTCACGCACACGACGCAACTGGCCCCCGTGGTGGTCACCGCCACCCGGCAGGCCAGCGATGCCTTGACCACACCGGCCACCATCAGCGTCATCGACCAGGCGCAGATGCAGGAAAATCTCGTCACCGACTTTGGTGAACTGTTCCGCTACGAACCGGGCATTGCGGTCAAGCGCGAGCCGCGCGGCCGGGGCGGCGAAGCCGGAATCGAGGTGCGCGGCATCGGCGGGCAACGCCTGGCGATGCTGGTCGATGGCGTGCGCCTGCCCAACGGCTACGTGGCCGCCGGCGCCAATCTGGGCCAGCTCAAGCTTGACCCAGCCTCGCTCTCGCGCGTGGAAGTGTTGCGCGGCCCGGCATCCAGCCTGTATGGCAGCGATGCCCTGGCGGGCGTCGTGCTGTTTCGTACCCTGTCGCCCACCGACTTTCTGGACGAGGGACAAGGCTTTGCCGGCAACGCCTCGATCGGCTACGACGGCGCCGACAACAGCCGCTCGGCCACCGCCAACCTGGCATTTCGGGCCGGCCCCACGCAGAACCTGCTCTCGGTGACCGCGCGCAAAGGCCATGAGCTGGAAAACAACGACAGCAGCGCCGTCCCCAACCCGCAGGACGTCGATCAGCAAAACGTGCTGCTCAAGTCCATCCTCGATCTGGGCTCGGCTCAGAGCCTCACACTGACCGGCGAGTACTACACGCAAAACGTCAAGACCGAACAGGACTCGCTGGCCGGCCCGATCGCCGGAGGCACCCGCATCCTGCGCAGCTCGGCGGACGACGACAGCACCCGCTCGCGCCTGGGGCTGGCCTATCGCTGGGATGCGCAGGCCGGATGGTTCGATACGCTCAGAGCCCAGATCGACTACCAGCGCAGCACGAGCAAGGAGCGCACCGCCGAGCATCGCCAGCCGCCAGGCGCATCGCCGGCCCTGCTGCGCGACACCCTGCTCTCGTACCGCGAGCCGCAATGGTCGGGTTCGCTCCAGATCGATGGCCACGCGAGCGCGGGTGCGACGAGCCACCGCTGGGTGGCCGGCGTTGACCTGCTGTATAAGTCGATCAGCTTTACCAACGATGCCAGCCAGCGTTCAGCCGCGGGCGGCCCCGCCACCCACGTGATCGACGGCGACGTCTACCCGCGCAAGATCGCGCCGGACACCGACGTGCGCAGCATCGGCCTGTTCTTCCAGGACGAGATCGCTTTTGGCGATGGACGCATCAAACTCACACCCAGCCTGCGCTACGACTACTACAAGCTGTCGCCCAAGCCCGATGACGAGTTTGCCAACGCGAACGTGGCCAACAGCCAACCAGTGGGCCTGTCCGAAAGCGCCTTCACGCCGCGCCTGGGGCTCAGTTACGAATGGCACCCCAGACAGGTCTTATATGCGAATTATGTGACCGGCTTCAGAATGCCGACCTACGATCAGTTGAACCGGATCGGTCAGGTGCCCGTGGCCACTTTCATCCACGACTTCATTCCGGCGCCGGACCTGAAACCCGAGCACAGCCGTGGGGTGGAGTTGGGCATGCGCGGCGAGTCCGCGGCCGGCACGTACGAACTGACCGGCTTCTACAACCGGTACAAGGACTTCATCGATACCCAGATGATCGCCTACATCCCGTCTGGGGCGAGCGGCGGGCCGCGCGCCATCCGGCGCTTTCAGTCGCGCAACATCGGCGAGGTCGAGATCTACGGCATCGAGGCCAAAGGCACGCTGTCGCTGAACCCATGGATCGACAGCCAGGATCGGTGGCGCCTGATCGGCGCGGCCCAATGGGCGATGGGCAATGACCTCACCAACGATCAGCCGCTCAACAGCGTGCAGCCCTTCAAACTGGTCGCGGCGCTGGCCTGGGATGCGGCGGGCGCCCAGTACGGCGGCCAGCTGATCGGCACCTTCGTCTCGGCCAAGAAGCGGGTCAATGAGGATCTGACGCAAACCGGCCCCACCGCCCCGGTGCCCCTGACCACCGCCGGCTACACCACGGTCGACATGACCGGCTATGTGCGCCTAGGCAAGCAGGCCACGCTCAATCTGGCGGTGTTCAACCTGTTTGACCGCAAATACCACGAGTGGTCGCGGGTCAGCGGCCTGACCGGCAATGATCCGCGCCTGGCCGCCTACACCTCGCCCGGGCGGACGGTATCGGCAAACCTGCGGGTGGAGTTCTAGACCTGTGCCCGACATTTGCCGCAAGTGCCCTTCACCTCGATCTCGGCCTCCACAAAGCCGCCGCCCGCCTGGCGCAGGGTTTTTTGCACGGCTTCGTAGGCCTGGTCGTCGTGCAGCTCGGTGACGGCCTCGCAACTGGAGCACACCAGCAGCAGCGGATGATGCGCCGTGTGCTCGGCATTGCATACGATGAAGGTATTCAGGGCATCGACCCGATGCACCAGATGCTGGTCCATCAGGAACTCCAGCGCCCGGTACACCGTCGAGGGCGCCACGCGCCCGTGGCGCGCGCGCATATCGTCCTGCAAATCGTAGGCTTTGGCCGATCCGCCACGCCGCAACAGCAGCTCCAGAATCTCTTTGCGCTGGGCCGTCAGCCGGCCACCCCGGGCGCGGCAATGCGCCTGGGCCGCCTCGAGCTGCGAGGCGAACGCCGAAGCCGTTGTTTTAGCGGAAGATTTACGCGGGTTGACCATAGGGGTAGTGTACAACGCGGCAGACTTTTTGACGGCCGGACCGCCCGTCAACCACAGCGCCTCCATAAAACCTTGTGCGCGGAGCCTGCGCCATGGATTTCGCTTGAATACGAGCATGTCGAACAGCCCATAAATGCTATGTTATAACGTATCAATTGCTTGTACCAATTATTCCTATCTACCACTCATGATCGAAAGGCACCCCATGTCCAAATCCCGCAAACTCGCCGCCATGGCCGGCATTGCCACGGCAGCCTTGCTGGCGGGGCCGCAGGCCCATGCCCAAGAATTGCAAGTCGTCTCCACGTTTTCCATCATCAGCGATTTCGCCAGGAACGTGGGCGGCGAGCGGATCAAACTGACCACGCTGGTCCCGCCCAATGGAGACACCCATTCCTATGAGCCCAAGCCGACCGATGCGGTTGCCATGGGTCAGGCCGATGTCGTGCTGGCCAATGGCCTGCACCTGGAAGGCTTTCTGGATCGGCTCGTCCAGGCATCGGGCGCCAAGGCGCCGGTGATCGCGCTCACGCAGGGCGTCGAGTTGCTGCGCAACACCGAGGAGGATCATGAGCACGCAGATCACGATCATGACGACCACGATCATGACCATGCGGACGAACACGCCCACCATCATCACCATGGCGAATACGACCCGCATGCATGGCAGTCAGTGGCTAACGCGCGGGTATACGTCAACAACATCGCCCAGGCCTTTTGCGCCGCCGATGCCGGCGGCTGCCCCAGCTACCAGGCCAATGCCAAATCCTATGACGAGAAGCTGCAGGCGCTGGATGCCGAGCTGAAAGCCATGGTGGCTCAGATTCCGGCCAGCCAACGCACGATCATTACCTCGCACGATGCCTTCGGCTATCTGGGACACGAATACGGCCTGCAATTCCTGGCCCCGCAAGGCGTGAGCACCGGCTCGGACGCCTCGGCCGCGGGCGTGGCCTCATTGATCCAGCAGATCAAGGACCAGCAGGCTTCGGCCATCTTTATTGAAAACATCAGCAACCCCCGGTTGGTCCAGCAAATCGCCCAGGAAACCGGCATGAAGATCGGCGGCGAGCTGTATTCCGATGCTCTGTCAACGGCAGATGGCCCCGCCTCAACCTACATCGATATGATGCGGCATAATGTCAGCACCATCCGGGATGCCGCGCTGGGGCGGTGAATCACCGATGACGCCATGATCGGCGCGGCTCGATGCCTTGAGCCGCGCGCGGCTCAGCCCGTTGCAAGGCCCAAACAACGTGAATCGATTCCTTGCGGTGCTGGCGCTGGCACTCGCGCCATTCAGCCTGCACGCCCACCCTCATGCCTGGATCGACGTGCGCAGCACGATCATCCTGTCAACCGAAGGGCTGATCTGGCGCAGCGCATTGCCCGTCATCCTGGCGATCGGGCTGCGACCCTGCACGGGCGCCATTCTCGTGCTGCTGGTCGCCTACTCGCTTGGCCTGCGCTGGGCCGGTATCGGCGCGGTGCTGGCCATGTCGCTGGGCACGACGGCCACCGTGAGCCTGCTGGCCACCGCTGCCGTCTCGTTTCGGCACGTCGCGCTGCGAGTGTTCCAGCGCAGCCGTGCCGCGTCGCATCACACAGGCCTGGTTTTCGACCTGCTGGGCCTGCTGGGCGGCACGGCAATCGGTCTGATGGGCGTCGGCCTGCTTCAGCAAGGCTTGAGCACCGCCCCGCATCCGCTTTTGTAGCCGATCCGACCCCAAGATTGCCTAATCCAGCAATGGGATACAACCAGGTATGTACGGGGAACTGGGCTGTCGCCAGTATCTCTTTGCTTGATGACTCCTACTGCAGATACCTCGCCTTTGCTCCGGCCGGGACTTCAGTGGTGGATACGTGCAAGCCGGGAGGGCTTTCGTCCTCGGCAGCCGGCGCTAGCGCCCTTCCGCACCTCTGTCCTACGACCTTTGCCATCGTATTCAAATTTAATTATATTGAATACCAATACCTCAGGTAGGAACACACCATGCCAAAAGCACGCACGACGACCATGACGGTCCGCCTCAGCGGGACTCTCAGCGACTTCGTCGCTGCCAACGTGGGGGAGCACGGCGCCTACGAAAACGTCAGCGAGTACATGCGCGATCTGATCCGCCGGGACAAGGAGCGCACCGAACAAGAAGCATTCGACCGGTTGAAGACAGAGCTGGCCCATGCCTACGCAGCCCCAGAGTCTTCATACCAGCCCCTGACAGCGGCCGACGTGATTGCACGCAACCGGGCTTAAATGCGTGGCCAAGGTACAGATCCGAGTCCAGGAGGCGGCCTCCTACCGGCTCGACGAGATCTACCACTACACGAGGGATCATTGGGGCACGCAACAGGCTGACCGCTATATCACCGGATTGTTCGAGACCTTTGACGGAATCGAGAGCCGACGGACAACATCACGTCCCATCCCCGCTGAATTCGGCATCGACGGTTACTTCTTCCGCTACGAACAGCACTTCGTCTATTGGCGCCGGCTGTCAAACAACGACATTGGTATCGTGACGATCCTCCACTCCCGGATGCACCAGATTGACCGATTCAGAGAGGATTTTGGTTTGTAACAACCGTTGTGCCTTCTCGTGAGACCAGAATTTGTCCATAATCTTGTCCATCCTGCTCGGACAGGATAGAAAAATCCCATTCTCATCAAAGAGTGAGATCCTGATCCAGTGACTCGTTTCCCGTTCCAAGATTTGAAAAGGCCCAGACTCCGGTTTCGGGCCTTCTTGCGTACCGTCGTACAGCACCCGGCCGATGACAACCACGTCGGATTCCAGCCGATAGATCAGGAAATGCCGGGGCCGGCGCACGATGCCGCTCGGGGTGCGTCCGCGATCCTGGCTCAGGCGCACATGCCAGGAACGAATGCCCTCACCCAGTTCGGGCCGCTCGATGCTGCCCACCCGTTCGGGAGCGGCAGCGATATCACGCAGTGCGGTGAGGATCAGGGACTCATAGCGAAAACGCGCCTGTTCACCGAAGTGTTCATGAGCCCAGGCGAAGATATCGATCAGGCCGCCTTGCGCAGAGGCTGTCAGCCGGTAAGACCGCACTCGTCAGCCTGATCTGCCAAATGTCCCGCGTGGCTCCCATGCAGCTCTTGGAAACTAGTGTCGTGTCTCAGAAGTACGTAGCCATGATGAAATCGGTGGATTCGTGTCCGGGGCAAGGCACAAAGCGCAGCGATAGCCTGTGCTATCGCGAGCATTTGCAACGCCGCATGGCAAGTTCAGGCGCCGAAGTCAAGTATGCGAACTAACCAAACAGCACACTCTAGATCACAATCAGCGGAACACTGAAACGTCCTTCAGTCAGGAAGCATCTATACGGATGTACCCCCAATGGTCGGGTACGTTTTCGAGATCCGATACTGCTATCCAAGGATAAAAAAATGATCACCGCTGCAATCATCGTCTTCGCCATTGCCGCCGTGGGAGGCTTGATTCTCGCCGCTCACGTCCTGCGCGGCAAGTTCGCCCCCTGGGCCTTATCGCTGCTGCACGCCTTGCTGGGGGCGGTGGGACTGATACTGCTCATCGTCGCGCTGGTCCAGGGATCCACCTCGCAACCCGTGTTGACCGGCTTCATCCTGCTGCTGATTGCTGCGCTCGGGGGCTTCTTCCTGGTCTCCTTTCATGCACGCAAGCGGCTTCCGCCGAAAGCCGTGGTGGTCGTGCACGCCACAATCGCCGTCATCGGCTTCCTGACGCTCCTCAGTGTCGTCCTCTGACGCCATGCGCCATCCCCTGCACCCCGCATTGGTCCACTTTCCGATTGCCTGTTGGTCGCTGGCGACGCTGACGGATTTCAGCGGCCTCTGGTTCGGGGAATCCGCCTGGGGATGGTCGGCCGGCCTGCTGGTGGTGGGTTGTGTCGTCGCACTGCCGGCCATGGCGGCCGGCATCATGGAGCTGTCCCGCGTCCCCGACGGCCCGGCCCTGCGCGATGTCTACCTGCACATGGGGCTCATGCTGACCGCTTTCGTCTTTTTTTCGACGAGCCTCCTGTTGCGCCTGGACCATCTGCAGCCGCTCGCACCGGACATTTTGTCCCTGTTTCTGGATATTGTCGGCTTCATCACACTGGCCATCGGCGGCTGGCTGGGCGGCCGCCTGGTATATGGCCACGGCATCGGGCGCTGACTCACGCAACGGTCGCCCGGGCTCTTTCTTCGGGGCTCATGTTTTCCGCGGCCCATCTTGCTATTGCAAACTCAGGGTGCCGTGTGTGATCGCCACCCGAAACACGGTTGCGGTCTTCAAACAAAACCTCGCCGCCAGATGACACAAGCAGCGAACCAAAAGGCTCATCGCCGGCGGCAAGGGCCGATGCCGCCAATTCCACGCACCGCCGAAGGTGCATACGATCTTGTTCATTTATCATCAGACTATCTCCAACCAGTCGCGGCCAGGACTTGCCGCAGCCTGCACCTGCCAACTCGAATCCTATCACCTGCGCTTCGAGCGCCCTGATGTTCGCCATTGACCATCCGCCTGAGTCCAGCCAGACGCCGAGCTGACTGACCTTGCTCTCTATTCAAGGAAAACCATGACGGCGCCATGAACCGGACGCTGTACGGCTTCCTCGACCGGCTCGTGGAAGCCTACGCCGATCGGCGCCCAAAGCGGCCCTCGCATGATTCAATCCCTTGAATCGTCCTCTCTCACAAAAGGCCGCATGTCCATGTTTCACCAGGTTTTTTCAGGCCGGGTTTGTGGAACTCATGCTTGGATGGAGGCCAATTGGCGCTACTATTGACCCCTGCCGGCGGGCGCCTATTCTCGAGCACACGATCATGCCACTCGATCCGAATCCCCTTCATTCCACACGATGCTGCGTCGTCGGCGGCGGCCCCGCCGGCATGATGCTGGGGCTGTTGCTGGCGCGGGCGGGCGTGGCGGTGACCGTCCTGGAAAAGCACAGTGATTTCCTGCGCGACTTCCGCGGCGACACCGTGCATCCCTCGACCCTGCAGATCCTCCAGGAACTCGGCCTGCTGCAAAAATTCAAGCAATTGCCCCAGCGGCGCGAAAGCCTGCTCAGCGGCCTGATCGCCGGACGTGAACAGCCGGTGGTGGATTTCCGTGGACTGCGGCCGTTCGACTACCTGGCGCTGGTGCCGCAATGGGATTTCCTCAATCTCCTGGCGGATGCGGGCAGGCGCTACCCGAGCTTCGACCTGCGCATGCGGCATACCGCCACCGGCCTGATGAGGGACGGCGGGCGCGTGGCCGGCGTGCGTGTCGAATCGCCCGACGGGGCCTATGAATTGCGCGCCGACCTGGTGGTCGCCTGCGACGGACGGCATTCCACGATACGCGCGGCGGCGGGCTTGAAAGGCACGGACTACGGGGCGCCGATGGATGTGCTGTGGTTCCGGATGCCCCGCTCGGCACACGATCCGCAAGGCACGTTCGGCATCGCGAACCACGGCCACTTGATGGTCCTGCTCAATCGCAACGAGTACTGGCAGACGGCCTTCGTGGTGCCCAAAGGCAGCGACGCCGAGCTGCGTGCCCAGCCGATCGACCGCCTGCGCGACGCGGTCGTGCGGCTGGCACCCTTTCTGTCCGACCGGAGGGACAGCATAGAAAGCTGGGATGCGATCAGCACGCTGGCGGTGCAAGTCGATCGCCTGGACCGCTGGCACACGCCCGGTCTGCTGCTGATCGGGGATGCCGCGCACGCGATGTCGCCGATCGGCGGCGTCGGCATCAACCTGGCGATCCAGGACGCCGTGGCCGCGGCCAACGCGCTGGCGACGCCGCTGCGCGAGGGGCGCCGCATCGACGAGGCGCAGCTTGCGGCCGTCCAGCGACGGCGCGAGCTGCCGGTGCGCGTGGTGCAGCGGGTACAGCTGGCCATCCAGAACCGCGTCATCAGCCGGGCGCTGGAGGCGGACGGCAGGCCGCCGCGCATCCCGTGGCTGTTGCGGCTGCTGCTGTCATTGCGTGTGGTGCGCAACCGCCCGGCCCGGCTGTTCGGCTACGGGATCCGGCAGGAGCACGTGCGCACGCCCGAACTGGCGCCCTGACGGGCTTGCCATTCCCCATGGAGCACCTCAGCGCGGCACTGGCGCGCGGGGTGGCCGAAAGCGCTATATGCGATGCAAGGCCAGGCCCACCATGATCAGCGTCCAGCCTTGAAGAAGCAGGTCCAGGGCCAACAGCAGTCCCAGCACCCAGACGCTGTTTTCCGGCCAACCGGCGGCGATGGCCAGCCCCGCCAGCAACGACGCCCCGCCCGACAGCGCCAGCCACTGCCAGCCCCGCTGGGCCCGGTTCTGGAACCACACCCACAGGCGAAAGGCGCCCGAACCGATCAGTGTGGCGCCGATCAACAGGGTAAATAAGGTGGCGCCCACCAGGGGGTTGTAAAAGGCGACGACGCCGGCTGCCAAATACAGGATCCCGCTGACAGTCCACAACAGGAAGCTGCCCCACCCCTGGACCCGCCAGGCATGCACCAGCATCCCCACCCCGCCGATCAGCATCAGGATGCCGATGAAAATCACGCTGGTGAGGGTCGCCGTCAGGATGTGGTAAGAGGCCACGAGGCCCACCACGATGAGCAGGGCGCCCAGGGCAATGAACCATTTCCATTTCTCGCGCAAGGCAGCCTGCGCACGGCTGGATTCGGAAGATCTCGCCTCGCCGGGTGTGAGTTCGCTCATATCGTTCCCCTGGTTTCAACGCTCGGGAAAACCTTAGCACATCGGGGTGGCGCCGGGCAGCCGGGCAAGCATGCCGCGCGGCCAGGGCCATCGCCGGCGCATCAGCCCGGTTTCTGCGCGGTGTGGACGGTATCCGGGCATTACTGTAAGATTTTTTCGGATGGGAAGATTGCTGCGCGCGCTCGCAACGGCATCTGTCTGCCTGGCCTTCATGCTGCCGTTGACGGCTCGGGGACAGACGGCCGCCTGCAATGATGGGCAACCGATCAGGCTGGCGGACCTGAACTGGGAAAGCGCCTCGTTCACCACGCAAGTCGTGCGCAAGCTGCTCGGCGCCGGCTACGGCTGCGCCACGGAAATCGTGCCGGGTGCATCGGCCGCCCTCGAATCGGCGCTGGCGCAGGACGACCTGCAGATCATCGCGGAGATCTGGTCGGGCCGGTCCGCCATCATCGAGGACGCCATCCGGGACGGCAAGGTCCGCATCGTGGGCGACACCCTGGCCGGCGGCGCCGAACAAGGCTGGTACGTACCCGACTACGTGGTCCACGGCGATCCCGGGCGCGGCATCGAGGCCTCGGCGCCCGAGCTGCGCAGCTGGCGCGACCTGCCGCGGTACAAGTCGCTCTTCACCGATCCCGAGGACCCCGGCAAGGGGCGCTTTCTGAACTGCCCGTCGGGCTGGGTCTGCGAAAAGACCAACAGCCGGCTGTTGCAATTGCACGGCCTGGAGGACGACTACACCAATTTCCGCGCAGGCACGGGCGCCGCGCTGGATGCGGCGATCAGCTCGGCATACGACAGGGGCCTGCCCATCCTGTTCTATTACTGGCAGCCCGCCGGCCTGATGGCCAAGTACACATTCCACAAGATCGACCAAGGTCCCTTCAACCAGGCCTGCTGGGACGCCATCGTCAGCGGCGAGGGTACGCTGTGCGCCTCGGATTTCCTGGTGGCCCGCCTGTCGGTGGCGGTGTCCGCGCCCTTTGCGGCGCGCAACCCCGAACTGATGGCGTTCTTTGAAAAGCTGCAATTCCAGCCGCCGCTGCTGAACCGCATGATCCTGGACATGACCGAGACCCGCAAAGGCGGCGAGGCCATGGCCGACCAGTTCCTGCGCGAACACCCGGAGGTCTGGCGGGCGTGGCTGCCGCCGGACGCGGCCGGGCGCGTGGCCGCCGCGCTGGGGCTCGCCCAGCCGGCGAACGCCCGGGCGGGCGAGCCCGACACCGCCGCGGCGGGGACCGCGGCCGGCGCCCAGGCGGACGGCTTTTTCCCCGACTGGTCGGCCGCCGCTTTCGTGAACCGGCAGCTGATGGACATGGTGAAGGCCTACGGCGGCGTATTCCGCCAGGCCAGCGACCTCATGCTGCGCGGCCTGCTGCTGCCCGTCGAGCGCCTCATGCAGGCGATCCCGCCCTGGGCGTTCCTGCTGCTGGTCGCGGCGCTGTCCTGGCACGCCACGCGCAAGCCCTGGGCGCCGGTGCTGTACGTCGCCGGCCTGTACCTGGTCGGCGCCATGGGGCTGTGGGACAAGCTCATCCAGACCTTCGCGCTGGTGCTGGTGTCGACGCTGGTGTCCATCGTGCTGGGCGTGCCGACGGGCATCATGGCCGCCCGCAGCCGCCTGCTGCGCCGGCTGCTGACCCCGGTGCTGGACGTCATGCAGACCCTGCCCAGCTTCGTGTACCTCATTCCGGTGCTGATGCTGTTCGGCCTGGGCAAGGTGCCGGCCCTGTTCGCCACCATCATCTATGCGGTGCCGCCGCTGATCCGCCTGACCATACTCGGCCTGCGCCAGGTGGATCACGACATCATGGAGGCCGCGCAGGCCTTCGGCGTCACCCGCTGGCAGATGCTGACCCGGGTGACCCTGCCGCTGGCCCGGCCCAGCATCATGGCGGGGATCAACCAGACCACCATGATGGCGCTGGCCATGGTGGTGGTGGCGTCCATGATCGGCGCGCGCGGCCTGGGCGAGGACGTGCTGGCGGGCATCCAGACGCTGGACGTGGGCCGCGGCCTGCAGGCCGGGGCGGCCATCGTGATCCTCGCCATCGTCATCGACCGCATCACCCAGGCCTATGGCCGCCCGCGCCGGCGGCGCCCGGCCCCACCGCGCGAGACACGATGATGGACGAGACCAAGATCGAGATCCGCGAGGTGTACAAGGTCTTCGGCCCGCGCGATGGCGGGCCCCAGGAGACCCGGGCGGTCGAGCTGTTGCGCCAGGGGGCCGACAAGGCCGGCGTCCAGGCCCAGACCGGCTGCAACGTGGGCCTAGCCGGGGTCAGCGCCAAACTGGCGGCGGGGCGGATATCCTGCATCATGGGCCTGTCGGGATCGGGCAAGTCGACCCTGGTCCGGCACTTGAACCGCCTGATCGACCCCTCCGCCGGACAGATCCTGGTCGACGGCAGCAATATCCTGGACCTCAGCATGCCCGCACTGCGCGAGCTGCGCCGGCACCGCATCAGCATGGTGTTCCAGAACTTCGGCCTGCTGCCGCACGTCAACGTCATCGACAACGTGGCCTTCGGCCTGCGCGTGCGCGGCGAGAGCCCGCTGCAGGCGCGCGAGGCGGCCGGCGCCTGGCTCGAACGCGTGGGCCTGCAGGGATACGAAAAGAACTACCCCGATGAACTGTCGGGCGGCATGCGCCAGCGGGTCGGCCTGGCGCGGGCCCTGACGATCGATGCGGAGGTCCTCTTGATGGACGAGGCGTTCTCGGCCCTGGATCCCCTGATCCGCCGCGACATGCAGGACCAATTGCTGGGCCTGCAGCAGCGCCTGCAAAAAACCATTGTCTTCGTCACCCACGACATCGAGGAGGCTCTGCGCCTGGGCCAGCACATCGTCATCCTGCGCGACGGCAAGGTCGAACAGGCCGGCAGCCCCGACGACATCCGCCATCACCCGGCCAACGAATACGTCGAGCGATTCGTGGTGCGGCGTCCCGAGCCCTGAGGTCCCCGCCCGCCGGCGAGACGCGGCCGCTCGCGGGCCTCTTGCTTTTGTGCCAGTATCTCGGCTGGACGACGAGGGGAATCCTGACGATGGACATTGTATTGACCGCGCTGGCGGTCATCGTGGCATGGCGGCTGCTGTGCCTGCGATACCAGCGCACGCATATCGCCTTGCTGGGCGGCCACCTGGCCGACCTGCGGATCGAACGCCACATGGAGATGCTGACGCAGGGCTACACCCGCGCCATTCATGAACAAGACGAGGCCCGCCAGCTGCAGGTGCTGGAGTCCTTTGCCGAGGCCGAACGCACGGTCGCGGATCAGGCCCACGCACTGGCCGAGGCCATGGGCAAGGAAAGCTCCCAGGCGACCGGCATGGGCGCCCTGCCCCTGTGCCTGCCCTATGTCGAGCGCTTCATCCCCACGCTGACGCGGGATTTCCGCGAACTGCTGCGCATCCACGCGGCCGGCCTGCGCCACGTGGTCGACAACGAAAGCCGGTGGGGCCTGAAAGAGCGCGCCTACCACCTTTCCGCAGAGCTTTATCTACTGCAGCACAGCTGCCACTGGTTCTGCAAATCGCGCGCCGTCGCCGATGCGCGGCTGGTGCTGCGGCACCAGGTCAAGCACCAGAAAGTGCTGGAGTCCGTGTCCGAGCCCACGCGCTCGGCCTACTTGCGGTGGCTGCGCGGCGGCTAGTATCGTGAACTCCCATGGATGACCATCTTCTCGTCGCGACGGTCGCGGGCCTGCTGGCCGGCGTGGTCAACGCGTTCGCCGGCGGAGGTTCTTTCATCACCTTTCCCGCGCTGGTGCTGGCCGGCCTGCCGCCCGTGGCGGCCAACCAGACCGGCGCCATCGCCCTGCTGCCCGGCAGCCTGGCCAGCGCCTGGGCGTACAAGGACGACATCCGCGCATTCCAGCACGCCAGCCTGCCGCTGATCATGGCCTCGACGCTGCTGGGCGGCGGCGCGGGGGCCGTGTTGCTGCTCTTTACGCCCACCCGTCTATTCGACCTGGTGATTCCATGGCTGGTCCTGATCGGGGCCCTCACATTCACTTTCGGGAAAACCATCCAGGCGCGGCTGGCGCCGGCAGGCACGCGCCTGCGGCCCGTGCCGATCGCCGCCTACCAATTCCTGCTGGGCGCCTACGGCGGCTATTTCGGCGGCGCCGTGGGGATCATGATGATGGCGGGCTGGACCGTATTCGGCCTGGGCGACGTCCGAGCGCTGAACGGCATGAAGACGCTGATGGTGGGGGCCGCCCGGGTCGTCGCGGTCCTGATTTTTGCGCTCTGGGGCCAAGTGTATTGGGAACTGGCCCTGTCCATGACGGTGGCGGCCGTGGCCGGCGGCTACGTGGGCGCCCTGGTGACCCGCCGGCTCACCACGGACACGCTGCGCAGGATCATTGCCCTGGCGTTCTTTGCCGTGACGGCGGCGTTCTTCTATCGCGGCTACGCCTGAGGTTTCATGAGGGTTATGACTGATGACATTTAGTTGGTGTACGGATTAAATTAGTTGGTACACTGATTAATTACAGCCCCTTCCCATCTTCGATCTTGGAGATTCGATCCATGCAGTATTACCTGAACGGCTATCAATACGGCGACCCCGAACTCCAGGCGGCGGCGCCGGGCTTCGAACATCCGCCCGCGGACCCGCCCGACACCGTGGACGTGCTGATCATCGGCACCGGCCCGGCGGGCCTGGTGCTGGCGGCCCAGCTCTCGACCTTTGCCGGTTTCACGACCCGCATCGTCGAACGGCGCGCGGGCCCGCTGGAACTGGGCCACGCGGACGGCGTCGCCTCCCGCACCGTGGAGATGTTCGAGGCGTTCGGGCTGTCGTCGCGCCTGCTGCGCGAGGCCTGCTGGATCACCGAAACGGTCTTCTGGCGTCCCGACGAAAAGGACCGCTCGCGCATCACGCGCACCGGCCGCGTCGATGACGCCGCCAACGAACTGTCCGA
The DNA here is from genome assembly GCF_027257175.1 of Castellaniella sp. S9. GTDB lineage: Bacteria > Pseudomonadota > Gammaproteobacteria > Burkholderiales > Burkholderiaceae_B > Castellaniella. The sequence continues at coordinate 59,884 of NZ_JAPFGD010000009.1, read as the reverse complement.
GATGCCGCACGTCATCGTCAACCAGGCCCGCCTGCAGCAGCACCTGCTGGAATACATGCAGAAATCGCCGACGCGCCTGACGCCCGACTACGGGCTCGAGGCCGTCCGGGTCGAGGTGGCCGATTCCGGCGACCATCCGGTCACCGTGACGCTGCGGCCCACGGACGGCGGCGCCGAACGCAGCATCCGCGCCAAATACGTGGTGGGCACCGACGGCGCGCGCAGCGCCGTACGCCGTTCGATCGGCCGCGAACTGCAGGGCGACGCCGCCAACCATGCCTGGGGCGTCATGGACATCCTCGCGGTGACGGATTTCCCCGACATCCGCATCAAAGCGGCGATCCAATCCGCCAACGAGGGCAACATCCTGCTGATCCCGCGCGAGGGCGATTACCTGGTGCGCCTGTACGTCGACCTGGGCGAGGTCGTGCCCGAACGCCGCGACGAGATCCGGCGCACGCCGCCCGAACGGCTGATCGAGATCGCCCGGAAGGTGCTGCATCCCTACACGCTGGAGGTCAAGGACATCGCCTGGGCCTCGGTGTACGAGGTCGGCCAGCGCGTCACCGACAAATTCGACGACGTGCCCGAGGACCAGGTCGCCGCCCGCCTGCCGCGGGTCTTCATCGCCGGCGACGCCTGCCATACGCACAGCGCCAAGGCCGGCCAGGGCATGAACGTCTCGATGCAGGACACCTTCAACCTGGGCTGGAAACTCGCCGCGGTCCTGGAGGACCGGGCCGCGCCCGCGCTGCTGCACACCTATTCGGCCGAACGCCAGCCGGTCGCCAAGGAACTGATCGATTTCGACAAGGAATGGTCGGCGATCATGGGCTCGCCGCCCAAGGATCCGGACCACCCCGAACGCGGCGGCGTGGACCCGGCCGAGCTGCAGGACTACTACATCCGCTCCGGCCGCTACACCTCGGGCCTGGCGACGCACTACCCCGCCGGGCCGCTGATCGGCACCTCGGAACACCAGGCATTGGCCCGAGGCCATACCGTCGGCATGCGCTTTCATTCGGCGCCGGTGATCCGGGTCGCCGACGCCAAGCCGCTGCACCTGGGACACGTGCACCGCGCCGACGGCGCCTGGCGGCTGTATGCCTACGCCGACGCGCGGGCCGAACGGCTGCATGCGCTGCTGGGCTGGCTGGGCGAATCGCCCGCCTCGCCCTTGCGGCGCTACACGCCCGCGCACGCCGACCCCGACAGCGTGATCGACGTGCGCGCGATCTATCAGCAAGGCCACCGCGAAATCCGGGTCGACGCGCTGCCGCCGGTGCTGCTGCCGCGCAAAGGCCGCCACGGCCTGATCGACTATGACAAGGCCTTCAGCCCCGACCTCGTCAAGGGACCGGACATCTTCGACCTGCGGGGCATAGACCGCGTCCAAGGCGCCCTCGTCCTCGTGCGCCCGGACCAGTATGTCAGCCACGTGCTGCCGCTGGACGGCCATGAAGCGCTGGCCGCGTTTTTCGACAGCTTCCTGCTGGCACCCGGCGCATGAGCAGTCTCAGCGAGGTCCTGCCGTACACCGGCTCCTTGATCCGGCGCGCCCAGCAGCGCCACGCCGCCGAATGGCTGCGCCTCGTGTCCGGCACGATCACCAGCGTGCAATTCGCGGCGCTGGCGATCCTGGCCCGCACCCCAGGCGCCAGCCAGCGCGAACTGGGCGATGCGCTGGAAATGGACCGGTCGACGATCGCCGACCTGGCCGCCCGCCTGGAACGCCACGGCCTGGTCGTGCGCACCCAGGACGAGGCCGACCGCCGCCGCTACGTCCTGCGCCTGACCCCCGCGGGCCGCGCCACCCTGCGGGACCTGCAGCCGCGCGTGGATGCCGTCGAGGACGCCATGACCCAGGCCCTATCCGCGACCGAGGTCGCCGATCTGCGCCGCCTGCTGCGGAGCCTGCTGGAACGCTAGGATCGGTTCACCGCTGAACCGGGGGCGCGCGCAGCCCGCGCCGTGTGCGCCTCGCAGATCTCGACCAGGAAATCCAGCAGTGCCCGCACCCGCGGCGACAACAGGCGCCGGCCGGGATAGACCGCCGTCAGGCGCGCGCTGGCCCGGCTGAGGCGGATGTACGGCCAGACCTCGACGAGCCGGCCCTCGGCGAGGGGCTCGACGCAGTATTGGTGCGGCAGCATCGACACCCCGCCGCCGGCCATGACCATGCGGCGCACCGCCAGGGGGTCGTTGACCCGGATCACGCCCCGCGACAAGTCCAGGTGGGCCGCCTCGCCACGCACCTCGACCGGCAGGCGCCGCAGGGCATAGCGCGCCTCGCACGCCTGGATCTGGGCGCGCAAATCCTCCAGGGTATCGCCGGGCCGATGGTCGGCGAGCCAGCGCGGGCCGGCCACCCAGATCAGCGCCCCCTCGAGCAGGCTGCGCGACACCAGCTCGCTGTCCTCCAGCGAACCCACGACCACCGCCAGATCGACCCGGTCGCGCACCAGGGACGCCCCGTGGCTGGTGACCACGATCTCCAGGTCCAGCCCGGGATGGCGCGCACGGAATTCGGGCAGGCGCGGCGCCACCACCTCCAGGTTGAAGGCCGGCGGCAGCGCCACCGACACGCGGCCCATGGGCACCGAGCGCAGGCCCGCCATCAGGTCGTCGGCCTCGCGGGCCTGCTCGAGGATCAGCTGCGCCTGGCGAAAAAAGGCCTCGCCCTCGGCCGTGACCCGCAGGCTGCGGGACGACCGGTCGATCAGGCGCAGCCGCAACGCGCCCTCCAGCCGCGACAGGGCGGCGCTGACCGTGGATTTGGGCATGCCGAGCTCGCGCGCGGCGGCCGAAATCCCGTCCTGGTTGACCACGGCGACAAAGACCGGCAAATCGTCCAGATTCCATCTCATGGCCGCATTATCGTTCATAAATCTGAACGAATCGTATAAACAAACACGGTTGTTCAAAAAATCCACACTCTCTAACATATTCATTTTCCACTTCCCCCTGGAGACACACATGGCTCGCATCGTCGGCGGCATCGGCGCCTCGCATTCCCCCACCATCGGCTACGCCAAGGACACCGGCAAGCAGGACAGCCCCGCCTGGAAGCCGATCTTCGAGGGCTTCGACCGCATCCGCGGCTGGGTCAAGGACCGGCGCATCGACGTGCTGTTCATGATCTACAACGACCACGTCACCTCGTTCTTTTTCGATCACTATTCGGCCTTCGCGCTGGGCATCGGCGACCTGTACGTGGCGGCGGACGAAGGCGGCGGCCCCCGCGAGGTGGCGCCCGCGCACGGCCACCTGGGCCTGTCGCAGCACATCGCCATGGCGCTGATGGCCGACGAGTTCGACATGTCGATCTTCCAGGGCAAGCCCGTCGACCACGGGGTGCTGTCGCCGCTGTCGATGCTGGGCGACGAGGACGGCCCCTGGGCCGGCCGGATCGTGCCGCTGCAGGTCGGCGTGCTGCAATTCCCCATCCCCAGCGCCAAGCGCATGTGGAAACTGGGCAAGACCCTGCGCAAGGCGATCGAGAGCTATCCCGAGGACCTCAACGTCGCCATCATGGCCACCGGCGGCCTGTCCCACCAGGTGCACGGCGAGCGCGCCGGATACATCAACGAGGCCTGGGACGACGAATTCCTCGACCTGCTGGAAAAGACGCCGGAAAAACTGGTCGAGATGCGGATCGCGGAATTCGCGGCCAAGGGCGGCATGGAGGGTGCCGAGGTCGTCATGTGGCTGATCATGCGCGGCGCGCTGTCCGAACAGGTCCGGCGGGTGCACCGGCAGACCTACGCCCCCTCGGTCACCAACATCGCCACGCTGATCTTCGAGGACCTGGGCGAGGCGCCCGACCCGGCCGCGGTCGACGCCTACCGCCGGCACATCGGCCGCGAGCTGGAAGGCGCGGGCGACATCCCCGGGTCCTATCCGTTCACCCATGCGCGCAGCCAGGCCAACCTGCGCATCAACCGTTTCCTGCACGACCTGGTCGAACCCGCGCACCGCACGCGTTTCCTCGCCGATTTCGACGCCCTGGCGGACGAGTACGGCCTGTCGGACGAGGAAAAGAACCTGGTCCGCGAACGCCAATGGATCCAGATGGTGCGCCGGGGCGTGAGCTTCTTCGTGCTGGAAAAGCTGGCCGCGGTGCTGGGCGTCTCGAATCCCGAGGTCTATGCGGCCTTCCGCGGCGAAACGCTGGAGCAATTCCTTGCGACCCGCAAGGTGCCCATGACGTACTCGGTCGCGGGCGGCGACAAAGTGCGGGAAATGGACCAGGCCTGAACCCGGGCCGCCGCAGCCTGGCGGCCTGCGGCCCGTTTCACTTGAAGCGCGAGGATTCGCGCAGCAGGCTGAGCGCGTGGCGCGTGCCGTGCAGCTGATCCATCAAATGGAGGATCAGCTCAACGCCCGCGTCATTGACGCCGAAATCCCGCTGCAGTTCCTGGATCAGCGCGGCCCGCGCGACGTCGCATTCGGAAAAGCGGACCTCGGGATCGGTTTCGTCGGGGATCAGCCACCGCTGCTCGAGCCAGAACTCCAGGGTCTGTTCCCGCAGATTCGCGCTGATGAGGAATTCCTGTTTGGTCATGATCATGATGGTTCACCTTTGCGCGGGTCGTGGGCCTTGCCCTGCTCCCAGCCGGCCACGAACGCATCGAGTTCGGGATCGGGCGATTTGGGCAACACCACCTTCAGCGTGACCAGCTGGTCCCCGAACCCGCCCTCGCGGCGCGGCGCGCCCTTGCCCTTCAGGCGCAGCGTGGTGCCGCTGTTGGAATGCCTGGGGACGGTCAGCATCACGTCGCCCGTGGGCGTCGGAACCCGTAATTCGCCGCCCAGGACCGCCTCGGACAAGGACACCGGCAACTCCACGATGACGTTGGCGCCATCCAGCCGGAACCGCGGATCGGCAAGGACCTGGACCTGGATGAGCGCATCGCCCGGCCCGCCGGTGCCGCGCCCGGGCGCGCCCTTGCCCTTCAGGCGCAGCATCTGTCCATCGAGCAGGCCGGGCGGGATCGTGACGTCCAGCGTGCTGCCATCGGGCAGCGTGATGCGCTTTTGCGTCCCCGTCACGGATTCGACGAAGGCAATCGACAGGCGATAGAGCAAGTCCTCGCCCCGCTGGTTGGCGCGCGCCTCGCGGCCGCGGCGCAGGATCTCGGCAAAGACATCGTGATCCGCGAAGTCGGCGAAATCCGCATAGCCCGCGTCGCTGGTGTAGGGGTTTGCACGGTCCTCGGACGCGAAGTCGCGGTAGAACCGGTGCTGGGGCTGCTCGACCCCGGCGGCGTCGATTTCGCCCGCGTCGAAGCGCTTGCGTTTTTCCGGGTCGCCGAGCAGGCCGTACGCCACGGAAACCTCTTTGAATTTTTCCTCGGCCGCCTTGTCGCCCGGATTCAGGTCTGGATGCAGCTTTTTGGCCAGGTGCCGATACGCCTTCTTGATCTCGTCGATCGTCGCTGTCCGCGCCACGCCCAGAACCTCGTATGGATCGCGCATGATGAGCCCCTATTTCGCGTCAGCCTCGGCGGACATCGCGGCACGCCGAACGCAGACGCATCGAACGCAGATCCATAGTGTACCCCGGCCCACAGGCGCCCCAGGCCGCGCCCCGGCAGGCCGGCCGGCGTATAATGCACGTCGGCATTTCCCCTATGGGTTCCCTCACCCCATCCATCAAAAAGGCCTCCATGTCATCCGTATCCCTTCCGCGTTCGCGCGCGTCCTTCCACCTGGCCCTGCTGGTCGCCTTCCACATCCTGGTCATCATCGCCAGCAACTATCTGGTGCAGCTGCCCATCGACCTGTTCGGCTTCCACAGCACCTGGGGCGCCTTCAGCTTTCCCTTCATTTTCCTGGCGACGGATCTGACCGTGCGCCTGATCGGCAAGGCCGAGGCGCGCCGGGTGATCCTGCGCGCCATGATCCCGGCGCTGTTCGTCTCCTACATCGTGTCGGTGCTGTTTCACGACGGCGCCTTCAACGGCTTTGCCGCGCTGGGCGAATTCAACACCTTTGTGTTTCGCATCGCCTTCGCCAGCTTTGCCGCCTACGTCCTGGGCCAGTTGCTGGACGTGCAGGTGTTCGACCGCATGCGTCGCGGCTACGCGCAGTGGTGGGTCGCGCCGGCGGCCTCGTCGGTGGTCGGGCAGGCGCTGGACACGGCTGCATTTTTCAGCATCGCCTTCTGGCGCAGCGACAATGCCTTCATGGCGGCGAACTGGGGGGAAATCGCCCTGGTGGACTACGTCATCAAGCTGACCGTCAGCCTGCTGCTGTTCGTGCCGATGTACGGCATCGCCCTGAACGCCCTCGTGCGCGCCATGAAGCGGCGCGAGGCCCTGCCCGGCGCCGCCTGAACCCGCCTCCGCCTCAAGGCGCCTGCCGCAGTTTCCGCACCGTGTCCGCCGTCACGGCGGGCGCCTGCCCGCCCCATTGCGCCCTGGCCCAGTTCGCCAGGCGGGCGATGTCCTCGGCACTCAGTGAATCCGCGAATCCGGGCATGGCATCCATGCGCTGGTCGCCGGCAAACCGCTGCGTGGGAATGCCCCGCAGCACGACCGCGATGAAGTTGCGCGGGTCGTCATTGATCAGTGTGGCATTGCCACGCATGGCGGGGGCGACGTTGGGGATACCCTCGCCGGCCACGCCGTGGCAGCCCGCGCAGGCGGACAGGTAGTTCAGCCGTCCCGCCGCCAGGCCGGCGCTGTCGGCCGATGCCGCCGCGGCCCGCGGCTGCGGCGGCGGGGACGCCGATACGATCCGGCCGTCCTCGCCCGTCAGCAGGTACACGGCCATGGCCTCGAGATCCTGCGTCTGCAGATGGCTGGTCGAGGCATGCGTCACGGTGTACATCCCGGCAAACGAGGTGCCCTGTGGCGAGATCCCCGTCCCCAGGAACCGCGCCAGGGACTCGACGTCGTAGCCTTGCGCGCCCAGGGTTGCGGCGCGGATGTCGGGCGCCTGCAGGCCGTCGATGACCGCGCCCTCGAAGTGGCGCGCGACATCCGTGCCCATGGTGAGATTCATGGGCGTGTGGCAGGCGGCGCAATGCGCCAGGCCCTCGACCAGGTAGGCGCCGCGCACCCACTGCTGCGCGTGTTCCGGCGCGGCCGCGGCAACCGCCGGCGGCGGGGCGGTCACGGCATCCTCGCGGGGGAAGTTCAGCAGGTTCCAGAAATTCATGAAGCCGCGCACAGGGAGCCGATAGACGCCGGTATGGGGCACGTTGGCCACGGCGATCGGCGGGATGCTCATCATGTAGGCATACAGGGCGTCCGCGTCGGCCGCGGTCGTGCGATGCGTGAACACGTAGGGCATGGCCGGATACAGGTTGCCGCCGCGCCCGACGCCGTCCAGCAGTGCGCGATGGAAATCGGCGCGGGTGTAGCGGCCGATGCCGTGTTCGGGATCGGGGGTGATGTTGGTGGAATACAGCGTGCCGAACGGCGTGTCGATCGGCACGCCGCCCGCCGCCCGGGGGCCTTCGGGCCTGGAGTGGCAGCCGAAGCAGTCGCCGGCCATGGCCAGCTGCCGACCGCGCGGCAGCAGTTCGCGCATGTCGTCGGCGGACAGGGGACGATCGACGGCGTCAGTGACGCTGGAGCCGCGGAACGCGCCCAGGAAGACCGCCAGCCCCGACACGAGGAGCAGGGCCAGGACCAGCCACAGGACGCGCTGCGGACGTCGGGATCCGTGCATGGCGTGCCCCTCCTCAGCCGATGACGCAGCCCGGCGTAGCCAGGGCGACGTCCTTGACGGCCTCGTAATAGCGCACATAGCCGGTGCAGCGGCAGATGTGCGCATTCAGCGCCGATTCGATGGCGGATTCCAGTTGGGCGCGTGGAACGGGCTTGTGCTTCAGTGTCTCGATGAAAACCGTGGCCCCGGCGACGAAACCCGGCGTGCAATAACCGCACTGGAACGCGAAATGATCGATGAAGGCCTGCTGTACGGGCGACAGCGACTGCGGTTCGCCCTGCGCGTTGAGCGGGGCATGGCCCTCGATGGTGACGATGGACTTGCCGTTGAAGAAATGCGCATCGAATATGCAGGTCCGATGCTCGACGGGCGGCGCACCGTCGCGCTGTACCATGACCACGCAGGCGTGGCAGACACCCTGGCCGCAGCCCAGGCGCGTGCCGGTGAGGTCCAGGGTTTCGTGCAGAAAATCGATCATGGGCATGCCGACCGGCACCTCCACCGGGCCGACGGCCTGGCCGTTGATCGTCATGGACACGGGGCGCTTTTCAAGCGTCATGCCAAAGCCCTCCTGATTTTCTCGGCCGTGATGGGAAACTGATAGAACCGCCGGCCGATGGCATGGTGAACCGCATTGGCGATGCCGGCGACCACGGGAATCATCACGACCTCGGCCACGCCCTTGGGCGGCGAGGTCTCGGTCGACGGCGGCAGGTATTCCGCAGTCTGCCGCCAGACCGCCACGTCGCTGGCACGCGGCAGGACGTAGCGGTTGAAGTTCCAGGTCCCGTTGCCCGGGCCGTCATCGTACAGCGGCAATTCCTCCAGCAGCGCATGGCCGATACCCATGGCCAGCCCGCCCTGCTGCTGGCCCGACACCAGCTGGGGCACGATGACCGTGCCCGTGTCCAGCAGGCTGTGCAGCTGCAGGATGCGGACCTCGCCCGTATGGGTGTTGACGTCCAGCTCGACGAAACAGGCGGCCGGTGTATAGGTGGTGACCCCGGCATTGTTGCGCTCGGCGGCGGGGAAATGCACCTGGCGGCGCGCGATGAAATCATAGCCGCCGGTCGTCATGCGGCGCTGCAGCGCCTCGGGGGCGCCGTCGCCATAGCGCACGGCCAGGGCATCCAACGGCAGCTCCAGCCGGCCCGCGCCCGGCACCTCGAACTGTGCGCGGGCCCATTCCCAGCGGCTGAAGCAATGCAGCGCGACGCCCGTGACCAGACCCATGGCGTGCGCCTGGCGGGCGACGTCTTCGAAGGGCAGCGGCGCCATCCCGCCGCCGCCGATGCCGCCGGGCACGGCGCGCAGGTCGGTGGCCCGCATGGCGCCGCTGGCGATCTGCCCGCCCCCGGGGCCGGCGCTCCAGAGGGCGCGTGCGGCCGGCCACAGACTGTGCTCCAGCAGGAACCGGGCCGCCTGTTTGGTGCCGAAACCCAGGAAGTACGCGCTGTTCGAGGCGCTCATGGCCGGCAACAGGCTGGGGACCCAGTACGGGTTTCCGGACAGCGCGTCCTGCTGCGCCTGGTCGATGGTGAACGGCAGCTCGTTGCTGACCAGCGGCAGCTGCTCGAATTCAGTGACGCCAAAGACCGCGACATCCGGCGCCTTGCCGAGGAGCCGCTGGATCAGGATCTGCTGCGCGGTGGTGGCGCCGGTGCCGATTTCCTGCGCGCAGTGGCGCAGGGTGATCGTGCCCCGGGCATCGAATTCCAGCACCAGGGCGCTGGTGTCGGCGCCCGACCCATAATCCTTTTGCACCTGCGCGAAACCCAAGCCATAGCGATGGCCGGGATGCTGCTCGTCGTAGGCTTTCTTGTGGGCCTCGCGGTTGCGCCACAGCGGGTTGCGGGCGGCGCGCGCCAGCATGTCGAGGTTGCGCGGATCGCCCATCGGCACCGCGCCCTGGGTATTGGGCTCGCCGGGACGCAAAGCATTGCGGCGGCGCAATTCGATGGCGTCGATGCCCAGTTCGGCGGCCAGCTCGTCGACCATCGCCTCGGTCATGCTCATCGACTGCAGGGTGCCGTAGCCACGCATCGAACCCGCCTCGACGGCGGTCGACGAGACGGCGACGCCGGCCAGGTCCGAGCGTGGGAAATAATAGATGGACTGCGCCGCGGTCGCCGCCACCTGGGCCACGGAAAATGAAAAATTGGCGCGGCCGCCGCCATTACAGGTGTACTCGCCCTTGAGGATGTCGAATTTGCCGCTGTCGCGATCGGCCACGAGGGTGACGTCCATGTCGACCGAATGCCGCTTCATGCCCATCTGGAATTGCTCGTAGCGGTCGTTGGCCAGGCGCACCGGCCGGCCGCCGCCATAAAAGGCCGCGGCGATGGCATACAGCGGAAAAATGGAATGGTCCTTGGAACCATAGCCGACGGTGGTGCCGGTCAGCAACTGGATGCGCTCGACCGGAAAGCGCGCGTTGTCCTTGACCATCAGCGCCGCCAGGCGCGCGACCTCGTAGGGCGATTGCGTGGCCGTGATCAGGTGCAGGGTGCGCGTGCCCGCGTCGTACCAGGCATTGCCGTTGTCCGCCTCCATGGCGCAGGGGTCGATCGATTGCGAGAATCCCTGGCGCCGCAGGACGCATTTGGCCGGATCGGCGCGCGCATCCTCGATGGCCCGCGCGATGGCCTGCGCGGCGTCCATGCCGCGGCGCATGGCATCGCCCGTGTCGCGAGCGACCTGGGCGGGATCGCGCGGGGCGCTGCCGCCGCGGTGCTTCAGCGTCACGGCCTGCGGCAGGAAGGGGTTGTCCGGATCCGCGGGCGGCCAGACCGGCCCGCGATCGTCGAAGGCGCCCCAGATGACGGCGTCCTGCATGGGCGAGAACACCGGCGGCGCGCCGGGGGATTCCCCGGCAATACGGACATAGCGCGCCGCCCCGTAGTCCGCGGGCGGCCGGGGCCCGGTCTGCGCCCCATAGCGCACGGCCTCGGGGGCAAACCGCAGCCGCCGCTTGGCCGCCTGGAAACGTTCGAAATCCTCGTACACCAGCAAGGCCACCGGCTGGCCCAGCATGGGCGGCGTCTGGCCTTTCGGCGTCAGCAGCGTGCGGCCATAGAAATCCGGACCCAGGTCGTCAGGCTGCGGGACCTCGATGCCGTCGCGGACCAGGTCCTCGTGCAGCACCAGACGGTCGGGCTGCAGGTCCGCGCCCAGCGGCGACAGGTCAACCCCTTCGAAACCGCGGTCGGCGCGCGTGGCCTTGATGAAGAACGCATGCGCCTGCTGGCGGGGCCAGCCGGGCAGGTCCTGCGCGCGAAAGTCGCGCGCAAAGACCTTCTGGCCGGTCACCTTGCGCACCGCATCCCAGCGGTAGCGCGCCGTGCCGTCGGCGGCCAGCCAATCTCTGGCGTGGCGGCCGGAGTCGACCTCGACCACCTGGGCATTGGACAGCCGGCCCAGCACGACCGTAATGCCGCTGAATACACCAAGCTTGATGAAGCCGCGCCGAGAAAAGCCACCGCCCATGTCCCCCTCCTGTTGATCAGCCCCCAAGACCTTAACCCAAACTTAACGCAAGGTCACAAAAAGTGAGTCGGCAAGGGCGGCCGACTGGCCGATAATCAAAAACAGTTCGGCATGGCTGTCCCGCAAGGCGCTTTTCCCGAATGCCCGCGCCGGGCGCACCGCATGTCGTTTGGGTTTCTTTCACGAAGGCACAAAGTATCGACATGAACAGTGATCGCACACTGGGCCTGGCCGTTGCCCAGATGGGGCCGGTGCACCTGGCGGACTCGCGCGAGGCCGTCGTCCGCAGACTGATCGAGATGCTGCGCGAGGCCAAGGGCCGCGGCGCCGGATTCGTCGTCTTTCCGGAACTCGCCCTGACCACGTTTTTCCCGCGCTACTGGATCGAGGACCAGGACGAACTGGACCGGTTCTATGAACGGACCATGCCCAATCCGCAGGTCCAGCCGCTGTTCGACGAGGCCCGGTCGCTGTCAGTCGGCTTCTACCTGGGCTATGCCGAGCTCACCCCCGAAGGCCGCCGCTTCAACACCGCCATCCTGGTGGACAAGGCCGGCGCCATCGTCGGCAAATACCGCAAGATCCACCTGCCGGGCCATTCGGACCACAAGCTCGACGCCCCCTTCCAGCACCTCGAAAAGAAATACTTCGAGGTCGGCGACCTGGGTTTCCGGGCGTTCGACATGGACGGCACGCGCTTTGGCATGTGCCTGTGCAACGACCGGCGCTGGCCCGAGACCTATCGCGTCCTGTCGCTGCAAACCGCCGAGATCGTCGTCCTGGGCTACAACACGCCTTCGGTCAACATCCACTGGAACGAACCGCTGCACCTGCGCACGACCACGCATTTGATCTCGCTGCAGGCCAATGCCTACCAGAACGCGCTGTGGGTCGCCGCGGCCGCCAAGTGCGGCTCCGAGGACGGCTTCCACATGATCGGCAGCTCGGTCATCGTCGCGCCCACCGGCGAGATCGCCGCCCGCGCCCTGTCCGAGGACGACGAGGTCATCACGGTCCAGGCCGACTTGCGCATCGGCGACAATTTCCGCCAGCACGTGTTCAACTTCGCCAAGCATCGCAGCCCGGAACACTACCGCCTCATCGTAGAGCGCGTCGGGGCGGGCGAGCCCCTGGCGTAAGAGCATCGGGACAGCCATGGCACAGCCTTTCGACCTGACCATCCGCCACGGGCGCATCGTGACCGGCGAGGCCATCGTCGAGGGCGACGTGGGCGTGCGCGACGGCCGCATCGCCGCGATCGGGACAGACCTGGCGCCGGGTGCACGCGACGTCGATGCGGCCGGGCGCTGGGTGCTGCCGGGCGGTATCGACAGCCACTGCCACGTCGAACAGCTCTCCGGCATGGGGGTCATGGGGGCGGATGATTTCTACTCGGCCACCGTGTCGGCCGCCTTCGGCGGCACCACGACCATCATCCCCTTTGCGGCGCAGCATCGCGCAAAGGCGGTGCCGGACGTGGTGCGCGACTATGCCGAGCGCGCACGCGCCAAGGCGGTCATCGATTACGGCTTTCACCTCATCCTCGCCAATCCCGACGAGCGCACCATGGCCCACGACCTGCCCGAGGCCATCCGCGGCGGGATCACCTCGCTGAAGGTCTACATGACCTACGACGCCATGCGGCTGGACGACTACCAGCTGCTGGACGTGCTGGACCTGGCCCGCGAGCACGGCGCGCTGGTCATGGTGCACGCCGAGAACAACGACATCATCAAGTGGCTGGCCAAGCGCCTGATCGCGCGCGGCCACACGGCGCCCAAGTTCCACGCGGTGGCGCACGACCCGCTGGCCGAGGCCGAGGCGGCCAACCGCGCCATCGCGCTGGCTCGCCTCGTCGACACGCCGATCCTCATCGTCCACGTGGCCGGCGGCAGCACCGTCGAATTGATCCGCAGCGCCCAGAACCTGGGCGCGCACGTGCTGGCGGAAAGCTGCCCCCAATACCTGTTCCTGACCGCCGACGACCTGGACCGCGCGGGCCTCGAAGGCGCCAAGTTCTGCTGCTCGCCGCCGCCGCGCGACGCCGCGTCGCAGGAATCGGTCTGGCAGGGTTTCATGGACGGCACGCTGCAGACCTATTCCTCCGACCATGCGCCCTACCGGTTCGACGAAACCGGCAAGCTGCCCAAGGGCGACCAGACCACCTTCAAGGACATGGCCAACGGCGTCCCGGGGCTGGAGCTGCGCATGCCGCTGCTGTTCAGCGAGGGCGTGCTCAAGGGCCGGATCGACATCCATCAGTTCGTCAGGCTGACCGCCTCGAATCATGCGGACCTGTACGGCCTGTCGCCGCGCAAGGGCCGGATCGCGGTCGGCGCTGACGCCGACCTGGCCATCTGGAACCCGGACCGGGAAACCCGCATCACGCACGCGGCGCTGCACGACCAGGTGGGCTATACGCCCTACGAGGGCAAACGCATCAAGGGCTGGCCCGAGGTGGTCGTCTCGCGCGGACGTGTGGTCGTCGAGGACGGGCAACTGCACGCGGAACGCGGCAGCGGCCAGTACCTGCGCCGGGACGCGCCGCGCCTGGCCTGGCCGCTGCGCCGCCCCGGCACGTCGCAACGATCGACCAACCCCCTGTCCAAGGCGCTGGCCGACCATGGCTGTCTACCTGACTGACGACGCGGTTGCCGACCTGTTGCCCATGGCACAGGCCATCGACTGCGTGGACGCGGCGTTCCGCAGCCTGGCGCAAGGCGAGGCCCTGAACGCAGTCAGGACACGCATGGCGGCCGATCCGGCGGTGCTGAACGTCATGTGGGCCTGCGCGCCCTCGGCGGGCGTGATGGGGGTCAAGAGCTACGTGACGGCCGGCCGTGGAACGACCCGGGGAACGTCCCTCGCGCTGACCCTGTATTCGATGCGGACCGGCGAGATGCTGGCCCTCGTCGAGGCCAATCGCCTGGGCCAGATCCGCACCGGCGCCGCGACCGCCGTCGCCAGCCGCGCGATGGCCAACGACGCGCCGGCCGCGCTGTCCGTCTACGGCACGGGCTTCCAGGCCGAATACCAGATCCGCGCGCTGCTCGAGGCCCTGCCCACGATCGTCGAGGTGCGCGTGGTGGGCCGCGACGCGGCGCGGCGCGATGCCTTCATCGACCGATTGGCGGGCGAATACCCCGGCCTGCGCTTTTTACCGGCCGACGCGCGGGCGGCGGCGTCCAGCGCCGACATCCTGGTGACGGCGACCAACGCGGCGACGCCGCTGTTCGAGGCGCAATGGCTGCGGCCCGGCACCCATATCAACGCCATCGGATCGAACGATCCGCGCAAGGCGGAAATCGGCCGGCCGGTCCTGGAACGGGCCGGCCTGATCCTGGTGGACGACCTCGAGGTCGCCCGCCGGGAATGCGGCGACCTGCTGGCCAACGACTGGGACCTGGACGGCGTCGGGACGCTGGGCGAGCTGCTCGTCGGCGCGCGCCCCGGGCGCACCAGCCGCGATCAGGTCACCGTTTTCGAGTCCCAGGGGCTGGCGGTGCAGGACGTGATGTGCGGCGCCGCCCTCGTGGCGCGAGCCCTGGAGCACGGAGTGGGAATCCGGTTGACGCGCTGATCCGCGGCGGCGGACAGGTCGGCGCAGACCGGTCGGAGCAGGAAAAATGCGGTACTGCATTTAACCGGGGTGTTTTTCACCTCAACAGGAGACAAGATCATGGCGAAGACAATATTCAGAGTACATCGCGACACCGGCCACCGGCTGAAGCTCGCGGCGGCCGGCCTCGCGGCGGTGCTGGGGCTGGCCTGCCCGGCCGCCAGCAGCCTGGCCGCCAACCCGGAGACCATCACCATCGGCACGATCCTGCCGCTGACCGGGGCCACCGCGCAGAACGGCGAAAATTCCCTGCGCGGCATCCAGTTGGCGGTCGAGCAGATCAACGCCGAGGGCGGCATCAAGTCCATGGGCGGCGCACAGTTGAAGCTCACCATCGCCGATGCCACCAGCAACCCGGCCAAGGCGGCCTCGGCGGCCATCAACTTCCTGTCCAAGGGCGACAAGCCCCTGGCCATGGTGGGCGCCTACGCCAGCGGCCTGACCGAGACCATCGCACGCGTCACCGAGCGCGCCGGCATCCCCTTGCTCAGCACCTCGTTCGCGGACACCCTGACGCACCAGGGCTACAAGTATTTCTTCCAGTTGCCGGCCGCGGCCTCGAAGATGGGCACGGCCCAGTTCCGCTATGCCTCCGAGGTCGCCAAGGCCAACGGCCACCCGGTGCAAAAGGTCGCGATCGTCTACGCGAACAACGCCTATGGCGCAAGCCAGGCCGAATCGCTGAAGAAACAAGCCGAGGAAAGCGGCGCCACCGTGGTGCTGTTCGAAGGCTATTCGCCCGAGATCACCGACGCCAACCCCATCGTCGCCAAGATCAAGGCGTCCGGCGCCGACAGCACGTTCTCGATCGCCTACGTGACCGACGGCGTCCTGCTGATGCGCGCCCTGAAGTCCGCGGGCAGCACCCTGCCGATGTTCGGCGGGACGGGCGGCTACGTGACGCCCGACTTCCTGAAGGTGCTGGGCCCCTCGGTCAACGGCGTCTTCAGCGTCACCACCTCCAACCCGGATGGCTACGGCGCCATCGGCGAGGCCTATCAACAGAAGTACGGCCAGTTCATGCCCCAGGAGGCGCATGACAACGCCGCCGCGGTCTATGTGATCGCCCAGGCCCTCGAGGAACACCCGACGACCGATCCGGCCGAACTGGCCAAGGCCATCCACGCGGGCAAATTCACGCGCGGCGCGGCGGGCTCGATGCCGGGCGGCGTGGTCGAATTCGACGCCTCGGGCGTGAACATCCACGCGGCGCCGCTGATGGTGCAATGGCAGGACAGCAAGCTCGTGGGCGTCTGGCCCGCCGACCTGGTCAAGGGCAAGCCCCAATGGCCGGCCCAGGCCAAGTAGGGTGAACAGGCCCTAGAACGCCGGACCGGCCGCCGCGCCCGTCGATGCGCGCGGCAGCCGGTCCCCGTCGAACGGTCCCGGACGCCGGCAACGGCACGCGCCGCCGGCGTCCGGCGACACCCGCATAGGATGGCCACGATAT
This sequence comes from Castellaniella sp. S9, assembly GCF_027257175.1. Lineage (GTDB taxonomy): Bacteria > Pseudomonadota > Gammaproteobacteria > Burkholderiales > Burkholderiaceae_B > Castellaniella. The sequence goes on along the minus strand of NZ_JAPFGD010000009.1, from coordinate 43,649 downwards.
GCTGCAACTGATCCTGCAGTCGGTCGCGAACGGAGTCCTCATAGGCAGCGTCTATGGGTTGATCTCGGTCGGGCTGACGCTGATATTCGGCGTCATGAACATCGTCAACTTCGCCCAGGGCGAATACCTGATGATCGGCATGATGGCCGCGTACTTCCTCAGCACCTACCTGGAGCTGGACCCTTTGCTGCTCGCGCCGCTGGTCGGGGTGGGCGGCTTCCTGTTCGGCATGCTCAGCGAACGGCTGGTGATCGAGCCCATCATCAAGGCGCCGCAATCGGCCCAGATCATCGCCACCGTGGGCCTGAGCCTGATCCTGGCCAACGGCGTCGCCGTGCTGTCGGGGAACAACTTCCTCAGCGTCAACACGGCCTACCAGAACCAGACCTTCCATGTGCTGGGCCTGTCCTTTCCGGCCAGCTTCGTCTATGCGGCGGCATTCGCGCTGGTCATGGCGATCCTGCTCAGCCTGTTCCTCAACCGCACCCGCTACGGCAAGGCCATGCGGGCCACCTCGCAGAACCGCGCGGCGGTGCAGCTGATGGGCATCAATCCGCGCTGGATGTACATGCTGGCCTTCGGCATCGGCTCGGCGCTGACCATGATCGCCGGGGCGGTGATATTGCCGTACACCCTGACCTACCCCTACATCGGCCAGCACTTCATCCTCATCATGTTCACCGTCGTGGTGCTGGGCGGCCTGGGCTCGGTCCGGGGCGCCATCATCGCCGGCCTGGTGGTGGGCGTGATTCAGTCGATGTCCACCCTGGTCCTGCCGATCGAAATCCAGAACCTGCCGGTGTTCGTGGTGTTCTTCTTTGCGCTCGTGCTCATCCCCGGGGGCGGATTCAAACGCATTTTCCGGCGGAGGACGACCTGATGGCCACGCACAAGACCCTTCACGCGCCGGCTGCGCGCCTGCCCTCGGCCGTCGGCTGGATCGTCTTCCTGATCGCGGTGTTCACGGCACCGATCTATCTGGACAATCAATACGACCTGCGGCTGGCCGTCCTGGTCTGCCTGCTGGGCGGCGCCTCGATCGGCTGGAACCTGCTGGGCGGCTATGCAAACCAGATTTCGCTGGGCCACATCACGTTCTTCGGGATCGGCATGTACACCGTGGCGATCTTCCAGACCTCGCTGCAGCTCAGCCCATGGCTGGCGATCCCGGTGGCGGTGCTCCTGTCGGTGGCCGTCGCGGTCCTCATCGGCTGGCCCAGCTTTCGCCTGTCGGGCCACTATTTCGCCCTGGCCACGCTGGCGCTGCTGCCCGTGTCCGAACTGGTCGCCAGCGGCTGGGAAAGCCTCACCGGCGGCGCCCGCGGCCTGTCCGTGCCCATCCTGCCCTCGGGCCTGGCGACGCTGCAGTTCGACACGCCAGAGCCGTTCTTCTACGTGGCCGCCGTGTTCCTGGTGATCGTGCTGGTGATCGCCCGGGTCGTGCGCTTTTCCACCCTGGGCCTGCGCCTGTCGGCCATCCGCTCCAACCCCGAGGCCGCCACCCTGGCGGGCGTCAACCAGTTCCGCTCGAAAATGACGACGCTGATGATCAGCGCCGCCATCGTCGCCGTGGCCGGATCCCTGTACGGCGCGTTCCTGCAGTACGTGGATCCGCGCACGGCATTCTCGTGGGACACCACCTTGAGCCTGGTGCTGTTCGCGATCGTGGGCGGGCTGCAGTTCTGGTGGGGGCCGCTGCTGGGTGCCGCTATCCTGATTCCCATCAATGAGTACGCCTCGCTGCAGCTCAGCGGCAACCTCTCGGCGCTGGGCCAGCTGGCCTACGGCGTCATCCTGCTCGTGCTAATCATCTTTCAGCCGCGCGGCCTGGGCGGCCTGCTCCAGGCGCTCTTCCAGCGGTTCGACGGGGGATCCCGGACATGAGCACAGCCATCCTGAAAGTGGTCGACGTCGACCAGCGCTTCGCCGGGCTGCATGCCCTGAAACACGTCAGCTTCGAACTGATCGAGGGCGAGATCCTCGGCATCATCGGGCCCAACGGCGCGGGCAAATCCACGCTGTTCAACGCCATCGTCGGCACGGTGCCGCCCGCCTCGGGCTCCATCTGGTTCGACGGTCGCAACATCGTCGGCCTGCCCACGCACCGGATCGCCGAACTGGGCATTGCCAAGACCTCGCAGACCGTGCAGGTGTTCGACGAAATGACGGCGCTGGACAACGTGGCCGTGGCGGCCCTGCTGTCCCAGACGACCGTGGCGGCGGCGCGCGCGGCCGCGCGCGGGGAACTGGAATTCTGGGGCCTCGACGGCCATGCCGGCACGCTGGCCCAGGACCTGCCCCTGGCCCAGCGGTCCCTGCTGGAGCTTGCGCGGGCCATGATGCTGCATCCGCGGGTGCTGCTGGTCGACGAAGTCATGGCCGGCCTCAACGAAATCGAGGTCGACGACATCCTGGACCGCCTCATGCGCGTGAACCGCGAACGCGGCGTCACCCTGATGGTGATCGAGCACAACATGCGCGCGCTGATGAAGATCTCGTCGCGCATCCTCGCCCTGGACTACGGCGCGGTCCTCGCCCTCGGCAAGCCCGAGGACGTCAGCCGCCACAAGCAGGTGATCGAAGCGTATCTGGGAGTCGAATAAATGGGCCTCGAAATCAAGGAACTGCATGCCGGCTACGGCAAGATCGAGGTCCTGCACGGCATCTCCCTGGAGGTCGCCGACGGGGACTACGTGGCGGTGGTGGGCGCCAACGGCGCGGGCAAGTCCACGCTATTGAAGGCCATATCCGGCACGGTGCGCTCGTTCAGCGGCACGGTCTCGTTCGACGACAGGACGCTGACGCGCATGCCCGCGCACCAGATTCCCGTCTGCCGGATCGCCCACGTGCCCGAGGGCCGCCAGATCTTTCCGGGCCTGAGCGTCCTCGACAACCTCATGCTCGGCGCCTGGCTGGTCAAGGACGAGGACCAGCGCGTGCAGCGCCTGGACCTGGTGTACGACCTGTTTCCCCGGCTGAAGGAACGCGCCACCCAGATGGCCGGCACCTTGTCGGGCGGCGAACAGCAGATGGTCGCGGTGGGCCGCGCCCTGATGCTGGGACCCAAGCTGCTGATGCTGGACGAACCCTCCCAGGGGCTGGCCCCCAAGCTCGTCAACGAGATGTACGAGCAGCTGCGCCAGGTCCACCAGCTGGGCACCAGCGTGCTGCTGGTCGAACAGAACACGACCTCGGCGCTGAAGTATTCCACCCGGGCCTACGTGATGGAGCGCGGCAAGATCATCCTCAGCGGTCTGTCCGAGGAACTGCGCGACAAGGACGAGATCCGGCGCGCCTATCTGGGGATCTGAAGGAGGAACACATGTCGCAGCCAGCCCTACTGGATCGCGCGGTCGGCATTGCGGCCGACATCAACCTGGCCCACGTCCCGGCGGCCTCGCTGGAACGCGCCGGACACATCATCGCGGACACGGTCGGCGTCAGCCGCGCCGGCCAGCGCCAGGACGAGATGCGGCGCCTGGTCGACATCGAGTCCCGCCGCGGCCAGGCGGGCGAAGGCCCGCGATACGGATCCACGGTCTTCGGCGAGGCCGCCGTCCGCGCCGAGCCCGAGCGCGCGGCCTTCCTCAATGCGACCGCGGGCAGCTTCGTCGAACTGGACGAGGGCATGCGGCCCACCGGCCACCCGGGGATGCAGGTCGTCATCCCGGCGGTCGCGACCGCCGAGGCCGAGAAAGCCCACGGCCAGTCCCTGCTGCGCGCGGTCATCGCCGGCTACGAGGTCACGGCGCGGCTGTTCACGGCCTACCGGCTGCGCTATCCCGCGCATCCGCACGGGCATTTCGGCGCCGTCGGCGGCGCGGTCGCCGTGGCCATGATCCTGGACCGCGACCCCCTCGAAGCCGCCCGCATCGCGGCCACCAGCCCGATCCTCTCGGTCTGGGACGCCTGCTTCGAAGGGGCCACGGCCCGCAACACCTGGATGGGCAGCGCCGCCGAACTGGCGGTCCGCGCGTCCCGGCTGGCCGAGGCGGGCTTTGCGGGTTCGCCGACCAGCCTGGAGTCGGCATTCGGCCTGCTGGCCGGCACCCTGGCCGACGCGGACGCGCTGTCCGCCCCCCTGGACTACGCCGGCCTGGGGCTGACCCGCAACTACTTCAAGATCCACAGCGCCTGTGCGCTCAGCCACGCGGCCGTCGATGCCGTCGGCCAGCTGCCGGCCCTCGACCCGGTGCAGATCGCGCAGGTCGACGTCGAGACCGTCAACAACAACATGAAACTCGCGCGCCAGTCGGCGCCCAATGCGCTGTCGGCGCGGTTCTCGCTGCCCTACGTGGTCGCGGCCGCCCTGCTGGGCCGCGCCATCGAGGCGGACAGCTTCCGCTACGAGGCGGACGTCGCGCAGCTGGCCGAGCGCGTGCAGGTGCGCGTGGCCGACGACCTGGAGGCCCAATGGCCGGGGGCCTCGCCCGCGCGGGTCACCGTGCGGACCACGGACGGGCACACCTACGGTGCGCAGGTCGACAATCCCCACGGCCATTACCGCGATCCCCTGACCGCGGACGAGGTCCGGCTGAAGTTCCATAGCCTCGTCGGCAACGAGGCGCTGGCGCGGGCCTGGTGGGGCCGGATGACGAATCTGTTCGACGTGCCGGATTGCTCGCGCCTGTTCCTCGGGGCCGACGGCCATGCGCATTAGCCTGCTCGCCACCGGCGGGACGATTTCCAACCAGGCGGGCGCCGGCGGCGCCACGCCGGGACGCGATGCGCAGACGCTGGCGGCCGCCGCGCAGGCCGCGGGCCGGGACATCGTCTTGACGACGCGCGACGTCTCGCAGCTGTCCAGCCGCAACATGACGCCGGCCGCCATGTGGACGCTGGCGCGCGCGGTCGACGAGGACATCCAGGCCGGCGCCGAGGGGATCATCATCACCCATGGCACCGACACCCTGGAGGAAACCGCCTACGCGCTGTCGCTGCTGGTCCCCACCCCGGTTCCCGTCGTGCTGACGGGCGCCATGCGCGTGCCCGGCTCGCCCGGCGAGGACGGCCCGGCCAACCTGGCGGCGGCCGCCGCCGTGGCCACGACGCCGCGGTTCGCGGCCTACGGGCCGCTGGTCGTCCACCAGGACGAGATCCACCTGGCCCGCTGGGTCGCCAAGGTCCACAGCACCCGCGTGGCCGCCTTCGGCTCGCCGCCGGCCGGCCCCGTGGGCATGGTGGCCGAAGGCCGGGCGCTGGCGTTTTTCGGGCCGCTGCCCTCGGAACGCCTGCCGCACGCCGCCGCACCCGGCAAACGGGTCGAGATCATCTGGGCCGCGGCCGGATCGGACGGCCTCCTGGTCGAGGCCATCCGCGACCGCGTCGACGGCCTGGTGGTGGCGGCCCTGGGCGGCGGCCACGTCCCCGCCCCGCTGGCCGAGGCCCTGGTCCGGGCCGCCGCCGACGGCCTGCCGGTGGTGCTGGCCAGCCGCTGCGCCGCCGCCCAGATCCTGCACCACACCTACGGCGGGGTCGGCGGCGAAATCCATCTGCAGGCCGGCGGCCTGGTGTCCGCCGGCGCCCTGTCGGCGGCCAAGGCGCGCCTGCGGCTGCTGTTCGGGCTGTCGGCCGGCCTGAGCGCGGCCGAGCTGTTTCCCCCCGCCGACTGAATTTCCCTTGGACGAACCCTCATGAGCACAGCACCAGACATCCGCATCGACAGCCACAGGCGCTATCCGTATTCCGCCATCGACGACCGGCCGACCTATGAATGGCCGGGCGGCAAGCGCCTGGCCGTGCACCTGAGCCTGAATGTGGAGCATTTCCGCTTCGGCGCGGGCATCGGCAACGACTATGCGGTCCCGCAGCCCGGCCTGAACGTGCGCAGCTACGGCTGGCGCGACTACGGCAACCGGGTCGGCGCCTGCCGGCTGCTGGACCTGGCCGACGCCTACGACCTACGCTACGGCCTGCTGGTGAATTCGGACGTCTACGCCTACTGCCCGGGGTTGGTCGAGCGCTTTTCCGCCGGGGGCCACGAGATCGTCGGCCACGGCCGCACGAATTCGGAGCGGCAGATCGACATGTCCGAGGAGGAGGAGATCGCCTGCATCCGCGAGGTCACCCAGACCATACGCGACCGCGAGGGCGCCCCGCCCAAGGGCTGGCTCGCGCCCTACATCTGCCAGACGGCGCGGTCCCTGGACCTGCTGAAGGAACACGGCTATGACTACATGATGGACTGGCCGATCGACGACCAACCCGTGTGGCTGCGCACCCGGCACGGCCGCATCCTGTCCATCCCCTACTCGCACGACCTGAACGATTCCATCGAGTGCGTGTCGCGGCGCACGCCCTCGCAGCTGTACTGCGACAACCTCATCGACCAGTTCGACGAGATGCTGGAGGAATCGCAACGCCGGCCGCTGGTCATGAGCCTGGTCCTGCACACCTTCATACTGGGCCAGCCCTATCGCCTGCGGCAGTACCGCAAGGTCATCGAGCACATCGTCCGCCACCGTGGCGACATCTGGATCGCGACCCCGGGGCAGATCGCGGACCACGTCAAGACCCTGCCCGCGGGCACGCTGCCGGGCGACCAGGATTGAGGCGCCTCAGGCGACGACCGGGGGTTCGAGGCCGCGCTCGGCCAGCACGCTGTTGAACGCCTTGACGAAGGAGGCCGCCGCGGGCGACAGCGGCTCGGTGCGCAGGTATACGAGGTCGGCCACGATGGGCGGCGCGTCCCTGACCGGCACGACGACGAAATCGGCCGCCGGCCAGGCCTGCAGCGAAAACTCATCGACCAGCGCAACCCCCGCGCCCGCGCCGACCAGCGAGCAGGCGTTCTGCGGCGAACCGACCTCGATGGCGATCTTCAGCGGCACGTTCGCCTGGACGAACAATTGCTCGATGCGCGCGCCGAACGGCGTGTCGGGCGGATAGGTGATCAGCGGCCAGGGCCGCAGGTCGCGGGGCGCGACCGATGCCTGTCCCGCCAGTGGATGCTCGCGCGGACAGATGCACAGCAGGCGGCCCCTGGCGATGGGCACCGTGGTCAGGCCCGGATGATCCACCGGCAGGATCGACACGCCCACCTGCGACTGGCGGCTCAGCAGGCGTTCCTTCAGCAATTGATACTGCAGGCAATGGAAATGCACGCGCACGCCCGGGTACTTGGCGTGGAAACGGGCGATGGCCAGCGGCACCAGGATATGGCCGATGCTGGGGCTGCTGACGATGCTGAGCATGCCGTGGCGGCGCTCGGCCAGTTCGTGGGTCAGGCGGTCGATGCGCTGCACGCCGCGATAGACCAGTTCGATCTCATGGTACAGGCGGCGCGCCTCCTCGGTGGGGTACAGGCGGCCCTTGATGCGTTCGAACAGCAGGAAATCCAGCTGGCTTTCGGCATGCGACAGGACCCGGCTGACGGCCGGCGCCGACACATGCAGCAGGCGGGCCGCATCGCTGACCGATCCGGTCACCATGATGGCCCTGAAAACCTCGATCTGCCGTAGATTCATGCGTTTCCTCTGTGCCCGCCGGCCGGGGCGCCGGGCGACGCGGGCGCCAGCGCCAGCGCGATCGTCGCCAGGGCCAGCGGCGCGAACGAGACCCACAGCACCATGTCCCAATCATAGACCGCCAGCAGCCCGCCCGAGGCGAACGAGCCGAACGTCATCGTGCCGAACACGATGAAGTCGTTGAGCGACTGCACGCGCGTCTTTTCCTCGGGGCGGTGGCATTCCAGGACCAGCGCGGACGCGCCGATGAAGCCGAAATTCCAGCCCACGCCCAGCAGGATGAGGGTCAGCCAGAAATGGGCGATGTCGATGCCCGTCAGCCCCACGGCCGCGGATATCCCCGTCAGCGCCAGGCCGGCCGCGACGATGCGCTTGGCGCCAAAGCGCGTGATCAGCCGGCCGGTGAAAAAGCTGGGCGCGTACATGGCGATCACGTGCCATTGCAGGCCGAGGTTGGAGTTTTCCTGGGAATGGCCGCACAGCTGCATCGCCAGGGGCGCGGCCGTCATCAGGAAGTTCATGAGCAGGTACGACACCGCGCCGCAGATCACCGCGGTGACGAACAGCGGCTGGCGCACGATCACGCCCATCGGCCGGCCCCCCGCCACGTCGGCCGCCGAGGGCATGGGCAGCCGCACCCCCAGCAGCACGAGGCCGGACAAGGCGGCCGCGGCCGCCTGTGCGATGAAAGTCGCCGCGAACATGTGCGGCGGCCACAAATGCATGGTGTAGGTGACCAGCTGCGGGCCGATCACCCCGGCCACGACGCCGCCGCCCATGACGAAGGACAGCGCGCGCGGACGCAGCGCCGGGGTCACGCCGTCCGCCGCCGCGAAGCGAAACGACAGCACCACGGCCGCATAGGCGCCGCCAAAGAACGTGGCCAGGCAAAACAGCCAGAACGAACCGAGGATCACCGCGGGCGCCGCCAGCAGGCCGGCCAGGACCCCGCAGGCGGTGCCGGCCAGGAAGGCCGCGCGCCGGCCGTGGCGCCGGGCCACCGCGCCGGCCGGCAGGATGCAGGCGGCCATGCCCACCACGAAAATCGAAATCGGCAGGGTCGCCAGCGCCTTGTCGGGCGCCAGCATGTGGCCGATGATGGCGCCGGTCGCGTAGACCACGACGGAATTCGCCCCGGCCAGCGCCTGGGCCACCGTCAGGCGGGCGATGTTGCCGCGCTGCTCGCGCGCGGACAATGCGGGTGAAGCCGCCTGGGACGGCGAGGATTCGGTGACTGGCAAGATGGTCCTCGGTCGATGGCCGGGCCGGCGGATAAAGCGGCCCGCCCGCCGCCCCGGCAAGGATGCCGCAGGCTGGCCATGCGGATCATTGCGGGGAGTGCTGGCTACTGTAACCCGATGCCGCCCGCTGCGGGAATTCTTGCAACCGAAGCCCTTGCTAACATACGAGGTCCCAAGCAACACGCTGTATCCAAGGACCTCATGCTGCCTTTCATCACCGGAGCCATCTGGCTGTACGTCGTCTGGCGTTTCGTCTGGCCGCTGCCCTGCGGATGGGCCGGCCGGATCGGCCTGGCCCTCGTGCTGCTGCTGGTGGCCCAGCAGCACCGCATCACGCGGCGGTTTTTCGGCTCGATGGCCTCGCCCGAGCTGCCCTACGAGGTGCTGGCCGGCCTGAATTGGATTTTTGGCGCCTTCCTGCTGCTGGCGCTGTTGCTGTTGCTGCGCGACGTGGCGGGCGGGCTGGTGTATCTGGCCGCGCCCGGCGCGGGGCGCGCGATCCTGGCGGGCCCCGCCGTACTGCTGTCCCTGGGGCCGCTGGCCCTGCTGCTGTCGGCGATCGGCGTCTGGCAGGCCGTGCGGGTGCCCGACGTCAAGACGCTGGAAATCACCGTGCCGGGCCTGCCGCAGGCCTTCGACGGCTATCGCGTCGTGCAGCTGACCGACCTGCATGCCAGCCGGCTGTTGAACGGCGCCTGGATGGCGGCCGTCGCCGAACGGACGAATGCGCTGGATCCCGACCTGACCGTCATCACCGGCGACATCGCCGACGGCACGCCCGAGGCGCGCGTCGCCGACGTGCGTCCGCTGGGCGAGCTGCGGGCGCGCGACGGCGTCCTGGCGATTCCCGGCAACCATGAATACTATGCCGACTACCGGCGCTGGATGATCGCCTACCGCGCCCTGGGCCTGCGCATGCTGGAAAACGAGCACGTGCGCATCGAACGCGGGGACGCGGCCCTCGCGGTCGCGGGCGTCACCGACCGCCAGGCGGCCGCGTTCGGCCAGGCGCAGCCCGACCTGGCGGCGGCGCTGGAGGGCATCGACCCGGACATCCCCGTGATCCTGCTGGACCACCGCCCAGGCAACGCGGGGGAAAACGCCAAGGCGGGGGTGAAGCTGCAGTTGTCGGGCCATACGCACGGCGGCCAGATCCTGGGGCCGCACGTGCTGACGCAATGGGCCAACAACGGGTACGTGTCGGGCATGTACCGGGTCGGCGACATGCAGATGTACCTCAGCAACGGCACGGGGCTGTGGAACGGCCTGGCGATCCGCCTGGGACGGCCGTCGGAAATCACGCTGATCGTTCTACGGGCGCGCCGCTGAGCGCGATTTCTTATATAGTGTGGCAGGTTACAGCGTCCACCGGAAACACAGCATCGACACCCCAGCCGAACATTCGCCCGCGGCCCCCGCATCCCAGGCCGCCATCGCATGGCTGCTGGGCGCCTGCTGTTTCGCCAGCATCGCCTCGATGCGGGCCTGTGACACGCTGCTGCCCGCGCTCGCTGCGGAATTCTCGGTCACGGTGGGCCAGGCCGCCCGGGTGATCTTCGTCTTTGCGGTGGCCTACGGGGTGTTCCAGCTGGGCTTCGGCCCCCTGGGCGACCGCTACGGCAAGCTGCGCATCATCGCGCTGTGCGCACTGGCCTGCGTGATCGGCAACGCCGGCGCGTTCTTCGCCTCCTCATTGGACTGGCTGGTGGCGGCGCGCACGGTATCGGGCGCCTTCGCGGCGGGCATTTTTCCCTTGGCGATGGCCTGGCTGGGCGACAACGTGCCCTACGACCAGCGCCAGGTCGCCCTGGCGCGGCTGGTCAGCGCCGGGGTCACGGGCATGCTCGCCGGGCAATGGCTCAGCGGCCTGATCGCCGAATGGATCGGCTGGCGCCCGGTGTTCGCCCTGATCGCCGTTGTCTTTCTCGCCGCCGGCGGCCTGCTGCTGCGCACCGCGCGCGGCGACGCGCCGCCCACGACGGCCGGTCGCAAGGGGCGCCCCGCAATGCTGGGCATCCTGGCCTTGCCGCGCGCCCGCTGGCTCCTCGCCGTGACCACGATCGAAGGGGCGTTCGCATTCGGCGCCATCGCCTTCGTGCCCAGCCTGCTGCAGGGCCACCATGCGGTGTCGCTGTCGATGGCCGGCGGCATCGCGGCGTGCTATGGGGTCGGCGGATTCCTCTACACGCGGGTGGCCGGGCGGCTGCTGCGCCGCATCGGCGAATCGGGACTGGCGCGCCTGGGCGGCGTGCTGCTGTGCGTGGGGTATCTGTCCCTGGCCTATGTCCCGGTGCTGGCCTGGGCGCCGGCGGCCTGTGTGCTGGCCGGCTTCGGCTTCTATTGCCTGCACAATACCTTGCAGACGAACGCCACCCAGATGGCGCCGTCGGCGCGTGGCGTCGCCATGTCGCTGTTCGCCTGCGTCCTGTTCCTCGGCCAATCGGTAGGCGTGCTGGCGGGCGCCTGGATCGCCGACCATCTGGCCGATTCGCTGATCTTCGCCACGGCCGGCGTGGGGTTGCTGGCGCTGTCATTGGTGGCCGCCCGGCGCTTCCAGACACGTGACAACAGGGGGACGTCCACATGAGCGATTTGCGGGACCGCTACGGCATCCAGGCCGTCCTGCTGTTGTCGATGGCGATCTGGGGACTGAACGTCACCATCGTCAAGCAGCTCACGAACAGCCTGGACCCGACGATGATCGCCATGCTGCGCATGCTGGTCGCCAGCGCCACCCTGACCACGATCTGGCTGATCCGCCGCCCCGTCCTGGCCCGTCTGGACCGGCGCCAATGGATGGGCCTGGCCGCCTGCGCCTTCCTGATGGTGTACATGAACCAGATCCTCTTTACCGAGGGCATGGTGCGCACCACCGCCACCAACGGCGCCCTGATCATGGCGCTCAGCCCACTGGCTTCGGGGATCATCGCGGCCATTGCCTTTGGCGAGCGGCTGGGGCCGGTGCGCCTGCTGGGGGTGCTGCTGGGGTTTGTCGGCGTCGCCATCATCATCCTGGGCCACGCCGGCGCCAACCTGGCGGAAATGGGTATGGGCGACCTGCTGGTGGTGGCCGGCATCCTCAGCTTTTCCAGCGGCGGCGCTTTCATCCAGGGCATCGCACGGCGGCTGGATGCCCTGACGATCAGCGGCATCATTTATGTCATGGGCGCGATGATGCTCATCGCCCATACCGGGCTGTGGGGCCCCGGATACGGCGGCGCCCTGCCCGGCAGCGCCTGGATCTGGTTCCTGATCATTTTTTCGGGCTCGGTGTCGACCGCCATCGTGAACCTGATCTGGAACAACGCGATCGCCCGCATCGGCGTGGCGCGCGCCGCGGTGTTCCTGTACTGGGTGCCGGTGTTCGGCGGCGCCTTCGCCGCCCTGCTGCTGGACGAGCACCTGGGCTGGAACCACCTGGTGGGGCTGGTTGCGGTGATGGCGGGCACCTACCTGGGCACACGGACGCGGAATCCCGTATAATTGCAGGCTTTCCCGTTCCTTAGGACGGGGACGTCAGCGCCCGGTCACGGGCACATGCACACCGGCGCAATGGCAGAGTGGTGATGCAGCGGACTGCAAATCCGTATACGTCGGTTCGATTCCGGCTTGCGCCTCCAGGATTCCTGCGGCTTTCCAGCCCTCAGTCGCCATCAAGAATTTCCGCAATTCTGGAACATTTCCGCAAAAGCCCGCGACAGCCCGCCCCAGCGCGGGCATTTTTATGCGCTGAACGGCATGGCGCCACCAGAGGTCGCCGCGGCCGCGGCCGTCCGCTTGCCGGTCTCGGTGAGCGAGCGATTCAGCGAGTCGATATCAGACGCGCCCTTCCGAGCATCCCTTCCGACACCGACAAGCGACTTGCCAGCCGCGTCGGTCGATCGTCCCGCCTTGCCTGCCGTGCTGACAACGCGCACGCCGGCCGTATCCATCGCATCGAGGGCCTTTTCGAGGTCCTTCGCCTTCTGCTCGGCGCTGCACGAGTCGATGACGATTGAGAGACGGGATTCGCTCATCTCTTGCGCCCATGAAAAAGGCCCGCTGTTGCGAGCCTGAAATCTTTCTTGTGTCTATTTATAGCTTAAACTATAATTAAGCTATACAAGTAAGGGAAAATCCATGTACGCGATCAACTGGTCCAATAAGGCGAAAAAGCAGCTTCGCAAGATCGACCGAAAGGAACAAGGAACGATCATTGGCGCAGTGGACGAACTGGAAAACTTCCCCAATGCAAAAAATGTGATCGCGCTCACAAAACACGAGTATGGATTCCGCATGCGAGTCGGAAACTATCGCGTGCTGTTCGATGCCGACACCACGGTCAGAATCATCGAAATCCAGCAGGTTAGGAAGCGCGACGAACAAACCTATTGAACAGCACCACGGACCCCATTATGAATACCTCTCACACCATCCTCGAAGCCAACGGCAAGCCGGCATTCGTCGTGCTGCCCTATGACGAGTACCTGAAACTCACCGGCGGCCAGAAGCCCGCTGGTCGTATCCCTGCGGATGGCACAACCCCTCACGAGGTCATGCGCCTGTATGTGAAGAACGGCTGGAGCATGATTCGCGCCTGGCGCGAACATCTTGGCCTAACCCAGACCGAAATGGCTCAACGACTGGAGATTCGGCAGCCCAGCTATGCCGCAATGGAAGCGCCCGACGCCAAGCCCAAGAAAGCGACCCGGGAACGCATCGCGGCCGCGATGGGGCTGTCGCAGGAACAATTGGACTCCTGACCTGGGCAGAGCCGCCCGTAGGCGGCTCAGTGGTTATGCGAACTATGTCTTGAGTATGTCACTGGCCTTGGTGATCAGGGCCTCAAAGTTTTTGGCATGACGCCAGCACGCACGCACCAGGCAGCCGGCGATCCACGACCGCACCATGCGCGTCGGCTACCCCCTGGTATTTGGTGATGAGCTTCAATGGCAAACAACCCGCACATGCTGACCTACCACTACACCCTGACGCCCGACGACAATGGCACGCTACTGATCCAGTTCCCAGACATGCCAGAAGCCGCCGCCGTGGCCGAAACGAAAGCCGAAGCTCCAAGCCAAGCCGCCGAGGGGCTGGAAGCCGCTCTACAGTTGTACATGGATGCGCGTCGCCCTATTCCCGCCGTTTCCTTCGATTCTGGGGCAACGGTCATGCTGGGTACGTCGGCTACGGCAAAGTTGCTCCTTGCCAATGAAATGGTCCGCCAAGGAATGCGCAAGGCCGACTTGGCCCGAGCTTTGGGTGTTCATCCGCCGCAGGTTGATCGGTTACTCGACTTGGGCCACGCATCTAAGATCGAGGCCGTCGATGCGGCACTGTCTGTCTTGGGACGACGCCTTGATGTCGCCCTGGCCTGACGGCTTTAATTAATCCATCGCCCGGTGATCAACCCGGGCGGCCTGCTGCGGCAGGACTTCGGCCGCACCCTAGTGTCGTGTCTCAGAAATACGCATCCATGAAATCGTGTCTTCGCGCCCGGGGCGGCGTTGCAAATGCTCGCGATAGCACGGGCTATCGCTGCGCTTTGCGCCTTGCCCCGGACACGAATCCACCGATTTCATCATGGCTACGTATTTCTGAGACACGACACTAGAAGGGCCGGAGATGAAAAGCCTCGCCCTTTCGAAGGCGAGGCACATTTTTACTTGCTGAGCGCTACCGCTTGGCGTGCTTGAATGCCGCCACTGTCAACTGAGCGGCGACCTCGTCGAGGTCGTCGACCTCATCGCCACCCGCCTCGGCTTGCTTCAGGCTGGCTCTGATCGCAAGGAACTGGCCCACGACATCGGCCGCTCGAGCGCGATGCTTCCTGGTGATCCTGCTTTCCTGGATCTTGCTTTGTGCCTCTGACATACAGACCTCCGATTAGTCGATGGAGTCAGTATGCCAGAAACGCCCCCCTCTCTTGACACGTTCTACGAAAGCCTACTGCTGAAAAAGGGGGATTACTCCTACCCTGCCAGGCCTCGATTCAATGTTGTGTATTATTGTGTATAATTTATAGATGAACAGCGCAGACCTCATCAGGAAGCTGAAGGCCGATGGCTGGTACCTAGTGCGCTGTTTGGCTAGTTCGCATACTTAACTTCGGCGCCTGAACTTGCCATGCGGCGTTGCAAATCCTCGGGATAGCCACGGCTATCCCTGCGGTTTGCGCCTTGCCTGACAAGTCCATGCATCCGAATTTAAATGCACGAACTAGCCAAACAGCACACTAGCGCACACAGTGGGCTCCCACCATCAGTTCAAACACCCAACCACGCCAGGCAAGGTGACGGTGCCGCATCCTAAAAAAGATCTCCCGGCCCCGACCGTGCGCAGCATCTTGAGGCAGGCTGGACTGCGATAAGCGCGCTGATCGTAAAAATGGAGGACTCAATGCTTTATCCAATCCATGTACACAAGGACCGTGACAGTGCCTATGGTGCGTCCTTTCCTGACTTCCCCGGCTGCTTCGCGGGTGCCGACGAACTGCAAGACCTGCCCCGTGCCGCCCAGGAGGCCGTCGAGGCGCACTTTCATGGCGAAACACACGCGATCCCCGGCCCTAGCGCGCCCGAAGCCTGGAAAGGAAAAAAGGACTTTTCGGGTGGCTTTTGGATGATGGTGGATATCGACCTCTCCAAGGTCAATACCAAGGCCGTTCGGCTGAACATCAGCCTGCCGGAGAACCTGGTGCATCGCATCGACGCGGTGGCCAAGGCCCAACGCCTGTCGCGCTCCGCCTTCCTGGCGAAGGCGGCAGAGCGGGAAATGACGGAAGCCTGAAACAGAAAACCCGCCCCGGATCAAATCGAGCGAAGACCCGCGCCGTAGGCGTGGGGGCACAGCTGGTCAGGGGGCTCAGCCCGTGCTTACTGGCCCGCCCCGCAGGGGCCTCTAGTAGCGTGCGGAACGAGGCGGGCGTCAATCTTGTCCGCACTGGCGTTCACGGCAGCGGCTGTTATCAAGTAAGCCAATACCTGCGACTGCCTCAGCGGCCCCGTATCCGCTTGCCCCGCCAGAACACCAGCAGGCCGATCATCACCACGATCCAGAATACGATGCCCTCCGCAGAGGCCAATAGCTGGAGGAACACTCTGAAGGCGCCCTCTGCGCAAGTGCCGCCGTCGGCTTTGCTTGCGCACACGTAGGACGCCCGCCAGAAGGCGGCCACCAGCGACCCGACAGCGATGTTCGCACCCAGTATCATCAGGATGGCGCCTAGCCTGTGCATTCTTCCTCCTCGGCCAGATCGGCGCCATGCGGCCGACGCCCATTCCGGCCGTGCGGCCGCCGGCTATTTGCGGCGCCGCGAACCCACCCCGGGATCCTCATCCGGGGCGACCTGCCGGCCCTGGACCAGGTTCGGATCGCTTTCATCGCCGGGGATGTTGTCGGATTCGTCCGGCAAGGGATCCTCGTCGGGATGGCGCTGCGGGTGGACGTCGGACTCAAGTTCGGGTTTGGGGCCCGGCCGCTCCACGAATATCGACTCCACAGACTCATCCGGCGGCTCGCCTGGCTGCTTTTGCTGATTCATTCCTGCCTCTCTTGAAAGGTGGACCCACCGTGCATGGCATCCAGACACCCTAACAAATAATCGCGCCAGCGCCCTGTCCGAATGGCTCGCGGTGTAAGCAGATGCTGCCCCGACGCCCATTACGACACACTCGCCTCCATCGTCTCGGGCTGCAGGACATCGCGCAAGGTCTTGGGCACTATGCCCTTGCCGCCGAAGTCGCAGGCCTGGCGATGATCGACTCGGCCCACGCAGTGCGCCATGCGGGGGCAGTGTTCGAACAGTTCGCTGACCCAGTCGACGAATACGCGGACTTTGGATGACAGGTGGCGGTTGTGCAGGTAGGCCTCGGAATCGTTGACCGAGACCACGCTCTTGACCGGCACGTCCACGACCTGGCCGTCCACCAGGAAACTCCAGTCCAGCCCCTTGCCCGAGGCGTCGGCGAAGTGATGCACGGCGCGGTGCCGGCATGGTCTTGCAGCAGCGGCGCGCCGCCGTGCACCTCGACGGCGAACGCGCACGGACGGTGGTGGACCTGATACGCACGATCGGCGGCGGGTGGGATGAAACGAGTTGACTTCAGATATCCAATTGGGCCAGGGATATGCCAAGCGCGACCGCGATCTTTATGTTTCGCTCCATGATTGCGGGTCGGGCGGCATGACGCCAGGCGTAGAATCCAGGGTCATGGATTCAGAAGTCATCGCCGCCATGGCCCGCTGGCCGGACGTGCCCGACGTCTATGGCTGGTTGTCGCTGTCGTCCCAGGGCGCCTGGCGCCTGCATCCGCGGGGGCACGGGTGGGTGGTGGACCGGGCAGGCGCATCCGGTGCCGCCGACGCAGCCGCATCGGCCAACGACGCTTCGGGCGCCGACGATGTTTCCCTCGACCCCGGCGAGGCGATCACCAATCCCCGGATCCTCGAATTCATCGGCCGCAATTACGCAGCCGACGCGCAAGGCCGCTGGTATTTCCAGAATGGGCCGCAGCGCGTCTACGTGAGGTTGGACGGGGCGCCGTGGATCCTGCGCACCGACCGGGACGCGGAACGCGGACTGGTGTTGAGGACCCACACCGGACAAATCTACGGGCCGGTCCTGCGCTGGTGGCTGGACGAGGACGGCCACCTGTACGCCCAGGCGGACGCCGGCGCCGGCCTGGTGGCGGGGCGGGACGTGGGCGAGGTCATCGATGCGCTGCACACCCCCGACGGGCGCGCACTGACCGCACTGCTGGAGGCCGACATACAGGCCGTCCCCGCCCTGCAATTCGGTGGAACGGAACCGTCGCCCGACGACGGTCGGACGGCCGATGCAGCGGGAAAATCCCCTGCGACAACTGCCTCTTTGGACAGGATACCGCCTGGCCGGCTGGAAGCTACACTCGGATTCGTTCGCCGGCCGTTGCCGTAACTACGCTATCGGATAAAAAGGTTTGCGCCTGCAACCGACCGATTCCCGCACATACAGCCTCTAGCGTCGTAATGTCGTGCTCCGGCTATTTTTCATTGCTAATGATACTATTTTTTAGTACCATATCATGAACAGAGGAAGAAATCGCAAAACGCTGGAATTGATTTTTTCCAGACCAACCCCCTCCGGTGTGAGATGGAACGACGCGGTTGCCCTGTTCATTGAACTCGGCGCAGAAATCACCGAGCGCGAAGGATCCCGCGTAGCGATCTTTCTATTTGGACAAGTGAAAGTGATGCACCGCCCTCACCCATCTCCGGATATCGACAAAGGCGCCGTTGCGTCGATCCGCCGATGGTTTGAGGAAAACGGAGTCAAGCCATGAAGAACATCATGTCGATTGACGGACACCGGGCTGTCATTCATTACGATCCGGACATCGAGATGCTTCGAGGCGAGTTCCTGGGCCTGAACGGCGGCGCGGATTTCTACGCTGCGGATATCGCCGGATTGCGGCGCGAAGGCCAGCTCTCGCTCCAGGCCTTCATCGACGAGTGCGCCAAGCGCAATATCGAGCCCCGCCGGCACTTTTCCGGGAAATTCGTGTTGCGGGTCGCACCCGAGATCCATGAGGCGGCCGCCGTTGCGGCCGCCGCCCAGGGGGAAAGCCTGAACCAGTGGGTTTCCGGTATCATCGCAGAGGCGGCCCACGCGTAGCCCGCACTGACAAAGCCGCGCGTCGTCATCGGGATCGCCCAGGCCGTGCAACCCACATCCTCCCCCAGAATCCTTCAAGGCGCCCTGCCGGGGCTGATCTGGCGCCACCGGCTGGCGCTGTTCTGCGTCTGCCTGGCGGTGTTCTGCTATGGCGTCTTCCGGCCCGAATCGCCGCCCGAGCTGTTCTATGAGTCAGACAAGGCGATGCATGTACTGGCCTTCATGGGCCTCGGGCTGTGCGCCGCACTGGCCGCCTGCGGACATCGATGGGCATGGGCAGTGTGGCCGGCGCTGATCGCGGCCGCGCCGCTGGTGGAATGGCTGCAGCACGCTCTGCAGCCCGCGACGCGGGACTTCAGCCTGGGCGACATCACGGGTAATTTGATCGGCGTGGCGCTGGCGGCCCTGGTCTGGGGGCTGGTGCTCCGGTGGCTGAAGCTCGCTGCGAACAACGACACATCAGATTCGTAGCAACCTGCAGCACCTACGCCAGCACCGCCTGCAGTTCCGGACTCACGCCCCGATACGCGATCGACACCTTCGGCCCTGTCGCCGAATCGACGGCTCCGGCGAGGCAACCAGGACCACCCCCCGCATCCAGGCACCGTCGCACCTCGGCCATAGCGGCCTCGAGGGGATCGATAAGGCGGGTCTTGCCCGACAGACGCGGTCCGAAACCCGCCAGGGCGGAGCCGCCCAGGATCACGGTGTCCGCGCCGGCCGCGGTTGCGGCGTTGACCGCCTCCTGCAAGACCTCGACAAAGCCGTCAGGATCGCGGGTGACATCCAGGCCGGTGGTCTGGATGGCGAACACGCCGCGCGACAGTGCGGCGTGGGGGCCCGAGCGGATGCGCTCGTCCAGCATGGGGACCCAGGCGGGGCCGGCGGTGACGATGCCGAAGGGGCCGCCGGCGCGCGCCGCCTCGGCGACCGCTGATTCCAGCAGGCCCACGACCGGAACCCCCGAGACCTCGCGCAGGGCCTCCAATCCGGGGTCGCCGAAACACGCCAAAACAATGGCCGCGGCGCCCCGCCCCACATGACAGGCATACGCATCCAGCGCGGCATGGGCGGCGATCGCGTAGGACGCCCGGGACGCGATGACCTCGCCGCCGAAGCGGGCGGTGACCGGCACCAGCGAGGCGCCGGGCCAGCCATGTCGACCGGCCTCGCGCACGATGTGCTCGGTCATGGCAAGCGAGGTATTCGGATTCAGCAGCACAATGTTCATTTCGCGCGCGCCTCATACGCCTCGATGGCCGCGTTCAGCGCCGGCAGCAGGTCCGCCTTGCCGGCGGGTGCCGCGCGCGGGTGCAGGCGGGTCTCGATCAGCGCCAGGTGCGCCATCATGGCGTGCGCCGCGGCCGCCGGGTTGCGGCTTTCCAGGGCGAGGAGGATTTCCTCGTGTTCGTCGACGGCGCATTCGGACGCGTTGCTGTCCTCGAAGAACGCGACCAGCATGGAGGTGCGGGCAACCAGTTCCTGCATGGTGCGGATGACGAATTCGTTCTTGGTCATGCGCGCCAGCAGGATGTGGAATTCGCCCGACAGGCGCACGGAATCCGCCCGGCTGCGGTGCTGGTGCGCCTGGCGCTCGCTGGTGAAATGCGCCCTCAGGACGGTCTGCTGTTCGTCGCTGAGACGCTCGGCGACGTGCCAGGCGATGCCGCCCTCGACGACGCGGCGCGCCTCGTAGATCTCGCGCGCGTCCTCGATGCTGGGATTGACGACATAGGCGCCGCGATTGGGGAAGGTTTCGATCAGGCGCTCGTGGCCCAGGCGCAGCAGCACCTTGCGGATGCGTTCGCGCGTCACGCCGAACACCGCCGCCAGGCGCTGTTCGCCCAGTTTCGCGCCGGCCATCAATCGGCCGGACAGCAGGGCCTCGGACAAAATGGCATGGATCGCCTGGTCATCGAACCGTCCCGTCATCGGCATGCCGCCCTAGGCGCCCGCGGGCGCGTTGTCGATCCAGTGGCGCGCGATCTGCTCGCGCGTCGCGATCCAGGCGCCCTTGCGCTGGGCCAAGTGCTGGAATATGCGCTCGAGGCCGCCCATGCGCGCCGGCCTGCCGATCATGCGCAGGTGCAAGCCGATCGACAGCATGCGGGGAAAGCGGTCGCCCTCGCGATGCAGCCAGTCGTATCCGTCGCAGACGTAGGCGGCGAACGAGGCGCCCGTATCGAAGCGGTTGGAATGCTGGAACTGCATGTCGTTGGTGTCGAATGTATAAGGCAGGACCAGATGCCGCGCCCCGCCCACGTCCACGAAATAAGGGGTGTCGTCATTATAGGCATCGCTGTCGTACAGGAAACCCTGCTCGCGCAGCAGCGCACGGGTGTTCCCGGTGCGCACCGAGCGCGTATGCCAGCCCACGGGCGCCTTGCCGACCGCGCCGCGGATGGCATCGACGGTGGCGGCGATGGCCCGGCGCTCGTCCTCCAAGGCCATGCCCGCATGGGTTTCCCAGCGGAATCCATGGGCCGCGATCTCGTGGCCGCGCCGGGCCGCGTCCTGCACCAGCCAAGGCGAGCGCTCGACCGCGCGGCCGCAGGCGCTGACGGTCATGGGCACGCCGTATTGCTCGGCCAGGTCCGCGATCCGCCAGTACGCGACCCGCGTGCCGTACTCGAAATGGCTGTCGATGCAGGGGTCCAGCACGCTCTGCTGGTCGATGACCTCGTAGACCGACTCGTTGAACGCGTCGCCGTCGGCGATGCTGAACTCGGCGCCCTCCTCGAAGTTCAAGACGAAAGACACGGCGACCCGCGCGCCTTCCGGCCAAGCCACCGCCGGCGGCCGGTTCCCATACCCCACCAAATCACGCATGTTCTTTTTCCTTAGCGCCCAATCATCGTCCTGGGCAGATACAACACAATCTCGGGAAACATCGCCAGCAGGACCACCGCCGCGATCAGCAACAAGAAGAACGGCATCGAGGCGCGCGCCACCAGCAGCAGGTCACGCCCGGTCAGGGCCTGCAGGATGAACAGGTTGAAGCCCACCGGCGGGGTGATCTGGGCCAGCTCGACCATCACCACCAGGTAAATGCCCAGCCACACGGGATCGATGCCGACCGCCTGCGCCATGGGCAGGACGATGGACGCCGTCAACACAATCATCGACACGCCTTCCAGGAAACATCCCAGGACCAGGTACATCACGGTCAAGGCGGCCAACAGCTGATATTGCCCCAGGTCCATGGCCAGCACCGCCTCGGCCGCCTGCTTCGGGATGCCCGAGAAATCCAGGGCCGTCGTCAGCACCGAGGCCCCGGCGATGATCAACAGGATCAGGGTCGAGGTCTTGACCGTGCCCGTCAGCGCGTTCCTCAGCATGGTCCAGGACAGCGAGCCGCCCATGCCGGCCAGCACGACGGCGCCCGCCACCCCGATGACCGCGGATTCCGTGGGGGTCGCCCAGCCGCCGTAGATGCTGCCGATCACCGCGAACACCAGGACGATGGGCGGCACGATGCGCCCCACGTCGCGCCAATGCACCTCGTCGTCGGCGGCCGTCGCCGGCACACCGTCGCGGTTCAGCAGGGACCAGACGATGATATAGCCCATGAACAAGGCGATCAGCATCAGGCCGGGCAGCACGCCCGCCACGAAAAGCCGCGCGATGGACGTCTGGCTGACGATGCCGTAGACGATCATCATGATGGACGGCGGAATCAGCAAGCCCAGTGTTCCCGAGCCCGTCAGCGTGCCGATGATCATGCTTTCGCGGTAGCCGCGCCGCGTCAGCTCGGGCACCGACATCCGCCCGATCGTCGCGCTGCACACGCCGCTGGAGCCGACGATGGCGGCCAGCACCCCGCAGCCCAGCACATTCACGTGCAGCAGGCGGCCGGGCAGCCAGCGCACCAGCGGCGCCAGGCCCTTGAACATGTTCTCGGACAGCTTGGACTGGAACAGGAGTTCGCCCATCAACAGGAACAGCGGCAAGGCCGTCAACGGCCAGCTGTCCAGGGATGCAAACACCGATGACACGACCAGCCCGCCGGCGTTGCTGGCGCCCAGCATGATCAGGCCGACGATGCCGACCACCAGCAGCGAGAAGCCCACCCAGAAACCCAGGGCCAGCAGCACCAGCAGCAACAGTCCCAGGAAAATGAACGTTCCGGTCATGGCGCGCCCCCCTGTTCCTTGGACGCGAGGGCGACCGCGTCCTCCTTTTCGCTGGTGCCGAAGCGCACCTCCTGTCCACGCAGCAGGCGCGCGCCGTCGCGCAGCAAAGCCAGCGTCAGCAGGCCAAAGCCCACCGGCATCGCACCCAGCGGAATCCACATCGGAATCGCAACCAGCCCGTCGCTCAAGTCATTGAAGCGAAACGCCATCCATGCGATCCCCGCCGAATGGTAGGTGATGAAGGCGCACAGCACCGCCGCCCCGAAATGGCTGACCACCTCGATCCAGCGCCGCGGCACCGCCGGGATGCGCCGATGCAGCGTGTCCACGCGGATGTGCACGCGTTCGGCATAGGCGTAGACGAAGCCGAACAAGGCCATGCCCACCATCAGGAAGGTGGCGATGATCTCGGACGAGGGTACCAGGATCCCGACGGGGCGCAGCACCAGGGTCGCCGCCAGGACCAGGACCATGCCGCACAGGCAAAGCACGGACAAGGCCCCCGCGCAGCGTATCAGGCGGTCCATGGACGCCACCCTACTTCATGCCCAGGTAGGCATCGAGGACCGCGCGCTGCCCGGCCGAGGCCTTGGCCTTCCAGTCGTCCTCCATCTGCACGCCGACCCGCTTGAGCTGCTCGATGAATTCGGGCGAGGCCTGGGCGACCTGCACGCCCTTCTCGGTCATCAGCGCCAGCTGTTCGGTCGTCAAAGCTTTCATGCGCTCGAAACCGGCCTGCTCGGCGGCCTTGCCCGCCTCGACCAGCGCATCCTGCTCGGCCTTGGACAGCTTGGCGAACACGTCGGCGTTGATGACGACGACCTGCTTGGTGAACAAGGCGCCCACCATGGTGAGGTGCTCGACGAAGTCCCAGGCCTGGGTGTCGATCCCCGTCTGCGGCGAGGTGAACATCGCATTGATCAGGCCCGTCGAAAACGCCTGCGGGATCTCGCCGAACTGGACGATCAGCGGCTCGGCCTTCAGCAGCTCGCCCATGCGGCGGGTCTCGGTGCTGTAGACGCGCATCTTCAGGCCGGCCAGGTCCTCGGCGCTGGACACGGGCTTGAGGGTGTAGAAGGCCTGCGGCGGGTTCCACATCGCAAACAGCACCTTCATCCCGCGCTGGGCAAAGGAATCCGTGAGGTACTGGCGCGAGGCCTGCCACAGCTTTTGCGCGCTGTCATAGTCGCCCGCCAGGAACGGGATCGCATCCAGGATGTACACCGGGTCCTGGTTGCCGTAGTTGCCCAGGCGGACGTCGCTCAGGGCGACCTGGTTGGTCTGCACGGCCCGCATCATGTCGGGCAGCTTGACCAGGGTTTGATTGTTGTGCAGCTCGATGTTCAGGGAGCCGCCGCTGCGCTGGCCGGCGTCGGCGATGAAGTCCCGGACGGTCTGGGTGAGGTAATTGGCATCCGGGTAGCCGGAGGCCATCTTGAGGTCGGCGGCCGGCGCGGGGGCCGCGACGGCGAACAACAGGGCGCCCACAAACGCAACGATGCCCAGCGGGTTCCTGAAAGCAAGGCTTGTCTTGAAAGTCTGCATGATCGGTCTCGCAAAGTCGTGGTGGTTCGAATGAATCTGTCGTCCAATCTGTGTTGGATTGTGCACAAATTACATCGGATTGACGACAATGAACAAGCAAAACACGCAACGTTCCCCCGGAAATCAGGGAAAACGTGAAGATTGGATGGTAAAAAAAAGATCGGCCAGCGGGTGGCTGGCCGATGAGCGAGGACGCGGTCGCCCGACAGCGGCCGCACAAGGGCCCGCTATTTATACGAGTAATAGTACTTGTACGAGGCCCCGTAGCCGATGCGGCCGCCGCGCACGCCGTTGAAGATCGCGCCCTTGACGGGGTCGCCGACGCCCGAGTGGCGCAGCTTGGCCAGGGCGTCGCGCACTTCGCCGACGGTGCTGTATTCGGCGCGCGCGACGATGAAGGCGGCCGAGGCGTGGCGCATGACGGCCAGCACGTCCGCCACGGGCAGGATGGGCGAGGTGTCCAGCACGATGAGGTCGTGCGTGCGGCCCAGGGCGTCCAGCAGTTCGGCGAAACGGGGGCTCAGCAGCAATTCGCCCGGGTTGGGCGGCACGACGCCGGCGGGCAGGACGGACAGGCCCTCGACCGGCCCCGTGCGCAGCAGGTCCTCGAGGGGCGCGGTGCCCGCCAGCACCGAGGACAGGCCCGGGGTCTTGCGGTCATAGCCAAAGGACTCGTGCAGGCGCGGGCGGCGCATGTCGGTGTCCAGCAGGGCGACGCGCTGGCCGGCGCCGGCCAGCAGCACGGCAAAGTTCGAGGCGACGAAGCTCTTGCCCACGCCGCTGGTGGCGCCGGTGATGGCCACGACCTTGCCGGGCGCACCCATCATGGCAAAGGTCAGGCCGGTGCGCAGCGACCGCAGGGCCTCGACGGCGGGGTCCTCGGGGTGGGTGACGGCCAGCAGGCCGCGCAAGGCGCGGCGGCGGCGCCCGGGGCGGCCGCCGCGCTTGACGCCGCCGCGGCCGTCGGATTCCGGCACGGTGACGTAGGTGGACAGGCCGGTGGCCTGCTCGATCTGCTCGGAACGCTGGATTGCCGGCCGCATGAAGTGCGCGAGGAACGCCATCAGCAGGCCCAGCATGGCGCCCAGGGCGGCGGCGATGGCGACCACCAGCATCCGGCGCGGCTCGACCGGCTTGTCGTTGCGCACGGCGTAGTCGATGATGCGCACATTGCCGATGGTGCCGGCCTCGGCCACGCGCAGTTCCTGCGCATTGTTCAGCAGGGAAATGTACAGCGCGGTGTTCACGCGCGCATCGCGCTCGAAGGGCAGCAGCTCGCGCTGGGCCTTGGGCAGGCGATTGATGGTCTTGTCCAGGTCGGCGATGGCCTTGTCGACGGCGGCCAATTGGTTGCCCAGGGCCTTGACCTCGGGATGCTCGGGCTTGAAGCGCTGCAGCAGCTCGTCGCGCTTGAGGCGCAGCTCCAGGCGGCTGTTTTCCAGTTTGATCGCCTGCTGCAGCAGGCCCTCGGCCTCTTTGTCCACGGCGATGGTGCTGCTGCGCGAGCGGTATTGCGACAGGGCGTCCTCGGCCGCATCCACGTTGCGCTTCAGTTCCGGCAGCTGCTGTTCCAGGAACTTCAGGCTGCTGCGCGCCTCGGCGCTGCGCCGCTCTACATTCTGGGCCAGATAGGCGCGCGCAATGGCGTTGACCATCTCCGTGGCAAAGGCCACGTCGTGGTTCTTGAAGCTCATGCGGATGATGTTGCTCTGCTTGCCCGCCTCGGAGACGCTCAGCGCCTTGCGCAAGTCCTCGACCGCCTGGATGGGGGATTTCTCGACCACCTCAAAGCGCGTGCCGGGGCGCCCGGCCAGGTCCTTGACCGCCACTGAGGCGTCCTCGCCGGCGATCTGGAACTGAACACGCTCGCCGACCACACCGGCGGCCAACTCCTGACCATCGTCATCCAGCAGCACATAGCCGGCGTCGGTGGCCTCCAGCACGAATGCCTCGCCCCATTGGCGACGCGGCAGGTCGAGTTCGGCGAACACCAGCCGTTCGCCGCCCCAGGCATAGCCGTCCAGGCCCCACAGGGGCTCGGCCAGACCCCTGGACTCGCGTTCGTGGCGGCGCGCGAACCAGCCGCCGATCAGGGGAAAGCGGCTGTCGACCTCGACCTCGACATTGCCCTGGGTGGCGCGGATGGCCTTCATCAGGACCTCGCGCGAGCGCAGGATTTCCAGTTCGCCGGCGACGGAGCTTTGCTGCATGCCGATGAATTCGGACAACTGCGACAGGCCGCTGAGGGCGGATCCCTTTTGATCCTCGACCTGGATCAGGGCGTCGGCCTGATAGACCGGCCGCGCCAGCAGGGCGTAGGCCACCCCGGCGACCAGGACCACGACGAACACGCCCAGGATCAGCCAGACGCGCTGCGCCAGCACATTCAGCAATTCACCGAGGCTGATCTCGTCCTCGTCCGCCAGGCCGCCCGCCTGGATGGCCTGGTTCCCTTGTCCTGATTGTTCCATCATTGTTCGATTGTCTTTTCTGGTTTGAAGCACCGATCAATCGGCGATGGTGCGCACGTTGGCCGCACCGCCCACCGTGGGCAGCAACTGGTTGATCACCCGCGACCAGCGGGTCACCGAGGCCGCATCCACGAACACCACGTCGCGCGCCTGCAGGTCAAATCGATCGGCCAGGACCAGGGCGTCCGGGGCGTTGGCGTTCAGGTGCCAGACCTGCGGCCGACCGCTGTCGGCGGCGCGCATTACATAGACCTGGCCGCCGTTGGCCGTCACCGGATTCAGGCCGCCCGCGTCGCTCAAGGCCTCGGACAGCGTGTATTCACCATACGGCAATAATACAGACTGCGGCTTGGCGACCTCGCCCAGAACAAAGACCTTGTTGTACCGCTGTTCCGGCACATTGAGGACGTCGCCATCACGCAGCAAGAGGTTTTGCGACAGGTCGCCGTCGTGATACAGGGCGTACAGATCAATGCGGCGCGCCACGCCGTCGCGCGTCAGGATGGCCTCGCGCTGGTCGGCCTTTTCCGTCAGGCCGCCGGCCTTGGTCACCAGGTCGGTCACGCGCAGAGGCACATCGCTGATCGCCTGCGGACCGGGCTTGTCGAATTCGCCCACGGCAAAGGCCTTGCGGCCGCGATACTGCAGCACCGACACGTCCACCTGGGGCTCGGTCAGGTATTCCGTCAGCCGCGAGGCCAGCTCGCGGCGGATCTCGTCGACCGAACGTCCCGCCGCGCGCACGCGACCGGCGTAGGGATAAAAGAAATAGCCGTCGTCCTTGACCGTGCGGCCCGCCAGGTCGGTGGACAGCTGGCCCGCCGGATTATTCAATTCCGGGTGGTTCCACACGGTGATGTTCAGCACGTCCTGCGGCGCCACCAGATAACGGTAATGGCCGGTTTGCGGCGCCTGGGCGCGGCGCGCATCGCGGCGGGCGGTCTCCAGTTCGCGCGCGGCGTCGCGCTCGGCCCGCAGGCGGTGCACGGTTTCGGGCGTGATGGTGTGGATGTCGACCCGGGCGGTAACGCTTTCGTCCAGCGCGCCGCTGCTGGTCGGGCGCTCCCCCTGGACCCCCATGTACATGCCGGTGCAGGCCCCCAGCGCCAGCAGGGCGGGCCCCAGCAGCGCCAGGCGCAGGCGACGGATCCAGGTGTCAGCAAGAACAGTTTTCATATCGGCCTTCGCCTCTTTTTATGGATTTGCAAGCGGGTTTGCAAACATTACGCGCGCCATCAGGCCGGCCTCGCCGCCAGCATGCCGGCACGCAACAAGTGATCGATCCAGTCCTCGCAGGCCTCGGCCATCACCGGCCACTGGGCCCGGAAGACCTCCTCGGGTTCGTGCAGGGGATCGGGGATCTGAAGCTGGTTCCGCCAATGCCCCAGCAGAAAGGTCTTGCCGCCCGCGGCGGGATAGCGCTGCTGGACCTGGTGGCGATGGCCCGTGTCCATCACCAACACCACTGATGCCAGGCGCAAGTCTACCTGATTCACCTGGGCGGCGCGCTTGGCCGGGTCGATCGGCACCCCGAAATGCCGCGCCGTCGCCACCGCAAAAGCATGCGGTTCGCGCCCCACCGGCGCGGCCAGGCCGCGCGACAGCACCTCGGCCGCCAGGCCGCGCGCCGCCAAGCGATCACGCATCAAGGCCTCGGCCATGGGGCTGCGGCACATATTGCCGGTGCACAGGATGAGGATCACGGGATCTACGGACATGGCAGCCATTCCGTCAGGATCTCCCAGCGCGGATTCAGGCCGGGATCGGGCGAACGCGCCAGCACGGCGGGGCTGTCGATGCGCACCAGCAGGCGGTCCGACAAGGCATCCAGCACCTCGCCGCGGGCAATGCGCTCCGGCCCGGCGCCCTGCGTCGTCACGGAGCACACCCGCGCGCCAACGCGGCCGATGACCGGCGCCAGGACCTCCAGGGCCTGCTTGCGCCGCGTCACCGTGGTCGTGCCGACCGTGTCGGTCGCTCCATCGACCCAGTCCGCCTCGAAGCGGTCCCCCGAGGGAGAAAAAATGTACACCCCGTGGCCGTGCTGCTGGTCGGCGCGCCAGCCGCCCTGGTACACGTCGCCGCGCCAGGGCGAGTGCGGGCCGTACTCATAGCGGCCCTCGCCCTCGCGGCGGTCGGCGCGCCAGCCGCCGGCATAGGCATCGCCATTGGGATAGATCTTGACCCCATGGCCGGTTTTCATGCCGGCCTGGAAATCGCCGCGATACCAGGCCCCGTAGGCGCCGCGCGCCACGCCCTGCCCTTGCGCCAGGCCCTCGGCACAGCCGCCGGTGTAGGACAGCTGCAGCTCCGGATCCAGAACCCGGCAGGCCGCATGCTGGTGGCCGGCCCCGCCCCCCGTATGCGCGGCCGCCACGGTGTCCGACGCCACGGCTGCGGACCCCACCGCCGCGCCGGCCAGCAGGCCCGCGGCCAGCGCCGCACGCACCGCGATCATGCGCCTCATGGCCCGTCCTCGGTGGGAATGTCGCCGAACCCGCGCAGGCCATCGCCGTCCAGGGCATTGTCCAGCCAGCCGTGCTCGGCCATGTCGTACAGATCGGTGGGCGAGGCCACCATCTGGCCCACGTCACGGTTCCAGGGCGCCAGCGAAAAGAAGGTCGTGCCCCCAGTGTCGCGCGTCAACAATGGCCCCAGCGGGATACGCACGAACAGCCCCTTGTCGAAATAGGGGTTGCCCGGCGACCCGGGGCTGGTCTCGTCCTTGCCGTTGGTGCGGGTGTACCACAGGCCGAACTCGATGCCGGAACGGAAAGTGCGCTTCAGCTCGAAGCGCGCGCCCAAATCGCCCGCCAGGAAACGCCCGGCGCGCACCGTGGCCGTGGCCCCCTCGATCCAGGGCAGGCGATAGTGTGCCGACCCGATGATGGTGTGCGTCTTGTAGTCCAGGAATCCGGTGCCCTTGTAGTCGCGCTGGCGCAGCACGTCCACCGCCGCGTCGAAGGCCCAGCGCCCGCCCGGCGCCAGGTACAGGGCCTGGCCGCCCGCGCCGGCGAACATCTCCTCGTACAGGCCGGCGGAGGCGCGCAGGTAGACCCGCTCGGCCGGCTGCCAGAACTTGTTGATCAGCAGGCGATCCAGCTTGACCTTGGCCGCCTTGCGGTATTCCGCCAGGTCGGAGCGCACGTGCGGCAGTTCCGAATTCGAGGGCTGGGTGATGTCGCTGATGTTCTCCAGCACCGAGGCCTGCACCGCCCCGGCCAGCCACAGGCCGCGCGCCAGGTTCAGGTTGGCCGAGGCCCGCATGCCGATGTCGTACTTGAAGGCGCCGCTGGGGTCGTTCAGGATCGTGCGGAAGGTCGGTGCCACCCCGAACGAGGACTGGCGGTGGGACTCGACACTGAAGCGCGCCATGCCCCAGTTCCATTCCGTGCCGCCGCCCGCGCCTTCCAGCGCGATGGCATCCAGCACGGCATCGATGTCGTTGGCGCGGCTGGCCGCCGTGCGCCCGGCCGGATCCGCATACGACAGCGTCACCGACTGCGCCAGGTCGGACCGCGTGGCCGTCCCAGAGAAATAGCGCTGCAGGGTCGCCACGTCAAAGAACGTCCAGGTCATGCCGGCCACGCCGTTGACCTCCCAGGTGATCTCGAGGGTGTGGGTCTCCAGCGGCGCATAGGCCATGGCCAGGCGCGCCGTGCGCCCCACCGCGCGCGAGGGATAGCGATAGCGGCCGGCCGACACCGACAGCGACATCACCCCGTCCACCCAGGCCATGCGCACACTGCGCAAGCCCTCGGCCTGCAGGGCCGCCAGCAGGGCCTGGCGATAGCCGCGATCGTCGCGCCACATGCGGGCGGTCGGACGCGCCTCGGCGCTGTACCAGGCGCCGCCCGCAAACGGTCCCACCTCGTCGACCTTGGGGATGAATTCGCGCTGCTGCAGGGGGATGGCCAGCGACACATTGACCGAATTGCCATGCCGCTGGCGCGCCAGCTGCAGGTTCAGGGGCCCCCAGGCGTATTCCAGGGCCACGTTGAACTGCCCAGGCTTGCGCTGGTCCACGCCGGTCTGGGACGCGCCCGTATCCTTGCGATAATCGGTGCGGTCGTATTCCGCCACCAGCGCCCAGGACGGCAGCGCGGCGGGCCGGAACCGCAGGCCGCCGTACAGGCCATCGATGCGGTGGCGGCCATAGCCGATGGTCGCCTCGGCCTCGCCCAGGGATCCCAGGCCAAAGCGTTTCGACATCGCAATGAATTCACTGCGAAAAATGCGCGTGCCCTGGATGTCGTCCATGCCCACGGCCACGTCCGGCAGCCAGTCCAGGCCAAAGGCGCCCTCACGCAGGATGCGCAGCTTGAACCCGGCCGCCTTGTCCTTGTAGTCGCCATAGCTCGTGGTCGGATCGGAAAACCCCTCGACACCCGAAATCCGCGTATACCGGCCGCTGATCTGCACGTCCGGCAGGAACTGCAGGGTGCTGTAGGTGGTGGCGTAGGGTTTGTCGTAGCTGTAGCCGACGAACCAGGTGCCCTCGGCCTCGGCGCGCGCCGTGGGCATGTTGACGAGGCCCGTCAGGCCGATGGAAGTGGGTGTATCCGCCCGGGCGATCCCGGGGATAGCCATCCCGACGCCCAATACCGCCGTCGCACACAAGGACAGCCATCGGACGGACGCCAATCCGCCCAGGATCACACCCAGCATGCCATCAGTCGGATTTCAGTGAATGGTGAAAAGACACGCGCGCCATTGCGGCGCGCGGTCGAAAACGGGACGTCAGGACGCGATCAGTGGTGGGACGTCGTCGAATGGCTGGGGGTCGTGCCGCTGCCGTCCGAGGAACCCGAGGAACTGGCCACCGCGGCCGCCACGCCGGCCGCCACCGCGACCCCGGCGGCGACTACGCCGACGGACAAACCCGCAATACCGCCCACGGCGGCACCACCCGCGGCGGCGCCGGCACCTGCCGCGCCACCGGCGACACCCGCCGCACTGCCAGCACCGGTGCCCGCCCCAGCGCCGGCAGCGCCCGCACCGGCGCCACCCGCACCGCCACTACCGCCAGCGCCCGCACCGGCCGCACCAGGCGTGCCCTGGGCCGCTACGCCAGCGGAAAACGCCAGCGCCGCCAGCAGCAAGGAAATCTGTTTGAAAGTCATGACGCCCCTCCGCAATCCAAAAGCCTTTGTGGGATTACACACCGAAACCATTCATCGGTCAATCCATGCACCCTGTCCGTTAGGCTCCACCCATCTGTCGCATACAGCGCCCTCATTCATGCGAAATACACATGGAAACACCTAGTATGCGGGGTTTCATTGTGGAAAAAGCATTGTCCAAAGCTACATTCCGTAGCATACTCTGGCTGCCAAGAAACAGAAGAAACGCCCTCGAAATGCCCGCAGTAATTGAGATTAAAGCCCCTAATAAGGAGACCGCGTATGCCGCGTGATTCTGTCGGGGAACCGCGCATCATCGACTTGCCCGTCACCCGGCCAAGGCTGAATAGCGCCTTGCGGTTGCCGCTCGTGCGTTGCGCCCAGGCGCTGGCCGACTTCATCGCCCTCATCCTCGGTCCCTGGATAGCAGCAGGCATCCTGCTGCTGGCACAAGGCAGCACCGCGCCCTACTTTCCCGACAAGAACATTCCGTCACTGGTGGTGCTGCATCTGGCACTATCGGTAGGCTGCATCGGCTGGTTCTGGCTGCGGCTGCGCCACTACACGTACCGCAAGACCTTCTGGGCCGAGTTGGGCGAGATCCTGCACACCATTGCCATCTGCTCGCTGATCCAACTGGTCGCCATGGCCTTGCTGAAGGTTCAGGTGTCCCGCTATGGCTGGATCCTGACCTGGGCCGCCATTCTGACCCTGCTGCCCCTGATGAGGTTCGGGCTAAAGCGCGTGCTGACGCACCTTTCGCTATGGCAAAAGCCCTGCGTCATCATCGGCACCGGCCCCAATGCACTGGACGCCTTCGAGGCCCTGAGTCATGAACGATCATTGGGATTCCAGTTCCAGTATTTCTACACCTTGGATGAGCATGCGCCCAGCCACATCCACGGTATCCCCGTCATCCGGGACGAGACCGTCTTGTGGGCCGACACCGATCCCGAGGATGCACACTATTTCATCGCCGTCGAGGACGCCCGCGAGGAACAGCGGGATCATTGGATCAAACTGACCACCATCCATCATTGCCGCGCCGTGTCCGTGATTCCCACCACCCGCGGCCTGCCCCTGAACAGCATCGACGCCTCGTTCATCTTTAGCCATGACGTGCTGATCCTGCGCATCAATGAGAACCTAAGGAAACGTTCCGCCCGTACGATCAAGCGCACCTTCGACATCGCAGGTTCACTGGCGCTGTTGATCCTGCTGGCGCCGCTGTTCGCCTACCTGATGGTCCGCATCGGACGCGACGGCGGACAGCCGATCTACGGACACGAACGCGTGGGCCGGGGGGGCCGGCGTTTCAAATGCTTGAAGTTCCGGTCTATGGTGCGGAACTCGCAGCAGGTCCTGGCCGACCTACTGGCCAACGACCCCGCCGCACGGGCCGAATGGGACGCCGACTTCAAACTGCGAAACGATCCCAGGATCACGCCGATCGGCCAGTTCCTGCGGCGCAGCAGCCTGGACGAATTGCCCCAATTGTGGAATGTGTTGCGCGGCGACATGAGCCTGGTTGGACCACGACCCATCATCGAAGCCGAGTTGGCCCGATATGGCGGCAAGGCCGATTATTACCTGATGGCAAAGCCCGGCATGACCGGCCTATGGCAGGTCAACGGACGCAACGACGTCGATTACGATACCCGGGTGTACTTCGACGCCTGGTACGTGAAAAACTGGTCACTGTGGCACGACATCGCAATCCTGTTCAAGACGATCAACGTCGTATGCAAGCGCAACGGCGCTTACTGAACTACGCCCGCCCGTACCGAGCCTGCGGCCGCACGATATCGTCCTCGCCCAGGTAGGCGCCGGACTGCACCTCGATCAGCTCCCTAAGCCACCAGCTTGTCAGCCGCCCCCTGCAATCCATCCAGGATGCTGTCGGCCAGGTTCTGCGGGAAGTTTTCTGGCAGCAGGGCCCGTACCGCACGTATGACCTCGGGTGTCCGTGCCAGCAGGTCATCGATGACGAAATCCGCGCCGCGGCCATCAGGGGTGAGGACGCCATGTTCAGCGCCGACCGCCAACCAATGCCTGCGCAGGATTTCGTGCATCTTCCAATGCGTGTTCCTGGTCCGCACCGCCATGGCCATTTTTGCCTTGAATGGCGACAGCTTATTCGCGCCGGTGCCCATGATCGGGTAGGCCGAGAGCACATCGTAGAGCGGCGCCAGTTCGTAGGCGCCACCCGGGCGCAGGAAAATACTGAAATTCTTTGCGTGGCCATCAGTCGCACGCAGCATCCAGAACAGGACCTGTGCCTGAAAGAATATGCGCCTGTCACGATCAGGCGCCGTGGAGGTGGCCAAGACCTTCATGATGGCGCGCATGCCCGGCCCGCCATCGGCTTCGTACTTCAGGTGGGGCGGGGTGCCCGTCGCCTGGCACATGTCTTCCTGGGGCAGCCGGACGAGCCAACGACCGCCATCCGGTTCTTGCCTCCACATACGGTCGAACCGTTCGACCGCCAGCACTTTCACATCCTCGAACTGCAAAGACTGCGTGCGCGCCACCGGCAGGCCATAGGCATGGAGGATTTCCGAGCACAGCCATTCATTCTCGACGGAATCGCGCATATCGAACTGCAGGTTCCCGACCAGCCCCAAAGGCAGCTTGAAAATATGGGTGGTCGGGATCGAACCCTGCGGCATGTGCCACCGGCCATCGAGCCACAGCAGCGCGGTTTTCTCTTGGGCGCCCGCAATAGAAATACGGAAAGCATCGTCCCGCCCGCCGCCTGGCGCCGCAGGCGCCAGAGCGTTGCGCAGTACCTGGGCGACCTCGGCATCGCTCAAGGGCACCGCGTCGACCAATCGGCCCGCCTGAGGCGCCGCTGTGCCGGGCAGGATCTGCAGCGCGCCTGCGCAATCCCTGCCAATTTCCGCCAGCAATGCGAACGCATCCGTCGAGGCGGCCTGGAACCGACGTGCCAGCCGCTCGCGGATGTCCTGGCTGTCGGGCAGCAGATTCTCGAAATAGGCGCGGACCGCCTCACCACGATGGGCCTGATTGCCCGGGGTGAAGGGCAATGATAGCGACAGCGGCCGCCCTTGCCCGGACACCACCCACGCGTCGTCATATTGCAGGGTCCCACCAGGCTGGGGCCGCATGCGCCAGGTGCCGACGAAGGCACCGTTCATCCACAGCCCAAGGCCCTGCGGGCGGGAGCGCCGGACCATGGCTTACCAGATCGCGCTGGAGGCGGAAGGCGCGGGGGACTCGCCCGCCTGGCGCAGCACCAGTTCCACGCCCAGGATGCTCAGCAGATGCAGCAAGCGGTCAACGCCGACCTTCCCGGCATTACGTTCCATGGCGGAAAGTGTCTGCTGGGTAATCCCAAGACGCAGCGCGGCGGCGGCCTGGGTCAAGCCCGCCTGCTTGCGAAACCCTTTCAGCAGTGCCGGCAATTGTTCCGCAGTACGAACGGTGAAATCAGACATACATATTCCATACTGTATTTATGATTTACTCATTATATACAGTAAATTGCAAATACAAGATAAAATTTGTATAAGTGGCTCGCCTCAGACCCCTACACCCGTCCGTATCGATCCTCCAGCCGCACGATATCGTCCTCGCCCAGGTAGGCGCCGGACTGCACCTCGATCAGCTCCAGCGGGATGACGCCGGGGTTTTCCAGGCAATGCACCGTACCGACCGGGATATAGGTCGACTCGTTCTCGGACACCAGATAGGTGCGATCCCCATTGGTGACGCGGGCGGTGCCGCTGACCACCACCCAGTGCTCGGCGCGGTGGTGGTGCATCTGCAGGGACAGTTTCGCGCCCGGCTTGACCGTGATCTTTTTCACCTGATAGCGAGGCCCATTGCCGATGGAATCGTAGGCACCCCAGGGCCGGTAGACCTCGCGGTGCTGGATGTGCTCGGTACGGCCGGCGTCCTTCAATTGCTGGACGATGCGCTTGACGTCCTGGACTTGGTCCTTGTGGGCGACCAGGACGGCGTCCTTGGTCTCGACAATCACCAGGTCCCGTACCCCCACCGCCGCCACCAGGCGGCTGTCGGCATGGACCAGGGTGTCGTCCACCTGTTCGACCAGCACGTCGCCGCGCAGACAATTGCCCCGGCCGTCGCATTCCAGCACGTCGGCCAGCGCCCCCCAGGCGCCCAGGTCGTTCCAACCCGCGTCCAGGGCCACCATGGCCGCGTCCCGGGTATGTTCCATCACCGCATAGTCGATGGAATCGGCCGGGCAGGCGGCAAAGGCCGCCGCATCCAGGCGCACGAAATCCATGTCGTAGGCAGCGCCCTGCAGGGCCTGGCGGCAGGCCGCCAGCATATCGGGGCGGCAGGCCTCCAATTCCTGCAGGTAGCGGCTGGCCCTGAACATGAACATGCCGCTGTTCCAATAGTGGCGCCCCGAGGTCAGGTACTGGGTCGCGCGTTCGGCGTCGGGCTTTTCGACGAAGCGCCCAACCTGCCAGCCGTCCTCGAGCGGTTCGCCGCGTTCGATATAGCCATAGCCGGTCTCGGGCCGATCGGGCACGATGCCAAAGGTCACCAGCCTGCCCTGCGCCGCCAAGACCTGTGCCTGGCCCACCGCCCGATGAAAGGCCTGCACATCCTGGATCACATGATCCGCCGCCAGGACCAGCAGCAAAGGATCCTCGCCCTGATCCACCGCCCGCAATGCCGCTAGGGCAATCGCCGGTGCGGTATTGCGGCCGACCGGCTCCAGCAGGATCTGGGCACCCTCGACACCCAGCTGGCGCAGCTGCTCGGCCGCCAGGAAGCGATGCTGTTCGTTGCAGATCAACATCGGCGCCCGGCACGGCAAGCCGTGCAACCGGCCCAGGGCCTGCTGCATCATGGACTGGTCGCCCGCCAGGGGCAGGAACTGCTTGGGCTTGTGCTCGCGCGACAGCGGCCACAGGCGTGTGCCGGAGCCGCCGGCGAGGACCACGGGTTGAATCGGCTGAGCTTGCACTTATAATTTCCCAGAGATGAACTGTTGATACTTTTCCTCGACGAAAGCCTTCATCTGAGCGCGGAACCGTTCGGAGGAAAATTGCTCGGCATGGAACCTGATACGCACGGGGTCCGCCACAAAATTTGACTCGAAATCCGATACAGTTTGTTGAATCGCCGATTCGGACTGCTCACGGAAAAACATCCCTGTCACGCCATCCAGCACGGTTTCCAATGCGCCGCCCTTGCCGAAGGCAATGACCGGCGTGCCGCAAGCCTGGGCCTCGACCGGCACAATACCGAAATCCTCCTCAGCCGCAAAAATGAATGCGCGCGCCCTCTGCATATGATCGCGAAGTACCTCAAAGGACTGGTAGCCCATCATAGTGACATTCGCAGGGGCCTGTGCCTTGATCCGCGCGTACTCGGGCCCGTCGCCGATGACGACCAGCTTCCTGTCCGGCATCCCAGCAAAGCTGCGCACGATCAAGCCGATCTGCTTGTAGGGCACCAGGCGCGAGGCCGTCAAATAGAAGTCCGACTTTTCAGACACCAGCGGGAAATCCTCGACCGCGACGTTGGGGTAGATCGTCGTAGAGTCACGGCGGTAGACCTTTTGGATCCTGCGGCCGATGTAGTCGCTATTGGAGATAAAAAAATCAACCCCATTCGAGGTTCGATGATCCCAATTGCGAATCCGGTACAACATCCAGCGCGCGAGAATGCCTTTGAGGCCAGAATCCAGTCTGCTTTCCCTCAAATACTGATGCTGCATGTCCCAGGCGTAGCGGATGGGAGAATGGCAATAGCAGATATGTAGTTGATCAGGGCCGACCAGAATTCCCTTGGCTACTGCGTGCGAGCTGCTGATTACGACATCATAGCCGGACAAATCCAGTTGCTCGACTGCAAATGGCATTAATGGCAAATAGAGCCGATGTCTATGTTTTGCCCCCAAAAGGCGCTGAATGAATGTCGTTTTTGCATACTTTCCTAGAAAATGAGTTCTATCAGAATCGGATAAAAAATCCACAACCGAAAACAAATCAGCATCAGGCCAAATTCTCAGAATATCTGCAGACACTCTCTCTGCTCCAGCGAAAGAGATCAGCCAATCATGCACAAGAGAAATCTTCATTAGCCAATCCTAAATTTCACCCTTCCGAGAAAAGCAAAATTTCCGACAATCCACGAGCCATGAATAAGCAAGATAATCGCCAAAAATCAACACGAAAATCACACCGGCAAATAGGCAGAGATGCACATTTTGATGACAATCGTTAACAATCATTCCTCACAAACATCCGATATCACACTAATTCCACACGGCGACACACATCGCATAGGACACGTATTCAAAAATATTAAAAATAACTATCCCAGGCCATGGCCACCTCAAAAACACCCAACATTCAGCACCGCTTCCATTTTATCGAAATATCATACAATCAGACGAGATTAATCAATAAATCTAGATATAGCACGAATAACCTCAGAAACAGAAATCTCTACAACATCATCAATAAAGCAGAGACGCTTATAATTGTCGCGCGACATCTGCCTTTGCTCCTTCGTGACTACCATATTTTTATCACCTAATGGCCCCCATCTCTTTGGAGATGTTCCACCTGAAAATATCACAACCACAGGAACATTAAGTGCGGACGCGATATGTGACGCAACCGTATCTACCGTAACAACCAATGTAGCGTCCATTATCGTCGCGAGAAATTTATTCCAATCCCCGATTCCGGCATAAACAAAAACCCCCTCTCGCATCTCAATATACTTTAGGATTAAGTTCCTATCAGCCTCCGTGCCAGTAAAAACAACATTTATTGATCTATCAATAAAATAGTCAACGAGATCGCACCATTTTTGCATATCCCAATTCTTTGATGGATGACCTGATATTGGATGGAAGACAACATATCTACCGGCTAACAAAATCTCTGAATTATTATTATCGTGACGCGAGAGTCCTAAATCATATCGAATAGCTTCTTTATCAAAGGCAGGAAGCAGTCCAGCGAACCGCAGTAATTCAAGATGGACCTCCGCCTCCGGCATAGTATCTTTTGTATCATCAAAAAAATTTGCAGATAAAACAAAAGAAGGGAAAACACGAAATCCCAAAATATAACCTATCTTTGATATCCATAAAATAATATGCGCATTTCCAAAAAATGACCTTAGGTCTATACCGATATCGTATTTTTTCTCCAAAATAGCACGCCTGACAAAGAAGCTTTGTCGTATATAATTTAAAATCTTAACCCAAATAGGCCCTTTCCCTCTATTCAGTGACCAATGATCCACAACGTGAATATCAGAAATATATTCTAACTTTGAAAACACCAGTCGACCCGACTCGGAGCAGAGCACCCCCAATTTAGCATCGGGATATATAGAATGAAAACGAGAAATCACTGCGGTCGAAATTACGCAATCACCTAGGTGTCCAAGATTAGCAAATAATACTGCCTTAGGAGGGGGAGCCACACGTAAAGATTCACGCGAAAATAGCGAGGATAAGATCCAATCAGAAAATATTAGAAATCGTTTAAAAACGGCCCGCCAGATCATGTTATTTAAGTTCGAATTAGAATCAGAGCCATTGCCATAAAGGGAAGATCATATTAAACCACACCTGACCTAAATGCGAGATATGGCGGATTTTCGACGCAGACCCCTGATAAATAAAGTACCATTTATATATAAATAAATAATTCCAATGATCACATAAGTAGATCTGGAGGTGGAGAGATAAGAAATCCTAAATATTTCATACAGGGATAATATACCAACGGGGAAGATAAAGATGGCGAACAGCGCCTGACGTCTATAGCCAACAAAGAGGGCGCCCAATACTGTGCCATATACGAAGTACAACATAGAAGATATAAGAAATCCGAAGTCCGCGACAATTGAAAACAATGCCGTTTGATTTGTATACTCAGGTCTGGCAAATAGATATAAAAAAGTCCCATATGATTCTGCTATTCTCTCATACTCATTCCTAAAAAAATTAAAAAATGGCAGCTTATACAAAAAGTCGAAAGAATATGCCCCTATAAAGTAGGGCCATTCATTATATTCCTCTAAAAATCCAATTCCATTATTTATAGAGATGGAATAATAAGCCGAGAACCTCTGGAGCAAAAAAGATAGATAACTGTCATATGAATCCTTATAAAAATTCCACGACCTAAAATATTCGAAAATTCCGAATAGTAAGATAACGGCGGGAATTAGAAGAATTGCCCCTTTCCTATACCACCATTGTAGGCAGCTAGAGGCACGCACAAACGGATAATATGCCACAACATACGGGATAATTATTTCAAGCAACGCGAGGCGCTCTGACCACAGAACGGTCCGCATCAGCACCAACAGAATAAACAGAAGAATATAAAATCTGTGGCGCTTCTTCTTTAATAATTTGAAGCCGTTTAGCAACGCGATGTTTATCGATAAAACGGGTCCAAATTGAGTTAAGGTACTGACTCCAGGAATAGTGCTCACTGAGCCCCTAATGTTATAAGCATGTTCCGAAAACATCGTCACAATCTTTTGGGGATCAAGAAAAACCGGCATAAACCATATCAAATATCCTGCCAGAGTCAAAAACATCAATACACGGAATGATCTCATCAGCATCAATTTTAGTGTTTCAATAGAAAATCTATCGATAGTTATAAAATTATGCTTGTCTAAGAACCAACAGCCGCACAACATCCCCGCAAACAAGGAGACCAATACCATGAATCCACCTATATAATACTCACTATCAGCATACGACTTAACCCCATAATGGGAATAATCTTGAAATTGATAAGCTATATATACAGGCAGTAGAATATAGATTAGCACCTTACGTGGATCCAACCACAAAGGGATCCTTCTATTCGAGACAGCAGTCTTTCCATACTCATGTTGTGCAGGCATATTAATCATGGGAACTTAGAGGATCGCTACTAAAAGCCAATTTCTTCGAAACCTAAAGGAATTCTGGTTTGCCGAAGAGCTATAAAATATACAGGACACTCACATTCCTTGAGCTACCTATATTGACTCAACGGAACTTTTGCCCAGATCGGACAACTAATGCGAGGGCCTCGGCCGGGATTTTCATGTTCAGTTCCTGGTGTTGACGCCGATGGTTGCAAAAAGCGGATCCAGTCGTCAACGACACGGCTGGCGTGCTGCAACGACTCAAAGCGGTGCTGGTGGGCACATTGCTCTTTCAGCGCCCCCCCTCGGACACAATAGATGTCCGGTTCCCCGAAAATAGAAATTGAGGGAACGATCGGAGTAAATTCATGTCCACCTACAGCCAGGAACTCAATGAGCAGGTCGTCAGGAAGATGATGCCACCGCACAACCACAGCGTCGTCCATCTACTGTGTCTCCAGAAAGCAGGTGGGGAATTTTTAGTGACCTTGAGGGCGTGCTGCGGACACCCTCTCGAATCGACGCAAGGGCGCTACCCGCCAAGCCTGTGCCCAGGCGCTGAGCGCCCATGAGAAGGAGCAGATGCTGGGGGTCTGCAGCAGCGCTGAACACCTGAGCCCGCTCAGCCAGATCGCGCCGCGCTTGGCCGATCAGGGCATCTATATGGCCAGCGAATCGGGCTTTTATCGGGTGCTGCGCGCCGCACGATCATGTTCATCATCGAGGCCGTGCGGCGACACCTCACGTGCCCAACAAGCCGAAGGCATGGATGGTGAACGCCCCCGGCCAGGTTTGGTCCTGGGATATCGCCTTCTTGCCTGCTGCCGTGCGTGGTGAGTTTTATCGGCTGTACTTGGTGCTCGATGTCTTTAGCCGCATGATCGAGGGCTGGGAAATCCATCATAATGAATCGGCGCAGCATGCCGCAGCCTTGATCAGCAAGGCCTGCCTGCACGGTATTCGCTATGAGCAACTGGTGTTCCACTCGGCTAACGACAGTCCGACGAAAGGCGCGACGATGCTCGCGACGCTGCATAAACTGGGCGTGGTGCCGTCCTTTAGCCGTCCGTCGGTGTCGCACGACAACCCGTACTCCGAGGCCTTGTTCAGGACGCTGAAATACAGACCGGGGTATCCCAGGAAACGCTTCGGCGATATCGATCGGGCTCGGGTCAGGGTCTAACGCTTCGTCGCCTGGTACAACACTGAGCATCGTCACAGCGCAATCCGGTTCGTCACACCCGCTCAGCGTCATGCAGGCCTTGACCGACAAATTCTGGCCAACCGCACTGCCGTCTTCGAAGCCGCAAAGCGCGCCCATCCTGCCCGCTGACGCAGCCGTGCAGTGCGCAACTGGAACCGTGTCGATACGGTCTCTGGCTCAATCCGGAGAAGCTGCATCAGGAATCACCTGAAAACATAAGACGTGCCGCATGATTTACCGGACATCTTCGTTGACAAACACCGGCACCCACCGCCGACAAGCTGCCGTCCTGGTACAGGTTACGCCAATGGGACAGCTGGTGGTTCGTGTTCACGTCGCGTCGACGCGCCACCATCGAAACCGTCTGGCCTGGCTCGTTGCTCTCGCGCACCATGGCCAGCTTCTGCTCCACCGACCAGCGACGCCAACGCTCCGGCTGGGTCAGCAATTCCATCACTCCCCGCTTGCTGTTGGTCATAAACCCAGTCGTATGCCTACCTGCTATTTTAAGTGGGCGACAATGTCCGGTGTTTCAGGCGCGTGGCACAGGGAATCTTCCGTAATTTATAGCCACCGTTGAACCAAAGACTTCCACGTACTAACGTGATGTCGAGCACTTAGATCTCTACTTCTTCCTAATGCAGAACGAAATGTCCTGCAAATTTCTACCACTGTCCTATCCTTATAACCATAGAAATTTCCCCATTTTGTATCTAGACATTCCGGCCCAAAGATCGGTAACCCAGCGTATGAATACTGTAAAACCTTTAATGAGTATTTAAACATATCGGTTTCGGAGACTCTTATAGTCTGCAACCCAATATCGGCATGAACTATATACTTAATTGTCTCCTCAAAAGACAGAACACCATATACAGTGCTATTAGGTGCGCCCTTTATTCCCACACACTCCCCAATAAAGTGAAAATTCACTTCTGGGAAATTTTCTATCAAAACATTGCATACCTCAGAATCAAACCGAGAAATACCTACAAATACAGCATTTTTCCTATTAGACAAAGAGCTGTAGGGATTATCCCATGGAATATCATAAAAATAATTATCTAGGCCATGCTGCTGAACTATTACTTTATCCGATAAACAATCAAATTTTCTCGCAATTACATCTACCGGACAAGATACAATGTCAAAAACATCTTTTTTAATTAAATTATACTCGGATCTCGTCAAAAGTCGATTGACACCCATGAATGTCAAATCATCACTCACTCTGTATATTATCTTTTTTCCCTCTAGATCGTTATTTTCGCTAATGAAGTCCAGCCAAACTAATCCTACACAGCTTTCAACAACTATCATGTCTGCTGTCAAAATTTCCGCACGAACGGCGGCAGGAGGAGCTTTGCGTACTAGTAGGTAATTAACTATATCTTCAATAAATTGAACACGGATCCCAACCGGATGGAGAACTTCTATTGGGGAGTAGAAATTCACACCACTTTCTTTATGAGATATAAAACCCAAGTCTGCGCGATAAGTCTTAGCTGACTTATATCGTTGATCTCCTTTTATCTTAGATAAAAGGCTCAGGCCCGCTGTAATAAAAAAAACTTCATGCCCTAGACTAGAGAGCTCCTTTGCTATGAAATGAAATCCAGCCTTTCTTCTGCTATTAAACGTGTGATAAGAAATTACAACTATCTTCAAACAAACACCATATAATTAGTCGGAGCTGAATAATTCAGCTTTTTCGTCAATGGAAGGCGGTGCTCACGCCGCCATTCGATGTTTTTCATTCAGTCCGCCCGTCAACCACACCAGCATCAAGGCGTAAAAAAGACGCAGCCGGCGCAGCAGCAGGCGAATGTTGTGGCCGGCGCCACACAGAATGGCATGGATGGCGTCGCCGAGCCGACCCTTGAGCCAGTTTCTGTCCAGCTTTCCGTCCGATTTCATGTGGCCAATCG
>NZ_JAPFGD010000008.1 GCF_027257175.1 Castellaniella sp. S9 | reverse complement strand
CACCTGGATGCCGGCTGGCGGCTGGTGGCGGGGGCGGGCGGGGATGGGCCGGATTCCGTGTCCGAGGCCCTGACCTGCCGGCATCCTTTGCAACCGTTCAGCCGCCGTTATTTTCCGCCGGAGCCGCAACCGGGGCCGGATGCCTTGTTCACCTACGCCCGGGAG
The DNA here is from genome assembly GCF_027257175.1 of Castellaniella sp. S9. Lineage (GTDB taxonomy): Bacteria > Pseudomonadota > Gammaproteobacteria > Burkholderiales > Burkholderiaceae_B > Castellaniella. The sequence continues at coordinate 255,214 of NZ_JAPFGD010000008.1, read as the reverse complement.
TGGCGGCAGGCACGGGACGGCGCGGCGGCGGGCGGCACGCTGGTGCCGGGCGTGCCGGCCGCGGGCGGGGCGCTGGGCGTTCCGGTGCCCGAGGACCCCTTGACTCTCGATCGGTTGCGGCGTTTCCTGCGCCATCCGATCCAGCGTTTTTTTCAGGATCGGCTGGGCGTCTTTTTCGAGCGCGATGGGCGCCGCAGCGAGGATCGCGAGCCGTATGCCATCGACGGCCTGGCGGCCTGGGGCCTGCGCGATGCGCTGCTGGATGCGGCGATGCGTGCCATGCGCCTCGGAGAGGACCCGATCGCGAGCCTGGAGGCGCGCATGCGGGCCATGCGCCGGTCCGGCGCGCTGGCTGGGGGCAGCCTGGGCGCGCTGGCGGCCCAGGACCTGCGCGATGGATTCGATGCCCTGCTGTCGGCTTACCAGGCGGCCTGTGGGCGCTGGCCGTCGGACGGCGGGCCGCCCTTGGTGCTGCGGCATCGGACAGAGCTCTCTGGAGGATATACTTTAGAGATACAAGATTCCCTGGGCGGCATTCGCAGCAACGCTGCGGGCGAGCGTGCGCGCATCCTGATGCAGGCCAGCCACCTGGTCAAGGACCGCGCCTATCGGCCCGGGGCCCTGGTCGAGGCGTGGGTGACGCATTTGGCGGGCCACCTGGACGGCCGCGGGCTGACGACGCTGGTCTTCAGCCCGCAGGGCAGCGTGGCCTTCGAGCCCCTGGACCCGGCGCGCGCGCGGGCGTGGCTGGACGACTTGGTGCGGGGATGGGCCCAGGGGATGTGCGCACCGCTGCCGGTCACTGCGGAATGCGCGGTGGCCTGGCTGCGGCACGGCGCATCCAGCCAGCCGGATCACCGCGCGTGGATCGAGGCGCAGGCCTGCCACGCCCGGGCGCTGGAGCGCGATCCGTACCTGCGCAGGGCCTATCCGGATTTCGAGGCATTCAGTGCGCAAGGCGGCTTCGAGCACTGGGCGCGGTGCCTGTATGGCGGCTTGAGCGACGCGATCGCCACCGTCCGCGAGGCCTTGCCCGACGCAGCGGCACAGGAGGCGCCATGACGCCCGCCGCCGGCATGCCGGCCCTCGATCCGCTGGCGTTCCCGCTGCGCGGCAGCCGGGTGATCGAGGCCAGCGCCGGCACGGGCAAGACCTGGACCATCGCCGCCCTGTACCTGCGCCTGGTCCTGGGGCACGGCGATCCGCCGCCCGCCGCCCGGCTGCCCGCCGAGATCCTGGTCCTCACGTTTACCGAGGCGGCCTCGCAAGAGCTGCGCGACCGGATCCGTGCGCGGCTGGCACAGGCGGCGGCCTATTTCTACGACGGCATCCAGGACGACCCTGTGGGTGTCGAGGGCGATGCGTTCCTGTGCCAGCTGCGCGCCTCCATCGCCTCGGCGCAATGGCCGACCTGCGCCCGTATCCTCGATCTGGCGGCGCAATCCATGGACGAGGCCTCGATCGGCACCATCCACGGCTGGTGCGCCCGCATGCTGCAGGAGCATGCCTTCGACAGCGGCAGCCTCTTCGATCGCCGGGTGGAAGCCGACCTGCGCACGGTCGAGGAGGAGGCCGTGTGGGATTACTGGCGCTTGTTCGTGGCGCCGCTCGGGCTGGAGCAGGCGGCGCAAGTGCGCGGCTGGTGGTCCGGTCCCGCGGCCCTGCACGCGGACCTGGCCGGCGCCCTCCATGACGAAGGGCCGCAGGCGCCCGAGCCGGGTTCGCTCGCGCCCTTGCTGGCCGCGGTCGGCGGGCGTCGCGCGCAGTGCCTGGCGGCCCTGAAGGCGCCGTGGATCGACGGGGCCGAGGAACTGGGCCAATGGCTGGCTTCCCTGGGCCGGGACTGGTCGGTGGCGGCACGCTACTGGCAGCGCTGGATTGCGGATCTGCGGGACTGGGCCTGCGATCCCGAGGCTGAGGCTCTGGATTTGAAGACGGGCTGGCAGCGCTTGGTGCCGGCGGGCATCGCCGAAAAATGGCGTGCTGCGGATCCGGTGCCCAGCCATCCCCTGTGCGACCGCCTCGCCGGCCTGCGATCGGCGCTGTCCGAGCTGCCGGACGGCCGTGCCGAGGTCGCGGACCATGCGCTGGCCTGGATCGCCGCGCGCCTGCGCGGCGAACTGGACCGGCAGGCCCGCATGGGTTTCGACGGCCTGCTCGCCCATCTGGACGCCGCGCTGGACGGCCCGGGCGGCGAGCGCCTGGCGCAGGTGCTGCGCGCGCAGTATCCCGTGGTCCTGATCGATGAGTTCCAGGACACCGATCCGGTCCAGTACCGGATTTTCGACCGGATCTACCGCATTGCGGAGGATTGCGACGACCTGTGCCTGGTGATGATCGGCGATCCCAAGCAGGCCATCTATGGCTTTCGGGGCGCCGACATCCATGCCTATCTGCGCGCGCGGCGCGCCTGCGCGGGCCGGGTGCATACCTTAGACCGGAATTACAGGTCTTCGCAGGCCATGGTGGAGGCGGTCAATACCTGCTTTGCCCGGGCCGACACCCAGGCGCCCGGCGGCGCCTTCCCGACGCCGGGCGAACCGGAGGGCATCGCGTTCCATCCGGTCCACGCCGAGGGCCGCGACGAGGCCTGGTGCATCCAGGGCGCAGCCGCGCCGGCGCTCAGCATCCATTGGGTCGATGCCACCCAGCCCGACAAGCCGCTGGGCGTGGGGGACTACGAGGCGCACGCCGCGCAGTGGTGCGCGCACCGTGTCGCGGGGCTTCTGGCCCTGGGCGCGCGCGCGGCGGCGGGCTTCGCGCGCGGACCGGACCTGCAGCCGCTGCGGCCGGCCGACATCGCCGTGCTGGTCAATACCCACGCCGAGGCCGGTCGGGTGCGCCAGGCACTGGCCTTGCGCGGCGTGCGCAGCGTCTATCTGTCGGAGCGCGAATCGGTGTACGAGACGCTGCAGGCCGGCGAACTGCGCCATTGGCTGGCTGCTTGCGTCAATCCCGAGGACGGCGGCGCGGTCCGCACGGCGCTGGCCACGCCCTCGCTGGCCCTGTCCTGGTGGACGCTCGAGCGTCTGGCGGCCGGTGAACAGGCCTGGGAGGACGTGGTGGCGCGCTTCCAGGGCTATCGCGCCTGCTGGCGCGAACGCGGCGTCCTGCCCATGGTCCGGCGCCTGCTGCATGATTTCGGCGTCCCGGCGCGGCTGCTCGACGATGGACGGGACGGCGAGCGCGTCCTCACCGACATCCTGCACCTGGCCGAGCTGCTGCAGCAGGCGGCCATGCGGCTGGACGGCGAACAGGCCTTGATGCGCTACCTGGACGAGCAATGCGAAGGTGCGCCGGCGGGCGGCGACGATGCCCGCCGCGTGCGGCTGGAAAGCGACGAAGACCTGGTGCGCGTGGTCACCGTGCATAAATCCAAGGGGTTGGAGTATCCGCTGGTCTTTCTGCCGTTCGCCGCCCGGGCGCGCATTGTGCGAGGCGATCGGGGCCCTTATTACGTACACGGGGAAGGGGGCCGCCGCAGGGTGTTGCGGCCCGACGCTGGGGAGCTCGCGCAGCTGGACGCCGAGCGGCTGGCCGAGGACGTGCGCAAGCTGTACGTCGCCTTGACGCGGGCGCGCCACGCGGTGTGGATGGCGGTGGGCCCCTTGCGTGACCTCGAGCGCAACAGCGCGGTGGGCCACGTGCTGGGCGGCCCCGAGGGCGTGCAGCCGGCGTTGCGGGCGCTGGTGGACGTCCGTGAGGGGATTGTTTGGGACGAGGCGGCGGTGGACGAACCCCCGGCCTGGCGGGATCGCGCCCCTGCCGCATTGGGCATGGCGCGTGTGCCGCGCCACGCCGCGCGCGAGCATGCGTGGTGGATCTCCAGCTATTCGGCGCTGCAGCTCGAGCCGGGGCGGCAGGCGGTGGCCCGGACGGCGCAAGAGGACGTGTACCAGGAGGCCCGCCGGTTCGATCCGCTCGAAGGGCCGGACGGGCCGGCGGCCGACGGCCGCGGCGCCGCGACCGGCCTGCATGCCTTGCCCCGGGGTAGTGAGGCGGGGACTTTCCTGCACGGCTTGCTGGAGTGGGCGGCACGGCGCGGCTTTGCGATGCTGGAGCACGCCGAGGTCCGGGACGTGGTGGCGCGCCGCTGCGCGGTGCGCGGCTGGTCGGCGTGGATCGATCTCCTGTGCGATTGGCTGCTGGGCTATGTGCGCACCGAATTCCGGCTCGGCGCCGGGCCGGCGCCGGCGCTGCGCCTGGATGGGCCGGGGGCCCGTCTGCCCGAGATGGAGTTCTGGCTGCCGGCCGAGGGCGTGGACGTGCGTCGCCTCGACGCGCTGGTCAGCGCCGCGACCCTGGATGGCGCGCCCCGGCCGCCGGTTGCGTCCATGCGGCTGAACGGCATGTTCAAGGGTTTCATCGACCTGGCGCTGCAGCACGACGGACGGTATTACGTGGTCGACTACAAATCGAACTGGCTGGGGCCGGATGCCGCGGCCTATCGCCCGGAGGTCATGCATGCCGCGATGCTGGCCGCCCGCTACGACCTGCAGTACGTCCTGTATGTGCTCGCGCTGCATCGCCAACTGGCGGCGCGGCTGCCGGACTACGACTACGACCGGCACATGGGCGGGGCGGTCTACATGTTTCTGCGCGGCTGGGAGGCGCCGGGGCAGGGCCTGTATGCCGACCGTCCGGCGCGCGGCCTGATCGAGCAGCTCGATGCGCTCTTCGGCGGACGGGACACTAGTGTGGACAGACCCTAATGGCGCGGCGACCGTTCGATGACTGGGGGGCCGCCACCGGCGATCGCACGGCGCTCTGGGCCCATGTGCAGGCCTGGCACGCCGCGGGCGCGCTGCGCGGGCTCGACGTGTCGTTCGGCCGGTTCCTGGCCGATTGCGCGCCCGAGGCGCCGGACCTGGCCGTCTGGCTGGCGACCTGGTGCAGCGCACAGCTCGGGCACGGGCACGTCTGCCTGGACATGCAGGCGCTGTGCGACAACGCCGCCGATACGCTGGCCCTGGGTGATGCGCGTCCCGAAAGTCTGGCGGACATGGCACGCGCACTGGCACACGGCGGGCTGCCGGCGTGCATCCAGGCGCTGGAACGCTCCGGATTCGCCGGCGACGGGGAGGGCGGCGAGCCGCTCGTGCGCCATGGCCATCGCCTGTATCTGGCCCGCTATTGGCGTGCCGAGCGCCGTGTGCGGGCACAGATCGACCGGCGATTGGCCGTGGACGGCGCGACGGCCGATCCGGCGCGCGCGCGGGCCTGGCTCGATGCCTTGTTCCCACCGGCGCCGGCCGGCGACGCGGACTGGCAGAAGATCGCCTGTGCGACTGCGTTGGACCATGCTTTTTGCGTCGTGACGGGTGGTCCGGGCACCGGCAAGACAAGCACCGTCGTGCGCCTGCTGGCCGTGCTGCAGGGGCTGGCGCGGGAGGGCGGCGGGGCGGGACTGCGCATCCGCGTGGCCGCGCCCACCGGCAAGGCGGCCGCCCGGCTGAACGACTCCATCGGATCGGCGCTGGCGCGCCTGCGCGGCGAGGCGCCCGCTTTCGTGCAGGCGGTTCTGGCCGAGATCCCCGCGCAGGCGCAGACCCTGCATCGCCTGCTGGGCAGCCGTCCGGACACCCGCCGCTTCCGCCATACCGCGGACCATCCCCTGCCCGCCGACATCCTGGTGATCGACGAAGCCTCGATGATGGACATCGAGATGATGGATGCGGTGCTGGCGGCGCTGCCGGCAGGCGCGCGGCTGGTCCTGCTGGGCGACAAGGATCAGCTGGCCTCGGTCGAGGCCGGCGCGGTCCTGGGCGAACTCTGCGCGCGCGCCGAGCAGGGCCATTACACGCCGTCGCGCTGTGCGCGCATCGCGGCGCTCACCGGCCAGGACATCCCGGCCGTGCGGCGCGATCCGGACGGCACGGCGCTGGACCAGGCCGTCGTCATGCTGCGCCACAGCCGGCGCTTCGAGGCGGACAGCGGCATCGGGCGTTTTGCCGCCGCCGTCAACCGCGGGGCGCTGGCCGCCGTGCATGCCTTGCAGGATGATCCGCCGGCGGACCTCGCGTTCCTCGCGCCGCGCATGGCCGAGGATCCGCGCCTCGATGTGCTGTTTTGCGGCGAGTCGCGGGAGGCGGTGGGGGGCGTGGGGCCAGGCGGCCACGGCCGGTATTTTCATGGCGTCCGTGCCGGGCCGCCGGATGGGGAAACCTCGGCCGAGGCGATTGATCGGTGGGCGCGTGCCGTGCTCGAGGCGCGCGGCCGGTTCCAGGTGCTGTGCGCCGTGCGCGAGGGCCCCTGGGGCGCGCAAGGCCTGAACCTGCGCATCGAGGCGGGCCTGCGCGCCCGTGGCTGGATCGGTGCCGGCCATGGCGACTGGTACCCGGGACGGCCTGTGCTGGTGACGCGCAACCAGCGCGAGCTGGGGCTGGCCAATGGCGACATGGGTGTCGCCTTGCCCGTTCCGGAGCCGGGCCGCCCAGACATGCAGCGGATCCGGATCGCGTTTGCGCGCGACGACGGCTCCGGCGGCGTGCGCTGGATCGCGCCCGGGCGCGTCGTCGACATCGAGACCGTCTACGCCTTGACCGTGCACAAATCGCAGGGCTCCGAGTTCGACGAGGTGGCCCTGGTCCTGCCGGAACGCGGCGGACCGATCCTCACGCGCGAGCTTCTCTACACCGGCGCCACGCGGGCGCAGCGTGCCTTGACGGTGGTGCTCCCCGGGGGCGCGCCCATGCTGGATGCGGCCGTTGCCCGCCGCGTGCGGCGCGCCGGCGGCCTGCTGGCCGACTGAGGGCCGCGGGACGACGGGCCGCCCGGGCTGCGCCGCCGTGGACGCGGCACGGATAAAATGGCGGCTGACACCAACGATGGGCAAGGAGAATCGGATGGGCAATATCTTCGAACAGGACTTACCCAGGACTTCCGCGAATTTTGCGCCCCTGACCCCCTTGCTGTTCCTGGAGCGCGCCGCCGAGGTCTACCCCGGGAGGCTGGCCGTCGTCCATGGCCTGGGCGATGGGGCGATCCGCAGCACCTGGGCGCAGCTGTATGCACGCTGCCGGCGGCTGGCCAGCGCCTTGGCGGCCCGCGGGCTGGGCGTGGGCGACACCGTGGCGGTGATGTTGCCCAATACCCCGGCCATGGTCGAGGCCCACTTCGGCGTTCCCATGTCCGGCGCCGTGCTCAATACACTCAATACCCGGCTGGATCCCGCCACCATCGCATTCATGCTCGATCATGGCGAGGCCCGCATGGTGATCGTCGACACCGAGTTTTCCGGAGCGATGCGCGAGGCGCTGGCGCAGCGCCGCGGCACACGGCCCGTCGAAGTGGTCGAGGTCGCCGATCCCCTGTACGAAGGAGAGGCCGACCTCATCGGCGGGACCCACTACGAGGACCTGCTGGCCGGCGGCGACGAGTCCTGGGCCTGGCACATGCCTGCGGACGAGTGGGATGCGATCTCGCTCAACTACACCAGCGGCACCACCGGCAACCCCAAAGGGGTGGTCTATCATCATCGCGGCGCGGCGATCAATGCCGTGTCCAACATCCTCGAGTGGGACATGCCCAAGCACGCGGTCTACCTGTGGACGCTGCCGATGTTCCATTGCAACGGCTGGTGCTTTCCCTGGACCGTGGCGGCGCGCGCGGGGGTCAATGTCTGCCTGCGCCGCGTCGACGCGCAGGGCATGGTCGAACTGATGCGCGAGCATGGCGTCACTCACTATTGCGGCGCGCCCATCGTCCACGGCATGCTGGTCAACGCGCCCCAGCCGCTGCGCGAACGCATTCCGGCGGGCATCCGGGCCATGGTGGCCGGCGCCGCGCCCCCGGCCTCGATGATCGAGGGCATGGAGTCTCTGGGCATCGACCTGACCCACGTCTATGGCCTCACCGAGGTGTATGGTCCCGCCACGGTCTGCGCCAAGCATGCGGATTGGGATGCGCTCGACATCGGCCGGCGTGCCGGGCTCAACGCCCGCCAAGGCGTGCGCTATCACCTGCAGCGCGCGGCCACGGTGCTGGACCCCCAGACCCTGCGGCCGGTGCCGGCCGACGGCCGGACCATGGGTGAAATCATGTTCCGGGGCAACATCTGCATGAAGGGCTATCTGAAGAATCCCGAAGCCACCCGCGAGGCGCTGGGTGACGGCTGGTTTCGCAGCGGCGACCTGGCGGTGATGCATCCGGACGGTTACATCCAGATCAAGGATCGCAGCAAGGACATCATCATTTCCGGCGGCGAGAACATCTCTTCCATCGAGGTCGAGGACGTGTTGTACCGGCATCCGGCCGTGCTGGCGGCGGCCGTCGTGGCGCGCCCCGATCCGCGCTGGGGCGAAACCCCCTGCGCGTTCGTCGAACTCAAGGAAGGCGCCGCCGCGACCGCCGACGACATCATCGCGCACTGCAGGCATCATTTGGCCGGCTACAAGACACCCCGCATGATCGTCTTTGGCGAACTGCCCAAGACCTCGACCGGCAAGATCCAGAAGTACGAGCTGCGCAAACGGGCGGCCGACGCATGAGCGCCGGCGGCCAGCGCCACGCGCTGCTCACCCCGGCTCAGATGGCCCTTGCCGATCGCCTGGCGATCGAAGGCGGGATCGCGGGCGTCGCCCTGATGGAGGCGGCCGGCCGGGCCGTGGCCGATGCGGTGATGGACCGCTGGTCCGCCACGACGGTCTGCGTCCTCTGCGGGCCGGGCAACAATGGCGGCGACGGTTTTGTCGCGGCATGCCGCCTGCGCGAGGCCGGCTGGCCGGTGCGGATCGCGTTGTTGGGGCGCCTCGAGGACCTGGGCGGCGACGCCGCGCTCTGTGCACAAGCCTGGGGCGGGCCGATCGAGGCCCTGGGGCCGGCCGCGCTGGACGGCGCCGGGCTGGTGATCGATGCCTTGCTGGGGGCCGGATTGTCGCGCCCGCTCGCCGGGGCGCCCCTCGCAATGGTCGAGGCGGCCAATCGCAGCGGCCTGCCGGTGTGCGCGGTGGACGTGCCCAGCGGGCTGGACGGCGCCACGGGGCGTGCGCTGGGGGCCGCCGTACGGGCGGATGTCACGGTGACTTTCTTTCGCCGCAAGCCAGGGCACTTGCTGATGCCCGGGCGCGCTCTGTGCGGGGAACTGCTGTGCGCCGACATCGGCATTCCGGATGCGGTGCTGGACGCCGTCCAGCCGGATTGCAGGGCCAATCACCCCGATCTCTGGATTGGGCACTATCCCTGGGCGAGCCTCGAGAGCCACAAGTACCGGCGCGGCCACCTCCTGGTGGTCGGCGGCGACACCATGCTGGGCGCCACGCGTTTGGCCAGCCAGGCCGCTGCGCGCATGGGTGCGGGCCTGGTGACACTGGCCGTACCGCCCGCGGCCTGGCCGATCCAGGCGGGGGCGCTGACCAGTGTGATGGTGGCCTGCCTGCCAGAGAACGGCGCGCTGGGGGAGGCCCTGGCCGATGAGCGCCGCAACGTCGTGCTGATCGGCCCGGGCCTGGGTGTATCGATGCGCACCCGGGCCCAGACCCTGGCGGTCCTGTCCACCCGCAGGCCTTGCGTGCTGGATGCCGATGCGATCAGCAGTTTCGCGGGCGCGCCGGATCTGCTGGTCGAGGCCCTGCACGAGGCCTGCGTGCTGACGCCCCACGAAGGGGAATTCGCGCGGCTGTTTCCCGGCCTCGAGGGGGACAAGCTGTCCCGTGCGCGGGCCGCGGCGCGCGCCTGCGGCGCCGTGATGGTCCTCAAGGGGGCCGATACGGTGATCGCCCGCCCGGACGGGCAGGCGGTGATCAACGACAATGCGCCGCCGGAACTGGCGACCGGCGGGACGGGCGACGTGCTGGCCGGATGCATCGCCGGCCTGCTGGCGCAGGGCATGAGGCCCTTCGAGGCGGCCTGCGCCGCCGTGTACCTGCATGGGCAGGCGGCCGCGGGTTTTGGGCCTGGATTGATCGCACAGGACTTGCCCGACGAACTGCCGGGCGTCCTGGCGGCATTGCGCGCACGCTCGCGCGCGGAGGATTAGGCATATGGCGGACGTGGTGGCCCTGGTTTTCGATTTCGACGACACGCTGGCATCCGACAGCACCTCGGGCTTCCTGGAGGAGATCGGCGTCGACCCCGCGGCGTTCTGGAAGGACGAGGTCGGCCCCTTGCTCGAACACGAGGACTGGGACCCGGTGCCGGCGTATCTGCACCGCATGATCGAGCTCTCGCGCAGCGGGCGCCATGGCGCCATCACCCGCGAGCGGCTCGAGCGCTGGGGCGAGCGGCTGTCCCTGCACGAGGGCGTGGACACCCTGTTCGAGCGCCTGCGGGCACGGCTGCACAAGGCGCATCCGCAGGTCCAGATCGAGTTCTACCTGATCTCCAGCGGCATCGGCGACGTGCTGCGCCGCACGCCGATTGCCGGACAGTTCACCGACATCTGGGCCTCGGAATTCACCTACGATGCCTCGGGGGCCATCGACTTTCCGCGCCGCATCGTCAGTTTCACCGACAAGACGCGCTATCTGTTCCACATCCAGAAGGGCATCTTCGGTCCCGAATCGCGCAACAAGCCCTTCGAGGTCAACCGCAAGGTGGATGCCGACAAGCTGCGCGTGCCCTTCGAGCAGATGATCTTCGTCGGCGACGGCTATACCGATATTCCTTGTTTTTCGCTGATCCGCCGCTCGGGCGGCGTGGCGTTCGGCGTCTGGGATCCGCGCCACCGGGAAAAGCGCAGCCGCGCCTGGGGCTTCATCGAGGACGGCCGGGTGTCGAATCTGAACCATGCGCGCTTTGGCGAGGAGGCCGAGCTCTACCAGCTGCTGGAGGCCGCCGTCGAGAGCCTGGCGTCCAAGATCGTGCTGCGGACGCGGATGTACCGTGGCTGAAGGCAAAGGCGACCTGCCGGCCGCAACCGTGTCCGAACCGCTGGACGACGATGACGCCATGGCGCTGGCGCTGGATCTGGCGCGCCAGGCGGCGGCGCTGGGCGAGGTCCCCGTGGGCGCCGTGGTGCTGGATGCCGCCGGCCGGCTCATCGGTGCGGGCCACAACCGGACGATCATCGATCGCGATCCCACCGCACATGCCGAGATCGTCGCCCTGCGGGCCGCCGCGCGCGTCCTCGACAATTACCGCCTGGGCGGCGCGCGGCTGTACGTGACCCTCGAACCCTGCGCCATGTGCCTGGGCGCCATGCTGCATGCCCGCCTGGCCGAGGTCGTCTATGGTGCCAGCGACCCCAAGACCGGCGCCTGCGGCGGCGTGGTCGCCCTGCATGCCCAAACCCGTCTGAACCATCACACGACGGTGCGCGCGGGCGTGCGCGCCCAGGAGGGCGGCGAGCTGCTGCGCGCATTTTTCCGCGACCGGCGCCGGGCGGCGCCATCCGCGGATATACCCGCCGCCGGGGCGAGCCGGAATGAAAGCGCCGCATCCGCGCCCGCCGCCGTTCCGCCGGGTGGTTTTTCTTCTTCGACACAGGATCCCTCCATCATGAGCGACAGTTCACCGGCAGCCGCCTCCGGCGGCCACGACCACCCCCATGCGGGCCATGCCTGCGATGATCCCGGTTGTCACGCGCATGGATCGCATGCGCGGCCGGCCGGCATCTATCTGATCTCGCCTTCGGGCGCGGTGCGCGACCCCGAGGCCGTGCACCTGGCTCGCCAGCGCCTGCGCGACATGGGCTACCGCGTGACGATCGACCGGACGGCGCTGGCGGTGCACGAGCGCTTTGCCGGCACCGACAGACAGCGCCTGGCCGGCATCGTCCGGGCGCTCAAGCAGAAGCACCCGATCGTGATGGCGACGCGCGGCGGCTATGGCTTGAGCCGCCTGCTGCCCTCGATCGATTGGCGGGCCGTGGCCGACAGCGGCAAGACCTTCATCGGACAGAGCGACTTCACGGTGTTCAACCTGGCGCTGCTGGCGCGCACCGGCGCGCAGAGCCTGGCGGGGCCGACGGCGGTGTTCGATTTCGGCGGCAAGACCGTGGACGACCTGACGCAGGCCTTGTTCCAGGAAACCCTGGACGGGGAACTGGAGGTCCTCAGCTTCGAGTCCCCTCAAGCCGATGCCGTGGACGCGCGCGGCATCCTGTGGGGGGGGAACCTCGCCATGGTGGCATCGCTGGTGGGCACCCCCTACCTGCCGGACATCCAGGGCGGCATCCTGTTTCTCGAGGATGTGGCCGAGCATCCCTTCCGGATCGAGCGCATGCTGACCCAGCTCTGGCATGCGGGCGTGCTGCACAAGCAAAAGGCCATCCTGCTGGGCCGTTTCACGGAGTATCGCCTGGCCGCGCACGACAACGGCTACGATCTCGATTCGGTCGTCCGCTGGCTGCGGGACACGGTGCGCGTGCCGGTCGTGCCCGGCTTGCCGTACGGCCATGTGCGCATCAAGGCGACCTTGCCGGTGGGCGCCCGGGTGGGCATCGCCACCGAGGACGGCATGGCCCATTTGCTGCTGCAGGAACGCCACTGAGGTGGCAAGGGGCAGGGGGGGATGCCTGGGCCGCACCTGCTACACTAGCAGGTTATCCTGATTCCTCCAGCAAGATCCGCAACCGTGATATCCACCGCAAACCTTACGATCCAGTTCGGCAGCAAACCCCTGTTCGAGAACGTCAGCGTCAAGTTCGGCGACGGCAACCGCTATGGCCTCATCGGCGCCAATGGCTCGGGGAAATCCACGCTGATGAAGATCATCGGCGGTGACCTCGAGCCCACTTCAGGCAATGTCTCGCTGGAGCCCGGCCTGCGCCTGGGCAAGCTGCGCCAGGACCAGTTCGCCTTCGAAGACGTCCGTGTGCTGGACGTCGTCATGATGGGCCACGTCGAGATGTGGCGGGTCATGAGCGAGCGCGATGCGATCTATGCCGATCCCGAGGCCACCGAGGACGACTACATGCGCGCCGCCGAACTCGAGGCGCGCTTTGCCGAGTACGACGGCTACACCGCCGAGGCGCGCGCCGGCGAACTGCTGCTGGGACTCGAGATCCCGGTCGAACAGCACGAACTGCCGATGCGCGAGATCGCCCCCGGCTGGAAGCTGCGTGTGCTGCTGGCCCAGGCGCTGTTTTCCAACCCGGACGTGCTGCTGCTCGACGAACCCACCAACAACCTGGACATCAACACGATCCGCTGGCTCGAGAACGTGCTCAACGAGTACGACAGCACGATGATCATCATCAGCCACGACCGCCACTTCCTGAACCAGGTCTGCACGCACATGGCCGATCTGGACTATGGCGAGCTGCGTGTCTATCCCGGCAACTACGACGATTACATGCTGGCCTCGACCCAGGCGCGCGAGCGCCAGGTGGCGGCCAATGCGCGCGCCAAGGAACGGGTCACCGAACTGCAGGATTTCGTGCGGCGCTTCTCGGCCAACAAGTCCAAGTCGCGCCAGGCGACCTCGCGCCTGAAACAGATCGACCGGATCAAGGCCGAGACCGTGGTGGTGAAGCCTTCCTCGCGCCAGAATCCCTACATCCGCTTCGAGGTGAACAAGGTCCTGCATCGCCAGGCCGCGCACATCGAGGACTTGTCCAAGGCCTACGATCGGCCGATCATCGACGGCCTGTCGACCATGATCGAGGCCGGCCAGAAGGTCGCCATCATCGGCGCCAACGGCGTGGGCAAGACCACGCTGCTGCGCCTGCTGGCCGGCAACCTGGCGCCCGATGAGGGCAGCGTGCGCTGGTCGGAAAACGCCGACCTCGGCACCATGGCCCAGGACGTCTCGGACCAGTTCGATTCGGACCGCGACTTGTTCGACTGGCTGAGCGACTACCGCCAGCCCGGTGACGAGGACCAGGCCATCCGTTCGGTGCTGGGCCGCCTGCTGTTCTCGGGCGACGAGATTTCCAAGGCGGTGCGCGTGCTGTCGGGCGGGGAAAAGAACCGCATGAGCTTCGGCCGCCTGATGCTGGGCCGCCACAATGTCATGCTGCTCGACGAGCCGACGAACCACCTCGACATGGAGTCCATCGAGTCCCTGCAGTACGCCCTCGAGCAGTACCAGGGCACCCTGGTGTTCGTCTCGCACGACCGCCAGTTCGTGTCGGGCGTGGCCACCCGCGTGATCGAGATCCTGCCCGAAGGCCAGCTCATCGATTACCCGGGGACCTACGACGAATACCTGTCCTCCAGGGGCATCGAGGCCTGAGGCCGGCAGCATGGCGTTCGTCCTCGGCGGCGTCGCGCAATACGAGGAGGAGATCCGCAAGAGCCGCTTCCTGGCGGTGGCGGCCCCCGTGCGCAGCGCCGACGAGGTCGCCGCCTTTCTGGCGGCCACGCGCCAGCTCCAGGCCAGCCACAATTGCTGGGCGTGGCGCATTGGCCAGGCCTATCGTTTTCACGACGACGGTGAACCGGGCGGGACCGCCGGCCGGCCGATCCTGCAGGCGATCGACGGACAGGACTGCGACCGCGTGGCGGTGATGGTGACGCGCTGGTTCGGCGGCATCAAGCTGGGCACCGGCGGCCTGGCGCGGGCCTATGGCGGCGTTGCCGCCCAGTGCCTGCGCCTGGCGGACAAGGCGCCGTGGGTGGAAGAGCGCCGGATACGGTGCGATTGCGGCTTCAGCGACATGGAACGCGTGCGCGTCCGTCTGTTGGAGGCCGGCGCGCGGTTCGAGGACGAAGCCTACGGGGGCGACGGCGTCAGCTGGACGCTGGCCATCGAGGCCGCACGCTGCGCGAACCTCGAGGCCCTGTACAGGGATCTGACGCGCGGCCGCGGGACCTGGGCCCCTCTGGACGAGGCGCCCGAGGCCTGAGCGCGGGCTGCTTAGTGCGGCTTGCCTTCCTGGGCCGCGATCTCGGCGTGCACCTGCGACATGTCGACCGCCTTGACCTGGGTCACGAGTTCTTCGAGCTGGGCGGCCGACAGCGCACCCGCCTGCTGGAACAGCAGCACGTTTTCGCGGAACACCATCAGCGTGGGAATCGAGCGGATGCGCAAGGCGGCAGCCAGCTCCTGCTGGTCCTCGGTGTTGATCTTGGCGAAGGTGACGTCGGGATGCTGCTCGGCCGCGGATTCGAAGACCGGGGCGAAGCTGCGGCAGGGGCCGCACCACGGCGCCCAGAAATCGATGATGAGGGGTTTCTCGGCCTGGGTGGCGTCCTGAAAGGTGTCTTGGGTCAGTTCGATGGTGCTCATTGAGGCTCCTCGGTTGGGAAACGGCGGGATCTCGCGTGGAGTCTCCCCATGAGGAGCATATGGGGATGGGGGCCGATCTTGCAAGCGGCCCCCTTGATTCAACCTGGAAACAATGCGTATTTGATGATGAACAGGATCGCGACCAGCAGGGTTGCCGAGTGGATCTGGCGGAAACGCCCGGTCAGGATCTTGATCGCCACGTAGCTGATGAAGCCGAAGGCCAGGCCGTTGGCGATGGAATAGGTCAGCGGCATGGCGATGGCGGCGATGGCGGCCGGGACGGCCTCGGTGATGTCGTCCCATTGCACGTCGACGAGTTCGCGCAGCATCAGGCAGGCGACGTAGAGCAGGGCGGGCGCGGTGGCGTAGCCCGGCACGACCGCGGCCAGCGGCGACAGGAACAGGGCCAGCAGGAACAGCGCGGCGATCACCAGTGCGGTCAGCCCGGTGCGCCCGCCCGCCTGCACGCCCGAGGCGCTTTCGATGTAGGCGGTGGTGCTGCTGGTCCCCAGCATGGAGCCGGCGACAATGGCCGTGCTGTCCGACAGCAGGGCGCGGCCCAGGCGGTTGGGCTTGCCGGGCTGGATCAAGCCGGCGCGCGTGGCCACGCCGATCATGGTGCCGGTCGCATCGAACACCTCGACCAGCACGAATACCAGGATCACGTGAAAGAAACCGGTGTGCAGGGCGCCCGCGATGTCGAGCTGGAAAAAGGTCGGGGCGAGGCTGGGCGGCGCGGAGAACACGCCCTTGAATTCCGTGTAGCCCGTCAGGATGGACAGGATGGTGATCGCGAGGATGCCGATCAGGATGGCGCCGCGCACCCTGAGGGCGTCCAGGGCCGCAATGAGGAAGAATCCGAGGATGGCATAGAGCGTGGGGACGTGGGTCAAGTCGCCCAGGCCGACCTTGGTGGCCGGGTTGGCGACCACCACGCCGGCCGTGCCCAGTGCGATGATGCCCAGGAACAGGCCGATCCCGGCGGCGATCGCCGCGCGCAGCGAGGGCGGGATGCCGGCCACCAGCCAGGACCGGATGCCGGTGACGGTCAGGATCACGAACACCACGCCCGAGATGAATACCGCCCCCAGGGCCTGTTGCCAGCTATAGCCCATCTGGGCGACGACGGTAAAGGCAAAGAACGCATTCAGGCCCATGCCCGGCGCCATGCCGATCGGCCAGTTGGCCACGAAGGCCATGATGAGCGTGCCGATGGCGGCCGCCAGGCAAGTCGCCACGAAGACCGCGTCGCGGTCCATGCCGGTGCTGGAAAGGATGTCGGGATTGACGAAGACGATGTAGGACATCGTCAGGAAGGTGGTCAGGCCGGCCACGACCTCGGTGCGCGTCGTCGTCCCATGGTCGGACAACCGGAACAGTTTCTCTAGCATGATGCTCCTTTGGCGGGTGGTTGTTGTTCACTGTCTTGCCGCAGATGCATTCTAAAACCGTTTCACCAACGGTTGTACACTGCGCGCATGATTATCATCGGATTCGAAAGCTCTTGCGACGAGACCGGCGTCGCCGTCGTCTGCACCGAGCGCGGCCTGTTGTCGCATGCCTTGCACAGCCAGGTCGCCATGCACCGGGAATACGGCGGCGTGGTGCCCGAGCTGGCCTCGCGCGATCACATCCGCCGGGTCGTGCCGCTGACCCGTGAGGCCCTGTCGCGCGCCGGATTGGACATGGCGGACGTGGATGCCGTCGCCTATACGGCGGGGCCCGGCCTGGCTGGCGCCTTGCTGGTGGGCGCAAGCTTCGCCAACGCCTTCGCCTGGGGGCGCGGCGTGCCGGCGATTCCCATTCATCACCTGGAAGGCCATTTGCTCTCGCCGCTGCTGGCCGAGCCCGCCCCCGCGTTTCCTTTCGTCGCGCTGCTGGTGTCCGGCGGACATACGCAACTGATGCGGGTCGATGGCGTCGGGCGCTACGAGCTGCTGGGCGAAACCCTGGATGATGCGGCGGGCGAGGCCTTCGACAAGAGCGCCAAGCTCATGGGCCTGGGATACCCCGGCGGACCGGAGCTCTCGCGCCTGGCCGAGCGCGGCGACCCGGGCGCATATGCGCTGCCGCGGCCGATGCTGCACAGCGGCGACCTGGATTTCAGCTTCAGCGGCCTGAAGACCGCCGTCCTCACGCGCATGAAGACGCTGAGCGGCACGGACGGCGCGCCACCCGATCCCGGCGCGGTGGCGGACCTGGCTGCCGCCACCGAGGCCGCCATCGTCGATGTGCTGGCCGCCAAATCACTGGCGGCCCTGCGCCAGACCGGCCTGCGCACCCTGGTGGTGGCCGGCGGCGTCGGCGCCAACCGCCCTCTGCGCGAACGCCTGCGGCAGGCCATGCCGGCCCTGCACGGCGAGGTGTTCTTTCCGCCGCTGCACCTGTGCACCGACAACGGCGCCATGATCGCCTGGGCGGCCGCCCTGCGCGTGCGCGCCGGACTGGTCGAATCGGAGACGGGCGAGGCGTCCTTCGCCGTGCGCCCGCGTTGGGATCTGCGAGACGTCTGCGTTGCTTGAGGCGCAGGGGCGGGGGCCGGACGCTGCCGCCCGATTATTTTTTCTTGGCCCCCAGCCGGTTTTCCTTGCCCGCGAGCAGCCGCGAGATATTGGGACCGTGGCGCATGATCAGCAGCACGGCCAACGCCGCGACCACCACCCCGGTGGCGGTGTCGGTGCGCCAGGCCACGCCGCCGCCGAGGATGTAGTAGCACAGCGCAAAAATCGCCGCCACGATCGAGGCGAGCGACACGTAGCGCGTGATGGTGAGGACGATCACCCAGGTGGCCACCGTCGCCGCAGCCAGCCAGGGCTGCAGCGCCAGCAACACGCCCAGCGCCGTGGCGACGCCCTTGCCGCCCTTGAAGCGCAGGAACACGGGATAGAGGTGGCCGATGAAGGCGGCCAGGCCGGTCCAGGGCACGGCCGCCTCGGGCGCCAGACCCGCGCGCGCCGCCCAGGCGGCCAGCATGACGGCGACCCAGCCTTTGGCGGCGTCGCCCAGCAGCGTGAGGATGGCGGCGGTCTTGTTGCCGCTGCGCAGGACGTTGGTGGCGCCGGGGTTGCCCGAGCCGAAACTGCGCGGATCGCGCAAGCCCATCGTCCGGCTGACCAGCACCGCGAACGAGACCGAGCCGATCAGGTATCCCAGGATCAGGACGATGACGACTGCGGTGGCGGCGGATAGGCTGGACATGGCGCTGAACGATCGGGGTTGTGGTGTGGCGGCCATTCTAACCGGCGGCCATCCAATCCGTCATCGTCCTTGGGTACAATTCGCTACGTCTGGTTTGATTCGAAAAATGGAAGGGCGCGATGCGGATTCTGGTCTCCAACGACGATGGCTACAATGCGCCCGGGGTCGAGGCGCTGGCCGAGGCACTGCGGGATTTCGGCGAGATCACCGTGGTTTCGCCCGAGACCAATTGCAGCGGCTCCTCCAACTCCCTGACGCTGCGTCGGCCGCTGTCGGTGCGGCAGGCGGCCAACGGCTTCTATTTCGTCAACGGCACGCCGTCGGACTGCGTGCACATCGCTTTGACGGGCCTGCTGGATTTCCGTCCCGACCTGCTGGTGTCCGGCATCAACAACGGCGCCAACATGGGCGAGGACACCTTGTATTCCGGCACCGTCGCGGCGGCCAGCGAAGGCTTCCTGTTCGGCATTCCCTCGATGGCGTTCTCCCTGGTCCAGCGCGAATGGCGGCACCTGGATTGCGCGACGCGCGTCGCGCGCGATCTCGTCACCCTGTTCCAGCGCGAGCCCTGGCAAGATCCCCTGCTGCTGAATGTGAACATTCCGCCGGTGCCCTACGAGGCCCTGGCCGGATTCCGCACGACCCGCCTGGGCCGGCGGCATCCCGCAGAGCCCGTCATCCGCAGCACCACGCCGTACGGCGACCCGGTCTACTGGATCGGCCCGGTCGGGCGCGCGCTCGACGGGCTCGACGGCACCGACTTCGGCGCGATCGAGAACAACGCGGTCTCGATGACCCCGCTGCGCCTGGACCTGACGCACCACGAGCAGCTGGCGGCGATCCACGACTGGACGGCGCGCCTGTGAGCAAGGCCCGGCATCCTTTCGACAAGCCCGGACGCGCGGCCCGGGGGCCGTCCGCCGGCCCCGGTCCGGGGCCGGGCTATTCCCCCGCCAACAGCAATACCCGGATCCACGGTCCGCGGCCCTTCGTTCCGCCGGTGCCGGCGGCCCCCGCGCCGTCCGTGGCGTCGCCATCGTCCAACCTGGGCCTCAACTCCGACCGCCTGCGCGCCCTCATGGTCCAGCGCCTGCGCGAACAGGGCATCGGCGATGCGCGCGTCCTGGCCGCCATGCAGGCGGTTGCCCGGCACGAATTCGTGGACCAGGGCCTGGCGAGCCGCGCCTACGAGGATGCGGCGCTGCCGATCGGTTTTGGCCAGACGATTTCCCAGCCCTGGGTGGTTGCGTATATGCTGTCGGTGATGTGCCAGGGGCGCGATCCTTCCCGGGTGCTCGAGGTCGGCGCGGGCTGCGGTTATCAGGCTGCGGTGCTGGCCCAATTCGTGCCCGAGGTCTTTGCCGTCGAACGCGTGCGCGGCCTGTACGAGCAGGCGCGGCGGAATCTCGCGCATGCGCGCGCACGCGGCCGGGTGCGGCTGTCGTTCGGCGACGGGATGCGGGGGCTTGCGCACCATGCGCCTTTCGATGGCATTGTGGTGGCTGCCGCCGGGGTTAAAATCCCTGAGACCTTGCTGGAACAGCTGGCCATCGGCGCGCGCTTGATCGCACCCGAAGGCGCCTCCCGGCAGAAGCTCATTCTGATCGAGCGCACCGGCCCCGCCTCATGGCGGCGACAGGAACTCGAGGATGTCCGATTCGTACCGCTGCGTCCCGGCACGCAGCCCTAAGGAGATTTTCATGCATGTAGGGACGTTTGCGACAGGCGCTCCACTCATCGACACCCGGCGCCGCGGCGCTCGCCCGCTGGTGCTGGCCGCACTGTTTGCAACGGCTTTGCTGGCGGGTTGCGCCTCGCGCTCCGAGCGTGCGCCGGTGGCCGATCAATCCACCGCGCCGGCGGCCGGGCAGTCGGCCAGCGGCACCTATGTGGTCAAGCCCGGCGACACGCTCTACAAGATCGCGCAGGCGCACGGCATGGAGGTCGCCCGCCTCAGCCAGCTCAATAACATCAGCAATCCCTCGCAACTGGCCATCGGCCAGGTGCTGCGACTGGACGGCGGCACGCCCATGCCGGCGGGCGGTTCCCAGGGCGGATCCTCGGCCACGCCGATCCCCGTGACGCCCGTCCAGACGCCGTCGGCCAGCGATTCCGCATCCTCCGACACCGCGGCGCGCGCCAGCGACGCCGGGATCATCGCGTGGGGATGGCCGGCCACCGGCAAGATCATCCAGGGGTTCAACACCACCACCAAGGGCATCGACATCGAGGGGCCGATCGGCGCGCCGGTGCAGGCCGCCGCCGACGGCAAGGTCATGTACGCGGGCAACGGCGTGCGCGGCCTGGGCAACCTGATCCTGCTGGGCCACAGCAATGGCTTCATCACGGCGTACGCGCACAACCAGTCGCTGTTGGTCAAGACCGGCGAAACCGTCAAGAAAGGCGCCAAGATCGCCACGGTCGGCCAGAGCGACACCAGTTCACCGCGCCTGCACTTCGAGATCCGCCGGCGCGGTACGCCGGTCAATCCGCTGTCCTACCTGCCGGCCCGATGATCCCGACGCTGGTCTTCGACCTCGAGACCATTCCGGATGCCGAGGGCCTGCGGCGCCTGAATCCGCAATGGTCGGACCTGGGCGACACCGCCCTGATCGAGGCCGCCCTGGAGGCCCGGCGCGAATCCCACGGCAATGACTTCCTGCCGCTGCATCTGCAAAAGATCGCGGTGGTGGGTTGCGTGTTCCGCGACGACCAGGGCTTCCGGGTCAAGACACTGGGCCGCCCCGAGGATCCCGAGGACGTGTTGATCGCCGGGTTTTTCAAGACCATCGGCCACTACACGCCGACCCTGGTCAGCTGGAACGGCTCGGGCTTCGACCTGCCGGTGCTGCACTACCGCAGCCTCATCCACGGGGTGGCGGCGCCGCGCTATTGGGATACGGGCGAGGACGACCGCGAATTCAAGTTCAACAATTACCTCAACCGCTATCACAATCGCCACATCGACCTGATGGACGTGCTGGCAAAGTTCAATGGCCGCGCGAATGCACCCCTGGACCAGTTGGCCAAGCTCTGCGGCTTTCCGGGCAAGCTCGGCATGGACGGCGGCCAGGTCTGGCAGGCCTGGCACGAAGGGCGCCGCGACGAGGTCCGTGCCTACTGCGAGACCGACGTCGTCAACACCTGGCTGGTGTACTGTCGCTATCGCCTGATCAAGGGCGATCTGGACGCCACGGCCTACCAGGCGGAACTCGAGCTGGTGCGCGACGCCCTGCGCGAGAGCGGGGCCGATCATTGGCGGGAATATCTTTCGGCCTGGGACCATGCCTGACCCGCACACGCTGCTGCTGGACATCGAATCGCTGGATCTTGAAGGACAAGGCGTCGCCCATCACGAGGGCAAGGTCGCCTTCGTGGAGGGCGCCCTGCCGGGCGAACGCATCCTGGCGCGCATCGTGCGCCGCAAGCCGTCCTTCGACAAGGCGCGCATCGACCGCGTCGTACGGGCCTCGTCACAGCGCACCTTGCCGCCCTGTCCGCATTTTGGAACTTGCGGGGGCTGCGCCATGCAGCACTTGGCGCCGGCGGCTCAGATGGCGATCAAGCAGCGCGCGCTCGAGGATGCGCTGGCGCACATCGGCAAGGTCCGGCCGGCACAGATCCTGCCCGCCATGCAGGGTCCCGACTTCGGCTACCGCCATCGCGCCCGCCTGTCCGTGCGGCTCGTGCCCAAGAAAGGCGGGGTGCTGGTGGGCTTTCGCGAGCGCAACAGCAGCTATGTGGCCGACATCCGCCAGTGCCTGGTGCTGCCGCCGCACGTCTCCGCATTGCTCGTGCCGCTGCGCGCGCTCGTCGAAAGCCTGTCGCGCCCCGACCGCATCCCGCAGATCGAGGTGGCGGTCGGCGACGAGGCCACCGTCCTGTCCCTGCGCCACCTCGAACCCCTGGTCGATGCGGACCTGCAGCAATTGCGGGCCTTCGCGCGCGCGCACGAGGTGGTCTGGTGGCTGCAGCCCAAGGGGCCGGACAGCGCCCATCCGCTCGATCCGGCGGACGCCGACCGGCTGGCCTATGCCTTGCCGGCCTACGGGCTGCGCATGCATTACCGGCCGACCGATTTCACTCAGGTCAATCCCACCATCAATCAGGCGCTGGTCGCGCGCGCCCTGAGCCTGCTGGCGGTGCAGGGCACGGATCGGGTCGCCGACATGTTCTGCGGCCTGGGCAATTTCAGTCTGCCCCTGGCCACGGTGGCCCGCGAAGTCGTGGGGTACGAGGGCAGTGCCGCCCTGGTGCGGCGCGCCCGCGAGGACGCGGCGCGCCAGAATCTGGATGGCCGCGCATCGTTTGCCGAGCTCGACCTGTTCGAGATCGATGCCGACTGGCTGCGCGGCCTGGGCCGTTTCGACCGGATGCTGATCGATCCTCCGCGCGAGGGGGCGCTGGCCCTGGCACATGCCCTGTCCGCGCTGGCGCCGCACGAGCGGCCCCAGCGCGTCGTGTATGTGTCCTGCAATCCCGCCACACTGGCGCGCGATGCGGGCATCCTGCACCACGTCGGCGGCTGGACGCTGCGGGCGGCGGGCGCGGTGAACATGTTCCCGCACACGGCACACGTTGAATCCATCGCCGTATTCGAGCCCTGACGAGACCGAGGAGGCTGCAATGAATCCCGTGGCTGTTGGAAGACAAGCCATCCCACGGACCGTCTGGATGCTGGGTCTGGTCAGCCTGTTCATGGACCTGTCCTCGGAACTGATCCACAGTCTGCTGCCCATTTTCCTGGTATCGGGGCTCGGCGTGAGCGTGCTGGCCGTGGGCGTGATCGAGGGGGTGGCCGAGGCCGCGGCATTGATGGTCAAGGTCTTTTCGGGGGCGATCAGCGACTTCCTCGGACGCCGCAAGGGTTTGCTGCTGGCCGGCTATGGCCTGGCGGCCCTCAGCAAGCCCCTGTTTCCCCTGGCCGCCTCGGCGGATATGGTATTTGCCGCCAGATTCATCGATCGGATCGGCAAGGGCATCCGCGGCGCGCCTCGCGATGCCCTCGTGGCCGATGTGACGCCGCCGCGGATCCGAGGTGCGGCTTTCGGGCTGCGCCAGTCCATGGACACGGTGGGCGCGGTGCTGGGCCCGGGTCTGGCGATCCTGCTGATGCTGGCGTATGCGGACATCCGGCTGGTCCTGTGGTTCGCCGTGGCGCCGGCTGTCGTGGCGATGGCGCTGCTTTGCTGGGGTGTGCGCGAGCCTCGCGCCGATGCGCAGCGTCCGACGCGTCGATTCCGCTCGCCCATCGACTGGCGCGCCGTCCAGGCTTTCGATGGGGTCTACTGGCGGGTCGTGGCCGTCGGGGCGGTCTTCACGCTGGCGCGCTTCAGCGAGGCCTTCCTGATCCTGCGGGCCCACGACATGGGGCTGAGCGCCGCCTGGGCCCCGCTGGTCATGATCGTCATGGCGTTGCTCTTTACCCTGTCGGCCTATCCGGCCGGCTGGTTGTCGGACCGTGTGCCACGCGTTGCCGTGCTGGCGGCCGGTCTTGCGCTGCTGATCCTGGCCGACATCGCCTTGGCCGTCGACGGCGGCGGTCCGTGGCTGCTGTTGGTGGGCGCCGGGCTCTGGGGGCTGCACATGGGATTCAGCCAAGGCATCCTGGCTGCGATGGTCGCCGATGCGACGCCTGCCGGACTCAAGGGCACGGCCTTCGGGATTTTCAACCTGGCCAGCGGCGTGTGCATGCTGCTGGCGAGCATCCTGGCGGGGTGGCTGTGGCAATCCTGGGGTGCGTACGCGACCTTTTTGACGGGCGCCGCCTTTGCGGCTGTCGCCTTGCTGGGCCTGGCGGCCACAGGCCGGTCGACAAAGCGGACGGCCTCGCATTGACGCCGTCACGGCACGGCGCCCTGGATGGTCGCGGGCGCCGTCGAGCCGCCCGCGGCGTCAGCGGGCTGCTTCGAGGGACTCATCCAGGATGCGCTGCGCCTCGATGCGCACGCGCTCGGGCGCGGTGCCGCCGATGTGCTTGCGCGCGGCCACGGAACCCTCCAGGGTCAGCACTTCGAATACGTCCGCGCCGATGGCGCCATGGAAGCCGCGCAATTCCTCCAGGCCCAGGTCGGCCAGGTCGCAACCGCGTTCCTCGCAGCTGCGCACGGCCAGCGCCACGGTCTCGTGCGCGTCGCGGAAGGGCACGCCCTTTTTGACCAGGTAGTCGGCCAGGTCGGTGGCGGTGGCGTAGCCTTGCAAGGCGGCGCTGCGCATGGCTGCCGCCTTGACGCGCACGCCGCCGATCATGTCGACGAAAATCGTCAGCGTGTCGCGGATGGTGTCGGCGGTGTCGAACAGGCCTTCCTTGTCCTCCTGGTTGTCCTTGTTGTAGGCCAGGGGCTGGCCCTTCATCAGGGTCAGCAGCGCCACCAGGTGGCCGTTGACGCGGCCGGTCTTGCCGCGCGCCAGCTCGGGGACGTCGGGGTTCTTTTTCTGCGGCATGATCGAGCTGCCGGTGCAGAACCGGTCGGCGAGGTCGATGAATCCGACGCGCGGGCTCATCCACAGGACCAGTTCCTCGGACAGGCGTGAGACGTGCATCATGATCAGTGCCGCGGCCGCGCAGAATTCGATGGCGAAATCGCGGTCGGACACGGCGTCCAGCGAGTTGCGGCAGACCTCGTCGAACCCCAGCGCGCGGGCCACCCGCTCGCGGTCGATGGGATAGCTGGTGCCGGCCAGGGCGGCGGCGCCCAGCGGCAGGCGGTTGACGCGGCGGCGGCAGTCGGCCAGGCGCTCGGCGTCGCGGCCGAACATCTCGGCGTAGGCGAGCAGATGATGGCCGAAGGTCACCGGCTGGGCGACCTGCAGGTGGGTGAATCCGGGCAGGATGGTGTCCGCGTGCGCCAGGGCCAGCTCGGCCAGCCGGGCGCGCAGCGCGCGCAGCAGCCCGGACGATACGTCGATCTCGTGCCGCAGCCACAGCCGGATGTCGGTGGCCACCTGATCGTTGCGCGAGCGTCCGGTGTGCAGCCGCTTGCCGGCATCGCCGATGAGTTCGACCAGGCGTTTTTCGATGTTCAGGTGCACGTCCTCCAGGTCCAGCGACCAGGCGAAGCGCCCCGCCTCGATTTCCTCGAGGATGGCGGCCATGCCGCGCCGGATGTCGGCGAGGTCGCCCTCGCTGATGATGCCGATGGACGACAGCATCTCGGCGTGGGCCAGCGATCCCTGGATGTCGAAGGCGGCCATGCGCTGGTCGAAGCCGACCGAGGCGGTATAGCGCTTGACCAGATCCGAGACCGGCTCGGAAAAGCGCGCGGACCAGGCCTGCGACTTGTTGTCGAACTGATTGTGGGCGGAGGAGGGCGTGGTATTTTCCATAGTGGCGGAATTATAAGGGAGCAGGCGCGGGCCGGCGGAAGGGTCCCGGTTGTCCGTGCGTTATATTTGAGCTTTTCAGCGGGGCGCGAATACCACGATGGCACAGCACGACATGAAGCAGATCACCGCGATCGTCAAACCGTTCAAGCTCGACGAGGTGCGCGAAGCCCTGTCCGAGCTCGGCGTCAACGGCCTCACGGTCACCGAGGTCAAGGGCTTCGGGCGCCAGAAGGGCCACACCGAACTCTATCGCGGCGCGGAATACGTCGTCGACTTCCTGCCCAAGATCCGCATCGACGTAGTGGTGGCCGCCGACCAGGTCGAGACCCTGATCGAGGCCATCATCAAGGCCGCGCACACCGGCAAGATCGGCGACGGCAAGATCTTCGTCACGCCGGTCGAGCAGGCCGTGCGCATCCGCACGGGGGAAAGCGGCATCGAGGCCCTGTAGCGCATCCATGGAACCCATCCGGATTTCCAAGCTCATGGCCCAGCGCGGGCTGTGCTCGCGTCGCGAGGCCGACGCCTACATCGAGCGCGGCTGGGTCCGCGTCGACGGCCAGATCGTGCGCGAGCTGGGCAGCAAGGCCTTGCCCACGGCCCGCATCGCGCTCGAACGCCAGGCCGAGCGCCGCCAGACCGGCAAGATCACCATCATTCTCAACAAGCCCGTCGGCTACGTCTCGCACCAGTCCGACAAGGGCTACCGCACGGCGGTTTCGCTGGTCCAGGCACGCACCCAATACCACGCGGGCCGCGGCGGCCCCGCCTTCGATCCCGCCCACTTGCGCGGACTCGCACCCGCCGGGCGCCTGGACATCGATTCCCAGGGCCTGCTGGTGCTGACCCAGGACGGTCGGATTGCACGCCGCCTGATCGGCGAGGATGCCGACCTGGACAAGGAATACCTCGTACGCGTCGAGGGTCGCCTGGCCGCCAACGGCCTGGCGCTGCTCAACCATGGACTGGTCCTCGACGGCCAGGCCCTGCGGCCCGCCCAGGTGGCGTGGCAGAACCAGGACCAGTTGCATTTCATCCTGCGCGAGGGCCGCAAGCGCCAGATCCGCCGCATGTGCGAACTGGTCGGCCTCAAGGTGGTCGGGCTCAAGCGCGTGCGCATGGGCCGCGTGGTGCTGGGCGACCTGCCGCCGGGCCAGTGGCGCTATTTGCGCGAGGGCGAGCGTTTCTGAGCCTCGCCGCGCGCCAGTGTGTGGCGCGCATGCTCATCCTGGGCGAGCTTGTCGCGCAGCCAGGGCAGGGCGGCCTGTAATTCCTCGTAGAGCGTCCAGGGCGGGTTGATCACGAACATGCCGCTGCCGTGTAATCCCAGGCCGTCGGCGGCCGGCTTGCGTACGGTCAGGGTGGCGTGCAGCCATTCCACAGGCAGGCGCTCGAGGGCGCGCGCCAGCTCATGGGCCTGTGTGCGCTGTACCAGGGGGTACCACACCGCATAGCAGCCTTGGGCAAAACGCTGCAGCCCGTCGCGCACGGCCTGCAGCGTTTTCTTATAGTCCTGCTTGTCCTCATAGGATGGATCGATGAGGATCACGCCACGCCGCGGCGGCGGGGGCAGCAGGCGTCGAATGCCGGTGAAACCATCCTCGCAGGCGATCTGCGTCTGGCGCAGGGCCTGGCGCCCCTGGTGCCGGATCGTATCCTTGAGGATTTCGACTTCCGTGGGGTGCAGCTCGAACAGCCGCAGCCGGTCGCCGGCACGCATCAGGTGCAGGGCCAGGCACGGGGACCCCGGATACAGATTGGCCACGCCGTCGGGGTTGAAGGCCTGCACGGCCTGGAGGTAGCGCGCCACGAGGGCCGGCGGGCCCGCATGGCCCAGCAGGCGGTCCAGGCCGTCGATGACCTCGCCGCTTTGGCCGGCCCATTCCCCATCCAGGGCGTAGAGGCCGGCCCCGGCGTGCGTGTCGATGACCCAGTAGGGCGCGTCCTTGCGGCCGTAGTAGTCCAGAATCTGGGCCAGGATGGCGTGCTTGAGGACGTCCGCATGATTGGCGGCATGGAAGGCATGGCGGTAGCTGAACACGCGTGAAATCCTATGGACGCGCGGGCGCGGCCGGTTTGAGGGTGTCGAGTTCGTCGGTGAACAGGGCATGGCAGCCCCAGGCGGACAGTTCGCGGGCGCGGCCGGCATCGTTCACGGTCCAGACGGCCAGGGCGCGGCCCCGCCCCAGGACGTCGGCCACCACCTCGCGGGCGGCATGGCGGTGGTCGATGTGCAGGCCTATGCAGTCCAGGTCCCGTACACGGGCATGCCAATCGGGCGAGACCGGTCCGTCGATCAGCAGGGCGCGCGGCAGTTCCGGGGCCGCCTCGCGCGCGGCCTGCAGGGCGGTTTCGGAAAACGAGGACAGCAGCGGTGGCGGATGGGCGCCCCGCCACAGACGCGCGGCCAATGCCGCGACCCGCGCGCCGGTGTGTGCGTCCGCGCCGGGGCTGGGCTTGATCTCGATGTTGCTGCATAGGCCGTTGGCCAGCGTGTAGCGCGCGGCGGCGTACAGCGTGGCCAGGGGCTCGCCCGCGAAGGCCGGACCGTGCCAGGCGCCGAAATCCAGCGCCGCCAGGGCTTTCCAGTCCAGATCCGCCGCCGCGCCCCGGCCGTCGGAGCAGCGGTCCACCGTGTCGTCGTGCAGCAGGATGGGCACCTCGTCCGCGCTCAGCTTGACGTCGTATTCCATCATCCGGTAGCCGTGGGCCGCGCCCGTGCGCAGGGCCGCGAGCGTGTTCTCGGGTGCGTAGCGCCCGCCGCCGCGATGGGCGATCAGGGTGGGGTAGGGCCAGGGTGTGGATGCGGCGATCATGGGCGGGCGGGGCGGGCGCAACGGGGACGCAAACGCCCATTCTATCCCCGGATCGACGACAGCCGCCGCGGGACGCGGGGCGACCAGTGGTAAACTTCGAAAAATTTGCGGCGCGCCAGCGGGGCCGCGCCTTCCGGCAGGTGACACATGTTCGATTTCATCCGTACGCATCAACGCCTGATGCAATTGGTCCTCCTGATCCTGGTGGTGCCTTCGTTCGCCCTGATCGGCGTCAGCGGTTATTCCACCTACGTATCCGGCGATCATGCAATTGCCGAGGTCGGCAAGGCGTCGGTGACCCAAGAGGAATTCGACGAGGCGCGGCGCAACCAGCTGCAGCAGATGCAGGCCAGCAGCCAGGGGCGCTTCGACCCCGCCCTGCTGGACAATCCGCCGGCGCGGCGTGCGCTGCTCGACCAGCTCATCGACCGCCGGGTACAAATCCTGGTGGCGACCAACAATCACTTCAGCGTGTCGGACGGCGCCCTGCGGCGCGCCATCGCCGCCATGCCGCAGTTGCAGGTCGACGGCCAGTTCTCGGCCGATCGCTACAACGAGGCCCTGGCCTCGGCGGGCCTGTCGCCGCGCGATTTCGAGGCCGGACAGCGGGCCGAGCTGGCGCTGGACCGGGTGCTGGGGCCGGTGGGCCTCACCGCGGGCCTGCCCAAGCCGGTGCTCGATGAGATCAAGCGCGCCCTGACCGAGGAACGCACGGTGGCCCTGCGTGTTTTCAAGCCCGCCGATCATGGCGAAGGCATCCAGGTCGGGGATTCCGACATCAAGGCCTGGTATGACGCTCACCAGGATGAGCTGCGCCTGCCCGAACAGGTCTCGGCCAGCTACATCGTCCTCGACGAGGCCGCGGCCCTGGCCAGCGTGCCGGCGATCGACGAGGCGCAACTCAAGGAATACTACGAGCAGAACAAGGCCAGGTACGTGGTGCCCGCCAGGATCAACGTCAGCCATATCCTGATCAAGCTGCCCACCGGCGCCACCGAGGACGTCGATCGTCAGGCACAGGCCAAGGCCCAGAGACTGGCCGAGCGCGCCCGCGCCGAGCCTTCCCAGTTCGCCGAGCTGGCGCGCAAGGAATCCCAGGATGCCGGCACGGCCCGCACTGGCGGCGAGCTGGGCTGGATCCAGCGCGGCGTGTGGCCGCTCAGCCTCGAACAAGCCGTTTTTGCGCTGTCCAAGGGAGAGGTCTCCGACCCGATCAAGGGTCAGGACGGCTATCACGTGTTCATCGCCAACGACAAGCAGGCCGAAAAGGGCGAAACCTTTGCCGAGGCCCGCCCCAAGGTCGAGGACGAGGTCCGGCATCAACTGGCTGCCGAGCGCTTCGCCGACATGGCGACCCGCCTCACCAGCCTGGTATACGACAACCCGTCCAGCCTCGAGCCCGCCGCCAAGGCCCTGGGCCTCGAGCTGCGCCACGCCACCGGGATCGCCCGCGACCGCCTGCTCGATGCGGATACGGCGGGCGAGCAGGCGGCGTCGGCATCCAGCGACGCGGCCACCCTGGGCGACGTCCGCGTGCGCCAGGCGCTGTTCAGCAGCCAGGTCCTGGCCGATCGGCAGAACTCGGGGGTCATCGAGATTTCGCCCGACACCATGCTGACCGTGCGCGTCGATGACGTCCAGCCCGCCCATGTGCCGCCCCTGGAGCAGGTGCATGACAAGATCCGCGAGCGCCTGGTGGCCGAACGCACGCAACAGGCGACGGTCGCGGCCGGCGAGGCGGCGCTGCAGGCCTTGCAGGCTGCGCAGGAACCCTCCAGCGAGGACTTCGGCGAACCCCTCGCCATCAGCCGCCTGAATCCGATGGGCTTGAACAAGACCGTCCTGGACGCGGCCCTCAAGGCGCCGGCCACCGGCCTGCCGCAGTATGTCGGCACGGCCTTGCCGCAAGGCTATGCCATTGTTCGCGTCGACGAGGTCCAGGCAGGCACCGCCGACAATCCCGCGCTGGATGGGCTGGGTGCGCAATTGGCGCAGGTCTGGGCCGGCACCGAGGAACGGGCCGTCATGGCCAGCCTGCGCCGGCAACTCGGCGTCAAGATCACCGAGGACGGCACCCAACTGATCGAGGGCGAGGAACAGCGCTGACGATCCGCGCCGCCCTCAGCCCTTGGCCCGGACGATCTTCTGGACTTGCGGCACGTGGCGGATCGAGCGGATCACCTGGGCCAGGTGTTTGCGGCTGTCGACCTGGATCGTCAGGTGGATCAGGGCGGTGGAAGCCGCCTCGTCGGGCATCGAGAGCTGGACGATATTCGAGTCGGCCTCGGTGATCTCGGCCGCCAGTCGGCCCAGCACGCCGCGTTCGTTGAGAACGGTGATGTCCAGGCGGGTGGTCAGGTGCCGCGCGGTATTGGCGTCCCACACCACGGGTATCCAGCGCTCGGGCTCGCGCGTCTTCTGGCGCAAGGCGACCGGGCAGTCGGCCATGTGCACCACCAGGCCATGCCCCAGGCGGATGCCGCCCGTGATGGCGTCGCCCGGCAGCGGGCCGCAGCAAGGCGCGAGTTGCACCGCCTGCCCTTCGTTGCCGTGGATGACGATGGGCGCGCTGGTGACCGAATTGAATTCGTCGACCGCGGCCGCGGTGGTGGCCAGCAAGGCGTTTTCGGGGGCGAAGCGGCGGGCGACGACGGCGGCCAGGCGCTTGCCCAGGCCGATGTCGGCCAGGATCTCGTTGCGCGAGGCGGCGCCGGAGCTTTTGGCCAGGCGCTCCCATTCGGCGTCATCGTCGCGCGGGTAGGTCAGGCCCAATTGGTCGAAGGCCTGTGCGAGCAGGCGGCGGCCGAAGGCGACGGATTCCTCATAGCGCTGGGTGCGCAGGTAGTGCCGGATCTCGGATCGCGCGCGTCCCGTGCGCACGTAGTTCAGCCAGTGCGCGCTGGGCCGCGAGGCCGCCGAGGTGATGATCTCGACCGAGTCGCCGCTGCGCAGTTCCGAACGCAGCGGCGAGAATTCGCCGTTGATCTTGCAGGCGACCGCATGGTTGCCCACGTCGGTGTGGATGGCATAGGCGAAGTCGACCGGCGTCGCGCCGCGCGGCAGTGACAGGATCTTGCCCTGCGGCGTGAAGACATAGACCGCGTCCGGAAACAGGTCCACCTTGACGTGCTCGAGGAACTCGCCCGAGTCTCCGGTCTGGCTCTGGATGTCGAGCAGGGATTGCAGCCATTGGTGGGTGCGCTTTTGCAGGTCGTTGAGCGAGGTGGCGTCGTCCTTGTAGAGCCAGTGCGAGGCGACGCCTTCCTCGGCGACGTGATCCATGTCGCGCGTGCGGAACTGGAATTCCACGGGCGTGCCGTAGGGGCCGATCAAGGTGGTGTGCAGGGACTGGTAGCCGTTGATCTTGGGAATGGCGATGTAGTCCTTGAACTTGCCGGGCACGGGCCGGTAGAGCTGGTGCAGCGTGCCCAGTGCCAGGTAGCATTCCGGCAGAGTGTGGACCACCACCCGGAAGCCGTAGATGTCGAGCACGTCGGAGAACGACTTTTTCTGCTCGACCATTTTCTTGTAGATGCCGTAGAGGGTCTTTTCGCGACCGGTGACCTCGGCGTCCAGGCCCGCCGCCGGCAAGGCCACGCGCACGGCCTCGGCGATGCGCGAGATCACTTCGCGGCGATTGCCGCGCGCGGCCAGCATCGCCTTGTGCAGGACCGCATAGCGGTTCGGGTGCATGGCCTTGAAGCATCGATCCTGCAGTTCGCGAAACAGCGCGTTGAGCCCCAGGCGATGGGCGATGGGGGTATAGATGTCCATGGTCTCGCGTGCCACGCGCCGGCGCTTTTCCGGCGAGACCGCATCCAGCGTGCGCATGTTGTGCAGGCGGTCGGCGAGCTTGATGAGAATGACGCGCACGTCGCGCGCCATGGCCAGCAGCATCTTGCGGAAGGATTCCGCCTGCTGCTCGGCCTTGGTGGCGAATTCGAGGCGTTCGAGCTTGGACAGGCCGTCGACGATCTCCGCGACCTCGGTGCCGAATTTCTCGGCGAGTTCCTGTTTGGCGATCCCTTGGTCCTCGATGACGTCGTGCAGCAAGGCGGCCATCAGGGAATCGGCGTCGAGCTTCCAGCCGGCGCAGATTTCGGTGACGGCGATCGGGTGCGAGATGTAGGGTTCGCCGCTGGCGCGGAACTGGCCCAGGTGGGCGCTGTCGGCAAAGCGGTAGGCCTCACGCACGCGCTCGATGTCGCGGGCGCTGAGGTAGGTGCCGATGATGCGGGTGAGCTCGGCGAGCGAGGCGACTGGACTGGGGGGCGTTTCGGGTGCCGGGGCGGATGCCGCTGCGCGCGGCTTGCGGCGCCTGAGCCGGGGGCCTTTTTTCAGGACCGCCAGCAGGCCGGAGGAAGCGCCGCGTAGACCCGGAAACGCCATGGGCCGCCTCCGGTCAGGTCGGGACCTTGCGCAGCATCTCGGTCCCGACCAGGCCCGCGGCGATCTCGCGCAAGGCGGTGACGGTGGGCTTGTTGTGGGTTTCGATGCGGGATTCGTGGCCTTGGGCCAACTCGCGCGCACGGTAGGTGGCGACCAGCGTCAGGTCGAAGCGGTTGGGGACTTGTTCGAGGCAGTCTTCTACGGTGATGCGGGCCATAAGTGTCTTGTCAGGGGTTGGTTGAGGGCAAGGGCGTCTTGCGGATGCCCAGTTGGGTGAAGAGCTCGGCATGGCGGGCGGCCTGCGTGGCATAGCGCAGCCGGGTGGCGGCGACGATATGGCAAAGCTGCTCTACCGCAAGGCTAAATTCTTGATTAATAATAACATATTCGCAATCGGACGCATGCGCCATTTCGCCTCCGGCCGCCAGCAGGCGGCGTGCAATGACTTGGGGGGCGTCCTGCCCGCGTGTCTTGAGGCGCGTCTCGAGGGCTTCGATCGACGGCGGCAGGATGAATATGCCGACCGCCTGCGGATAATGGTCGCGGATCTGGCGCGCGCCCTGCCAGTCGATCTCGAGGATGACGTCCGTGCCGGCCGTCAGCGCGCGTTCGACGGGCTCGCGCGGCGTCCCATAGAAGTTGCCGTGGACCTCGGCCCATTCGAGCATGCCGCCCTCATCGCGCAATGACTGGAATTCTCCGTGCCCGACGAATAAATAATGGCGCTTGTCCTGCTCGCCGGGCCGCGGCGTGCGTGTGGTGCAGGAGATCGACAGCGCCAGGGATTCGTCCCGGGCGAGCAGGGCGTTGACCAGGCTGGATTTGCCGGCGCCGCTAGGGGCGACGATCATGAAAATGTTGCCGGAGCGCTGCGTCATGAGGAGGCGTTCGGTGATTGGAAGGGAGGGTGCGTCACGCCCAGTTCCGCCAGCGCGTCGCGGTAGGCGTCGGGGCCGGTGCACAGAAAGACGATCGTATCGCCCGGGTTCAGGTTGAACAGCACGTCCTGGATTTGTTCGGAGGCGTCGTCATCGTCATCGATCGCAGCCACGTGCACGTCGCCGTCCCGCTGGAATCGTTCCGGCGGCACGAGGCCGGCGACGTGCTCGACGTCGGCCTCGCGCAAGGCGACGTAGACGCGGAAATCCAGGTCTTCGAGGGTGATGTCGAGTACATAGCCCTGGTCGATGCGGTCGACCAGGCGGCTGTCCAGGGGCATGGGTCTGTCTTTTGCGGCGGCGATGCGTGGAAATTATAACGGCGTGGGGCGCCTCGTGTAGGCGCGGCGCGTGTCGCGGCCCGCCGCAAGGGCCGCGCGCGGTCAGGGGATGGCGAACTCCGCGATCACCGGCGCATGGTCCGAGGGCTTGTCCCAGCCCCGCGGCGCCTTGTCGACGACGCAGGATCGGCATTGCGGCGCGAGGGAGTGCGAGGCGAGGATATGGTCGATGCGCAGGCCCGCGTTGCGCCGGAAGGCGAAACGCCGGTAATCCCACCAGGTGAAGGCTTTCGGCGGCTGCTCGAATTGCCGGAAGGTATCGGACAGGCCCAGCCCGAGCAGGGCCTCGAAGGCCGCGCGCTCGGGCGCCGACACCAGGACGTCGCCCTCCCAGGCCGCGGGATCGTGGACGTCCTCGTCGGCGGGCGCCACGTTGTAGTCGCCCAGGATCGCGAGGCGCGGATAGCGGCGCAATTCGTCGCCGAGCCAGTCGCGCAGCCGCGCGTACCAGTCGAGCTTGTAGGCGTACTTGTCGCTGCCCACCGACTGGCCGTTGGGGCAATAGGCGCTGATGACCCGCAAGGGCCGGCCGTCCGCGCAGGGCAGGGTGGCGGCGATGATGCGGCTTTGCGGATCGCCGTGGTCGGGCATATTGCGCTGGATTTCGACGCCGGCGGCGCGGCTGACGATGGCGACGCCGTTGTAGGTCTTCTGGCCCACCCAGCAGGCCTGGTAGCCGCGCTGTGCAAAGGCCTCGGCCGGGAACTTCTCGTCGGGCAGCTTCAGCTCCTGCAGGCACAGCGCGTCGACCGGATTGGCGTCCAGCCAGTCCAGCACGTGCTGCAGGCGCACGTTCAGGGAGTTGACGTTCCAGGTGGCGAGTTTCATGGCTTGAAGGATTCTTTTGATGGCGCAGGGGCCACCATGTTATCAGCGCCCGGTCCCTCGCGTCCGGGCGCGGGCGCCCCGCAGCCGGCGGTGGGAACGCCTCTTGCTGCCCGCTGGTTCAATCCGTCAACGCGAGACAGGAGGACACACCATGGCCGCCCCCAGCAAGCGCATCCTGTGGAAAGGCGCCATTTCGTTCGGCTTGGTCCACATACCGGTCGCCCTGCATTCCGCCACCGAGACGCAGTCGATCGATTTCGACTGGCTGGACCGGCGCAGCATGGAACCGGTGGGCTACAAACGCGTCAATAAGGCGACCGGCAAGGAAATCGCCAGGGAAGACATCGTCAAAGGCATCGAGTACGAGGACGGCCGGTACGTGGTGCTGTCGCGCGAAGAAATCGCCGCGGCCTATCCGGAGGCCACGCAGACCGTCGAAATCGAGTCGTTCGTGCCCTTGAAGGACATTCCGTTCGTCTATCTGGATCGGCCCTACTACATGTCGCCCATCAACAAGGGCGCAAAAGTGTATGCCTTGCTGCGCGAGGTGCTGCGCAAGACGAACAAGGTGGGTATTGCCAAAGTCGTGATCCAGACGCGGCAGCACCTGGCCTTGCTGCTGCCTTGCGGACCCGCCCTCATCCTCAATCTGCTGCGCTGGGGCGATGAGATCCGCCCGTGGGAGGACCTCGAGCTGCCGGCCGAAGACAGCCGGTCCACCGGCCTCACCGACAAGGAGATGGCCATGGGCACGCAGTTGGTCGAGGACATGAGCGGGCCGTGGAACCCCGACGCTTTCACGGATTCTTTCAAGGAGCAGATCCTGCGGTTGGTGCAGGAAAAAGTGGAGGCGGGCCAGATCGAAGTCGTCAGCGAGCCCGCAACGCAGGACGCCGGTCCGGGCAGCGCCAAGATCCTGGACCTGACGGAGATGCTGCGCCGCAGCCTCCAGAAGGGCGGCAAGCCGGAGCGTTCACCGGCGAAACCGCAGGCCAGGAAAGCCGCGCCCAAGAAGCCGGCGCCCAAGAAGTCTACCCGGAAAACGTCGACCGCCAAGACCGCCGCGCGCAGCAAGACCGCCAGGAAAGCGGCCGCCAGGCCCGGCAGCAAGGCCGCCTAGGCATGTCGGTCCACCCCGTGCCCAAGGCGGACGCGCTCGCGCATTACAAGGCCAAGCGCGACTTCAGCATGACGGCCGAGCCGGCCGACGGGGGCCGGGCGGACGCGTCGGCCCCATCCTTCGTGGTGCAGAAGCACTGGGCGCGACGCCTGCATTATGACTTTCGCCTCGAACTGGATGACGCCATGAAAAGCTGGGCGGTGCCCAAAGGGCCCAGCTATGATCCGGCGGACAAGCGCATGGCGGTGCATGTCGAGGACCATCCCATCTCGTATGGCGGCTTCGAAGGCGAGATCCCCGCCGGGCAATACGGGGCGGGCAAGGTCGTCATCTGGGACAAGGGCTTCTGGCGGCCGCTGGGCGATGCCCGCGAGGGCTACCGCAAGGGCAAGCTCGTCTTCGAGCTGCATGGGCACAAGCTCAAGGGACGGTGGGCCCTGGTGCGCATGAAAGGCCGGTCCGGCCGCCAGGACAGCTGGCTCCTGATCAAGGAAAAGGACGAGTTCGCGAGGCCGTCGGCGGACTTCAGCGTGGTGGATGAGATGCCCGGCAGCGTGGCGCATCTGCGCAGCCCTCGACCGCCTGCCGCGCGGCGTCGCGATGCCGGGGCCGGTCCGGTCGCGGGCACGAGATCGGCGCTGCCGGCGACGCTGAAACCGCAGCTGGCCACGCTGGCCGACGGCCCTCCCGCCGACGCCGAGGCCTGGCTCTATGAGATCAAGTTCGACGGCTATCGACTGTTGGCGCGCGTCGACACCGGCGGGGCGCGCCTGTTCACGCGCAACGGCAATGACTGGACGGCACGCCTGCCGCATCTGGCCGCGGAGTTCCGGCGCCGCGGCCTGCCCCCCGGCTGGTATGACGGTGAGATCGCCATGCTGGATGCGCACGGACTGCCCGACTTCCAGGCCCTGCAGGGCGCCTTCGATACGGCACGCACCGGCCGCATCGTATATTACCTGTTCGACCTGCCCTACAGCCGGGGGCGCGACCTGCGCACGGTGCCGCTGTCGATCCGACGCGGCATGCTGGCCGACCTGTTGCAGGGGACGGATGGGGACGAGGGTCCCTTGCGATACAGCGCCACGTTCGAGACGGCACCCGCCGACATCCTCGTCTCGGCCTGTCGTCTGGGACTGGAAGGCGTCATCGGCAAACGCAAGGCGTCGCGCTACACCTGCGGGCGCTCGGGCGACTGGATCAAGCTGCGCTGCGGCCTGCGGCAGGAATTCGTCATCGGCGGCTACACGGATCCGCGCGGTGCGCGTGTGGGCATCGGATCGCTGCTGCTGGGCGTGCATGATGCCCGGGGCCGCCTGCTTTACGCCGGCAATGTGGGCACGGGCTTCAATGGCCGCAGCCTCGCGGATATTCGCGGGAAACTGGATGCGCTGGCAGCGGATGTCCGGCCCTTCGCGCAGCCGACCGGCATGGACGGCAAGGCGCACTGGGTCAGGCCGGAGCTGTTGGCCGAGGTTTCATTCGGCCAGTGGACACGCAGCGGACGCATACGCCACGCCGTGTTCCATGGGCTGCGCAGCGACAAGCCGGCCCAAGCCATCATCAGGGAGAACAGCATGCCGATCGCAGCTCAAGGACGCCGGAAGGCATCCGGCGACAATCCACGGGCGGCCGACAGCCCGCTGGGCACCCTCAAGGTCACGCATCCGGAACGCGTCGTCGACGCCGCCACCGGTACGCGCAAGATCGATCTGGTCCGCTATTACGCGCTGGTCGGCGAACTGATGCTGCCGCACTTGAAGGGCCGCCCGGTTTCGCTGGTGCGCACCCCGGACGGCGTGGGCGGCGAGGTCTTCTTCCAGAAACACATGGACGGGCCGGCACTGTCCGGCATGAGGCTGCTGTCGCCCGAGCTGGACCCCGACCACGACCCGCTGATGGAGGTGTCGGCGGCACGGGGCCTGCTGGCGGCGGCGCAAATGAACGTCATGGAATTCCACACCTGGAATGCGAGGAAGACGCGCATCGACAGGCCGGACCGCATGGTCTTCGACCTGGACCCGGGCAAAGGGGTGGAGTGGGCCGCGATGCAGGAGGCTGCCGTGGTGCTGCGGACATTCCTCGAGGAACTGGGCCTTGCCGCCTTTGCCAAGACCAGCGGCGGCAAGGGCTTGCACGTCGTCGTGCCGCTGAAACGCCATCACGAGTGGGATGTGGTCAAGGGCTTTTCGCGGGCGATCGTGCGGCACCTGGCCGGAACCTTTCCCAGGCGTTTTGTCGCAAAGAGCGGCCCGCGCAACCGCGTGGGCAGGATATTCATCGATTATCTGCGCAATGGTTTCGGGGCCACGACGGTGGCGGCGTGGTCCTTGCGGGCCCGGCCCGGCCTGGGCGTGTCGGTGCCGGTCGCCTGGCCCGAAATCGATGGGCTGCAGGGTTCCGCCCAGTGGCACATCCGCAATATTCACGAGCGCCTGGACCGAGGCAACACGCCGTGGCAGGGTTACGAGGGCGCCGCGCGCACGCTGACCGCCGCCATGAAGGCCCTGGATTTCGAGCCCCCGGCATGATTCGCGGCGCCCCGCGCATCGAGGGCGCGCTACTATAGGCCATGAACGCTCCGCCGGCATGCTTCGTGCCGCGCGGGAATCCGCATCTTTTCAGGAGTCTCACCATGCACGACGTCGTCATCGTCCAGGCCTGCCGCACCGCCGTCGGCGATTTTGGGGGCGGCCTCAAGGACGTGTCCCCCTGCGAGCTGGGCGCCACGGTCGTGCGCGCCGTGCTCGAGCGCGGACAGGTGCCCGCCGCCGATGTGGGACACGTGGTGTTCGGCCACGTCATCAACACCGAGCCGCGCGACATGTACTTGTCGCGCGTGGCCGCGCTGGATGGCGGGATCGGCGAGGCGACGCCGGCCTTCAACGTCAATCGCTTGTGCGGCTCGGGCCTGCAGGCGATCGTGTCGGCGGCGCAGGCCCTGCGGCTGGGCGACGCCGAGATCGCCATCGGCGCGGGGGCCGAGAGCATGAGCCGCGCCCCGTATTCCGCGCCCGCCCACCGCTGGGGCGCGCGCATGGGCGACGATCGCCTGGTCGACATGATGGTCGGCGCGCTCTCGGATCCGTTCGAGCGCCACCACATGGGGGTGACCGCCGAGAACGTCGCCCGCCGGTATGGCGTCAGCCGCGAGGAACAGGACGCGCTGGCGCTGGTGTCCCACCAACGCGCGGCCCGGGCCATCGCCGAGGGCCGCTTCGAGGCGCAGATCGTGCCGGTCGTGCGCCGCACCCGCCAGGGCGAGGTCGTGTTCGACCAGGACGAGCATGTGCGCACGGACGCCTCGGTCGAGGGCTTCGGCAAGCTCAAGCCCGTGTTTGCCAAGGACAACGGCACGGTCACCGCGGGCAACGCCTCGGGCATCAACGACGGCGCGGCGGCGGTGCTGATGGCCACCGCCGAGGCGGCGCGCGCCCGCGGCCTAGAGCCGCTGGCGCGCCTGGTCTCGTACGCCCACGCAGGGGTCGATCCGCAATACATGGGCATCGGCCCGGTGCCCGCCACCCGCCTCGCGCTGACGCGGGCGGACCTGTCGCTGGACCAGATCGACGTGATCGAGGCCAACGAGGCCTTTGCCGCGCAGGCCTGCGCCGTGGCACGCGAACTCGGCTTCGATCCGGAAAAACTCAACCCCAACGGCAGCGGCATTGCGCTGGGCCATCCGATCGGCGCCACCGGCGCCATCCTCACCGTCAAGGCCGTGCACGAACTGCGGCGCACCGGCGGGCGCTATGCGCTGGTGACCATGTGCATCGGCGGCGGGCAGGGCATCGCAGCCATCTTCGAGCGTCTCTGACCGTGGCGCGGCGATCGGCGGGGGGCGCGGCGACGGCCGACATCCCCACGCTTTCCGAGGAAGCCGGGATCCGCTACCTGCATCTGGGTTCCGAATGGATCCAGGGCGCGATGCGGATCGGCCGGCCCTCCGAACTGGTCCTGGCGTATACCCAGCAGATGATGGCCTGGCTTTTGTTCCTCGCTCCGCGCGCGCGGGATCAGGTGGGCATCCTGGGCCTGGGCGCGGGCTCCTTGCTGCGCTTCACCCTGGCGCACACGCCCGCGCGCGTGCGCACCGTCGAGTACAACCCCATGGTGACGGCGATGTGCCGCGCGTTCTTCCGCCTGCCCGGCGCGGCGCGCTCGGCGATCGACCACGAGGACGCCCTGGAATGGGTCGCCCGCCCCGAACAGGCCGACCGCTATCGTGCGCTGATGGTCGACCTGTACGACTCGCAGGCCCGGGGGCCGGTATGCGACAGCCTGTCCTTCTACCAGGATTGTCATCGGGCGCTGGCCGATACCGGCGGCATCATGACCGTGAACCTCTTTGGCCGCCACGAGAGCTACGCGCGCAACATACGGCATATTTCCGAGGCCTTCGGCGGCCGCGTGCTCGGCCTGCCGGAGGTCGACGAGGGCAATCTGGTCGTCCTGGCCTTCAAGGGTCCGCCGCTCGAGGTCGGCCGCCAGGCGCTGCTGGACCGGGCCTCCGATCTGGAACGGACTTGCGGCCTGCCGTGCACGCGCTGGGCGCGCGCGCTGCTGGCGGAAGGGGGCGGAAATGCGTCCGGGCACGTTAGAATATGAGCCCGCCCCCCGGAATGCGCGATCGGGCGACGCCGGCAGGGATATCCCCTGAAGACCGTCACGGCCGTCCAGGGGTAGACTGACGCCGGTCCGCGCGGCGACCCGCCGCCGCGGCCAGTGCGCCCTTGTCCACAGGAGCTCTTCCATGACGTTGAACCCTTCCATCCGCAAGCTCGCCGGCGTGGCCGCGATCGCGGGCATGCTGGCTGCGCCGGCCGTTTTCGCCCAATCGGTGGCGGTCACCTCGATCGTCGAGCACCCGGCGCTCGACTCGGTCAAGGACGGCGTCCACGAAGCGCTCGCGGCCGCGGGCTATACCGAAGCCAAGGGTCTCGAGTGGCAATTCCAGACCGCGCAGGGCAATACCGCGATCGCCGCCCAGATCGCCCGCAAGTTCATCGGCGACAAGCCCGACGTGATCGTCGCGATCGCCACGCCCTCGGCCCAGGCGGTGGTGGCCGCCACCAAGGCCGTCCCGGTGGTGTACTCGGCGGTCACCGATCCGGTGGCGGCCCAGCTCGTGCCTACGATGGAGGCCTCGGGGACCAACGTCACCGGCGTGTCCGACGCATTGTCCCTGGAAAAGCAGATCGAACTCATTCAGAAGGTCGTGCCCAACGCCAAGAAAATCGGCATGGTCTACAACCCCGGCGAAGCCAACTCCGTGGTGGTGGTCAAGCGCCTGCGCGAACTGCTGCCCAAGGCCGGCATGACCCTGGTCGAGGCCTCG
Source organism: Castellaniella sp. S9 (assembly GCF_027257175.1). Taxonomy (GTDB): domain Bacteria; phylum Pseudomonadota; class Gammaproteobacteria; order Burkholderiales; family Burkholderiaceae_B; genus Castellaniella. The sequence goes on along the minus strand of NZ_JAPFGD010000008.1, from coordinate 213,809 downwards.
GCGGCACGCACCGTGGACGTGGGCGCGGCCGCCCGCAGCCTCGTGGGCAAGGTGGACGCCATCTACACCAATACCGACAACAACGTGGTCTCGGCCTACGAGGCCCTGGTCAAGGTGGGCGAGTCGGCCAAGATCCCGCTGATCGCCTCGGACACCGACAGCGTGACGCGCGGCGCCATTGCCGCCCTGGGCGTGAATTACCACGACCTGGGGTTGCAGACGGGCAAACTCGTCGTACGCATCCTCAAGGGTGAAAAGCCCGGCGCCATCGCCTCGCAGACCAGCGACAAGCTCGAGCTCTACGTCAATCCCGGCGCGGCCCAGCGCCAGGGCGCGACGCTGTCCGACGCGCTCATCAAGTCCGCGACCAAGGTCGTCGAATAAGGGCCTGCGCCAGGCCTTCCCGGGGTGGGCCGCCGATGGGGCGGCCCACCCGCTTTGATCTTCCCGGCTCACATGTCCATCTATTCCGTATGGGGCGCCCTTGAAATCGGACTGATATTCGGTCTGGTGGCACTGGGTGTGCTGATTTCGTTCCGCATCCTGAACTTCCCCGACCTGACCGTCGACGGCAGCTTTCCGCTGGGCGGTGCGACTGCCGCCATATTGATCCACAACGGCATGGATCCGTTCCTCGCCACGCTGTGCGCGACATTCGCCGCCGGGCTGGCCGGCATGATCACCGGCTGGCTGAACGTGAGCCTCAAGATCATGGACCTGCTGGCCAGCATCCTGATGATGATCGCGCTGTATTCGATCAACCTGCGCGTGATGGATGCGCCCAACATCCCCCTGATCAATGATCCGACGGTGTTCACGGTGCTGCAGCCCGAAGGGCTCGAGGACTACATCGCGCGCCCCCTGATCCTGCTGGCACTGGTGATCGCGGTCAAACTGCTGCTGGACTGGTTCTTTGCCACGCAGATCGGGCTGGCGATGCGGGCCACCGGTTCGAATCCGCGCATGGCGCGCTCGCAGGGCATCGCCACCGGCAGCATGATCCTGCTGGGCATGGCGATCTCGAACGCGCTGTGCGGGCTGGCCGGCGCCCTGTTTGCGCAATCGCAGGGCGGCGCCGACATCTCGATGGGCATCGGCACCATCGTCATCGGGCTGGCCGCGGTGATCGTGGGCGAGAGCATCCTGCCGTCGCGCCGGCTGGTGGTGGCCACGCTGGCGGTGATCCTCGGTGCGGTGGTCTATCGTTTTTTCATTGCGCTGGCGCTGAATGCCGATTTCATCGGCCTCAAGGCCCAGGACCTGAACCTGGTCACCGCCGTGCTGGTGACGGTCGCCCTGGTGATCCCCTTGCTCAAGCAGCGCCTGCGCCGCAAGGGAGCCTGATGCCATGCTGAGCGCACAGAACCTGCACATCACCTTCAATGCCGGCACGCCGATCGAGACGCGCGCCCTGCGCGGCATGTCGCTGGATATCCCCACCGGGCAGTTCGTCACCGTGATCGGCTCGAACGGGGCGGGGAAATCGACGTTCCTGAATGCGATTTCGGGCGACCAGGCCGTCGACGACGGCCTCATCCTGCTCGACGGCGAGGACGTCACGCGCCAGCCGGTCTGGACGCGCGCCCACAAGGTCGCCCGCGTCTTCCAGGATCCCATGGCCGGCACCTGCGAAAACCTCACCATCGAGGAAAACATGTCGCTGGCCCTTGGGCGCGGCCAGTTCCGCAGCCTGCGCAGCGCGCTGCGCACCGAGATGCGCGATCTGTTCCGCGAGCGCCTGGCCATGCTGGGCCTGGGTCTCGAGGGGCGCCTGACCGACCGCATCGGGCTATTGTCCGGCGGCCAGCGCCAGGCCGTCAGCCTGCTGATGGCGGCGCTGCGGCCCTCGCGCATTCTGCTGCTGGACGAACACACCGCGGCCCTGGATCCGCGCACCGCGCAGTTCGTGCTCGAACTCACGGCGCGTATCGTATCCCAGCACCGCCTGACCACCATGATGGTGACCCACAGCATGCGCCAGGCCCTCGACGTGGGCGACCGGACCGTCATGCTGCACCAGGGGCGCGTCGTGCTCGATGTCGAGGGCGAGGCCCGGCGCGGGCTGGGCGTCCCCGACCTGCTGGCCATGTTCGAGCGCGTGCGGGGTGAGACCATCGCGGACGATACCTTGCTGCTGGGATAGGGCGCCGTCGCGCCGACGGCCGCCGCTGAAAAAATCTAATTGACAAAAAATGCTCAAATTGTCAAAATGATTTTTTCCTTCCATGAACACACCCGATGTCGGCCACGCTCAGCAAGGATGCCAGCGCCGCGAGGCACGCCCAGATTCTCGAGGCCGCGCGCTGGTGTTTCCTGAATTTCGGCTTTTCCAAGACCTCGCTCGAGGACATCGCGCGCCGGGCCGGCATTTCGCGCAGCCTGCTGTATCGCTCCTTCAAGGACAAGGAACATCTTTTCGTCTGCGTCTTCGAGGACTTGCTGATGTCGGGCATGCCCGCGGCCCGCGCCGCGGCCGAGGGGCGGGGTTCGCGCGCCGAACGGCTGCTGGGCGTGTGCCAGGCGGTCCTGCTGCGGCCCTGGGCCGAGATGGCCGGTGCCCCGATGGCCCGGGAATTCCGTGATGCCTGTTCGCGCCTCAGCCCCGAGGTCGCGGCACAGCAAAGGGGCGAAATCCTGCAATGCGTCGACGATATCCTCGAGGACACTTTCGCTTCCCAGGTCTTTCTGGTGGCGCTCGAGGGCTTTCTGGCCGACCAGCCCTCGGCCGACGAACTGGGCCGGCGCGTTGCGGTGCTGGTCGAGCGTTTCGCCGATTTCCAGCCGGATCGCCGGGCATGAGGCGCCATCGGTCCGTCTTTTGGGTGAAGGAATTTGACCTTATACTCACTGATTGCTTTGCCGGGTGGTTGATTCCGTATCCCGCCGACCTCCGTTCGTCGCCGGCGTATCGGTGCTCGTTTTCTCGTTTTTCTCAGAATACTTAAAACTCAGGAGCTTTTTATGGCTTTCTTGCAATCGCCCTCGGGACGGATGTCATGGCCGGTTCTGTTCGTACTGGCCGTCTCGCTGGCGGCCTGCGGCGAAAAACCCCAGGAAGGCGGCATGCAAGGCATGAAGGTTCCGGTCAGCGTCGTCCAGGTCCAGCCGGCCCCCACCCCCGTCTTTACCGAGTTGCCGGGGCGGGTGCAGGCCATCGAGGATGCCGAGATCCGCGCACGGGTCACCGGAATCGTCCAGGACATCGAATTCGAGCAGGGCTCCACAGTCAAGGCCGGCCAGTTGCTGTTCACCATCGACCCCGCGCCCTACCAGGCGGCGCGCGACCAGGCGGCCGCGCAGCTGAAAAGCACCCAGGCGACCGTCAAGACCGCAAAACTGCTGGCCCAGCGGTATGCCAAGCTGATCAAGGAACACGCGATCAGCCGGCAGGAATACGACAATGCGGTGGCGCAGGCCGACGAGGCGAGCGCCGCGGTCGCGGCCGCGCAGGCCGCGCTGGACGCCGCCGAGATCAACCTGGGCTATACCCGCGTGACCTCGCCCATCGACGGCACCACGGGCAAGTCCCTGGTCACCGTGGGCGCTTTGGTCAGTGCCTCCTCGGCGACGCACATGGCGACCGTACAGCGCCTGGACCAGGTCTACGTGGACGTCACCCAGTCGACCACCGAACTGTCCGACATGCGTCGCAGAATCGCCGACGGCGACCTCACCCCCGACGCCAACGGGGCTGCGCCGGCGCAAGTGCTGCTCGATGACGGCGACGTCTACCAGCATGAGGGCAAGCTGCTGTTTTCCGGCGTGTCGGTCGATCCCGGCACCAGCCAGGTCACTCTGCGGGCGCAGTTTCCCAATCCGGACCAGATCCTGTTGCCCGGCATGTATGTGCGCGTGCGCCTGAAGCAAGGCGTCGACGAGCAGGCCCTGACCGTGCCGGCGCAGGCCGTTCAGCGCGGCGGCGACGGACAGAGCGCGCTGATCGTGGTCAAGGACGGCAAGGCGGTGATCACGCCGGTCTCGATCGGGCCCTTGTACCAGGGCCGCTACATCATTTATCGCGGCATCAAGGCGGGCGACCAGGTCGTGGTCGAGGGCTTCCAGAAGATCCGTCCGGGCGCGCCGGTGCAACCCATGCCCTGGAATCCGGACGCCAAGGGCGGCGCGCCGGGGGCCGCGCCAGGCGGCCACGCAGGCCAGCCGGGCGCTCAGGCGCCGGGCGCAGCGGGCCAGGCGGGGCCGCAATCCGGCCAGCAGTCTCAGCAGAACGGTGAATCGGCGGGTTGACGGCCACGCTGACGCATGCGCGACATCAACCTGGATTCATAGCGAGTACTCATGCCACAGTTTTTCATTGATCGACCGATCTTCGCCTGGGTGGTTGCCCTCGGCATTGCGCTGGCCGGCATACTGGCGATCCCCAACATGCCTGTCTCGCAGTACCCCGACGTGGCGCCGCCCACTATTTCGGTGCTGGCGACCTACCCAGGCGCCTCGGCCAGCGAGGTCGCCACCACGGTCGCCAGCGTCATCGAAAACGAGCTCAACGGCGCCAAGGGGCTGCTGTACTACGAATCGGTCAGCGACTCGAACGGCATGGCCGAAATCAGCGTGACCTTCGAGCCGGGCACGGATCCCGACCTGGCGCAGGTCGACGTCCAGAACCGGATCTCGAACGTCACCGCCAAACTGCCGGCGGCCGTGATCCAGCAGGGGCTGAAGGTCAGCCAATCGACGTCGAACTTCCTGCTGGTGGTCACGGTGTCGTCCAAGGACGGCTCGATGAAGGACGTCGAACTGGCGGACTACATCACACGCAACCTGCAGAACCCCATTTCCCGCGTCAAGGGCGTGGGCAAGTTCCAGTTGTTCGCCTCGGCGCGCGCCATGCGGGTCTGGGTGGACCCGCAAAAACTCGTGGGCTACAAGATCAGCATGGCCGAAGTCAGCGCCGCGATCTCGGGCCAGAACATGGTGATTTCCGGCGGCATGCTGGGTTCGCCGCCCAATCCGGATGCGCAGCGGGTGACCGCGCCGTTGGTCGTCAACGGCGAACTGTCGACGCCCGAGGAATTCGGCAACATCATCCTGCGCGCCAATGCCGACGGCTCGGCCGTCCGCATCCGGGACGTGGCCCGCGTCGAGCTCGGCTCGGACAACTATCAGTTCGGCGCCCGCTTGAACGGCAAGGCGACCGCCGCCTTCGCCATTTCCCTGACGCCGACCGCGAATGCGCTCGAGACCGCGAAGCTGGTCAAGGCCAAGATGGCCGAGCTCTCCGAGTTCTTTCCCGACAACATCACCTACGCCATTCCCTACGACACCTCGCCCTACGTCGAGGTCTCGATCGAACAAGTCGTCCACACGCTGATCGAGGCCATGGCCCTGGTGTTCGTGGTGATGTTCCTGTTCCTGCAGAACGTCCGCTACACGCTGATCCCGGCGCTGGTGGTGCCGGTCGCCATCATGGGCGCCTTCGCCGTGATGCTGGGCCTGGGATTCTCGATCAACGTGCTGACCATGTTCGCCATGGTGCTGGCGATCGGGATCCTGGTGGATGACGCGATCGTGGTGGTCGAGAACGTCGAGCGCATCATGGTCGAGGAGGGGCTGCCGCCGCGCGAGGCCACCAAGAAAGCCATGCCGCAGATCAGCGGCGCCATCGTGGGCATCACGCTGGTGCTGACCACCGTGTTCCTGCCGCTGGCCTTCATGTCGGGCTCCGTAGGCATCATCTATCGCCAGTTCTCGGTCGCCATGGCCGTGTCCATCCTGTTCTCGGCCTTGCTGGCGCTGACGTTCACGCCGGCCCTGTGCGCAACGATACTCAAGCCCATCCCCAAGGGCAGCCACGAGGCCAAGCGCGGCTTCTTCGGCTGGTTCAACCGCTCGTTCGAGCGCACCACCAACGGCTATACGGGATGGGTGGGCCGCAGCCTCAAGCGCGGCGGGCGCATGATGCTGGTCTTCCTGGTGCTGGCGGGCGTCATGGCCTGGATGTACATGCGCCTGCCGACCTCTTTCCTGCCCGAGGAGGACCAGGGCTACGTGATCGCCAATATCGAGCTGCCGGCGGGTTCGTCGGCCAACCGCACGATCGAGGTCATCGAGAAAGTCGAGGCCTACTTCCAGCAGCTGCCGCAGGTGGCCAACATCGTCACCGTGCAGGGCTTCAGCTTCAACGGCAACGGCCTGAATTCCGCCATCGCCTTCGTGCCGCTCAAGGATTTCTCGGAACGCCAGGGGGAGGGCGACTCGGCCATGGCGATTTCGGCGGCGGCCATGGGCAAGCTGCTCTTCGGCATTCCGGACGCCATGGTGTTCTCGATCGTGCCGCCGGCGATTTCTTCCCTGGGCAACGCCTCGGGTTTCGACTTGCGCCTCGAGGATCGCGGCGGTATCGGGCATGATGCCTTGCAGGCGGCCACCCAGCAGCTCCTGCAGCTGGCCTCGCAAAGCTCGATCGTCACCGATGCGCGGGTCACCGGACTGGGCGCGGGGCCGCAGCTCAAGGTCTCCATCGACCGCGACAAGGCGGCTGCCCTGGGCGTGGATTTCTCCGAGGCGGCCTCGCTGCTGTCGGCGTCGCTGGGCTCGGCCTATGTGGGCAAGTTCACCAATACGGGGTGGGTGCAGAATATCTGGGTGCAGGCCGATGCCAAGGACCGCATGAACCCCGACGACATCCTCAAGCTCAACGCCCGCAACCAGCAAGGCGACATGGTGCCGCTGTCCGCCTTCGTCTCGATGGAATGGACGCGCGGGCCGGTGCAGGTGGTGCGTTACAACGGCTATGAGTCCATCCGGATCGGCGGATCCGCCGCGCCGGGCTATTCCACGGGCGAGGCCATGGCCGAGATGGAGCGCCTGATCACGCAGCTGCCGCCGGGCCTGGGCTATGAATGGACGGGCTTGTCCTATCAGGAGATCCAGGCGGGCAACCAGACCGCCATCTTGCTGGGGCTGTCGGTGCTGGTGGTGTTCATGGTGCTGGCGGCGCTCTACGAGAGTTGGGCGATTCCGCTGTCGGTCATGCTGGCGGTGCCCCTGGGCATGCTGGGGGCGGTGATGCTCAGCAGCCTGATGGGCAAGGCCAACGATGTGTATTTCCAGGTGGGGATGGTGACCGTGATCGGCCTATCGGCCAAGAACGCGATCCTGATCGTCGAATTCGCCAAGGACTTGTACGCCAGCGGCGCAGGCTTGATGGAATCCGCGGTCGAGGCCGCGCGCCTGCGCTTCCGGCCCATTCTGATGACGTCCTTCGCCTTCATCCTGGGGGTCGTGCCGTTGGTGCGCGCCGACGGTGCCGGCGCCGCGAGCCAGAACGCGGTGGGCCTGGGCGTGCTGGGCGGCATGCTGGCGGCCACGCCGCTGGCCGTGATTTTCGTGCCGACTTTCTTCGTGGTGATTCTGAAAGTGTTCAAGACCAAGCCTAAGCTGCTGGGCCACCAGGCCCCACACATTCCGACACGCGCCGAGGACCGGACGCAAGGGGAGTCGTCATGAGCCGCCTTCGCTATCCGCGTCTGCTGCTGAGCGCGGGCCTGGCCCTGGCGCTGGGGGCCTGCTCGCTGGCGCCGACCTATGAACGGCCCGCCGCTCCCGTGCCCGACCGGTTTCCCGATGCGGGCGCGGCCAGCGCCCCGGCGCTGCCCGAATGGCGGGCGTTTTTCAAGGACGAACGCCTGCACGCCCTCATCGAACTGGCGCTGGACAACAACCGCGACCTGCGCATTGCCGTCGAGCGCATCGAAGAGGCGAGGGCGCAGTACGGCATCACCTCGAGCGACCGCCTGCCGACCATCGGCCTGCTGGGCACCGGCCAGAGCACGCGCAACCCGCCCGACATGCGAAATGGCGGCGTGAATTCGCCGTCGGTCAGCCGGGCCTACATCGCCGGCATCGGCATGACCTCGTTCGAACTCGATTTCTTCGGACGGGTGCGCAACCTCAGCGAGGCGGCCTACGAGCAATACCTGGCGACCGATCAGGCGCGCCGCACGGTACAGATCAATCTGATCGCCCAGGCGGCCGAGGCCTACTTCCGCCTGCGCGCGTCCAACGAGCTGCGCGCCCTGATGGAAAAGACGCTGGAGGCCCGCGAGGGTTCGCTGCGCCTGGTGCAGGCCCGCTTCGACATGGGCGTGGCCTCGGAACTCGATCTGTCGCAGGCGCGCGGGCAGCGGGACACGGTCCAGGCCGACCTGATCGCCATCGAGCGCCAGACGGCTCAGGCCGCCAATGCGCTGCAGCTCATCCTGGGAACGCCGATCCCGGCGAACCTGCCGGCGCCGGCGACCTTCGGGCGCGACCAGCTACTGGCCTCGGTGCCCGCTGGCCTGCCGTCGCAACTGCTGGACCGGCGGCCCGACATCATCGGCGCCGAACATGCGCTCAAGGCCGCCAACGCCCAGATCGGCGCCGCGCGCGCGGCGTTCTTCCCCAATATTTCCATCACCGGCCTGCTGGGCTTTGCCAGCCCCGAACTCAATGCGCTGTTCGGCGGCAGCCACCGGTATTGGCAGTTCTCGCCGCAGATCCAGATGCCGCTGTTTGCCGGCGGCATCAAGGGCAACCTGGATCTGGCCGAGGCCCGACGCAACATTGCCGTCTCGACCTACGAAAAAACCATCCAGACCGCGTTCCGCGAGGTGGCCGATGCCTTGGCGGGCGAGGCCACGTACGCCCGCCAACTGGACGCCTTGCGCGAGACCGAGGCCTCGGCGATCAAGACGCTCGACCTGTCCAAGCTGCGCTACGAGACCGGCGTGGACAGCTTCCTGCAGGTCCAGACCGCCGAGGTCAATCTGTACGGCATCCAGCAGGCCTTCGTCCAGCTCGGCACGGATGCGCTGTTCAATCGCGTCGAGCTCTACAAGGCGCTGGGCGGCGGCTGGCAGCAGGACACCCCGGTCCAGGCGGGGGCTCAAGACGGGCAGGCACCCATGCAGGCCTCATGATGGAACTGGGCGTCAATATCGACCACGTGGCCACGCTGCGCCAGCAGCGCATGACCCGCTATCCGGACCCGGTGCAGGCGGCCCTGCGCGCCGAGGACGCGGGCGCCGATCTCATTACCCTGCATCTGCGTGAGGATCGCCGCCACATCCAGGATGCGGACGTGTGGGCGATACGCCCGGTGCTGCGCACGCGCATGAACCTGGAATGCGCGATCACGCCCGAAATGCTGGACATCGCCTGCCGGCTGCGGCCCGACGATGTGTGCCTGGTGCCCGAGAACCGCCACGAACTCACGACCGAGGGCGGGCTGGACGTGCTTGGGCATTTCGCCGAGGTGCGCGCCGCGGTCGATCGGCTGCACGATGCCGGCGTCCGCGTGTCGCTGTTCATCGATCCCGAGGCTGCGCAAATCGATGCGGCCGCGCGTGCGGGGGCGGGCATTGTCGAATTGCACACCGGCGCCTATGCCGACGCCGCCGAGGACGCGCGCGAGGCGCAGCTCCAGCGCCTGCGCACGGCGGTCGCCGAGGGTGTGCGCCAGGGCCTGCGGATCAATGCGGGCCACGGCCTGCATTACGACAACGTCACGCCTGTCGCGGCCATGCCCGGCATCTCGGAACTCAATATCGGCCATGCGATCGTCGCCCAGGCGGTGTTCGATGGCTGGGAACCCGCCATCCGCCAGATGAAGGCGCTGATGGTGGCCGCGGCCCGCGCCTGAGCGCGGCGCCCGATCGCATCTCCGGAGGACCTTGCATGATTCCCGATACCCTGAACACCCTCTTGTCGCGCCGTTCCGTCAAGTTCGTGCAGGCGCCGGGCCCGACGGACGAGCAACTCGACCTGATCCTGCGCGCCGCCATGCGCGCGCCGGACCATGGCGCCGTGCGGCCCTGGCGCTTCGCCCTGGTGCGTGGCGCCGATGTCCCCGCGCTGGTGGACGTCGCCGTGCGGGCCGGCGAGGCGGCGGGCACGCCGCTGCCCGAGGCCAAGGCGGCCAACGGCCGCAAATGGCTGTCGCGTGTGCCGCTGGTCATTGCGATCGCCTGCGTGCTGGATCATGACGGGCGCATCCCCGATCACGAGCGGATGCTGGCGACCGGCACCGCGGTGGGCAATATGCTGAACGCCGCGCATGCCCTGGGCCTGGGCGCGTTCTGGAGCACCGGCGTGGGCACGTACATCGACGGCGTGGGCGAGGCGCTGGGCTTCGACGCGCTGGATTACCGGTTCATGGGTTATTTGTCCATCGGCACACCCATCGATCCGGTCGAGGCCGTCGAACGGCCCGACTATCGCGATTTCGTATCGGAGTGGCACGCCGCCTGATCCGCCGGCCCCTGCGGCGGGACGGACGATACTAGCGCTAGCGCAGCAGCGGCCGCAGCGCGGCCAGCAAGTCCTCTTGCGATTCGCTGTCCGAAGCCAGCCAGCGCGCGCGGCCCTGCTGGTCGAAGCAATAGATTCCACGGCTGTGGGCGACCTCATAGGGCGCCCCCGGTTCGGTCGAAGCGGGGCGTTCGATCTGATAGGCGACCCGGTAGCGCCTGGCCAGGTCGGCAATCGTCTTTTCGTTGCCGGTCAGGCCGATGGCGTGGGGATCGAACTGATCGACATAGGCCTGCAGGATGTCGGGCGTGTCCCGATGCGGATCGACGCTGACGAACAGAATCCTGACCTGGTCGGCCTGCGGCCCCAGCGCCTCGGTCACCTGGGCCAGTTGCGCCATGGTGGTGGGGCAGATGTCGGGACAACTGGCATAGCCGAAGAACATCAGCACGACCTTGTCGGCGAAATCGGCCTGCGTGACGGTGGCCCCGCCCGCGCCTTGCAGCGTGAACTTCAGGTCGGGCAGGAAGCCGCGCACCGGATGGACCTCGGCGGCGGCGGGACCCAAACCGAGGACCGCCAGGCAGAAGGCGGCGGCGCAGCGCGCCAGCAGGCGGCGGAGGGCGGCGGGCATCATGCCGTCTCCAGGCCGCTGTGGCGCAGCAGTGCCTCGATGCTGGGCGGCCGCCCGCGAAAGGCCTCGAAGGATCGGGCGGCAGGGCGCGAGCCGCCCACCGCGATGATCTCGTCCAGATAGCGCCGGCAGGTGGCGGGATCGAAAATATCGCGCTGCCCCTCCGCATCCCGGGGGGCGGCTTCCTCGAAGGCCGCGAAGGCGTCCGCCGACAGGACCTCCGCCCATTTGTAGCTGTAATATCCCGCACCGTAGCCACCGGCGAACAAATGCGAGAATGCGTGCGGAAAACGGTTCCAGTCCGGCGGGATCAGCAGGGCCACTTCACGGCGCACCGCATCCAGTGTATCCAGCACGCCGCCGATCGGCAGGCCCTCGGCGCGCGTGTGGATGAGCATGTCGAACAACGCGAACTCCACCTGCCGCAGGGTCTGCAGGCCGCTTTGGAAATTGCGGGCGGCCAGCAGCTTGTCGAAGAGTTCCCGGGGCATGGGTTTGCCGGTGTCCGCATGGCGGGTCAGGTTGCGCAGCACCCCCCATTCCCAACAGAAGTTCTCCATGAACTGCGAGGGTAGCTCGATGGCATCCCACTCGACCGCGGCAAAGGCCGAGGCGCCGGGCTCGTCCACCCGCGAGAGCAGGGTATGCATCGCATGTCCGCTTTCGTGGAACAGGGTGATGACGTCGTCATGGCTGAGCAGCGCCTCGCGCCCGCCCTGCGGCGGCGCGAAATTGCAGGTCAGCCAGGCCAGGGGCGTGTGCAGGCGCGCGCCGCGGCGGCGGCGGTCGCGCTCGCTGTCGACCCAGGCGCCGCCTTGCTTGCCGGTGCGCGCGTAGAGGTCCATGCCGAGGCGGCCCAGTTCGCGGCCGTCGGCGTCGCGCACGCTGTAGATCCGGGCGTCCGGATGCCAGACGGGCGCTTCGCAGGCGACCAGGCGCACGCCGAACAGGGTGTGGATGACGCCGAACAGGCCGTCGAGGACGCGGGATTCGGTGAAGTATCGGCGCACCTCGTCGTCCGAATAGGCATAGCGCTGCTCGCGCAGGCGCTCGGAGGCGTAGGCGATGTCCCAGGGCTGTAGGTCCGGGAGGCCGAGTTCGGCGGCGGCGAAGGCGCGCAGTTCCTCCAGATCGCGTTGGGCACTGGGCCGCGCGCGGGCCGCCAGGTCGCGCAGGAAGGCCAGCACCTGCTCCGGGTCATCGGCCATGCGCGTTTCCAGGCGCAGGCCGGCGAAATCGCGGTATCCGAGCAGGCGCGCTTCCTCGGCGCGCAGAGCGAGCAGGGATTCGATTTGCGCGGAGTTGTCGTAGCGGGTGTCGCCCTGGTCCGAGGCGCGCGTGGCGTAGGCGCGATAAAGGTCGTGGCGCAGCTCGCGGTCGTGCGCATGCTGCATGGCCGGCAGGTAGCACGGCATGTGCAGCGTGAGCTTCCAGCCCTCGGCGCCGTCGGCGCGCGCGGCCTCGCGGGCGGCTGCCGTCACATCCGCCGGAATCCCCGCCAGGCGGGCCTCGTCGGCGATCAGCAGCGACCAGTGATCGGTCGCGTCCAGAACGTTCTCGGAAAATTTCTGGGACACCTGGGCCTGGTGTTCGGCATTGCGGGCGTAGGCCTCGCGTGCCTCGCCCTCGAGTTCCACGCCGCTCAGGCGGAAATCCCGCAGCGCCAGATCCACGATGCGGCGGCGCGTCGGGCTGAGGGCCTCGTACGCCGGCCCCGCCGCCAGTTCCCGATAGCGTCGATACAGTCCGGCATGCAGGCCGACCCAGGTCGAAAATTCGCTCATGAGGGGCAGGCAGGCGTTGTAGGCCTCACGCAATTCGGGCGTATTGACCACGCTGTTCAGATGGCCGGCGACCGACCAGGCACGATGCAGGCGCTCGGACGGATCCTCGATCGCCTCGACGAGGTTTTCCCACGTGGGGGGCCGGGTGTCCGCGGCAGCGGCATCGATCGCCGCGCGGGACTCGGCGACCAGCTCGCGCAGCGCCGGCTGGATGTGCTTGGGGCGTACGGCCGCGTAGTCCATGATTGCATCGGCCGGGACGAGCAGGGGGTTTCCGGCGGGAGTGACGGTATTCATGCGGGCAATGATGGGGGCGAGGCCCCGGAATTTCAAGTCGCGGCGCTGCGCTCGGCCGCCTCCAGGGTGTTGACCAGCAGCATGGCAATGGTCATCGGTCCGACCCCGCCGGGCACCGGTGTGATTGCCGAGGCCGCTTGCCGCGCGGATTCGAAGTCCACGTCGCCGGCCAGTGAACCGTCCTCGAGGCGGTTGATGCCGACGTCGATGACGACGGCGCCCGGTTTCACCATGTCGCCCGTGACGATGCCCGGCCGGCCGGTGGCCACCACCAGGACGTCGGCGCGGCGCGTCTGCGCGCCCAGGTCGCGGGTCTTGGAGTTGCACAGCGTGACCGTGGCGCCGGCCGCCAGCAGCAGCATGGCCATGGGTTTGCCGACGATGTTGCTGGCGCCCACGATCACCGCCTCGGCGCCGCGCAGCGCGACGCCTTCCGATTCCAGCATTCGCATCACGCCGTAGGGCGTGCAGGGACGAAACAGCGGCCGCCCGGTCATCAGCAGGCCGGCGTTGCTGACGTGAAAGCCGTCGACGTCCTTGCCGGCGGCGATGGTTTCGATCACCAGGCCGGTGTCGATGTGGCCCGGCAGCGGCAGCTGCACCAGGATGCCATGGATGGCGGGATCGGCGTTCAGGTCCTCGACCACGTTGAGGAGTTCTTCTTCGGGCGTGTCGGCGGCCATGCGGATGACGCGCGAGACCATGCCGGCCGCCTCGCAGGCGGCGGCCTTGTTGCGGACATAGACTTGCGAGGCGGGGTCGTCGCCCACCAGCACCACGGCGAGTCCCGGCGTGACACCCTTGGCCCCCAGGGCCTGGACGCGTTCGCGGACCTGCTCGCGGACCTGCGCCGAGAGGGCCTTGCCATCGATGATGCGTGCGCTCATGGGCTTATTCCTCTTCGGTCTTGGCCAGTGCGATCTTCATCAGATCGGCCACGGTGGTGACTTCGAGCTTTTCCATGATGTTGGCGCGGTGCGCCTCGACGGTCTTGATGCTGATGTTCAGGTCGCCGGCGATCTGCTTGTTCAGCCGCCCCGCGACGATGCGTTCGAGCACTTGCTGCTCGCGGGCGGTCAGCCGGTTGAGCACGGCCTGCTGGTTGCGGTGCGCCTGCGCCTCGCGCACCCGCTCGGCGGCCTGGGCGAGCATGCCGGCGACGATGTTGCGCAGGTCGGCCTCGTTGAACGGTTTTTCGAGGAAGTCGACGGCGCCTTTCTTCATCGTCGACACCGCCATCGGCACGTCCCCGTGCCCGGTGATGAACACAATGGGCAGCGGCGCCTTGCGCGCGATCAGGGCTTCCTGGAGCTCGAGGCCGCTCATGCCCGGCATGCGCACGTCGGCGATCAGCACTCCGACCATCTCCGGATCGTAGGCCTCGAGGAATTCCTCGGCGGCGGCAAAACTGCGGACCTGGTAGCCATTGGCCTCGAGAAGCCAGCGCAGGGAATCCCGGACGGCTTCGTCGTCATCGACAATGTAAATGGTGCTGGGCGCTTGGGCTTGGGTCATGCGTACTGCTCCTCTGTGGTTTCGTCGGGTTGCGGCCTTGGCGGCGCCTTGGGCAGAGTGAAGCGGAAGATCGTCCCGCCCTCTGGATTGGCGCTGGCCCACAGGCGGCCGTGGTGCGATTCTATGATGGTGCGACAGATGTTCAGACCCATGCCCAACCCTTCGGACTTGGTGCTGTAGAAGGGCTCGAACAGCCGTTCGGGGCTGCGCAGGCCGTGGCCGCGGTCGATCACCGCGATTTCGACCTGGGGGTCCTGGTCGGTGACCGTCAGGTGCAGGGTACGATACTCGCTTTGCTCCATGGCTTCCACACCGTTCTTCAGCAGATTCAGCAGCACCTGCTCGATCAGGATCGGATCGGCCAGCACCTCGGGCAGAGGATCGGGCAGGTTCTGGGCGATGTCGATGCGGCGCTTGCGGGCGTCGATGTCGGCGAAGCTGACGGCGTTCTCGAGGATGCGCGCCAGGGCCACCGCCTGGCGCCGGGGCTCGCTGCGCTTGACGAATTCCCGGATGCGGCTGATGATCTTGCCCGCGCGCTCGGCCTGCGCCGAGGCCTTTTCCAAGGCCTCGAGCAGGGCCTCGGGCCGTCCCTTGCCCGATTTCAACATCGCGGCGGCCGCCATATTGTAGTTACTGATGGCGGTCAGCGGCTGGTTCAGTTCATGGGCCAGCGACGAGGCCATCTCGCCCATGGTGGTCAGCCGGCTGGTCAGCTGGGCTTTTTCCTGCTGTACCCGCAAGGCTTCTTCGTGTTTGCGCCGTTCGGTGATGTCGCGCGCCACCTGCAGGCGCACCCGGCGCGAATCGGTCCAGGCCAGCATGCGATGGTGAACCTCGAACCAGCGCTGGGCCGACTGCGAGAACAATTCCATGGTCTCGTCGGTGAAACGGCCCAGGCGCCCGCCCAGCAGTTCGGCGTGGCCGCTGGCCTGGGCGCCGAACAGCCGGCGGTAGGTGCGGTTGGCGAACAGCAGCTCCAGGCCCTCGGGCGTGTCGGCGACCACCGAAATCGCGTCGTCCAGGCCCTCGAGCACCGTCATGAAGCGTTCGTGCGCCGCGGTCAGCGCCTCGCGGATGCGTTTGGGCTCGGTGATGTCGGTCATGGAGGTCATCCAGCCGATCTGCTCGCCGTTGGGGTCGCGCAGCGGCGAGACGTACATGCGGGCGGTGAAGCGCGAGCCATCGCGGCGCTGGGCCTCGATTTCCAGCCCACTGCTGGGGGTGCGTCCGGACAGCAGCTGCGCGAGGACCTCGCGGTGATGATCGTGACGGCCGGGCAGCCAGTACGGAAACGGCGCCGTGCGGCCGATCAGGTCGGCCTCGTTCCAGCCGATCATGCGGCAGAACGCCGGATTCACATAGGCGATGCGCCCCTGCATGTCGAAGACCCGCATGCCGGTGGACATGGAATTTTCCATCGCCCGGCGAAAGCCGGTCTCGGCGATCAGCGCGGATTCGGCCTGCGTGCGGAAACGCGTATAGCGCCAGAGCGCCAGCAGGCTGAACACGATCACCAGGGACAGCGCCGCCACCACCATCAGCAGGCGCTGCTGGCGGGTTTCCTGATCAATGGTCACGAACATCACGCTGTCGCTTTGCAGGCGCTGCAGCCAGATGAAAGCGCCCATCACGCACAGATACAGCACCAGGACGACGACGGGCGTCAGCCAGTACAAGCCCCGCCGGCTGTGACGGGCGTGCTCGTAGAATGTCGTGGGAATCAAGGACTTGCGATTCGGGATGGCCATGGCGGGGAGCTTAGCGCGATTGCGTCATTTTAGTCGGGAAAAGGGCTTCCAATTTTTCACATAATAAAAATTCATATCATAGAATGAAATTTTACTTGTACTATCCGGGGGTGTTTCCTAGAATGACGCAGAGATGCCCGGCAAACCCGCCAGCCGCGGGCGCTGTCGCGCGTTCCTAGGCACCGAATACCAGTCGTCGACGCGATGCGTGGTCGCGTCCTGAATCACTACACCGGAGACACACGATGTCCTCTCTCGACCAAGACAAGGCGGCCGCCACCCCCGCGGACACCGACAAACAGGAAACCCAGGAATGGCTGGACGCGCTGGAAGCGGTGCTCGACCGCGAGGGCGCGGAACGTGCGCACTTCCTGATTGAACGTCTGATCGATCTGGCGCGCCGCTCGGGCGCCCACATCCCGTATTCCTTGAATACGGCTTACGTGAATACCATTCCCCCGGGGCTCGAGCCCCCGCACCCGGGCAATATGGTCCTCGAGGAACGCATCCGCTCCTATATCCGCTGGAACGCCATGGCCATGGTGGTCAAGGCCAACAAATTCGAGCCTGCCGACGGCGGCAGCCTGGGCGGCCACATCGCCTCCTTCGCCTCGCTGGCGACCATGATCGAATGCGGCCAGAACCACTTCTGGCATGCCGAGTCGCCCGACCACGGCGGCGACCTGGTCTACTTCCAGGGCCATTCGTCCCCGGGCATGTATGCGCGCGCCTACCTGGAAGGCCGCCTGACCGAGGAAAACCTCAATTATTTCCGCCAGGAGGTCGGCGGCAAGGGCAAGGGGCTGTCCTCCTACCCGCACCCGAAACTGATGCCGGATTTCTGGCAGTTCTCGACGGTGTCCATGGGCCTGGGACCCATGATGGCCATCTACCAGGCCCGCTTCCTGAAATACCTGCACGCCCGCGGGCTGGCCGACACGACCCAGCGCAAGGTCTGGGTCTTCGTGGGCGACGGCGAGATCGACGAGCCCGAAACCCTGGCCGCCATCGGCCTGGCATCGCGAGAAAAGCTCGACAACCTGATCTTCGTCGTCAACTGCAACCTGCAGCGCCTGGACGGCCCGGTGCGCGGCAACGGCAAGATCATCCAGGAACTCGAGGGTGCGTTCCGCGGCAACGGCTGGAACGTGCTCAAGCTGATCTGGGGCGGCTACTGGGATCCCCTGTTCGCCCGTGACAAGGAAGGCATCCTGCGCCGCGTCATGGAGGAAACCGTCGACGGCGAATACCAGGCCTACAAGGCCAACGACGGCAAGTTCGTGCGCGAGAAATTCTTCGGCAAACACCCCAAGCTGCTCGAGATGGTCAGCCGCATGAGCGACGAGGACGTGTGGCGCCTGAACCGCGGCGGCCACGACCCGCACAAGGTCTACGCCGCCTTCGCCGCGGCCGCCAACCACAAGGGCCAGCCGTCGGTGATTCTGGCCAAGACCATCAAGGGCTATGGCATGGGCCACGTCGGCCAGGCCAAGAACCCCACCCACCAGCAGAAAAAGCTCGACATCGATTCGGTGCGCGAATTCCGCGACCGTTTCAACATTCCCATTCCCGACGACAAGGTCGACGAGATCCCGTACTTCAAGCCGGCCGAGGATTCGCCCGAAATGAAGTACCTGCACGAACACCGCAAGGCGCTGGGCGGCTATCTGCCGCACCGCCGCGTGAAGGCCGACCATTCGCTGCCGGTGCCGCCCCTGGACGCCTTCAAGGCCGTCCTGGAACCCACGGCCGAGGGTCGCGAGATCTCCACCACCCAGGCCTTCGTGCGGGTGCTGAACCAGATCCTGCGCGACAAGGAACTGGCGCCGCGCGTGGTGCCCATCCTGGTCGATGAATCGCGGACCTTCGGGATGGAAGGCCTGTTCCGCCAGATCGGCATCTACGCGCCCGAGGGCCAGAAGTACGTCCCGGTGGACAAGGGCCAGGTGATGTACTACCGCGAGGCCGAGAACGGCCAGTTGCTGCAGGAAGGCATCAACGAGGCGGGCGGCTTCAGCTCGTGGATTGCGGCGGCGACGTCGTATTCCGTCAGCAACTGCATCATGATCCCGTTCTTCATCTATTACTCGATGTTCGGCTTCCAGCGCTTCGGCGACCATGCCTGGGCGGCGGGCGACATGCTGGCGCGCGGCTTCGTGCTGGGCGGCACGGCCGGGCGCACCACGCTGAACGGCGAGGGCCTGCAGCACGAGGACGGCCACAGCCACATCCAGGCGTCGCTGATCCCGAATTGCGTGGCCTACGATCCGGCCTTTGCGCACGAGGTCGCCGTCATCATCCGCAGCGGCCTGCAGCGCATGATGCACGACCAGGAGGACGTGTTCTTCTACATCACGGTCATGAACGAGAACTATGCCCAGCCGGGCCTGAAGGCCGGCGACGAGGAGGGCATCCTCAAGGGCATGTACAAGCTCCAGTCCAGCGCCAAGCCCTCGAAAAAGACCCACGTCCAGCTCATGGGTTCGGGCACGATCCTGCGCGAAGTCCTGGCCGCCCAGGACCTGCTGGAAAAGGACTGGGGCGTGACCTCGGACGTCTGGAGCGTGACCAGCTTCACGGAGCTGCGCCGCAACGGCCTGGACGTGGAGCGCCACAACCTACTGCACCCGGCCGAACCGGCCCAGGACGCCTACGTTACCCGCCAGCTGAAGGACACCCAGGGGCCCATCATCGTCTCGACCGACTACATCAAGGCCTATGGCGACATGATCCGTCCATTCGTGCCCGAGGGGCGCCGCCTCAAGGTCCTGGGCACCGACGGCTACGGCCGCTCGGACTTCCGCTCGGAATTGCGCAAGCACTTCGAGATCGACCGCCACTTCGTGGTGCTGGCCGCCCTGCGCAGCCTGGCCGACGACGGCGTCATCGACATCAAGAAGTGCGCCGAGGCGATTGCCAAATATGGCATCGACGCCGACAAGGCCAATCCGCACTACGCCTGAGGAGGACACAACATGAGCACTATCGTGGAAATCAAGGTCCCCGACATCGGCGATTTCGATGCGGTCGAGGTGATCGAGGTCCTGGTGGCCCCGGGCGACACGATCGAGGCCGAGCAAAGCCTCATCACCGTCGAGTCCGACAAGGCCTCGATGGAAATTCCCGCCTCCGAGGGCGGCGTGGTCAAGACCGTCAAGGTCAAGGTCGGCGACAAGGTCAAGGAGGGTTCCGTGATCCTCGAGGTCGAGGCGGCGGGCGAGGTGCCGGCCGCGGCACAGCCCGAGGCGCAGGCCGAATCCAAACCGGCCGAGCCCGCCCCGGCCCCGACCGCCGCCCCCCGGCAGGAGGCGCCCAAGGCCGCCGCCGGCGCCGCCGCGCTGCACACCCTGACGGTGCCTGACATCGGCGACTTCGACGAGGTCGAGGTCATCGAGATCCTGGTGGCCGTGGGCGACACCGTCGAGGCCGAGCAAAGCCTCATCACCGTCGAGTCCGACAAGGCCTCGATGGAAATCCCGGCCTCCGAAGGCGGGGTGGTCAAGTCCGTCAAGGTCAAGGTCGGCGACAAGGTCTCCCAGGGCATGGAAATCGCGGTCGTGGAAGGCGCCGGCGACGCGCCCCAGGCCGGCGCGCCGGCCCAGGAACCCGCCGCGCCGGCCGAAACGCCCGCCGTGCAGCCTTCGGCGCGCGCCGAGCCCGCGCCCGCGGCCGCCCCGGCGTCCGCCGCCGCCATGGCCTCCAGCGCCCCCGAGCGCACCTCGCCCACGGCCGCCTATGCCGAGGCCGCCGTGCCCTTGCACAACCTGCCGCATGCCTCGCCGTCGGTGCGCAAGTTCGCCCGCGAACTGGGCGTGAACCTCACCCAGGTCACTGGCAGCGGACCCAAGAACCGCATCACCGCCGATGACGTGCGGGCCCATGTCAAGCAGGCCCTGGCCACCGGCGGTGCCGGTCCGGTGGGCTCGACCCTGCCGGCGGGCGAGGGCTTCAGCGTGCTGGGCTGGCCCAAGGTCGATTTCGCCAAGTTCGGTGCGATCGAGACCAAGCCGCTGTCGCGCATCAAAAAGATCTCGGGCGCCAACCTGCACCGCAACTGGGTCATGATTCCCCACGTGACCAACAACGACGTGGCGGACATCACCGAGCTCGAGGCCCTGCGCCAACAGCTCAATGCGGAAAACAAGAAATCCGGCGTCAAGGTCACGATGCTGGCCTTCCTGATCAAGGCGGTGGTCGCCGCCCTGAGGAAGTTCCCCGAGTTCAACGCCTCGCTGGATGGCGACAACCTGGTCCTGAAGCAATACTTCCACATCGGCTTTGCCGCCGATACGCCCAACGGCCTGGTGGTCCCGGTGATCCGCGACGCCGACCGCAAGGGCGTGCTCGAACTGGCCGCCGAGACCGCCGAGCTCGCGGCCCTGGCGCGCGACGGCAAGCTCTCGCCGTCGCAGATGCAAGGCGGATGCTTCTCGATCTCGTCGCTGGGCGGGATCGGCGGCACCGATTTCACGCCCATCATCAATGCGCCCGAAGTCGCCATCCTCGGCGTCTCCCGTTCGGCGATGCAGCCAGTCTGGGACGGCGCGACTTTCCAGCCGCGCCTGATGCTGCCGCTGTCGCTGTCCTATGACCACCGGGTGATCGACGGGGCGGCTGCGGCCCGCTTCAACGCCTACCTGGCGGGCCTGCTGGCGGACTTCCGCCGCATCATCCTGTGAGGCGCCCATGAGCATCGTAGACCTGAATGTGCCCGACATCGGCGACTTCGACGAAGTCGAGGTGATCGAAATCCTGGTGGCCGTGGGCGACACCATCGAGGCCGAGCAAAGCCTCATCACCGTCGAGTCCGACAAGGCCTCGATGGAAATCCCGGCCGAGCAGGGCGGGGTGGTGCGCGAAATCCTCGTCAAGCTGGGCGACAAGGTTGCGCAGGGCAAGACCATCGTGCGCGTCGAGGCCGCGGCCGGCGAGGCGGCGCAAGCACCGGCCGCTCAGGCTGCGGCGCCTGCCGCATCGGCTGCGCCGGCGGCCCCGCAGGCTCCCGCATCTGCGTCCGCACCCGCGCCCGCCACATTCGGCGGCACGGCCGACGGGGAATACGACGTCCTGGTGCTGGGTGCGGGCCCCGGGGGCTATTCCGCCGCGTTCCGCGCCGCGGACCTGGGCTTGAAGGTCGTCCTGGTGGAACGCTATACCACCCTGGGCGGGGTCTGCCTGAACGTCGGCTGCATCCCGTCCAAGGCCCTGCTGCATACCGTCAGCGTGCTGGAAGAGGCCCGGTCCCTCGCGGCCCACGGCATTGCGTTCGGCGACCCCTCGATCGACCTGGACAAGCTGCGCGGCTACAAGGACTCCGTGGTCGGCAAACTGACCGGCGGTCTGGCCGGCATGGCCAAGGCCCGCAAGGTCACGGTGATCCAGGGGGTGGGCACCTTCGCCGATCCCCATCATCTGGCGGTGGCCAAGGCGGACGGCGGCCAGGCCACGATCAAGTTCTCCTCGGCCATCATCGCCGCCGGCAGCCAGTCGGTGAAACTGCCGTTCCTGCCGGACGATCCGCGCATCGTGGATTCCACGGGCGCGCTCGCCCTGAAATCCGTGCCGCAGCGCATGCTGATCGTCGGTGGGGGCATCATCGGGCTGGAAATGGGCACGGTCTATTCGGCGCTCGGCGCGCGCCTGGACGTAGTGGAAATGCTGCCGACCCTGATGACCGGCGCCGACCGTGACCTCGTCAAGGTCTGGGACAAAATGAACGCCCGGCGCTTCGACCACGTCATGCTCAACACCAAGACCGTGGGAGCGCAGGCCAAGGAAGACGGCATCTGGGTGACGTTCGAGGGCGAATCCGCACCCGGCGAACCCCAACGCTACGACCTGGTGCTGCAGGCCGTGGGCCGCTCGCCCAACGGCAAGGCCATCGGCGCGGACAAGGCCGGCGTGGCGGTGTCCGACCGCGGCTTCATTGCCGTGGACAAGCAGATGCGCACCAATGTGCCGCACATCTACGCCATTGGCGACATCGTCGGACAGCCCATGCTGGCGCACAAGGCGGTGCACGAGGGGCACGTCGCCGCCGAGGTCATCGCCGGCGAAAAATCCTTTTTCGATGCCCGCGTGATCCCGTCGGTGGCCTATACGGATCCCGAAGTGGCCTGGGTCGGCCTGACCGAGGAGTCCGCCAAGCAGGACGGCATCGCCGTCAAGAAAGGCTTGTTCCCCTGGCAGGCCTCGGGCCGCGCGATCGCCAACGGCCGCGACGAGGGCTTCACCAAGCTGCTGTTCGACGCGGAATCCGGGCGCATCCTCGGCGGCGGGATCGTCGGCACCCACGCCGGCGACCTGATCGGCGAGGTGGCGCTGGCCATCGAGATGGGCGCCGACGCGGTGGACATCGGCAAGACCATCCATCCCCATCCCACTCTGGGCGAATCGATCGGCATGGCCGCCGAGGCGGCCGAAGGCCATTGCACGGACCTTCCCCCGGCGCGCAAGAAGTAAACGCCGTAGGGTTGTCCGCCGGGATGCGGGCGGCGGGTGCTAATATCGGCACCTGCCGTTCCTTCCTTTTGCGCAAGACGCCTCCCGCCATGTCCTCACTCCGTCCCGCCCAGGGCGCACCGCTCGCCGCCTGGCTCGCCTATCTCGAAACCCTGCATCCCAAGGCCATCGACCTCGGCCTGGATCGGGTCCGCGCGGTCGCGCAGCGGCTGGCGCTGTCGCTGGACTGCATCAAGATCACGGTGGCGGGCACCAACGGCAAGGGCTCGACCTGCGCCATGCTCGACAGCATCCTGCTGCAGGCCGGCTATCGGGTGGGCACGTACACCTCGCCGCACCTGCTGCACTTCAACGAGCGCATCCGCATCAACGGCGAGTTCGCCGGCGACGAGCAGATCGTCCAGCAGTTCGAGCGCATCGAGGCCGCGCGCGGCGACACGACGCTGACCTACTTCGAGATGGCGACTCTGGCCGCGCTGCTGCTGTTCCAGGACCGGAAGCTCGACGTGGTGATCCTGGAAGTCGGCCTGGGCGGGCGCCTGGATGCCGTCAACATGATCGATGCGGACTGCGCGATCCTGACCAGCGTGGACCTGGACCACATGGCATACCTGGGGAACACCCGCGAGGCCATCGGCCTGGAAAAAGCCCACGTGTTCCGCCCCGGCGCGCCCGCCATCTGCGCCGACCCCGTGCCCCCCGCCACGGTGATCGAGCATGCGCGGCGGATCGGCGCCGACCTCTGGCGCTTCGGCCACGATTTCAATTATTCGGGCGATCGCCAGCAATGGGCATACGGCGGCCGCGACCAGCGCCGCAGCGCCCTGGGATATCCCGCACTGCGCGGCGCCAACCAGCTCATCAATGCCTCGGCGGCGCTTGCGGCGCTCGAGGCCCTGCACCCGCGCCTGGTGGTCACCCAGCAGGACGTGCGCCAGGGCCTGCTGCACGTCAGCCTGCCGGCGCGCATGCAGATCCTGCCAGGCCTGCCGGCGACGATACTGGACGTGGCCCACAACCCGCACGCGGTGGCGGCGCTGGGCCAGAACCTGGACAGCATGGGCCATTACCCGCACACCTATGCGGTGGTGGGCATGCTGCACGACAAGGACATCGCGAACACGCTTGCGCGCATTTCCCGCCGCATCGACCGCTGGATGTGCGCCAGCCTGGACGGCCCCCGCGGCACCACGGCCGACGAGCTGGCCGCCATCATCCGCGGCCTGACGCAAGGCGAGGCGCCCGTGGACCCCTTCATCCAGGGCGCCACGGAAGTCGGCCGCGCCGCGGGCGAGGGCTCGAAGAAACCCGGCGTGCGGGCGGCGCCGCGTCCGGCGGTGCCGGCGCGCGACGTCATCGTATCCACTTTTGATGATCCGGTACAAGCCTTTACAGAGGCTCGAAACCTGGCGACCGACAATGATAGAATTCTCGTGTTCGGGTCGTTCGCCACCGTCGGCCCGGTGCTCGAGGCCCTCAGGCTCGAGGGCAGAGACGTCATTTAATCATCGGGCGGCGCCGCCGGCCTGTATGCTTGATCCGCATGCGTGGATCGAACAAACAGGCACTGAGCCGCCCGCTCCAGACGGGTTTCAGCGCGATGTTTTTTCGGAAAGCCCCGGATTCAGCCTCCGAGCGACGGACTTCGGGCCGTGGCGCAAGCTCCAGCGAAGCCCAGCTCAAGGAATTGCGCAACAAGGCCAGACGCCGCCTGATCGGCGCCTTGGCGCTGGTGCTGGCGGCGGTCATCATCGTCCCGCCGCTGTTCGACGCGCCGCCGCCCGAGCCGCGCGAGCCCATCGTCGTTCCGGCAACCTCCTCGGGCCTGGTCAGCGCCGGCGACGCGGATCCGGCCCTCGATGCCGCCGCGCTGCCGGCGCCGCCCCAGGTCGCCCCCGAGGCGCCGGCGGACCAGGCCGCGCCACCGCCCGCCGACACCAGCCCGCAGGCCGCCGGCGCGGGCGATACGCCCGCCGCGCCGCCGCCCGCTGAACCGGCGCCCGCCGCGCAGCCCCCGCGTGCCGAGCCCGAGACCCCCGCGCCCGCGGCGCAGCCCAAGCCCGATCCCACCCCCAAGCGCACGGACGATGGTTCGGTCGCGCTGGCCCTGCTGGCCGGCAAGATGCCCGACAACGATGCCGCGGCCCCACAGCCCAAGGCGCAGGGCAGTTTCATCCTGCAGGTGGCGGCCTATACGACCGAGCAGGATGCGCGCCAGCGCCGCGACAGCCTCGTGGAATCCGGCGTGACCAACGCCTATGTAGAGCGGGGCCAGTCCGGCGACAAGACCGTCTACCGGCTGCGCGTGGGCCCGTTCCCGACCCGCGAGGCGGCCCAGGCCGCCCAGACGCGGCTGCGGGCGCTGGGCTACCAGAACGGCTTGATCTCCGGCAAGTGACCAGCTTCGACTACATTGTCCTCGCCGTCCTGGTGCTGTCGGCGCTGATCGGCCTGATGCGCGGCTTCGTGCGCGAGGTCCTGTCCCTGGTCGCCTACGTCGTCGCTTTCGTGTCGGCGATCTGGTGGGGGCCGGGGCTGTCGAACTGGCTGGTGCAATACATCGAAAACGGCTTGCTGCGCACGATCACCGCCTACGGGGCGATGTTCCTGATCGTGCTCATGCTCATCGGCCTGCTGAACATGGCCCTGGGGGCCCTGCTGGACCGCACCGGCCTGACGCCGGCGGACCATGGCCTGGGCGCGGCCTTCGGCACCATCCGCGGCGTGGTCATCGTCCTTGCGCTGGTGGGCCTGGCGGGATACACCGAATTGCCGCGCGAGCCCTGGTGGCAGGACGCGCGGACGTCGGGGGCCGCGGTGCGCGGCTTCCAGCAAATCAAATCGCTGCTGCCGCCGTCGCTGGCGCAATGGCTACCCTACTGAGGCGGGATACGGATCATGTGCGGAATCGTGGGCGTGATGGGGCAAAGCCCCGTCAATCAACTGATCTACGACAGCCTGCTGCTGCTGCAGCATCGCGGCCAGGACGCGGCGGGCATCGCCACCGCCCATGACCAGTTCTTCAGCATGCACAAGGCGCACGGCCTGGTGCGCGACGTCTTTCGCACACGCAACATGCGTTCTTTGCCCGGCAACAGCGGCCTGGGCCAGGTGCGCTATCCGACGGCCGGCTCCAGCGCCAGCGTCGACGAGGCCCAGCCTTTCTACGTGAACGCGCCGTTCGGCATCACCTTCGTGCACAACGGCAACCTGACCAACTGGCGTGAACTGCGCGAGGCGCTGTTCAAGCACGACCGGCGGCACATCAATACCAATTCCGACTCCGAGGTGCTGCTCAATGTCTTTGCGCACGAGTTGCAGCAAGCCTCCAACGGCGTGACTCTGGACGAGCATGCCGCCTTCGAGGCGGTGCGGGCGGTGCATCGCCGGGCCAAGGGCGCCTATGCGGTGATCGCCCACATCTCCAGCTTCGGCATGGTGGCGTTTCGCGATCCCCACGGCATCCGCCCGCTGTGCCTGGGGCGCCACGACACCGACGCGGGCACAGAATGGATGCTGACCTCCGAATCGGTGGCGATCACCGGCTGCGGCTTCAACCTGGTGCGCGACGTCGCGCCGGGCGAAGCCATCGTGATCACCGAGGACGGCCGGGTCAGCAGCCGCGCCTGTGCCGAGGACGGCCGCGAACACACGCCCTGCGTATTCGAGTACGTGTATTTCGCCAGGCCCGACTCGGTGATGGACGGCGTATCGATCTACGACGCCCGGCTGCACATGGGCGAATACCTGGCCGACAACGTGGCCAAGTCCCTGCGCCTGGGCGACATCGACGTGGTCATGCCGATCCCCGATTCGTCACGGCCCTCTGCGATGCAGTTGGCCGCCCGGCTGAACCTCTGCTATCGCGAGGGCTTCATCAAGAACCGCTACGTGGGCCGCACCTTCATCATGCCGGGCCAGGCCGTGCGCAAGAAATCCGTGCGCCAGAAGCTCAGCGCCATCGACCTCGAGTTCCGTGGCAAGAACGTCCTCCTGGTCGACGATTCCATCGTGCGCGGGACCACCAGCCGCGAAATCGTCGACATGGCGCGCGCGGCGGGGGCGCACAAGGTGTTCTTTGCCTCGGCGGCCCCGGCGGTGCGCTATCCCAACGTCTACGGCATCGACATGCCGACCCAGTCGGAACTGATCGCGACGGGACGCGACACCGGGCAGGTCGCGCGCGAGATCGGCGCCGACGGCCTGGTCTACCAGGCGCTGAGCGACCTGGAGCAGGCCCTGCGGGACCTGAACCCGGCCATGCAGCGGTTCGAGTCCTCGTGCTTCAACGGGGAATATGTCACCGGCGACATCGATGCCGCCTACCTCCAGCGCCTCAGCCTCAGCCGCGGCATGCCGGCGTGCTCCGGCGCCATGGCCGCCGAGGGCGAGGACGGCTGATCCCCGCGGGGCGATCCTTCAGCCGCGGCGCGCGCGGCGCAAGGCCCACGCCGCCAGCGCCAGGCACACGGCGAACAAGGCCAGCGCCCATAGCGCGTACTCGATGCCCAGCACGCTCACGCGCGCGTCCATGCAGGTCGCATAGATGCCGAACAGCCAGGGCAGGGCGGCGTCCAGCCCGCTGCCGGCGATGAACTTGTCGGCAAAGGTCTGGTCGCAGGAAAACAGGTGGGCGGCGACCGTGTATTGATACCAGGCGGCTGCGATCCCGCAGGCCGACAGGATCGCCGCGAGCGCCGCGCCCAGGGCATGGATGCGCGCCGAGCGCCAGCCCGCCGTGGCCAGCCCGCAGACCGCCGCCACGGCCAGCAGAATCAGGCGCTGCAGCACGCACCAGGCGCAGGGCTGCATGTCGAACACGTATTGCGAGACCAGGGCGACGCCGACGCCCGCCAGGCACAGCAGCGCGATGCCGCG
This sequence comes from Castellaniella sp. S9, assembly GCF_027257175.1. Lineage (GTDB taxonomy): Bacteria > Pseudomonadota > Gammaproteobacteria > Burkholderiales > Burkholderiaceae_B > Castellaniella. The sequence goes on along the minus strand of NZ_JAPFGD010000008.1, from coordinate 186,237 downwards.
CAGGATGGATTCCGAGGATGGGTTCTTCATCATGAATGAGAAAGCGAGGGCGGATGAGGGGTGACTATACCGCAGGCACGGTGCCCGGCGCGGCGGGATCGCGCGCATCGGCCAAGGCCCCGCCGCCCAGGACGCTCAGGACGTCCTGTTCGAACCGCATCTGTCCCCGCGGATGATCCAGGGCCGGACCCTCGAGGATGAAGATGTCCTCGACCCGGTCCCCCAGCGTCATGATCTTGGCCATCTTGAGGTCGATGCCATGCCGCACGAAGACCTGCGCCAGATCGTGCAGCAGGCCCACCCGGTCGGCCGTGGTCACCAGCAGGCGCCAACTGCGGTGGTTGTCGTCCGCCTGCAAGGTGATGCTGGGCATGATGGGGAAGGCGCGCGAGCGCCGCGATCCCGGCCGCGGGGCCTGGCGCGCGGTGCGTGGCGTGCCGTTTCCGGCCAGTTCGTCGCGCAATTCGTGCTCGACCAGCGTGGCGTGGGAACGGTAGTCCTTTTCATGGTCGGGCAGCAGCACGATGAAACTGTCCAGCGCCCAGCCCTTGCGGGTGGTATGGATGCGCGCATCCTGCACGCTGAGGCCGTGGGCATCGAAATACGCGCAGATCGTCACGAACAGATCGTCGCGATCCGGGGCATGGGCGAGGATCTGCAAGGCCTCGTTCTGGCCCACGACGCGGGCCTTCACCACCGGATCGGCTTCGTCGCGGCGATGGTACAGGTGCCGCGTATGCCAGGCGATCTCGTGGGCGTCGTGGCGCAGGAAATAGGCCACGTCCAACTGGGACCAGAAGGCCTCGCGGCTGTCGTCGCGCAGCCCCATGCGGCGGATCTCCGCCGCCGCCGCCTCCTTGCGCTGGGTGAGGATGGTGTGCGTGTCGGGGCGCTCGCCGCCCAGGGCCGCGAGGGTCTGATGGTACAGGTCCTCGAGCAGCTTGCCCTTCCAGGCGTTCCAGACCTTGGGGCTGGTGCCGCGGATGTCGGCGACGGTCAGCAGGTACAGGGCCGCCAGGGTGCGCTGCGAGCCTACGCGGATGGCGAAATCGTGGATCACCTGGGGATCGCTCAGGTCGCGCTTCTGGGCCACTTGCGACATGGTCAGGTGTTCGCGCACCAGGAACTCGAGCAGGTTCGTGTCTTCGGCGCCCAGGCTGTGGGCCACGGCGAATTTGCGGACCTCGACCGCGCCCAGGGCGGAATGGTCGCCGCCGCGGCCCTTGGCGATGTCGTGGAACAGGGCGGCGATGTACAGCAGCCAATGCCGGTCCAGGTCGGCGATCAGTTGACTGGCCAGGGGGTACTCCTGCGCATGTTCCGGCATGGTGAAGCGGCGCAGGTTGCGCACGACCATGAGGATGTGCTGGTCCACCGTGTAGACGTGGAACAGGTCGTGCTGCATCTGGCCGACGATGCGCCTGAACGCGGGCAGGTAGCGCGGCAGGATGTTGAGCATCGTCATGTCGCGCAGGGCGTGGACGATGCCGCGGGGCTGCTTGAGGATCTGGATGAACTGGTGGCGGTTGACGGGATTGTCGCGGAACTGCTTGTCGATCAGGCGCCGCGCATGCCAGATGGCCCGCAGCAGGCTGGCGGACATCCCGTGCAATTCGGGGTGCTCCTGCATCACGAGGAAGACGCGCAGCAGCAGGGCGGGGTTGCGCTCGAAGCCGTCCTCGCGCACCAGGCACAGCCGCTGGCGGCGGACGCAGAAGTGGTCGTCTATCGGTTCGGCGGCGCTGGGCGGCTGGGGAAAGATCGTTTCCTCCAGGCTTTGCATCAGCAGCCGGTTCATTTGGCAGACCACGCGCGCGGCCCAGTAATAGCGCTGCATCAGCAATTCGCTGGCCAGGCGGTTGGCCTGGGGGGCGAAGCCATAGACTTTTGCCAGCCGGGGCTGCAGGTCGAAGAGCAGGCGATCCTCGCGCCGGCCCGTCAGCAGGTGCAATTCGATCCGCAGCCGCTTGAAGGCGAGCTCGGCGCGGCGCAATGCCCGGAACTCGGTGGCGGTCAGCAGATCGGTGCGCGCGACTTGGGGCCAGCTCGATCCCAGGCCGGCGGCGCGCGCCAGCCACAGCAGCACCTGCAAATCGCGCAGGCCGCCCGGGGACTCCTTGCAGTTGGGCTCGAGGGCGTAGGGCGTGTCCTGGTGGCGCGCGTGGCGCTGATGCATCTCGGCACGCTTGGCCAGGAAGAACGCCTGGGGGTCCAGGTCCTCGCGCATCCGCTCCTGCAGGTGGCCGAACAGCGTCTTGCTGCCGGTGAGCCGGCGCGCCTCCAGCAGCGAGGTGCGGACGGTGATGTCGCCCGCCGCCTCGTTGCGGCATTCCTCGATGGTGCGCACGCTGTGGCCCGGCTCGAGGCCGACGTCCCACATGGCGGCGATGAGCGCCTCGATCCGGCTGCGCTCGGACGCATCGGGCGCGCGTTCCAGCAGGATCAGGACGTCGATGTCGGAATGCGGGTAGAGTTCGCCGCGCCCGTAGCCGCCGACGGCGGCCAGGGCCGCGCCTTCGGGGATCGGAAACAGCAGGATCAGCTCGCCCAGGAGCTCGTCGGCGATGCGCCGCAGCGCGGTCAGCAGGGTTTCGGCGCGCAAATGCCTGCGGTAGGCCGCCACGGCTTGCGCGCGCAGCTCGGCGTGGCGGGCGCGCAGGGCGCCCAGCCCCGCGTGCCCCGGGTTCATGCGGGCTGGGCCGCTTTGGCGAATGCGGGAGGTTGCGGCATGCCCGGCGACACGGTGAGAACCTCGTGGCCCGTATCGGTCACGAGGATGCTGTGCTCCCACTGGGCCGAGAGGCTGTGATCGCGGGTGACGACGGTCCAGCCGTCGGCCAGCGTGCGGATCTCGCGCCGGCCGGCGTTGATCATGGGCTCGATGGTAAAGATCATGCCCGGTTCCAGGCGCACGCCGGTGCCGGGCTTGCCGTAATGCAGGACCTGGGGGTCCTGGTGGAACTTGCGCCCCACGCCGTGGCCGCAGTATTCGCGCACGACCGAGAATCCCGCGCCCTCGGCATGCCGCTGGATGGCATGGCCGATGTCGCCCAGCGTCGCGCCCGGGCGGACCTGCTGGATGCCCAGCCACATGCATTCGTAGGTGGTGTCGATCAGCCGCCGCGCCAGGATGGAGGGCTCGCCTACGCAATACATGCGGCTGGTGTCGCCGAACCATCCGTCCTTGATGACGGTGACGTCGATGTTCATGATGTCGCCGTTCTTGAGGACCTTGTCGCCCGGGATGCCGTGGCAGATGACGTGGTTGACCGACGTGCAGATCGAACCCGGGAAGGGCGGGTAGCCGGGCGGGGCGTAGCCGACCGTGGCGGACTCGACCTGCAGTTCCTGGCTGATGTAGTCCAGGCACAGGCGGTCCAGCTCGCCCGTCGTCACGCCGGCGCGCACGTGCGGCGCGAGGTAATCGAGTACGCTGGCCGCCGCCTGGCAGGCGGCGCGCATCTGGTCGAGTTCGGCGGTGTCGGTGATGAGTTGGCTCATGGAAACTTGCTGTGCTTATGGAATAAATAGTAGAATTATAGGCTTACTTCGAATTTGCCCAGATTCATCCGGATTCGGTTTGCCGAATGGTTGACGAATATCTGCCCAATCGGTTTGACGGATATCTGCCCAATTCGAAGAATCGCGTGCATGGCCTTCCAGGGTGCCCGGCGCATGAAAGAGAACCGAAGAGAACCGTCTTTTTCATGTTAGTCCCGGATACTGGCCATGTACAGGACCCAACCCTCAGGAGAACCTCATGTCCCTCATGCGTGAAATGCTGGAAGCCGGTGTGCACTTTGGCCACCAGACCCGTTACTGGAACCCGCGGATGGCCCAGTACATCTTTGGCCAGCGCAACAAGATCCACATCGTCAACCTGGAAAAGACCGTCGAAAAATACATCGAGGCCAGCCAGTTTGCCCGTCAGCTCGCGGCCCGCGGCGGCAGCATCCTGTTTGTCGGCACCAAGCGCGCGGCGCGCGAACTCGTGGCCGCCGAGGCTCAGCGCTGCGGCATGCCCTACGTCGACAACCGCTGGCTGGGCGGCATGATGACCAACTTCAAGACGGTCAAGACCTCGATCAAGCGCCTCAAGGACATGGAGGCTCAGCAGGCCGAAGGTGCGACCGAGCACATGACCAAGAAGGAAGCCCTCATGTTCGAGCGCGAGCTCGACAAGCTCAACAAGTCGATCGGCGGCATCAAGGACATGAACACCCTGCCCGACGCCTTGTTCGTCATCGACGTGGGCTATCACAAGATCGCCGTGGCCGAGGCGCGCACCCTGGGGATTCCGGTGGTCGGCGTGGTCGACACCAACCACTCGCCCGAGGGCATCGACCATGTGATCCCGGGCAACGACGACTCCGCCAAGGCGATCGCGCTGTACGCCCGCGGCATGGCCGACGCCGTGCTGGCCGGCCGCGAACAGAGCATCAACGGCCTGGTCGAGGAGCTCGCCGAGGGCGAGGAATTCGTCGAAGTCGAGCAGGACCAGGATCAGGAATAAGCAATCGGGAGAATCACAATGGCACAAATCACTGCATCGATGGTCAAGGAACTACGCGAAAAGACCGATGCTCCCATGATGGAATGCAAAAAGGCCTTGATCGAGGCCGAGGGCGACTTGGCGCGCGCCGAGGAACTGCTGCGCGTCAAGCTCGGCAGCAAGGCCAGCAAGGCCGCCAGCCGCGTGACCGCCGAAGGCCTGATCGGCTTGCACATCGCCGTCGGCGCCAAGGTCGGCGCCGTGGTCGAGGTCAATTGCGAAACCGATTTCGTCGCCAAGAACGAGGACTTCATCGGCTTCGTGAACCAGGTCGCGGTACTCGCGGCCGAACGTGCGCCGGCCGACCTCGAGGCCCTGAACGCGCTGCCGATGGGCGAGGGCACGGTCGAGACCACGCGCTCGGCGCTGGTGGGCAAGATCGGCGAGAACATCTCCGTGCGCCGCTTCCAGCGCTTCGAGACCAATGACGTGCTGTCGAGCTACGTGCATGGCGGCAAGATCGGCGTGATGGTCGATTTCGCGGGCGCCGAGGACACCGGCAAGGATCTGGCGATGCACATCGCCGCCACCAAGCCCCGTGCGCTGGACGCCGGCGGCGTGTCTCCCGAGGACATCGCCACCGAGCGTTCCGTCGCTCAGCAAAAGGCAGCCGAGTCCGGCAAGCCCGCCGAGATCGTCACCAAGATGGTCGAGGGCGCAGTCCAGAAATACCTCAAGGAGGTCACGCTGTTGTCGCAGCCCTTCGTCAAGAACGACAAGCAGTCCGTCGAGCAGATGCTCAAGGAAAAAGGTGCGCGCATCAATCGCTACGCCCTGTTCGTGGTCGGCGAGGGCATCGAAAAGAAATCATCCGATTTCGCCGCCGAGGTGGCCGCCGCCGTCAGCGGTTCCTGATCCGCATCAATTTCGGGTACGATGGCATCGCGCTGCCCGCGCGATGCCATTCCACGTTCGTCACCCAGCCCCGCGCGCCTGCGCCGCGGCGGCGAATCGGCGGGGCGCGGCACTGACGGGCACATCCTTTCGATCCATTTTTCCGGGAATCAGGTCCATGTCGAATCCGGCCTATCGGCGCGTGCTGCTCAAGCTATCTGGCGAAGCCCTGATGGGCAGCGACGCCTACGGCATCAACCGCGCCACCATCCTGCGCATGACCGAGGAGATCCACGGCATCGTCTCGCTGGGCGTGCAGCTCGCGGTGGTGATCGGCGGAGGCAACATCTTTCGCGGCGTGGCGCCCGGTGCGCAGGGCATGGACCGGGCGACGGCGGACTACATGGGCATGCTGGCGACCGTGATGAACGGCCTGGCCTTGCAGGATGCGCTCAAGAATCACGGCGTCGAGACGCGGGTGCAGTCGGCCTTGAACATCGACCAGGTGGTCGAGCGCTACATCCGGCCCAAGGCGCTGCGCTATCTCGAAGAAGGCAAGGTCGTGGTGTTCGCGGCCGGCACCGGCAACCCGTTCTTCACCACCGACACGGCGGCCGCGTTGCGCGGCGCCGAGATCGGCGCCGAAGTCGTCCTGAAGGCCACCAAGGTCGACGGCATCTACAGCGCCGATCCCAACAAGGACCCCAACGCCACGCGCTACTCGAGCATCAGCTTCGACGAGGCGATCGTCCGGCGCCTCGAGGTCATGGACGCCACGGCGTTCGCGCTGTGCCGCGACCAGAAACTGCCCATCAGGGTTTTTTCGATCAATAAACCGGGAGCCCTGCGGCGCGTCGTCTGCGGCGAGGACGAAGGTACCCTGGTCCAGGTGTAAGGAGTCATCATGAGCACATCCGAAATCCGCAGTTCCGCCGACGCACGCATGGCCAAGTCCATCGAGTCGCTCAAGGCGGGCCTGTCCAAGATCCGCACCGGACGCGCCCACGCGGGCATTCTCGATCACGTGATGGTCGAGTACTACGGCTCGCCGGTGCCCGTGAGCCAGGTCGCGAACGTGAACCTGGTCGATGCGCGTACCCTCAGCGTCCAGGTCTGGGAAAAGACCATGGCCGGGCCCGTCGAAAAGGCGATCCGCGAATCGGACCTGGGGCTCAACCCGATCGCCATGGGCGACAACATCCGCGTGCCGATGCCCGCGCTCACCGAGGAGCGTCGCCGCGACCTCACCAAGGTCGTGCGCGGCGAGGGCGAGGATGCCAAGGTGGCCATACGCAATCTGCGCCGCGAGGCCAACGACGCCCTCAAGAAGCTCGTCAAGGACAAGGACATCTCCGAGGACGACGAGCGCCGCAGCCAGGACGAGGTGCAGAAGCTCACCGATCGTTATGTCGCCGAGGTCGACAAGCTCGTCAGCCAGAAAGAAGCCGAGATCATGACCGTCTGAGGCGGGCTCGATCCAGGCCACCGGCCATGAAGACATCCTCGACCAGTTCCACCCAGGCCATTCCGCAGACCGGGGACGCGCCCGTCCACGTGGCCATCATCATGGACGGCAATGGCCGCTGGGCCAAGCAGCGCATGATGCCGCGCACCGCGGGCCATGTGCGCGGCGTGCAGGCGGTGCGGCGCACGGTCGAGGCTTGCGGCCATCGCGGGGTGCGCTACCTTACGCTGTTCGCCTTCAGCTCCGAGAACTGGCGGCGTCCCCAGCAAGAAGTCTCGCTGCTCATGCGGCTGTTCGTGCAGGCTCTGGAGAAAGAGGTCGACAAACTGATCGAGCAGGGCGTGCGCCTGCGCGTGGTCGGCGACCTGGGGGCCTTCGACAGCCACCTGCGCGGACTCATCCACGAGGCCGAACGCCGCACCGAGCACTTGTCGGCATTGACCCTCACCATCGCGGCAAACTACGGCGGGCGCTGGGACGTCCTGCAGGCCATGCGGCGGCTGCTGGCCGCGCATCCCGAACTGGCCGGCCGGCCCGACGAACTCGACGAATCGGCGCTGGATCCCTACCTGGCGATGGCCTACGCTCCCGAACCCGACCTGTTCATCCGGACCGGCGGCGAACAACGGATCTCGAACTTCCTGATCTGGCAACTGGCCTATACTGAGCTGTACTTCACCCGGACGTACTGGCCGGACTTCGGCGCCGCCGAACTCGACGAGGCCTTCGAATGGTACCGGGGCCGCGAGCGCCGGTTCGGGCGCACCAGCGAACAGCTCAAGGCGCATTAGCGTCGACCGACCCTAGGGAACGGCATGCTCGGACAGCGTATCCTCACCGCGATCGTTCTGCTGCTCATCGTGGCGGGCGCGCTCGCCGCGCCCAGCCCCTGGCCGGTCCTGCTTCTGCTGGCCGCGGCCGCGGGCTGCGCACTGTGGGAATGGATCCGGCTGGTCCTGAGCTCGGCATGGCCAAGACGGCTGGTGCCGCTGCTGGGCGTCCTGCTGATGCTGGGGCTGTCGGCGTCGTGGCTGCAGGCCGGCCCCGGGCAGGCGCCTGCCTGGACGGCGTGGTTCCAGCGCGGCCTGGTGCCCCTGGCCGTGCTGTTCTGGGCGCTGCCGGCGCCCGCCATGGTGCTGCGCGTCCAGCCGCTGTCGTTCTTCGGTCCGCGGGTCCTCGCGGGCTGCGCCGTGCTCGCGCTGCTGGCGGTCTGGTATGCGCTGGCGCGGATCTATCTCGAATTCGGCGCCCAGTGCCTGGTGAGCCTGCTGGCACTCATCTGGTGCGCCGACATCGCGGCGTACTTTACCGGCCGCGCCCTCGGGCGCCGCAAGCTCGCGCCGCGCGTCAGCCCCGGCAAGACCTGGGAAGGCGCCGCGGGGGGCGTCGCGGCGGCGACCGCATGGCTGGTCGCCACCGCCTGGTGGTGGCCCCAGAGCTATGGCGCGCGCCTGCTCGAGACCGGTTCCACGGCCTGGGTGATCGCCGCGGGCATCCTGCTGGCGGCCTGGTCGATCATCGGCGACCTGTTCGAGTCCCTGCTCAAGCGGCGCGCCGGGGTCAAGGACTCCAGCCGCCTGCTGCCGGGGCACGGTGGGGTGTATGACCGGATCGACGCCGTCCTGCCCGTGGCGCCCGCCGCCTTGCTGCTCCTGGCATTCTGATCATGCACGCCACGCATCGCCTCTGCATCCTGGGTTCGACCGGCTCGATCGGCGTCAGCACGCTGGACGTCGTTGCGCGCCACCCGGACCGCTTCCAGGTTCATGCGCTCAGCGCCCACAGCCGCATCGAAGCCCTGGCCGAACAGGCCTGCCGGACCGGCGCGCGTGTCGTGGTCGTGCCGGACGACGCCGCGCGCGCACGCTTCATGGCGGCCTGGCCGGCGGGCCGGCCGCCACCCGAACTGCGCCAGGGGCCGCAGGCGCTGGCCGATACGGCGGCCGACCCCGAGGTCACGGCCGTCATGGCGGCCATCGTGGGCGCCGCCGGCCTGCCCGGCGCGCTGGCGGCGGCCCGCGCCGGCAAGCGCGTGCTGCTGGCCAACAAGGAAGCCCTGGTGGCCGCTGGGAGCCTGTTCATGCGGGCCGTGCGCGAGGCCGGCGCCGAACTGCTGCCCATCGACAGCGAGCACAACGCGATTTTCCAGTGCCTCCCGCGCGGCACGGGGCATGCGCACGCGCCCGCCCAGCCGGCGGCCGGCGTGCGGCGGCTGCTGCTGACCGCCTCGGGCGGCCCGTTTCGCTGCGTGGCGCTGGACCAGCTCGAGCAGGTCACGCCCGAGCAGGCCTGCGCCCATCCGAATTGGCGCATGGGCCGCAAGATCTCCGTCGACTCGGCCACCATGCTCAACAAAGGCCTGGAGGTCATCGAGGCGCACTGGCTGTTTTCCATGCCCCTGGACCGCATCCAGGTGGTGATCCATCCGCAAAGCGTCGTCCATTCCATGGTCGAGTACGAGGACGGCTCCATCCTGGCGCAGCTCGGCCAGCCCGACATGCGCACGCCCATTGCCTACGGCCTGGGCTTCCCCGAGCGCATCGACAGCGGCGTCGGCCTGCTCGAGCTCTCGCGGCTCGGGCGCCTGGATTTCGAGGAGCCCGACCTGCGGCGCTTCCCCTGCCTGCGCTTGTCGCTCGACGCCCTGGGCAGCGGCCAGGCCGCCTGCATCGCCCTGAACGCGGCCAACGAGATCGCGGTGGACGGCTTCCTCAACGGCCGCATCCGCTATACGCAGATTCCCCACATCATCGAGCGCTGCCTGGACGATTCGGCCGCCCGGGCCGGCTCCGACCCGGGCACGCTGGACGACATCCTCGCGCTGGACGCCCGCACGCGGCGCGTGGCCGCGGATCTGTGCCACGCCGCGGATTGAGGGGCGCCCCATGGTGCTGACCCTGCTCGCCTTTGCCTTCGCCCTGGGCCTGCTCGTGACCTTCCACGAGTTCGGCCATTACTGGGTGGCACGACGCTGCGGGGTCCGGGTGCTGCGCTTTTCCGTGGGTTTCGGCCGGATCCTGTGGCAGCGCACCGACCGCCACGGCACGCAATGGGCCCTGTCGGCCATCCCCCTGGGCGGCTACGTCAAAATGCTCGACGAGCCGCCCGCCGGTGCGGACGAGGCCGCCAGCCGCGAGGCATTCAACCGCAAGAGCCTGGGCCAGCGCAGCGCCATCGTCCTGGCCGGCCCCCTCGCGAATCTGCTGCTGGCCATCTTGCTGTATGCCAGCCTGGGGCTGATGGGGACGCTCGAGCCCGCGGCCATCCTCTCGACGCCCGCCGCCGGCACGCCCGCGGCCCGGGCCGGCCTTGCCGGGGGGGACGAATTGCTGCGCGTCGACGGCGTGCCGGTGCGCTCATGGACCGATGCGCGCTGGCGTCTGCTGGATCCCTTGGTGCGCGGCGGCGACATCGCGCTGGACGTACGCCCGGCCGGCGGCGGTGCACCGCGTACGCTGCAGTTGCGCGTACGCGGCGGCGACGCCGCGCCGGACGGCCCGGATCCGCTCGCCGAGGCCGGCCTGGGGCTTGTCGAACCCCGGCCCATGCTGGGGGAGCTCATTCCCGGAGGCGCCGCCGAGGAGGCCGGACTGCGAGCGGGAGATCTGGTGGAGGCCATCGGCGGCGTCGAGCAGCCCAGCGTGTCGGCCATGGTCGACATCATCAGCGCCCATCCCGGCCAGGCCCTGCCGGTGCGCGTGCGCCGCGACGGCGCCGAGCTGTCGCTGTCGGTCACGCCGCGCATCCAGCCGGACGGGGAGGGCGCCCCCGTCGGCCGTATCGGCGTCCTGGTGCAGGGCGAGCGCCCCATGGTCGAGGCGCGCCTGGGGCTCCTGGACAGTCTGCGACAAGGGGTGGTGCGCACCGTGGACATGACCGGCTTCAGCCTGCGCATGATGGGACGCATGGTCCTGGGCGACGTGTCTCTCCGGAACATCAGCGGGCCGGTGACGATCGCGGACTACGCGGGCCAGACCGCGCGCCAGGGCCTGGAGCCCTATATCGGGTTCCTGGCCCTGATCAGCATCAGCATCGGCGTGCTGAACCTCCTGCCCATCCCCATGCTAGACGGCGGGCATCTGCTGTTCTACCTGATCGAGGCGATCCGTGGGCGGGCAGTGCCCGACCGAATGCGCGAGGCCGGCCAGCGCGTGGGCGTCGCACTGCTGTTCGGGCTGATGTCCCTGGCCTTTTTCAACGATCTGGTTCGCCTTTTCAGTTAGCGCCGTTGTGTCTTACAATCCCGCATCGCTTGCGCGTTGTCCCTTTCACGGCTGACCAAGGATTCACCAGGATGTCGTCTCGCCCGCAGTCCCGTCTCGCAAAACGCATTTTGCCGCTCGTCCTGGCCGCGCTGATGACCCCGGCCGTCGCCGCCGCCTTCACGCCTTTCGTGGTGCGGGACATCCAGGTCAAGGGCATCGAACGCGTCGATCCAGGCACGATTTTCACGTACCTGCCCGTCAAGATCGGCCAGACCTTCACCGAGGACCAGGCGGGCGAGGCCATCCAGAAACTCTACGGCACGGGCTTCTTCAACGACGTCAAGATCGACGCGCAGGGCGACGTGCTGGTCGTCACCGTCGAGGAACGCCCCACGATCGCGTCCATCAGCTTCAACGGGATGCGCGAATTCGATGCCAAGGCGCTGACCAAATCACTCTCGCAGGTCGGCTTCGGCCAGGGCCGGATCTTCGACCAGGCCATGCTCGAGCGCGCGGTCTTCGAACTCAAGCAGCAATATCTGTCCAAGGGCAAGTACGGCGTCGAGGTCAGCCCGATCATCACGCCGCTGCCGCGCAACCGCGTGGGCGTCGCCTTCGACATCTTCGAAGGCGACGTGGCAAAGATCGCCCGCATCGACTTCATCGGCAACAAGGCGTTTTCATCGAGTACGCTGGCCGACCAGATGGAGCTCACCACGTCGGGCATGATGACCTGGTACACCGGCACCGACAAATACTCGCGCGAGAAACTCGAGGGCGACGTCGAGCGCATCCGGTCGTACTACCTGGACCGCGGCTACCTGGAATTCGCCATCGAGCCGCCCCAGGTCAGCATCTCGCCCGACCGGCGCGAGATCTACATCACCATGACCGTCCACGAGGGCGACCCCTATACCCTCGGGCCCGTCCAGCTGGCGGGCGACCTGCTGGGCCTGGACGACAAGCTCCAACCCTTGGTGACCATCAAGGAAGGCGAGGTGTTCTCCGCCGAAAAGACCAACGCCGTGGCCAAGTCGATCACCGACTATCTGGGCGGTCTCGGATATGCCTTTGCCAACGCCAACCCGAACCCGGAGCTCGACCGCGAAAACCACGTCGCCAAGCTGACCTTCTACGTCGACCCGGGCCGCCGGGTCTATGTGCGCCGGATCCAGATCGGCGGCAACACGCGCACGCGCGACGAAGTGGTGCGCCGCGAGATGCGCCAGCAGGAGGCCGCCTGGTACGATGCCGGCAGCATCAAGACCTCGCGCGACCGCATCGATCGGCTGGGCTATTTCAACGAGGTCAACATCGACACCGCGCCGGTGCCGGGTTCCCCGGACCAGGTGGACGTCAACGTCGACGTCAAGGAAAAGCCCACCGGCATGATCAACCTCGGCGTGGGCTACGGCTCGACCGAAAAGCTCATGCTGTCGGCCGGCATCAGCCAGGATAATGTCTTTGGCAGCGGCAATTCGCTGTCCTTGCAGGTCAACACCAGCAAATCCAATCGCGCGGCCGTGATCAGCCACACGAACCCGTACTGGACGCAGGACGGCATCAGCAAGACCACGTCCCTCTACTATCGCCGCATTACGCCGTACGACGTCTCGGATACCGACTCCCTCGGTTGGTACAAGATCGAATCCATGGGGCTGGGCTTGAATTTCGGCGTGCCGATTTCCGAGGTCGACCGGATCTTCGCCGGCCTCACCTTCGAGCGCAATTCGCTCCGGGACATCCGCCGCACCGGCGACAATCCCGCGCCGCAGGCCTACCAGAACTTCGTCGACGAGTACGGCGAGACCACCAATGCCGGGATCTTCACCGTGGGCTGGTCCAAGGACACCCGCGACAGCGCGCTGGCACCCCACAAGGGCGGCTACACGCGCCTGTCGGCCGATTTCTCGACGATGGACCTGCAGTACTACAAGCTCTCGGGGCAGCAGCAATACTACTGGCCGCTGGGCCGGTCCTACACCTTCGCGGTGAACGGCCAGGTCGACTGGGCCAGGGCCTACGGCGGCAAGACCTTCCCGGTGATCAAAAACATGTATGCCGGCGGCATCGGCTCGGTGCGGGGCTACGAGGGCGCATCCCTGGGCCCGCGCGACACCCTCACCGACACCTTCCTGGGCGGCTCGCGGCGCATGTACGCCAATGTCCAGCTCTATCTGCCGTTCCCGGGCGCCTCCCGCGACAGGACCCTGCGCTGGTTCATGTTCACGGACATCGGCCAGATCGCGAACACCGACGGATCCGAGTGCGCCCGCGGCATCGGCGGCAGTGTCGAGGACCCCTGCGGCTGGAAGTACTCCGCGGGCCTGGGCCTGTCCTGGGAATCGCCGTTGGGTCCCCTGCAACTGTCGATCGCCCGGCCGCTGAACGCGAAGGAAGGCGATCGGAAACAGGTGTTTCAATTCCAGATCGGCACCGGTTTCTGATTCGCGCCGTTTGATGGCACAATAACTATTTCGCATCGCATTCTTTGCAAGGTAGACCCTTCATGTTCCTTTCAGGTTTGAGTTTTTCAGGATTGATCGGGCAGGCCGTACGCGGCCACCGGACGCTGGCCATTGCCGCTGTGCTGGGGATGGGGGCCTTGTTCGTCGCGCCGTCGTATGCGCAAGGCACCAAGATCGGCTTTGTCAGCACCGAGCGCATTCTGCGCGATTCCAAGCCGGCCAAGGCCGCGCAGGCCAAGATCGAATCCGAGTTCAAGCGTCGCGACGAGGAATTGCAGAAACTCGCCAACAACCTGCGCGCCCAGGCTCAAAAGCTCGACAAGGACGCGCCGGTCCTCTCCGAGAGCGAGCGCATCAAGCGCCAGCGCCAACTCGCCGACCTGGATTCCGACCTGCAGCGCAAGCGCCGCGAGTTCCAAGAGGACTTCAACCGCCGCCGCAACGAGGAATTCTCCGCCATCGTCGAAAAAGCCGATGCCGCCATCAAGACGATCGCCGAGCAACAGAATTACGACCTGATCATCCAGGACGCCGTCACCGTCAGCCCTCGCGTGGACATCACCGACCAGGTCATCCAGGCGCTGGGCGGCTGATTTGCGATGCCGGTATTGCTCGCGCCGGATCAGGCGCCGGACTTGCCTGAACTCCTCGGTGCGGCCAATACTGTAGGCCTGGACTGGTCGCTGGCCGGCCCGGGCGACGGGCGCGGCATCCGGATCGCCGGCATCGGATCCCTGTCCGCCGCCGGTGCCCAGGAAATCAGCTTTCTCTCCAACCCCAAACTGGCCGGCCGGCTGGCCGCCTCGCGGGCGGCCGCCGTGATCCTGCGCCCGCAGGACTGGGAAGCCTTCCGGGCGGATGAGGGCGGTGCGGCGCCTGGCTGGACCGCGGTCCTGTGCAGCCAGCCCTACCTGCTGTATGCCTTGCTGGCCCAATGGTTCGACCAGCGGCGCATGGCGGGCCTGCCGACGGGCGTGCACCCCTCGGCCGTGATCGCCGTGGATGCGGAGATCGCGCCGGGGGTCCATATCGGGCCGCTCACCGTCATCGATGCAGGCGTGCGCGTCGGCGCCGGCACGCGCATCGGTGCGGGCTGCGTGATCGGCGCGGGCAGCACCATCGGCCGCGACGCCATTCTGCACGCCCGCGTGACCCTTTACCATGGGGTGCGCATCGGCGACCGCGCCATTCTGCATTCGGGGGTCGTCCTCGGGGCCGACGGATTCGGATTCGCGCCTGATCCCAGCAAGGACACCGGCGCCTGGTCCAAGATCGCGCAGCTGGGCGGCGTGCTGCTGGGCGACGACGTCGAGATCGGCGCCAACACCACGGTGGATCGCGGCGCCATCGAGGACACGGTCCTGGGCAACGGCGTCAAGCTCGATAATCAGATCATGATCGGCCATAATTGCCTCATCGGCGACCACACCGCCATGGCCGCCTGCGTGGGTGTCGCCGGGTCGACCACGATGGGCAAGCGCTGCATCATCGGCGGCGCCGCGATGTTCGCGGGGCACTTGACACTGGGCGACGACGTGCACATCTCGGGCGGCACCGCCGTCACCGGTGACATTCTCCAGCCGGGCCGATACACCGGGGTCTTTCCCGCTGCCGGGCATGCCGACTGGCAGCGCAACGCGGCGGTCATCGGGCAGCTCGCGCAATTGCGCAAGCGACTGCGGGCCATCGAGCGCCAAGGGCAGGGCTGATTCCTCTGCGGGACGTCGATATGGACGCTTTGATTGCGAATTGTTAGCAGGACAAGAAAAAAGATGGAACTTGATATCAAAGACATCATGGAGCGCTTGCCGCATCGGCAACCGATGCTGCTGGTCGACCGCGTGCTCGAGATGGACCCCGGAAAAAGCATCGTGGCGATCAAGAACGTCACCTACAACGAGCCTTTTTTCCAGGGTCATTTCACCCATCACCCGGTGATGCCGGGGGTGCTCATCATCGAGGCCCTCGCACAGGCCGCGGCGCTGTTTTCCTTCGCCGACGCGGGCGCCCCCAACCTCGCCAGCACCAAGATCGCCTATTACCTGGTGGGGGTGGACGGCGCGCGTTTCCGGCGGCCGGTGGTCCCCGGCGACCAGCTGCGCATGGAGGTCAGCGCCGACAAGCTCAGCCGCTCGATCTGCAAGTACACGGCGGTGGCCAAGGTCGACGACCAGATCGCGGCCGAGGCCAAGATCATGTGCGCGGTCCGCATCCTGGAGGAATAATGGGGGCGCAGATCCACCCCACGGCCATCGTGGCGCCGGGAGCCCGGCTGGACGAAGGCGTCAGCATCGGCCCCTACAGCATCATCGGCGAGCACGTGAGCATCGGCGCGGACACCCGCGTCGGCCCGCACTGCGTGATCGACGGGCGCACCACGATCGGGCCGGGCAATCATTTCTACCGGTTCTGCTCGATCGGCGGCATTCCGCAGGACAAGAAGTACCAGGGCGAACCCACCCGCCTCGAGATCGGCGCGGGCAATACGTTCCGCGAGTACGTGACCGTCAACCTCGGGACCCGGCAGGACATCGGCACCACGCGCCTGGGCGACGACAACTGGATCATGGCCTACGTCCACATCGCCCATGACTGCCAGGTCGGCAGCCACGTGGTGATCGCCAACAGCGTCCAGCTCGCCGGCCACATCCACATCGGCGACTGGGCCATTCTGGGCGGGCTGTCGGCCGTGCACCAGTTCGTGCGCATCGGCGCCCATGCGATGATCGGCGGCACCAGCTCGGTGCGCCAGGACGTGCCGCCCTACATGATCGGCGCGGGCGACCCTTTCCGTCCGGTCGGCATCAATTCCGAGGGCCTGGGCCGGCGCGGCTTCACGCCCGCCGACATCCTCGCGCTGAAAGAGGCCTACAAGATCCTCTACCGGCGCAAGCTCAACGTCGAGCAGGCCATCGAGGCCCTGGGCGAACTGCAATCCACCCAACCCGGCGAAGCACCCGCCGTCCAGACCCTATTGGATTTCCTCCTGGCATCCAGCCGGGGCATCGTGCGTCCATGAGCGCTTCGGGGGTGCGTGTGGGCGTGGTGGCCGGCGAACCCTCCGGCGATCTGCTGGCCGCGCGCATGATCCAGGGGGTGCGGGACCGGGTCCCGGATGCCCGCCTGATGGGCATCGGCGGCCCCGCCATGGCGCGGGCCGGATTCGAGGCCTGGCATCCCATGGATGCGCTGTCCGTGTTCGGCTACGTGGATGCCTTGCGCCGCGCGCCGCGCCTGTTGCGGACCTATCGCGACACCCGCAGCCGCCTGCTGGCGCAGCGCCCCGACGTGTTCGTCGGCGTGGATGCGCCGGATTTCAATTTGCGTCTCGAGGGGCAACTGCGGGCCGCGGGCATCCCGACCGTGCATTTCGTGGGCCCCTCGATCTGGGCCTGGCGCTTCGAGCGCATCCATGCGATCAAGCGCGCCGTGTCGCACATGCTGGTGCTGTTTCCCTTCGAGGTCGACATCTATCGCGCGCATGACATACCGGTGACCTATGTCGGCCATCCGCTGGCCGAGCTGATTCCGCTGCAACCCGACCGCGAGGCGGCGCGCCGCCGATTGGGCATCGAGCCCGGGCGCCGCGTGCTGGGCCTGCTGCCCGGCAGCCGTGAATCCGAGATCCGGCTGCTGGCCCCGCGCTTTCTCGAGGCGGCGCGCCGCCTGATGCGCGAAGACCCCCGACTGTTGATTCTCGTGCCCATGGTGAATCCCCAGCGCCGCACCCAGTTCGAGGCGGTGCTGCGCGCGCATCCGCTGCCCGCGTGCCGAGTGCTGGACGCCGTGCCGCCGTCGGACGATCCGGCCGATGCCCGGACGGCCGCCTGGCCGGTGGCCTGGCATGTGATGGAGGCGGCGGACGCGGTGCTGGCGGCCAGCGGCACGGCCACCCTCGAGGCCGCCTTGTTCAAGCGGCCCCTGGTGATTTCCTACGTGATTTCGCCCTGGATGCGACGCATCATGGCGTGGAAGTCCGGCCAGGATGCGCCCAGCGTCCCCTGGGTCGGCCTGCCCAATGTGCTGGCGCGGGATTTCGTCGCGCCCGAGCTGCTGCAGGAGGCCGCCACGCCCGAGGCGCTGGCCGCCCATGCCTGGCGGGCGCTCAGCGACCGGGCACACGGCGAGGCGGTCGCGCGCCGCTTCCTGGAGATCCACGAGTCGCTGCGCCGGGATACGCGCGGCTTGGCCGCCCAGGCGATCCTGGAGGTTTGCGGTGACCGTGCAGCCTGATCTGTTCGATCGCCCGCCGCTCGAGGGCATGCTCGTGGCCGGTGTGGACGAGGCCGGGCGTGGGCCGCTCGCGGGCCCGGTATTCGCCGCCGCCGTGATCCTGGACGCGCGCCGGCCCATCGCGGGCCTGGATGACTCCAAGAAGCTGACCGCCGGCCGCCGCGAGGCCCTGGCCCTGCAAATCAAGGCCCAGGCCGTCGCCTGGCGCATCACCTGGTCGGCGGCGGCCGAAATCGACCGCGTCAATATCCTGCAGGCGACGCTGGCGGCCATGCGCGAGGCCTGCCGGGGCTTGGCCGTGCCGCCGGGTCTGATCCTGGTCGACGGCAACCGCCTGCCCACGGGCCTGCCGTGCGAGGCGCACGCCCTCATCGGCGGCGATGCCCGCGAACCGGCGATCTCGGCGGCCTCGATCCTGGCCAAGACTGCGCGCGACGCCTGGTGCCTGGCGCTGCACACGCGCTACCCGCTGTATGCCTTCGATCGCCACAAGGGCTACGGCACCGCGCTGCACCTTGATCGCCTGGCCGAGCACGGGCCCTGTCCGGAGCATCGGCGCAGCTTCGCGCCCGTGCGCCGCAGCTTGCAGGACCGATGAGGCGCGGGGCCGCCATGCGTCACATTGCGTCTCGCGACAATCCCGATTTCCGCCTGTGGCTGCGGCTGGCTCAGGGTCGCGGACCGCGCGGCGAGTCACGCGTCCTGCTCGAAGGCGAACACCTGTGCCGCGCCTGGGTCGCGCACCATGGGCCGGCACCCCTGGCCATCCTGGACGAGCGGGCCGCGGACACCGCCGCAGGCCGCTGGCTGATGGGCGCGGGCGGCCGGCGCTGCGTCTTGCTGCAGTCCACCTTGAGCGAGGCCCTGACCCAGGTCGCACACGGGCCGCCGGGGCTGTTCCTGCTGGTCCAGCCGCCGTGCCCCCCGCCGCCTGCGCGGATCGCCGAATCCTGCCTGTGGCTCGACCGGGTCCAGGACCCGGGAAACCTCGGCGCGCTGCTGCGTACGGCGGCGGCGGCGGGCTTGCACGCCGCCTACCTGTCGACGGGTTGCGCCTCGGCCTGGTCGCCCAAGGTCTTGCGCGGGGGGCAGGGCGCCCACTTCGCGCTGCGCATCCACGAGCGCGTGGACCTGCGTGCCGCCCTCGCGCGGCTGGAGCTTCCCCTGGCGGCGACAGCCCTCGATGGGACGCAGGACCTGTACGCCCTCGACTTGCGCGGACCCTGCGCCTGGGTGTTTGGGAACGAGGGCGAGGGCGTCGATCCCGTATTGGTGGATGCGGCGGCGCTGCGGGTCCGGATCGCGCAAACCGATGCGGTCGAATCCTTGAATGTGGCCGCGGCGGCGGCGGTCTGCCTGTTCGAGCAACGGCGCCAGCAACTGGTCGCCGGCAAGCAGCCGCCCGGTGGGCCTTATTAGGGGTAACCAGAATTTTTGTTTTTTGCGCTTTTGCTTGAGATACACTGTGCGAACGTGATGTACCGTTTGGTTAATTCGCCGGCGTGCAGCCTGAAGGCGGATGCCAGACACCGTGGACGTCCAGATCCATTTCGCCACAGGAGGAAGACATGACACCAAGCACCAAGCGCCGCCAAGTTCTGATCGGTACCGGACTGTTCGCAGCCACGGCCGCCTTGCCCGCGATCGCCCAAGACAAACCGAAATTGCGCTTCTCGGCCGTATTCTCGGACCAGGATATCCGCGCGCAAATGATGAAGAAGTTCGCCGATGCGATCAAGGACGATTTCGTCTTTGAGGGCTATTACGGCGGCACGCTGTTCAAGCAGGGCACCGAGCTCGTCGCCGTGCAGCGCGGCAACCTCGAAATGAGCAACATCGCGCCGCAGGACATGTCCAAGCAGCTTCCCGCCTGGTCCATCGTGACGGCCGGCTATCTGTTTCGCGACGCAGCGCACGTCAATAAATTCTTTCGCAGCCCGGAGGCGGCCGAGCTCAAGCAAATGTCCGAGGACAAGCTCGGGATCAAGGTCCTGGGGCCCACCTATTACGGGGTGCGCCAGCTGGGCCTGAAGCCGGACCGGAAAATCTCGACGCCGGCCGACCTCAAGGGCATCAAGCTGCGCATGCCCGGCGGCGACGCCTGGCAGTTCCTGGGCAGGGCGTTGGGCGCGGATCCGACGCCGATGGCCTATGCCGAGGTGTATACGGGCCTGCAGACCGGAGCCATCGACGGGCAGGACAATCCCTTGCCCAACGTCGAGAACATGAAGTTCTACGAGGTCATGAGCCAGATCGCCCTGACGTCCCACCTGGTGGCTTTCGACCTGCTCGCGATGTCGACGAAGGTCTGGAACGGAATGGATCCGGCCACGCAGGCGAAAGTCCAGGCGGCGGCCGACTCGGCCATCGACTTCTCGACCCAGCAGCACCTGGCGCGGGAAAAGGAACTCGCTGAATTCTTCTCGAGCAAGGGCCTGAAGATCTACACGCCCGATCTGGACGCTTTCCGGACACACGTCCAGAAGGAATACCTGGCATCCGATCTTTCCAAGGACTGGATCCCCGGCATGATCGACAAGATCAACGCGCTCTGATCCGCATCCGCGCGGTACCGGGCTTCCCGCCGGTCGGCATATCCGCCGGCCGGCGGCCCGGCCGCCCACCACTGCTCAAGGAAAGCCCCAGATGTCCCCCAGTCTGCGCGCCATGGGCGCTTGGCTCTACCGCCGCGCCGAGAACGTCCTTGCACTCATGCTCGCGACGATGTTCTTCGCCTTTCTCGTCCAGGTATTCTTCCGCTATGTCCTCAGCTGGCCCAGCGGCTGGTCCAGCGAACTCAGCTCCGTCCTGTGGATCTGGATCGTGCTCTGGGGGGCGGCCTTCGTCGTGCGCGAAGAAGAAGAAATGCGCTTCGACCTGCTTCTGTCGGCCGCGGGGCCGCGGGTCCGCGGCGCGATGTTCCTGATCACCGCCGTATCGATCGTCCTGTTGTACGGCATATCCTTTCCCGCCGTGGTGGACTACGTGACCTTCATGAAGGTCGAAAAGAGCTCGTACCTGAATATCCGCATGGACTGGCTCTATTCGATCTACATTGTGTTCGTGGTCGCCATCATCGTCCGCTATGTCTGGCTGTCGTGGCGCGTGCTGCGCGGCCATGACCGCGACCGCTACGATCCCACCAAGGCGGGGTCGGGCGTATGAATGTCGCCAGTCCTTTTTCCATCGCGCTGGTCGCCATCACCGCGCTGGCCTTCCTGGGCCTGCCGGTCGGGCATGCGATGATCGCGGGCTCGATCCTGTACCTCGGGCTGGCGGGCCTGGACATGGGCACGGCCGCCGAACAGTTCCTCAACGGGATGATGTCCAACTACATCATCCTGGCGGTGCCCTTGTTCATCCTGGCGGCGGAATTGATGAACATCGGTTCGATGACCGACCGCCTGCTCAGGTTCTGCAACGCCCTGGTCGGCCGTTTCCGGGGCGGCCTGGCCCAGGTCAATGTGCTGCAAAGCCTGATTTTCGCCGGCATGTCGGGATCGGCGATCGCCGATGCCGCGGGTTCGGGCAAGGTCATGCAAAAGCTCATGACCGACGGTGACCGCTATCCCGCCAGCTACGCGGCGGCCCTGACCGCGGTGACCGCGGTGATCGGTCCCATCATCCCGCCGTCGATCCCGATGATCATCTACGCCTTTGTCTCGGACACGTCGATCGGCTACCTGTTTCTGGCGGGCGTCGTGCCGGGTCTGCTGATGACGCTGCTCCTCATGGTACAGGTGGCTTATCAGGCCAGGCGCCGGCAATTCCCGGTCGAGCCGCCGACGCCGCTGCGCGAGCTGCCGCGCATCACCGTCGAGGCGTTTCCGGCGCTGATGATGCCGGTGGTGCTCCTGGGCGGCATCTATTCCGGCATCACCACGCCCACCGAGGCCGCCGCGGTCGCCGCCGGCTATGCGCTGCTCATCGCCGCGGGCCTCTACCGCAGCGTCACCTTTGCCGAGTTCTATCACTCCGTGCTGGCCAGCGCGCGCACCAGCGCCTCCATCGGCATGCTGATCGCGGGCGCCCTGGTCTTCAATTACGTGGTGACGGTCGAGAACATCCCGGAAACGCTGCGGGTCTTCCTGACCGGCTGGGACCTCTCGCCCATCGGTTTCCTGATTCTCGTCAACGTGATCCTGCTGCTGCTGGGCTGCATCCTCGAGGGCACCACCATCATCCTCGTCATCCTGCCGGTGCTCATCCCGACGGCCAATGCCCTGGGCATCGATCTGGTGTACTTTGGCGTCGTCTGCGTGGTCAACATCATGCTGGGCCTCGTCACGCCGCCTTATGGCCTGCTGCTGTTCATCATGACGCGGATCGCCGAGGCGCCGCTGCGCGACATCGTGCGCGACGTGCTGCCGTTCCTGTTTTGGCTGGTGGTCTGCCTGGGCTTGCTGATCGCGTTCCCCGACCTGTCGCTGTGGCTGCCCCGCATGTTCGGCTACGGTGGATGATCCGGCGCGGCCGGGCCGGATAGGCGCGCGGGCCGCGGCACCCGCGCGGCGTCCTTAGTACGTCAGGCGATCCAGGCCGACCTCGTCGAGGATCTTGGTCGAGATTTCCTCGATCGAGCGCGTCGTGGTCGACAGCCAGGGGATGTTTTCCATGCGCATGAGGCGCTCGGCGTCGGCGACTTCCTGGCGGCACTGACGCAAGGAGGCGTAGGTGCTGTTGGGCCGGCGCTCGTGGCGCACCTCGGCGAGGCGTTCGGGGTGGATCGACAGGCCGAACAGTTTACGGCGGTAGGGGTGCAGGGTGTGGGGCAGGGCGCCACGGTCGAAATCCTCGGGGATCAGCGGAAAGTTGGCCGCCTTGACCGCGTATTGCATCGCCAGGTACAGGCTGGTGGGGGTCTTGCCGCAGCGCGAGACGCCCACCAGGATCACGTCGGCCTGCTCGAGCCCATTGACGAACTGGCCGTCGTCATGGGCCAGGCTGAAATTGATCGCCTCGATGCGCTTGTTGTATTGCTTGGACAAGCCGTTGGTGTGCGAGCGGCCCACCGAACGGTTGGATTTCATGCCGAGGGCTTCCTCGAGGTGCTGGACGAAGGCGCCGAACAGGTCGAGGAATATGCAGGGCACCTCGCGGATCCTGTCGGCGATCTCGGAATCGACGAGGGTGCTGAACACCAGCGGCGGCAGGGCGTCGTGGCTGGCCTTGTGGGCGATTCGCTGCGCCGCAGCATCGGCCTTTTCGACCGAGTCGATGAAGGGCAGGCGCACCGCCTCGAACTGAATCTGTTCGAATTGCGAAAGCACTGCATGGCTGAAGGTTTCGGCCGTGATCCCGGTGCTGTCGGAGACGATGAAGACGGTGCGTTCGATCGGGGAATCAGCCATGAATTTGAACCGGCAGGCGCCAGAAACGGTACAATCCGCAAAGATTAACAGTCACCCGACCAGCAAGCAAGGCTGGTTTGCCGGGCGCACATATTGCAGGGCACAAAACCATGCTGCCTGCAATCCTGGGATCGTGTGCGCCGGGCAAACACGCTTTCTCTATCTTTAAAGGTGACTCTATGTCGTACGTCGTATCTTTCGAGCAGCTCCGCATGACGGACGTGGACTCGGTAGGAGGCAAGAACGCATCGCTTGGTGAAATGATCAGCCAGCTCGCCGGCGCCGGTGTCCGGGTGCCGGGCGGGTTCGCGACCACGGCCGACGCCTTCCGCGATTTCCTCAAATCGACCGGGCTGGACGCCCGCATCAACCAGCGCCTGGACGTGCTCGATGCCGACGACGTGCGCGAACTCGCCGAGGCGGGCGCACAGATCCGCCAATGGATCATCGACACGCCGTTTCCGGCGGACTTCGAGCAGGCCATCCGCAGCGCGTTCGCGGTGCTGGATGCCGACGGCAAGGGCTCCTTTGCCGTGCGCTCCTCGGCCACCGCCGAGGACCTGCCCGACGCGTCGTTCGCCGGCCAGCAGGAAACCTACCTGAACGTGGTCGGCATCGAGGACGTGCTCGACAAGGTCCGCCACGTGTTCGCCTCGCTGTACAACGACCGCGCGATCTCGTACCGCGTGCACAAGGGCTATGCCCACGCCGAGGTGGCCCTGTCGGCGGGCATCCAGCGCATGGTGCGCTCCGACAAGGGCAGCGCCGGCGTCATGTTCACGCTGGACACCGAGTCCGGCTTCAAGGACGTGGTGTTCATCACCTCATCCTACGGCCTGGGTGAAACCGTCGTCCAGGGCGCGGTGAATCCCGACGAATTCTACGTCTTCAAGCCCATGCTCGCCTCGGGCCACTATCCCATCATCAGCCGCCGCATCGGCTCCAAGCTCATCAAGATGGAATTCGACGAGCAGCGCGCCTCGGGGCACGCGGTGCGCACCGTCGAGGTGCCCGCCTCCGAGCGCAACCGCTATTCGCTGACGGATGACGAGATCATCGAGCTCGCCCGCTACGCCGCCATCATCGAGGACCACTATCAGCGTCCGATGGACATCGAATGGGGCCGCGACGGCATCGACGGCAAACTTTACATCCTCCAGGCACGCCCCGAGACCGTTAAATCCCAGCAGGGCCACCACGACGTCCAGGAACGCTACCGCCTCAAGGCCACCGGCGAGGTCCTGATCACCGGCCGCGCGATCGGCCAGAAGATCGGCTCGGGCACCGTGCGGGTGGTCGCCGACGTCACGGAAATGGACCAGGTCCGTCCCGGCGACATCCTCGTCACCGACATGACGGATCCCAATTGGGAACCCGTCATGAAGATGGCCGCCGCGATCGTCACCAACCGCGGCGGACGCACCTGCCACGCCGCCATCATCGCGCGCGAGCTCGGCATCCCCGCCGTCGTCGGCTGCGCCACCGCCACCGACGTGCTGGCCAATGGGCGCGAGGTCACCGTGTCGTGCGCCGAGGGCGATGAGGGCCGCATCTACGACGGGCTGATCGAGACCGAGATCGAGGAGGTCCGCTGGGGCGAGATGCCCGACATCGGCGTCAAGATCATGATGAACGTCGGCAATCCGCAGCTCGCCTTCGATTTCTCGCAGATCCCGAACGCCGGCGTGGGCCTGGCGCGCCTGGAATTCATCATCAACAACAACATCAACGTGCATCCCAAGGCGGTTCTCGACTACCC
Source organism: Castellaniella sp. S9 (assembly GCF_027257175.1). Classification (GTDB taxonomy): domain Bacteria; phylum Pseudomonadota; class Gammaproteobacteria; order Burkholderiales; family Burkholderiaceae_B; genus Castellaniella. The sequence continues at coordinate 161,370 of NZ_JAPFGD010000008.1, read as the reverse complement.
GAACGTGGACGCCGACCTGAAAAAGGCCGTCGAGTCGGCCGCGCGCGGCTATGCCAGCCCGCGCGCCTTCTTCGTCGAGAAGCTCGCCGAGGGCGTGGCCACCATCGGCGCGGCCTTCTATCCGAAGCCGGTCATCGTGCGCCTGTCGGATTTCAAGTCCAACGAGTACCGCAAGCTGGTCGGCGGTTCGCGCTACGAGCCCGAGGAAGAAAACCCGATGCTGGGCTTTCGCGGGGCCTCGCGCTACGTCTCCGAGGATTTCGACGAGTGCTTCCGCATGGAATGCGAGGCCCTCAAGAAAGTCCGCGACGACATGGGCCTGACCAACGTCGAGATCATGGTGCCTTTCGTGCGCACCGTCGACCAGGCCCGCCGCGTGGCGGACCTGCTGGCCTCGCACGGTCTGAAGCGCGGCGAGAACGGCCTGCGCCTGGTGATGATGTGCGAGGTGCCGTCCAACGCCATCCTGGCCGACCAGTTCCTGCAGTACTTCGACGGCTTCTCGATCGGCTCGAACGACATGACCCAGCTGACCCTGGGCTTGGACCGCGATTCCGGGCTCGAACTGCTGGCGGTGGATTTCGACGAGCGCGACGAAGCGGTGCGGTTCATGTTGCGCCGCGCCATCCAGGCCTGCCTGAAAGCCGGCAAGTACGTCGGCATCTGCGGGCAGGGGCCCAGCGATCATCCCGACCTGGCACTGTGGCTGCGCGACGAGGGCATCCTCTCGATCTCCCTGAATCCGGACACGGTGGTCGATACCTGGCAGCGCCTGGCCGACACCCCGGCGGCCGCCTGAGGCAAGCGTGCCGTTCCGCGCCCTGGTTCCGTCGCCGCTGGGGCCCGTCCTCCTGGAATCCGATGAGGCGGGCCTGACGGGCCTGTATTTCACGGACCAGCGGGACTTGCCCCGCGTGCCGGGCATGGCGGCGGGGGACGGGCTGGTGGTGTCCGACCCCACGGCGGGCATGCAGGGCGGCCGGGCGCTGCGCACGTTCAAGGTCGTGCGGAAACCAGCGGCCGCAAGCGGCGATCTGTTTGCGAACGGCGGCGCGCCCCCGGCGGCGGCCGGCCGGCAGGGCGGTGCCGAGGCCGGGGCGCCCATGCGCCTGCTGCAGGCCGACACCCCCGCGCACGCCCTGGGCGTCCTGCAACAGACGCAGCGGGAACTGGACGAATACTGGCGCGGCGCGCGCCGGGTGTTCGACGTGCCGCTGGCCCCGCGGGGCACGGCCTTCCAGCACAAAGTCTGGCGGGCGCTGCTGGACGTCGCCTGGGGCGATACCCTGTCCTATGGCGAACTGGCCCTTGCCACCGGCATGGGCGCCGGCCACGGCCGGGCGGTGGGCACGGCCGTGGGCAGCAACCCCGTCAGCATCATCATTCCCTGCCATCGCATCCTGGCCCGCAACGGCACGCTCAACGGCTATGGCGGCGGCCTGGAGCGCAAGGTCCGGCTGCTGCAGATCGAGGGCTTCGTGCCGGTCCAGGGCCGGTAGGCCTGCCGACGCCCAGTTCGCGCAGCGGCAGGCCCGCCAGCACGCGCGATTCGATGTCCTCCAGCGACACCTGGCGGGTCTCGGGCAACAACCAGATTCCCAGCGCCAGGGACAGCAGGCAGACCGCCAGGAACAGCGTCATGGCGCCGTCCAGGCCCACGGCCTCGACGATGGACAGGAAGGTGAGGGCGATCAGGGCGTTGAACAGCCAGCTGACGGCCGAGGCGGCCGCGATGCCCTTTTCCCGCAGCGCCGCGGGAAAAAGCTCCGACATGAGGACGTAGGGCAGGGGCCCCAGGCTGACGGCGAAGGCCAGGATGTAGAGGCACAGGCCGAACAGCCCGAGCCAGGGCGCGCTGTCGCGGGCGGCGAGTATCACCGCGGCCAGTCCCACGGCCATGGCGGCCGAGCCGCCGATCCACAGCCGGCGCCGTCCGAGGCGGTCGACCAGGGCGACGCTGGCGATGGTCGCCAGGAAATTGGCCACGCCCAGGCCGAACGTGGCGCCCAGCGCCGCGGTGCCCGCCGAGAAACCCAGGCCCTTGAAGATCTGCGGCGCGTAGTACAGGATCCCGTCGATGCCGCTGAGATTCTGCAGCACGAACAGCGCGCTGCACAGCAGCAGCACGCCCAGCACCCGCCCCTGGCGCAGGCCTGGCCGCGCGGCAGCCCCGGCCGGCGGTTCGGCGATCGCCCGCCATTCGTCCAGCAGCCCGAGACGCAGGATGGCCTCGTCCGCCTCGCCGTGGCGGCCGCGCATGGCGAGCCAGCGCGGGCTCTCGGGCAGTGCGGCCAGCGCCAGGGTGGCCAGCACGGTCGGAGCCAGGCCCGCGCCCAGCACGAACTGCCACTGATCGGGGGCGTCGAACCACAAGGCCAGGCCGTAGGACAGCAGGATGCCACCGGTGATGGCCAACTGGAACAAGGCCACGACGGCCCCGCGCCGGGCCGTCCGGGCGGTTTCGGCCGCAAACATCGGCACCACCATGGAGTACAGGCCGATGGACAGGCCGGCCAGCACACGCGCAGCGATCAGGCCCCCCAGCGTGGGTGCGGTCAGCAGGAAGGCGTAGGCGCAGGCCGAGGCCAGCGTGGCCGCGGCCATGGTCGGCCGGCGGCCCCAGCGCAGCGATAGCGGGCCGGCAGCCGCCGCGCCGGCAAAGCAGGCGGCCACCAGGATGAACACCAGGAATTGAGTCTGGTGCAGGTCCAGGGTGAACAGGGGACCCAAGGTATCGAGCACGCCGGCGATGGAGGTGATGCCGTAGCCAAACAGGACGCCCGCGCAGGAGACCAGGAAGGCAATCCGCAGTGTGGGATTCGGCATGAAAAAGCGCCCGGCGCAAATGGAAATTCGGGCTTGCGCGACAGCGGCGCAAGGGCAGGGATCGGCAGGATCCGCAGTCATTCAAATTTCTTTACAACTGGACCAAATTATACTTAAATCATTTACCCTCGCTATAGATTCTTGCTGAATTATCCACTGAAGTCGGTGTCTTACGACGAGTCTTCATAGGCTATACATGCTAGGCGCGCCGCTCCGGACCTGACACACCCACAGGAGCTTTCCATGAGCAGCGCAGACGTGGCACAGAAAGGCACTCAATTGGACGCCGGCCGCCTGGCCATCGACGGCGGCACCCCGGTTCGCTCCCGGCCCTTGCCCTGGGAGCTTCCGGGCGCCCATTGGATCGGCGAGGAGGAACGCGAACTCGTCGAGCGCGTGGTGCTGGCCCGCAGTCCGTTCCGCTTCTACGGCCCCGACCTCCAGGGGATGGTGGACACGCTCGAGGCGGAATGGAAGGCGGCCTTCGGGCATCGGCACGCGCTGGGCGTTTCGTCGGGCACCGCCGCTCTCGGCATCGCCATGTCCGCCCTGGACATCGGCCCGGGTGACGAGGTCATGGTGCCAGGCTATCTGTGGGTCAGCTGCGTGTCGGCGATCGTGCGCGCCGGCGCGATTCCCCGGCTGGTCGACATCGACGATACCTTCTGCCTGGACCCCGAGGACCTTGAACGCAAGATCGGGCCGCATACGCGCGCCGTGCTGTGCGTGCACATGAGCGGCGCACCGGGGCGGATCGACCGCATCGCGGCCTTGTGCCGAGCCCGCGGGCTGGCCCTGATCGAGGATTGCGCCCAGACCGCCGGCGCCAGCTTCCAGGGCACGCCGGTGGGCCGGTTCGGCGACATCGGCATCTTCAGCTTCCAGTTGAACAAGAACATGACGGCGGGCGACGGCGGCATGGTCGTTTGCGATGACGATACATTGTTTCGCCGTGTCGTGGCCCTGCACGACCTGGGCTATCCGCGCACGCCGGCGGGCCGGCTCGACACCAGCGACCCGGGCATCCAGTTGTGGGGCATGGGCGCGCGCATGAACGAACTCACCGGCGCCATGCTTCTGGCGCAATTGCGCAAGCTGCCGCGCATCACCGGCGCCATGCGCTCGGCCAAATGGCGCATTCGCGAGGCGCTCGAAGGCACCCGGGGCCTGACGTTCCGCAATGTCCTCGATCCGCAGGGGGACGCCGGGCCGTTCCTCTTGATGGCCCTGCCCGACGAGGCGCTGGCCGCGCGCTTCGTCGCCGCGCTGCGCGCCGAGGGCATCGCCGGGCCGGCCGGCAGCCTCGCCTGCCTCACCATGCGCGAGTGGGGCCTACACTGGTATTCCAACATCCCCAGCCTGGTGAACCGGCGCTCCAACAGCCGCGACGGCCATCCCTGGACCCACCCGGCCAACGCCTTCGCCCAGGACTACGACTACCGGGCCGGCGCGCTGCCGCGCTGCGACGCCCTGCATGCGAACGGGGCGTTGCTGACCATCGCGTCCTGCCTCACGGACGAGGATGTCGACGACATCGTCCGCGCGATGCGCAAGGTCGCGGCCGGGGTCCTGTCATGATCTACTTCGTCGCGGTCATCGCGGGGCTGGCCGGCATCCTGTTCGGATTCGACGAAGGGGTCATCGCCGGCGCGCTCGGCTTCCTGCGCGACACATTCGCCATCGCGCCCGGCGCCGAGGGGCTGATGACGGCCGCCGTGCCGCTGGGCGCGCTGTTCGGCGCGGTCGCCGCGGGCTATGCCGCCGAGCGCCTCGGCCGGCGCGCCTCGCTGCTGGCCGCGGCCGTGCTGTTCATTCTCGGGGCGGTGGCGTCCAGCCTGATCTCGGCCGTCTGGATGCTCAGCGCCGCGCGCCTGTTGCTCGGTTTCGCCGTCGGGATCGCCGCGCTCGTGGCGCCCCTGTACATTGCCGAGAGCGCCCCCGCGCGCCAGCGCGGCATGCTGGTCTCGATCTACCAGTTGGCCGTGACGCTGGGCATCCTGGGCGCGTACATCGTCAACTACGTCCTCGGCGACGACTGGCGCACGATGTTCCTCCTGGGGGCGGTGCCCGGCCTGGCCCTGTTCGTGGGCATGCTGTTCCTCACCGATACGCCGCGCTGGCTGGCGGCCCATCGCGGCGGCGAGGCGGCGCACGAGGCGCTGGCGCGCTTGCGTGGCGTATCGCCCGCGGATCCCGGCATCGAGCGCGAACTCGGCCAGATCCTGGCCGCCGATGCCGAGGCGCAAGACGGACCCGCGGCAAAATGGCGCGACCTGCTGGCCGAGAGCGTGCGTCCGGCCCTGGTGGTGGGCGTCGGCCTGTTCGCGCTGCAGCAGTTCAGCGGCATCAATGCCGTCATCTACTATGCGCCGACCGTCTTCAAGGAGGCCGGGTTCGATTCGCACGACATCCAGATCCTGGCCACCATGGGCATCGGCGTCGTCAACGTTCTCATGACGCTCGTCGGCATGGCCTTGATCGACCGCATCGGCCGCAAGCCGCTGCTGTACATCGGCTTTGCCGGCGCCGCGGTGAGCCTGGCCATGATCTCGCTGGGAGCCTGGACCCAGGCGCAATGGCTCGACGTCATCGCGATCCTCGGCATGGTGCTGTACATCGCGGCCTTCGCGGCCAGCCTGGGTCCCTTGCCCTACGTCATGATGTCCGAGGTGTACCCGCGCCACGTCCGCGCCCTGGGCATGAGCATGGCGACCCTCGCCAATTGGGGCCTGAATTTCGTGGTGGTCTTCTCATTTCCGATCCTGGTCGCCGCGTTCGGGCTGGGCGGGGTCTTTGCCTTCTATTCCCTGATTTGCGTGGCGGGCCTGTTTTTCACGCGCCGCTACGTGCCCGAGACCAACGGCGTGCCGCTGGAGGCCATCGAGGCCCACCTGGCCGCCGGGCGGCCCCTGCGCCTGCTGCGTCCCGGGCTGACGGCGCCCGCGCCGGATGCGCGGGCCATCGAGGCCAGCCTCGGGCTGCCGCGCGAACAGGCCGAGGCGCTGGTGCGCGCCTTGATCGGCATGAGTCCCTACCGCCAGGATTTGCTGCCCATGGCGGCGCAGGTGGCTGCGCTGGCCTACGACAATCACCAGGTCCGCGTGGCCCTGCACGCCGTCTGGCTGCGCGTTGGCCAGGGTGCGCCGAACCCGGCGCGCCCTGGGTGCGGAAGCCCGCGTGCTGACGATGTTCCTCGAGCACGTGCGCTACGCCTCGCCCGCCTTCCTGGCGTCGGTCGGCGAGGGCACGCGGACGGCGGGGGTGATCCATGGCTGAGTACGATTGCGAGGTCTGCGTCGTCGGCACCGGCGCCGGCGGCGGCATTCTTGCCCATACGCTGGCGATGGCGGGCATCGACGTGGTGTCCCTCGAGCAAGGCCCCGCGCTGCCCGATGACCAGTTCACCCGCCTCACGCCACCCGACGGCGGCGATACGCTGGGCATCGGCCCGGACACCGTCTGGCCCAGCGATCCCCACGACAGCCTGTTCATCCATCCCTTGTTCGCGGATGGCCGGGCGGGGTCCACGGCGCGGCGTCCGGGCGCTTTCCAGCATTTCCAGATTCTTGCGCTCAATGGGCTGCAAAACCTCTGGAACGGCGTCAGCGTGCGCTTTTCGCCCGAGGACATGCGCGGCTGGCCCATCGACTACGCCACGCTCGAGCCGCATTACGGCGCCGTCGAGGAACTCATCACCGTCTGCGGCACCCGCGAGAACCTGCCGGAACTCCCCGACGGGCACTACGTGCCGCCCAAGCCCCTGCGGCCGGCCGACCGGATCATCGTCGACGCGGTGCGCTCGCTGCGCGAGCCGCATTCCCACGCGATCCCCAACCGCAAGGCGATCAACACGCGCGCGGGCACGCCGCACAGCTGCGTCTCGACCGGCATTTGCACCTCGGGCTGCCCGGTGGGCGCCGTCTACAAGTTCTCCGTGCGCCTGCTGCCGACCATCGCCGGACGGCCCAACTATCGCCTGCGCACGGGCACCAAAGTCGTGCGCCTGCTGGCCGAGGACGACGGCGCACGCGTGACGGCGGTCGAGTACCTGGACGTCGCCCGCGGCGAACGCCATCGGCTGAGGGCACGGTACGTCGTCCTGGCGGCCGGCGCCGTCGAGACGCCGCGCATCCTGTTCAACTCGGCCGACGACCGCCATCCCGGCGGGTTGGCGAACCACGGGGACCAGTTGGGCCGCCGCCTGCAGGACAATCCCAAAGTCGTGCTGTCGACCTCGCTCTACAAGCTCTGGGGCAAGCACCGTGACTACGACATCGGCTACGGCGACCTGCTGATCCTGCTGTCGCGCGGCCGGCTGCCGGACGGTTCGGAGTTCCCGTTCATCGGCCATGCGATCCATGGCATCCCCACGACGCCGCACTACCTCGGCTCGATGCGCCTGTTCAGCACCGGCCTGAAGGACCGGCTCTCGCGGGCCATGTTCCACAGCTACCTGACGCTCGGGCTGTTCTGTGCGGGCGACCCCGTGCCCGGCAACCGCGTCAGGCCGGGCGACACTTTGGATGCCTGGGGCGTGCCCCAGGTCGACATCGACTTTGCCATCCCCGGCCGCGCCCACCAGCAGATGGACGCCATGATGGACTGGGGCCGCAAGGTGCTGCGCCGCGCTTCGGCAACGCTGTATCACACCACCCGCGACAACAGCGGCACCGGCATCCACTATGCCGGCACGACCGCCATGTCGAGCGGCGCGCACGCCGGCGTGGTCGACGCCGACCTGAAGGCCCATGGTCTGGACAATCTGTATGTGTGCGACGGCGGGGTGGTTCCCGTGCTGCCCGACAAGCACCTGACCCTGACCATCATGGCGCTGGCGCACCGGCTGGGCGGGCACCTGGCGCAGCGTCTGCGAGCGGCGTGATGCGGCGGACGGGGCCGGCCGCGCCCGGATTCAGTCCGGACGGCCGCGCCGCGTATCGTGCTTCATCAGCCGTTCTTTTTCGCGGGCCCAGTCCTTGTCACGTGCGGAGTCGCGCTTGTCGTGCAGTTTCTTGCCGCGCCCCAGGCCGAAATCCAGCTTGATGCGGCCGTTCTTATAGTGCAGGTTCAAGGGCACCAGGGTGTATCCGCGCTGTTCGACCTTGCCGATCAGCTTGCTGATTTCATCGGCCTTCAGCAGCAGCTTGCGGGTACGGGTGGCGTTGGGGTGAATGTGGGTCGAGGCCGTGGGCAGGGGGCTGACGTGCATGCCGATGATCCACAGTTCGCCGTTGCGTACGATGACGTAGCTTTCCTTGAGCTGCACATGCCCTGCGCGGATCGCCTTGACTTCCCAGCCCTCGAGCACCAGCCCCGCCTCGAAGCGATCTTCGATGAAATAGTCGTGGGTGGCCTTGCGATTATCTACAATGCTCATAAGTCCAACGGGCCTGGGCCGGTAAAATCCTTTCATTCTATCCCATCCCCCAACAGCCATCGATGCATACAGTACAGCGCTCCGTCCTCGTTCCCTATCGTCCCGAACAGATGTTCGAACTGGTGGCGGATGTCGCCCGATATCCCGAATTCATGCCCTGGTGCGCGGGCGCCGAGGTGCAATGGCGCAACGACGACGGGATGCAGGCGACACTGCGCATCAGCTTTGCCGGGATACGCCAGAGCTTCACCACCCGCAACGAGCACCATTTTCCGGACCGCATCGTTTTTCACCTGGTCGACGGTCCGTTTTCCAACCTGACCGGCCACTGGACTTTCCAGGCCCTGGGCGACGAGGGCTGCAAGGTCCTCTACACCATGGAATACGCCTTTTCCAGCCGCGCGCTCGAGGCCGTGATCGGCCCCGTGTTCAACCGGATCGCGTCCAGCTTCATCGACTCGTTCACGCAGCGCGCGCGGACGGTCTACGGTTGAGCATCATGCGCATCGAACTCGTGTTCGCGGCGCCCGACGGCCTCTGGCGCGAGCACCTGGACCTGAAGGCGGGCGCCACCGTGGCCGAGGCCGTGGCGCAAAGCGCCTTCGCACGGCGCTATCCGGAATACGCCCGGCCCCTGCCGCCGCTCGGCATCCATGGCGAACGCTGCGCGCCGCAGCGCGCGCTGGGCGACGGCGATCGGATCGAAATCTATCGGCCGCTGGTATTCGATCCCCTGGAGTCCCGCCGCCGCCGGGCGCTGCACAAGGCCGCACGGACGACTTGAGCCGCAAGGGATGCGACGGGGCTTGGGATCAGGCCACTGGCGGTGCTACAGTTGAGCCCGACGGTCGACGCGCGTCCCGACGACCCGCGTTCCCGCCGCGTCGTGCGAGCCACAAGCCCGCACGCCACGCGCCTTCCATCCAGCGATCCGGAGACAAGCGACATGGACTTTCGCCTCAGCGAGGAACAACAAGCCTTTGCGCGAGCCGCGCGCGAATTCGCGCAAGGCGAACTGGCCCCCAAGGCCGCGCATTGGGATGCGCACGGCATCTTCCCCCGCGAGGCCTTCGCCAAGGCGGGCGAGCTCGGGTTCTGCGCCCTGTATGCGCCGGAATCCATCGGTGGCCTGGGCCTGCCCAGGCTGGACGCCACCCTGGTGTTCGAGGAAATGGCGGCCGTCGATCCGTCCACCACGGCGTTCCTGACCATTCACAACATGGCCACCTGGATGATCGGCCAATGGGCCGCGCCCGCAGTGCGCGACCACTGGGGACCGCTGCTGGCCTCGGGTGAAAAGCTCGCCTCGTACTGCCTGACCGAACCCGATTCGGGTTCGGACGCCGCCTCGCTGGCGACGCGCGCGCAACGCGAAGGCGGGGACTACGTGATCCATGGCGCCAAGGCCTTCATTTCCGGGGCGGGCGACACCGACCTCCTGGTGGTGATGGCCCGCAGCGGCGGCCCCGGAGCGGGCGGGATCTCGGCCTTTGCCGTGCCCGGCGACGCGCCGGGCATCCGCTATGGCCGCAAGGAAGACAAAATGGGCTGGAACAGCCAGTCGACCCGGCAGATCGCCTTCGACAATGTTCGCATCCCCGCCCAGAACCGCCTGGGCGAGGAGGGCGAGGGCTTCAAGCTCGCGATGAAAGGCCTGGACGGCGGGCGCATCAACATCGCCACCTGTTCGGTGGGCGCCGCACAAGGCGCCTATGAGGCCGCGCGCCGCTACATGGGCGAACGGCGCCAGTTCGGCCGCGCCCTGGCGGAATTCCAGGCGCTGCAGTTCAAGCTGGCCGACTTGCTGGCCAATATCGTCGCCTCGCGCCAGATGGTGCGCCTGGCGGCCTGCATGCTGGACGAGGGCGACCCGCGGGCCACCGCCTATTGCGCGATGGCCAAGCGCCTGGCCACCGACCTGTGCTTTCAGTCCTGCCTGGACGCGCAGCAGATCCACGGCGGCTACGGCTACCTCAAGGACTATCCGCTGGAACGGCTGGTGCGCGACACCCGCGTGCACCAGATCCTGGAAGGCACCAATGAAATCATGCGCCTGATCGTCGCCCGCCAGGTGCTCGACCACGGAGCCGATCTGCGATGAGCGCATCCACCGCACCCGAACCCGCCAGCCAGCCGCTGGTGCTGTTCCATGAGACGCCCGGCCGCGACGGCCGGCGCATCGGCGTGGCCACCCTGAACAGCCCGCGCACGCTCAACGGCTTGTCGCTGGCCATGTGCGAGCCGCTGGATGCGCGCCTGCGGGCCTGGCAGGATGATCCCGCCATTGCGGCCGTCCTGCTCGACGGCGCGGGCGGCAAGGCATTCTGCGCGGGCGGCGACCTGCATGGCCTGTATCGTTCCATGCTCGACAATACCGGCGCTGCGGCCTGGGACAACGTCTATGCCCGCCGGTTCTTCGAGGTGGAATATCGGCTCGATTACCTGATCCACTGCTACCGCAAGCCGCTCGTCTGCTGGGGCAGCGGCATCGTGATGGGCGGCGGCGTCGGCCTGATGATGGGCGCCAGCCACCGCATCGTGACCGAGACCACGCGCTTCGCCATGCCCGAGGTTTCCATCGGCCTGTTTCCGGACGTGGGCGGCACCTGGATGCTGGGCCGGCTGCCGCGCGGCATCGGCACCTTCCTGGCCTTGACGGGCGCGCAGCTCGGTGCGGCCGATTGCCTGCGCCTGGGCCTGGCCGACCGTGCCTGCAGGTCCTCGGATCTCCCTGAACTGCACGCCGCCCTGGCCGCCACCGACTGGGATCCCGATCCGCAGGCGCACGGGGCTCAAGTCGACCGCCTGATCGATCGCCTGTCCGCCGACGGGGCGGCCGGCGCGCCGGGCCCGTTGCAGACCCACTTCGAGGCCATCCGCAGGGCCTGCGATCGTGCCGATTTCGACGAGATCTGCGCGGGGATCCGGGGCTGGGATGGTCATGATGACCCCTGGCTCGCGCGGGCGGCCGCCACTTTCGCCGCCGGCTCGCCGGGTTCCGCGCGCCTGGGCTACACCCTGGTGCAGCGCGCGCGACTGCAATCGCTGGCCGAGGTGTTCCGCCAGGAATACGTGGCGTCGCTGCACTGCGCGGCCGAGGGTGATCTGCGGGAAGGCATACGCGCACTGCTGATCGACAAGGACAAGTCGCCGCGCTGGCGGCCCGCCACCCACGCGCAGGCCGATGCGCAATGGGTGCGGCGATTCTTCCGCCGCCCCTGGCCCGAGGGCCAGGCCCATCCGCTGGCCGACCTGGGGGCATGAACCGGGGCACCACCACACGCCGCTCACCATGAACGACACCCGAGGAGACCACGCATGAGCAGTCATATTGCATTCATCGGCCTGGGGCACATGGGCGCACCCATGGCCGTGAACCTGATCAAGGCCGGCCACCGCGTCAAGGCGTTCGATCTGGTGCCCGCGGCGGTGCAGGCCGCGGCCCAGGCGGGTGCCGAGGCGACCGCATCGGCGGCGCAGGCCGTGCATGGCGCGGAACTGGTCATCACGATGCTGCCCGCCAGCCGCCATGTCGAGGGCCTTTACCTCGGCGAGCCAGGCCTGCTGGCCGAGATCGCGGCGGGCACCCTGGTGCTGGAATGCAGCACCATCGCGCCGGAATCCGCGCGCAAGGTCGCGGCGGCGGCCGCCGCCGCGGGCATCCGGATGCTGGATGCACCGGTCTCCGGGGGCACGGGCGGCGCCGCGGCGGGCACGCTGACCTTCATCGTGGGAGGCGCGGCCGCCGACCTGGAGGCCGCGCGGCCCTACCTGCAAGCCATGGGCAGGAACATCTTTCATGCGGGCGAGCCGGGGGCCGGACAGGTGGCGAAGATCTGCAACAACATGCTGCTGGGCATCCTGATGGCGGGCACCGCCGAGGCGCTGGCCCTGGGCGTGGCCAACGGCCTGGATCCCAAGGTGCTGTCCGACATCATCGCCAAGAGTTCCGGACGCAACTGGGCGACCGAACTCTACAATCCCTGGCCCGGTGTCATGGAAAACGTGCCCTCGTCCAAGGGCTACGCCGGCGGTTTCGGGGTGGACCTGATGCTCAAGGATCTGGGCCTGGCGGCCGAGGCGTCCATGCACAGCCGCAGCGCCACCCCCCTGGGCGAGCTGGCCCGCAACCTGTATGCGATGCTCAGCGCCCGCGGACATGGCGGGCTGGACTTTTCCAGCGTGCTCAAGCTCTACGAGCGCTGATCAGGCGGTGGCCGCCAGGGCCCGCGGCGGCGACAGGCTCAGCACCGGGCCGTCGGCGGCCGCCAGGGCGTAGCGCATGGCCGGCCAATCCGTCAACGTGATCTCGACGGCGGCATGGACGGTGTCCCCCACGCGCACCAGGTCGATGACGCGCCCGGCGGGCCGCGCACCGCCGGCCTCGTAGAGGTCCGCACCCGGCAAGGGCAGGGGCAGTGCGTCCGGCCAGGCCGCGGTGCCGTAGGCCATGCGCCGCTTGACCGTGCCCCGGTAGTGCGTGCGGGCGATGACTTCCTGGCCGGGATAACAGCCCTTGCCGAAGTCGATGCCGCCGTTCAAGTCCATGTCGAGGGCGGTCGGCAGGAACAGGTCCTGGGTGGCCGCGCGGATCCAGGGCCGGCCCGCCGCCAGGTCCGCCGCGCGCCAGGCCGCATCGTCCGCCGGCACCCCGTCGAGATCCCGGTCGACCACCCGCCAGGCCCGGATCCGGGAGCCGTGGGCGGGCGCGGCAATCCAGTCGCCTTCGGCATCCCGGCCGCGCGTCCATGGGACCGCGGCCGCCGCCGGACAATCCTCGGAGCCCGAACAACCGAGGACGGACAGGCCGTCCTCGACCTGGATGCGGACCTTGGCGCGCAGCACGAACATGCCCAGGCGCCGCGCGACGGCCGGGGCGAGATCGCGCGCCAGCATCACGCGCAGATCCTCCGGCCCGCTGCGCCAGACCACCAGGTTGGCCAGCATCCGGCCCTGCGCGGAGCAATAGGCGGCCGGCCGCGCCTGCTCGTCCGGCATGTCCTGGACGGCATTGGTGATCTGGCCGTGCAGGAATGCCTCGGCATCGGGGCCCGCGATGGTGAGAACCGCCAGATCGTCCAGGCGGGTGCGGGCGGGGCAGGAAAATTCAGGCATCGAGTGTTGATTCATTGAATGCATGGGTGTAGCGACATCATCCACATGATAGCCGCCCCGGCGCGCGCCCGCATGCGTGCCCGGACGGGCATCCGGGTCATGCCGCGACCGCCCGCCTAAGGACGGGACGCCTCGGTTAAACTGGCGGCCATGAAAATCTTCAAACGCCTGCTCATCTGGGGGCTCGTCCTGCTGCTCGCGGCGATCGCCGCCGGCCTGCTGGGCTCGGCCTACTGGGGGTGGCGGCGGGCGGTGCCCATGGCGGGCGAGGTGGCCGACTACGTCGTCGACCCGGGCAGCACGCCGCGCCAGATCGCGCACCTCATGCAGGACGCGGGGATCCGCATCCACCCGGACGCCTTCGTCGCACTGGCCCGCTTGAGCGGGCTGGACAAGCAGCTCAAGGCGGGGGCCTACGAGGCGCGCCGCGGGGACACGCCCTGGCGCCTGCTCGAACGCATGGCCAACGGCGACATGACGCAGGTCCGGCTGACCTTCCCCGAGGGTTGGACCTATGCGCAGATGCGCGCGGCCTTGCGCACGGACCCGAACGTGCGCCAGACGCTGGACGGCGTCACGGACGCCGACCTGCTGCTGCGGCTCGGCCTGGACGAGACCTCGCCCGAGGGCTTGTTCTATCCGGACACCTACGTCTTTTCGCCGGGCACCAGCGATTTCGACATCCTGCGCCGTGCCGCGCTGGCCGGCAGCCAGGCGCTCGAGCGCGCCTGGGAGGATCGCGATCCGGGCCTGCCGCTGAACACGCCCTACGAGGCCTTGATCCTGGCATCCATCGTCGAGAAGGAGACCGGGCACGACGCGGACCGCGATCGGATCGCCGGCGTGTTCATCAATCGCCTGCGCCGGGGCATGCCGCTGCAAACCGACCCGACGGTAATCTATGGCATGGGCGACGCCTACCAGGGCAATCTGCGCCGCAAAGACCTCGAGCGCGATACGCCCTGGAATACCTATACCCGGCCCGGCCTGCCGCCCACGCCCATCGCCAGCCCCGGCAAGGCCGCCCTGATGGCCACCTTGCATCCCGAGACCCACGACTATTTTTATTTTGTGTCGCGCGGCGACGGCACCAGCGAATTCTCCAAGAACCTGTCCGCCCATAACCGCGCGGTGGGCAAATATATCCTCAAGCGCAAATGAGCACCGATCGCCGCAATGCCTGCTTCATCACGCTCGAAGGCCTGGACGGGGCGGGCAAGAGCACGCACGTCGACTGGATGGCCGATGCGCTGCGCCAAGCCGGGATCGACCTGGTGTGTACCCGCGAGCCGGGCGGCACCGCGCTGGGCGAGGCCTTGCGCGAACTGGTGCTGCGCGAGCCCATGGACCTGCGCACCGAGACACTGCTGATGTTCGCGGCGCGCAACGAGCATCTGCGCGCCGTCATCCTGCCCGCCTTGGCGCGCGGCCAGTGGGTGCTGTGCGACCGTTTCACGGACGCGACCTTCGCCTACCAGGGCGGCGGACGCGAACTGGGCGCCGGCCCCGTCGAGGCGCTCGAGGCCTGGGTCCAGGACGGCTTCTCGCCCGATCGCACCTTTCTGTTCGATGTTCCGCTGGCGGTTGCGCGCCAACGTCTCGAGGGCGGGCGCGCGGCGCCGGACCGGTTCGAGCGTGAAGGCGCCGCGTTCTTCGAGCGCACCCGGGCGGCCTACCACGCGCGGGCCGCGGCGGATCCGGCACGCGTCGTGATCATCGACGCCACCCAGAGCATCGAACACGTCCGTGCCGCCCTGGCCGCGCAGCTGCGCGCCCTGCTGGCCGCGCACGGCCGCGAACCGGGGGATTTATGAGCGCGCCGGGCCGCCCCAAGCGCGAATCCCCGCTTGGGGGGATGAGGCCGGACACAGGGCAGCCCCTGCGGGCTGGCCTGTGCCTGTCGAATCCGAGCGGCATGCAAGCCGCGAGGTGGACGGCGCGCAGCGCCTGGGGGGCACCATGAACGCGCCCGTGCACGATGGTGGATTCCTGCCCTGGCAGGTCGAACCGGCCCGCGCCTGGCTGGCCGGCCGTGAGCGCTTCGCCCACGCCTGGCTGATTCATGGGTTGCGCGGCATCGGCCAGGTCGAGTTCGCCCTTGCGGGAGCAGCCGCCCTATTGTGCGAGTCGCCCAACGATGGCCTGGCCTGCGGCGCGTGCCAGGCCTGCAATTGGGTCGCGGCGGGCAATCATCCGGATCTGCGGCGGATACGGCCCGAGGCGACCGCGCTGGCCGAAGGCGAAAGCGCCGAGGCCGACACCGCCGAGGGCAAGAAAAAGCAGGCCTCGCGCGAGATCCGCGTCGAGCAGGTCCGCGGCCTGCTGCCCTGGTTCAACACGGCCACCCATCGAGGCGGCTGGCGCGTGGCCGTGCTCTATCCGGCCGAGGCCCTCAACGTCATCTCGGCCAACACCTTGCTCAAGATTCTCGAGGAACCGCCGGAAAACACGGTATTCCTGCTGGCCGGCCAGGCCCCCGACCGCTTGCTGCCCACCCTGGTGTCACGCTGCCGCCGGCTGCCTTTGCCGGTGCCGGCCGCCGATCAAGCGCAGGCCTGGCTGGCCTCGCAAGGCATCGAGCAGGCGGATGCCTGGCTCGCGGCCTGCGGCGGCGCGCCCTTGCTCGCTCGCGAGCGGGCGCGCAGCGGCGGCCGCGCGTGTCCGGCATGGCTCGAAGCCTTCCTGGACCTGTGCGACGGCCGCGGGACCGCGGGCGAGCTTGCCGACGCCCTGGCCGACGAGGACATCGCCGACTGGGTCGATGGCTTCCAGCGGCTGCTGGTCGACCTGTCCCTGCGCACGGGCGCAGCGCCCTCGCGCTACTTTCCGGCGCAGGCCGCCCGCATCGAAGCCCTGGCCGCCCGCCTGGACGCGCGCCGCCTGGCCGAGGCGGCGCACTGGCTCGCCCGGCAGCGCCGGCTGGCGGGCCACGCGCTCAATCCACGCTTTCTCGCCGATCACGCGGTGGCCCTGCTGCTCAAGGCCTGCAGTCCCGCCACGGCCGGCGCCTGACACACGGACCATCGCCATGTACGTCGATTCGCACTGCCATTTGAATTTTCCCGATCTGGCCGCGCGCCTGCCCGCCATCCTCGAGGACATGCGCGCCGCCGACGTCGGCCACGCCCTGGTGGTCAGCGTCAACCTGCGCGACTGGCCCGGCCTGATGGCAATGGTCGAAGGGCGGCCGAATCTCCACGCCTCGGTGGGCGTGCATCCGGACAATGATGCCGAGGACGACGACCAGGCCGAGCCCAGCCTGCAGGACTTGCTGGAGCGCGCGGCGCATCCGAAGGTCGTCGCCATCGGCGAGACCGGCCTCGATTACTATCGGCTGGCCGAACCCCTCGATTGGCAGCGGGACCGTTTCCGCACCCACATCCGCGCCAGCCTGGACAGCGGCTTGCCCCTGATCATCCATACCCGGTCGGCGGCCGAGGACACCTTGCGCCTCATGCGCGAGGAAGGCGCCCGCAGCGGGGTCATGCACTGCTTCACCGAATCCTGGGAGGTCGCCGAAGCGGCCATGGCGCTGGGGTTCTATATTTCATTCTCGGGCATCGTCACCTTCAAGAACGCCGTCGCCCTGCAGGATGTCGCCCGCAGGGTGCCGCTGGACCGCATGCTGATCGAGACGGATTCCCCCTATCTGGCGCCCGTGCCTTACCGCGGCAAGCAGAACGATCCATCCAAGGTCGTGCATGTCGCCGAAAAGATCGCGCAGTTGCGCGGCGTACCGGTCGAGACGATCGCCCGGGCGAGCACCGACAACTTCTTTACCCTGTTCAACAAGATCGGCCGCACGGCCTGATTGCCCTCGGAGGCCCCATGATCGGACAGCATAGGCTTCACATTCCATCCACGCTGCGCATGCCGTCGCTGGCGGCCTGGTGCCTCATGCTGTGGCTGCTGGCCGCGCTGGGGACGGCGCATGCCGCCCAGCCATCGCCGGACTGGTGGTCGGCCATCCGCCGCGACGATGTGTCGGCGGTGCAGACCATGCTGCTGCGCGGCACGGACCCGGCGGCGCTCAACGAAATCGGCAATCCGGCCCTGACGCAGGCGGCGCGCGAACAATCGTGGAAAGTGTTCGACCTCCTGCGCATCGCCCGCGGGGTCGAGATCGACCAGCCCAACGCCTACGACGAAACGCCCTTGATGTACGTGTGCATCCTGGGCCAGACCGAACGCGCGCGCGAACTGATCGATGCGGGCGCGCAGGTCAATCGCCTGGGCTGGACCCCCTTGCACTACGCCGCCTCCAAGGCCCGGATCGAGACCGCGCAGCTCCTGATCCAGCGCGGCGCCATCGTCAATGCGCCCGGACCGGACGGCACCACGCCGCTGATGATGGCCGCCCTGTCGGGCAAGGAACCCATGGTCCGGCTGCTGCTCGAGCATGGCGCGGACGCGACCATGTTCAATGCCAAGCATGAGACCGCCGCGGACTGGGCGGCGCGAGGCAAGCACACGGCGCTGGCGGACAAGCTCCAGGCCCTGAGCCGCGAGGTCGCGCTGCGCCGTCAATGGGGCGGCGACAAGGCCGCCGTCCCCGCGCCGCAGCCACCCGCAGGGGCTGCGTCCAAGGCAGAGGACCAGAGCTCTTTTTCCCGCTATTTCGATCTGGAGCGCTTCGAGGATACGCCGGCGGGCCAGTGACGCCCCGCTAGTGTCCTGTTTGCTTAATCCATGCATTTAAATTCGGATGGATGCGCTGTCCGGACAAGGCGCAAACCGCAGCGATAGCCTTTGCTATCGCGAGGATTTGCAACGCAGGCCGGGCAGTGCAGACGCCGAATTTAAGCATGAGTATTAAGCAAACAGGACACTAGAATGCCAGGCCTAGGCCGCCTGGTTGACGAAGACGCGCGCCTGGCGCGGGCGTGCGATGAAGCGCCGGTGGCCGCCGTCGCGGATGCGGGCGTACTGTTCGCTGGGCATGACGACCTCGATGATCTCGCTGTTGTCCGCACGGCGCAGCTCCAGCTGCGCCAGCGGGCCGAACGCATGGGCGCGCTGCAGACTGACGTCCAGGCCGCCGCCGGCGGCATCCCGGGCGTACGGCTCGATCTCGATGTCGTGCGGCCGCACGTAGGCGGTGCCCGGCGCATCCACGTCTCCGTGGCCGGGGGCATCCAAGACGGCGCCGCCGGTCTGGAGGCGGCCATGGAGGATCCGCCCGTGGAACAGGTTCACGTGCCCCAGGAACCCGTACACGAACGGCGTGGCGGGCTGGTCGTAGACGGCTTGCGGCGCGCCGGCCTGCTCGATGCGCCCGCGATTCATGATGACGATCTCGTCGGCCACCTCGAGAGCCTCTTCCTGGTCGTGGGTGACGAAGATGCTGGTGACCGGCAGTTCGTCATGCAGGCGGCGCAGCCAGCGCCGCAATTCCTTGCGGACTTTCGCGTCCAAGGCGCCGAAGGGCTCGTCCAGCAGCAGGACGCGCGGCTCGACGGCCAGCGCCCGCGCCAGGGCGATGCGCTGGCGCTGGCCGCCCGACAGCGCGGCCGGGCGGCGGTCGGCCAACCAGTCGAGTTGGACCAGTTCCAGCAGGCCCATGACTTTTTCCCGGATCCGCCGCTCGCTCGGGCGCTGGGCCCTGGGTTTGACGCGCAGCCCGAAGGCGACGTTCTCGAATACGCTCATGTGCTTGAACAGCGCGTAGTGCTGGAATACGAAGCCCACCTGGCGCTGGCGCACATGGGTGCGGGAGGCGTCCGCCCCCTCGAGGAAGACCTGTCCGCTGTCGGGAAACTCCAGGCCTGCGATGATGCGCAGCAAGGTCGTCTTGCCGCAGCCCGACGGACCCAGCAGGGCGGTCAGTCGGCCTTCGGGAAAGGCCAGCGACACGTCCTCCAGCGCGGTGAACGCGCCAAAGCGCTTGTGGATGGCGCGTACCTCGATGCTCATGATGTCGACTCCGATAGAGGTTGGGCGGCCCGCGCGCGCAAGCGCCATTCGGCCAAGGCTTTCAGCGCCAGGGTCAGCAGGGCCAGCAGGGCCAGCAGCGATGCCACGGAAAACGCCGCGGCGAAGTTGTACTCGTTGTAGAGGATCTCCACGTGCAGCGGCATGGTGTTGGTCAAGCCGCGGATATGTCCCGAGACGACCGACACGGCGCCGAACTCGCCCATCGCGCGAGCGTTGCAGAGAATCACGCCATAGAACAGCCCCCAGCGGATATTGGGCAGCGTCACGTGCCAGAAGGCCTGCCAGCCCGACGCGCCGAGGACGATGGCGGCTTCTTCCTCGTCGCTGCCCTGGGCTTGCATCAAGGGAATCAGTTCGCGTGCGACGAAGGGCACGGTCACGAAGACCGTCGCCAGGACGATGCCGGGGACGGCAAACAGGATCTGGATGCCGTGCGCCTGCAGCCAGGGTCCGAACCAGCCCTGCGCGCCGAACAGCAGCACGTAGATCAGGCCGGCGATCACCGGCGACACCGAGAACGGCAGGTCGATCAGCGTGATCAGCAGGCTCTTGCCGCGAAACTGGAAGCGGGCGACGGCCCAGGCCGCGCACACTCCGAAGACCAGGTTCAGCGGCACGGCGATGCCGGCTGCCAGCAGCGTCAGGCGGATGGCGGCCAGGGCGTCGGGATCCGTGATCGCCGCCACGCACGTCTCCCAGCCCTTGGCCAGGGCCTCGTGGAAGACCGCCGCCAGGGGTACGAACAGGAACAGGAACAGGAAGGCGAAGGCGGTCAGCATGAGCGCCCCGCGCACGATCCGGCCGTCGGCGGCGGGCCGGGCCGGGGCACGAGCGGCTGCGGAACGGGAGGGATCGAGAGGGATGGTGGTCGTATGCATGGTCAGGTGTCCTCGCCCCGCGAGCGGCGCCGCGTCCAGGCCTGCAGGAGATTGATCGCCAGCAGCAGGACGAAGGAGATGCCCAGCATCACCACGGCGATCGCCGTCGCCCCGGCATAGTCGTACTGCTCGAGCTTGGTGACGATCAGCAGCGGCGCGATCTCGGACACCATCGGCATGTTGCCGGCGATGAAGATCACCGAGCCGTACTCGCCGGCGGCCCGCGCGAAGGCCAGGGCGTATCCCGTCAGCAGGGCGGGGAGGATGGTGGGAAAGATGACCCGCAGGAAGGTCTGCAGGCGGGAGGCGCCCAGACTGCCGGCCGCCTCCTCGAAGTCGGCGGCCATGTCCTCCAGCACCGGCTGCACGGTGCGCACGACGAAGGGCAGGCCGATGAAAATCAGCGCGACGACGACGCCCAGCGGCTGGAAGGCCACCTGCAGGCCCAGCGGCGCCAGCCAGTGTCCGATCCAGCCGTTGGGCGCGTACAGTGCGGTCAAGGCGATCCCCGCCACGGCCGTGGGCAGCGCGAAGGGCAGGTCCACCAGGGCGTCGACCAGGCGCTTGCCCGGAAAGCGGTAGCGCACCAGCACCCAGGCCACGATGCCGCCGAACACCATGTTGACGGCCGCGGCCAGCAAAGCGCCACCGAAGCTCAGGCGCAGCGAGGCCACGACCCGCGGCGAGGAGACGGTCTGCCAGAAGGCATCCCAACTGAGGGTCGCCGTTTTCAGGAAGGCCGCCGACAAGGGCAGCAACACGATGAGGCCCAGGTACGCCAGCGTGAAACCGAGGGTGAGATTGCGTCCCGGCAGGACCCGGCGCGCCGCGCCGGGCGCGGGGATTGAGAACGTCATGGACATCGCCGTCTTGCCGCCCGCTTACCGGGATCCAGGCTGGTAGATCTGGTCGAAAATGCCGCCATCGGCGAAATGCGTTTTCTGCGCATCGGTCCAGTTCGAGGCGATCTCCTCGATCGTGAACAGGTTCACCGAGGGAAACTGCCCGGCATGGCGCTCGGCCACGGCTTTCAAGGTCGGCCGGTAGAAGTTCCGTGCGGCGATCTCCTGGCCTTCCTCGGAATACAGGTAGTCGAGGTACGCTTTCGCGACCTCGCGCGTGCCGCGCGCATCGACCACCTTGTCGACGATCGCAACGGGAGGTTCGGCCAGGATGCTCACCGAGGGCACCACGATGTCGACTTTGCCCGGGCCGAGCTCCTGGATCGCCAGAAAGGCCTCGTTCTCCCAAGCCAGCAGCACGTCGCCGATGCCGCGCTCGACGAAGGTGGTGGTCGAGCCCCGCGCGCCCGAATCCAGCACGGGCACCTGCTTGTAGAGCCGGGCGACGAAGTCCCGCGCCTTGCTCGCGTCGCCGCCCGGCTGCCGCAGCGCATAGCCCCAGGCGGCCAGGTAGTTCCAGCGCGCGCCGCCGGAGGTCTTGGGATTGGGCGTGATCACCTCGACGCCGGGCTTGATCAGGTCGCCCCAGTCATGGATGCCCTTGGGATTGCCCTTGCGCACCAGGAAGACGATGGTCGAGGTATAGGGTGCGCTGTTCAGGGGCAGCTGCTGCTGCCAGTCCTCGCGCAAGGCGCCGCGCGCGGCGATCGCGGCGATGTCCGGCGCCAGCGCCAGCGTCACCACGTCCGCCTGCAGGCCGTCGATCACCGAGCGCGCCTGCTTGGCCGAGCCGCCGTGCGACTGGCGGATGGTCACGCGATCGCCGGTGGCCGCCTGCCAATGTTTCGAGAAGGCCTGGTTGAAGGCCTGGTAGAGCTCGCGGGTCGGATCGTACGAGACGTTGAGCAGCGTCACGTCGGCGGCGTGCGCCGCGCCGGCCAGGCCCAGGCTGGCCGAGGCGAGAAAAAGCAGGAAGCTTGAAGCGCGCATGTCGAGGGTCCTTCATTCCGGTTTTGACGAGCCACCAGATTAAAGACATCCCCTCGCGGACAGAACGAATTGTTTTCTTGATGGATATAAGGGGCGCGCATTATGCGGCCCCGCTATATCGGTATGGCGGCGCGGCGCCGCAAGCCGGTCAGCTGGGCGGCAGGTAGCGCGAACGCAGGACGTCCCGCAGCTCGGTGTACGGGACCAGCAGCTCCGGATGGCCCGAGGAATAGGGCGCGATCTGGTAGGACTGATACTTGGCCACCACCCCCAGGTCGGTCAGGGCGAAATTGTCGGTGGCGCGAAAAGGCCAGAGCCGGTCGTAGTTCAGGGGATCCTCGCGTGCCGCGGGGTTGTCCTGCAGCCAGCGGGCGTGCGCGCGCCTCAGGGCCTCGTCGAAGGCGGCGCGGCCGCCCGACACCAGCACGTCGTCCAGGGCCAGCACCTTGCGGGCCTCGTTGTCCCAATTCAGGAATTGCGTACCCGAGATCCCGTGGGCCATGCCGGTGCGATACTGGCTGGCGTCCAATTCGACCACGGTGATGTGCCGGTTGCGATAGCGCGTGCGCGCCTGCAGCCAGGTCTCGTCCCGCGGGCCCGCGGTCCGCCAGAAATAGGGCTCGTACTCGGCGATGGTGAAGTAGGGCACGGGCTCGTCCTGGTCCAGCCAGGTCATCGTCGCCAGCGCATGGTCCACGAGTTCAGTCAGCATGCGATGCCCTGGAAAGGCCAGCGAGTCGACGACCAGTTTCGGACACTCGCCTTCACAGCCCGGGCGCACATGGCTCCACGCGACCTTCTGGGTGAACAGGCCATCCTGGCTGGTCTGCTGGTCGAGCTCGGACGGAATCAGCGAAATCCGGTCACTGGGCGCCGCGCAGGCCGCGAGCAGCAGCGCGCAGGCCCATGCGGCCAGGCCGGATCGCCCATGCGCGGCCATCCACCGCAGGGCGCTCATCGTACGCTCCCGGCGTCCTGGCCGAACAGGACGCGGTACGCCGCCTCGGTGCTGGGCGCCCCATCGCCAGGGTTGACGGATTTGATCAGCGCATAGGCGCGCTGCGTCGCCGGCCTCTGGCCGATGCGCTCGTACCACGCCTTCAGATGCGGAAAGTCGTCGAGGTTCTGCTTTTGGAGTCCGTGGGACACGATCCAGGGATAGCAGGCCATGTCGGCGATGGAATAATCCTCGCCGATGAAGCGGCGGCCCGCCAGGCGTTTGTCCAGCACGGCGTACAGGCGCGCGGTTTCGCGGACGTACCGGTCGATCGCGTAGGGCAGTTTGTCGGGCGCGTAGACATTGAAGTGGTGATTCTGGCCCGCCATGGGTCCAAGCCCGGACACCTGCCAGAACAGCCATTGCAGGACCTCATGGCGTCCGCGCAGGTCGCTGGGCAGGAAGCGCCCAGTCTTTTCGGCCAGGTACAACAGGATCGCGCCCGATTCGAACATCGCGATGGGCTCGCCGCCGCCCTCGGGCTCATGGTCGACGATCGCCGGAATCCGGTTGTTGGGCGAAATCCGCAGGAAATCGGCTTGGAACTGGTCGCCGCGCCCGATGTCCACGGGCAGGATCCGGTAGGGCAGGCCGGTCTCCTCGAGGAACAGGGTGATCTTGTGCCCATTGGGCGTCGTCCAGTAATGAAGGTCGATCATGGGTGGGATACTCCTTGTTCAACAAGTCGGAATGATCGGGGATAATGGCGCATTCACTCACGCCAGGCACCGACGTTCCAGATGACCAAAATCTACCATAACCCACGCTGCAGTACTTCGCGCAACGCGCTCCAGGCCATCGAGGCCAGTGGACGGCCCGTCGAGATCATCGAATACCTCAAGGCGCTGCCGGCCCGCGACGAGTTGCGGGCGCTGATCCAGGCGGCCGGCCTTACGGTGCGCGAGGCCATGCGCGCCAAGGAACCCGCCTACCGGGACCTCGGCCTGGACGACCCGGCGCTGTCGGACGATCAACTGCTCGATGCGATCCAGCAGCATCCCGTGCTCCTGAATCGCCCCTTCGTCGTCACCGAAAAGGGCGTGCGCCTGTGCCGCCCCCTGGAAAGGATCCAGGACATTCTCTGACCGCACGCCCCCGGGCGCCGCGTCCGGGGACACCACAGGACCCCGGCCATGCCCCTGTTCGATTTCATGTACGACCTGCCCGATTGGGCGGTATTCCTGGTGTCGGTCGCCGAGGTCGGTGCCCTGTGCACCTGCGCCTTGCTTCTGATGCGCACGCTGCGCCGCCTCTGGCCCGAACGCCATGGGGCGAACCTCGTGACCACCATGCTCTCGGGGATCCTGCTGCCCACCGGCATGGTGATCGCCTTCGTGGCGGCCGATGTCTGGCAGACCGACGCCAAAGGCCGCAATGCCGTCGAGCAGGAAGCCATCGCGGTGTCGGACACCCTGCGCGTGACGCGTTTCTTCGATCCCGAGATCCGCGAGCCGGTCCTCGCCGACATCAATAATTACATCCGCGAGGTGATCGACGAGGAATGGCCGTTGATGGCCCACGGCCAGGCCAGCGAAAGGGCCGAGAACCTGCTCGAGGAGCTGGTCGTGGCGTCGGTGCGCATCGAGACCACCACCCCCGATTTCGGCCAGCGCCGCGCCGCGCAAGATCTGCGGCGCTACGTCTTCGAGATCGAGCGGGCGCGCAACCAGCGCCTGATCGTCTCGCACCAGCACGTCAGCATCACCAAGTGGTTCACGGTCCTCATGCTGCTGTTCGTCTCGGCCTGCGTGATGGTCGAGCTGCATATCGCGCACAAACGTCCGCTGTACGTCTCGATGGGCCTGTTTTCACTGGGCTTCGGGGCGACCTTGTTCCTGATATCGGCCTACGATGGGCCATTCAAGGTGCAGGGCAATATCGAGCCCAGCTCCCTCACCATGATGCTGCTCAAGGATTGAGGCCGCCCGCCCGGTCGCGCGCGGGCGCTCAGTCACTGTTGCCGGTGTATCCTCATGCCGGCAAAGCTCTGGGCCACGGGCATGAGCTCGATGGTGTTGATGTTGACATGCGCGGGACGCTGGGCGATCCAGGCCACGGTGTCGGCAATGTCCTCGGCGCTGATGGATTCCACGCCCTCGTAGACCGCCGCGGCGCGTTCGGCGTCGCCCTCGAGGCGGACCACCGAAAATTCCGTGCCGCCGCACAAGCCCGGCTCGATGTTGGTGACGCGCACCCGCGTGTCCCAGAGGTCGGCGCGCAGGTTCAGGCTGAGCTGCCGCACGAAGGCCTTGGTGGCCCCGTAGACGTTGCCGCCGGGATAGGCGTAATTGCCGGCCACCGAACCGATATTGATGATGTGGCCGCTGTCGCGCTCGACCATGCCGGGCAAGGCCTTGCGCGTGACCCGGGCGAGGCCCAGGACGTTGGTGGCGATCATGCGCTCCCAGTCCTCCATGCGGGTCTCGTGGGCCGGAGCGACGCCCAGCGCCAGGCCGGCATTGTTCACCAGCAGATCCAGGTGGGGGAAGCCGGCCTGGATCCACTCGAAGGCATGGTCGACGGAATCGGCGTCGCCGACGTCCAGCGCCAGGGGATGGAACGAGGCGCCGAGTTCGTCGCGCAGCGCCTGCAGCCGGTCGGTACGCCGGGCCGCGCCGATCACCGTGTAGCCCAGGCCCACGAGCCTGCGGGAGATGGCTGCGCCGAAGCCGGCCGATGCGCCGGTCACCAATGCGATGCTACCCATAGTGCGAAGTCCTTTCTTGAGTCAACGAGGAAATCATCGCCATACGATACCACCGGCGGGTGCCAACGAGCGCCCGCTACGGCTGGATGGAGGAGGGCACGCCGACGGGAAAATCACGGCCGCGGTGCGTGGCCGGCAAAGACCTGCCCTTGAGCAGGACGTTCCAGTAGAACCATGGCATGAACGAGCGCTTCAGCCACCAGTAGAAGCGGCGGGGAACCCGGGGATCGGCCGGGAAGCTGGGCGTGACGGCGCCGCCGTAGGTGAACTCGGCCAGCAGGACCTTGCCCACGGAGGTCGTCAGCGGGCAGGCGGCATAGCCGTCGTAGCTCTCGGTGTTGCTGGCGCCGCGCAGCGCCCGCAGCAGATTGCCGACCAGGACGGGGACCTGGCCCTTGATGGCGGCGGCGGTCTTGCTGTTGGGCGTGGACGTGCAGTCGCCCAGGCCGAACACGTCCGGATAGCGCGCATGGCGCAGCGTATGCTTGTCGACTTCCAGCCATCCGTTGGCATCGGCCAGGGGGCTATGGCGGATGAAATCGGGTGCGCTTTGCGGCGGCACCACGTGCAGCAGGTCGTAGGCGACCTCCTCGCGCACGGGCCGGCCGTCGACCACGGATTCGAAGACCGCGATCTTGTCGGCGCCGCGGACCTGTACCAGGGTCTGGCCGAAACGCGGCTGGGCCCCGTACGAGGCCATGACTTTGTCCAGCGCCTGGGCATAGAAGGGGACGCCAAAGACCGTCGCGGCGGCCGTGCGGAACTGCAGGCTGTCGACCCGCACGCCGCGGCGCCGGAAATGGTCGGCGGCGAGGTAGAGGGCCTTTTGCGGCGCCCCCGGGCATTTGACCGCGCCGGCCGGCTGGGTGAATACGGCCGTGCCGCCACGAAACGTGCGCACGAGCTCCCAGGTATAGGGCGCCAGGTCGTAGCGATAGTTGCTGGTGACGCCGTCCCGGCCCAGGGCATCGGCCAGGCCCTCGATGGCATGCCAGTTCAACTGGATGCCGGCGGCCACCACCAGGTATTCATAGGCCAGCAGCGCACCGTCGGCCAGTTCGATCCGCCGCTCGTCGGGCCGCAGCGCCGTCACGGCCCGGCTGATATGGTGTACCCCCCGGGGCAGGCAGTCGCGCAGCGCCCGGCGGGTGTCCGGTGCGCGATAGGCGCCGCCGCCCACCAGTGTCCAGGCCGGCTGGTAATCGTGGTTGGGCGCGGGGTCGACCACGGCGATATCGATGTCGGGCCGTGCGCGGCGCAGGCGCGCGGCGACAGCGGCCCCGCCGGTTCCTGCGCCGACGATGACCACGGTGTGCTTGCGAGAGGGGGGTGTGTGGGTGCTCATGATGGCCTCGGCGCCGCGGCGCCCGGAAAAATGGGGGGATCGGAACGGTGCATCGCTACGCGTCATTTTAGGCAGCCGGGCGTTCGGGGAAAACGATTGTTGGGCAATGTCCTTATGACCGGATTCATCAAAAACCCTTGTCCCATGCGGGTTTTGGGACGATGCGGGCGGCAAGGATGCGCCGGCCGAGGCAAAGCGGATAGAATGTCGCCCATGAAATCCCTGCATTCCCACACCGGCGTCGAGACGCTCTCCGTCCTGGTCCTCGGCAAGGTCCAGGGCGTGGGCTTTCGGGCGGCGACCGTGCGCCAGGCCCATCAGTTGAAACTGGGGGGATGGGTGCGCAATCTGGATGACGGCCGGGTCGAGGCCCTGCTGCAAGGCGAACACGAGGCCCTGGACCGCATGCTGTCCTGGCTGCTGCAGGGTCCGCCCGCGGCGCGCGTGGACGAGGTCGTGCACGATCAGGTCCAGACACAGCGCCGCTACGACCGCTTCGAACAGATTTAGCCGGTCTCAATAGCCCGCATCGGACTGCGCGGCCCACAGATGGGCCGCAAGCAAGGCTCGCCAAGGGGCGAAAGGCCGCAGCCATTCCCGCGCCTGGGCCTCGCCGACCCGTTCCGTCAAGCCCAGCAGTGCCTGGATGCCGCGCCGTACGGCGACGTCGCCGTGCAGGGAGCCGTCCAGCCAGCCAAAGCCGCGCAGCAGGGCATAATCCACCGTCCAGGGACCGATCCCCTTGATGGCTAGCAGGCCGTCGCGGATGGCCTGGATCCGCATCTCGCGCAGCCAATCCTCGAGCGGCAGCGCGCCCTGGGCAATGGCTCCGGACAAGGCCATCAGCGTCCTGGCCTTGGCGGCCGAGAAGCTCGCCGCCCGCAGGGCGTCCTCGCCCAGCGCGGCCGCCGAGACGGGATCCGGATGGCACCACAGGCCCGACGAATGGCGGATGTTCGCGGTCCGTACGAGCTTGCGGCGCAGGGAAATGGCCACCGCCACGCTGATCTGCTGGCCGGTAATGGCCCAGGTCAGCGCCTCGAACGGGGTGGCGGCTATGGGTACGCGCAATCCCCGACGCGGAGCGAGCAGGGGACCGATCAGCGGATGGTCGAGGTACAGGGCTTCGAAGGTTTCAATGTCCTGGTCCAGGCCCAGCAGGCGGCGCACCATGGCGTCGAACTGCGCGGATTCGCCCTGACTGCGGGGCGCCGAGGCGTCGCCATCCACAGCCAGTTCGGCGGCCGCCTGCCCGCCCCTCAGACGCAGCGACAAGCAGGCCGGCCGGCCATGCCAGACCAGGCCCTTGCGGATGCAATCGCCCTCGACCCGCTCGGCCAGGCCTTCGCGGTCCCGGCGATGGAAGGCCAGCACCTCCTGAGCGCGAAAACCGGACGGCAGGCGCCAGGTGCGCGACAATCGCCGGCCACTCACGCCGCATCCTCCTCGCGTTCACGCGCCAGCAGGCTGCGCTTGCGGTCCACGCCCCACCGATAGCCCGCCAATCCCCCATCCTGGCGCACCACCCGGTGGCAGGGGATTGCCACGGCCAGGCGGTTGCCGGCGCAGGCCCGGGCGACGGCACGCGTGGCGGCGGGCATGCCGATCCTGCGGGCCAGTTCCGCATAACTGAGCGTCGATCCAGGCGGTATGTCCCTCAAGGCGGCCCACACCCGTTGCTGGAAGGCCGTCCCGCGGATGTCCAGCGGCAAATCCAGGCCCAGCTGGGGCGCCTCGATGAACCCCACCACCCGGGCCACCAGCCGCTCGAAGGCAGCGTCCCCGCCCAGCAGTTCCGCCTGGGGAAACATATGCTGCAGCTCGCGCAGCAGGGGTTCGGGCTCGTCGCCCATCAGGATGGCGCACAGGCCGCGCTCGGTGGCCGCCACCAGAATGGCCCCCAGGCTGCACTCGCCGATGGCGAAGCGGATCGTCATGCCCGCGCCGCCGGCCCGGTAGGCGCGTGGCGCCATGCCCAGCACCCGGTCCGATTCCTCATAGAACCGGCTGCCGGATTGGTAGCCGGCCCCGTAGATCGCTTCGGTCACCGAGTTGGCGCCGCCGTCTTGCGCGAGGGCGGTGCGCAGCCGGCGTGCGCGGCAGCTCGCGGCATAGGCCTTGGGGGTCAGGCCCGTGACGGTCTTGAAGATCCTGTGCAAGTGATGCGGACTCAATCCGCAAGCCTGGGCCAGCGCCTGCAGCGTGGGCGGGGTTTCAGAGGCTTCGATCCGGCGGCACGATTCGGCCACCAGTGCCGCATGGCGCTCGGCCAGGGGCGGCAGGTCGGGACGGCAGCGCCGGCACGGTCTAAAGCCGGCAGCCAGCGCGGCGGCCGCGCTTTCGTGAAAGCGGACGTGTTCGGGACGCGGGGTGCGGGCGCCGCAGGACGGCCGGCAGAACACGCCCGTCGTATCGACGGAGTAAAAGAACCGGCCGTCCGCCTCGGCGCTGCGTGCGAGGATCTGCGCCCAGCGGGGATCCTCGCGTGTGGCGCACGCACCGCGCCGGTGGCCCGGCCGCGTCCGCCGTGTTGTGGGCTGTGTGGTGTCCATGATCCAGATCCGGTCGTTACGGTACTGGCACGATAGCGCCCGGGGACACCGGGCGCACTCCGAAGCTTGCTTTTGAATTCTAGCGCCGTCCGGTCCGGCCCGGCCTCAACCGTGCGTCCTGCGCAACTCCACGGCCGGGATCTTCAGTTGGCCGCGGTACTTGGTGACCGTCCGCCGCGCCATGACGATGCCGTGACGCGTCAGTTGCTGTCGCAGATCCACGTCCGACAGCGGTTGGGCGGGGTTCTCGGCGTCGATCAGTTCGCGTATGAGGGCGCGCACTGCGTTGGCCGAGCAGGAGCCGCCGGCCTCGGTGCCCAGCTCGCGTGAGAAGAAGTGGCGGAATTCAAACAATCCGCGTGGCGTGATCATGTATTTGTTGGCGGTGGCGCGCGAGACCGTCGATTCGTGAATGTCCAGGTCCTCGGCCACCTCGCGCAGCATCAGCGGGCGCAAGGCCACGTCGCCGTAATCGAAGAAACGTCGCTGGCGCAGCACAATGGCCTCGGCCACGCGCTGGATGGTGGCGTAGCGCTGCTCAACGTTGCGCACCAGCCAGCGGGCCTCCTGCAGCACGCGGCATGCGTCTTCGTCCTCGCAGCCGATCACGATGCGTTCGGGGTGCTGGAAATCCGCCACCGCGCGGGCCTCGGCGAGGAATTCCGGATTTGATGCCACGACGAACCTGGGGCGCGGCGTATGCGGCGACTGCGCATCCAGGACATCCTGAATGCGCTGGCACGTCCCCACGGGCGCGGTGGACTTGACCACGACCAGGGCATCCCGGGTGAGGATCCGCGCCAGGCGGCCCGCGCAATCCAGCAGATCATCGAGATCGGCGCGGCCGTCCGGACCCGTGGGCGTGCCGATCGCCAGGAATATCACGTCGGCGCGCTCCAGTCCCTCGCCCGCCCGCAGGGACGAGCGAAACGCCAGGTGGCCGCTGGCCTGGCCCTCGACGACGAGCGCCTCCAGGCCCGGTTCGTGAAACGGCACGGTGCCGCCGCGCAGCATCGTTATTTTCCGCAGGTCCTTGTCGAAGCAGAGCACGTGTTGTCCCGTCTGGGCGAAGCACGCAGCCGTCACCAATCCCACATATCCCGTTCCGATTATCGCAATGTTCATCAGGTTCTCCTGCTGGATCAAGACGCGGCGGCTGCTGTCGGTCCACGTGGGCGCCGGCCACCGCGGCATCGTTGCCGCGCCGCCGCACCAGCGGGAAGCAATCGGCATGCCCGCCGCCGGGCGCGCGCCGCAAGCGCCCCCCAGAGCCCGGCACAGGAGTTGCTGTAGGCCTGGAGTCACCCCCCGACATCACCGTGGCTCAGACTTGCCTGCAGGGATTCCAGCAGCGGTTCCGGCCCAGAAAAGAGAACGGAGAACAGGCATGCAAAGAATCGCAATCGTGAGCGAACACGCGTCGCCCCTGGCGCTTGCCGGCAGCGTGGACAGCGGCGGACAGAACATCTATGTGGCCCACGTCGCCCGCCAATTGGGCGCCCGCGGCTACCACGTCGATGTCTTTACCCGGCTGGACAGTCCCTCGCTGCCCCCCACCATCGACTGGGACGACGGGGTGCGCATCGTGCACGTGCCTGCCGGGCCGGCACGCTATCTCCCGAAAGAGGAGCTGCTGCCGCTGATGGCCGATTTCAGCCGCTACATGCAAGCCCATTTCGACGCCGAGGAGCCTTACGACATCATCCACGCCAATTTCTTCATGTCCGCCATGGCCGCCATGCCGGTCGCGCGCCGCTTCGGCATCCCGCTGGCGGTCACCTTCCATGCGCTGGGACGGGTGCGGCGCCGGCATCAGGCGCAGGCGGACCGGTTTCCAGACAGCCGTTTCGCGATCGAAGGCCGCATCGTGGGCGAAGCCGACCGCATCATTGCGGAGTGCCCGCAGGACAAGACGGATCTCATCGAGCTGTACGGCGCCGACCCCGCGCGTATCAGCATGGTGCCCTGCGGCTTCGACAGCGAAGAAATGGCGCCCATGGACAGGCGGGAGGCGCGTCGCCGCCTCGGCTGGCGGCCCGACGCGTTCTACCTGCTGCAGCTGGGCCGCATCGTCCCGCGCAAAGGCATAGACAATGTGATCGAGGCGCTGGCGCGCCTGCGCGCCAGACACGGCATCGACGCCCGCCTCTGCGTGGTGGGCGGCAACAGCAGTACGCCCAGCGAGCAGGACACCCCTGAACTCGGGCGGCTGCGGGACGTCGCCCGGCGGGAAGGCGTGCTGGAGCATGTGGAATTCACCGGCCGGCGGGGGCGCAACCAGCTCAGGCGCTACTACTGCGCCGCGGACGCGTTCGTGACCACGCCCTGGTACGAACCCTTCGGCATCACCCCCGTGGAGGCCATGGCTTGCGCCACGCCGGTCGTCGGCTCGGATACCGGCGGAATCCGCTATAGCGTCGCGGACGGCGACACCGGATTTCTAGTGCCAGCGCGAGACCCGGACCGTCTGGCCGGGAAACTGGCCATCCTGGCGCAGGACCCGGCGCTTGCGCGCCGCATGGGGCTGGCCGGCGCGCGACGCGCCAACCAGCTCTTCACGTGGCGCAGGGTAGGGGAGGAACTCGCCGAGGTCTTCGAGGCCTTGGCGCACCGGACCGCCCCCTCGCAGGTTCATCCGCGCGCTTACGCATACCGCCATCCCGTGCAGCGACCGCCGCAGGTGGACGGCAAGGCACACAAAGGCCAGGGATGAAGACCTTGATGGACACCCGGCCACAGCCGGCCGTTTTCCTGGACAAGGACGGCACGGTACTGGAGGATGAGCCGTACAACGTGGATCCGGACCGCATGCGTTTCGCGCCCGGCGCGCGCGCGGGCCTGTGCCGGCTGGGTCGGCTGGGTCGGCTGGGTTTGCCCTTGATCATCATCAGCAACCAGCCCGGCATCGGCCTGGGCAAGGCCAGCCCACGGGACCTGC
Source organism: Castellaniella sp. S9 (assembly GCF_027257175.1). Taxonomy (GTDB): domain Bacteria; phylum Pseudomonadota; class Gammaproteobacteria; order Burkholderiales; family Burkholderiaceae_B; genus Castellaniella. Next base: position 128,809 of record NZ_JAPFGD010000008.1, on the reverse strand, counting down.
TGCTGGTGCGCCGGCGGCTCGAGTCCATGTTCCTGAGCGTGCATGCCGTTTTGGCCGGCTTTTATTACTGCCCCCATCATCCCCAAGCCGTTCTCGCGCGATATGCATGCGCCTGCGATTGCCGCAAGCCCGCGCCCGGACTCTTGCGCGCCGCCGCGAAGCGGCACTGCATCGACCTCGCCAGATCCTGGTTCGTCGGCGACATTCTGGACGACGTGGAGGCCGGCAGACGAGCGGGCTGCAGGACCATCCTGCTGGACAACGGCCATGAAACGGAATGGCTGCGCGGTGCCTGGCGCACGCCCGAACGGATCGAGCCGGACCTTGACGGCGCCAGCCGCTGGATCGGCGCGCAGTGCCCGCCAGCCGACATCGGAGGCGCCGCATGAGCATGGCGACAGACTGGGCCCGGGCCCGCCGCATCCTCTGCGTGCGCCTCGATAATATGGGCGACGTCCTCATGACCACGCCCGCCATCCGGGCGCTGCGTGGCGCCGTGCCGGACAGGCGCATCACATTGCTGGCATCGGGATCGGGAGCGGCGCTGGCGCCGTTCCTGCCCGAGGTGGACCACACGCTCGAATACGACGCGCCCTGGGTCAAGAATGCCGCGGACGATCCCGCGGCGGACCGCCGGATGATCGAGATCCTGCGCGCACAGGCGTTCGATGCGGCCGTCATATTTACCGTCTATAGCCAAAGCGCGCTGCCCGCGGCCCTCATGTGCCGCCTGGCCGGCATCCGGCTGGCTCTGGCCCATGCGCGCGAGAACCCCTATCGGCTTTTGAGTCACTGGGTGCGGGACCCGGAACCCGCGAGTCCCGCGCGCCACGAGGTGCGGCGCCAGCTGGACCTCGTGGCCACAGTGGGCGCGGCCGGCCCCGCCGACACCCGCCTGTCCTTTGCGACACGCGCCGAGGATCGCCGCAGCCTGCATGCGGTCCTGCGGGCGCACGGACTGACCCGCACGGATGGCTGGATCGTCGCGCACTGTGGCGCCAGCGCCATGTCGCGGCGGTACAGCCCCGCCCGCTACGCCCAAGCCATTTCGCTGCTGAAGTCCCGCGGACTGCCGATCCTGCTCACGGGCAGCGCGGACGAGGCGCCGCTGACGCGCGGCATCCTTGCACAATGCACCGCCCGCAATCATGTCATCGATCTGGCGGGCAAGCTGCACCTGGGCGAACTGGCCTGCCTCATCGAGGACGCCGGCCTGTTGATTTCCAATAACACCGGGCCCGTCCACATCGCAGCCGCGGTGCAGACCCCGATCGTCGACCTCTACGCCCTCACCAATCCGCAGCACACTCCGTGGCAGGTGCCGCACCGGCTGCTCTATCGGGATGTGTCCTGCCGGAACTGCTATAGCAGCGTCTGCAAGGAGGGCACCCACGCCTGCCTCGATGGCGTGGCGCCACAAGCCGTCGTGGCGGCGGCGCTGGAATTGCTCGACGGCCGTGTCGCCGATGTCCGCAGGCCGCTGGTGGCCTGAGTCCGAAAGGAAAACATCATGCTCGCTACCGACACTACGCTATTCTTTCGCCATCGCTCCGAGGAGGGGACCGCCCCGTCCGCGGGAACGCCGCTCATCGACCTGCCATTGGCCGGCAGGCCGGACAGGACGCCGCCCGCCGCGGGCGCCAGGCCCGGGCTCGGTCCGCCCAGCGTATCGGTGGTGGTGCCGACCTACCGGCGCCCCGAGATGTTGAGGCGTTGCCTGGCGGCCCTGGCCGCCCAGTCGCTGCCCCCCGAGCGCTATGAAGTCATCGTGTGCGACGATGAGCCCGGCGCGCCGACCCGCACGGTCGTCGACGGTTTCCGCGCGGGGGTGGAGCAGGGCGGATTGCCCGGCCTGCGCTACCTGCCCGTCACGGCCACACAGGGGCCGGCCGGCGCGCGCAACGCCGGCTGGCGCGCCGCGCTCGCCCCCGTCATCGCCTTCACCGACGATGACACCATCCCCGATCCCGGCTGGCTCGAGTCCGGCCTGGAATCCATGACCTCCGGCGTCGCGGCCGCTACGGGACGCATCGTCATGCCCATCCCCGACAAGCCCAGCGACCAGCAAAGAGACGCCGGCGGCCTGCGGCTGGCGGAATTCGCAACCGCCAATTGCTTCGTGCGCACCGACGCGCTCGAGGCGGTGGGCGGCTTCGACGAGCGCTTCAGATTGGCCTGGCGCGAGGATTCCGATCTGCATTTTTCCCTCATCGAGCAAGGCTGCCGGATCGCTTGGGCGCCTCGCGCCGTCGTCCATCATCCCTTGAGGCCCGCGCCGTTTGCCGCCGGCCTGGCCATGCAGCGCAAAGTCATGTTCGATGTGCTGCTGTATCGCAAGCACCGCGGCCTGTACCGGCGCCGCATCCGCAAGCACCCGCCCTGGTTCTACCTGCTGGTCACCGCCTGCCTGGCGGCCGCGGTGCTGGCCCTGTTGTCGGGGGAGGCGATGATCGCCGGTGTGTGCGCCGCGCTGTGGCTGGCCCTGAGCCTGGGATTCTTCGCACACCGGCTCAAGGGCACGTCCCTGGACTCCAGGAACGTGGCGGATCTGCTGCTGACGTCCTTGCTCATCCCGCCGCTGTCCATTTTCTGGCGCATGGCGGGCATCCTGCGTTTTGGCTGGGGGATGCCGTGAGCCCGATGGCCGTATGGTCGCCCGCGCCGCGGCGGATCGCGGTTTTCCGCGCGTTGAACCTGGGCGATTTCCTGTGCGCCGTGCCGGCCTTGAGGGCGTTGCGGCGCGCGGCTCCGCGTGCGCGGATCACCTTGATCGGACTCGAGAGCATACGCCCCTGCATCGGGCGATTCGGCCGCTACGTCGATGAACTGGTGGATTTTCCTGGGGATCCCGGCTTTCCCGAACAGGCGGCGCGCCTGTCGGCGCTGCCCGATTTCTACCGGGAGATGCGCGCCCGCCACTTCGACCTGGCCCTGCAGATGCACGGCAGCGGCACTCGATCCAACGCCATCGTCCAGGCCCTGGGGGCCTTGCAATGGGCGGGCTTCGTGCCCGACCGCCTGCGCCGCACACCGCTGCTGATGGCCTGGCCCGACCGGCAGCCCGAAGTCATGCGTTATCTGGCGCTACTGGAGTACCTGGGCTTGCCGGCAGGGGAGGACGCACGCCTGGAGTTTCCCGTCGATGCCGAGGATCACGCGCAGGCCGACGACCTGGCGGTGCGCACCGGCTTCGATCCCGCCCGCACGGTCTTCATGCATCCGGGCGCGCGCCTGGCCTCGCGCCGCTGGCCGCCGGCGCGTTTCGCGGCGGTCGGCCGGCGCCTGGCCGGCCAGGGCTGGCGGATCGCCGTCACCGGCAGCCGCGCGGAACGCCCGCTGACCGCGGAGGTGGTCGCGGGGATCGGCCGTCAGGCGCTGGATCTCGGCGGCATGACCGAGCTCGGCACCCTGGCCAGCCTGCTGGGGCGCGCACCCCTGCTGATCTGCAACGACACCGGCATCTCGCACGTCGCCGCCGCGGTGCGCGCCCGCAGCGTGGTCATTGCCTCGGGCAGCGACGTGGGCCGCTGGGCACCGCTGGACACCGCCCGGCATACCGTCCTCCATGCCGACATGCCGTGCCGACCTTGCGCCCATGACCGTTGCCCGGTCCTCGGGCATCCCTGCGCCACGCGCGTCGATGCCGAGCAAGTCCTGCGCGCGGCGCAGATCCAACTGGCGAAAGAGGGCGGCCATGCATGATCCGGCATGCACCCCGGCGGATCCCGCGCCGCGCGCAGCCGGCGCGAGCGGCCGCCTGCGGATCCTCACCTGGCACGTGCACGGCAATTATCTCTATTCCCTGACCCGCCTGCCGCATGACTTCGTGGTGCCGCGGCTGCCGGACGATCCGTCCGGCTACGGCGCGTTGGGCACGAAAATACCCTGGGGCCTCAATGTGCGCCAGGTACCGGCGTGCGAGCTGCGGCACGAGGCGCTGGATTGCGTGATCTACCAATCGCGCGCCGCTTTCGAACGGGACCGGCTGCTCTTGCTGACACCGGAGCAGCAGGCGCTGCCCTGCGCCTATATCGAACACAATCCGCCGGAGCCGCACCCCACCGACACCATGCACTTTTTCCGGCACGAGCACGGCGTCCTGGTGCACGTCACCCATCACAACGCGCTGATGTGGCAGGCACCCGGCGTGTGCACGCGCGTCATCGAGCACGGCATCGTCGCGCCGCCGGGCGTCCTCTACACCGGCGAACTGGCGCGGGGCATCACCGCCATCAACCACCTGCAGCGGCGGGGCAGAAGGGTGGGCGCCGACCTCTACGAGTGGGCCGCGCGGCGAGTGCCGCTGGACCTGATCGGCATGCAGTCGGAAGCCATGGGCGGCCTGGGGGAAATATCCAACATGCAGGTGCCGGCGTATATGGCCCAGTACCGGTTTTTCTTTTCGCCCATCCGCTACGCCAGCCTCGGCTTGTCCCTGGTCGAGGCCATGATGGCGGGCATGCCCATCGTCGGGATCGCCGCCACCGAGTTGCCGAACGTGATCGACAACGGCGTGGAGGGCTATGTCGACAGTCGCCGCGATCGGCTGGTGGATTGCATGCGCCAGCTCATCGACGATCCGGCATTGGCCCGGCAGTGGGGCCTCGCCGCCAGGAATACGGCGCTGCGGCGCTTTTCCATCGAGCGTTTCGTCGACGATTGGAACGGCGTCCTGGCGCTGCTGACCGGGGTACGACAGGAAGGAGCATGGCATGAATAGACATTCGACTCAGTCCGGACCGGTGCTGGTGGCCGGCGGCGCGGGCTTTCTGGGTGCGCACCTGTGCAGGCGCCTGGTGGCGGAGGGCCGCACGGTCGTCTGCCTGGACAATTTGCAAACCGGATCCCGCGAGAACCTCGAGGATCTGTCGGGTCATCCCCGGTTTTTCCTGTTGATCCACGACGTGGTCGAGCCGATCCCGATCGATCCGCCGGTGGCGGAAATCTACAACCTGGCGTGTCCGGCCTCGCCCACGCATTACCAGGCGGATCCCGTCCATACGCTGCTCAGCTGCGTCTATGGCGCCCGCAACCTCCTGGACCTGGCCCGCGAGGCCGGCGCGCGTATCCTGCAGGCGTCGACCAGCGAAGTCTACGGGGATCCCAGGACCCATCCCCAGCACGAATCCTACCGCGGCCACGTGAATATCGTGGGCTTGCGCTCGTGCTACGACGAGGGCAAGCGCTGCGCCGAAACCCTGTTTTCCGATTACGGCGCCCACCACGGCCTGGACACCAAGATCGCGCGGATCTTCAATACGTACGGGCCGGGCATGTCGGCGGGCGACGGCAGGCTGGTGTCGAACCTCATCGTCCAGGGGCTGGGGGAACGGCCGTTGACCATCCATGGCGACGGCAGCCAGACACGCTCGCTGTGCTATGTGGACGATCTGATCGAAGGCCTGATGCGCCTGATGGCCAGCGGCTCCACGTTTCATGGGCCGGTGAACCTGGGCAATCCCCGCGAGGCCACGGTGCTGGACATCGCCCGCTGCATCGGCGACCTGATCGGCACGGAGGCGCCGTTCCGCTTCCTGCCGCTGCCCGCGGATGATCCCAAGCGCCGCTGTCCCGATATCACGCTGGCGCGGCGCCACCTGGACTGGCAGCCCGTCATCGGCATGGAGGACGGCCTGCGACGGACGATCGACGATTTCGCGGCGCGGCGAGCGACAGGGGTCGGGCGGGCCTCGGCGCCGGTGACTTGATCCCGGACTTAATACGCATAATGTATATTATGTAAAGTCAAGAATGGATGTCCCTAAAGGGCCGGCGCCTCTGACGTCTGCCCGGCTCTCGCAGCGGCGTTGGTGACGGGACAATGTCGTACTTACCCTCCGAGCCTGAATACAAGCGCGGCCAGAGTCGCGAGCAGTACGGGCAACGTCAATACAGTGCCAACCTTGAAGTAATAGCCCCAGGAAATCCGCATGCCTTTGCGTTCGAGCACATGCAGCCACAGCAAAGTGGCCAGGCTGCCGATGGGTGTGATCTTGGGCCCCAGATCGCTGCCGATCACATTGGCGTAGACCATCGCTTCTTTGATGATGCCGCCCGCCTGACTAGCGTCGATCGATAGAGCGACTACAAGCACGGTGGGCATGTTGTTCATGATCGACGACAGAAAAGCGGCAATCAAACCCGTTCCCAGCGTGGCGGCCCACAGTCCCTGCTCCGCACATCGCGTCAGCATATCCGCCAGGTATTGCGTCAAGCCGGCGTTACGCAGGCCATAAACGACCAAATACATGCCCAGCGAGAAAATCACGATTTGCCAGGGCGCTTCGCGAATGACCCGGTGCGTACTGATGACGCGCCCCTGCCCTGCCACCACCAACAAGATGAGCGCCGCCACTGCGGCGACCGCGCTGACGGGCACACCCAGGGGCTCCAGCCCAAAAAAACCGATCAGTACCAGTATCAGCACGACCCATCCAGCCCGAAACGTTCTCGGATCCCGGATGGCCGATTTTGGCGCTTTCAGTCGGGTGGCCGCATACTGGGCCGGGATGTCTTTGCGAAAATACAAATACAAAACCAGCAGGGTTGCCGCCACGGACACCATATTGACCGGCACCATGACAGCCGCATAGCGGCTGAAACTGATATCGAAAAAATCGGCCGATACGATGTTGACCAGATTGGACACGATCAGAGGCAGGCTGGCCGTATCGGCAATAAAGCCAGCGGCCATCACAAAGGCGAGCGTTGCGGCCGGACCGAACCCCAACGCCAGCAGCATGGCCATCACGATCGGGGTCAGGATTAACGCGGCGCCATCATTGGCAAACACGGCCGCGACACAAGCACCTAATAGTACGATCAGTGCGAAAAGCGCACGGCCGCGACCTTTCCCCCACTGCGCCACATGTAAGGCCGCCCACTCGAAGAAACCTGCGGCATCCAGCAGCAGGCTGATGATGATCACAGCAATGAAGGTCGCCGTGGCGTTCCAGACGATGCCCCATACAATCGGGATATCGGACCAGTTCACGACACCAACGAGAAGGGCCAGCACGGCGCCCAGGCTGGCGCTCCAACCTATGCCGAGCCCTTTCGGTTGCCAGATGACGAGTGTCAGGGTGAGAATAAAAATTGCGGCGGCTGCAAACATCGTAGAGGCGTTGCGGCTATCAGATTACGATTGTTGCGGCTCGACAGCGGTGGCACCGATATCCTTCAATTCGCGATGAATTGCCGCCTTATCCAGCACGGCCAGAGGCAGGCTGATGAACACATGGATCCGGGTCGAGATTTGTCGGAACACCTTTTCAAACACGCGCCGCTTTTCTTCGTCGCTGCCTTGGGCCGCGGCGGGGTCTTCGAAGCCCCAGTGCGCCGAAATGGGCTGACCCGGCCAAATAGGACAGACTTCGCCGGCTGCGCTATCGCACACCGTAATGATGAAATCCATCTGCGGTGCGCCGGGCAGCGCAAATTCATCCCAACTCTTGCTGCGCAGATTTTCAAGTGGATAGCCGAGCAATCGGACTTTCTCGATGGCAAACGGGTTAACCGCCCCACCAGGGTGGCTGCCGGCACTATAGGCGCGGAATCGTCCGTTACCCAGGCTGTTCAATAAGGCCTCGGCCATAATGCTGCGTGCAGAATTGCCCGTGCACAGGAAAAGTACGTTGTAAATCTTGTCAGTCATGGTGTGCGACTCGCTGAGAGGAAGAGTGTTCCCGCTTGCGCTCGAGCTTGTTGGGCGCGCACTGGGCAGCTTGCAGCGCCGGCAGGCAAGGCTCGCCCTCGCAACAGTTTTCGGTCAGGTAAGCAAGCAAAGCCGCCATGGTGTCAAACTGCGCCGCATAGATGACAAAGCGTCCTTCTTGGCGAGATGTCAGCAATCCCGCATGCACGAGCTCTTTCAGATGAAAGGACAGCGACGACGGTGCCATGCCAGCCTTTTGCGCGATTTCACCCGCGGCCAATCCTGCCGGGCCGGCTTGCACCAACAATCGATAGACGACGAGACGGGATTCGTGCCCGATCGCGGCGAGCGTTTTTACGGCTTCTTTTATTTCCATTATTCGATAATAGTCGAATAATTTATTATAGTAAAGCCTCTGGAACACAAAAAATCTTCTCTCTGGACTGGCATTCCCTCTTCGCGGATGGCGATGACGGAACTCGTCGACCGTCCGCCCCATGACGATGTCCAGGTCGCCCTGGCCGAGCATGTCCATGAGCAGTCCCATGGTGCCTTCGACCAGGTCGATCCGCAGGCCGGGCATGCGCGATCAGAACCTGGCCGTGCGCCGTCGGCGTCAGGCCGCGCCTCGGGCGCGGGCCGCGAGTCTTATTGTTGCTTGCCCGGATCCTTGACGGCCTCGAAGGTGAAGAACTCGACGTTCTGCAGCTGGCCGTCGACGCGTTCGATCCGGCGGATGTACTCGTTCTGGATGATGTCGCGCGTTTCCGGATCGATCTGGATGGGTCCGCGCGGGCTTTCCCACTTCATGCCCTTGGCGGCGGCGATGAAGGCATCGCCACCGGCGTCGCCCTTGGTCGCCTCCAGCACCTTGTAGATCAGCTGCATGCCGTCGTAGCCGCCGATGGACATGAAGTTCGGGTGCCCGTCGGGATAGGCCTTGGCATACGCCGCCACGAACGCCTTGTTCTCGGGCGAATCATGCGCGGCGGAATAGTGAAAGGCGGTGATCATGCCCAGCGCCGCATCGCCCAGCGCCGGCAGGGAGTTCTCGTCGGTCATGTCGCCGGGGCCCATCACGCGGATCCCCTGCTTGTCCAGGCCCATGTTCTTGAATTCCTTGGCCAGCGCGACCATGGAGGCGCCCGGCGGCACGAAGAAGAACAGCGCATCGGGCTTGGAATCCTTGACGCGCTCGAGGAAGGGTTTGTAGTCCGGCGTGCTGACGGGCGTGCGCACCTCGCCGACGATCTTGCCGCCCAGCTCGGTGAAGGTTTTCTTGAACTGGTCCTGGGCGTCGTGCCCCGGGCCATAGTCCGCCACCAGGATGTAGGCCGACTGGATGTCGTTCTTTCGGGCCCACTGGGCGATCGCCCAGGAGCCCTGCGGCAGGGTCATGGACACGCGCGCGATGTACGGCGATTTTTCCGTGATCGAGGACGTGGCCGCGTTCATGATGATCATCGGCACCTTGGCCTCGGTGGCCAGGGGCGCCACCGACATCGCGTTGGGCGTCAGGTCGAAGCCGGCCAGGATGTCGACCTTGTCCTTGATCAGCAGTTCCTGCGCCTGGCGCTTGGCCACCGCCGGCGCCATGCCCGTGTCGTCCTTGACGATGAGCTGGATCTTGCGGCCGGCCACGGTGTCTCCGTGCTCGGCCATGAACAGGTCGATGCCGTTCTGGATCTGCTTGCCGTAGTCTGAGAACGGGCCCGACATCGACAGCACCAGGCCGATTTTCAGGTCCTTGGCCTGGGCCGGTCCCGCCGCGAGGGCCGCCGTACCGATGGCCAAGGCCGCGGCTCCGAATATTGTTCTGAATTTCATGGTCTCACTCCTTAGTGTGAATCATGCCCCGGCGACCGATGCCGCGCTGCTCGAAGATATCACCATCAGCAAGAGCCGCATAGACGTTGCCGCCCTCCTTCAAACGGTAGGGCCGGGTTTCGGGACGGACGCGCGCCCTCCCCGATCCGCGCGTCGCGCCCGCTCAGGATGCGGGCGGCGGCGCGTCCTTGGCCAGGCGAAAGCCCAGGTGCGACATGGGCGTGTACGGGTCCGAACCACGCCGGGCGCTGGGCCGGTAGGACAGGCAATAGGATTCGTTGCACAGGAACGAGCCGCCACGGATGACGCGTTTGGGCGCGTCCGCCGGCATGCCGGGCACCGAGGGATCGAAGGAGTCCCGCGGCCCGCGGGGATCCTCGATCGGCTGCCCCGACTTGGCCTGCAGGGCGAAGTAATCCGCCCGGTACCAGTCGGCCACCCACTGCCAGGCATTGCCGGTGGTGTCCAGCAGGCCGTAGCCGTTGGGGGCGAACGAGCCCACGGGCGAGGTTCCGGGCGCGCCGGCCGGCGCGTCGTCCACCACCGGGAAGCTGCGCTGGCGCACGTCCCAGTAGTTGGCCTGCATCCGGCCGTCCGGCAGGGGTTCGTCGCCCCAGGCGAAGTCGGTCTGCTCCAGGCCGCCGCGCGCGGCGTATTCCCATTCCGCCTCGGTCGGCAGGCGCTTGCCGGCCCATTGCGCGTAGGCAAGCGCGTCCGCGTACGTGACCTGGACCACGGGATGGTCGCCCTTGCCCTCGATCGAGCTGCCCGGCCCTTGCGGATGGCGCCAGTCGGCCCCCGGCACGTAGCGCCACCATTGGGTGTAGTCGCGCAGATTGACCGGCACCTGCGTGCCAACGAAGACCATGCCCCCGGGCACCAGCACCTCGTCGGGCGGGCGCGGCGTGCCGGGCGGCAATTGCACGCGGATGGTGTCCCAATCGGGCTTGCGCTCGGCCGTGGTGACATAGCCGGTCTCGCGCACGAACTCGGCGAACTGGTCATTGGTGACGTGGGTGACGTCGATCCAGAAACCCTGCAGCGCGACCCGATGCGAGGGCCGCTCGTTGCGCTGGGCGAGCTTGCTGTCGCTGCCCATGAGGAATTCGCCAGGCGGGATCCAGGCCATGCCGGCGGGTGTCGAGACACCGTCGCCGAGGACCGCCACCGGCGCGGCGGGCGCAGGTGCGGGCCGGGCGGACCAGGCCGCGGCGCCGGCCGCCAGCGCCGCCGCGAGCACCACGCCGCCCGCGGCCAGCAGGCGGCGGCGTCGGTCAATAGACGCCATGGCTACGGTCGCAGGTGACGTTCATATTGGCGTCGATGACCGCCTGGTCGGCGGTATCGGTCACCCCGTCGAGCTTGGTGGCGTCCGCGGGCGCGAACACGAAATCATAGACGCTGGACAATCCCCAGTCCTTGGCGATCCGCGCCCAGTTGACCATGTCGCGGCTGTCGACCACGCCGTCCCAGTTGCCGTCCCCCGGGCACGGCGGGTTGGAGGCCATGATCTCGTCGTACTTGGCGCTCAGCGCGTCGAACGCGGACTTGGCCTCCCCTGCCGGCAAGTCAGGGTCCCCGGTCTTCCACAAGATGACGTCGTCGTTGTCGAGCTTGGGCGTCGGCACGGCCTGGTCGACCGCATAGAATTCCTTGGTCACTACCGGGTCGATAATCCCGGTGCCCGGAACGTAGGTCTGGACCGTGTTCTCGACCAGCTTGTATTTGTCGTTGCGGATCGCGGCGGAGATCTCGGGCAGGATGGTGATCATGGGCTGGCCGTCGCCGTCCAGTGCCTCATTCACGGCCGCGCAACTGAGATAGCCGGCCCCCACCGGCGTAGTGTCAACAACTGAGCCATCGTCATATCCCGGCCCCCACCAGACCCCCATATTGTCCTCGCAGACGCTCTTGGACACCGGGATCTGGGTGCAGCTGGCGCCGCCCGCAAGCGACACCACGCAAGGGCCATTGCGCGCGCCGTCGGCCTGGGTGTTGTAGCCGCCGATGGTGAAGTTGATGGTGCGCAGGCTGCCCTGCCCAGGATCCTTGAGGTAGGGCAGGATGCCGACCGAATCGATGGTGCGCGGCACCGCCTGGTGCGCGTCGATGCCGGCCACCTCGCCAAAGAACTGGAACAGGTCGACGGTGTTGACCATGTGCTCGACGTCGCGGTCGGGCTGCGCGACCTGCGGGCCGGCGATGATCAGCGGGTCCCAGACCCCGGTCTGGTAGGCGGTGCCCTTGGCGCGGTCCTGCTGGAACGGCGACTTGACCGCCGAGCCCAGGGTGCCGTTGTCGCCGACGATCACGATGACGGTGTTGCCGGCCTTGGGGTCATAGAGCAGGCTGCCGTCGGCGGCGCGGCTCGCCAGGCCGGTTTCGACCAGCAGGCGCCCGAACTCGGTGTCCATGGCCTCGGTCATCTCGTTCTGGATGATGCGGCCGGCCCCCATGTCCGTGCAGTCCAGGCCGCCACTGATCGACAGCTTCCCGGCCAGCAGATCCCCGGGCGGCTGCTGCCAGGGGGTATGGGGGGCGCTGTAGCTGACCGTCGCCATCCAGGGCCGGGTCGCCGGGCGCGACTTGATCCAGTCGATCGCCGCGTCGGTCTCGATGCGCGTGCGGTAGCCCCGCGCCCGCGGATCGGTCAGCGGAACCGCCTCAACCGTGTCGCCGTCGATGATGACCAGGGGCGAGACGTAATAGCCGTTCTGGCGGTTGAAGGCCAGCGTGCCGGGTGCGGGATCGGCGCAAGTCGTGCCGGGCACGAAGATGCCTCCGGAGTCCAGGCACTGCAATCCGGCCGGGTCCTGCCGCAGATCGGTGCGCCGGACCATCGAGCAGGTGTTGTCGGCATAGCGGCAGGCCCCGTAATTGACGTCGCCGACGCCGATGCCGGGACCTGCGACGCCCCCGTTGCCCGGCACGAAGCCGCACTGATAGGTTTTCAGGGCGTTGGCATCATTTCCCGCCTGGGTATCGATCGAGCCCGGTAATCCGCCGATCCAGCCATAGAAATGATCCCAGCCCAGGACGCTGGGCGTGGCGTTTTCCGCCTCGTTATTCTCGGGTCCGGCCAGGTGGAACTTGCCGAACATCGCGCTTTCGTAGTCGGCCTGCTTGAGCATCTTGGGCGCGGTCATGTCGTAGGGCGACAACTGCGAATTGGCCAGGTCGGCCGGGCCGATGGCCTGGTAGATGTTGGTGCGGATCGGATAGCGGCCGACAAAGAACGCCGCGCGCCCCGGCGAGCATTCCGGCATGGACCAGGTATTGCGGAAGCGCACGCCGGCCTTGGCCACCGCGTCCATATTGGGCAGCTTGGGCGCCGTCAGGCCGCCATAGCCGAAGGACGCCATCTGGTCGATGCCGACGTCGTCCATGATGACAAAGAGAATGTTCGGCGGCTGGTTCTGGGCCTGCTGCTGTTGTCCGCCGGTTCCGCCGCCGTCGCATGCGGCCAGGATCAGCGTCGTCGATACGGCCAGCAGGACCGCGCTTCTCTTTGTCTTCAAGGCATTCTCCGGGCGCTGCAAGGCCCGGTCCGCGCAAGAAACCGTGCCCTGCGAACGGCGTACATCGCGTGCGCGCCGCGTCGTTGTTTTATCGTCGAGTCCGCATGGACGAAAAAAATCGTAACCGATTTTCCCATTTGAAGCATCAATTATCGCTGTGCCTCCGCAGCCGGCCGCCGGCCTCTATAATCAACAGGGGGCCCGCATCTACAGGAGGACCGTCGCGAGGTGGATTCCGTCGCCAGACCGCTTTCGACACCGATGCTCCTGCGAGCGCCATGGCGGGTTGCCTGTCTCGTCCTGATCGCCGGCCTGGGGATCACCTATGGCCTGCGCCACAGTGTGCAAGCCACCAACCGCGCCGAAGCCGCCGCGCATTTCCAATCGCGCATCGACGCGCTGGTCGGCGATATCGAGGCGCGCCTGCGCGGCTACGAGCAGGTGCTGCGCGGCGCCAAGGCCTTGTGGGCGGCCTCGGACACCGTCAGGCGCGACGAGTTTCATGAATACGCGAACCAGATGCGCCTGTCCGAGCGTTATCCGGGCCTCCAGTCGCTGGGCTATTCGATCGCGCTGGCCCCCGCGGCGCTGCGGGAACACGAGCACGGCGTCCGCGCCGAGGGATATACAAGGTATACCGTACATCCGGCGGGTGAACGCGATGCCTATTCCGCCACGCTCTACCTCGAACCCATGAACGACGGCAACCGCCGCCGGCTGGGATTGGACATGCTCGCCGATCCCCGGCTGCGGCCGGCCATGGAGCGCGCCCGCGACGAGGATAGGCTGGCCGAGACCCCCCGCATCACCGCCCTGGCTCCCGGGGCGAATGCCGATGCCGGATTCCTGTGGTTCCTGCCGATCTACGCCAATGGCCGCGCGCATGAGTCGACCGCCGAGCGGCGCGCCAACCTGGAGGGCTGGATCCACGCCACCTTCCGCATGCCCGCCTTCATGAGCGGCATCTTCGAGCAGCAGTTCGGCGAGACCGGCGCCGCCCTCGGCTTCAAGATATACGATGGAGATCCCGCCACAGCCGACGCCCTGCTCTACGACTCGCTGGCCGGCCTGACGACAGCACCCCTGGAGCAGGCCGCGTTCCGGGCCAATGCCCGCATCGACGCCATCGGACAGCCGTGGACCGTGGCCGCGCGCTCGCTGCCCGGGTTCGAGGCGCTGCTGGCGGGCTCGAACGCGCGCCTCATCACGGTGGCCGGCGTCGCCACCAGCCTGCTCTCGGCCATCATCGCCTGGCTGCTGGCCTCCGGCCGCGAACGCGCCCATCGTCTGGCACGCGAACTGGCCGGCCGGTATCGGACCGAGGAAGCCCAGGCCCGCCGCCTGAATCGCGCGCTGAAACTGCTCAGTGCCTGCAACGTGGCGCTGTTTCGCGCAAAGGACGAGCGTCGCCTGCTCAACGAAATCTGCCGCCTGCTCGTACGGCGGGGGGACTACAGCTTCGCCTGGGTCGGCTATGCCCAAATGGACGCGACGCGCAGCGTGCGCCTGGTGGCCCAGGAAGGGCTGACCCGTGGATATACCGGGTTCAGCCGAATATCCTGGGCCGACACGCCCGAAGGCCAGGGCCCTTGCGGGACCGCCATCCGCACCGGCGAAACCGTGCTGATCCAGGATTATCGGCAAGGCTCGGGGCCGGCGCCCTGGGAGGCCTTCGCCCGCGCGCGGGGACTCGGTTCGAGCATCGCCCTGCCCCTGATCGGTCAGGCCGGCGTCTGCGGCGCCCTGTCCATCTATTCCACCCGGCCACGGGCGTTCAACGAAGAGGAGGTGAGCCTGCTGCGCGACTTGGCGGCGGACCTCGCCTTCGGCATCGAGACGCTGCGCACGCGCGCCAAGCACGACGCCGCGGCCGAACAGCTCAGTTTCCTGGCCTACCACGATCCCCTCACACAACTGCCCAACCGCCTCTTGCTGGCCCGGCGCTTCGAGGACGCCGGCCGCGCCGCGCGGGCCCGGGGCGCCATGATCGGCCTGCTGTTCCTCGGCCTGGACAATTTCAAGCAGATCAACGACACGCTGGGTCACGACCTGGGCGACCGCTTGATGGTCCGCGCCGTCGAGCGCCTGCGCCGGCGCGTGGCCGGCGTCGCGATGATCGGGCGCTACGGCGGCGACCAGTTCGTGGCCCTGCTCGAGGAGACGCGCGAGCGCGGCCGGATCGAGGAACGGGCGCAGGCGGTCATCGATGCGTTCGAGGCGCCCTTCCGGATCGACGGGCATGTGGTGCCGATCAGTTTCAGCATCGGGATCAGCGTGTTTCCCGAGGACGGCGAGATCTTCGACCTGCTGCTGAAGAAAGCCGACGCGGCCATGTACCACGCCAAGGACAAGGGACGCAACGCGTTCCAGTTCTGCACCGGCGGGATGAGCGACCACGCCCTCGAGCAATTGCGCCTGCAAGGGCTGCTGCGGCATGCGCTGGACAATGGCGAGCTGTCGCTGCACTACCAGCCGCAGGTCGATATCCGCCATGGCGGCCTGTTCGGGTTCGAGGCCCTGCTGCGCTGGAACCACCCCGAATTGGGCATGATTCCGCCCGCGACATTCATCCCGCTGGCCGAGAGCAGCGGCCTGATCATACCCATCGGCGAATGGGTGCTGCGCGAGGCCTGCCGGCAGGCGGGCGTCTGGCTCATGCACGGCCATCCGGTGATGATCGCGGTCAATCTATCGGCCTTGCAACTGCGCCGCGGCACGCTGCTGCAAAGCGTCACATCCGCCCTGGCCGACGCCGGCCTGCCGGCCCGGCTGCTGGACCTCGAACTGACGGAGTCCATGCTGCTGCGCGACGTGAAAGCCGTCGAGGACACCTTGCAGGGCCTCAAGCGCATGGGCGTGAAGCTGTCCATCGACGATTTCGGCACCGGCTATTCCAGCCTGACCTACCTCAAGCGCCTGGCGGTCGACCGGGTGAAGATCGATCATTCCTTCGTGAGCGACCTGCTGACCAATGCCGAGAGCGCCGCCATCGTGCGCGCCATCATCCAGCTGGCCCAAGCCCTGCAGCTGGACGTGATCGCCGAGGGCGCCGAGAACGCCGAGCAGGTCCGCCGCCTGAGCCTGTACGGCTGTATGCGGCTGCAGGGCTATCATTTCAGCCGTCCCGTGCCAGCCGAGGCGGCCACGCAGCTGCTGAGCCGGAATTTCCTCGAGGCACGCGCGGACGGCGCGAGCCGCCGCCAGGCGCCGCCCGGTGCCGGACGCGCGCCCTAGCCCGGCTGGCCCACCAGCCACATCGCCGCAGCCATGGTCACGAACGAGGCCACGGTCGCCACCAGCAGCGCCGAGGCGCACCATGATTGCTCGCCATAGCGCTGCCCGATGATCGGAAAGACGCTGAACATCGGCACGGAGGCGGCGATGACGCCGGCCATGCGCAGGATCGGATCGGCGGGCGTGAACACCAGGAAGGCCAGCGCCACGGCCACCGGATGGAGCACGAGCTTGCCGATGGTGACCCAGGCGATCCGCGGCAGATCCCCGCCGGGGCGCAGCCCCACCAGCGTGCCGCCGATCACGAACAGGGCCACGGCGCCCGATGCGGCCGCGAACATGTCCACCACCCGCCCCAGGGGCGCCGGCAGCCGGACCTGCAACAGCGAACAGGCGAAACCCGCCAGTATCGCCAGGACCAGCGGATTCCTCAGCAGGCCCGACAGGACGCCGGCCAGCGCGCGCGCCCTGCCCCGGCCCTGGCCGCCGGCGGGCTCGGCGATGACCAGGGCGATGGGCAGGACCAGCAGGTTCTCGACCAGCATGCTGAGGGCGAGCGCAATGGTGGCGTCCGCCCCCAGGAATTGCGTGATCACCGGAAAGCCGATGAAGCCGCTGTTGGACAGCGCCGCCCCCATGGCCATCATCCCGGTGGTGGCCCGCGAGGCGCCCAGCAGGACATGCACCCCCGCGGCGCACACCCCCAAGGTGACCAGGGATCCCAACGCATAGGCGGCCAGGTAATCGAGATTGATGATCTCGCCGAAGGCCCGTTCGGACAAGGCCTTGAACAGCAGGGCCGGCAGTGCGAAATAGATGACGAACTTGCCGAGGACGCGGACGTCGGCCTTGTCGAGCGCCCCCAGCCTGACGGCGGCGAACCCCACGGCGATGGCCACGAACAGCGGCCCGATGATGGCGAGGATATCGAGCATGGGTGAGGTTCCGGCGGCGAGTCGGTCGCCCGGCGCGCGCCGGGCGGGGAAACGAAAGGCGCCAGTATAGAGGAAGCTAGAAGAATTGACCCACGTTCAACAGCGTGAGCACACCGAGCGCGGCGAAGACGGCGGCGGCGATCCCGTGCACCAGATTCATCCGCACCCGCCGGGCGATGGCTTCGCCCAGGAATACCGCGGGCGCGTTGGCCAGCATCATGCCCGCCGTGGTGCCGCCGACGACCGCCGCCAAGTCATGGTAACGGGCCGCCAACGCGATGGTTGCCACCTGGGTCTTGTCGCCCATCTCGGCCAGGAAGAACATCACCAGGGTCGCACCCAGCACCCCCAGGCCGTTCGTCGGCCGCGCCGTGGCTTCGGCCTCGAGCCTGTCGGGCACCAGCAGCCACCCCGCCATCGCCAGGAAGGACAGGCCGACCGCCCAGCGCAGGACGTGGGGGTCCAGCAGATAAGCCACGCCGACGCCCAGCAGGCCGGCCACCGCGTGGTTGACCAGGGTGGCGATGAGGATGCCGAAGCAAATGGTCCATGGGCGCTTGAAGCGGGCGGCCAGCACGATGGCCAGCAACTGCGTCTTGTCGCCCATTTCGCTCAGGGCGACGATGCCGGTGGAAATCAGGAATGCATCCATGTCGTGAAATCGGGGCTGGCGCGACTACGCTCTCCCCGGCCCCATGCGGCGGAAAGGCGCAGTCAAAGGTCTTGCCAGGCACTGGGCTGCATGCGCCACGGCCGGACGGCCAAGTGTGTTGACGCATGCCTGCGCGCGTACGCGCAGCGGCTACTCCCCGATGACGGGTGCGGGCGGATTATAGCGCGTCCGGCGATATCCCTACGGCCGATGGCGTCCGCGCGGCGCTGACTCCCTCTTTTGACGTATGATGGGTGTTACCCCCGCGTCAATTTCTTTGCACATCATGTCGTCCCGCAACAAGATCATCGAATTCGACCAGCCCGACATGGCCTCGGGCGCCATCACCGTGGCCGAGGCCTGGGCCCGGGTCAATCCGCCGCTGTCCGCAGACGAGCGCGAGTTCCAGAAAAACCGCATCCGCGCGTTGCTCGAGGCCCGCGATGCCGTGCTGGTCGCGCACTACTACGTGGATTCCGATATCCAGGATCTGGCCGAGGAAACCGGCGGCTGCGTATCGGATTCACTTGAAATGGCGCGCTTCGGGCGCGACCATCCGGCACGGACCCTGGTCGTGGCCGGCGTGCGCTTCATGGGCGAGACCGCCAAGATCCTCAGCCCGGAAAAACGCATCCTCATGCCCGACCTGGATGCGACCTGTTCGCTGGACCTCGGCTGCGACCCTATCGCTTTCAGGCAGTTCCGCGCCCAGCATCCCGATCGCATCGTGGTGGTCTATGCCAACACCAGCGCCGCGGTCAAGGCGCAGGCCGACTGGATGGTGACCTCGTCGATCGGCCTGGACATCGTCGCCGAACTCCATCGCCAGGGACACAAGATCCTGTGGGCGCCGGACCGCCACCTGGGGGGCTACATCCAGCGCCAGACGGGTGCCGACATGGTCCTGTGGCAGGGATCCTGTCTGGTGCACGACGAATTCAAGGGCGTCGAACTCGATCTGCTGCGCGAGGAACACCCCGACGCGCTGGTCCTCGTGCATCCGGAATCGCCCGCATCGGTCGTCGCCCAGGCCGACGTGGTCGGATCGACGTCGCGCCTGCTGGCCGCCGTCCAGGAATCCTCGGCGTCGACCTTCATCGTCGCGACCGACCAGGGCCTGCTGCACAAGATGCGCCAGGCCGCCCCGGACAAGGTCTTCCTCGCCGCCCCCACGGCCGGCGAGTCGGCCACCTGCAAGAGCTGCGCGCACTGCCCGTGGATGGCCATGAATTCGCTCAAGGGCCTGGCCGATTCGCTGGAATTCGGCCACAACGAGGTCCAGCTGGATCCGGCCCTGGGCCGGCAGGCCAAGGTCTGCATCGACCGCATGCTGGATTTTGCGGCGCAGCGCGGCCGCAAGGTGCTGCCCGGCCCCGACCTGGCCCGCGAGCAGGCGCTGTTCTCAGGCGTCGGCCCCGCATGAACGCGCCACACGAAGGCGCCCCGGCGCACGCGCCGGGCTCCACGCTGCGCAACCCCTACGCCCCCTTCCCGCCCGATCTCCAGGCCGCCTTCGACGCCAACGTCGACCGCGCGCTGGCCGAGGACGTCGGCGAGGGCGACGTCACGGGCCTGCTGATTCCCGCCGGCCGGATCGACGACGCCCGGGTCATCGTGCGCGAGGCGGCGGTGCTGTGCGGCGCGCCCTGGTTCGAGGCCGTCATGCGCCGCGTCGACGACGGCATACGCATCGACTGGGATCATGCCGAGGGCGACCTCATGGCGCCCGGTTCGACGGTGTGCCGGCTGCGCGGCCCGGCGCGCGCATTGCTGACCGCCGAGCGCACCGCGCTCAACTTCCTGCAGATGTTCTCCGGCGTGGCCACGGCCACCCGGCGCTACGTGGACCTGATCGCCGGCACGCGCGCCGCCGTCCTCGATACCCGCAAGACCCTGCCGGGCCTGCGGCTGGGCCAGAAATACGCAGTCCGGGTCGGCGGCGGACGCAACCAGCGCCTGGCGCTGTATGACGGGGTGCTGATCAAGGAAAACCACATCGCCGCAGCCGGCGGCATCGGGCCCGTCCTGCGCGCCGCCATGGCCTTGCCGCACGACGTGCCGATCCAGATCGAGGTGGAAACGCTCGATGAATTGAATCAGGCGCTCGAGGCGGGTGCGGTTTCTGTCCTGCTGGACAACTTCAGCCTGGCGGATCTCGCCGACGCCGTGCGCGTCAACCGCGGGCGCGCCCTGCTCGAAGCCTCGGGCGGCATCACCCACGACACCATACGCGCCATCGCCCTGACCGGCGTGGATCGCATCTCGATCGGCAGCCTGACCAAGGACCTCAAGGCCATCGACTATTCCATGCGCATCGTCTGAGGATCCCTAGCGGAAGCCTTCCTCGGGCGTGAGGACGGTGGGCAAGGCCTTGGGCAGCATCCAGGGAAAATCCATGCAATAGTGCAGGCCCCGGCTTTCCTTGCGCAGCAGTGCGCTGCCCACCACCAGGGCCGCCACCTGGACCAGGTTGCGGCATTCCAGCAGGTCGCTGGTCACGCGGTGGGCCTGGTAGTAATCCTCGATCTCCTGCTCCAGCATCGCGATGCGCTGGCGTGCACGACCCAGGCGTTTCTGGCTGCGCACGATGCCGACGTAGTTCCACATGAGGCGCCGCACCTCGTCCCAGGCATGCGTCACCAAGACCGCCTCGGAGGAGTCCCGCGCGCGGCTGTCGTCCCAGGCCGGCACCTCGCTGGGCGCATGGGGCGGCGCGTCCTCGCGGCGATCGATGTCGTGCGCCACGTTGCGCCCGATCACCAGGCATTCGAGCAGGGAATTGCTGGCCAGGCGATTGGCGCCATGCAGCCCGGTGTAACCCGTTTCACCGACGGCATACAGGCCCGGGATATCGGTGCACCCGTTCAGATCGATGACCACGCCCCCGCAGGTGAAATGCATGGCGGGCACCACCGGGATGGGTTCGCGCGTCATGTCGATGCCGAACTCCAGGCAGCGCGCGTGGATCGTGGGGAAATGCTCGCGGATGAACTCGGGCGGACGGTGGCTGATGTCGAGCTCGACATGGGTGAGGCCGTGCTTCTTGATTTCGAAATCGATGGCGCGCGCCACCACGTCGCGCGGCGCGAGCTCCAGACGCTCGTCGTGCCACTGCATGAAGCGCTTGCCCGCCTCGGCGCCCGCCCCGGCGGGCAGCCGCAGCACCCCGCCCTCGCCCCGCAGCGCCTCGGAAATCAGGAACGATTTCGCCTTGGGGTGGTACATGCAGGTGGGATGGAATTGCATGAACTCCATATTGGCCACCCGGCAGCCCGCGCGCCACGCCATGGCGATGCCGTCGCCGGTGGAGGTGTCGGGGTTGCTGGTATGCAGGTAGACCTTGCCCGCGCCGCCCGTGGCGAGGACCACCTGCGAGGCCAGAATGGTGTGCACGATGTCGCGGTCCTCGTCGTACACGTAGGCGCCCAGGCAGCGCGCGGGCGCGCAGGCCTCGCCGGGCGTTTTGCTGCCGCCCAGGATCCGGCTGGTGATGAGCTCCACGGCGGAATGGCGCTCGAGCAGCGTGATGTTGCGGTGCGCGCGCACCTGCTGCTCGAGGGTGAGTTGCACGAGGTGGCCGGTCTCGTCGGCGGCGTGGATGATGCGGCGCTGGCTGTGGCCGCCCTCGCGGGTCAGGTGAAAGCCCAGTTCGGCGCCCTGGTCGGGCGTGAACGGCACCCCGAGGTCGATGAGCCAGTCGATCGCCGAACGTCCGCCCTCGACGATGGCGCGGGTGGCGGCCTCGTCGCACAGGCCCGCGCCGGCCACCAGCGTGTCGGCAATGTGGTCGTCATGGCTGTCCTGGGAATCGAGCACCGCGGCAATTCCGCCCTGCGCCCAGTTGCTGGCGCCGTCGAGCAGGGCCTTCTTGGACAGGACCGCGACTTTCTTGTCGGCGGCCAGATGCAGGGCGACAGTCAGGCCCGCCAGGCCGCTGCCGACGATCAATACATCGTATGCGTGGTTCATCGTGGGGTGTGCGTTCGGAATGGTGACCGGATTATGACACCTCTGGGGTGAGTGTTGGTGCGGGAGGTCTCAAGCCGAAGCGGCTGTCCACCTCGCGGCCTGCAGGCCGCTCGGATGAAACAGGCACGGAATGGTCCGCAGGGACCATTCCGTGCCTGTTTCATCCACACACCCCCTGATACCCGCAATGGGTGCAGAACTGGCAGCCGTCTTTCTTGATGACGCGGTGCAGGTGGCATTCGGGGCATTCGGCGCCGACCATGGCGACCAGGGCCTCGGACTGCGGGGCACGCGGCGCACCCTCGTCGGTTTCGGCCTGCACGACGCCCATCTGTTCCAGGGGTTCGCCCTGCTCGTCCAGGATGCCCAGCATCGCGTAGCGGTGGATGACCAGGCGGGCGATGTAGGCCTCGGTGGAGGGGAAGGAGGCGGACTTGTCGCTGCCCGGCACGCGCGCCAGGAAGTCGCCTTGAGGTTCGGCATATTTCAGGAGCTTGCGCAGTTTCATGGCGATCCAGGCGGGATCGACGATGCGCATGTCCAGGCTGAGCAGCTTGAACAAGCCCTCGAAGGCGCGCGGGAACTTGCCCGCCCCCCACACGGAGTACGGGCGCGTCGAGCCGTCGGGCATCCGCAATTCCTTCATCATCAACACGAAGTCGTCGCCCGTCACCGGATTGAGCACGTCGCAGATCCAGCCCATGGTGCCGTCGGTGCCGGTCTTGGGTTCGCGCGGGGCGATCAGGGCGTCCATCATGGCCGAGTCCCCGCCGCCATCGTGGTCGATGCCCAGGCTGCGGTGGCGGAAACCCACCAGGCGCGCCAGCGCGGCCACCGTCGAGGGCATCCACACGGGTTCGCCCGTTTCAGGGTCGGTGATCTGGAAGGGCGAGCCGCCGTTGGTGCGCGCCAGGACCTCGAGCTTGCGGTTGAGCCACGGCGTGTCGTCGGTGTACATGTCCAGGCTGAGCATCTTGGCGACCGACCCCAGGCCGCGCGGCGGGCGCGCGCCGTTGACCCAGACCTCGAAGGGCCGCCGGGTCAGGTCCGAGACGAACACCACAAAACTGCCGTCGGGGGTTTCGATCGTGTCCGACGCCCATGCCGAGGCGCCGCGCGGCAGGCGCGGGCGGCTGGGCCAGCGCAGGCTGTTCAACACCGGCTCGATGGTGCGCTTGAGCACCAGGCGGCGGTCGGCCTCGGACAGCAGGATCGCCTCGGGCTGGGGCGCCTCGACGACGGGCGCGACCGACAGGACGGCGGCGCGCTTGCCGCTGGGACGGTAGGTGGTGATGCCTTTCAGGCCGAGCTTCCAGGCCTGCAGGTAGAGGTCCTTGAAATCCTCGTAGGGATAGTCGACCGCGACGTTGACGGTCTTGGAGATCGCCGCATCGACGTGGTCCTTGACGGCCGCCACCATCATGGCGTGATCCTGCGCCGAGATCTCGAGCGCGGTGCGGAAATACGGCGGCAGGCCCGCGGACACGTCGCCGCCCATCAGGCGGTACAGGCGATAGGCATGGTCCTCGACCACATAGTCCTGTTTGCCGCCATCGGCCATGCGCTTGGTGCGGGTGTAGGTCCAGGAAAACGGCGGCTCGATGCCGTTGGAGGCATTGTCGGCGAAAGCCAGCGAAATCGTGCCGGTCGGCGCGATGGACGTCAGGTGGCTGTTGCGGATCCCATGGTCGCGGATCGCCTGCCGGATATCCTCGGGCAGGCGTTGGGCAAAGCCGCTGGCCAGGTAGGGCTCGGCCTCGAAGAGCGGAAAGGCGCCGCGTTCCTGGGCGAGGGCCACCGAGGCCCGGTAGGCGGCCTCGGCCACCTCGCGCGCGAAGCGGCCCGCCAGCCGACGGGCCTCGTCGCTGTCATAGGCCAGGCGCAGCATGATCAAGGCATCGCCCAGGCCGGTCACGCCCAGGCCCACCCGGCGCTTGTTGGCGGCCTCGGCGGCCTGCTCGGGCAGCGGCCACACCGTGGCGTCCAGGACGTTGTCCAGCATCCGTACGGCCAGGCCCGTGACCTCGGCGAGGCCCTCCCAGTCGACCTCGGGATCGCCGTCGAAGCCGAAGGGATTGCGCACGAAGCGCGTCAGGTCGATCGAACCCAGGCAGCAGCAGCCATACCCCGGCAGGGGCTGCTCGCCGCAGGGATTGGTGGCCTCCAGCACCTCGATATAGTGCAGATTGTTTTCGCGGTTGATCTGGTCGTGGAACAGCACGCCGGGTTCGGCATAGTCGTAGGTCGAGCGCATGATCTCGTCCCACAGGTCGCGCGCGCGGATTTCCTTGTAGACCCACAGGCCGTCCTCGCGCCTTCGGGCGCCGGCCGCCAGCAGGTCCGTGCCCGGTTCGGCCGGATGCGTGAGGGGAAAGGCGGCATCGGCCTCGACGGCGCGCATGAACGCGTCGGTGACGCTGACCGAGACGTTGAAATTGGTGAGCTCGCCGCTGGTCTGCTTGGCGCGCACGAAGGCCTCGATGTCGGGATGGGTGACGCTGAGCACGCCCATCTGCGCGCCGCGCCGGGCGCCCGCCGACTCGACGGTCTCGCAGGAGCGGTCGAAGACGCGCATGTACGAGACCGGCCCGGAAGCCTTGGAGGCCGTGCCCTTGACCGCCGCGCCCGCCGGCCGGATGTGGCTGAAATCATAGCCGACGCCGCCACCGCGGCGCATGGTCTCGGCGGCCTTCTGCAGGGCATCGTAAATGCCCGGGCGGCCGTCCACCGCGGCCGACACCGAATCGCCCACCGGCTGGACGAAGCAATTGATGAGGGTGGCCGACAGGTCGGTGCCCGCCGCCGAATTGATCCGCCCCGCCGGAATGAATCCCCGTTGCTGGGCCTCGAGGAACAGGGCCTGGAAGTGCTTGCGGCGGGAGGGCTTTTCCACCGCCGCCAGCGCGCGCGCCACGCGCTGCTGGATCTCGGTGATGCTGGATTCCGTGCCCTTGGCGTACTTTTCCTGGAGGACCTCGATGGAAATGGACTGGGGCTCCAGCCCGGCGATGGGGTGTGCTCTCTTCATGGTGCGCCTGAATATGTCATTGATGTCAAAATGAAAAACCCTGTGCGGGCCCTGGGACACACGGCCGGCACAGGGTCGTCCACGGCGCCGCCTTTAGTGGGGCGCGCCCGCGATCAGCCATTCGACGACAGTCTGGATATCGGCGTCCGAAATGCCCGCATTGGGGGGCATCGGGATCGGCCCATAGACCCCCGAACTGCCCGAGCGGATGTGCTTGGTCAAGACCTCGGCGGCATCGGCCTCGCCCTTGCGCTTGGCCGCGACGTCTTGGTAGGCGGGACCGATGACCTTCTTGTCGACGGCGTGACAGGCCAGACAGGCGTTCTTGGTGAGGATGTCCTTGACCTGGGCGTAATCGGGCGCCGCGTGTGCGGCACCGCCCATCGCCAGGAGGGATGCGCACAGGGCGATCGCGGGTAGCTTCATTGTGAATCTCCGGGAATGAAGTCGTTCTTGGAAAGGTTCGAATCAGTATAAGCCACCCGTCCGCAGCAGGGCGTCGGGCGCTTCGGTCATTACACCATGCCGGTCGGGGCGGGAGGCAAAATATCAGTACTGAGCGTAAGCTTTCCCTGACACGGCGCGGGACTTATGATAAGCATGAGGTCCACGGCCCCCGGGTCCGGACAGCCGCTTTCACGGAGTTCTTCATGCCCTACTACGAACATGCGCCCGCCCTGCAGGTCGGCCGGTGGCTGAACACCGACGAGCCCCTGGACCTCGAAAGCCTGAAAGGCTCGGTCGTCGTGCTGCATGCCTTCCAGATGCTGTGCCCCGGATGCGTATCCCACGGCATCCCGCAGGCCAAGGCGATCCACAACGCGTTTCCGCGGGGACGCGTGCGCGTGATCGGCCTGCATACGGTCTTCGAGCACCACGAGGCCATGGGCGAGGTCGCCCTGAAGGCCTTCCTGCACGAATACCGGATCACCTTCCCGGTCGGTATCGACATGACCGATCCCAAGGGCAACCCCATACCGCTCACCATGCAGGCCTACCGGCTGCAGGGCACCCCCAGCCTCATCGTGCTGGACCAGGCGGGCGACATCCGCCTGCACCACTTCGGCTCGCTCGATGACCTGCGGGTGGGCGCGGCGATCGGCCAGCTGCTGGGCGAGGAGCCCGCGGCCGCCGACTGACCGCGCCCGCGGCCGGATCAATTGCGCGGCGTACCCAATGGATCCTCGCCGCCGGCCGGCGGCGCGACCTTGCCGAGGAAGCCCGCCAGCAGGTCGATGGGCACCGGAAAGACCAGCGTCGAGGACTTGTCGCCCGCCACCTGGGTGAGCGTCTGCAGATAGCGCAGCTGCATGGCGGAGGGCTCCTGCGCCAAAGTGCGGGCGGCGTCCTGCAAGGCCTGCGCGGCCTGGCGCTCGCCCTCGGCGTGGATGATCTTGGCACGCCGGTCGCGTTCCGCCTCCGCCTGCCGCGCCATTGCCCGCACCATGGTTTCGTTCAGGTCGATGTGCTTGATCTCGACCGTCGTGACCTTGATGCCCCAACCGTCGGTCTGGGCGTCGAGGATGGCCTGCACGTCGTGGTTGAGTTTTTCGCGCTCGCTCAGCATCTCGTCGAGCTCGTGCTTGCCCAGCACCGCGCGCAGCGTGGTCTGCGCGAGCTGGCTGGTCGCCTCGAGGTAATGTTCGACCTGGATGATCGCCTTTTCCGGCGCCACGACCCGGAAATACACCACCGCGCTGACCTGCACCGAGACGTTGTCGCGCGAGATCACGTCCTGCGGCGGGATATCCATGGTCACCACCCGCAGGTCGACCCGCACCATCTGCTGCAGGAACGGGATCACGATGACCAGGCCGGGCCCGCGGGTGGCGGTATAGCGGCCCAGCGTGAAAATCACCGCCCGTTCATATTCGCGCAGGATCCGGAACAGCTTGAAGAGCATCACCACCAGGATGACCAGGACCAGGATGCTCAGGCCCACGTCCATGTCCAGAAAAATCATGATCCACCCCCTTGATTCGTGGAAGATTCGTCGACGCCCCGCGCGGAAGGTTCGCCCAGGCGCTCGACCTCGAGCGTGAGGCCGCGCGCCGCGCGCACGCGCACGACGTCGCCCTCGGCGAGGGGCTCGCGCGTATGCACGCGCCAGATTTCACCGCGCACCAAGGCATAGGCGCGGCCCCGCGAATCGGAAGCCTGCGTCACCTCGCCACGCATGCCGGGCAGTTCCTCGTTGCCGCCCAGCACCCGCATGCGATGTGCCTGGATCCCCAGGACCACCGCCAGCAGCAGGATCAGCCCGACGGCAATCAGGACCCACATCGTGTCGGCCCCCCAATACAGCAGCACCATGGCGCCCTCCCCTTCAGGTCTTGTGGCGCCTGGCATAGGCGCTCATTTCCTCGGCCAGGATCAAGGCGTGGTTGTGCTCGGGGTCGCGCGCCCCGTAGACCAGCGTGATCGGGCGTCCCTTGGCCGCGGCAAACACCTCGCCCATCGCGCGCTGGCATGCCGCCTCATGGAGTTCGGAGGCGTAACCTTCGCGGAAACCGTCCCAGTGCTCGGGTTTGTGCCCGAACCAGGTGCGCAACGCCGGACTGGGGGCGAGGTCCTTGCACCACAGGTCGTAGTGGAAGGCATCCTTGGAGACCCCGCGCGGCCACAGGCGGTCGACGAAGACGCGGAAGCCGTCGGCCTCGGCGGCTTCCTCATAAACGCGCTTGATGCGTACCGGCGGGGTTTTCATGCGGGCCTCAGCTAGGGTGGGTCATGTCCAGGGGGACGATCCATTCATCGTACTGCGCATCGCTGAGGAATCCCAGCGCGAGGGCGGCCTCGCGCAGCGTGCTGTGCTCTTTGTGGGCCTTCTTGGCGATGGCGGCCGCCTTGTCGTAGCCGATGTGGCGATTCAGCGCGGTCACCAGCATCAGGTTCTTTTCCAGGTTCTCGTCGATGCGCGCACGATTGGGCTCGATGCCCGCGGCGCAATGCTCGTCGAACGACAGGCAGGCGTCGGCCAGCAGCTCGATGCTCTCGAGGACGTTGTGCACCATGACGGGCTTGTAGACGTTCAGCTGGAAATTGCCCTGGGACCCGGCAAAGGCGGTCGCGGCATCGTTGCCGAACACCTGGACGCACACCATGGTCATGGCCTCGCACTGGGTGGGGTTGACCTTGCCCGGCATGATCGAGGAGCCCGGCTCGTTTTCCGGAATCAGCAGTTCGCCGATGCCGCAGCGCGGGCCGCTGGCGAGCCAGCGCACGTCGTTGGCGACCTTCATCAGCGCACCCGCGAGGGTGCGCAGCGCCGCCGACAGGTTGACCAGGGCATCGTGCGCGGACAATGCGAAGAATTTATTGTCGGCGCTGCGAAACGGCAGGCCGGTGATGTCGGCGATGCGCGCCGCCGCCAGATCGCCGAAGCGCGGATGGGCGTTGAGGCCCGTGCCCACGGCCGTGCCGCCGATGGCGAGGTCGTAGATGCCCGGCAGAGCCGCCTGCACCGCGTCCAGGCCGAAGTCGATCTGCGCCACCCAGGCGCTGATTTCCTGGCCCAGCGTGATGGGCGTGGCATCCTGCAGGTGGGTGCGGCCGGTCTTGACGATGTCCTGGTAGGCGCGGGCCTTGGCATCGAGGGTTTCACGCAGCTTGCCCACGGCCGGGAAAAACCGCCCCGCGAGTTCCTGGGCCACGGCGATGTGCATGGCCGTCGGGAACGTGTCGTTGGAGGACTGCCCGCGGTTGACGTGATCGTTGGGATGCACGGGCGCCTTGGATCCGATCGTGCCGCCGGCCAGTTCGATGGCGCGGTTGGCGATGACCTCGTTGGCGTTCATGTTGGATTGCGTCCCCGATCCGGTCTGGAACACCACCAGTGGAAACTCGGCGTTGAGCCGGCCGGCGATGACCTCGTCGGCCGCACGCACGATGAGTTCGCCGATGTCGGCGGGCAGTTCGCCCAGTTCGGCATTGGCCTGAGCCGCGGCCTTCTTGAGGATGCCCAGGGCACGGATCACCGGGGGCTGCCACCGGAAGCGATCCACGCCGATGGGGAAATTCTGGATCGAGCGCTGGGTCTGCGCGCCCCAATAGCGTGCGGCGGGCACCTCGATGGGGCCCATGGAATCGGTTTCGGTACGGCTTTCGGCCATGATTTCAAGCTCCTTGTGGAAAATTACCTTGCCGTTCGGCGGTATCGGCGGGCGTCGCGCCCATGAACAGCGCCGCCCAGGCCTGGGCGACGTCCAGCATGCGGTTGGCAAACCCCCATTCATTGTCGAACCAGACCAGCAGATTTGCAAAATCGCCGCCGTTCACCCGCGTATGGCCCAGGTCGATGATCGCCGAGCGCGGATCGTGGTTGAAATCGATGGAGGCGTGCGGATGGCCGGTGCAGGCGAGCAGCCCGGGCCGTTCGCGCGCCGCCTGCTGGAACAGGCCGTTGAGGGACTCGACGTCGGTGGCGCGGCCCAGGTTGACCATCAGGTCGATGGCCGAGACATTCAGGATGGGCACCCGCACGGCCTTGGCCTGGATCCGCCCGGCCAGGCCGGGCAGCAGGCGCTCGACGCCCTGCGCCAGCCCCGTGGCCACCGGCACGATGGATTGCATGGCCGAACGGGTGCGGCGCAGATCGGCGTGGTGGTAGCCGTCGATCATGGGCTGGTCGTTCATGACCGAGTGCAAGGTGGTCAGGTAGGCGTTGCGCACGCCGGGCCCGCGCTCGAGCAGGTCCAGCACCGGCACGATCGCATTGGTCGTGCACGAGGCCGCCGATACGAGGCGCTGGCCGGCGTCCAGCCCGTCGTCGTTGATGCCGTGGACCACGGTGAAGTCCACGTCGGCGGCGCTGCGCGCGGGCTGCGACACCAGCACGCGCGGGCAGCCCGCCTCGAGGAATGCCGTCAGGGCGTCGCGCGTCCCGTACGCGCCCGAGCATTCGAGCAGCAGGTCGATGCCGAGCTCGCGCCAGGGACAGTCGCCGGGCGCGCGCCCATGGTGGACGCGGACCAGCCGTCCGTTGATCCGCAGGCCATCGGCGGCCTCCTCGACCGTGCCCGGGAACACCCCATGAGTGGAATCGAAGCGCGTCAGGTAGGCCATGGACGCGAGATCCGCGGGTTCGTTGATGGCGACGAGCTCGATGGCCCGGTCCCGGCCTGACTCGATCAGCGCACGCAGTACGCAACGGCCGATACGGCCGTAGCCATTGATGGCGACGCGAAGGGGGTGGTTCATGAACGGTCTCGAGGAAAAGAACGGTGGCCGGCGCCTCAGCGATTGAAGGCGGTCACCATGTTGCGCGGCTCGTCGCGGCAGAACGCCTCGATATTATCGCGGACCTGCTGG
Source organism: Castellaniella sp. S9 (assembly GCF_027257175.1). Classification (GTDB taxonomy): domain Bacteria; phylum Pseudomonadota; class Gammaproteobacteria; order Burkholderiales; family Burkholderiaceae_B; genus Castellaniella. The sequence continues at coordinate 98,682 of NZ_JAPFGD010000008.1, read as the reverse complement.
ATGAGCGTCGCGATGGCCTCGGCGCTGGCCCAGGCCACATGGGGCGTCAGGATGAAATTCGGCATGTCGGCCAGGGCCATGAGGGGATGGTCGGGCGCGGGAGGTTCCTCGCTGGCGACGTCGAAGGCCGCCCCCGACAGGCGGCCCTCGCGCATCGCGCGCACCAGCGCGTGCTCGTCGACCAGACCGCCGCGCGCGGTATTGATGAGCAGCGGCCGGCGCTCCATGAGGGCGAACTCGGCATCCCCGATCATGCCGCGCGTCTGGGCATTCAGGGGGCAATGCAGGCTGATCACGTCGCTGGAACGCAGCACATGCTGAAACGAGGTGTAGTCCTCGGCGGGCGCGTCGATTTCCTTGCGCGCCGCGAACTGGACCTTCATGCCGAAGGCGCGGGCCAGCTCGGCCACCGCCTCGCCCAGCGCCCCGCGGCCGATGATGCCCAGCGTCGAGCGCGCCAGGTCGTGTATCGGGTAGTCGAAATAACAGAAGGCCCCCGCCGCCTGCCAGCGGCCGTCGATCACCGACTGGCGATAGGCCACCAGGCTGCGGCGCAGGGCCAGCATGAGCGCCATGGTGTGCTCGGGCACCGAATGGGTGGCATAGTCGCGCACGTTCGAGACGACGATGCCGCGCTGGTCGCAGGCATCCAGATCGATGTTGTCGGTGCCCGTGGCGGCCACGGCGATCAGGCGCAGGCGGCCGGCATGCTGCAGGTGATTCGCCCGCAGCGGAACCTTGTTGACCACCACGATGTCGGCGTCGCGGATGCGCTCGATGACCTGCGCCGGGGTCGTTCGGGCATGCAGGATCAGCTCGTGAGGCACCGAAGGGCCGGGAAAATCAACGTCCGCGGGCAGTGAGTCCCGATCCAGGAAAACAATGCGCAAGGGCGAATCAGCCATGAAGGAACTCCTGCGAGACGCGAAGACGGCATCGATAGTCTAACCCAAGGGCGGCCTGGGCCGCTGGGCCCCGCCGCCGGTGCGCGGTGGTATAAACAAGGCTTACGTTCATCCCTGGAGGCCGAGCTTTGCCATGAAACTCTATTACTTCCCGGGCGCCTGCCCGCTCGCCACGCACATTGTGCTCGAATGGATCGGCAAGCCCTACGAGGCCGTCCGGATCACGCGCGAGCAGACCAAGCAGGCCGAATATCTGGCGCTCAATCCCGCCGGCGCGGTGCCGACGCTGGTCGACGGGGACTTCGTGCTGACCCAGAGCTCGGCGATCCTGGAATACCTGGCAGAGCTCAATCCCGAGGCCGGCCTGCTGGGGGATTCGCCTCGCGAGCGCGCGGAAACCCGCCGCTGGCTGGCGCTGTGCAATGCCGACCTGCACCGCACGTTCGCACTGGTGTTTGGCGCGTCCTTCTACAGCGGCGGCGACGACAAGGCGACCGGCGTCCTCAAGGCGCAAGCGACCCAAAAACTGCTGGACCTGTTCACCATCGCCGAGCGCCGGCTCGAAGGCCGCGACTGGCTGACCGGCCGGCGCTCGCTGGCCGATCCCTACCTGTACACCGTGCTGCGCTGGGCCGACCTGCTGGGCATCGACCTGCCCGGCATGGATGCGCTGCGGCGGTTCCAGGCCCGCATGCAGGCCGACGCCGGCGTCCAGGCGGCCCTGGCCGCCCAAGGGCTTTCGTAGCTGCCAGGCTGGCGGGGGCGGACCGCTGCGGCGGGCGCCCTGCGGCCTCAGGCGCCCAGATAGGCCTTGCGGACCTCGTCGTTGATCAGCAGGTTTGCGCCCGTGTCGTGCAGCACGACCTTGCCGGTTTCCAGCACATAGCCTCGATCGGCGACCTGCAGGGCCTTGTTGGCGTTCTGCTCGACCAGGAACACCGTCACGCCCTCCTCGCGGATGGTGCGGATGATGTCGAAGATCTGGGCGATGATCAGGGGCGCCAGGCCCAGTGTCGGTTCGTCCAGCAGCAGCAGCTTGGGCCGTGTCATCAGCGCGCGGCCGATGGCCAGCATCTGCTGTTCACCGCCCGACATGGTGCCGGCGCGCTGGCCGGCGCGTTCCTTGAGGCGCGGAAACAGCTCGAAGACATGCTCCAGGCTTTCCTCGGTCTGGCGGCGGTCGAGGAAAAAGCCCCCCATGTTGAGGTTTTCGGAGACCGTCAGGTCGGGGAACACACGCCGGCCCTCGGGTGAAATGGCGATGCCGCGCTGCATGACGGTGTGCGTGGGCAGCTGGGTGATGTCCTCGCCCATGAAATGGATGCCGCCAGAGCGTGCCCGGGGATTGCCGCAGACGGTCATCAGCAAGGTGGTCTTGCCTGCGCCGTTGGCGCCGATCAGGGTGACGATCTCACCCTGGTTCACCTCGACCGAGACGTCGTTGAGCGCCTGGATGGCGCCATAGAAAGTGTTGACGTTTTCAAGCTTGAGCACGGTTCATTCCCCGAGATAGGCTTTGATGACGCGGGGATCCGTGCGGACCTCCTCGGGCAGGCCGGTGGTGATGGGCTTGCCGTGTTCCATGACCAGGATGCGGTCCGACACCCCCATGACCAGGCTCATGTCGTGCTCGATCAGCAGGACGGCCACGCCGAACTCGCGGCGCAGCTGATCGATGAGGGCTTGCAGATCGCGTTTTTCCTGGGGATTGAGGCCGGCGGCCGGCTCGTCGAGCATGAGCAGGCGCGGCTTGGTGATCATGCAGCGCGCGATCTCGAGGCGGCGCTGGTGGCCGTAGGCCAGGGTGCCGGCCTCGCGGTTGGCGTACTGGCGGATGTCCATGAAATCCAGCCATTCCGCCGCGCGGCGCTTGGCCTCGGACTCGGATTTACGGAAGGACGGCGCCTTGAACAGCCCGCGCACCAGGCCGGTCTGCATCTGGGTGTGCTGGGCCACCAGCAGGTTTTCCAGCACGGTGAGGCTCTTGAACAGGCGCACGTTCTGGAAGGTGCGCACCAGGCCATGGCGCGCCACCTTGTGGCTGGGCTGGCCCGTGATGGGCTGGCCGTCCATCAGGATGTCGCCGGTGGTGGGCTTGTAGAAGCCGCCCACGCAGTTGAACACCGTGGTCTTGCCCGCGCCATTGGGGCCGATGATGGCGAACACCTCGTCCCTGCGCACCTCGAATTCCACCTGGTCGACGGCCAGCAGGCCGCCGAATCGCATGGTCAGTCCGCTGACCTTCAGAAGTGCTTCGCTCATGATTCCAATTCCACATGCGGACGCTTGACCGGCAAGAGGCCTTGCGGGCGCCAGACCATCATCACCACCATCACCAGACCGAAGATCAGCATTCGGTACTCGGCGAATTCGCGGGCGATCTCGGGGACCACGGTCAGCAGGATCGCCGCCAGGATGACGCCGACCTGCGAGCCCATGCCGCCCAGCACGACGATGGCCAGGATCAGCGCCGACTCGATGAAGGTGAAGGATTCGGGATTGACCAGACCCTGGCGGGCCGCGAAGAACGCGCCGCCGAAGCCGGCGAACATCGCCCCCATGGTGAAGGCGGACAGCTTGATGGTGGTCGGGTTCAGGCCCAGCGAACGGCAGGCGATCTCGTCCTCGCGCAAGGCCTCCCAGGCGCGGCCGATCGGCATGCGGATCACCCGGCTGGAGACGAACAAGGTCACCAGCGCCAGGCACAGCGCCATCAGGTACAGGTAGATCACCACGTCCTGGCTGTCGAAGGACCAGCCCATCATTTCATGGAAGGTCGGATGCCCGTCGGTCGAGCGCCGCGTCATCTGGTAGCCGAAGAACGAGGGCTTGGGTATGCCGGAGATCCCGTCGGGGCCGCCGGTCAGGCCGTAGAGGTTGATGAGCATCAGGCGGATGATCTCGCCAAAGCCCAGCGTGACGATGGCCAGGTAGTCGCCGCGCAGCCGCAGCACCGGAAAACCCAGGATGAAGCCGAAGAACGCCGACATCAGGCCGGCCAGCGGCAGCGCCTCCCAGAAGCCCCAGCCCGCCCAGTGATAGAGCAAGGCGTAGGTATAGGCGCCCACCGCATAGAAGCCGACGAAGCCGAGGTCCAGCAGGCCGGCGAAACCGACCACGATGTTCAGCCCCAGGCCCAGCATGACGTAGATCAGCACCAGCGTGGCGATGTCCACCTGGGCGCGCCCCGTGAAGAACGGCCAGACCAGGGCGAACAGCACCAGCACCAGGATGGCGCGCTGGCGGCCCTTGTCGGAGAGCGCCGGCAGTCGCCAGCGCGATTCCGCGCGCGCCTTGCCCTTGCGCGCGAACAGCGGCCGCAGCAGCTGGAACACGAAGATGATCGCCATGCCGCCAAAGATATAGTCCCATTCCGGCTGGAGGTAGGTCTCCATCCCGCGGCGCAGGATCTGCAGGCCGAACACCGGGGCGATGATGACGCCGGCCACGATGGCCGCGATCACCGCGTTTTTGAAGTTCTGAAACATTAGACTTTTTCCACTTCGGGTTTGCCCAGCAGGCCCGTGGGACGGAACAGCAGGATGAACACCAGCAACAGGAAGGCGACGATGTCCTTGTACTGAGAGGAAATGAAGGCGGCCGCGAAAGTCTCGGCCAAGCCCAGCAGCACGCCGCCCAGCATGGCCCCGGGTATGCTGCCGATGCCGCCCAGCACGGCCGCGGTGAAGGCCTTGATGCCGGCGATGAAACCGATGAAGGGATTGAGCTTGCCGATGGCCAGGGCGATCAGCACGCCGCCCACCGCGGCCAGCATGGCGCCGATCACGAAGGTGAAGGAAATGATGCGGTTGGTGTCGATGCCCAGCAGGTTGGCCATGTGCAGGTCCTGCGAGCAGGCGCGCGAGGCCTGTCCCGTGCGCGAGTACTTGATGAACAGCGACAGCCCGATCATCAGCAGCACCGTCACCACGATGATCATGATGCGCGAGTAAGGCGCGGTCACCATGAAGTCGCCGGTGCCCACCGTGAACTCCACCGAGCCGCTGATCAGCGAGGGGACCGCCATGTCGCGGGCGCCCTGTCCCGTGGCCACCCAGTTCTGCAGGAAGATCGACATCCCGATCGCGGAAATCAGCGGCACCAGCCGGGGGCTGCCGCGCAGGGGCGCATAGGCGACCTTTTCCACCGCAAAGCCATAGACCGCGGTCACCAGGATCGCCACCAGGAGCATGAGCAGGATGATGACCGGCAGCGGCAGCCCGCTGTTGACGCCGATGGCAGAAAGCGTCACCAGGCCGACGTAGGCGCCGATCATGTAGATTTCGCCGTGCGCGAAGTTGATCATTCCGATGATGCCGTAGACCATGGTGTAGCCGATGGCGATCAAGGCATAGATCGCGCCAAGCGACAGCCCGTTGAAGAGCTGTTGCGTGAGGATGGGAAGCAGATCAGACATAAAGAGGGAATTTCCGGGGAAGACGCCGGCCGCGGGCGACCGCCCGCGGCGCTGCTGGAGAGGCCCGGGCGCACGCCCGGGCCGCCGGACCCGATCAGGGCTGGATCTGGGTCATATTGCCTTGGCCATCCCACCGGAACACCGCGAACTCGAAGTGCTTCAGGTCGCCCTTGGCATCGTAGTCCACCTTGCCGATGGCCGTGTTGAAGCTGTTGCCGTGCATGTAGTCGGCGACCTTGTCGGGGTCCGCGCCCACCGCGTTGATGCTGTCGGCCAGGATCTGGACGGCGGCGTAGGCGGTCATGGTGAAGGCGCCGTCGGGACTGCGATTGTACTTCTTGAAGTTCTCGAGGATCTGCTCGTTGCCCTTCATTTTCGTGAAGTCCGCCGGCAGTGTCACGAGGAGCTTGTCGACGGCGGGGCCGGCGATGGCGACCAGGTCCTTGTTGGCCACGCCCTCGGGACCCATGAACTGGGTGTCGAGGCCTTGTTCGCGCGCCTGGCGCAGCAGCAGGCCGAGTTCGGCGTGATAGCCGCCGAAATAGATCAGGTCGGGACCCAGGGCCTTGAGCTTGGAAATCACGGCCGAGTAGTCGCTGTCACCCACGTTGATCCCCTCGAACATGGCGACGTTGACCTTGCTCTTTTCCAGGGCGGTCTGCACCTGGGTGGCCACGCCCGAGCCATAGGTCTGCTTGTCGTGCAGGATGGCGACCTTGGTGGGCTTGAGCTGGCGGGCGATGTAGTCGGCGGCGAAGGGGCCTTGCTGGTCGTCGCGGCCGATGGTGCGGAAGAAGAAATGCGGCTTGATCGTGTCGGTGACCAGGGGGGAGGTCGCACCCGGAGTGATCGCGACGATGCCTTCCTGCTCGTAGACGTTGACGGCCGGGACGGTGGTCCCGGAACATGCGTGCGCGACCGCGAACTTGGCGCCGGCGTTGATCACGCGATTGGCGGCGGGAACGGCCTGCTTGGGCTCGCAACCGTCGTCGATCAGCAGCGGCTCGATCTTCATGCCCTTGATGCCGCCCGCGGCATTGAGTGCGTCGATCGCAGTCAGCGCGCCGGCCTGGATCTGATCCCCGTATTGGGTCGCCGGACCCGTCATGGGCTGGGGAATCCCGATCTTGAGGGTATCAGCCTGGGCGCCGACAGCCAGTGTCATGGCGCCGATCGCCAACATGAGGGGTGTGACACGCTTCTTGAAATTCATTCGAATAGTCTCCGGTAGAGCCCACCGCCAAACATCTGCGCCCTATTGGAGCGACAGCCATTCAACGGCAAGCCGGGGTTTTCAGCTTTCCGCCCTGAGCGGCAGGGCGTATTCTGACGAGTTGCCTACGGGGTGTCACTACGGTTAATCCCTTACATCCGTTTGCAATCGTCAGCTGGCTGGGCGACGGAGCCACCGGCGGCGTCCTTATTCCCGATCCCCGGCCAATTCGCGCGCGAGTTCGGCCGCGCGCTCGGCGGCCGCGCGGACCGCCTGGCCCACGATCCGCTCGAAGCCGGCCTCCTGGAATACGGCCAGCGCCGCCGCGGTGGTGCCGCCCTTCGAGGTGACCCGGTCGCGCAGGACGGCCGGCGAATCCGGCGACAGCGTGGCGAGCTGCGTCGCCCCGTGGAAGGTCGCCAGCGCCAGCTGGCGCGCCTGCCCCGCCGTCAGGCCCTGCTCGGTCCCCGCCTGGATGAGGGCTTCGAGGAACAGGAAGACATAGGCCGGCCCGCTGCCGGAGACAGCGGTCACGGCGTCGATCGACTCGTCGCGGTCGACCCACACGATCTCCCCGACCGCACGCAGGAGGTTTTCGGCCAGGGCGCGGTCGTCCGCCTCGACCCCTTGCATGGCATACATGCCGGTGATGCCGCTGGCGATCAGGGCGGGCGTGTTGGGCATGCAGCGCACGAGCTTCGCGTGCGGGGCGCCCTCGCCGCCCAGCCAACGGCCGATCGCCTCGCCCGGGATGCCGGCGGCGATGCTGATCACCAGGGTATCGGGCCGCAGGAAGGGTCGGCATTGCTGGACGACCTCGCGCATGACCTGGGGCTTGACGGCAAAGAACCAGACGCGGCAGGCGGACAGGCGTTCATCGGGCGTGGCCGCCGCGGTGGAGCCCTGCTCGGTCCAACGCGCGCGCAGCGCCTCGTTCGGATCGATGACGTGGACGTCGGCCGCGGCGCAGCGCCGCCCGATGAGTCCGGTTGCCAGGGCGTTGGCCATATTGCCGCCGCCGATCAATGCGAGAGTGAGTTCTTGTGTCATAGGGTGGCCATTGTATGACGAAGGGCGCGGAACCTGCCGCGCCCTTTGGGTGTGCCCGATCGGCCGGTACGCCCCGCAAGGGGCGCCGGCGCGGCGGGGATTACTTGAAGACGGTCTTGTTGCCGTCGGCGTGCCAGGTGAAGATGTCGAACTTGAAGTCCTTCAAGTCGCCCTGCTGGTTCCAGGCGATGTCGCCGATCGGGGTCTTGACCGTGTTGGCGTGCAGCCAGGCCGCGACCTTGACCGGGTCGTCCGCGCCGACGCCCTTGATCCCGGCGGCGATGGACTGCAGCGCCGCGTAGGCCGTGAGCTGGAAGGCGCCGCCCGGATTGCGGTTCTTGTCCTTGAACGCCTTGACGATGGCGGCGTTGTCCGGGTTCTGGGTGAAGTCCGCCGGCAGGGTGACCAGCATGCCCTCGACGGCCGGGCCGGCGATGGCGTTGATGTCGGGATTGCCGACGCCCTCCGGGCCCATGAACTTGGCATTGAGGCCTTGCTCGGCGCCCTGGCGCAGCAGCAGGCCCATTTCCGGATGGTAGCCGCCGTAATACACGAAATCGGCGCCCGAGGACTTGAGCTTGGTGATGACGGCCGAATAGTCGCTGTCGCCGGCGTTGATGCCCTCGAACAGCACGACCTTGATGCCGGCTTTTTCGAGGTCGTTCTTGACCGCGGTGGCGATGCCCTGACCGTAGGATTGCTTGTCGTGCAGGACGGCCACCGACGCGGGCTTGATCTTTTCGGCGATGAACTTGGCGGCCGCGGGGCCCTGCTGGTCGTCACGGCCGATGGTCCGGAAGATCATGTCGAAGTTCTTGCCGTCGGTCACGAGCGGCGAAGTCGCCGAGGGCGACACCATGACCACGCCTTCGGTGTTGTAGACCGGTGCGGCGGCGATGGTGGCGCCCGAGCACACGTGGCCGACCACGTAGTGGATTTCCTCGTTGACCACGCGGTTGGCGACCACGGGCCCTTGCTTGGGCTCGCAGGCGTCATCCATGACGACGGCCTCGAGCTGGTTGCCGAGCACGCCGCCCGACGCATTGATGGTTTCGATTGCGGTATCGACCCCCTCTTTGACCATGTCGCCGTACTGGGTAAGGGCACCGGTGAAGGGGCCCGCGATAGCGATCTTGATGGTGTCGGCGCTGGCAACCGAGGATATCAGCATGCCAGCCGCCAGACCTAGCGCCGCCGCCACCGGGGTTACACGGATCTTCATATCAACCTCCTTTGAAAATACCGAAAGAGGATACATCGAAAGTTACAGAGCGTGGGTGGCGGCTGCCTGAGGGTTTACGCGTACGTCAATCAGGCGAGCAGGCTGCGCAGCATCCAGGCGTTCTTTTCGTGCACGTCCAGGCGCTGGGTCAGCAGGTCGGCGGTGGGCTGGTCGTTGGCCTTGTCGGCGCGCTGGAAGGCGCTGCGGGCGGTCTTGGCGACAGCCTCGTTGCCCGCCACCAGCATGCGGATCATGTCCTCGGCGGACGGCACCGAGGTGGGTTCCGCGATCGAGGACAGGCGCGCATATTCGGCATACGTGCCGGGCGCGTAATGTCCCAGGGCGCGGATGCGCTCGGCGATGGCGTCGAGCGCCTGCCACATCTCGGTGTACTGGGTCATGAACAGTTGATGCAGGGTGCTGAACATCGGCCCGGTCACGTTCCAGTGGAAGTTATGGGTCATGAGATACAGCGTGTATGCATCGGCGAGCGTTTTGGAGAGCTCGTCGACAACCGCGGCGCGGTCCTTTTCCGAGATGCCGATGTCAATTGCCAGATCGGCGTTCGAGGCTTTGGGGGTGCGCTTTGAGGCCTTTGCCATTTCAGACTCCTTGGAATGCGGACCGAACCAGAATAGCACGCATGGGCCTGCCTCGTCAGAGGCGCCGCGCTGCCTCGCCAAAGGGGTCCACGGCGCCGTTCAGCCCGCCTCGCCCGCCAGGGCGGCCGCGTCCTCGAGCATGGTCACGCCGGGGATCCCGCAATAGCGCACGGCCTGTACCAGCGCCTCGATGGCCGCGAGCCGCGGGAAGCTCTTGCGCCAGACCAGGACCACGCGACGATCCGGCACCGGAGGCTTGAACGGCACGAAGGCCAGGAATTGATTTTCCTCGCCGCGCATGCCCAGGGCGCTGGCCGGCATCACCGTGATGCCGATGCCGGCGGCCACCATGTGGCGTATGGTCTCGAGCGACGAACCCTCGAAGGTCCGCTGGATGCCCTCGCTGGAGGCCGAGAAGCGGGACAGCTCGGGGCACACTTCGAGCACCTGGTCGCGGAAACAATGCCCCGCGCCCAGCAGCAGCATGGTTTCCTCTTTGAGCTTGGCCGAATCGATCTGTCTGCTGGCCGCCCAGGGATGGTTGTGCGGCAGGGCCACGTAAAACGGTTCGTCGTACAGGGCGCACTGCGCCAGCCCGGTGTCCGGCAGGGGCAGCGCGAGGATGGCGCAGTCGATCTCGCCCTGGCGCAGCAGCTCGAGCAGGCGCGCCGTGTAGTTTTCCTGAAGCAGCAGCGGCATCTGCGGCGTGGCGCGGATCTGGGCCGGCACCAGATGCGGCAACAGATAAGGTCCGACGGTATAGATCACGCCCACGCGCAGGGGCCCCTCGAGGGGGTCGTGGCCCTGGCGGGCGATCTCGCGCAGATTGGCGCCTTCTTCGAGGACGCGCTGGGCCTGGGCCACCACCCGCAAGCCGATCGGCGTGATGCCCACCTCGGCGCCGCCGCGCTCGAACAGCACCACGCCGAGTTCTTCCTCGAGCTTGCGGATGGCCACGGACAGGGTGGGCTGGCTGACGAAGCAGGCCTCGGCGGCGCGCCCGAAGTGGCGCTCCCGCGCCACGGCCACGATGTACTTCAGTTCGGTCAAGGTCATGATGATTGCCTGCTGACTCGCGATATGCTGAGGGGTCCAAAAAATTCAACTGCGCAGGTACTGCGCCCTGCCCTGCATCCAGCGCCGCTGATGCGCCAGCGCATGCTTCGGAAAATCCGCCGCCAGCCGCGCCGCCGCCTCGCGGGCCTGCTCCAGCAGATCCTCGTCGGCCGACAGGTCGGCAAAGCGCAGCAGCGCCTGTCCCGACTGACGGATGCCCAGCAACTCGCCCGGCCCGCGCTGGGCGAGATCGCGCCGGGCGATCTCGAAGCCGTCGCTGGTCTCGTACATGGCCCGCAGGCGCTCGCGCGCCACGCCGGACAAGGGAGGCTGGTAGAGCAGCACGCAGGCGGATTCGCCCGCGCCGCGCCCGACGCGGCCGCGCAACTGGTGCAACTGGGCCAGGCCGAAGCGCTCGGCGTGCTCGATCACCATGAGGGTGGCATTGGGCACGTCGACCCCGACCTCGATCACAGTGGTGCTGACCAACAGATCGATGCGGCCGTCGCGAAACGCCCCCATGACCTCGGCCTTGTCCTGCGCCGGCAGGCGTCCGTGCATGAGGCCGACCCGCAAGTCCGGCAGCATGCCGCGCAGGCGTTCCCAGGTGTCCACGGCGGTCTGCAGCTGCAGGGCTTCGCTTTCCTCGACCAGGGGGCAGACCCAGTACGCCTGCCGCCCCGCCCTCACCTCGTCGCCGATCCGCGTCAGGATCTCGTCGCGCCGGGTGTCGGCAAACAGCTTGGTCAGCACCGGCGTACGCCCCGGCGGCAGCTCGTCGATCACGGAGACCTCCATGTCGGCGAAAAACGCCATCGCCAGGGTGCGCGGGATGGGGGTGGCGCTCATGCTGAGCTGATGCGGCTGGACGCCTTCGGCCTCGCCCTTGCGGTTGAGGTCCAGGCGCTGTCCCACGCCGAAGCGATGCTGCTCGTCGGTGATCACCAGGCCCAGGTCGCGGAAGACGACCTTGTCCTGGATCAGCGCCTGCGTGCCGACCGCCAGCCGGGCCTCGCCCGAGGCGATCGCCGCCAGCGCGGCGCGGCGGGCCGCCGCGCTCAAGGTCCCGGTGAGCCAGGCCACCTGCACGCCCAGGGGCTCGAGCCATTCCGAAAACTTGCGCAGATGCTGCTCGGCGAGGATCTCGGTCGGCGCCATGATCGCCACCTGGGCCCCCGCCGAGATCGCCTGCGCGGCGGCGCAGGCCGCGACGATGGTCTTGCCGCTGCCCACGTCGCCCTGCAGCAGACGGTGCATGGGGTGGCCCTGGGCCAGATCCGCGGCAATCTGGTCGATGGCGCGCTGCTGGGCCGCCGTCAGGGCGAACGGCAGGCTGGCCCGCAGGCGGTCGAGCAGGTCGTCGCCGGGCACGAGCGCCCGGGCGCGCTGGGCCAGCCTGGCCGCGCGGGCGGCCGCCAGGGCGAGCTGCTGCGCCAGCAGCTCGTCGAATTTGATGCGCCGCCAGGCGGGATGGCGATGCCCGGCCAGGTCGTCCAGAGACACGTCGGGCGTTGGGCGGTGCAACATCCGCAAGGAGGCCTCGAAGGGCGCGAGGTCATAGGCCTGGAGAATCTGCGGTGGCAGGGTATCGTCCAGGTCGGCCCGCGCCAGCGCCTCGTCGATCGCCTTGCGCAGGCTGGGCTGGCTCAGGCCCTGGGTCGTGGGATAGATCGGCGTCAGGGTGCGCGGCAACTCGGTGCCGGCCTCGGAAATCAGGGGGTGCACGATCTCGGGGCCGCCGAAGCCCGCGCGCACTTCGCCGCGCGCCCGCAGCCGCCGCCCGGCACGCACCCGTTCGTGCTGCCCGGGGTAGACGTGCAGCCAGCGCAGGGTGATGCGCCCGCTGCCGTCCTCGAGCACGGCCAGCAGCTGGCGCCGCGGACGGTGCTGGACCTCGCTATGGATGATCTCGCCCTCGAGGACCGCATGCCGGCCCGTGCGCGCCTGCCCGACGGGCGTGATGCGGGTCTCGTCCTCGTAGCGCAGCGGCAGGTGGACGATGAAGTCCGCCGGCCGGCATAAGCCGAGCTTGCGGAACTTGCGCTCCGAGGCAGACTCCGCCGGGACCGGGCCGCGGGCGGTGCCGGCCTTGCGGGACGTGGCGGTGTTCAAGGTGCCCTAGAGGGCGAGGATGGCCTCGACCTCGAACTGCGCGCCCTTGGGCAGGCTGGCCACGCCGATCGTCGAGCGCGCGGGATAGGGTTCCGGGATGATCTCGGCCATGATCGCGTTGGCGCTGGCGAACTTGCTGAGGTCGGTCAGGAACAGGGTGAGCTTGACGATGTTGTCCAGGGTGCCGCCGGCGGCGGCGATGACCGCCTGCATATTGGCGAAGGACTGGCGCACCTGACCCTCGAAATTCTCGGAGACGAGCTCGCCGGTGCCCGGCTCCAGGCCGATCTGGCCGGACAGGAAGACCAGCCGGCCCGCCTGGGCGCTGACGGCCTGGGAATACGGGCCCACCGCGGCCGGCGCGGTGTCGGTATGGATGATTGCCTTGCTCATGATGATGTTCCGGTCTCGTGTTGAATGACTATCGGAGTTTACAGATCAATAGACAAAAGTAAAAGCCCTCGAGCGGACAGCCGCCGGAGGGCCTGCAGGCATGGCAAGGCCGCCGCTATTTTTCGGCGAAGGCGCGCTCGTAGACGTAGTCGCCCGGCTCGCCCACGCCGGGCGATACCACGAAGCCACGATCGTCGAGCATCCGGCGCACGTCCGTCAGCATCGCGGGGCTGCCGCAGATCATGGCGCGGTCGAGCGCCGGGTCGAGCGGCGGCAGGCCGATGTCGTCGAACAGCCGGCCGCTGTCGACCAGCGCGGTGATCCGTCCCTGGTGCTCGAAGGGCTCGCGCGTGACGGTGGGGTAATAGATGAGCTTGTCGCGCACCACGTCCCCCAGGTATTCATCCTGGGGCAAGTCCCGCCGGAGGTAGTCCGCATAGGCGAGCTCGCTGACGAAGCGCACCCCGTGCACCAGCACGATCTTTTCAAAGCGCTCGTAGACCTCGGGGTCCTTGATGATGCTGAGGAAGGGCGCCAGGCCGGTGCCGGTGGCGAACAGGTACAGGCGACGGCCGGGCTTGAGGTCGTCGGCCACGAGGGTGCCGACCGGCTTGCGGCTGACCAGGATCGAATCGCCCGCCTTGAGATGCTGCAGGCGCGAGGTCAGCGGGCCGTTGGGCACCTTGATGCTGAAGAACTCGAGGTTGTCCTCGTGGTTGGCGCTGGCGATGCTGTAGGCGCGCATCAGCGGTTTGCCGTCGACCTCGAGGCCCAGCATGACGAAGTGGCCGTTGTGGAAGCGCAGCCCCGGGTCCCGCGTGGTTTTGAAAGAGAACAGCGTGTCGTTCCAGTGACGCACGCTGAGGACCTGTTCGGAATTGAAGGCTGCCATGATGATCGCGAATAGAAACCGTCGTATGGGAATGGTAAGGGCGGAACCGCGAATTGCAAGCCGCGGGGGCGTGTAGCCAAGCTGGCCGCCCCCATTTTACACCGGGCGGCGGTGGTTCCCGGCGCCCGGCGCCGGTGCCCGGCAGGGCGGCTGCAATACAATCCGCCCATGGCCGGCTCGCGGTATCGGCCTCAACCGCGGGCGGCGGCCGTCGACCCGCCCGTCGAAAAGGATAGGATCCCATGCGCATCAAAAGCCAGAAGGACTTTTTCTCCGGCCTGCTCTTCATGGCCGCCGGCACCGCCTTCGGCTGGGGCGCCACCGATTACCGGCTGGGGACCAGCGCGCACATGGGCCCGGGTTATTTCCCCCTGCTCTGCAGCCTGATCCTCGCCCTCATCGGCCTGGCCGTCTGCATCAAATCCCTGGCTGTCGACACCGCGGACGGCGAGCGGATCGGCCGCTGGGCGCCCCGGCCGCTCGTCTTCATCGTCCTCGCCAACATGGTGTTCGGCATCCTGCTGGGCGGCTGGCCGGCGCTCGGCATCCCGGCGTTCGGATTCGTGCCGGCCACCGTGGCCACCATCCTCGTAGCCGCCGGCGCGGGGCCCCGGTTCCGGGTGCGCGAAGCCACCGTCCTGGCGACCGTGCTGGCGCTGGGCAGCTGGCTGGTGTTCGTGCAGGGCCTGGGCATGCAGCTGCAGAGCTGGCCGGACTTCATGGCCGGCTGAGGCGGAGGACCCCACGCATGGACGTCCTACAGCACCTGGCCCTGGGATTCAGCGTTGCCTTTACGCTCCATAACCTGGCCTATGCCTTCGCGGGCTGCCTCCTGGGCACGATGATCGGCATCCTACCCGGGCTGGGGCCCACCGCCACCATCGCCATATTGCTGCCCAGCACCTATGCGCTGGATCCGACCTCGGCGCTGATCATGCTCGCGGGCATCTACTACGGCGCGGCCTACGGCGGCTCGACGACATCCATCCTGGTCAACCTGCCAGGCGAGATCTCGTCGGTGGTCACGACGCTGGACGGCTACCAGATGGCCCGCCAGGGCCGGGCGGGCCACGCCCTGACGGCCGCGGCCGTGGGCTCCTTCGTGGCGGGCTGCTTCGGCACTGTGGTGATCGCCGCCTTCGCGATTCCCTTGACCGCGCTGGCATTCAAGTTCGGCCCCGCGGAGTATTTTTCCCTGATCGTTCTCGGACTGATCGGGTCCGTGATTCTGGCCTCGGGCTCGGTGCTGAAGGCGCTGGGCATGATCGTGCTGGGCCTGTTGCTGGGCATGATGGGCGCCGATGTCAATTCGGGCGTGCAGCGCTATGCCTTCGACGTCCCCGAGCTGTCCAACGGCATCGATTTCGTGGTCATTGCGATGGGCTTGTTCGGCTACGGCGAAATCATCGCCAACCTGTCGCGCGGCGACGAAAAGCGGCAGGTGTTCAAGGTCGGGATTTCCAAGCTGTATCCCGGCCGCAAGGAGTGGCGGCGCATGACGCCCGCCATTTTTCGCGGCACCCTGATCGGCGCCGTCCTCGGCGTGCTGCCCGGCGGCGGCGCCGTGCTCTCGTCCTTCGCCGCCTATACGGCGGAAAAGAAGATCCGCCTGCGGCCCGGCGAGGCGCCCCTGGGCGAGGGCAATATCCGCGGCGTGGCCGCCCCCGAGGCCGCCAACAACTCGGGTTCGCAGACCGCCTTCATTCCCCTGCTGACGCTGGGCCTGCCGCCCAACAGCGTGATGGCGCTGATGGTGGGTGCCATGATCATCCACAACATACAGCCCGGCCCCCAGGTCATGACGAGCAATCCCGAGCTGTTCTGGGGCTTGATCGCCTCGATGTGGATCGGCAACGCCTTCCTGGTGATCCTCAACCTGCCGCTGGTCGGCCTCTGGGTGAAGCTGCTGACGCTGCCCTATCGCTGGCTGTTCCCGGCCATCGTGCTGTTTTGCGCCATCGGGGCCTATTCCCTGAGCAACAGCACCTGGGACATCTGGATGCTGGGCTGGTTCGGCATCCTCGGCTATGTCTTCATCAAGCTCGGCCTGGAACCGGCGCCACTGCTGCTGGCCCTGATCCTGGGGCCGATGATGGAAGAAAACCTGCGCCGCGCCCTGCTGCTGTCCCGCGGCGACTGGAGCATACTCGTGACCCGGCCGATCTCGGCGACGCTGCTGGTGCTGGCCGCCGCGCTGCTCGCGGCGATGGTGCTGCCCGCCATCCGCAAGCGCCGCCAGGCGGCTTTCGTCGAGGAATGAAGGGCGATCCGGTCTGTTATATTTCAAACACACCATGAATCCCACCCCCCAACCCTCCATCACCGAGCCCGCGCGGCAGACACCGGTCATCGACGAGGTCGACGTGCTGGTGCTGGGCGGCGGACCGGCCGGGCTGGCGGCGGCTGCCAGCGCCGCCCGCTGCGGGGCGCGCACCCTGCTGGTCGAGCGCTACGGTTTCCTGGGCGGCATGGGCACGGCGGCGGGCGTCACCAATTTCTGCGGCCTGCACGCCAATGTGCATGGCGTCATCCGCCGGGTGGTGCAGGGTGTCGGCGCGGAACTGCTGGAGCGCATCGACGCGCTCGGCGGCCTCAATGCGCCGCACCTGCTCTTTGGCGCGCGCATGGCGGCGCAGGCCTACGATACCGCGGCCTACAAGGTGGCGGCCGACGAGCTGTTGGCGGCCAGTGGCGCGCGGGTGCTGCTGCACGCCTGGGTGGCGGGCGTCCTGATGCGGGACACGGAACGCCTCGACGCCATCGTGGTCGAGACCAAGTCGGGGCGCGCGGCGATCCGCGCGCAATATTTCATCGATTGCACCGGCGACGGCGACGTCGCGGCCTTCGCGGGCGTTCCCTACGAGAAAGGCGCCGATGGCGAGGCCATGATGTATCCCAGCACGATGATGCGCATCGGTGGCGTCGACCCCGTGCGCGCGGGCGAGGCCTGGCGACACGTGGCCGGGCGCATGCAGGCCGCCCAGGCCCGCGGCGAGACATTCACGCGCCAGGGACCGATCCTGCGGCCGCAAAAGAATCCGACGGAGTGGCGCGCCAACGTGACGCAGCTGGCGCGCGCCGACGGCGGGCCGGTGGACGGCACCGACGCCTGGCAGCTGTCCGCCGCCGAAGGCGAAGGCCGGCGCCAGGCGGCGCATTTCCTGGGTTTCCTGCGCCGCGACATGCCCGGCTTCGAGGATGCCTATCTGCTGGATCTGCCGCCGCAGCTCGGCATCCGGGAAACGCGGCGGATCGTGGGCGACTACGTCCTGAGCGAGGACGACGTCCTGCAGTGCGCCAGCTTCGACGACACGGTGGGCGTCAATGGCTGGCCCGTCGAGGAGCACGCGGCCGGACGGGTCGAGTGGCGCTGGCCGCACGGCACGCAGGACGCGGCCGGACGGGCCGCCAGCCGCGGATACAACCACCTGCCATGGCGCATGCTGCTGCCCCGGGGCATGGACAACCTGCTGGTGGCCGGCCGTTGCGCGAGCATGACGCACGGCGGACAATCGGCCGCGCGCGTATCCGGCGCCTGCTTCGTCATGGGCCAGGCCGCCGGCACCGGCAGCGCCCTGGCCTTGCGCCGCGCCATCCCGCCCCGGCGGCTGCCGGCCGGCGATCTGCAGGACGAACTGCGCCGCGCGGGCGCATGGCTCGGCCTGGACGGCGATCCCCTGCCCGCGCCCATCTGATCACCCAAGCACCACCTTTCACGGAGACCCTCCATGCAACGTCGCACATTCGTCATGGCCGCAGCCGCGGCGGCCCTCACCGTGTCGCTGGGCGCGCACGCCCAGGACTGGCCGACGCGGCCGGTCAAGCTGGTCGTCGGATTCCCGGGCGGATCGACGCCCGACATGGTCGCGCGGACCGTCTCCGAGCCGCTCTCGAAACTGCTGGGCCAGCCGGTCGTCGTCGAAAACAAGCCGGGCGCCAGCGGCAACATCGCGGCCGACAACGTCGCCAAGTCGACCGACGGGCATACCTTGGGCATCGTCATCAACGGCAACCTGACCTCGTCCAAGATGCTGTACCCGAGCCTGCCCTATGACCCCGTCAAGGATTTCAGCGCCATCAGCCTGCTGACGACCGCGCCGCTGATTCTGGTCGCGCCGGCGAGCGAGCCCGGCGGCGCCGCGTTTTTCGACAAGGCCAGGCAGGAAGGCGATCGCTGGAACTACGGCTCGGTGGGTGTCGGTTCGGTCTCGCATCTGGGCATGGAACTGCTCAAGAGCGAAGTGCCGGGCCTCGAGCCCATGCTGGTGCCCTACACCGGCGGCAATCCGGCCGTCGTGACCGCGCTGATCGGCGGTCAGGTGCAGATGGCCCTGATGCCGCCGGGCGTGGCCATGCCGCAGGTCGAGGCGGGCAAGCTCAAGGCGATCGGCGTGACCACCACCGGCCCGAGCCCGCTCGTGCCGAACGTGCCCTCGCTGTCCGAGGCCGGGGTCGAGGACTTCACCCTCGAGGTCTGGACCGCGCTCGTCGGTCCGGCCAGCCTGCCGGCGGCCGCCCAGCAGAAGCTCTCGTCCAGCATCATGGAGGTCCTGCAAACACCCGCCGTGCAGGAAAAACTGCTCGCCCAAGGCTGGAAGGCCGTGGGAACCACGCCCGAGGGCATGAAAACCCGCGTCGAACAGGAAACCGAGCTGCTGGGCAACATCATCCGCTCGCAGAACATCCGGCTGCAATAAAGGCGAAGGCGTCAGCTCGCCGCCGACGCGGGCGCCGTCCCGATCCGCATGCGGCGGCCGCCCTGGGTTGAGGCGCCCAGGACGGCCGCCGCATGCCGGCCCAGGCGTTCAGTTTACTTTCAGATCGTGCTCGGGTAATCTTTGCCCTGCGGTAGTTTTAATAATCATTATCATTCTCGCCTCATTCCCCCCGACATCCTATTTTCAGCGTACCTTGCCACGGGAGCCACTCGTATGACCTCGCCCTTTCCGCCCACGTCCCGACTCGCCCGCCGGCTGGCCACGCTGGCGATCGGCCTGCCGCTGCTGGCCGCCTCGGCCGCCATGGCCGCCGAGGTCAACCTGTACACCACCCGCGAGCCCAAACTGATCGAACCGCTGCTGAACGCCTACACCCAGCAGTCGGGCGTGAAGGTCAACACCGTGTTCGTCAAGGACGGGCTGCTGGAGCGTGTCAAGGCCGAAGGCGCCCAGTCGCCGGCCGACGTGCTGATGACCGTGGACATCGGCAATCTGCTCGACCTGGTCGACGGCGGGGTCACCCAGCCCATCCAGTCCGAGGCCCTGAATGCGGTCATCCCCGCGAATCTGCGCGGCGCCGACGGCCAGTGGTATACCTTGTCGCTGCGCGACCGCGTCGCCTACGTCGCCAAAGACCTCGACATCCAGGCGCTGCACTATGAGGATTTCGCCGATCCGAAGTGGAAAGGCAAGGTCTGCATCCGCTCGGGACAACACCCCTACAACACCGCCCTGATCGCGGCGCTGATCGCCCATGACGGCGCCGAAGCGACCGAGCAATGGCTGCGCGGCGTCAAGGCCAACCTGGGACGGCCGGCGACCGGCGGCGACCGCGACGTGGCCCGCGACATCCTGGGCGGCATCTGCGACATCGGCATCGCCAACGCCTACTACGTGGGCCGGATGAAGAACGCCCCGCAGGACTCGGACAGCTACAAATGGGGCGAAGCGATCAAGGTGATCCGGCCGACCTTCAAGGACTCCAAGGGCACGCACGTGAACATCTCGGGCGCGGCGGTCGCCAAGCATGCGCCCCACCAGGCCGAGGCGATCCAGTTGCTGGAATACCTGGTCTCGGACGAGGCGCAGAGCCTGTACGCCAAGGCCAACTACGAATATCCCGTCAAGGCCGGTGTCGAACTCGACCCGGTGGTCGCGAGCTTCGGCGCCCTGCAGGTGGACGAGCTGCCGCTGACCGAGATCGCCCGGCACCGCAAGCTGGCCAGCGAACTGGTCGATAAAGTCGGCCTGAACCGCTAGGGCAGGATGGTGGGGGCTTGACCGGCTTTCCCTCGGGGTCGCGCGCCCAGGCGCGCGCCTGGCATTTCGGCATGATCCTCGCGGGGATCAGCGTGCTGGCGCCCATTGCCTCCCTGCTGGGCCTGGCCGCCCAGGGTTCGGTCGAACACTGGGCGCACCTGCTGGATTACGTGCTGCCGGACGCCGTCGGACAGACTTTGCTGCTGCTGGCCGGCGTCGGCGTCCTCAGCGCCGGGCTGGGCGTGGGCGGCGCCTGGCTGGTGACCGCCTACGATTTTCCGTTCCGGCGCACGCTGTCCTGGGCCATGCTGCTGCCGCTGGCGGTGCCGACCTACATCGTGGCCTACGCCTATCTCGACATCCTGCATCCCATCGGCCCGGTGCAAAGCGCGCTGCGCGCCGTGCTGGGCTACGACAGCCCGCGCGACTTCCGCCTGCCCGACCTGCGCAACATGCCCGGCGCGATCGTCCTGCTGGGATTCGTGCTCTATCCCTACGTCTACCTGACCACGCGCAGCATGTTCGCCACCCAGGCGGCGAGCCTGCTCGAGGCGGCCCGCCTGCTGGGCCATGGGCCCTGGAGCACGTTCTTTCGCGTCGCCGTGCCCATGGCGCGGCCGGCGGTCGCCGTCGGCCTGAGCCTGGTCCTGCTGGAGACCCTCAACGACATTGGCGCCTCTGAATTCCTGGGCATCCAGACCCTGACCGTGTCGGTCTACTCCACCTGGGTCAGCCGCTCCGACCTGGCCGGCGCCGCGCAGATCGCCCTGGTCATGCTGCTGCTCGCCATGCTGCTGATCGCGGCCGAACGCCATGGGCGGCGCAGACTGCGCTACACGGGATCGCGGCGCACCCATCCCGTCCAGGCGCGGCGGCTGCGCGGCGCGGCCGCCTGGGCGGCCACGGGACTGGCCGCCTGGCCGGTGCTCGTGGGCTTTGGCGCGCCGGCGGCCTACCTGCTGGTTCAGACCGGCGAATGGCTGCTGATCAGCGGCCCGCCCTCGCCCCGGCTGCTGCGCGCCGGCGCCAACACGGTATCCGTGTCCCTGGCGGCCACCGCCGTCACGGTGGGCCTGGGCCTGGTGGTGGCCTGGAGCGCGCGCATCATGCAGCGCCCTCCCCGCTGGCTGCGCGCCCTGCCCCGCCTCGCCACCCTGGGCTACGCCCTGCCCGGCACCGTGCTGGCGATCGGGCTGCTCTTTCCCGTCATGGGCCTGGAGCGCGGCGCCGCGCTGGCGCGCGAGGCCCTGGGCATGGCGCCCGGCGAACTGATCCTCATGGGCACGCCGATCGCCCTGGCGGCGGCCTACACCATCCGCTTCCTGGCGATCTCGGTCGGCAGCATCGAGGCCGGCCTCACCCGCATTCCGTCCTCGATCGAACAGGCGGCGCGCCTGCTGGGCGAAAACGTCAACGGCACCCTGCGCCGCATCCACCTGCCCTTGCTGCGGCCAGCGCTGGCCACGGCCGCGCTGCTGGTGTTCGTCGACAGCATGAAGGAGCTGCCCGCCACGCTGCTGCTGCGGCCCATGAATTTTGATACCCTCGCGACATGGCTGTACGGCGAGGCCGCCCGCGGGTCCTACGAGGAAGGTGCGATCGCCGCGCTGGGCATCGTGCTCGCCGGCCTGATTCCCGTCATCCTGCTGGCCCGCATGCACAACCGGAAAACCGCCTGAGGCGCCGATGCTGGAACTGGATCACATTCACCTGAGCTATCCCGCCGCCGGCGGCCGCCTGCAGGCCGTCAGCGACCTCAGCCTGTCTCTCGAGGGCGGCCAGATCGCCTGCCTGCTGGGCGCCTCGGGCTGCGGCAAGACAACCGTGCTGCGGGCCATTGCGGGGTTCGAGCCCCTGGACGAGGGCGAGATCCGCCTGGCGGGGCGCGTGCTCTCGACGGTCGGCGGCCAGGTCGAGCCCGAACACCGGCGGGTCGGCATGATGTTCCAGGACTACGCCCTCTTTCCCCACCTGACGGTCGCGCAGAACGTCGCCTTCGGCCTGCGCCGCCTGTCGGCCAAGGCGCGTGCGCAGACGGTGCGCGAGATGCTCGCCCTCACCGATCTCGATGGCCTGGGCAACCGCTATCCGCACCAGCTCTCGGGCGGACAGCAGCAGCGCGTGGCGCTGGCCCGCGCCCTGGCGCCCGAGCCCCAGCTGCTGCTGCTGGACGAACCGTTCTCCAACCTGGACATCGACGCCCGCGAGAAACTCGCCTTCGAGCTGCGCGACATCCTCAAGGCGGCCGGCCGCACCGCCCTGCTGGTCACCCACAACCAGGCGGAGGCCTTTGCCATCGCCGACCGGATCGGGGTGATGCAGGAGCGCACACTGGCGCAATGGGACTCCCCCTATGGCCTGCACCACCATCCGGCGACACCCGAGATCGCGGCCTTCATCCGCCGTGAAGCCCTGCTGGCCCAGCGCGCGCAGGCCTGCCTGCGCGGCAGACCGGGCGCGCCCGCGGCGGCCTAGGGGCCTGTTCGGGCAACCCGTGCAGACGCCTGGTGCCTGGTCCTCACGCCTCCCCGCCGCCCGCATCCAGCCCCAGTTCCCGGCACTTGCGCGCCAGCGTATTGCGGCCAATGCCCAGGCGCCGGGCCGCCTCGCCGCGCCGGCCGCCGCTATAGGCCAGGGCGGCGCCGATCACCGCGCGTTCGAAGTCCGCCGCCAGCGTGTCCATCACACAAGGCTCCTGGCGTCCCAGACGGCGGCGCGCGTCCTCGGCCAGGGCGGCCGCCCATCCGGGCCCCTGCCGCCCCTCCGACGGGTCGGTTCCGGCGCGGCCCGCACCGGCCTCGGCCGCGGTCGCCGGCGCGGCCTCCAGGACCTCGGGCGGCAGGTCGTGCCGCTCGACCGTCTGGCTGGGCGCCATCACCGTCAGCCACTGGCAAATGTTCTCGAGCTGGCGGATATTGCCGGGATAATCGAAACGCTCGAGCGTCGCCAGCGCGTCGGGACCGAGGGTGCGCGCCGGCACCCCGAGCTCGGCGGCGCTGGTGCGCAGGAAATGCGCGGCCAGGGCGGCGATGTCCTCGCGGCGCTCGCGCAGCGGCGGCAGGCGCAGGCGAATCACGTTCAGCCGATGAAACAGGTCCTCGCGAAACAGACCCTGCGCGACGCGCCGCTCGAGCGGCTGATGGGTGGCCGCCACCACGCGTACGTCCACGGCCAGGGCCTGGGTGCCGCCGACCCGATAGAAACTGCCCTCGGCCAGAACCCGCAACAGGCGGGTCTGCAACTCGGCCGGCATGTCACCGATCTCGTCCAGGAACAGCGTGCCGCCGCGCGCCTCCTCGAAGCGCCCGCGACGCGTCTGCACCGCGCCGGTGAAGGCGCCGCGCTCGTGCCCGAACAATTCGGCTTCCAGCAGGTCACGCGGGATCGCCGCCGCGTTGACGGCAATGAAGGGCCCGGCCGCACGCCGGCTGTGCTGGTGCAGGGCGCGCGCAATGAGTTCCTTGCCGGTGCCGGATTCGCCGGTGATCAGCACCGTCGCCTTGGAGGCCGCCAGGCGCCCCATGGCGCGAAAGACCTCCTGCATCGCCGGCGCATGCGAGGGCATCAGCATGCCGCGCGCCGCCTCGCCCGCCAAGGGCCCGGCATCGGATTGCTCGCGCGCGGCACGGCGGATGGTGAGCACCGCGGCCTCGACGTCGAAGGGCTTGGCCAGGTAGTCGAATGCGCCGTGCTGGAAGGCCGCCACGGTCGTGTCCAGATCGGTGAACGCCGTCATGACGATGACGGGAATGTCCGGCGCGCGCGCCTTGATCTCGGCCATCAGACTCAAGCCGTCGCGGCCCGGCATGCGCACATCGGTGAGGACCACCGACGGCCGCTCGCCCGCGTCGAACGCGTCCAGCGCGGCCACGCCGTCCGAAAAACCCCGCACCGGCAGCCCTTCCTTGTCGAGGGCCTTCTCCAGCACCCAGCGCATGGTCTTTTCGTCGTCGACGATCCACACGGGATTCATAGCGGCTCCATGGGCAGGATGAGGCGGAACTCGGTATGGCCGGGCCGCGAGTCGAACTCGACCAGGCCGCCGTGCTGCTGCATGAATTCCTGGGCGAGGCTCAGGCCCAGTCCCGAGCCCTGGGCCCGCCCCGTCAACAGGGGATGGAAGATCTTGTCGCGCAGCGCATCGGGCACGCCGGGGCCGTTGTCGATGACGGACAGCACCAGGCCCATGCGCACCTGTCGGCGCAGCAGCACCAACTGGTGGCCGACGCGCGTGCGCAGGATCAACCGTGGGGCCTGGAGCCCGGGGTTCTCGGTCAAGGCCTGGCCCGCGTTGCGCGCCACGTTCAACAAGGCCTGAAGGATGCGCGAGAAATCGCCCCGCAACTCGGGCGCCGAGGCGTCGTAGTCGCGCACGATCTCGATTCGCCGGCCATACTCGGCGGCCAGCAGCGTGTAGACCCGCTCGCAGACCTCGTGAATATTGAAGCACCGGATCTCCAGCCCCTGCCGCTGCGAGGACACCAGGCGCTCGACCAGGTCCACCAGGCGGTCGGCCTCGGCGATGATGACGCCGGTATAGTCCCGCAGCCCCGGATCCTCGAGTTCGCCCTCGAGCAATTGCGCCGCGGCGCGCAGGCCGCTGAGCGGATTGCGGATCTCGTGCGCAAGATTGCGCAGCGATTCGCGCTGCGCGGTCTGCTCGGCATGGGCGTGCTGCCGGTCGTCCAGCAAGGTCGCCCGCACGGGGATCTCGTACAGCCAGGCCCACGGCGCCGCGCGCAGCGGCACCTTGACGACGCTCTGGACCATGCCGATGAGCGGGTCGGCGTCCATGCCTTCGAGCTGACGGCGCGACAGGCCGAAATATTCCTCCGCGGCCGTGTTGGCATGGCGGACCCGCCGGTCCCCGTCCAGCAGCAGGACCGCGGTCTTCAGCAGGTCGTAGCCGGCGGGGTCCATGGCGCAGCCCGCCGGCTACAGGCTGTAGTACATGTCGAACTCCACGGGATGCGGCGTCACGCGCAGGCGGTCCAGCTCGTTGGCCTTCAGGCCAAGGTAGGCGTCGATCAGGTCATTGCTGAACACGCCGCCGCGCGTCAGGAACTCGCGATCGCCGTCCAGGGCCTCGAGGGCCTGTTCCAGCGAGGCGCAGACCGTGGGGATCTTGGCATCCTCCTCGGGCGGCAGGTCGTACAGGTTCTTGTCCGCCGGATCGCCCGGATGGATTTTGTTCTGCACGCCGTCCAGGCCGGCCATCATCAGGGCCGAAAAGGCCAGGTAGGGGTTGGCCAGGGGATCGGGGAAGCGCGCCTCGACGCGGCGGGCCTTGGGATTGCCGACGTACGGAATGCGGATGGAGGCCGAGCGGTTGCGCGCCGAGTACGCGAGCTTGACCGGCGCCTCGTAGTGCGGCACCAGGCGCTTGTAGGAATTCGTCGAGGGATTGGTGATGGCGTTCAGGGCGCGCGCGTGCTTGATGATGCCGCCGATGTAGTACAGCGCGAACTCCGACAGGCCGCCATAGCCGTTGCCGGCGAACAGGTTCTGGCCGTCCTTCCAGATCGACTGGTGCACGTGCATGCCCGAGCCGTTGTCGCCCACGATGGGCTTGGGCATGAAGGTCGCGGTCTTGCCATAGACGTGGGCCACATTGTGGATGACGTACTTCATGACCTGGTTCCAGTCGGCGCGCTGCACCAGGGTGCTGAAGCGCGTGCCGATCTCGAGCTGCCCGGCCGTCGCCACCTCGTGGTGATGGACCTCGACCGGCACGCCGAGCTGCTCCATCAGCAGGCACATTTCCGAGCGCATGTCGTGGAAGGAATCGACCGGGGGCACCGGCACGTAGCCGCCCTTGATGCCGGGCCGATGCCCCAGATTGGTGCCGTTGGCGTCGTCCGCGCTGGACCAGGCGCCCTCCTCGGAGCGGATCTTGACGAAGCAGCCCGACATGTCGGCATTCCAGCTGATGCTGTCGAACACGAAGAACTCGGGCTCCGGACCGAAATACGCGGTGTCGCCCAGGCCGCTGGACTTCAGATAGGCCTCGGCGCGCCGGGCGAGCGAGCGCGGATCGCGGTCATAGCCCTTGAGGTCGGACGGCTCGACCACGTCGCAGGTCAGGATCAGCGTAGCCTCCTCCCGAAACGGGTCCATGCGGGCCGTGGTCGGGTCCGGGATCAGCAGCATGTCCGAAGCTTCGATGCCCTTCCAGCCCGGCAGCGACGAGCCGTCGAAGGCCACGCCGGCCTCCATCTTGTCCTCGTCCACGACGTGCGCCGGGGTGGTCAGGTGATGTTCGCGGCCCAGCGTGTCGGTATAGCGAAAATCGACGAAAGCCACTTCGCGCTCCGCGATCATCTTGATGACTTCTTCGTTGGTGGACATGAGAGCTCCTGTCTAGCACAGTTCGATTGAGGGAAAAGCCGATGGCTTACAACGCGTAAAGCAACAAGCGTGCCAAGTTTTTGGGCGTGCTGGAGGGCGGCAAAACGACCCATCGGCGAACCTGACGCCATGTCGCACCATAAGAGTGCAAATTATAGGGCGTGCATGCCCTATTTCAGTGCACTCCGGACAGGAAAAACATCTATTCCGCCAGGAACTCCATCTGCAACTCATTCAGGAATCGCCAGCCCAGCGGGGTGGCGCGGATCTGCTCGAGCCCCGGTTCCAGCAGGCCGCGCTCGGCGGCGTGCCGCATCGCCGGCAGGATCGACATCAAGGACAAGCCCGTGCGTTCGATGAACAGGCCGCCCTCGACACCGTCCCTGAGGCGCAGCGCATTGAGCATGAATTCGAACCCCAGGTCGGCTGCCCCGAGGACTCTTTCCTCGGCGATGTGGCTGCCGTCGCGCGCCAAGGCCTGGCGCATCCAGGAGTCGGGCATGCGCGAACGCGCCTGGCGCAGGATGCGATCCTGGAACGACAGCTTGGAATGCGCGCCGGGGCCGATGCCCAGGTAATCCCCGAAACGCCAGTAATTCAGGTTGTGCTGGCAGGCCTGCCCCGGGCGGGCATAGGCCGAGACTTCGTAGCGCTCCCAGCCGGCGGCCGCGGTCAGCTCGACGATGCGGTCCTGCATGGCGGCGCTGGCGTCATCGTCGGGCACCTTGGGCGGGTACTTTGCAAAGACGGTGTTGGGCTCCATGGTCAGGTGATAGAGCGACAGATGGCCGGTGCCGTAGGACATGGCCTCGCGCAGGTCGCGCTCGCACGCCTCCAGAGTCTGCCCCGGCAGCGCATACATCAGGTCCAGGTTCACGCGCTCGACCGCATGCTGGGCCATCCCGATGGCGCGCCGCGCCTGCGCGCCGTCGTGGATGCGGCCCAAGGCCTCGAGCGCGCGATCATCGAAGCTCTGGATCCCGAGCGAGATCCGGTTGACGCCGGCGCGCGCATAGCCCTCGAAACGGTCCGCCTCGGCGGTGCCCGGATTGGCCTCCAGGGTCACTTCCGCATCCGGCGCCAGGTTCAGGCATGCGCGAAACAAGGCCATCATCCGGTCCACCGTCTCGGCGGACAGCAGGCTGGGCGTGCCGCCGCCGATGAACACCGTGGACACGGTCCGTCCCCAGACCGAGGGGACGGCCTGCTCGAGATCCGCCGCCAGGGCGGCCAGGTAATCCTCCTCGGGGGCCCCTTCGGTGCGCTCGTGCGAATTGAAGTCGCAATACGGGCATTTGCGTACGCACCACGGCACGTGCACGTACAGCGACAGGGGTGGGAGGGCGACAAGCCCGGGCTTGCCGCGTACGCCCGGGCGACCGTCATCGCGCTCGGGCATCGGGACTGGGACGAGTTTCTTCAAGGGTGTCGTTCGCTTGGTTTCAGCGCACCGCGCCCTGCAGGGCCTGGAGCAGGCCGCGCAGGGCGCGGGCGCGGTGGCTGAGGGTGTTCTTGCGGGCCGGCGGCAGCTCGGCCGCCGTCAGGCCCAAGTCTGGCAGATAAAAATACGGGTCGTAGCCAAAACCATTGGCGCCTCGCGGCTGATCCAGCACCTCGCCGTCCCAGGCGCCTTCGACCACCACAGGACGCGGATCCTCGGCCGAGCGCAAATAGGCCAGTACCGCCACATAGCAGGCCCGCCGATCCTCGCGTCCCGCCATGTCCGCGACCAGCTGCGCGTTGTTGGCCTGGTCGCCGCGCGGACCGCCCCGCCGACTGGCATAGCGCGCCGAATACACACCGGGCGCGCCGCCCAGCGCGCGCACGCACAACCCCGAGTCGTCGGCCAAGGCCGGCAGGCCGGTCAGACGGCTGGCGTGGCGCGCCTTGGCCAGTGCGTTTTCGATGAAGGTGCCGTGGGGCTCGTCCGCCTCGGGCACCCCCAGGTCGCCCTGCGGCACCATTTCGATGCCCGCCGCGCCCAGGATCGCGGAAAATTCCTTCAGCTTGCCGGGATTGTTCGAGGCCAGCACGACCCGCATCGTCATACTGTCGCCTCCTCGAGGGCACGGGCCTGCAGGGCGCCCAGGCGGGCGATCCCCGCGCCGGCCAGATCCAGCAAGGCATCCAGCTCCGGACGGCCGAAACTGCCGCCCTCGGCCGTACCCTGCACCTCGACATAGCGGCCGGCATCGGTCATGACCACGTTCATGTCGGTGTCGCAGGCCGAATCCTCGGGATAGTCCAGATCCAGCACCGGGCGGCCGCCGACGATGCCGACCGAAACGGCGGCCACCTGCCCGAGCAGCGGATCGCCCGCCAGCAGGCCGCGGCGCTGCAGGCCGCGCACCGCCAGGGCGGCGGCGACCCAGGCGCCGGTGATGCCGGCGCAGCGCGTGCCGCCGTCGGCCTGCAGCACGTCGCAATCCAGGTGGATGGTGCGCTCGCCCAGGGCATGCAGGTCGAAGACGGCGCGCAGGCTGCGGCCGATGAGGCGCTGGATCTCCTGGGTGCGGCCGCTTTGCTTGCCGCGCGCGGCCTCGCGCTCGCCGCGCGTGTGTGTGGCCCGCGGCAGCATGCCGTACTCGGCCGTAACCCAGCCGCGCCCTGCGCCCTTGAGGAAGGGCGGGACCTTGTCCAGCACACTGGCGTTGCACAAGACCTGGGTGTCGCCCATGCAAGCCAGCACCGAACCCTCGGCGTATCGGGTATACCCGGTCAGCAGGCGCACCTTGCGCAGTTCGTCGGGGGCGCGGCCGGACGGGCGCGCGCCGGCGGATGGATGTTGAGTCATCAAAGATTCCGTGGGTGAGGCAAGCGGGCTTGCCGATGTTCGAGACTACAATACGCCCATATTGTAGATAAACACGGAACGTCCCATGATCCGCAGCATGACGGCCTTCGGCGCGGCACGCCTGGAATCCGAGCCCGGCGCCATCGGCATCGAGATCCGCAGCGTCAACAACCGCTACCTGGACCTCAATCTGCGCCTGCCCGACGACTTGCGCTTCGCCGAGTCCCGCCTCCGGGAGCTGGTGGGCCGGTATGCGCAGCGCGGCAAGATCGAGGTTCGCGTCAGCTACGCGATGGCCGCCGGCGATGCGCCGCGCAGCATCGACCCCGACGCCCTGCGCGCCCTGGCCGCGCAACTGCATGCGGCGCGCGCCCTCATCCCAGACGTCCCGGCGCCGACGCTGGCCGAGCTGCTGGGCGGCGGCGAACGCACGGCGCTGGATGCCGAGACCTGGCTGCCGCTGTGCGAACGCGCGATGACGCAGGCGCTCGACGAATTTACCGCGGCGCGCGCACGCGAGGGCGGGCGCCTGGCCGACGCCATGCTGCAGACGGCACGCGAGATCGCCGTCATCGTGGAGCAGGTCGAAGCCGACCTGCCCGCCTTGATCGACAGCCAGCAGGCCCGCGTGGCCCAGCGCCTGCGCGAGGCGCTCGAGGCCGCCAGCCCCGAGGGCTTCGCCCAGATCGGCGGCGCCGAGCTCTCGGCGCGCATCGCCCAGGAGGCGGGGCTGTTCGGCCTGCGCGTGGACGTGGCCGAGGAAATCGCCCGCCTGCGCTCGCACCTGGCCGAGCTGCAGCACATCCTGGGCGACCCGGGCGCCGCCGGCAAGCGGCAACCGCCGCCCAAGGGCAGCCGCGGCAAGCGCCTCGACTTCCTGTTCCAGGAAATGAACCGCGAGGCCAATACGCTGGGCTCGAAATCCGCGGCGCTGTCGGTCACCCAGGCGGCCATCGACCTGAAGCTGCTGATCGAGCAGATGCGCGAGCAGGCGCAGAATATTGAGTAGTGGTTCAGGACGGTTCGGGACGTTCCATAAAGACGGCCACCTCCCTGTAAAGCCCCTTGAAAAGCAATTTAATTGGGGGTACATTTAATCATGCGAACCGTCGTTGAAACCCTCATCTTCCAAAAGCAAGCCAACGAAGTTTGGGGTGAAAGCGAGCGCCACGCTTTCATCGACTGGATCGCCGAGAACCCAGAGGCCGGTGACGTAATCCCCGACTGGTGATGGTGTATGCCAAGGCTGTGCGCACCAACGTGAAGACCAAGGACATCAAGCGGAGCTGACCATGAAGACCCTGAAGAAACTGGACATGGACAAGGTGGCAAAGGCCATCGAGGCCGATGCCGGCCAGGCGCTACCTGGGCTGCGCGAATCGCTAGCCGAGGCCAAGGCGGGCAAGTTCGCCCAGGTGCATACGCCGGAGCAGATCGCCAAGCGCCGGGGGCGCCCCGTGGGCAGCACCCAGGCCGTGACGAAAGAAGCGGTGAAGCTGCGCCTGGATGCCGACGTGCTGGCCGCGCTGCGCGCCAGTGGCGACGGCTGGCAGACTCGTATCAACGACACCTTGCGGGCTTCGCTGGCCCTGGGCGGCAAGATTAAGGCCCACCCGGCCGGCTGACCCCAAAGCGCCGGCGCTGGTGCTGCTCAACGTGATCGAGCGCAACCCGCAAGCCGTCATCGACGCATTGGCCTGACGCCGGGCACCCCGAAAAATCCTTGAACGCGCGGCTGCATCAGCCCACTGTCATGTGGGCAAGCGTGATGCAAGGTTCCGCGTGCGCAGCGCTTGGCCCAGCGCGAGATGGCTTGCGGAATGCGGAAGCAAACCCGCCTGCCTTATGCGCCATTATCTACGGTGGCCGTGTTGCCTGCCAGAATCTTGTCGACGCACAGGTCGGCGGCGCCATCGACGGGTTCCTCCATATTGGCAAACGTCACCCAGCCGCCTTCCTCGATGAAGGTGTCCTGTTTCCAGGTGTCGACCTCTTTGAGCTGAGTCAATTGATACTGTGAATCCGGCGCGGCCAGAAATCGATTTGCGCAGATATTAGCGGCCAGGGTGGCGACCGCCTGATCGGTGGAAGACGCGACCTGTTCAGCCGCCGTTGCCCCAGTGACCCACCCGCCTGCGCCGAACCCGACCGCCATCGTCAAGGCCGCCGCGCCCACGCAAGACCAAAACCACACTGTTTTCGTGGGTCGATATTGGCCCCAACTGTTCATCATTTCGTTGGACATGTTTTTCCTCCTTATGGTGCTGAATTGCCCTTATATGAAACTGACGACAGTAATCTGTATGACCCGTCAATTCACTAAGTGAAAAAACCGTGACCATCGATATTCAAACAATGCCGTTCTGGTGTTCCTTTTAAAAGGGGCTGATTTATTGTACAGAGCGCATTTCAGGCAAAAGCGCCATGCTTACAATTTTTCGATCAAGGATATCCCTGAGGAACTTTTTATGAAAATTGCACACCGGCCGCGAAGCGTCCCGCTCGCCGGCCGACAAATCATTGTGGAATACTAGTGCCCTGTTTGCTTAATACTCATGCTTAAATTCGGCGTCTGCACTGCCCGCCCACGGCTCCCCTGCCAGGCTGTCCGCGACGTAGTCCATGAAGGCCTGCACGCGGGCGGGCCGCCGGCGGCCCGGCGGCGTCACGATGTGCAGCGCGATGGGTTCGACCTCCCAGGCCTCCATCGCCGTCTCCAATACGCCCGCGCGCAGATGTTCCCAGACCAGGAATTCCGGTTGGAGCGCCAGGCCCAGGCCCGCCAGCAAGGCCGGCGTCAGCGCCTCGGCGTTATTGGAATGCATCTGGGCCGGCATGACCTGTGTGAACTCGCCCTCTTTCTTGTGGCGAAACCGCCAGCTCGCGCCTGCGCGCGAGTAGGCGTATTTCAAGGCCTTGTGATTGGCGAGTTCACGGGGATGGCGCGGTTTCCCGTATTTCTGGAAATAGGCCGGCGAACCGACCAGCAGGATCCGCACCCCGCACAAACGGCGGGCCAGCAGGGACGAGTCCACGAGGTTGGCGATGCGCAAGGCCAGGTCGTAGCGTTCCGCGATCAGGTCGGCCTGCTTGTCGTCGAACTGCAGGTCCAGTTCCACCTCGGGATGCAGGGCCAGGAAGCCGGGCACGATGGGCGCGAGGCGGCTCAACCCGAACGACATCGGCGCCGACACGCGGATGATGCCGCGCAGGCTGCTGGATTGCTCGGTGATCTCGGCCTCGACGGCCTCCCCGTCCTCCAGAATGCGTGTGGCGCGTTCAAGCGCCAGGTGGCCGCTTTCGGTCAAGGACATGCTGCGCGAGGTGCGCTGGAAAAGCGTGGTGTTCAGGCGGGCCTCCAAGCGTCCGATCGCCTTGGACACCGTGGCCTGGGACAACGAGACCTCTGCCGCGGCGCGTGCGAAAGAACCTGTTTCAGCCACTTTGGCGAAGATGGCCCAGGCTTCGAAGTCCGGCAGTTTTTTCATCGGATGCGACAGAGGGTGTGGATATCGACATCATAGGGGCACAGTCGATGCGTTTCAATTTTTGAAGCTTCAACTGTCTAGCCGAATCGGGGTCGCCCGGCGGCCAGCCGCAAAACGGAAACCAAGACATTCCATTTCTGCCATTCTCACCCAGGGCCAGGGGGCATAGACTGAAGCCATTGCAATTCGACGCTGATGAGGATGTCATGATCGAACACCGCCCATTCAACTCGCTTGGAGGCGCCAACCACGGCTGGCTCGACGCGAAGCATCATTTTTCCTTCGCCGGATACTTCGACCCCCGGCGCATGCAGTGGGGCACGCTGCGCGTCTGGAACGACGACACCATCCAGGCCGGCTCGGGCTTTCCGCCCCATCCCCACGCCGACATGGAAATCATCACCTATGTCCGCGAGGGAGCCATCACCCATGAGGACAATCTCGGCAACAGGGGGCGCACGGTGGCCGGCGACGTCCAGGTCATGAGCGCCGGGACGGGCATCCGGCATTCCGAGTACAACCTCGAGCCCGGCTCGACCCGCATCTTTCAGATCTGGATCATGCCGGACCGCGGGGGCCAGCCGCCGTCCTGGGGTTCCAAGCCCTTTCCCAAGCATGGGCGCTCCGGCAAGTTCGTCACCCTGGCCAGCGGCATCGAGGGCGATGGGGACGCGCTGCCCATCCGGACGGATGCGCGGGTACTGGGCGCCACGCTCGAGGCCGGGGAAACCGTCGAGTATCGATTCTCGGACCCTCGGCGCTATGGCTATCTAGTGCCGGCCACGGGTCGCGTCGAGGTCAACGGCCTGGCCCTGCAGGCACGCGACGGCGCCGCCATTCATGGCGAGGACGCCATACGGGTCACCGCCCTCGAGGACGCCGAACTGGTCCTGGTGGATGCGGCGCCGGCCGACTAGCCGCCTGCCGCGCGCAGCGCTTGCAGCAGCTCCACGGCACGGTCGGTGCGCACGTCGTGGTCGGCGGCCAGCTGCCTCGCGATAGCGTCGATCTCGCCCCCCACCGCACCGGCGCCCATGGCGATGTTGCGGGCATGCAAGGCCATGTGTCCGCGCTGTATGCCTTCGGTGGCCAGGGCGCGCAAGGCGCCCAGATTCTGAGCCAGGCCGACCGCGACCGCCACCTCGCCCAGTTCCTGCGCCGTGTCCACCCCCATGATCTTCAGGGCAATGCGGGCCAGGGGGTGCGTCTTGGTGGCGCCGCCGACCAGGCCCACGGGCATCGGCATCTCGAGGGTCCCGACCAGGGCGCCGCCGATATCCTTTTCCCATGTGCTCAGTGAGGTGTAGCGCCCATTCCGGCATGCCCAGGCATGCGCCCCGGCTTCGACCGCACGCCAATCATTGCCGGTCGCCACGATGATCGGGTCGATGCCGTTCATGATGCCCTTGTTGTGCGTAGCGGCCCGGTAGGGATCCACCGCGGCGAAGGTATAGGCGTCGATCACCCCTTCGATGACCTCGGACCCGCTGCGTTCCCGGGTCTCGAGAACCTCGGGCGTCAAGCGCACACGCGCACGCGCCAGGCGCAGATCCGCCAGATTGGAGAGAATGCGCAGGCGCACCTGCCCGCCGGTCAGCTTTTCCACCAGGGGCGAGACGGACTCGGCCATGGTGTTCACGGTATTGGCGCCCATGGCGTCGCGCACGTCCACGATCAGATGCATGACCACCATCGGGCCGCGAGGCGTATCGGGAAACACGTGGACCTCGATGTCCCGGCATCCCCCGCCCAGATCGTTCAGTACTTTGTCGCGGCCATTGGCTAGGGCGACGACCTCGTCGCGATGCTTGAGCAAGGCCAGCCTGGCCCCATGGGGATCGGCAACACCCAGGATCTGCACCTGCGCCCGCATGATGGGGCCGGTGCTGGATGTCTCGAAGCCGCCGCAGTCGCGGGCCAGCTTGGCCATGAACGAAGCGGCGGCGACGATCGAAGGCTCCTCGACCACCATGGGCACGAGCACGTCCTTGCCGTTGACGGTGAAGTTTCCCGCCACGCCCATGGGCAGTTCGAAGGTGGCGATGACGTTCTCGATCATGCCGTCGGCCCGCGGCAGTTCCAGCGCCCCCGGCTTCTCGAGCAGCGCGACGTCGCCTTCGCCCAGGCCGCAGGCCTGCGCCACGTGCGCCAGTCGCTGCGCAGGCGCCAGATTGCGAAAATTGGGAAGCCGTGAATGGGTAGTCATGCTTGTCCTTTATAAAAAATGGTTCGTGCCGGGGCCCATCTGAACGGCCTGCGGGAAGCGCCCTCGAATCAACGTGCAAGAAAACGCCGCAGGCCCGCTTTGGCTTCATCGCAGGTGAATGCGCGCTGGCCCAATTGCGCCTCGCGCGCGAATGCATCCTGGAGGGAAAGGTGCCCCAGCGTCGAAGCCGCCTCTTTGATGACCGACAGGGCGACCCTGCCCTTCCGGGCGATACCTTCGGCATACGCCAGCGCGGCCCGCGCCAGCTCGGCTGCTGGAACGACCCGGTTCAGCAAGCCCATGTCCGCCAGCCGGCGTGCCGAAAAGCGCTCGGCCGTCATCATCAGCTCCATGGCATAGGCATAGGGAATCTGGCGCGTCAGGCGCACCAGCGTGCCGCCCGCGGGCACGATGCCCAGCGTGGCCTCCGGAAGGGCAAAGACCGCGGTGTCGGCGGCGACCCGGATGTCGGCCGCCAGCATGATTTCGAAGCCGCCGCCCATGCACAAACCATTGATCGCCGCCACGACGGGCTTGTAGAAACCAGGCTGCTTGATATGCGCACCGTCCCATTCCGAAATGTCGAATCGCCCCTCGGCCAACGCCGGTATGGATTCCGTGAGGTCCGCACCCACGCAGAACGCGCGATCCCCCGCGCCGGTCAGCAGCACGACCCGCACCTCGGGATCCTCGTTGGCCCGCGCAAAAGCGTGCGCGAGCTGGTCGTACATCGCCAGCGTCAGGGCATTGAGTTTCTCGGGGCGGTTGAAGCGGACATGCGCAATCCCCTCGCGCACTTCATAGTCGATGTTCATCAGATCACGCCCTCCGCGCACAGGCTTTCCAGGTCCGCGGCGCTCAGGCCCGCCCAGCGGCTGAACACCAGCGCATTGTGTTCGCCGAAGGACGGCGCCGCCCCCGTCGCCCGGACGGGCGTCTTCGACAGCTTCATCGGGCTGCCGAAGACCTTCACCGCCACGCCGTCCATGTCCACGGGAACGAACATGTCCCGCACCTGGAGATGCGGATCCCCCACCACTTCATCGATGGTCTTGATGGGCGTCAGAGGAATGGCGTCTCCGGCCATTTCCTCGAGTTCGGCCTTGGTTCGGCCTGCACACCAGCGCCGGACGATCGGCGCGACGCGGCGTTCGTATATCTGCGGATCGAACCGCTTTTCCATGGTGTCGATCTCCGGATCGTCGACCAGGTCGGGCTCGCCGAATATCCTGCAGGCCTCCCGCCAGAACTTGTCCGTATAGGCGCCGAAGAATACGAATCCGTCCTTGCAGGCGAGCTGGCCATAGGGGCGCACGAAGGGATGGTCATTTCCCAGAGGCTGCGCAACGACGCCATCGACGGTGAAATTGACCACGGCGTGCTCGGTCAGCGTCACCACGGAATCCTGCTGCGCGACATCCACCAGCTGCCCTTCCCCGGTCTGCCGGGCGTGCATGACGGCCGCCAGGGCCGCGATCGCCCCATAGAAGGAGGCCGACAGGTCCCCGATGATCGTGCCGACCCGGACGGGCGGACGATCCTTTTCCCCGTTGAAAGACCACAATCCGCCGGTCGCCTGCGCGCTGTTGTCGTAGGCGGGGCGCAGCGAATGAGGGCCCGTCTGGCCGAATCCGCTGATTGAGACATAGACGAGGCGCGGGTTTTCGCTTTTCAGCGCCTCGTAGTCCAGACCCAATTTCGCCATCGTTCCGGGGCGGAAGTTCTCGACGAGCATGTCGGCCTTGCCGATCAGCTTGCGCAGCAATGCCTGGCCCCGGCTGGTTTTCAGGTTCAGGCTGACGCCGAGCTTATGCCGGTTGTACTGAGCGAAAAAAGCGCTCGCCCTGCCCTTTTCCCCCTGCACGAATGGCGGGAAAGTCCTCACGTAGTCGGGCTCCGCGGGGTTCTCGACCTTGATCACCGTCGCCCCGAGGTCGGCCAGCATCATCGTGCAATAAGGCCCCGCCACCACGCGCGTCACATCGACGACCACCAATCCTCTGAGCGGGCCGTCGCCCAGGGGCAGCCCTGCCTCTGCTGCATTCATTCACCTTCTCCCGATATTTCCCGGCGATGCCCGGCGCTCGCGCGATCCGCCGTGACATAGCCGCGTTCGATAAACAGCGTCAGACTTTGCACGCCGTCCAACAAGGACGCATTGGACTCGGTGATCACCACGCAAAGCTGCGGGTGAGACTCGCGCAAGGCCCTGAGCGCATCGCCATACTGCCGCGCCAATACGGGCGCCAGGCCCTGGAATGGCTCGTCCAGCAAGACGTAGCGGGTCCCCACCATCAGCGCCCGAGCCAGTGCGACCATCTTGCCCTGCCCGCCCGACAACGCGGCCCCCGAGCGCTGCAACATGGGCTTGAGCTGCGGCATCGCGGCAAGCACCGCCTCCGCCCGCCGCGCAATCTCGCGCCTGGATACGCCCTGCACGTCGCAAGGCAGGGCAATGTTCTGGGCAACGGTCAGGGCGGGGAAAATGACCCTGTCCTCCGGTGCATAGCCGAACCCCGCGGCCGCCCGCAAATAGGCGGGTTCCTCGCCGATGTTCCGGCCATCGAGCAGCAGACGGCCCGACACCGGTTTCACCAATCCCATGATGCTTCGCAGCAGGGTCGTCTTGCCCGCGCCGTTGCACCCGACGACCGCGACCGTATCGCCCTGCGGCAGGCTGATGCTGACATCGCGCAGCACCACGTTGCCACCCAGGGCCACGCGCATGGATTCGATATGCAAGCCCACCTCAGCGCTCTCCCAGGACTTCGCGACGAACGACCGGATCGTTGAAAACGGCCTGCGGCTCGCCGTCCGCGGCCACCCGCCCGTCGATCCATGCCGCGACACGCGTGGCGTACGCCAATACGATGTCGACATCGTGCTCGACGAACCAGCTGGTCACCTGGCGCTGCCTCAGCGCGGCCATGATGGTTTGCATCACCGCGTGCTTGTCCTCGGAGGCCACCCCGCTGGTCGGTTCGTCCATGATCATGAGCCGGGGCTCCAGCATCAGGGCGATGGCCACGTCCAGCAGCTTGCGGTGGCCCTCGGGCAGGACCGCCGCCGGCTCGTCCCGGTAGGACGTCAGGTCCACCAGTTCCAGCATGTCGGCCACCGCATGGCCATCGGCGTTTCGCGCCAGCGGGATCCAGCGGGAGATTCGGCGGCTGCGCGCCACCGACGCCAGTTGCAGGCATTCCTGCACGGTGTGCTCGAGAAACAGCTGCGGCAGCTGGAAGGAGCGCCCGACCCCCAGCCGGGCGATCTGCCTGGGGCCTTTGCGGGTGATGTCCTGCCCGGCGAACATCACGCAGCCGGCGGTGGGCTTGATGTAGCCCGTGCAGATATTGATGAATGTGGTCTTGCCCGCGCCATTGGCGCCAATCACGGCCAGGTGCTCGCCCTGGCGCAAGATGAAGTCGATGCCGTCGGCGGCATTGATTGCGCCGAAACTCAAGGTCAGCCCCGAGGTTTGCAGCAGCGGTTCGCCCGATGTGGCGTTCATGATTCTTGATCCTCGGCCGCCCTGCCCGGACGGAATTGACGAAACCGCCCGACCAGCCCCGAAGGGGCAAAGAAAATCACGATCAGCAAGGTGACGCCCAGCACCATTTGCCAGATCGCGGTGAAGTACGCCGCGCCCACCAGCAGGATCAGCTCGAATACCGCCGCGCCGAGGAACGCGCCGATGGCGTGGCCCGCGCCTCCCAGGATGGCGATGAACACATACTCGCCTGAACGCAGCCAATAGCCGCCTTCAGGCGTCATCAGCCCCTGGGCCAGCGCGAGCAGCGCACCGCCGATACCCACCAGCGCGGACGAGATCACATAGGCTTCGATCATCGCCGCACGGGCCGAAAGGCCGATGTATTCGAGCCGGGTCTCGTTGACGCGTATCGCGATCGCGATCTGTCCCGCCGAGGACCTGAAGTAGCGCTGCACGACCCAACCCAACAGCAAGGCCAACAAGAGCGCCAGCAGCGTCATGCCCCACTCGAACTCGCCGCGATCCAGCGCCATGCCCAGCAGGGGCGGCCGCTCGAACCGCAAGCCGTCCGTTCCGCCGGTCCATGTGTAGAGTTTCCCGGCCAGGGAATAGAACACCATCGAAATGCCCAGGTTGAGCATGCCGAAGAATATTCCCCGATAGCGGGACACAAAAGCCGCCACCACCACGCCGACGATCACGGCGCTCGCTACGCCGGCTGCCAGGGCGATCAGCGCATCGGTGCCCGGAAATGTCCTGACGGTAAATGCCGCGCCGTACCCGGCAATCAAGGCGTACATGGCATGGCCGAAAGAAACCTGCCCCGCCCGCATCAGCACCGACAGGCCGAGCGCCGCCATGCCGTAACACAGGAACGTGATGACGGGCATGCGCGTCCATGGCCAGATCCATGCCATCGCCAACAGGGCCGCGGATGCGCAGCCGATGCCCACGGAGAACGCCGGATGCCGCATCAGATCCTCCTGGCCTCGGCAACCGAGAACAAGCCGCTGGGACGGATCAGCAGGACGAGAACCATCATGAGATAAGGCATGACCACCTCGAGCTCCGGCAGGGTGTAGACCGCCAGCGCCCGGGCCTGCCCGATCAGGATGGATGCGACCAGCGCGCCGGTGATCTGGCCCAGGCCCGCGGTGGCGATGACGGCAAAGGACGTGACCACCATGTCGGCGGCCACCCCCGGCACGAATGTCGTCATGGGGACGGACAGCGCGCCGCCGACCGCGCCCAG
This sequence comes from Castellaniella sp. S9, assembly GCF_027257175.1. GTDB lineage: Bacteria > Pseudomonadota > Gammaproteobacteria > Burkholderiales > Burkholderiaceae_B > Castellaniella. The sequence continues at coordinate 59,264 of NZ_JAPFGD010000008.1, read as the reverse complement.
AGCACCGCCCAGCGCAAAGGTCATCAAGCCCATGCGCGCCGCATCGATACCCAGCGCGGTGGCGACTTCGCGATGATGGATGACGGCGAGCAGTTTTCGGCCCGTGATGGAATACCGCAGCAGGCACTGCAGCCCGAAAAACGACGCCAGCGCGATGCCCGGCACCAGCAGCAGCTGGTACTTCATGAAAGTCACGCCCAGCAGCTCGATCGTCCCCATGCGGCCGACCAGCCCGCCCGCATTGACGGGCGTGCTGCCCCAGATCATGCGCTGCAGATTCTCGAGGATCATGAAAACCGCAAAGGTGACCAGCAACTGCAAGACCGGGTCGCGATCCTGGAAACGCCGCATGATGCCCCGTTCGAGCAGCGCGCCCAGCGCGCCGCCCACCAGTATTGCCGTGCACAGCAACGCGCACACCAGCAGCGGCACCGAGGCATCGTCGGGCATCAGCCAGGCCAGCACGGTGGCCGCGCTATAGCCGCCGAACGCATAGAAGCTGCCATGGGCGACATTGATGACGCCGAACACGCCGCAAATCAGCGTCAGTCCCAGCGCGATCATGAACAGCAGGCTTGCATACGACAGCCCGTCGACCGCGGCCAGCAGCAATAGATCGAGATTCATGTCCGGCGTTCCGAGAGAGTCGGCTATTTGCCCACGCGCTGGATCCGCTGGCTTTGCAGGATCTCGGGCTTGAGCGTCTTGACCCAGTCCGCCGAGATCCCGCCCACGGGCGGCGATACCAGTTCGGCGGGATAGAACATCAGCTCGCCCACCTGCGGAAACGGGTAGTCGGAATGCTTCAACGTGACGCCATAGAGCTGTCCCTGCATCGCCTGGCCGTCTTCACGCATCCGGATCGGCCGCGACAGGCCCCGGTACTCCAAAGTGCGGAAAGTGGCCGCCAATTGGTCGGTCGTCGGCCACGCCCCCGCATTGGCCTTCAGCGTTTTGTCATAGGCCAGCGTGATGGCCTCGAGCGCCTGGACCATGTGATAGACCCCGAAATCCGGATAAAAGCCCGTCTTGTCCTTGAACTTCTTGACGAAATCCCTGACTTTCGGGTCATCCGCGAACTCGGGATCGGCAAAATAGCCATCACCGACGAAACCGACGATGACGCCGGGCGGCACCGCATCGCCCAGGCGTTCAAGAGACGAGTCGGCCAGAGGCAGCACGAACTGCGCGGTTTTCAGCAAGCCGCGTTGCGAGGCCTGGCGCAGGAAAGTGTCCAGATCGCCGCCCCATGCGGTCGACAGCACCACGTCCGGCTTCAAGGCCTGCAGGCGGGTGACTTCCGCGGAAAAATCGGGCGCGCCGAATTTCGGGAACATCTCCGCAACGATCTTCACATCCGGCTTGAGCGCCAGCAAGGCGTCGCGGAACAGATCCCAGGAATCACGACCCCAGGCATAATCCTGGTTGACCACCGCCAGGGTCTTGAAATCCGGCTTGACCTTCAGCAGATGCAGCACCGCCGCCACCATCTCCATCGTGCCGTTGGGGTCCGTCTTGAACACGTAGCGGTAGTTCTTTCCCTCGAGCACCTTCTCCGAAGAGCACTCCCATAGAATATTGATGACCTTGAGGTCTTCGGCGACGGGCGCCAGCGCCCCGCAATATCCGCTGGAGATGGCGGAAACCATCACCTTCTCGCCGGGCTCTTGCGCAAGCCGGCGATATTCCGTCAGGAATTTATCGGCGCCTTGCCCCTCATCGATCCAGGTTTGTTTGAGCTTGACGCCGTCGACGCCGCCGCGGGCATTGAAGTCCTCGATCCACATGTCGGCGGCGACTTTGGCGGGCGCCCCCAGGACGGCGGCCGAACCCGTCATGAAGGTACTCATGCCGAGCTTGATCTCGGCGGGCCGGTCGGTCTGGGCCAGGGCCGGCCCGGCGGCCATGCAAAGGCCCAGCACGGCGGCCAAGGTACGTATCAGCGTCTTCATTTTGTCTCCTTGTCATTGGAAATTCATCGACATGATGCGCCCCAGGCACTGGGGCAACAATATAGGATTCATCTATTTATTTTTTCTTTTATATATTTTTTATACATTTGATTCGCCGCGTCGGGGTTTACGATATGGAGGAACCCGTCATATGACAGTACCCTCATGACCAGCGATCGGCCCACACCCCTCACCCCCGCGTCCCCCGCCCTCCCGGCCATGGACGCCGTCCGGTTCCAGGCCAGCCTGCTCGGCTTGCTGCACGACGGTGCGGGCGCCGAAGAATTGCAGCAGCTGCAGAAGCATGGCGACGCCATGGCCCTGGAGCCCGGCCAGCGGGAATTGCTGGCCGGGAGCCTCCAGGCGGCCTTCTCCATCCAGAAGCAACAGACGATCCAGCTACAGCGGGAAAAGGGGCTGCTGGCGGTCCTCGAGACGGCGCAGGACCTCACCGCCATCAGGGACCTGGAACTGGTGCTGCAGGCGATCGTGCGCCGCGCGCGGCAGATTTTTGCATCCGACATCGGCTATCTGACCCACTACGATCGCGTCCGCAACGACTTCTACATCCGCGCCACGGACGGCGCGACATCCGATCGGTTCAGGAACGTGCGCGTTCCTCCGGAACACGGCATTTGCGGCCACGTCCTCAAGCACAAGACCCCCTACCACTGCACCAACTACATGCAGGACCAGGGGTTCATGCATGACAACGGCATCGATCTGGCGATCACCGAGGAAGGGGTCTGCTCCCTGCTCGGCGCACCGCTCATGGTGGGCAATCATTGCATCGGCATCCTCTGCGTCTGCGACCGGCAGCCGCGCAGCCACGAACCCTGGGAAATCTCCATGTTGTCGACATTGGCCGCGCAGGCGGCCATCGCCATCGAAAATGCCCGCCTTTTCCAGGACACCCAGGTCGCCCTCCAGCAGGCCAGCGAAGCCAATGCGCTGCTGCATCGGCAGGCGGCGGAGATCGCCGACGCCGACGAGGCCCATGAGCAGATGACCAAGCTCGCGGCGCGAGGAGGCACGGTCGCCAATATCCTCCAGATGGTCGCCTCGCTGCTCGACGGGGAAATCGCGCTCTTGAACGAGGCCGAACAGCTCACCCATCACGCATCCGCCCCGCAGGCCGCCCCCGCGCCGCGATTGGCCGACCTGCTGCAAACCACGGACGTGCAGGACCTCGTGCACAAGGCCGTGGCGCAAAGCCGCTCGTCCGGCGAATCGCAATCCGTCACGCCGATGCCGGACCTGATCATCAAGGTCGCCGCGATCACCGGCGCGGACCGCCTGCTGGGCGCCATGCTGATGCTGTCGCGCGGCGCAATCTCCGACACCCAGGTCCGTACGTTCGAACGCGGCGCGCTGGTCGCCGGCCTGGCCCTGCTCTCGGAAGAGCGCAGCAAGCACGCATTGAGCAGCCGCAGCATGGCCACGATCCGCTCGCTGGTGACCTGGCAGCAAGAACCCTTGAGCGTGCTGCAGGCCCTGACGGAACCGCTGGGGCTGGATCTGGGCGCCCCCCTGCGTATGATGGTGCTTCACGTCGAAGGCAACCACCTGGAGTATGCGCTGCGCCGCATGCGGCCGCGCCTGCCGATTTCAGTATTGATGGAGGCGCTCGACGGCCTCATCGTCGCCATTTACGCGGCCCAGCATGCCGACGAGACGCAAGCCGCCGTCCAGTCCAAGCTGGTCCGGAGCTCGCGCCTGAACGTCGTCGGCGTCTATTCGGACACGATGAGGCAGATCGAGATGCTGCCGCAGCGCTTCCGCTCGCTCAAGCGCTGCATCGATGTGCTGCGGATCCTGAAACGCAGCAACGAACTGGTTCCCGAACCTTTGTTCTCGATGTATGCACTGCTGTTCGAACAACGCAGCGACAAGGATCTCAACGCGTTCATCCAGGCCACGATCGGCGAGCTCATCGTCCAGGACCGGCGCCGCAACGCCAATTTGTGCGACACGCTGCTGGCCTACCTGGATGAGGGGCAAAGCTTCAAGCCGGCCGCCAAAGTCCTGGGCATCCACATCAACACGCTGCGCCAGCGGCTCGAGACGATCGATCAATTGCTCGGCAACTGGCGCAACGGCAGCAAGACGCTGGAGCTTCACATCGCCCTGCGGATGCACAAGCTCGGCGGCTCCCTGTCGATGCCCATGGACTGAGCGTTCATTCAGGCGCCCTGGCAGGTCCTGCCCATGTTGTTCCGGATGATCAGGCGGTCGGCCTCGTCGGTCTTGCCATCGTGGTTGAAGTCGTACCAGCTTGATTGCCCGCCGTTGATCCGGCTGAGCTCCTCCCAGTTGGCCAAGTCCTTGGCATCCACCACTAGGTCGCGGTTGCCGTCGCCCGGGCAATTGACGCTGTCGTATGCCTGGTTGTAGCTGGCCACCGCATCGTGCTGGTCCATTTCTGCCGCCAGCTTGGCATACGCCTGCTGCTGCTCGCCGTTCAACGCAGTGACATCCAGCCGCGGTGCCGCGATGGGGGCCAGTTCGGTGTTTTCTTTATCCAGCGTGGGGTTGGGCTTGGCGGCGTCGATCCGGTAGAACTCGTCCAGAATGCTGAAACTGGTCGTGCTGTAGCGGTAGACCGTGGGATCGCCCGCGCTGCCCATGGCCGGCTCGCACTCGTTGCGGGTCTGGCGCACCAGCTTGTAGGTGCCGTCGGTGACCGCCTTGGTGGCGACCGGCAGGAAGGTGGTGGTTTTACCCCCATCGGCCAGGCGATAGGCTTGGACCTGGCAGCAGTTGTGATAGCCTTCCTCGGGCACACCGTCGGTTTCCCCTGCGGTGTCGTTGTCGCCATACCAGATGCCCCCTTGGGTCAGGCACACGCCTTTCTGCGGGAACAGCGTCGTGCAGACATTGTTCGCCGCCGGGATGACGCAGGGCGATTCGTTTTCGCTGGAACCCGTCGCCCTGAGGTTGGTGCCCATCTCGGTGAAATTGCTGCTGCGGATGCCTGCCTGGCCCGCATTGGTCAGATAGGCCAGCATGGGCTGCGCATCCAGTGGGCGGTCGGCCGGAATGGCGGCTTCGACATCCGCGCCCGCGATGTCGGCGAACAGGCGGTACAGGTCTACCGAGCCGACCATGTGCGGCACCTCGCGCCCCGGCGAGGCGACCATCGGCCCCGCCACCAGCAGCGGCACCCAGACGCCGGTCTGGTAGGGGGTGGCCTTCGCGCGCGTGGGATCGAACCGGCCCGGCTCGGTCAGCTTGACGCTGTCCACATAAGTGCCGTTGTCGCCCATCACGACCACGACCGTATTGGTGCGCTCGGGATGATAATCGAGCGTGCCATCGTCCTTGTACGCGGCCAGGTTCAAGCCAACCAGCAGATCCCCGATCTTCTTGTCCATGGCCTCGATCATCAGGTTGGTGATGAGGCGGTTGTCGACCACATCGGTGAATGCCGTCAGCGCCGGGGTGTTTTCCGAGTCGGCCCGCGGCGAGCACACGAGATTGTCGTTACGGCCCGGCGTGTCCTCGGCGATGAGCGAGACGGGCGGCACTTGCAGGGGCGTGTGAATGGCCGAGTAGCCCACCGTCAGCATCCAGGGCTTGTCCGAGGGCTGCTGACGGGCCCAGGCCAGGGCGCGCTCGGTTTCCAGGATGCTGCGATAGCCGCGCGAGGACGGGTCGGACGCCGGAATGACGCGGCCCTGCCCATTGGGTCCGCTTTGTACCCATCGACCGGTGTAATAGCCGTTCTGCGCGTCGAAATCGATATAGTCGGGCACCGCCGCCTGGCAGGTCTGCTGTGGATCCAGGATGCCGCCACGCTCCAGGCAACTGCGGCCCGGCGTGACGATCTCGCCGCCGATGGCGAGTTCCGAGCAACTGCCGTCGGCAAGGTAGCAGGCGCCGGCATCGGCGCCATTGACCCCGTCGATGTGGGTCGTCGGGACGAAACCGCACTTGTAGGGGCCGCTGTCGACGTCGGCCCCCGCGGTCGTCAGGCCCGCCCGGGTATCGATGTTGTAGGGCGCACCGTCCAGGAAGCCATCAAAATAATCCCAGCCCAGCTTCCACATGCTGTCGTAGCCATAGGGCAGGTTGAAGGCGCCGCCCAGGTCGGAGCCCGTCAGATGCATCTTGCCGATCAGCGCGCTGGTGTAGCCCTGGGTCTTCAGAAGCTTGGGCAGCGTGACCTCGTAGGGCGCCGTCGAGGAATTGGCAAGATCCAGCGACACCACCGCATTCAGAATATTGGTCTGGGAGGGATAGCGTCCGGTAAAGAAGGTGGCCCGCGTGGGGGTGCAGTCGGGCATGGCCCAGGCATTGCGGAACTGCACGCCGGCACGGGCGATGGCGGTGAGGTTGGGCATGCGGGCCGGGAGCTTGCCGCCATAGCCATAGGACGTCATCTGGTCCACGCCCAAGTCGTCGATCACGATGAAGAGCATGTTCGGCTTGGCCGCGGCCATGGGTTCCGAGGCCGAGTCGGTATCGGTGCACGAGGCCAACAGCACGGTCATCGCCGCCAAAGCCGCCGAGAGCACGGGCTGCAAACGTCTTTCGGGCATGAAATGTTCCTTTCTTCGGGAGCGGGATGACAAGCCGGCCTCGGCGTGACAAACTAAAACAAACGATGGCAATCGATTAAATATTCAATGTCGAAGATTAAAGGTCCGGGCGCCGCCGGCCTATACCATGAAATGGGTAAGACCGATGGCCTCTGAGGGCGGGCGCACCGACACGGGAGGGGGCGGCGGTCCCGCGCTCTGCCGCACGCTGCTGGTCGAGGATGACGAGCCCCTGCGCCTGCGCTTCGAATCGATCCTGTCGGACTGGCCGGGCGGGCGCCTGGTCGCGGCCTGCGGCACACTGGGCGCCGCGATGGCCGCCCTGCAGAGCGAGCCCGTCGACCTGCTCATCACGGACCTGCGCCTGCCGGACGGCCATGGCATCCAGGCCATCCGCCGTCTGCGTGCGGTGAACCCGCAAGCCGAAGCCATGGTGATCTCGGTGCTGGCCGACAAGGAGGTCGTGATCGCGGCGATCGAGGCCGGCGCGACGGGCTACCTGCTCAAGGACATCGGCGCCGCCGACCTGATCGAGGCCATCGAGGAATTGCGCGCCGGGCGTTCGCCGATTTCCTCATCGATCGCGCGTGTCCTGATGCAGCGCCTGGGCACGGGCGCCTTGCCGGCCGGCGTCCAGGCATCATCCCGCGAGGCGGCTGTGCTGACCCCGCGCGAGACCGAGATCCTGTGGGGCATCGCCAAGGGCCTGACCTACGCCGAGGTGGCTGAACAGCTCGGCCTGTCGCGCCAGACCGTACCCGTGCACATCAAGAACATCTACCGCAAACTGCAGGTCGGCAATCGTTCGGAGGCGGTGTTCGAGGCCTCGCGCCTCGGGCTCATATGGCTGTGAATAGGCGCTGGCTGGGCCTGCTCCTCGCCATGCTGGCGGCGCTGGCGGCCAGCACCCCGCTGTGGCTGGACCTGCCCACGCCGCGGGATGTCCTGGTGATCGACCAGGCCCGGTTCACGGCCAACGGCGGCGCGCCCGCGGACGTGGATCTGCCTCACGCGCAGGGCCGCCGCCACGTCCAGGGCCGCTACCGCATGGATTTCGAGCTGGCCCGGACGCCCACGCAGCCGCTCTACCTCTTCATTCCCACATTCAGCTATCGTGCGGTCGTCGCGCTGGACGGCGACGTGGTGCTGGACACCGGCGCGGATTCCCTGGTCCCCGGCATCATGCTGGGCGCCTCGGCACTGGTGCCGCTGTCGGGCCGCCACGTGGCGGCCGGCCGCCACACGGTCGACGTCCAGCTCGACGTGCCGGACGTCGCGCGCGGCTACCTGTCCGCGCTGTACCTGGGCACGGCGCAGCAAGTCGCACCCTATCACAGGCTCAGGGTCCTGGTGTTCGAGCATACGCGCATGATGGTGCTGGCCTGCCAGCTGCTGCTGGCCATCGCGACCCTGATGGTCTGGATCTACCGGCCGCGGGAACCTCTGTACGGCTGGCTGTTCCTGCTGCTCGTGGTGTCCACGGCCTCTTATGCGGGCCTGCTGGCCGACGCCGCGCCCGACGTGCTCGACTGGCTGCCCCATGCCTACGCCTTCAGCATGTCGAGCGTCTTCATCCTGCACGTGATTGCGCTGGAGATCAACGGCACCGCGCCGCCGGGCTGGCTGCGCGCCTGCGTGGTGGCCGTGCCCGGCGCATGCCTGCTGGCGATGGCCTCCGGCGTGGTGCCGGCCCCCGCCCTGATGATCGGCGTCGTGGCGCCCGTCATGGTGATCTCGCCGCTGATCACGGTCGCCATCTCGGCCTGGGGGGCACTGGTGAAAAAGGTGCGGGAAGCCTGGCTGCTCCTGCTGCCCCTGTGCGTCTTCTCGGTGGCCGCCCTGCATGACGGAGCGATCGTCGCCGGCATGCTGGACGGTCCGTTCTTTCTCTCGCTCTACTACCGGCAGCTGCTGGTGGTGGCGATCGCGGTGATTCTCATGCGCCGCCTGGGCCTGAGCCTGATCCGCCTGGACGGCGCCAACGCCCACCTCAGACAGCGGCTGGCCGACCGCGAGGCCGAGCTGCGCCGCCTCTACGAGGATGAACGCAGCGAGGCCGCCCGCCGCGTCCGCAGCGAGGAGCGCCACCGGCTCACGGTCGACCTGCACGACGGCCTGAGCGGCCACCTCGCCTCGATCATCGCGCTGGCCGAGCGCGGTTGCCCGGCCGGCATCGAGCGCACCGCCCGCGAAGCGCTCGACGACCTGCGCCTGGTGATCCATTCGCTGGACATCGGCGACCGCGAACTCGCGGCCGCGCTCTCGGGCCTGCGCGAACGGCTCGAACCCCGGCTCAAGCGCCTGGGCGTGGACCTGCAATGGTCGATGGCGCACTTGCCCGAAGTCTCGGGCGTGACTCCGACGCACGCGCTGAACGTGCTGCGCATCGTGCAGGAAGCGGTCACCAACGCCTTGCGCCACGGCCCCGCCTCGCGCATCGCCGTGCGCGGCGGCGCCGGTCCGCAGGGCGGGGCGCTCATCGTCATCGAGAACGACGGCGCCCCCTATGTGAATACCGCCGCGGGCGGCGCGGGCGTGCGCAACATGGGCCGGCGGGCGGTCCTCCTGGGGGGCGCGCTGCAGATCGAGGCGCTGCCCGGCGGGACGCGGGTCGCGCTTGCGCTGCCGCCACGGCTGGATGCTGGCCGGGCCTCACCGGCCCCCTCGGGACCCTGGGCGTCCTCGTGATCCGAAGCCTTGTTGTAAGGGTAAATACTTAAATCACGATTAGAATTAATCCATATCAAAAATCCATGATTCCATATTGAAAAAATGGCAATTCAATACCCATGAAGGCACCCTGATCATTATCGAGGATTGACGAATTCATCTCTTAATAAAAATTATAGATTATTTATATAATTTATTGATTAATAATAGTATTTTCTATTTTTTAAAGAATGAATGGAATAGCCTGGACAGGTTTTCAATATCCCATCGGGAACCCATCCCACCCGCAAGGATAATCATTCGTTCAATAAGCTCGAAACATGAATCAATTGATACACCCTATCGTGTGAAGTGCCATCGTTGACGCTACGGCCGCGCATTTCATAGATTGACCAGGTCACTTGTTCACATCACGACAAAGGTCAACCCATGACGCAGCGTATCGTCGATCTCACGCTTTCCGCGCTTGCAAGCCTGGTCAGCGTGCTCCTGTCCTGGCCGTATTGGCGGGATTTCCAGTATTGGCCGGAATCCCATGCCATGTGGTGGCTCTACATCGCCGTCGGCTACGTCCTGGCGGTCTACGTCTTCTATGCCTTCCTCGGCAGCCTGCGCACGCTGTTCCAGCACGATGAACAGGCCCGCGCCGACTCGCAGGGGGGCCAACCATGAGCTGCCTGAACGACGCGGATTGCAAGGAACCCCTCAAGCGCCGCGCGGCCCTGGGCGTACTGGGCCTGATGCTGGCGATCTTCCTCGCGCTGTCGGCCATGTCCTTCCTGCCTTCGCGACAGCAGGCCGTGCCCGACGAAATCAGTTTCATGGATCAGGGCGCGGTCCATGGCAAGCGGGTCTTCCAGGCCTACAACTGCATGGGCTGCCACACGATCGTGGGCAACGGCGCCTATTTCGGGCCGGACCTGACCAAGGTCTACGCCCATGCCGGGCCGGCATGGCTGGCGGCTTTCCTGCCCTCGGCCGGCGGCTGGCCCACCGCGGCGGCCGTGCAGGCGCAGCTGCAGAACCCGGCCATCCAGGCCGATGCCGGCGCGGCCGACATCGCCGCCTACCGCGCGCAGTATCCCGGCGCGGCCGAGCGCATCGACCGGCGCGGCGGCCATCCGTCCCTCATGCCCAACCTGCCCCTGAGCGCGGACGAGATCCGCGGGCTGATCGCCTTCCTGAAATACACCTCGGCCATGGACAACGAGGGCTGGCCGCCCAAGCCCAAAGTCGATGGCGTGGCACTCATCGAGTCGCGGCGCGCGGCCGCCCGGCCGGCCGCCGTCCAAACGGCCAGCGCCGCGGCGGCCGGAACGGCAACGGCCCCAGAGGATCCCGCCCAGGTCGGTGCGAGGCTGGTGTCCGATTTCGGCTGTCTGGCCTGCCATGCCACCGACAAGAAGCGGGTGGTGGGCCCCGGCTGGGGCGGCCTGTACGGATCGCAGACCACATTGGCCGACGGCACGCGGGTCAAGGCCGACGAGGCCTACCTGATCGAAGCCATCCGTCATCCGGACGCCCAGGTCGTCGCCGGCTACCCGGCCAAGGTCATGCCCTCGTACGACGCCATGATCAATGAATCCGACATGAGCGCCATCATCGCCTACCTGCGCAGCCTCAAAGAGGTCCAAAAATGATACAGATCGAATATCGCACGCAGCGCCTGAGCCGGCCCTTTTTCGTGCTGATGCTGGTGCTGTTCCTGTTCCAGGTGGGTTTCGGCCTGCTGATCGCCGCGCAGCACGTCGATCCGCGCCTGCTCTCGGGCGTGCTGAACTTCAACATCCTGCGCGCCGAACACACCAACCTGGGGATTCTCTGGATCCTGTCCGGCTTCATCGGCACGATCCTGTTCGTCGGCCCCCTGCTCTCGCGCCGCGAACTGGCCGCGCCCTGGCTGATCCGCATCCTGTTCTACGCCCTCATTGCCGTGACGCTGTGGAACGTGGCCACCCAGGCCCTGGCCGCCGAGGGCGTCGCGGGCTGGTGGCTGGGCCAGCCCTGGCTTCAAGAAGGCCTGGAGTACCTGGAGGCCGGGCGCGCCGCGGACGTCGTGATCCTGATCGGCTTTGCGGTCCTGTGCTACGTGGTGCTGCGCACTTTCCCCGCCATCCGCGACTGGAACGAGATCCATTGGGGCCTGGGCCTGGGCGTGACGGCCCTGACCCTGGTGTGGGTCTTCGGCATGTTCTTCGTCGAGCGGCTGGACGTGCAGGAATACTTCCGCTGGTATGTCGTGCACTACTGGGTCGAGGGGGTATGGGAAGTCATACACATCAGCCTGGTCGGGTTCCTGCTGGTCCTGATGTTCAAGGCGGACGTCAAGGCGGTGGGCTATGCCGTGTTCTGGGGCGTGGCCATGGTCTGGCTTTCCGGCCTGATCGGCAACGCGCACCATTATTTCTGGGTGGGCACGCCCGAATTCTGGCAATTCTGGGGGTCGCTGTTCAGCGCCCTGGAACCCCTGCCCCTGGTGTTCTGCTTCTGGCACATCTACCTCGATGCGCATCAGGACCGCAAGCCGCTGGAGAATGCCCCCGCCTTCTATTTCATCCTGGGCTCGGTCGTGCTGGAGCAGGTCGGCGCGGGGATCCTCGGCTTTACGATGACCTTCGCCCTGACCAACGTCTGGTCGCACGGCACCTGGGTGACCCCCAGCCATGCGCACCTGGCGCTGTTCGGCACCTTCGGCATGCTGGGCATCGCCGCCGCCTATTACGCCCTGCCCATTCTGCGCAAGGCCGCCGGCTTCGACCAGCGGCTGGGCAAGCTCGCGTTCTGGCTGGTCTTCACCGGCATGCTGGGCATCGCATTCGGGTTCGCCATCGGCGGCACGGTCCAGGTCTTCCAGTACCGCACGCTGGGGCTGGACTGGTTCGGCGGCGACGTGTTCCCCGCCATGCAGTTCTACAAAGCCTTGATCCCGCTCTTTGGCCTGGTGTTCACGGTGGGCGCGGGACTGTTGGTGTTCGACCTGCTGACGCTGGGCCTGCGCGCGCACCGGGCGCCGGCGCTCCAGCCGGCGCGTCCCGCGACGGCCATGCGCTGGGCCGGCACGCTGCACGGCTTCGAGGCCGGCCTGTGGCTCATGGGCATGTGGATCTTCGGCGCCGTCATCACGCTGGGCCTGCTCAGCTTCAACCTGCCGACGGTCCAGGCCGGCGATCCGACCCTGCCCTATCTACTGGCCGGCCTGGGCTATCCCGGGCTGCTGCTGATCACCCTGCTGTTCGTCTGGCGCTTCCTGCGCTCGCTGGACGCGCGCCAGCACTCGCCCGCGCGCGCGGCCGTGCCCGAGGCGGCCACGCAGGCCGCGCACGTGGCGGCCTGAGGCCCGCCCCATCGCACGCCATCCCCCGGACGCCCGCCACGGGCATCCGGGGGATTCTGCGCGTACAATGTCCCGGGTCTTCCTTCAGGCCATAGTCCCATGAAAGAACCGCTCGCCATCAGCCCCGCCGCGACCCTGCCCCGCGCATCCGGCAGCCGGGTGGCCTATCCGGTGTTGGGGGCCATCAGCGTCACGCACATGCTCAACGACATGATGCAGTCGGTGCTGCTGGCGATCTACCCCATCCTCCAGGGCAAGTTCGACCTGACCTTCGTCCAGGTCGGCCTGATCACCCTCGCCTTCCAATTCTCGGCCTCCTTGCTGCAGCCCTTCGTCGGCCTGATCACCGACAAGCGGCCCATGCCGTATTCCCTGCCGATCGGGATGGGGTTCACATTCTGCGGCCTGATCCTGCTGTCGATTGCCGGCAGTTTTCCCGTGATCGTCCTGGCCGCCACGCTGGTCGGCATGGGATCCTCGGTCTTTCATCCGGAATCCTCCCGCGTCGCGCGCATGGCCTCGGCGGGCCGCCATGGCCTGGCGCAATCCATTTTCCAGGTCGGCGGCAACATCGGGGCGTCGATCGGCCCCTTGCTGGCGGCCCTGCTCATCGTCCCGCATGGACAGCGCAGCATCGCCTGGGTGTCGCTGGCCGCGCTGGCCGCCATCGTCATCCTCGTCATGGTCGGCCGCTGGTACGGCGCCAACCTGGGCGGGGTGCGCGGGCGCGGCGGCAGCCTGCGCAAGACCGATACCACGCTGTCCAGGCGCGAGGTGGGGTCCGCGATCTCGATCCTGCTGCTGCTGATCTTCTCGAAATACTTCTACCTGGCGGGGATCACCAGCTATTTCACTTTCTACCTGATGGATCGCTTCGGCCTGCCGATCCAGCAGGCCCAGGTCAGCCTGTTCGTCTTCCTGGCGGGCGTGGCCACCGGCACCATGGTCGGCGGCCCCATCGGCGACCGCATCGGCCGCAAGCAGGTCATCTGGGGCTCGATCCTGGGCGCGGCGCCCTTCACCCTGCTGCTGCCCTACGCCAATCTCCATTGGACGCTGGTGCTGGCCTTCTGCGCCGGCCTCATGATCGCTTCGGCCTTTCCCGCCATCGTGGTCTATGCCCAGGAACTCATGCCCGGCAAGACCGGCACGGTCTCAGGCCTGTTCTTCGGCTTCGCCTTCGGCATGGGCGGCATCGGCGCCGCCCTGCTGGGCAAGCTCGCCGACGCGACCAGCATCGAATTCGTCTACCACGTGTGTTCGTACCTGCCCCTGCTGGGGCTGACGGCGTTCTTTCTGCCCGACATGCGGCGCGCGCGCACCTGAACGGCCGCGCCATGCCGGGCGCATCGCGCAACCGCATGAAAAACGCCGCCCTGTGAGGCGGCGTTTTTCATGGCGCGGACGAGCCCGCCGCGGCGTCGGTCAGAGGCCGGCCGTCGAGAACACCAGGGTGGCGTTGGTGCCGCCGAAGCCGAAGCTGTTGGACAGCGCCGTGCGGACCTCGGCCTTGTCCAGCGTCTGGCGCAGGATGTTGGCGCCTTCGAGGGCGGGATCCAGGGTCTCGATGTTGGCCGAGGCGGCCACGAAGCCATGCTGCATCATCAGCAGGGTATAGATGGCCTCGTTGACGCCGGCCGCGCCCAGGGCGTGCCCCGACAAGGACTTGGTCGAGGCGATCAAGGGTTGCCGTTCGCCGAAGACCTCGCGGATCGCCTCGATTTCCTTGACGTCGCCCACCGGCGTGCTGGTGCCGTGCGTATTGATGTAGTCGACCGGCGTCGAGACGTCCTGCAGGGCCAGGCGCATGCAGCGCACCGCCCCCTCGCCCGAGGGTGCGACCATGTCGTAGCCATCCGAGGTGGCGCCATAGCCGACGAGTTCGGCGATGATGCGCGCGCCGCGCGCGCGCGCGTGCTCGTATTCCTCGAGCACGACGATGCCGCCGCCGCCCGAGATCACGAAGCCGTCGCGATCCACGTCATAGGTGCGCGAAGCGCGCTCGGGGCTGTCGTTGTAGCGCGTGGACAAGGCCCCCATGGCGTCGAACATGAAGGACAGCGACCAGTGCTCCTCCTCGGCGCCGCCCGCGAAGACGACGTCCTGCTTGCCCATCTGGATCTGCTCCATGGCGTTGCCGATGCAATGCGCGCTGGTCGAGCAGGCCGAGCTGATGGCGTAATTGATGCCCTTGATCTGGGCGCCCGTCGCCAGGCAGGCGGACACGCCGCTGGCCATGGCTTTGGTCACCATGTAGGGGCCCACGCGGCGTACGCCTTTTTCCTGCAGCGTCTGGATCCCCTCGTGGATGCTGGCGTGCGAGGCGCCGCCGGCGCCGACGATCAGGCCCGTGCGGACGTTGGATACGAGCTCCGGCGGCAGGCCCGCGTCGGCGATGGCTTCCTGCATGGCGATCCAGGCATAGGCGTGGCCGTCGGCCATGAACCGCCCGAGCTTGCGATCGATCAGCGCCTGGGCATCCAGGCTGACGGACCCGGCGACGTGCGAACGCAGGCCCTGTTCGACGTAGCTGGGCTGGAAGGAAATGCCCGAGCGGCCCGTGCGCAGGCTTTCGAGGACCTCGGACTGCTTGTTGCCCAGGCTGGACACGATGCCCATGCCGGTCACGACCACACGACGCATGATCCCATCCTCCTAGAAATTGTTGGTGCCGGTGAACAGGCCCACGCGCAGGTCGTGGGCGACGTAGATCTCGCGGCCGTCGACCTCCATGCGCGCATCGGCGATACCCATGACCAGCTTGCGCATCATGACGCGCTTCATGTCGATGTGGTAGCGCACGAGCTTGGCCTGCGGCAGCACCTGCCCGGTGAATTTCACCTCGCCCACGCCTAGGGCGCGGCCGCGGCCGGGGCCGCCGCACCAACCCAGGAAAAAACCCACCAACTGCCACATGGCATCCAGGCCGAGGCAGCCCGGCATCACGGGATCGCCCTGGAAATGGCAGTTGAAAAACCACATGTCGGGATGAATGTCGAGTTCGGCGATGATCTCGCCCTTGTCGTGCGGACCGCCCTTGTCGCTGATGTGGACGATCCGGTCGAACATCAACATGGGTGGCAGGGGAAGCTGCGCATTACCCTCGCCGAATAGTTCGCCGCGCCCGCACGCGAGCAGATCCTCGTAGCTAAAACTGTTTTTCTGCATGTCGTCCCGAATGGTTCCCGTCTGGCCCGCGCGGCATGCCGGATCCTCGGAACCGATACCACGATATTGTAAATAGCCCGTTAGTATAACCTGAGGGCGGCCGCCACCTGAGGACGGCCATCGCTCGTGCATGGATTTTATCGGGGCCCGCCACTGGAAAACCAGACCGTGACCGATCCCGGGATGAACAGCGGCGGCGGGGTGTTCACCCAGTTCAGCGCCCGATGCACCAGCAGGAACGGCCCTTCGGGGGCCAGGCCGTCGAAGGCATGCGTATCGAGCTGCGTGCCCCGCAATTCGACGCACGGCCCGTCGGCGGAGCGCCAGCACAGGCGCGTGGCGACCCGCGCATCGCCCGCATAGCGGCGCGCCGCATGCACGCGGGTCACCCGCGCGCCCGGGCCGGGCCGCGGATCCGCGGCCGTGGGCGCATAGGACACCACGACGTCGGTGCGCAAGGCGTGCAGACCCGTGCTGGTCCGGTTGGCGGTCCAGGCCACGTCGCCCGCCGACGCGGGCAGGGACGCCGCCCAGCAGACCAGGCCCGCGCACAACAGACGCGTGAAGGAAAGATCCGGCATGCGGCGATTATGGCATGCCCGCATCTATCGTATCCTGTCGCATGGGACACGACATCAAGGCCAACCCATGTGCATTGCCTATCTCGCCCTCGGCGATCCCGACTGGCCGCTGCTCATCGCCGCCAACCGGGACGAATACCATGCGCGGCCGACCGCGGCGGCGGCCCCCTGGGCCGACCGGCCGGACATCATCGGCGGCCTGGATCTGCACGCCGGCGGCACTTGGCTGGGCCGATCCCGTGCCGGCCGCTACGCCCTCCTCACCAATTACCGCGAGCCCGGCCGGCACCGGTCGGGCGCCCCCTCGCGCGGGGCGCTGGTGCGGGATTTCCTGCTGGGCACCGATTCCGCGGCGGCATACGCCGAGGCGGTCTGCGCCCGGGGCGCGGACTATAACGGCTTCAACCTGATCATCGGCGCCGCGGACGGCGTCCGCTATCTCGGCAACCGCGACCCTTCGGGCCGCGCCCGGCCGCTGACGCCGGGCCGCTATGTATTGTCCAACCACCTGCTGGACACCCCGTGGCCGAAGGCGGCGCGGCTGCGCGCCGCACTGGATACACAGCCTGTCGGCATGCTGGCGGCCGACCCGGACGGGGTCTTCGCGGTCCTGCGCGATGCCGAGCCGGCCGAGGACGCGGCCTTGCCGGCCACCGGGGTCTCCATCGAATTCGAGCGCCTGCTCAGCAGCCCCTTCATCGTCAGTCCCGACTACGGCACCCGCTGCACGACCGTGATCGCCGTGGCGGCCGATGGCCACGCCCTGTTCAGCGAACAGCGCTACGACCCGGCGGGCCGAGCCTGCGAACGACACGACTGGTGGACGCGATGATTTATACTGTATATAAATACAGTATTTCATGGGTCCGAAACTCGCCATGGACACACCGTCAGTTCTCCAGCATCCCGAGCGCATCCACCCCGCCCTGTGGCGGGCCAGCCAGATCGCGCCACCGCGCCGCGCCGCCGTGCCCACCGGGCACGCGGCCCTCGACCATGCACTGCCCGGCGGCGGCTGGCCGCTGGGTACGCTGATCGAATTCCTGCCCGAACGCCCCGGCATCGGCGAGCTCCTGCTCCTGCAGCCCGCCCTGGCCGGCCTCGATCCCGGGCGCCCCATCCTGCTGATCGATCCGCCGTATCCCCCCTCGATGCAGTGCTGGGCCAACTGGGGCCTGCAATCCCGCCGCCTGGCCTGGCTGCGCGCCGGCGCCGAATCCGAACGCCTCTGGGCCGCCGAACAAATCATCCGCCATGACGTCTGCACGGCCCTGTTGTGCTGGACGGACCACTCGCCCGGCCAGGCCCTGCTGCGGCTGCAGCGTCTGGCCCGCCGCTGCAACCTGCTGTTGATCCTGCTGCGCCCGCATTCGGCTGCGCGGCAGGCCAGCCCGGCCGCCCTGCGCCTGTCCCTGGCTCCCACGCCGCAGGGCCTGGCGCTCGGCATCCTCAAGCAGCGCGGCCCCGCCCTGCGCGGAACCCTCGCCATCCGTCTGTATCCCGATGCTCTGGATCTGCCTGCATCTGCCCCAGCCCGTGACGGCCGGCCCGCCCGGGCTGGCCGCCCGCCTGCTGCGCTACACGCCGCACCTGGCCGCCCTTGACGATCAAGCCCTGGCGCTCGAGGTCGAGGGCAGCCTGCGTCTGTTCGGCGGCGTCCGCGCCCTGTTGCGCGCCGTGCGTCAGGATTGTCCGCCCGGCACGGTGACAGGCCTCGCGCCCACCGCGCTGGGGGCTTGCCTGATGGCTCGCCGGGGCCACGGCGCACGTCACGCCCTGCGCCCGCACACCTTGGCCCGACACCTGGACGCCCTGCCTTGCGAGGCCCTGCCCGCAGCGCCGGACAGCCTGGCCGCGCTGCGGGCACTGGGGTGCCGCCGCCTGGGCCAGCTGCGCGCCCTGCCCCGGACGGGTCTGCGCAACCGCGGCCAGGCCGCCCTCCTCCAGATTCTCGACCAGGCCTATGGACAGGCGGCCCCCGGAGACTATCGATGGCTGGGGGACGACGGCGGCTTCGTCCTGGCCCGCGAACTGGACCATCGCAGCGTCTCGGCCACGGCGGTCGAGGCCGCCGGCGCCTCCTTGATCCGCGCCCTGTGCGCCTGGCTGGACACGCGGCAGGGCGCCGCCGATGAACTCGAGCTGGACCTCGGCCACGACGAACGGCGCGCGGGCCCTTCGACCACCCCGATCCGTCTGCGGACCGCCCAGCCCGAATGGGCTGCGGAACGCTTCATCGGCCTGCTGCGCGAACACCTGACGCGCCGTCGGCTTGCCGCCCCGGTCGTGCGCATCGCCTTGCGCTGTGCGCGGATTCTGCCGCGCACGCCGCGGACCGCGCCCCTGCTGCTGGACGACAGCCCGCCCCCGGGCCGTGAATCCGCCCTGCTGGACGTGCTGCGCGCCCGCCTGGGGGCGGACTGCCTGCACTTTCCCGACCCGCGGCCCCAGCACATTCCCGAGCGCACGGACCGCTGGCGCACCGAGGCCGCACGGCCACGCGCCCGGCTGCCCGAACGTTCGCCCCGCAGCCGGCCCTTGTGGCTGCTGGCCCACGCGGTCGCGCTGGCCGCCCCGGATCACCGGCCGATGATCGACGGTGCCCCCCTGACCCTGGTGTCCGGCCCCGAGCGCATCGAGGGCGGCTGGTGGACCCAGGGGCAGGCGCCGGTCGGCCGGGACTATTTCATTGCGTGCGACGCGCGCGGGGCACGCTACTGGGTCTACCGGGACCACCACGGGGCGGGCTGGTTCCTGCACGGCCTGTTCGGATGACGCCATGGGCCTGCCGGACTACGCCGAACTGGACTGCCTGTCGAACTTCACGTTTCTGACGGGCGCCTCGCACCCCGAGGAATTGGTGGGCACCGCGGCCGAACTCGGCTACCGGGCGATCGCCCTGGCCGACGAATGCTCGCTGGCCGGCGTCGTGCGCGCCTGGCGCGAGGCGCGCCGCCACGACATGCACTTGATCGTCGGCAGCCGCTTCCGTCCGGAAGGCGAACCCTTCGAGCTCATCGTCCTGGCCGAGGATCGCGACGGCTACGGCGCCCTCAGCCGCCTGATCACCCGCGCTCGGCGCGGCAGCCCCAAGGGCCGGTACGCCTTCGCCGTCGAGGACCTATGGCAAGGCGAGGCATCCGGCGACGGGCCCGGCACGTCCGCCGCCCCGCTGCCGGGCTGCCTGCTGATCGTCAAGCCCGACGAGGGCGCGCCCGCCGACTGTCCCCCCGCTCTCGATCGCCTGCGGCACGCATACGCCGGCCGCCTCTGGCTGGGCCTGTGCCTGCAGCAAGGCGACGACGACGCCCGTCACCGCCGCACCGTGTCCCGCTGGTCGGTCGTGCTGGACATCCCGTTGACGGCGCTGGGCGGCGTCCAGATGCACCGGCGCTCGCGCCAGCCCCTGCACGATACCTTGTGCGCCATCCGCAACGGCCGCCCCATCGCCGACTGCGGCATCCGCCTGCGCGCCAATACCGAGCACGCCCTGCGCAGCCGCCTGCGCCTGGCCAATCTGTATCCGCCGGCAGCCCTGGCGCAAACCCTGGCCATCGCCGGGCGCTGCCGCTTCTCCCTCGAGACCTTGCGCTATCAGTATCCCGAGGCCAGCGTGCCGCCCGGGACCACGGCGGCGCGGTATTTGCGCGACGAGTGTCTGGCGGGCGCCGCCCGGCGCTATCCCGGGGGGCTGGCGCCCGAGGCGCGGCGCCAGCTCGAGGACGAGCTGACCCTGGTCGGCGAGCTGGGCTACGAGGCCTACTTCCTGACGGTATACGACCTGGTCCGCCATGCCCGCAGCCAGGGCATCTTGTGCCAGGGCCGGGGCTCGGCGGCCAATTCCATGATCTGCTATTGCCTGGGCATCACCGAGATCGACCCCATCGCCCGCGAACTGCTGTTCGCTCGCTTCATCAGCCGCGAGCGCGGCGAGCCGCCCGACATCGACGTGGATTTCGAGCATCACCGCCGCGAGGAGGTCATCCAATACGTCTATGCCCGCTACGGGCGCACCCACGCCGCCCTGGCCGCCGTGGTCATCACCTACCGGCGTCGCAGCGCCTTGCGGGACACCGGCAAGGCGCTGGGCGTGGCCCCGGTCATCATCGAAGAGGCGGCCCGGCGCCTGCGTCACGTCCGCGACCCGGACGCCATGCCCGGCACGCTCGAGGCCTTGTGTCCCGCGCAGGGCAGGCTCTGGGCGGCCCTGGCCGGCGAGCTGATCGGCTTTCCGCGCCACCTGTCGCAACATCCCGGCGGCTTCGTGATCGCCCGCCAGCGGCTCGACGAACTGGTGCCCCTGGAAAATGCCGCCATGCCGGGACGCAGCGTCATCCAATGGGACAAGGACGACCTGGACACCATGGGCCTGCTCAAGGTCGACATTCTGGCGCTGGGCATGCTCAGCGCCCTGCGCGCGTGCGAGGCGCTGGTCGCGCAGCGCCGCGGCCGGCCCTGGACCCTCGACGAGGTGCCCCCGGACGACCCCGGCACCTTCGAGATGATCGGCAAGGCCGACACGGTCGGGGTGTTCCAGATCGAATCCCGCGCCCAGATGAGCATGCTGCCGCGCCTGCTGCCGCGCTGCTTCTACGACCTGGTGATCCAGGTGGCCATCGTGCGGCCCGGCCCCATGCAAGGCGGCATGGTCCATCCCTATCTGCGCCGCCGCGAAAAACTGGAGGACGCGGTCTACCCCACGCCCGCGATCCAACGGATCCTGCAGCGCACGCTGGGCATCCCGATCTTCCAGGAACAGGCCATGCGACTGGCGATGGTCGCGGCGGGCTTTTCGGCGGGCGAGGCCGACCAGTTGCGCCGCGCCATGGCGGCCTGGCGCCGCACCGGCGAGATCGCGGCCTTTCACGAGCGCCTGCGCGAGGGCATGGCTCGCAACCACTATCCGCCCGACTTTGCCGAAGGCCTGATCCGGCAGCTCGAGGGTTTCGGCGAATACGGTTTCCCCGAGAGCCATGCGGCGGGCTTTGCCCGGCTCGCCTGGATCAGCGCCTGGCTTAAGCACCACGAGCCCGAGGCCTTTCTGGCCGCCCTGCTCAATGCGCAACCCATGGGGTTTTATACGCCCAGCCAGCTCGTCGAGGATGCGCGCCGCCACGGCGTCCGCGTCCTGCCGGTCGACGTGCGGCACAGCGGGGTCGGCGCAATCCTCGAAAGGAACGAGGACCCTGCTTCTTGGCCCCGGAACGGCCAGACGGGCGACGCCCCCAGGCCGGCGGTGCGACTGGGACTGTCGCAGGTCCGGGGCCTGGCGCGGACGGCGATGGAGGCCATCGTCGCCGCCCGCTGCGAAGAGCCGTACACCCAGATCCAGGACCTGGCCATCCGGGCGGGCCTGGGAACGCGCGACATGCATGCGCTGGCCGCTGCGGATGCGTTCGCGGGACTGGCCGCGCACCGCCGCCAGGGCCACTGGCAGGCGACCCTGCAGCGGCCGCCGGGGCTGCTGCGGCGATCGGTCATCGCCGAGGGGCCGCCGCCTGCCCTGCCCGCGCCCAGCGAGGGCGAAAGCCTGACGGCCGACTACGCCGCGCTGGGTCTGACACTGGGACGCCACCCCTTGGCCCTGCTGCGCGATGAACTCGCGCGGCGCGGCTTCCGTCCCGCCGCCGAGCTGGTCGGGGACTATCCCGACCGGCGCCTGGCACGGGCCTGCGGCCTGGTCACCGCGCGGCAGCGTCCGCGCACCGCCCGCGGCACCGTCTTTATCACGCTCGAGGACGAAACCGGCCCCTTGAACGTCATCCTGCACGCCCGCGAGGCCGACGCCCAGCATGCGGTCCTCACGGGCGCCGCCCTGATGGGGGTGTATGGGGTCTGGCAGCGCCATCGGGGGGTCTGCCACTTGCTCGGGCGCCGCCTCGTCGACCTCAGTCCTCTGCTGGGGGACCTGAGCACGCACAGCCGGGATTTCCACTGAAAGATCCCGCCGGGCGGCCGACACCGGCGCGCTAAAATGCGGGGATCGACACTTCTTCAAAGGACCCGCCCCATGAGCAACGCGCTCGCCACCCGCATCGCCGAGGCCGTCAAAGCCGCCATGCGCGCCCACGACGGCACGCGCCTGGGCACCCTGCGGCTGCTGCAGGCGGCCATCAAGCAAAAGGCCGTGGACCAGCGCGTGGAGCCCGACGAGGCCGCGATCATCGCCATCATCGAAAAACAGGCCAAGCAGCGGCGCGAATCCATCGCCGCCTTCGAGTCGGCGGGCCGCAGTGAAAGCGCCGCCCAGGAGCGGGCGGAACTGGACATCCTCCTGGAATTCCTGCCGCGGGGCGCCGATCCCGAGGAAGTCTCGGCGGCGATCGAGACGGCGGTCGCCGAGGTTCAGGCCCAGGGCCTGCAAGGCGGCGCCGCAATGGGCAAGGCCATGGGCCTGCTCAAGGCCTCTCTGGGTGGGCGCGCCGACATGGCGGCGGTCTCGGCTCAGGTCAAGGCGCGCCTGGCGGGCTGAAGCCCGCTATTCAAACCGACAGCGCCTGCGGGTCGGGACAGGCGGCCGCACACGGATAATCGGTGTAGCCATGGACGCCCGAACCATAGAAGGTCGAGCTGTCCCAGGGGGCCAGCGGCGCGCACGCACGCAGGCGGGCCACCAGGTCGGGATTCGAGATGAATGCCTTGCCGAATGCCACGGCATCGGCCCGGCCTTCGCCGACCACCTGTTCGGCCAGCACCGGGTCGAAACGTTCGTTGGCGATCACCGGACCGCCGAACGCGCGGCGGATGTCGGGCATGAGGCTGTCCTCGCCGAGCGACTCGCGCAGGCAGATGAACGCCAGGCGCCGGTGACCGAGTTCCCTCGCCACGTGCAGGAACAAGGCCTGTGGATCCGTATCGTGCATGTCGTGCGCATCGCCGCGCGGCGACAGGTGCACGCCCACCCGGCCGGCGCCCCAGACGCCGACGCAGGCATCGACGATCTCGAGCAGGAAGCGGCTGCGGTCGCGGATCGGGCCACCGTACTCGTCCGTGCGGCGGTTCGATCCGTCATGCAGAAACTGGTCGATCAGGTAGCCATTGGCGCCATGGATCTCGACGCCGTCGAAACCGGCGCTCTGGGCATTGCGGGCGGCCAGGCCGAAATCGACGACGATGCGGCGGATCTCGTCGGTGTGCAGGGCGCGCGGCACGACGTAGTCGCGCTTGGGCCGCAGCAGACTGACCTGTCCGGCGCAGGCCACCGCGCTGGGCGCCACGGGGATTTCCCCGGACAGGTATTCCGGGTCGGAGACCCGGCCCACGTGCCAGAGCTGCAGGAAGATCTTGCCGCCCTTGTCGTGCACCGCACGGGTGATCGACTGCCAGCCCTGCACCTGCGCCTTGCACCAGATGCCCGGCGTATCCGGATACCCGACCCCCAGCGGCGACACCGAGGTCGCCTCGGTGATGATCAGCCCCGCCGTGGCGCGCTGCGCATAATAGAGGCGCATCATGTCATTGGGAATCCTGCCCGGCGCGGCGCGCGTACGGGTCATCGGGGCCATCACAATGCGGTTGGCAAGAGAAACCTCGCCCAGCCGTATCGGGTCGAACAAACTTGTCATATCATCATGCAGGCAGCGTCGGGCATCGATTGATGCGTTGCAGCATTTTTCAGCCATGAATGCAGGGAAAACTCCATAAGGGTTTTTACCAGAATTCGGGTCATGTGACCATTGAAATCCCCGCCGCCCAGTCGGGTGAATCGCTGCCCGCGCCACGGACTTCACCAAATACAGGACGACACATGGGGCAATTCGCAGTCATCGGCCTAGGGCGATTCGGTTCGGCGACCTCGCTGGAACTCATGCGCCAGGGCCACTCGGTCCTGGGCATCGACGCCGACGACAAGGCGGTCGACCGGCATGCCGACCAGCTCACGCGCGCCGCCATCGCCGACGTGACCGACCAGAACGCGCTGGCCGAACTGGGGCTGGACGGCTACGACGCGGTGCTGGTGGCCATCGGCGAGGAACTGCAGGCCAGCCTGGTCTGCGTGGTCCACCTCAAGGCCATGGGCGCACGAAACATCTGGGTCAAGGCCACCTCGCGCGCCCACCACCTGATCCTGGGCAAGCTGGGCGTCGCCCGCATCATCCATCCCGAGGAGGAAATGGGCATCCGAATCGCGCAAACCCTCAGCTATCCGATGGTCGAGGACTACATCCCGCTGGGCAACGGCGAATTCGTGGTCCAGATCGAGGCCAGCGAGCAACTCGAGGGGCGCACACTGGGAGGCACACTGGGCTCCGGCGAAACCACCATCCGGACACTGGCCGTCAAGCGCCGCACCGAGACCACCGTCCACCCCCCCGAGGAATTCGTCCTGCGCGCCAAGGACACCCTGATTCTCTTTGGCCAGCTGCACGACCTCAAGATGGCCGCGCCCAAGCTCAGCTGAGCCTTCGCTGCACCATGGCGCGCCTGTTCTCCGTCACCCCCTACCAGGCCCTGCGCAGGGCACGGCGCACCGGCCAGCTGCAGGCCAGTCCGCCCGCCGTCCTGGCCGGCAGCTTCATCGTCCTGATCCTGATCGGCACCCTGCTGCTCGTCCTGCCCTTCGCCCAACAACGCCCGTTCGGCGGGTTCGAGGCGTTCTTCACCGCCACGGCCGCGGTCACCGTCACCGGCCTGACGCTGATCGATCCCGCCCGCGACCTGACCCATTTCGGGCAGTTCGTCGTCCTCGCGCTGGTCCAGATCGGCGGGCTGGGCTTCGTGACCTTCGCCATCATTGCCGCCCTCACCTTGGGCAAACGCGTCAGCCTGCGCTACCAGGCCCTGGCCCTCGAGGCCTTCAACCAGACCAGCGTCGCCCGCATCCGCCAGACCGCGCTGTCGGTGCTGAAGTTCTCGCTGGCGATCGAACTTGCGGCGGCGCTGGTCCTGACGCTCTGGTGGTGGCGCCACGCCGACCTGCCGCACGCCGCCTGGATGGCCCTGTTCCATACGGTATCGGCCTTCAACAATGCGGGGGTGTCGCTCTACCACGGCAGCCTGGCCCTGTTCGCGCACGACCCGGTCGTGACCTTCATCCTCAGCGGCTGCGTCATCCTGGGCGGTCTGGGCTTTACCGTCCTGGCCGACATCCACCAAAAGCAGTCCTGGCGGAAATTCACGCATTACACCCGCCTCATGCTGCTGGGCACGCTGGCGCTCAACCTCATCGGCCTGCTGGTGTTCTGGGCGATCGAATCAGGCAACGCCGCCACCCTGGGGGCCCTGCCCCTGGCCGAGCAGGGCCTGGCGTCATGGATGCAGATCGTCAGCACGCGCACGGCGGGATTCACCAGCCTGGACATCACCCAGCTGCGCGAGAGCTCCCTGTTCCTGCTGATCATGCTGATGTTCATCGGCGGCGGCTCGCTCAGCACCGCCAGCGGCATCAAGCTGGGCACCTTCATCGTGCTGCTGGCCGTCGTGCGCTCGTACATCCTGCAGCGCCGCGAGGTCGTGCTGATGCACCGGACCCTGGGCCCGGAGACCATCCAGAAGGCGCTCGCCCTGCTGATGGTCTCGGGCGCGCTGGTGTGCCTGGGCACCTTCGTGATCTGCCTCATCGAAGACCAGCCGTTCCTGTTCATTCTGTTCGCGGTGGTCGCGACCTTCAGCACGACCGGAATGGATCCGGGCCTGACCACGGGGTTCTCGACGGCCAGCCACGTCCTGATGGTGATCCTCATGTTCATCGGCCGGATCGGGCCGTTGACCCTGGTCTACAGCCTGGGCACCCAGCAGCACAGCCGGGTGCGCTATCCCGAGGCCCAGATCCAGGTGGGCTGAGCCGCCGCCGCAGATGGACTAATATTCTCTTTTTTCGCTCCAACCCCGATCCCGCCCGGGATTGAACACAGGAATCCGCTCGTGATGACCTCTATCCTACGCAAGGCCGCCCTGTGCGCGGCCATCGGCCTGGCCGGCCTGTCCACGGCCGCCTCGGCCGCCACCCTCAAGATCGGCACCGAAGGGGGCTATCCGCCCTGGAGCATGGTGGACGCCTCGGGCAAGGTCACGGGCTTCGACGCCGACATCGGCCACGCGCTGTGCCAGCGCCTCGAGGCCAAATGCCGCTTTGTGGTGCAGGCCTTCGACAGCCTGATCCCGGCCTTGCAGGCCGAGCGCTTCGACCTGGTGATCTCGGGCATGTCCGTGACCGCGGAGCGCGCCAAGGTCATCGCCTTCAGCATCCCGTACGCCACCGAGGACTCGGCCTTCGTGCTGCCCAAGAACAGCCCGCTGATCGACGCGCCCGACCAGGAGGCGATCTTCAAGGGCCTGGCCGGCAAGACCATCGGCGTGCAAGGCGGCACCACCCAGGGCGCCTTCCTGCAGAAATTCGCGCCCGGCATCACGCTCAAGACCTACGAGACCCAGGATCAGATGCAGATGGACCTGTCCTCGGGCCGCCTGGACGGCACGTTCTCCGAGGTGACGCCCCAGAGCCAGTTCCTCAAGAAAGCCGGCGACGGGCAGTTCGCCATGGCCCATCACGTGATCAAGAGCAGCGCCGCCCCCGAAGTCCTCGGGCTGGGCATCGGCGCCGGCATCAACCAAAAGAACGTCGAGCTGAAAAAACGGGTCGACGCCGCGCTGTGCGCCATGATCGCAGACGGGACCGTCAAGGCATCCAGCGAGAAATGGTTCGGCGTCGATCTCTCGAACTATCAGGCCTGCCCCTGATCCATTCGTCCGCAGCCGGTCCCGCGCGGGGCCGGCGCGCGCCACACGCCCCATGAACACCGCCCTGATCGACATCCTCCAGTCCGGCTGGATCGGCATGCTGCTGCGCGGCGCCGGGATGACGATCTTTATCTCATTGTGCGGCATCGCGCTGGGCATGGCCATCGGCATCGCCGGCGCGGCGGCCAAGATCGGCGGCAGCTGGCCGGTGCGGGGCCTGGTCGGCCTGTACACCCTGATCGTGCGCAGCGTCCCCGAACTGCTCATCATCTACCTGCTGTTCTTCGGCACCGTCCAGCCGGCGGCCGACCTGGCCGACTATCTGGCATGGGACGAACTGATGAGCAGCGCCTTTCCCATGCTCATCGGCATCCTGGCGATCGGCCTGATCTCGGGCTCCTACAGCGTCGAGGTGTTCCGGGGCGCCTTCAAGGCCATCGATCCCGGACAGATCGAGGCGGCGCGCGCCTTCGGCATGAGCCGCGCACAATGCCTGCGGCGCATCACCCTGCCGCAGCTGCTCTGGTACGCCCTGCCGGGCGCCAACAACGTCTGGCAGAACGCGCTGAAGGACACCGCGCTGATTTCGCTCGTCGGCCTGGTCGAACTCATGCGCGCGGCGGTGCTGGGCGCGGCGGCCACGCGCGAGCCCATGACCTTGTACCTCCTGGCCGGCGCGCTGTATTTCCTCATCGGCCTGTTCAGCCAGGGGCTGTTCGTCCTGGCGGAACGCCGCTACGGCCACGGCATGCGCAGGGCCGCCGCATGATCGCGCTGATCGAACAGGCGATCCCGGTCCTGATCGAGGGCTTCTGGATCACGGCCCTCATCGGCCTGTCGGCGATCGTCCTGGCCTCCCTGCTGGGCCTGGCGGCGGCCTTGATGCGCGTCTCGGGCAACCGCCTGCTGAGCGGCTGCGCCTTTGCCTACAGCACCCTGTTTCGCGGCACGCCCCTGCTGATCCAGCTCTTCGTCCTGTACTACGGCGTGGGCGCCATCGGCTTCATCCGCGAACAACCCGCCTTGTGGTGGCTGTTCAGCGACGGCGTGCGTTGCGCGATCCTGGCCATCGGCATGAACAGCGGCGCCTACATGAGCGAGGCCATCCGCGGCGGCCTGCAGTCGGTGCCCCAGGGACAGATCGACGCCGCGCGCGCCTGCGGCATGGGCCGTGTCCTCGCCTTTCGCCGGATTGTGTTCCCGCTGGCCGTGCGCCAGGCGTTTCCGGCCTACAGCAACGAACTGGTGCTGGCCATCAAAGGCACCAGCCTGGCCTCCACCATCGCGGTGATGGAGCTCACCGGCTATGCCCGCCGGCTCATGAGCCAGAGCTTCCTCATCGTCGAGACCTTCATCATCGCCGGCATCCTGTACCTGGCGATCAATATGTTCCTGCTGGGCTGTGCGCACCTGATCGAGCGCCGGCTGCGCATCCAGCATCCCCGCTGATCCGGCGCGCGGCAGGCACACCGCGCCCTCGTTTCAGTCGCCCGTCCCCGCCCCATGGGCGGCCAGGCGTGCCAGCACGGCGGTCACGATCCGATCACAGCGGCCTCCCGCAAAGGCAAACGCATCGCGGCCGCACAAGTCCATGTCCTGGGACAAGGCGCCGCGCATCAGGCGGCGCGCCCGGAAATAGCGCGTGCGCACGGTCGCCTCGGGGATGCCCAGCACCGCGGCGACCTCGACGGCCGGCATGTCCTCGACGGCGCGCAGCATGAAGACCGTGCGATAGTCGTCCGGCAGTTCGTCGAGGCGCCGTTCGATGAGGCCGCGCACTTCGGCGCGCCAGGCGGCGTGCGCCGGATTGTCGTCGGCGTATCCAGGTACCGCCGAGGCGTCCAGCCGATCGAGGTCGTGACGGGTGTCCATGTCGGATTGGATGAACTGCGCGCGGCGTTTGTTCCGCCTCAGGCGCATCAGGGACTCATTGACGACGATGCGCGTCAGCCAAGTCGAGAGCCGCGCATCGGCCCGGAACGTGCCGATGTTCAGATAGGCCTTCCAGTAGGCCTCCTGGACGGCGTCCTCGGCCTCGGCCTCGTTCTTGAGGATGCTGCGCGCGGCGCGGTACATGCGCGTATTGTGGCGCCGCATCAGCCGCTCGAACGCGCGCGCGTCTCCCGCGGCCACCCGGGCGATCTCGGCCAGCTCGCCGCATTCGGCCGCATCCCCGAGGTCATGGGGCCCGGCATCCGCCGGGCCGCCCGCCGCGCGCGCCGGCCGATCCGGCGGCGTGGCGATCACCATCGCATCCATAAGGTCCTCCATTCATGAGTCCCATTGGATGCAGTGTCTTGCCGAATCGTTCCCGACGCAAGCCCGCGGCATCCAGTGGCAAGGCCGAAGGCACGCGCGTCCGTGATGCCGGGCGGCGGCGCTCAGGCGTTGGCGGGTTCCGGCTGGGCGTAGCGGCTGGGCGCGGTGCCGAGGTATTTGCGGAACATGGCGGTGAAGGCGCCCTGGTTCTGGTAGCCCAGGTCCAGGGAAATATCCAGGATCGAACGCCCCTGCGCGAGCCATTCCAAGGCCAGGCGTAGCTTGGCCTGGTGGCGCCAGACAGTGAAGCTCATGCCGGTTTCCTGCAGGAACAGGCGATGCAGGGTGCGTTCGCTGCAGCCCATGTCGGCGGCGAACTGCCCCAGGGTGGTCGCATCGTCCGGGTGCAGCTGGATACGGGCGCAGATCGCCGCCAGTCGCGGGTCGCGGGGCTCGGGCAGCTCGATGGGCGGCGGCGCGCGATCGATGACCTTTTCCAGCAGGAGTTCGCCCAGCAGCTGGGCCTTGCGGCTGGGCCGCGGCGGGTTGCCGTACTGCGTCAGCGAACGCATGACCTCGCGCAACAAGGGGGTGACGTGCAGCACGCAACTGCGCTCCGGCAGCGCGGGCGAGGCCTGCGGATCGAAGACGAAGATCTTCATCCGCACATTGCCCAGGGCGCGCACCTGGTGCCGGTCGCGCCCGGACAGCCAGACGGCGCGCGAGGACGACACCACCCAGTGGCCGGCGTCGCTGGCCACCAGCAGCGTCCCGGTGATGGGAAACATCAATTGCGGCCTGCCGCCACCGGAATCGGCCAGCAGGCCGCCATCGGGCAGGGATTGAATGGCGCAGCTCAATGCGTAACGCACTCCAGAATTGAATCGCATGGCACGACCCTCAACATAAAGCACGGCTCGCGCCGCGCACGAAGCGCGGCGCATATCACATTATGAAACGGACGGCATGGCTCAGTATGGTCCATGCAGGCGATTCAGGGCGTCAGGGTTTTCCAGCGTTGACGTATCCTGGGTAATTTCACCGTTTTCGGCGACGATGCGCAACAAGCGGCGCATGATCTTGCCGGAGCGGGTCTTGGGCATGGCGTTCCCAAACCAGATGTCGCGCGGCTTGGCGATCGGCCCGACCTCGCGGGCCACCCAGTCGCGCAGGCGCCCGGCGACCTCGGTGGCCCGGGCGTCGTCCGGCAGTTCGTCCTTGAGGACGATGAAAGCCACCACCGCCTCCCCCGTCACCGGGTCGGGACGCCCGACCACGGCCGCCTCGGCGACCTCGTCATGGGCCACCAGCGTGGATTCGATCTCGGTGCCGCCCAGACGATGGCCCGAGACGCTCAGCACGTCGTCCGTGCGGCCCATGATCCAGTAATAGCCATCGGCGTCGCGCTGGGCGCTGTCGCCCGACAGGTAGGCGCCGCCGAGTTCCGCCGGGAAGTAGCTCTTGACGTAGCGGTCGGCGTCGCCCCAGACGGTGCGTATCATGGCGGGCCAGGGCCGGGTGATCACCAGGTAGCCGCCCTTGCCCTCGGGCAGGCTGTTGCCGGCTTCGTCGACCACGTCGACCTCGATTCCGGGCAGCGGCAGCGTGCACGATCCGGGCTTGAGCGGCGTCGCCCCAGGCAGGGGCGCCAGGATGTGGCCGCCGGTCTCGGTCTGCCACCAGGTGTCGATCACGGGGCAGCGCTCGCCGCCGACGTTCTTGTAGTACCAGATCCAGGCCTCGGGGTTGATGGGCTCGCCCACCGAACCCAGCAGGCGCAGGCTGGAGAGATCGTAATTCGAGGGCGCCGTCGCCGGATCGGCGCTGGAGGCCTTGATCAGCGAGCGGATGGCGGTCGGCGCCGTATAGAACACCGTCACCTTGTGGCGCTGGATCATGTGCCAGAAGCGCCCCGCATCCGGGTAGGTGGGCACGCCCTCGAAGACGATCTGCGTCAGGCCCGCCGCCAGGGTGCCGTACACGATGTAGCTGTGGCCGGTGACCCAGCCGATGTCCGCCGTACACCAGAACACGTCATCCGGCCGGGCATCGAACACCCACTGCGAGGTCAGCTTGGTCCACAGCAGGAAGCCCGCGGAGCTGTGCTGCACCCCCTTGGGCTTGCCGGTCGAGCCGGAGGTATACAGGATGAACAGGGGATGCTCGGCCTCGACCGGCACCGGCTCGCAGCGGTCGAGCCGGCCCTCCTCGACCTCGTGCAGCCAGCGGTCGCGGCCCTCGCGCCAATCCACGTGGCCGCCGCTGCGCCGATAGACGATCACCTGGCGCACGCCGCCGGCGTCGGGTTCGGCCAGGGCCTCGTCGACGGCGGCCTTCAGGGGAATGGCGCGGCCGCCGCGGATCTGCTCGTCGGCGGTGAACACCAGGCTGGCCTGCACGTCGACGATGCGCTGATGCAGGCTGCGGGTGGAAAACCCGCCGAACACCACTGAATGCGTGATCCCCAGCCGCGCGCAGGCCTGCATGCAGGCGATCGCCTCGATCGACATCGGCATATAGATGATCGCGCGCTCGCCCTTGCGAAAGCCCAGTTCCCGGATGCCGTTGGCGATGCGGCAGACGCGCGCGTGCAGCTCGCGGAAGCTGACGGTCTGCACGGCGCCGTCGTCGGCCTCGAATATGATGGCGGGCTTGTCGGCATTGCCATTTTGCAAGTGCACGTCGAGGCAGTTTTCGGAAACGTTCAGCTCGCCGTCGTCGAACCAGCGGTAGAACGGCGCATTGGAGGCATCGAGCACACGCGTGAAGGGCTTGCGCCACACCAGAGCATCACGGGCCATGTCCCCCCAGAATCCATCGGGGTCGCTGCGCGCACGCTCGGCCAAGGCCCGGTAGGCCTCCATGCCCGAGACCACGGCCCCGGCCACGGTCTCGGGCGAGGGTTCGAATACGCGCCGCTCCACGAGAATGGAATCGATCGCACCTGACATAGCAGACCTCCTGTCCAGTCATAGGTTGATGCGCCCCCCCCCGGAACCCCCGCGATCCCGGGACGCGCCGCGGCGACGCCGCTCAGGCGGCGACGCCCAGGTACCGGTTCATGATCTCGGGGCGGGTGCGCAATTCGTCGCTGGTGCCGCTGAAGACGACATGGCCGGTGTTGAGCAAGTAGCAGCGGCTGGCCATCGACAAGGCGGCCGCCACGTTCTGTTCGACGACCAGGATCGTGCGGCCCTGCCCGGCCAGTTCCTGGCAGACCCGCATGAGGTCGCGCACGATCAGCGGCGCCAGCCCCTCGAAGGGCTCGTCGAGAAGAATCAGGCGCGCATCGCGGATCATGGCCCGGGCGATGGCCACCATCTGCTGCTCGCCGCCCGAGAGCTCGCGGCCCTTGTTCCCGCGCCGCTCGTCCAGCCGCGGGAAGGTCCGGTAGATCTCGGCGTAGTCCAGCGGCTTGGCCGCTGTCATGGCCGCGAGCTTGAGGTTCTCGTGAACGGTGATGCCGCCGATCACCCGGCGCTCCTCGGGCACGAGCTGCAGACCCAGGCGGGCGATCTCGTGAGCGGGCTTGTCGTGGATGGACGTGCCCGCGAACTCGATCGTTCCCGACTTGGGCGACAGGGCGCCGGCGAGGGTCTTGAGCAAGGTGGACTTGCCCGCGCCGTTGCGCCCGAGCAGGGCCACGACCTCGTTCTCGCGGATGTCCATCGAGACGTCGAAGAGGATATGGGAATCCCCGTAATAGGTATTGATGCGCTCGGCGTTCAGCAAGCTCATTGTCCGAACCCTCCCAGGTAGGCGTCCTGCACGGACTGATTGGCCTTGATGTCCTCGGGCGTGCCCTCGGCAAGGAAGTTCCCGTCATACAGCACGGTGATGCGGTCGGCAAGCTCGAACATGGCATCCATGTCGTGTTCGACGATGAGCACCGTGCGGCCCTTGCGGATGGACTTGAGCAACGCCACCGCGTGGACGCGCTCCTCGGGGCT
This sequence comes from Castellaniella sp. S9, assembly GCF_027257175.1. Classification (GTDB taxonomy): domain Bacteria; phylum Pseudomonadota; class Gammaproteobacteria; order Burkholderiales; family Burkholderiaceae_B; genus Castellaniella. The sequence continues at coordinate 26,129 of NZ_JAPFGD010000008.1, read as the reverse complement.
CATGCCGGCCAGGGGCTCGTCGAGCAGCAGCACGTTGGCCCCGGTGGCCAGCGCCAGGCCGATCTCGACGCGCCGCTTTTCCCCGTACGAGAGCTCGTGGACCGGCGTATCGGCGCGCGCGCCGAGCTCGACCAGCTCGATCGCCGCATCGACCTGCGCATGGCAGCCCTTCACCCCCTCGATCGTGCCCAGCGCATCGAAACGGAAGGCGCCGCGTTTTTGCCCCAGGACGGACATCAGGATGTTCTGGCGCACCGTCAGCGCATCGAACAGCTCGTTGACCTGATAGGACTTGCTCATGCCGAGCTGGCACACCCGGGTGACGCCGATGCCGGTGATCTCGTCGCCGCGCAGGTGCACGGAACCGAAGGTGGGCTGGATTTCGCCCGCCAGCATGCGGAAGAACGTCGACTTGCCCGCGCCGTTGGGCCCGATCAGGCCCCGCAGCTCGCCCTCCTGGACCTCGATCGACACGCCCTTGACCGCCTTGAGGCCGCCATAGTGCTTGGCGATGTTGTCGGCCCGCAGGATCGGCGTCCCGGCGGGCAGGGGCTGCGCCTCGCGCATCACGAGATGGTGGTGCCCGCCGCGGCCGGGTGCGGCCGCGCCGGCCGTGCCCACCGCCTTGCCGACGCGCCGGGCGGCGCGGCGCGCCTGCCAGGCGATGTACTCGCCGCAGATGCCGCGCCGGAACACCGTGACCAGGATCACGAAGATCACGCCGAGGATCAGCCGCCAGTACGGGCCGATGGCGTCCACGAACTGCAGGACCTCGAACAGATACAACCAGATCAGGGCGCCCAGCAAGGGGCCGAACAAGGTGCCCGCGCCGCCCATCACCGTCTGGATGACGACCTCGGCGGAGGTGTGGATGTTGAAGGCGTCGGGCGGCATATAGCCCTGGAACAGGCCGAGCAGGCCGCCGGCGATGCCGCCATAGCCCGCCGCCACCATGAAGATGGCGAGCTTGTAGGACTGGATGCGGTGCCCCACGGCCATGGCGCGCTGCGGATTGTCGCGGATGGCCGTCAGGATCACGCCGAAGGGCGAAAACGAAATCCGCCGCGCCAGCACGAAGCCGATGAAGAACATCACCGCGAGGAAAACGTACATCGGCCAGCCCGGCGAGATCACATAGCTGAAGAACCCGAGGTCGATCGAGGCCTCGGGGATGCCGGGAATGCCGTTCTCGCCGCCGGTCCAGTCGCGCAGCGGCCCGAATTCGAGGAAGTAGATCATCTCGGCAAAGGCCAGCGTGCTCATCGCGAAGTAAATGCCGCTGCGCCGCAGGGTGAGATAGCCGATTGCCAGGCCCAGCACCGCCGCCACCATCACCGACAATGCCAGGGCGATCAGCATGTTCTCGACAATGCCGCTGGTCATCAAATAGGCGGTCACGAAGGCGCCGGTGCCATAGAAGGCGGCCTGGCCGAACGACAACAGCCCCGCATAGCCGAACAGCAAGTCGAAGCCCAGGCCGAACAGGCCCCAGATCAGCACCCGGCCCAGCAGGTCGGGGCCGGCGCCCACGAGCGGCGCGAGAAACGGCGCGACCGCGAGGACGACGATGGTCAGGCCCTCGACCTTGTAGCGGCGCCGCAACCCGCCGGCGGATGTTGAAGCGGCGCGGCCCTCGGGCGCCGCCACGCCCGGCTGGATCGCCACGGAATCGTCATGCCTGCTCATGCCCTGCCCTCCACGCCCAACAGCCCTTGCGGCCGAACGATCAGGATCAACGCCATCGCCGCAAAGAGCATGACGTCCGAATACACCGGATTGAACAGCGAGGTCAGGCTGAGAATCTGGCCCGCCACCAATCCGCCCAGAATGGCGCCCGGAAACGAGCCGACCCCGCCCAGCACCACCACGACGAAGGACTGGATCAGCACGCGAAAGCCCATGTCCGGCACGATGGACACGATCGGGGCGTAGATCATCCCCGCGAAGCCGGCCGCCGCGGCGCCCACCCCGAACACGACGAGAAAGGCCCGCTGGATGTTGATGCCCAGCAGCCGCACCATCAGGGCGTCCTCGATGCCGGAACGCACGATCAAGCCCAGGCGCGTGCGGTACAGCACCACCCAGCACAGGCCCAGCGCCGCCGTGGCGATGGCCAGGATCTCGATGCGGTACAGGGGGTACACCACGAATCCCATGTCGACGACGCCTTCGCCCCAGGACGGCACGGGCACGCGCTGGCCGATGCCGCCGTAGATGCCGCGGATGATCTCGACCAGCACGATGCTGATGCCGAAGGTCACGAGGATCTGGTCCTCGACCGGCCGGCTGTAGAACTTGCGGATCAGGCCGCGTTCCAGCACCAGCCCGACGACCATCGCCGCCACCGCGCCGGCGGCGATGCTGAGCACGAAGGAGTCCGTGGCCATGTAGGTCGAGAAGCCCGCATAGGCGCCGACGACGAACAGCGCACCGTGCGCGAAATTGATGACGCCCAGCGTGCCATAGATGATGGTCAGGCCGGCGGCGATCAGGGCGAGCAATATCCCCAGCGCCAGTCCATTGAAGACCTGAGACATGAACAAGCCGATTCCAGGCATATGTCCCCCCTTGTCATGATTGAAGTAAAGCGGCGCCCATACCCGGGAAGGCACGGGCGCCGCGTGGTCCGGCTCAGGTGTAGTCGGTCATCTTGCAGCCGGCATAGCCCACCGGCGGCAGTGTCGCCACCCCGTCGGCGACGGCCACGATGTCGACCAGGTCATCCTTGTCCTTGATGTCCGAGGGCTTCTTGCCGCGCACGATGGTGAAGTTGGCGGCGCCGTCATGGTCCTCGGCGCGGAAATACGCCTCGCCGCCCATGGTGTAGGGACGCTTGTGGTTGATGCTGTCCTCGAGCGCCTTGACCACCTCGGCCGGATAGAAGGTGCCGGCCCGCTCGATCGCGTCGACCCACAACAGCATCGTCATGTAGGCGTTGTGCTCCGGATCGCGGGGCTTGGCGCCGTACTTGGCCTCGTAGGCCTCGACGAAGTCGCGGGCGATCTCGTTCTGCTCGGAATAGGCATGCCAGAACACCATCGTGCCGTAGACGCCCTCCATGATCTCGGGGCCGACTTCCTCGAGCATGTAGGCGGGCATGTAGGGCACGCACATTTTCATGTTCTTGAGAACGCCGAACTGGTGCGCCTGCTTGGCCGAGTTGACGGCATCGGCGCCGTAGTCGTGGTTGATGAGGATGTCGGCGCCGCTGTTGGCAATGTTCAGCATGTAGGCGCTGTAGTCCGTCGCCCCGAGGGGATGGATCTGGGGTGTGTCGATGGTGGTCCAGCCTTGTTCCTCGGTGAACTTCTTCATGTACTCATGGATCGAGTGGCCATAGTTGTAGTCCGGCACCAGATGGATGGCCTTCATGTTCTTGCCGTAGGCCTCGGCCAGCACCGGCGCGATGGCCTTGGAGGCCGTATAGGCGTGATGGCACAGGCGGAACCCGTAGCGGCGGCAGTCCTTGCCGGTGGTGTCGCTGGAGCCGCTGATGACGGGGAAGTACAGGGTCTTGGCGCGATCGCAGGTGTTTTGCAGGGCGATGGCCACCGAGCTGCTGACGCTGCCGGCGATCATCATGGCCTTGTCCTGGCGAATGAAGCGCGTGGCCGCCTGCACCGCGCTGTTGGGCTTGGTCTCGGCATCGCCGATGACCAGCACGAGCTTCTTGCCCAGGATGCCTTCCTTGGTCAGGGGCGAGATCTTGCGTACTCGCGGATCACCTTTGTTGATCATTTCGGCGGCCAGCTCGAAGCCGCGCTTCTGGCCGTTGCCCTCGGCGGAGTACGGTCCCGTCAGGTCCAGGGTGAGGCCGGCCGTCACCGTGTCGCCCGAGACGCCGTCGGGATAGTTGCCGAGTTTCGGATAGTCCTTTTGCTGCGCGAGGGCCGATTTGCCGTAGAACGCGGGCACCGCCAGCGCGCCGGCGGCGCCTGCCGAGGTCTTGAGAAAACTGCGGCGCGGAGCTGAGTATGGGGTTTCAATGCGCCGATCCTGGTGTTTCATGGTGATGCCTCCTGTTTCCCGTTATGAACATGGGTGGAAAATCCGAGTCCGCGATCCGGCGTGAATGGCGAATGAATTCTTCGATATTCAAGCGTATTCAAGCGTAAATCGCCATATTGACCCGTGGCCGAGAAATAAAATCGGAACGCCTTGATTTTTATGTTCCCGGACTGGTGATTCTGATTATTGGGAATTCAAAAAATACAGGCGAAGATTATCAAAGCGATTTTCCGCGTGCCCATTCGTTTCTGACACGGAAATACTCGTTTATGACTTTTGGAGGGTGGCTAGGGAAAACACCAAAATGCGGGAAACACGCAAGAAAAAAGGCCTGTGGGGCAAAACCCTACAGGCCTGAAACAAATCGGAAAAGCACCAGGAAAGAATGCCCGGATGCAGCGAAACATATTGAATACGGCGGTTTCCGGGATTATGACGATAATCGCAGAAAGATAATCGATACCCTATTGAAACAATATAGACGCAATAATCCAAGGTACTATTAATAACACTCGATTCTTACGCCAACCTTACAACGCAAAAAGAGAATGGCCTCATGTTTGCGCGTCGACTGCGCCGCAGCGAAAGCAAAATCGGGTGAACGCGCTCTTGCGGGCACCGCAGGCACCGCAAGGGATATACAGGCCGATGCCGCAATGAGGGCAGAAATCCGTCACGCCGTCGCCCAAGGCCACCGCGCGTTCGCATCCCGGGCACACGCTCTTGGCCAGGCGCGCCAAGGCCGCGTCATAGCCCAGTTCCTTGCGGCGCTCGTTTTCGGGCAGGGCTTCGGCCTGTTTCTGGCGCGCCAGATAGCGTTCGAGCCCGCGGATGGCCGCACGGCCCACCAGAATCGTGGCGACGATGCCCACGGTGTAGCGCACATAGCCGCCATAGCTGGGCAGGTAAGGCACGAGTTCGACGAAAAAAGCGAACAGCGCGAAATAGATGAAGCCCCACACGAAAGGCCAATAGGCGCTCTTGCGCTTCCTGGCGAACAGCCAACCCGCCAGCACCAGCAAGGGCAGGGTCAGCGCCAGGCGGTAGAGAAAGACGCGCAGCTCGACCTTGCGGCGTGCGGACTGAAGCCCCTCGCGGGCATCGGCCCGCATGGCCTCGAGCTGGCGGCTTGCGGCGACGGCCCCTTGGCGTGCATCGAGCAGTGCCTGGCGCTGCGCCTCGACGGCCTGCTGGGCGCTGCGCTCGGACTGTTTGAGGACGTCGAGCGCCCGCGTGCGGGCCAGCACTTCGGGGTCGCTCTCCGTGCGCTGAGTCACGCTGCGCGCCGCCAGCCAGTTCTCGAAAGTCTCGCGCGCAGCCTCGTTTGCGCCGCGCGCCTGATCCCAGGCCAGTTGCGCCTGCTCGAGGGCCGCCTGCGCCTCGCGTTCGGCCTGTTGCGAGGCCTCGATGCGTGCGCGCAGCGCGCCGGCCTGGTCAGCGTCCAGGAAATCATCGAGCTGCAAGGGCGTCTCCACCTTGGGCAGGTCGCCCACGACGGCGCCGCCCAAGCCGATGAGAAAGCCGGCGAACACCACCGCCACGAGCCACAGGCCCCGGCGAAACCATTTCTCGGACAGACGCAGTGCTTTGCTCATGGCTTCCTCCCGGGGCCGATCATCGATATCCCGATTCTACGGAACTCGACGCCATGCCGGAACGATCGGGAGGGCACAGGCATCCAATGGCCGAAATGGAGCGATGTCCGCCCCATGCCGCACCCTTGGAGACGCTCATGATCCGATCTCTCACGACAGTGGCCGCCGCTGCCGCCCTTGTCCTGTCCTTTGCCGCCGTCGACGCCATTGCAGCCGGCCCCTCGGTCTCGGCCGCACCGCCGCCCGCACCCTACAAGGCCGTCAGTTCCCTGGTCAAGCTGCCCGATTTCATTCCCGGCCTGGGCCAGTTGTTCGTGGACCCCGCCTCGCTGCCGGCCGGTCCCTTCCTGGGCTACGACCATGACGGCAAACTGGTCAGCACGACCTATATGATTCCGCTGTCCCTGATGAAGCCCGAGCTGGATCTCCACGACCTGCAGGCGCCCGCCGGCACCGTCGACCACGTGGACATCATGTACAACGCGGGTCATCCCGGCGTGGCCGAACCGCACATCCACGTCGTGCTGTGGAACATCCCGGCCGCACAGGAAAGCCGGGTTGCAAAATGAACACCGGCATCCTCCATGCCCGCCGGCGCCTGCTGCTGTCGGCCGGCGCCGGCCTGCTGCTGGCGGTGCGTCCGCACGCGCGCGCGGCGACGGCGCCCCGCGGGATCGAGATCGCGATGGCGGGCACCCCGACCGGATCCGCCGTCTGGTTCCGCCCGCGGGGGCTGCGCCTGAAAGCAGGGCAGACCGTGCACTGGGTCAACCGGGACACGGGCAACGTCCACACCGCCACGGCCTATCACCCCGATAACGGCAAGCCGCTGCGGATTCCGCGCGGCGCCACGCCCTGGAATTCGGACTACCTGCTGCCCGGGGAATCCTTCGCGGTGACATTCGAGATCCCGGGCGTGTACGACTATTTCTGCCTGCCGCACGAACACGCCGGCATGGTCGGCCGCATCGTCGTCGAAGGGCCGGCCGTGCCGCAAGCGCCTTATGCCGACACGGACGACCGCCTGCCGGCGGCCGCCCTCGCCCATCTTCCCCAAGTCGCCGACATTCTGCGAGACGGCGCGATCGACTGAATGCGCCGGGCCATCCCGGCCGCCTCTGGGCAAAAAGAGCTAAGCCCGACAGCCGTCCCAGCCTAATCCCTCAGGCGCATGCGGCCTGCCGGGCCCCCTTCCTATCATGCAAGCACAAGCGAAGCCGCATCGATAGGGAGGCCTCATGAACACACCCCAGACCCACGCCAGCCGCCCAGCCGACGGATAGCCGCCATGTCCGCGGCACGTCCCCTGCGCGCGTCCTCCCTGTGTCTCGCCATGCTGATCGCCGATTCCGGCGGCGCCTGGGCCGCCGCCCCCGACATGGCGGCCTACGAGACCGCCATCCGGCAGGCGCGCGGGGGCTGGCACGAGCCCGCCCTGACGCTGTTGCGCCGGATGGACGATGGCAGTCACGCGAGCGGACGATTCATCCGGGATCACATCCGGGTCGCCGGATGGGCCGGTCATTCCGCAGAAGCGGCCCGGGCCTGCGCACGTCTGTCCGAGCCCGCAAACCGCTGGCCGGCGGACATCCTCGGCGCCTGCGCCCGGGCCTATCGGGAAGAAGGCGACTGGGATCACGCCCTGGACTTGTATCGGCGGGGCATGGCCCGGTTTCCCGAACGGCCGGAGTTCCCGGTGGGTGAGGCGATGACGCTGGCCGCCATGGGCACGCCGCAAGCCGCCCTCGACCTGGCGAAGCGGCATCCGCAGTGGTTCGATGCAGCAACGCGGCGGCGCCTGCAAGGCGATCGTCTGGCGCAACTGGCCCGCCTGGCCGCGGCCGGCGGGCGCGGCGAAGAGGAGCGATACCGGATCGCCGACCAGGCGCTGGCCCGCTACGACGCGCTGATCGCCCGTTGGTCCGCCCTGGGGCCCGCCGCCCGTCCGGATATCCTGAGACTGCGCCAGGACCGCCTGCAGGTCCTCGCCGCGCGCCGCCGACCCGGGGCCGTGATTGCCGAGTACGAGGCCCTGCGCGACGCCGGCGCCCCGGTGGCGCCCTACGCCTTGCGCATCGTCGCCGACGCCTACCTGGAATTGCGCCGGCCCGAGCAGGCCCTGCGCGTGCTGGACGCGGCGCAGGCCACCGGCGCGGGCCGGGAGCGGACGCCCGGCGTTCGTCCCGCCGAGACGCGGGTGTATGCCTTGTCCGAAAGCGGCCGCTCCGGCGAAGCGGAGACGCGGGCCCGGCAACTCCTCGATGAAACACCGGTCTGGATCCAGCTCAAGGGCCAGCCCAGGCGACAGGCCAGCGACGAGCGCATGGCCGCCGAACTGGCCGCCCTCTGGGCCCGGCGCGACCTGGGCGACGAAGCGGGCGTACGGGCACGCCTCGAAACGCTGCAGGCGCAGGCCCCGACCGACACATCGCTGGGCATCGCCCTGGCCGAACTCGACCGCAGCCAGGGCGAACCGCGCCGCGCCGAGTGGCTGCTCAAACGCATGGAAGCGCTGGACCCTCGCGCCGCGGCCCTGGAGGCGGCCCAGGCCCGCGTGGCCCTGGACCTTCAGGAATGGGCACAGGCCGACGCGCTGATCGCAGACGTGCAGGCCCGCTTCCCCGACGACCGCTCCGGCCGCCTGGCGGCACGCGACTGGAATCGGCACCGGATGTCCGAGCTGCGAGTCGAGGCCGACGGCGAGCTCTCGTCGGAGACCGGGCCGACCGGCGGGCACGGCTTGCGCATCGATGCCCTGCAATACTCCCCGCCTTTGGGTGGACCATGGCGCGCATTCGCCGGCGGCGGGCTCGCGCAGGCTTCCTTCCCCGAAGGCCGTGGCGAACACCAATGGCTGCGCGCCGGCGCCCAGTCCCGCAGCCGCGGCCTGACGCTGGACCTGGAGGCATCGATGCATCGCTATGGCCACGGTACCCGCTACGGCGCGGCCCTGCGTGCCGAGACCGACATCGACGACCGCTGGAGCCTGGGCGCGGCCCTGGAACGCCTGTCGCAGGATACGCCCTTGCGTGCCCTGCACAACGGCATCGACGCCAATCGCGCCGCCGCACACGTCCAGTGGCGCGGCTGGGACGACGGGGCCGTGCGCCTGGACGTCTCGGCGATGCGCTTCAGCGACGGCAACCGGCGCTGGGCCCTGGCGCTCGGCGCCCGGCAGCGCATCCTCGAATCCGCCCGCTGGCGCGGCGAACTGGGCCTGGACCTGTCCGCCTCGACGAACTCGGAAGGGGACGCGCCCTATTTCAATCCGCGCCAGGACCTGGAGGTCCTGCCCAGCCTGCGTTTGATCCATACGATCCACCAGCGCTACGAGGCCCGGCTGGAGCAGTCCTTCCTGCTGGGCGCCGGCCTCTATGCCCAACAGGGATATGGGTCCGCCGCCATCGTCGTCGCAGGGTACGGCCTGCGCTGGAAGGCCTCGGAAACCTTCGAAGCCGGCATTCAGGCGAGCGTGAACAACCGCCCCTACGACGGTGAGCGAGAGACGGGTTTCCGCGTCCTGCTGGACATGGCCCTGCGCTTCTAGGAGGATGCCATGACGCCCCGCATCTCATCGTCGATGCGCCGCCTGGCGGCCGGCGGCCTGCTCATGCTGGCCATCGGCGGCTGCGCGGTCGACCGGCCGGTCTTCACGCCGCCGGCGGCGCGGCCGACCGACGCGGCCTCTGAGGCCTGGCCACGCAATGCCTACCTGGCGCTGGCCTACCATGACGTCGAGGACCGGGACCCGGACCAGCGCTACCTTTCCGTCGAAACGAGGCAGCTCGCCGAACAATTCGCCTGGCTGGATGCCAGCGGCTACATCCCGGTATCGGTCGAGCAGATCCTGCGCGCCGGGAACGGCGGGCCGGATCTGCCCGCGCGCGCGGTGCTGCTGAGTTTCGACGATGGCTACCGCAGCTTCTACACCCGCGTCTTTCCGCTGTTGCGGGCACGCGGCTGGCCTGCCGTCCTGGCGCCGGTGGGCGCCTGGCTGGATGCGCCGCAGGACCATCCCGTCCTGTTCGGCGACACCCCCACGGCCCGCGATCGCTTCCTGGATTGGAGGCAGGTCCGCGAAATGTCCGACTCGGGCCTGATCGAGATCGCCGCCCACACGTATGCCCTGCATCAAGGCCTGGCCGCCAATCCGCAAGGCAACCTCCAGCCCGCCGCGGCGGCACGCGCCTACGATCCGGCCACGGGGCGCTACGAGGACGAAACCGTCCAGCGGGAACGCCTGCGCCGGGACATTCACCGGATCAGCGCGCGGATCCGGCAAGTCACGGGCAAGGCGCCACGCGTCTGGGTATGGCCCTATGGCGAACCGGGCGGCGTCGCCCTGGCGCTCGTGCGGCAGGCCGGCTACCGGATGGCCTTGAAGCTCGACTCGGGCCTGGCCAGCGCCCGGCGGCCCTTCGACACCCCTCGTCTGCTGATCGCCAACAACCCGTCCATCGAGGGATTTGCGCGCGCATGCCAGGATATGGAACGGCCGGTGCGCATGCGGGCCGCCCAGGTGGATCTGGACGCGGTCTACGATCCCGATCCCGCACAGACCGAGCGCAACCTGGGTCGGCTCGTCGAGCGCATCGCCAGGCTGCAGATCTCGACCGTGTTCCTGCAGGCCTTCGCCGATCCCAGGGGCGACGGGCGAATCACCTCGGTCTATTTTCCCAATCGCGAGCTGCCGATGCGAGCCGATCTGTTCAATCGTGCCGCCTGGCAGCTGAGAACCCGTGCCGAGGTGCGGGTCTACGCCTGGATGCCGGTGCTGGGACTGGCACTGCCCACCCCTCCCGCGAGCGTCCAGGCCTGGACGCCGCCCGGGCGAGAACCGGACCACGCGCCCGGACTGCGGCGCTTGTCGCCCTTCGATCCCGAAACCAGCCGCCGCGTGGGCGGCCTCTACGAAGACCTGGCGCGCGCCGCCATATTCGACGGCATCCTGTTCCACGACGATGCGGTGCTGTCGGACTTTGAAGACGCGGGCCCCGCCGCCCTGGCGGCCTACCGCGCCGCCGGCCTGCCCGCCGACATCGGGGCCTTGCGCGCCTCCCCCGATACGATGCGGCAGTGGACGCGCCTCAAAAGCCGCAGGCTGATTGCGCTCACCGACGAACTCGCAGCCCGTGTGCGGGCGATCCGGGGCCCGCAGATCAGGACGGCGCGCAATCTCTTCGCAGGGCCCATTCTCGATCCGGACCAGGAGGCCTGGTTCGCGCAGAACCTGGACGACTTCCTCGCCGCGTACGACTGGGTGGTGCCCATGGCCATGCCGCGCATGGAACACGTGCCCGCCGGCCGCGAGGCGGCCTGGCTGGACCGGCTGGTCGACGCGGTCGCGGCCCGGCCGACGGGCCTGGACAAGACAGTATTCGAAGTCCAGACGCTGGACTGGGCGGCGCCCGGCGGCGCGCGCCCCGTCCCGGCCGACACCGTCGCGGGCTGGCTGCGCCGGCTGCAGGCGCGCGGCGCCCGGCACCTCGCTTATTACCCCGATGACTTCATCAAGGACCGGCCTGCGCCCGACGCGTTGCGCCCGGCGATCTCCAACGCCTGGTATCCCTATCCATGACCCAGCGACTCATCGCCCTTCTGATCCTGATCGTCATGCTCGGCGCACCGCTGGGGCTCGCCCTCATGTTGACCAGCGCCTTCCTGCTGCATTTCGTGTTCTTCTATCCCCTGCTCATGTCGGGGATCTGGATGGCCGGCGGCCTGCTGTTCTGGCTGCGATGGGAGCGCCGCTGGCGCTGGCGCCCCGCTCCAGCCCCGATTCCGCCGGACGCGCCCCTGGTATCGATCCTGGTGCCCTGCCACAACGAGGCGCTGCATATCGAGGAAACCATCACCGCCGCCCTGGCCCAGGCATACCCGAAGCTGGAGGTCATCGCCATCGACGACGGCTCCAGCGACGGCACCCTGGCCGGACTGCGCGCCATCGCGCGCCGGCAGCCGGCGCTGCGCATCCTCCGCCTGGCGCAGAACCAAGGCAAAGCCATGGCGCTGCGCATGGGCGCCATGGCGGCCAACAGCGACGTGCTCGTGTGCATCGACGGCGATGCGCGGCTGGAACCCGACGCCGTGGCCTATCTGTGCATGCCACTGTTCCGTCACCCCCGCGTGGGCGCGGTCACCGGCAACCCCCGGATCCGCACGCGCTCCACATTGATCGGCAGGATCCAGGTCGGCGAATTCTCATCGATCATCGGGCTGATCAAACGCAGCCAGCGGATCTACGGTCAGGTCTTCACCGTATCGGGCGTCTGCGCCGCCTTTCGGCGGCAGGCCCTGGACGAGGTGGGTTATTGGAGCCTGGACATGATCACCGAGGACATCGACATCAGCTGGTTGCTGCAGCGGGCCGGCTGGTCGATCTTCTACGAACCGCGCGCCCTGTGCTGGATCCTGATGCCCGAGACCCTCAAGGGGCTCTGGAAGCAGCGCTTGCGATGGGCCCAGGGCGGCGCAGAGGTGCTGCTCAAGAACCTCGACGTCCTGCGCCAGCCGAGCCAATGGCGTCTGTGGGTGCTCATGCTGGAGTTCTGCCTGTCCAGCGGCTGGGCCTTCGCGCTGGCCCTGTCCCTGGGGCTGTGGCTCCTGACGCCCTGGGCGGGGCTGCCGCCGGCCATGGCGGTCGAGGCGTTCCTGCCGCCGTCGGCCGCGGGGCTCGTCCTGGCATGGGCCTGCTTGCTGCAATTCCTGGTCAGCATCCTGATCGAAAGGCGCTATGAGCCAGGCCTGGCCCGTTCGCTGTTCTGGATCGTCTGGTACCCCTTCGTGTTCTGGATGATCAATTGCCTGACCACCCTGTGCAGCTTTCCGGCCGTGATGCTGCGCATCCGGCGCACCCGCGCCCGCTGGACCAGCCCCGACAGGGGCATTCGGGAGACCCCCCCATGACGCCTATCATCATGACCCCTCGTCGATCCCTGCCCAGGCTGTTCGACAGCGCCATCACCTGCATGGCCTGGGCTGCGCTGGCCGTTCTGTGCCTGTCGGAACTGCCGGCCGCCTGGCCCCTCATGGCGGCCCGGGCGCAAGCCGGTCCGCTGGCCGCGCTGGAGCCCGCCCTGCAGACCCTTTTGATGTACTTGCTGGTCGGCAGCTTCAACGCCCTGCTGATGACGCTGTGGTCGCACTACCATCTGTCCAGCCCCCGGCGACGGCCGCGCCGCGCCGACGCGCCCTGCGGCATCAGCCTGCTGGCCTCGCACTTCGAGGTATCCCGCAGCCAGCTATCGGCCGTGCAGGGCAGCCGCATGGCGACCATCCATCATGCCGACGGCGGCGGCATCACCGGCATCGTTCTTGAGTCCGACCCGCCGCAGGCCATACCCGCGGCGATTCCCGCCAGGCCCCAGAGCATCCGGCCGCCGGCCGTACTAGGCCGTTCGGCAGATATCCGCCGCGGCCGGCTCGCCCATGAAGCGGACGCGATCTAGTCTGTCTGCCGCATGTTCCCGGCGGGGCGCACGCCTACCATTGAATCGGGGAAAAAAACCGTCCCGGCCCGCAGCGGACACCCTACGAATCCGCGGCCTCGAACGAATACAGAATATCGAAAGAGGAGAAGCACATGCGGCACCAGGCTTGGCCGGCCCTGCTGGCCCCGATGTTCGTATTGCTTGCGGCCGGCGCCCATGCCGGGGACGAGAAGGCTCCCGCCAACGGGGGCAAGCTGCCGCAAACCCAGATCGACAAGGCCGAACGCACGACCGAGAAGCTGTTCGATCAGTTCCTGGGCGGCATCGTGGTCAATCGCAGCATCACGGTGCAGGGCAATGATTTCTACCAGGAATTCTCGTCCTACTGGCGCAGCAAGGACATCAGCAGCCGGATTTCCCTGGCGGTCTACGAGCGCCCCACGGCCCGCTTCGGCAGCGAGATCTGGATCGATTTCGGTCAGCGCCGCGTCTTCCACGCCTTTTTGCCGCCGGCCCGTTCGGCGACCCGAAGCATCGGCCAGCAAGCCGTCGAGATCGTGTATCGCGAGATCGCCGACATCGAAGCGGAACGCCTGCTGTCCAACAGCCCCGACCTCGGTCGCGAGGAAATGTGAACCCCTGCAAGCCAAGGAGAATGACCATGAGGAAGACGTCGAACATGCTGCGCGCCGGGGCTCTCGCCACGGCCTGCGCGATGCTGGCCGGCCCCGGTCCCGGCGCCGCGACCGAGCTGGTGTACTACCCCCTGAACCCCTCATTCGGCGGCAACCCCCTGAACGGCACTGTCCTGCTCAATTCTGCCATTGCCACCAACCGCCACACCGATCCCGACGCCGGCCGCGACGACATCGGCATCGAGACCAAGACCCCGCTGCAGAACTTCAACGAGACACTGGAGCGTTCCATCCTCAGCCGCCTGGCCGCGTCGGTCAGCTCCCAGATCCTGGGCGACGACGGCAAGTTCCGTCCCGGCACCATCCAGACGGACAACTTCACGATCACCGTGACCGACATCGGCAACGGCCTGCTCAAGATCACCACCATCGACAATCTCACCGGGGCCATCACCGAATTCCAGGTGAACTCATGACACCCGGGTCCGCACGCCATGGCCGACTGGCGCTGGCCCTCGGACTGAGCGCCATGCTGGCCGCCTGCGCCGTCCCCAATCAGCCCGTTGGGCTGGCCACGCCCGCGCATCTGACCCCGGCCACCCCCTCGACCCGCGACCTGCTGAAACTGCCGCTGCCCAAAGGGCCGGTCTACGTGGCGGTCTACGGCTTTCGCGACAAGACCGGCCAGTACAAGCCCTCGCCCGACAGTTCGTTCTCGACCTCTGTCACCCAGGGCGCGGCCTCGATGTTGATCAAGGCCCTCAAGGACAGCGGCTGGTTCGTGCCCGTGGAGCGCGAGAGCCTGCAGGAATTGCTGACCGAGCGGCGCATCGTGCGCGCGCTGGACGGCTCGCAGCCCAGCAATTCGCCGCCGATCCAGATTCCCTCGTTGATTCCCGCATCGATCCTGATCGACGGCGGCATCATCGCCTACGAGAGCAACGTGCGCACCGGCGGCCTTGGCGCACGTTTCCTGGGTGTGGGCCTGTCCACCCAATACCGGATGGACCAGGTCACCATCAGCCTGCGCAGCATCGATACCCGCACGGGCAAAGTGCTGCAGACCGTGGCCACCACCAAGACCATCTTTTCCTACGAAATCCGGCCCAGCGTCTACAAGTTCGTGAACTTCAAGGACCTGCTGGAAGTCGAGGGCGGCATCACCAGCAACGAGCCCACTCAGCTGTGTGTCAAGGAAGCCATCGAAGCCGCCGTCCTGTACTTGACCGTACAGGGCATCAAGGACCGCAACTGGCTGCTGCACGACGACGCGGACATGGCCTCGCCGATCATCCAGAAGTATTCGGACGACGAGATCCAGAGCGCCGCGCTCTCGATCGAGCCCGGACAGGCCGGCGCCACCGAATCCCGAACCCCGCCTCCGGACACGCGCTGAGGGCGGCACCCATCCGGGCGCGCAGGGGCCGGCGTCCGGGCGATCCCTCGATCAGGCCCCGAAACCAGTACCAGGAGAAGCATGATGTTGACCAAACTTTCAGCAGCGGCTTTGGGCGTCGCCCTCGCCTACGGCGGCATCCCTGCCGCAATGGCCTACGACACGGCGACCGTCAGCCAGACCGGCAGCTTCAACGATGCCGTGGTCGAGCAGTCCGACAACAACGGCGCCTCGGCGTCCGTCACGAGTTCGGGCGACGGCAACGACGCGTACATCAGCCAGCAGTACGCCACGAACACCGGCGCCACGATCTCGACTTTCGGCGACTACAACGATTCCGTGATTGTCCAGCAAGGCGTGACCAATGCGCATGCCACCGTCTACCAGGCATCCAGCCACGACGACGCGACCATCGACCAGTCGGGCAGCTGGAACTGGTATCACGGCTACCTGCAGGGCCAGAACCTCACCGCCACCATCAACCAGAACGGCGGCTGGGGCGGCAATACCGCCTGGGTCACGCAAGACGGCCACAACGCGACCGCCACGATCAACCAATACGGCTGGCAGAACGATGCCGGCATCCTCCAGTCCGGCCACGGCGGCGCCTGGGACACCGCCAGCATCTCGCAATCCGGCTCCAAGAACGACGGCTACATCAAGCAGGACGGCAAGGACCTGTACGCCGCCATCACGCAGCAGGGCTATGGCAACGAAGCCGTGGTCCTGCAGCAGGGCAATGGCTATTCGGCGACCGTGTCGCAAACGGGCTTCATGAACAACGCCTACGTCAATCAGCATTGAGGCTTGCTTCCCTCCCCGGCCGGTTTTTTACCCGGGGAGGGGTTTTGGAATAGAATTCCTGTCGCAGGCCCCTATCCGCACCCACAGGAGGGTTCGCCATGGATACGGATGCCCCTCTAAGAGCCTGGCTTGAAACGCTTGACGCCTCGCAGCCAGCCATCATCATTCCTCACATCCAGACCGAGCGGGATGCCACCTTGCGCTACCGGATCACGGCGCGCCGCGACGGCCCGGACGGCAAGACGGTCGTTGGCCAAGGCGCCACGGTCCGCCTGACCGGCGGGGTGCCGGCCGCGCTCGGCCGGATATCGCTGCGCTACGGTCCCAAGGATTCCTGCGGCATCGACCTCACCATCTACGGCGTGGGCTCGTTCAGCCAAGCCTTCCACTTCGAATGTCCCACCTCCCGCCCACGGGAGGAGCACTGGAAATGACATGGACGATCCAATAAATCCAGCATGCCCCGCCGCAAGGCCCTCCGCCCATCGGGCTTTTCCCACGCCCATCCGCGTCTCGATCACCGGAAAAGAACAATATGCGAACCGTCCTGCTCATCGAACCTCTGCCACTGATCCGCCATAGCATCTGCGCCATCCTGGCCGAAGGCGAAGCCGCTTACCGGGTGCTGGGGATGGACATTCCCGACCCGGTCGGGGATTGTGTCCAAGCAGAGACCGTCGACCTGGCCATCATCTCGGTCGGCGTAAGCCAGCACCGGCTCGAGATCATCGACTGGGTCCAGCAACGCCACCAGCCCCCCGCCATCCTGATGATCGTCGACGCCCACAGCCCGCCATCCCTGGACGCCTTGCCGCCGACAGTGACCTGCGTGTCGAACGAGATCACCCCCGAGGTCTTGAGGGCGCTGGTGAACCTGCTGCTGGTGGGCGGCACGTACGACCAGTTGCACCCATGGCTCTATCGGCCCGCCGCGGCCGGCTCCCGGCAAGTGCCGCAAGACTCGCGCCACGCCGTCGAGCACACGGAGGAATCCGAACTGCTGGGACTGACGCCCCGGCAATACGAGGTCCTGGTGCTGCTATCCAAGGGATATCCCATCAAGACCGTGGGACGGACCATGAACATCTCGGCGGCCACCGCCAAGGCGCATGCCGAGGCGCTGTACCAGCGGCTCGACGTCAACAGCCGCAACGCCGCGGTCTACAAGGCGATACTGCGGGGCGCGACCCTCGGATGGACCATGGCGAAGGTGCGATCCATGGTCGGCGGGAATGCGGCAGGCCTGGAGACCCAGGGTCCCTGGAGCGTCGGCACGCGCCCCGACGACGATGCCGCACCCCCTCGCGGATCGCGGCCATCGGTCGGACGGCAGGCGGCGTAGCCGCTCGACACGTTCTTTCGGCAAGCGCCGGAGACGGGTAGAATTCTTGCGGACGGCACCCTCGCAGACACATTCCTCGATGACGGCTCACGCGCACGGCAAACGGCTGGCGGCATGGCTCGGCATGATCGCCATGCTGCTGATCGCGTGCGCGCCGACGGTCAGCCATCTGGCCGCAAACGCGCGCACGGTCGCGGCGACGGTCTGCGGCGAAACCGCCACGCCCGCGCAAACCCTCCTGATCACGCTCGACGGCCGCCAGGACGACCCGCACACAGCGGGCGGCCAGCCCGACCCGCATATCCTGGACGATTGCGGCTATTGCGGCCTGATGACGCACGAGGCCGCGCTGCCGTCCGTCCCGCCCGCTCTGCCCTCCCCCCTGCCGCTGCTCATGCTGACCATGCTGCTGCCGGCGCTGTTCCGATTCACGCCGATCGGCGCATTCCCCTGTGGCCGGCCGCGCGCGCCGCCTGTTTTCTCCTGACCTGCACACCCGGCATTCCTTCAGCCCATTCCTGCACGGAGAAAACCATGTTTCCCAAGATACACGCGCTCTGCGCGGCGGCCGCCTGCGCCGTCGCGGCATCGCCGGCCGCGCTCGCCCAGCAGACGCTGCCCGCCATCACCATCACCGCGGATCCTCGAGCCGATCGGGGCGCCCTGACCGTCCCCGACACGGAACAAGCCATCGCCGACATCGAGCGCATTCCCGGCGGCGTCGAGGTCGTGCCCGACACCCAGTTCAAGAATACGCCTGCGCAAACGGTCAAGGACATCCTCGAGCGGGTGCCCGGCGTCTTTGCCCAGCCTCGCTACGGCGACGACGCCCGCGTATCGATCCGCGGCTCGGGCCTGTCGCGCAACTATGGCAACCGCGGCATCAACATGAGCATGGACGGTATTCCGATCAACACGTCGGACGGCCTGGTCGATCTGTTCGAAATCGATCCGACCGCATACCGCTACGTCGAGGTCTACAAGGGTGCGAACGCACTGCGCTACGGCGCCAATTCGCTGGGCGGCGCAATCAATTTCGTCACGCCGACCGGCCGCGACGCCGCCCCCTTCGAAGGGCGCCTCGACATCGGCAGCTTTGGCTACCGGAAGGCGCAGGCAAGCACCGGCGCGGCCGGCGGGCCGTGGGATTACTTCCTCACCGCCTCGGCGCAATCCGTCGACGGGTACCGCGACCACAGCGATGGCAAAGAGCAGCGCGCCAGCGGCAACCTGGGCTACCGGTTCTCGGCGGACGCCGAGACGCGCTTCTATCTGAACCTCAACCGGATACGCCAGCGCCTGCCCGGCGAAGTCACGAAGGATGCCGCCCTGAATACCCCGCAGGCGGCGGATGCCGAGTTCGAGCGTCTCGACCAGCAGCGCAACATCGACTCGCTGCGCCTCGCCAACAAGACGATGCTGCGCTTTGGGCCGGCGACACTGGAGTTCGGACTGTTCGGCGTCCATCGCCACGTGATGCATCCGATCTATCAATGGCTCGATTACCGCGTCCAGGACTACGGCGGCTTCGTACGCGCGACCGACCGCCGCATGATCGGCGGCTTTCACAACGAGTTCGCCGCGGGCGTCAAGGTCCACAATGGCGCGATCGACACGGACCAGTACATCAACCTGACGGGCGGACACAAGGGGAACCTGGCGGCCTCCATGTACGACACCTCCAAGAACCTGTCCGCCTATTTCGAGAACTCCTTTTTCATCCGGCCGGATCTGGCTCTGGTGGCCGGCGGCCAATTCCAGCACGCCGTGCGCGAGCGGGAAGACCGCTACCTGTCCGATGGCGACCAGTCCGGCCGCCGCCGCTACGACAATTTCAGCCCCAAGATCGGCGTGCTGTGGGACCTCGACCCCGACTGGCAGGCATACGCCAATATTTCGCGCAGCGCCGAAGCGCCGACCTTCGATGCCAACACCTTCGCCACCCCGACCAGCTCGGACATCGAGGCGCAAACAGCCACGACCTACGAAGTCGGCACGCGGGGACGGCGCCCCGGTTTCACATGGGACGTCTCGCTATACCATGCGCGCATCGAGAACGAGCTGCAGTGCTTGACCACGGCGCCATGGAGCCCTTGCACGATCGTCAATGCCGGACGCACCGTGCACCAGGGCATCGAGCTGGGCGCCGAGTTCGCCGTCCTCGAGTCCGCCCTTGCAACCGGCGACCGGGTCTGGTTCAACGCCAACTATGCCTACAACGATTTCCGCTTTGACGGGGATCCCGTCTACGGCGACAACCGCCTGCCCGGCGTGCCCGTGCACATCCTGCGCGCCGAGGTGCTGTACAAGCTGCCCGGCGGCTTTTACGCCGGTCCGAACGTGGAATGGATGCCCAAATCCTACTACGTCGACAACGCCAATACGGAAACCGTCGATCCCTATGCGCTCCTGAATTTCCGGGTCGGCCTCGCCCCTGCGAAACAGGGCTGGACGGGCTACATCGAAGGGCGGAACCTGACCGACCGGCGCTACATCGCCAATGCCGCCGCAGCCGGCGTCGCCACCCCCGCCTCCGCGCTGTTCAACCCGGGCTCGGGCCGCTCGATCTACGCCGGCGCGCGGTACACATGGTGACGCGCGGGGCCATCGGGCCGCGCGCTTGCACCCGGATTCAGGCCGCCAACCGCAGCAGCCTGACCCGGCGCGCGCGCATCACCAGGAAAAGCACGATCGCGGCATTAAGCACGTTCCAGGCAATCCCGTTGATGAACGCCGCCCGGTACGACAGCGACAGATCATAGATGGCGCCCGACATCCAGCCGCCCAGCGCCATGCCCACCAGCGTGGCCATGAGCACCGTGCCTACGCGCACGCCGGTGCCCTCGCGGGGAAAGTATTCGCGCACGATGACGGCATAGGCCGGCACGATGCCACCCTGGAACAGGCCGAACAGCGCGGAAATCACATACAGCGAGAGCAGGCCGTGGCTCAGCAGGTACAGCCACAATGCCAGCCCTTGCAGCAGGGACCCCACCAGCAGCGTACACAACCCGCCGATGCGGTCCGACAGCCAGCCAAAGGAGAGCCGGCTGATGATACCCATGGCCAGCATCAGCGACAGCATGTTTGCGCCATTGGTCGCGCCGTAACCCAGGTCGCTGCAATAGGCCACGATCTGGACCTGAGGCATCGCCATCGCGACGCAGCAGCCCACCCCGGCGACACACAGCAGCGCCAGCAGGGTGTTCGGCGACAAGCCCAGCGGCCGGTCCTTGTCCCCGGCGTCCGGGCGCGACGCCGGGGCGGCCGCCAGCCCCGTGTCCGGCAGTGGCAGTTCCGTGGACGGGGCGCGGCGGCGCAGGCACACCGCCAGCGGCAGCAGGCTGATCGCACAGAACACCCCGATGCCCGCATACGTTTGCCGCCAACCGATCTCGCCCACGAAATACTGCATCACCGGCGGCCAGACCGCGCCGGCCAAGTAGTTGCCGCTCATGCAGATCGCCACCGCGATGCCGCGGCGCCGGGTGAACCAGTGCGAGGCATCGGCCACCAGCGGCGCAAACGTGGCCGATGAACCCAGCAGACCGATGAACACCCCGTGCACCAGGTTGAACGTGCCGATGCCATCGGCCATGCCGGCCAGGAAGAAACCCACGCCCAGGCCCAGGGCGCTGATCACCAGCGGCACAAAGACCCCGAAGCGATCCGCCAGCCGGCCCATGACGATACCGCCGATGCCAAAGCCGATCATCGTCACCGCGTAGGGCAGCGAGGCCCCCGAACGGCTCACCCCGAAATCCGCCTCGATCGAGGGCAGCACGATACTGGCCGCATACATGCCCACATTGCCGATCGTGACCGCCGTCAGAGTGATCAACAGGCGGATCCAGGCATAAGGCGATTCGACGCCCTGATCAGGGTAGCCGTCGGGGCGCGCGCGAAGAATCATGATACGTATGGACCGGGCGGCCCCAGGGGATGGTTCAAAGCTGGACATTGTGGCCCGCGCGCCCGTAAAGCGCAATCCACGCCCTCATCCCCACGGACGGCGCCCCGCCGGCACGGCTGATGCCAGCGGCCCCGCCGTCCCGGCCGTCCCAAGCCGGGTTTCCCCTAGCCCGCCTCGCGGATGTCGGTGAGGATGCGGCAGAACAGCTCTGCCGGCAAGGAGGTCGGCGCTGGCTGCGGCGCCTCGCCGGTCAGGTGGAGGATGTCCAGGCCGCGGGTGGAGCGCAGCACACGGCGCAGGCCCTCGTTCTGGGCGAAGCGTGCACGCAGCGCCCGCTCGACCAGGTGATGATGTTCCACGGAGCCGAAGCCGATCTGGGCATCCTCCCAATAGGCGAACTGCTTGTCCGCGCCCTCGCCGCATTGCTTGGCCTCCCAGGCCCATGACGCGAAAGCGCGATTGCGGGCCGGATGGCCGGGAGGAAACTTGATGCCCTGGATGAAGCCCTCGACCGAGGCCATTAAGCAGCCGTCCAGTTCGAAAGGTGACAGACTGAAATTGGACAGGGCGACGCCCCGCCAATCGTCGGATGTGAATGCGATGTTGATGGTCTTGCCCGCCATACCTATCCCTCGTTGTGCGATCCATCTTTCCCAAGGAAGGGAATTCTCGCATGGAAAATCGCAGGAAGGTGGCGGGTTCCTGATCCAGAGGTCATCCGACCCTTCACGGCATTGGTCCGCGATCAGTTTGCAGGCAGCAGGAAATCAATATCCCCAAGCTCTACACTATCCAATTGCTGCATGACCTCTTGATCTGAAACCTCCTGAGCGAGGGATTTATAGTGCATGACTGTCTGAGGAAAGAGAATGATCAGCAATACGGCGAGAAGTTGAATGCAGATATAAGGAACGGCCCCCCAATAGATCTCGCTCGATGTGATGCCTTTGATCCGCTTTCCGGTCACGCTATCCACATAGGCGTCTTTGGGTGCGACGGACCGCAAGTAAAACAGAGAAAATCCGAATGGGGGATGAACATATGAGGTCTGCATTGTCATGCTGATAATCACCCCGAACCATATCAGGTCGATTCCCAGTTTGTTGGCCGCAATCGCAAGAAATGGGATGACAATAAATGCTATTTCGAAGAAATCAAGAAAAAAGGCAAGCAAGAAAATAGCAAGGCACACAATGATCAAGAATCCGATTTCACCCCCCGGAAGCGATGTCAGCACGCTCTCCACCCAAAGGTTGCCGCTCACACCGTAGAATGTCAGTGAAAACACTCTAGCCCCGATCAGGATGAACATCACGAAAGCGGCGAGCTGCGCGGTCTTCTCGATGGCTTGTCTAAGCAGCAGAAAATTGAAACGCCTCCGATCGCCGTCCGCCACCCGCTTGGCCAAGGCCAATACAACCGCACCGACGGCCCCCATCGCCCCTCCTTCCGTAGGCGTGGCGACCCCGAGAAAAATCGTTCCCAATACCAGAAAGATGAGTAGCAGCGGCGGAACCATGACGAAAGTCACCCGTTCGGCAACCTGGGAAATCAGCTTGATGGCGAACCAGCGCCGAGCGGCGCTCGCAACAAAGGAATAGGCGCTCCCGGCCGTCAGGATGCTCCATAAAGTCCGATGATCTCCTCCCCCGTTGAGATCCAACCACAGCAATACGGCGCCCAGGAAAGCCAAGGCAGCACCGGCGTAGAATCCAATGTTTCCGCGCATGCCCAGGTAACGATATAAGGCCGTCGCTATAAAGCCGATGCCAATGGCCATGCAGATATAAAAGACCAGGAAGTCCGCCAGTCCGGTCACCGCCAGCGACGAAGTGATCTCATATCCAAGCCAGCCCGAGTACGCGACCAAAAGCCCCAGTTGCCAGTTCCCCGAAGACCCGTCCTCCTCTCGTTGCATATGCCCCTCGGCCGGGACGCTGGGCGCTGATTCCGGAAACAGGATCGTATTGATCATTATCCAGACAACATACAGCAACACCAGGATGAATGCCGGGACAAACGCGCCGACATACATGTCACCGACCGATTGGCCCAGTTGGTCCGCCATCACGATCAGCACCAATGCCGGCGGAACGATCTGGGCAAGCGTCCCGCACGCCGCAATAATCCCCGTCGCCAGCCGCCGGTTATAGTTGTAGCGCAGCATGATCGGCAGCGAGATCAGACCCATTGATATGACTGACGCGGCAACGACGCCCGTCGTTGCCGCCAACAGCGTCCCCACGAAGATCACTGCGTATGCCAACCCGCCGCGCAACGGGCCAAACAACTGGCCAATGGTATCGAGCAGCTCCTCCGCCAAGCCTGATCTTTCCAGGATCAATCCCATAAATGTAAAGAATGGAATCGCCAAGAGCGTTTGGTTTGCCATCGTCTGGAAAACACGCTCGGGCAGCGCTTGCAAGAATTCCCAAGAAAGGCTTATAGCCCCGTTGGAAAACGGTGCCAGATACACGCCGGCAACGAAAAACAGCAGGCCGCCGGCTGACAAGGTAAAGGCGATCGGGTATCCCAGCAGCAATAGCGCGATGAGGGACACGAACATGATCGGCGCGAAATTTACGGCTAGGAGCTCCAGCATGGCATACCTTATTTCTGATTGTGTTGGTGTTTATCCTATTGGTCCTGGGCCGGCTCATCGGGCGCCGCGATATTTGCCGCGCATTTAATGATTTCACTAATCGCCTGAATCAGAAGAAGCAAGAACCCCAGCAATACGAACCCTTTCGGCGGCCACAATAAAAGCCCGCCGGCATCAGCGGATGCCTCATTTTGAAGGAACGAACGCATGAAGAATGAATACGACAGATAAGACAGCAAGCCGGCAAAAGGAATCAGAAAGAATACATGCCCGAACAGATCGACCCAACTTCGCTTTCTCGGGGAAAGCTTAGAATAAATAATATCGATCCGGACATGCTCGTCCAAGCGCAAAGTCCAGGCGGCGCAAAGCATGAATACCGCGCCAAAAAGATGCCATTGCAGCTGAAGAAAAGAATTTGAACCCAGATCGAACAGCTTGCGGGCAATCGCGTTTCCCGCTGAAACAACGATCGAAAGGAGAATGAGCCATGCCACCGTTCTGCCTAGCCATGCATTGCACCAATCGATCCAGCGACTGACCTTCGCTGGAGCACCGTTCCTCAACGCCATATCCGCCTCCTCGTGTATCGATCTAGCGTCCGGATCAATCCTGCTTCAATAACTGGAGGATCTGGTCCGTTGTACGCACATCCCCGAACATCACCGTGACGATGGCAAGGGTTGCGCTCTGCTCCTCCTTTGTCCTGCACGCCGTCGCGTCCGAGACGAAATGGACTCTGTAATTCATCATCATGCCGTCTCGGGCAGTGCTTTCGCAGCAGGCATTGGTCGCCACCCCCGTGATAATCAGCGTATCGACGCCGCGTTCCCGTAATCGGACATGCAGATCAGAGGACCCCTCCGTAAACGGACTGAAGCAATACTTGTCGATCATCAGATCGCCGCCTTCCACATCCAGCGCCTGATGGATCTCATGCCCTTGCGAACCGGGAAGAAGCGCCTCACGGGTACGTGAGCTCCACTCTCCCGATCCCAGCTCGTTCAACCACAATGGCCAGCGTTTCTCGGATTCCTCGGTGATCGTATGGCGCAACCACGCGATGGTGCCGTCCGAGGCACGCATGGACGCTGCGAGCTGATTCACATTGGAAATGATCTCCCGCGTAGCGTCGATCTCGCCGGCCTGTGTCGGCTGCATGAAATAGTTCTGCATGTCCACGACCAGCAAGGCGGTCGAGCGCGGGTTGATCGATTCGAACGCATGCAGACGTCCCCCCCGGCGGCTCTTTGCCCGTTCAATGGCAAAATCCGGAACCCTCGTGTGTATGATGCTCATTCAAGACTCCTGTCCATGTTCCCGAAACGGCGTTTCTGACCGGGCCCTTTTTGGCAAAGGCCCGGGCGGCCTTTGATAATCAGGACTTCTTCCGCGCCTCGGAGGCGCTGAAGCCTTCGAAGGAGAGTTCCGCCACCGGCCACTGTCCTGGGCGCGGCGCACCCATTCCAGGACCTGTTCGGGCGTGTTGGCCAGCATGCCGGCCGCAATACGCCGGCGCGATCCCAAATGCGTCAGATCAGGGCCGAATGTCCCGTCCGCATCGCTGCCGCGCACCGCGTGGCAGCCGGCGCACCGCTTCATGAAAAACGCCCGGCCCGTGCGGGCCAGCGCATCCGTGGGCGCCTGCGCCTGGCGCGATTGCGCCTCGCGCCACGCATCGAACTGTGCCGGCGGCTGTGCGACCACCTCAAAACCCATGTGGGCGTGCTGCGCCCCGCAAAACGCCGCGCATTGCCCCCGGTAGACGCCTGGCGCGTCCGCCTGGATCCATTGTGCATTGACTTGTCCTGGAATCGCCTGGGTGCGTATTCCGATGATTGTGACCACCGATTCCGGTGATCGTGACCAGCCAATATTTTCAATCTGATTTTTCTGATTCCGGCATCGTGACCACTCATTCCGGTGGTGTGACCAGCGATTCCGATGATCGTGACCACCGCCGCAACAGCCGGCGAGATCCCGCGCGTTGACCTCAACCTTGCGGTAGGGTGTTGGGCTTTTTTTGGAGCCCACATGCCGCCGCCGTTACTGAGTACGCGCATGATCAAATCCATTCTTCATCACACGCTTTGTCTGGGCCATTCCCAACGCCATTGCGCCCAGGCCCTGGGCGTGTCCAAGAGCGCCGTCGCCAAGTACCTGGCCGCCGCCGCAGCGGCGGGCCTGGACTGGATCGCCATCGAGCCTTTGGACGAAGCGGCCCTGGAGCAGCGGTTGTTCCCCGCCCGGGCGGGCACCGCCGCGGCCATCAACCCGGACTACGCCGTTATCCACCAAGAACTCTCTCGCAAGGGCATCACCCTGATGTTGCTGTGGCAGGAGTATCAGGCCAACCACCTGGGGCGGCGCACCCTGCAATACAGCCAGTTCTGCGAGCGCTACC
>NZ_JAPFGD010000007.1 GCF_027257175.1 Castellaniella sp. S9 | reverse complement strand
CAGACCGGCATCGAGTGGTTCCGCATCCTGGGCGAATCGGTGACCATCGTCATCGGTTTGATCTTCATCGTCTGCGTGATGGCCTTCCGCCGCGGCATCGTCGGCGAATGGCTGCACTGGCGCGCCACGCGCGCCGCCCCCGCTAGCGATCCGGCGCCCGCCGACCCAAGCCCAGATAGCTCTCGATGACCCGCGGGTGGCCGGCGCGCCTCAGGTCGGGGCGCCCACCGTCCGCGCCTTGGCGGGCAGCCGGTCCTGCCGTACGGTTCCCAAGTCGGTGACGCCTTTCAGGCGGGGCCGGCCGGCCTCGACCTCGCGCAGCGGCTCGGCCTCGCGCAGGCTGCGGGTGCAGCGCCCGACCAGGGCCTGGTATTCCTGAGTGCCCATATTTTTCCAGTCCAGGTCGGCGTCGGTGACCGCGCGGACCACCCGTGCGGGCGAACCCGCCAGCAACTGGCGGGGCTGGCCCTGAAAGCCGACCTTCACGAAGCTCATGGCGGCCACGATGCTGTCGGGGCCGATGACGGCACCGTCCATGACGACCGAGTTCATGCCCACCAGCGCGTTGCGGCCGATGGTGCAGCCATGCAGGATGGCGCCGTGGCCGATGTGGCCATGGGCCTGGACGATGGTGTCGGCATCGCTGTAGCCATGCATCATGCAGTGGTCCTGCAGGTTCGAGCCTTCCTCCAAAATGAGGCGTCCGAAATCCCCGCGCAGCGAGGCCAGCGGCGCGACGTAGACGCCGGGGCCGACGATGACGTCGCCGATCAGCACCGCCGTGGGATGGACGTAGGCAGTGGGGTGAATGACGGGGATGAGGCCTTCGAAGCTGTAGCAGGGCATGGTGGGTTCCTCGGGATGCAGTGAAATGCCGTCGGTCCATCATACGCCGCCACGCCTGACGGCGGGTCCGTGGCAGCGGCGCGCGTTAGACTAAGGACTTTTCGGCCGCCGCCCGCCCGGCGCGAAGGCCGCCTCCGGGACCGATACGCCATGGCGCTGCGCGCAACCATCTACAAAGCCGAGATCCACGTCGCCGACAATGATCGCGCCTACTATGGCAGTCACGCCGTGACGGTGGCCCGCCATCCGTCGGAAACCGACGAGCGCCTGATGGTGCGCCTGCTGGCCTACGCCCTGCTCGCCGACGGCGACGAGGGCCTGGCGTTCACCCGCGGCCTGAGCGAAACCGACGAGCCCGACCTGTGGCGCCTGGACCTGACGGGTGCGATCCGGCAGTGGATCGAGGTCGGCCTGCCGGACGAGCGCCGCATCCTGAGGGCGTGCGGGCGCGCGGAAGAGGTGATCGTATTCGCCTACGGCCGCGGGGCCGAGGTCTGGTGGGCCGGCGTGCGCGACCGGGTCGCGCGTGCCGGGAACCTGACGGTGTATGCCCTGCCGGCCGAGGCGACACGCGCGCTCGCGGAGCTCGCCGAGCGCGGCATGTCGCTGAACGTCAATGTCACGGATCGGAGTGCCTGGGTGTCCACAGACCGTGGTGAGGCCACTGTCGAATTGCGGATGCTGACAGGCGAGGTCTAAGGTGATATGGGGCGGGTATGAGAGAATGCGGGTGCCTCTGGACCGCCTGCATCGCACCAGCTCACCTGCGTGGGCAAAGTGATGTCCTGCCGCGGCGCGCTGCGCAGGGCCTGCATGAGCGCGCGCGCCGGCTGGGCGAGTGGGCGCAGCTCATCGTAGACGATGCATATCTTGCGTTCGAGCACAGGATCCTGGATGACTTGGTGCTCGAGACTGACGAACTGTACGGTGGGCAACAGTAAAGCCGGGATGATGGCGATCCCCATGCCGGCCGACACGAGCCCCGCGATCGCGTTGACCTCGCGCGCTTGCAGTACGGTCCTGGGTGCAATGCCGAGCCTGCCGAGGAGCACATCGATCTGCAGATGAATGCTGCTGCGCCTGTCGAAGGCGATGACCGGCTCATCCTGCAAGTCCGGCCATGCGATTCGCGGCATCCGCGCGAATCGATGATCGGGCCGGTAGATGCATAAAAAGCGGTCAGCGGCGATGGGCTCCATCACCAATCCGGCGATCTCGCTGTGGACGGCCGTCAGGGCGAGATCCACTGTTCCATGCAGGACCCGCTCCAGCGTCTCTTCGGAGAACCCGTCCTGGATCGAGACGCTCACGTCGGGCCGTAGCTGGCAGAAATTGGACAGGATCTCGGGCAGCAAGGTGCTGGCCACCGAGCTGACCGTGGCGAGCATGACGGTGCCCTGCTTTCCTTCGAGGTAACCGGAAAAATGATTCAGGCCCCGGTCGAACTGGGTGACGATGTTTCGCGCGATGTTCAGGAAATGCGCGCCATCCGGCGTCGGTGCGACGCTACGGGTCGTCCTTGTGAATACAGCGGTCCCCAGCGCCAGCTCCACTTCCTGCACTGTGCGGCTGATGGCGGATTGCGACACATGAAGCGCCTCCGAGGCGGCGGTATAACCGCCTCGGTCCAGCACTGCCAGCACGACGCGCATCTGCCGGATGTCGATATTAATGCTCATAGATCATTAATGTATCATGACATTATATTGGACCTGCATCAATGCAAACCCTACACTGAGTCATCCATTCATGGGGTCGCACACGATGTCAGAAGTCATTACAGAGCGGGAAGGCGGCTGCCTCCACATTATCTTTAACCGCCCCGAGCGCCTGAATGCCGTAAACGAGGCGCTGTATCAGCAAACCCTGGACGCCTTGCGGGCCGCCGAAACGGACGAAAGCCTCCGCTGCGTGGTTCTCTCGGGCCGTGGACGGGCGTTTTGCGCCGGTGCGGATCTCAAGGCGCATCGCTCGGGTGAGCGATCGGCCAAGGACCGGGTGGATTACGTGATGCTGGGCCAGGAGGTCTGCGCCCAAATCCAGCACATGAAGCTGCCCGTCATTGCGCAGGTTCATGGGTACGCCCTTGGCGGGGGCGCCGAGATCGCCACCTCGGCTGATTTCCTGGTGATGGCGCAGGATGCCCGTATCGGTTTCCCGGAAGCGGCGATTGGAACGTATGTCGGCGGCGGCGTGACGCAGCGGCTTCCCCGGCTGGTCGGCATGCGTAAGGCCTGCGAGCTGCTTTTCCTGGGGCGGCAGATGACGGGAGCCGAGGCGGCCGACTGCGGCTTGGCAAGCAGCGCGTGTCACGCCGAAGACCTGCAAGAGACTGTGCAACAACTGGCGGGCGGACTTTGCGCGAATGCCCCGCTGTCCATAGCACGCATCAAATCGGCGCTCAATCAAAGCGGTGCCCACGGCGACGTATTTCGCTCAGAGGCGCGGGATCTGCTGGCGATCATGCGCACGGCGGACTGGCAGGAAGGCGTGCGCGCCTTCGCGGAAAGGCGGCCAGCCAGGTTTGTCGGGAAGTAGTGCGGCATGGACACCCTTTGCGACAAACTGCGCGACCCGGTCAGCCGGCTCATGGAGCCCTGTTCCATCGCGGTGATCGGCGCGTCAGCGAATCCGGGCAAGCGTGGATACCAGATTGTGCAGTCCCTGCAGCGCAATGGCTATCCGCATCCCATCTTTCCGGTCAATCCGCGGGGGGGCGCCATTCTGGGCCTCGCCGTGGTCACCGATGTCCTGTCGCTGCCCGACAACGTCGATTTGGCCGTCATCGCGCGACCCGCCGCGGACGTCCTCGACGTGTTGGCGGCATGCAGGCGGAAAGGCGTTGCCGGCGCCGTAGTGCTCGCCAATGGTTTCAAAGAGTCGGGGCCCGAGGGCGCCCGACTGCAGGAAGAACTGAAGCGGTTCATCGCGCAGGGCGGGATTCGAGTCGTGGGGCCCAACACCTCGGGGATGATCAATTTTGGCTGCGGCGCCGACCTGGTGGGCCTGCGGCAGGCGACGCGGCACGGCCCTGTCGGCGCCATCACCCAAAGCGGGAACATGCTGCTGTCCCTATTGGCGGACATCGAGAAACACGCCACGCCGGGACTGGATGTCTACGTTGGCCTGGGCAACCAGATCGATGTCGGGTTCTCGGAGCTGTTGACGACCATGGCGTTGCGGCCCTCGGTCAAGGCCATCGCGCTGCATGCCGAGGGTTTCCATGATGGGCGCGCACTGCTTGCCGCGGCGGCCGAGGTGGCGCGCACTCACCCTGTCGTATTGCTGCGTGGGGGGCGTTCCGATGCGGGACGCCGGACGGCGTTGTCCCATACGGGTTCCGTGTCCGGCAGTGATCGGCCGACCGTGGGGGTCATGCGGCAGGTCGGGGTCACCCTGGTCGAGCGCTCCGACGAGTTGGCGATCGTGGCGGGTGCGCTGTCCAGCCTGCCACTGCCCAGGACGGGCGCTGGGGTCGCCGTATTGAGCGATGGCGGAGGCCATGCAACACTTGCGGTCGACCATCTCGAGGCCGCAGGCATACGCCTGGCCAGGCTGTCGGAACAAACCCGTGGCGCCTTGCGCGAGCAACTGGGCGATACCGCCGTCGTGGGCAATCCCATCGACGTCGCCAGCGCCATCGATGCGTCGCCACCACTGTTCGCGCGATGCGTGCAGATTCTGCACGATGATCCTGATGTCGGCCTTGTTCTCATCGTGGGTTTGCTGGGTGGTTATCATCTGCGCTTCGACAGTGCCGAGAAGCCGGCGGAGGACGAGGCCTGCCGGGCCATTGCGGAGTGGGCGCACGCCCGGCGATTTCCCATCGTGGTCCATAGCTGCTATGAACATCGGCGGCCCAGCCCGCATGCGCATTTGCGCGATCGCGGCATTCCGGTCACCGGCTCCATCGAGCATGCGGTCGCCTGTGTGCGGGCCGTGGTGGAGCGTGGCGCCTGGCTGGGCAGCATCGCTGAGCGGACGCGAGGCGCCGATTTCCAACGGCTCCAGGGACCTGTGCGCATGCGGATCGATGAGCGATCGGCCGATGCGCCGTCCCCCGGTTCCATGCCGGAGCCCGCTGCCCGTCGTCTGCTGGAGGCCCATGGCATGGAGACCGGTCCCTGGTCCCTGGCGCGGAGTGCCGACGAGGCGCGGGAGCGCGTCCAGGCCTTCGGTGTGGCCTGCGCATTGAAGATCGTGGCCGATGGACTCAGCCATAAGTCGGATGTCGGCGGTGTGCGGCTGAGCGTCGACGCGGACAGCGCGGCGGGCGTATACGGGGACATGACGGCGCGCATTCGCGATGCATGTCCGCAAGCACGCATCGAGGGCGTGCTGGTGGCCCCGATGATCGCCCGGGGTACCGAATTGTTCCTGGGCGTCACCCTGGACGCGGACTACGGCCCCCTGATTGCATTTGGCGCAGGCGGAATCACGGTCGAGGCGGTCAAGGACGTCGCCTTCCGTGCGCTGCCCATCACGCCGTTGGAAGCCAGGGAGATGATTCTCGAGACGCGTATCTCGAAGCTCCTGGCGGGCTATCGAGGCATGCCGTCGATCAGTGTGGAGGCGCTTGCACGTTTGATTGTCGATGTTGGATCCACCGCCCTCAGGGTGGAAAACCTGGTGGATCTGGAGTTCAACCCCATCATTCTCAATGAATCGGGTCTTCATATTGCCGATGTCCGTTTGATTTCGACAAGCTGAAGTGTCCGTATTCGGTCATACCTGTCAAAAGGAGGCATCCATGCTGCGAATCCAGTTCGAGCGCACGAAAACCACTAGAAGGCTGATCACAGCCCTGTCATCGGCGGCAATCGCCCTTACCGCGACGGGCATCGTCCAGGCGCAAGGTGAGCAATACACGAGCAATTTGCAATTGGGTACGGCCAACCCGGGCGGCGGTTATTACACCATGGGTTCGGAGTACGCGAACATTTTTGTAAAGCGTATCGATGTTCCGGACTTGAATGTGTCTGCGATCCAGACCAGCGGGTCCGTCGACAATCTTGCAAAGATCAGCCGCAACGAAATCGAGCTGGGACTGGCGCAGGCCACCACCGCCCAGCTGGTGCTGAGCGGTGAGGGCAAATACAAGAACCTGGACACCACGGCGGTCGGCTTGCTGGGTTGCCTGGAGCCCTATGCGCTGCATGTCTTCACCTTGGCTGATACGGGTATCGATTCGATCGAGGGACTGAAAGGCAAGCGCGTGGCGATCGGCGCACCGGGCTCGGCCAACCAGCTCGCCGCCCGGGCGCTGCTCTCGGCGTATGGCTTGGCGGAGGGCGATATACGCGCCTATCCCGAAGCGTCCGATGATGCGCGCCAGAAGCTCAGGGACGGCAACCTGGATGCCATCATCGAGGTGCAGCCCGTCCCGTTTCCGGGGCTGCAAGAGCTGGAGTCCGCAAAGGGTGGCGTCAAGCTATTGCCCATTGCGGGACGGCAGCTCGACGCGCTGCTGAAGAACAGCGACTTTGCTCCGTACACGATCAAGGCGGGCAGCTACGACTTCAGCCCATCGCCTGTCAGCACGGTATCGGACTGGTCATGCATGTTCGCCTCGAAGACCAAAGTCAGCCCTGACCTTGCCTACCAGATCACCCGGACCCTCTACGAGCATGCGGGTGACCTGACGTCGTCGGCAAAGAACGTCGTCAGTATCGATACGGCCATCCCCGAGGGCTCTCGCATGCCCTTGCACCCGGGGGCCGAGCGGTTCTTCAAGGAAAAGAACGTCCTGCCATGATGTGGGCGGCCAGCCCCGCGACCGAGCCACGCACATGATGGATCACTCAAAGAATCCCCAGGCGCCCGATCCGTCCTCTGTCGGATTGGGCACCGAGGGCAACGCTGAGCAAAGCGCGACACGGTGGAAAAGAACGGTATACGTGCTGGGCGCGCTGCTGAGCCTGTTCCAGCTCTATACCGCTTTCTTTGGCGCCTATGTCTCGATCATTCAGGGGGCGATCCACCTGGGGCTGGCCAGCGCCCTGATCTTTCTGGTCTATCCGATCTCGCCCGCGCATCGGGATACGACATGGCGCAGGATCGTCGACCTGGTGCTGGCCGCCGCCGCGGCCGGGGCTTGTTTCTATATCCAGTTCAACTACGACCGCCTGGTCGATGATGCGATTCTGTTCGGTTATAGCGGCATGGACGTCGTTGTCGCGTCGACCGGGATCGTGCTGGTGCTGGAAGCCACGCGTAGAAGCGTCGGTGCGCCGATCGTCATCATTGCGGTCGTGGCCCTGATGTACAGCTTGTTTGGCAACTACAGTCCAGTGTTCACCCATTCGGGCATGAGCTGGAGCCGGCTTGCCACGGAATCATTCTTCACGACCTCCTCGGTGTTTGGGACGCCGATACAGGTCTCGGCCACATTCATCTATCTGTTCCTGTTTTTCGGTGTGGTGCTCATCGAAACCAATGTGGGCAAGTTTTTTACTGACATCGCATTCCTGGCGGTGGGGCGCTTTACAGGGGGGCCCGCCAAGGCCGCGGTCATCGCCAGCGGCCTGCAAGGCATGGTGTCTGGCAGCTCAGTGTCCAATACCGTGGCGTCCGGCTCGTTCACCATCCCCATGATGAAGCAGGCCGGTTTTCGCCCGGAATTCGCCGGTGCCACCGAGGCCTCGGCATCGACCGGCGGGCAGCTCGCACCGCCGGTCATGGGGGCGGCGGCGTTCATCATGGCCGCCATGACCGGCGTTCCTTACAACGAAATCATTGTCCTGGCGGCGGGACCGGCCATCCTGTATTTTCTTGGTGTTTTCATATCGGTGCATTTCGAAGCCAAGCGGATGGGGATCACCGGTCTCCGAAAGGAAGACCTGCCCCGGCGCAGCATCATCCTGAGGAAACTGTATCTCTTCGCGCCTTTGCTCGTCATTGTTCTTGTGCTGCTGAGCGGCCGCACGCCCACGTTCGCGGCCTTGCTGGCCATCGGCGCAACGATTGGGGTCAGTTTTGTGTCAGCGGAGGACCGCCTGGACTGGCGCAGCTTGCTGGGCTTGCTGCAAGCCGGTGCGCGGGCGGCGTTGCCCGTCATCGCGGCGTGCGCAACCGCCGGCATCATTGCCGGCACAGTCACCATCACGGGGCTGGGCGGCAAGCTCGCATCGACCGTCATAGAGATCGCCGCGGGGCAATTTTCCCTGACCTTGATCATGACGATGCTGGCTTGCCTGGTCCTGGGCATGGGGCTGCCCACCACGGCGAACTACGTCGTCACGGCCACCGTGGCCGCACCCATCCTGGCGGCGCACTTTGGCACCCCCGTCATCGCCGCCCATATGTTTGTGTTTTACTTTGGCGTTCTCGCCGATATCACGCCGCCCGTATGCTTGGCCGCCTATGCCGGCGCGGGCATTGCCGGCGCCAATCCGATGCGTACCGGCGTGATCGCATTCAAGCTCGCCATCGGTGCGCTGATCGTGCCCTACGCCTTCATGCTCAATCCGGCATTGCTATTGCAGGACGCACATATTGGCTACTACCTGTTCTCGATCACGATGCTCTTGTTCTCGATCACGGCCGCGAGTAGCGCCATGGGCGGTTTCCTGCTCGTCAGAAGCACTGTGCCCGAACGCTGCGCCCTGTTCGCCGCCAGCCTCGTACTGATTTCGCCGCAACCCGCACCGATCGGCGTCGGGCTGGCAATACTTGCGTTGGTGGTCATAAAACAGGCGTATCGGCGCTTTGCCGCGGGCGGATCGCGAGGATAGGCATTGCTGCGCCCTCTCAGGCGCCTACCTTGGGCGGCAAGGACACGCCGGGCGAAACCGATCAGCATGATGGTGCGGCGTGCCGGCCCGCCGCACCATCATGCAAGGCTCAACGCTTGGCGATGTCGGCCTGAGCCTGCTTGACCAGGTCGGCGCCGATCTGCTTGGCCCACTTGTCGAACACCGGCTGGGTGACCTTGGCGAAGGCGTCGATCTGCTCGGGCGAGAGCACCGTGACGGTGACGCCGTGGCCTTCGATTTCCTTGAGCAGGGAATCGTCCGTGGCGGTCACGCCCTGGCGCGCGATGACGATTTCGCGCTTGCCGGCCTCCAGCGCCGCCTCGCGCACGATCTTCTGGTCCTCGGGCGTCCAGGAGTTCCAGACCTCTTTGTTGACCACGAAGATCAGCGGATCGGCGACGTAGTTCCAGAGGGTCAGGTATTTCTGGGCCACGTCGTAGAGCTTGGCGCCCGCATAGATGGACAGGGGGTTTTCCTGGCCGTCGACCGCGCCGCTGGCCAGGGCCGGCTGGGCGTCGGCCCAGCTCATTTGCGTGGGATTGGCGCCCAGGGCGGTGAAGGTGTCGATGTACAGGGGCGAGCCGACCACGCGCAGCTTCATGCCTTTGATGTCCTCGGGCGCCTTGACGGCGCGCTTGGAATTGCTGAGCTGGCGGTAGCCGTTTTCGCCCCAGGCCAGGGGCACCACGCCTTTCTGCGACAGGGTGTCGAAGAGCTTTTCACCGACCGGGCCCTGGGTCAGGGCGTCGATGGCCGGGTAGTCGGGCATCAGGAAGGGCAGCGAGAACAGGTTCAGTTCCTTGACCTGCGGCGACCAGTTGATGGTCGAGCCGATCGCCATGTCGATCACGCCCTGGCGGATGGCGGTGAACTCGCGGGTCTGGTCGCCTTGCACCAGGGAGGTGCCGGGATAGATCTTGATGTTGATGCGGCCGTCGGTGCGCTCGCGCACCAGATCGGACCAGATCACCGCGCCCTGTCCCCAGGGAAAGGTGGTGCCGACCACGATGGACAGCTTGTATTCGGATTTGTAGTCGGCGGCCTGGGCGACGCCCGTGGCCGACAGGGTGGCGGCGGCAAACGCGGCGGCCCCCAGCAGGTTGCGCAGTTTCATGAAGGACTCCTCCTCTGTGTGGTATCGAATGTGAGTCGTGTTAACAGGCCTTAGTATCCCAGGTAATGCGGCAGCCACAAGGCGGTCTGCGGGAACAGGATGACCAGTGCCAAGGCGCACAGCATGCCGCCCACCAGCCACAGCGCCCAGCGGATGGTGCTCTCGATGGGCACGTTGGCGATTCGGCAGGACACCATCAGGTTGACGGCGATGGGCGGGGTGAACTGGCCGACGGCCACCATCAGGGTGAGCAGCACGCCGAACCACACCACGTCCCAGTCGAATGCCTGGGCGATGGGCAGGACCAGGGGCACGAAGATCAAGAAAATCGAGATCCCGTCCAGGAACATGCCCAGGACGATCAGCAGCAGGATCAGCAGGGCCAGCACGCCATGCTCGCCCAGACCGGAATGCACGATCGCCTGGGTGATGGGATCGATGATGCTCAGGGTGGACAGCGACCAGGCGAATATTCCGGCCAGCGTGACCACCAGCAGGATCACGGCCGAGAGCTCGCCCGCCTCGCGCAGAATGGGGAACAGGTCGCGCACGGTCATGGTGCGGTGGACGACCATGCCGATGAACAGGCCGTAGAACACCGCGACCACCGCGGCCTCGGTGGGCGTGAAATAGCCCATGCGCATGCCGCCCAGGATGATGACCGGCGCCGCCAGGCCCCAGAGGGCCTCGTAGAGGCTGCGCCAGAATGGCGGCCGGGGCTCGGCGCGCGCTTGTTCGCCCATGCCGCTGCGGCGCGCGAGCCAGACGGCGGGGATGATGAGGCCGATGCCGGCGAGGATGCCCGGCACCATGCCGGCGGCAAACAGCGCGGGCACCGAAGCCTGCGGCACGAGGATGGAGTAGACGATGAAGGCGATCGAGGGCGGGATCAGGATGTCGGTGGCCGCGCCGGCGGCGACGACGCTGGCTGAATAGGCGGGCGGATAGCCGGCGCGGTTCATGGCCCCGATCATGACGGCGCCCACGGCGGCCGCGCAGGCCGGCCCCGAGCCCGAGATGCCGCCCAGGAACATCGCCACGCCGATCGCCACCACCGCCAGCATGCCCGGGCCGTGCCCGGTGATGGCGACGGCCAGACGCACCAGGCGGGCCGCGACCCCCGAGCGGTCGAAGATCGAGCCGACCAGTACGAACATCGGGATGGCCAGCAGGGGATACTTCGCCAGCCCGGCGTAGAAGCTCTGCGACACCGCCATGAGGCCGAACCAATGGGTCTCGGGGTTGGCCAGCGCGATGGCCAGCGTGCCGGCCGCGCCCAGGGCCACGCCCACCGGCACGCCGATGACCATCAGGCCGACGAACAGGATGAACAGCAGCCAGGGGATCATGCGGGCTCTCGCAGGCGCCGGCGCAATAGGCCCGCGATCCGCAGCGCGATCGCCGCGGACAGCACGGGCAGCCACATGGAATACCACCAGGTCGGCACGCCGATCGCGGGCGAGGTGTCGCCCCAGTTGTACTCGTCGAGCGCCATGCGCCCCAGCAGGATGGTCAGGATCACGAAGAACGCCAGCGTGATGCCGTGGGCGAGGATCGCCAGCCGGCGTCGGCGGATGGTCGGACCGCCGTCGGCGAACAGCTCGATGCGGATGTGCAGGTTGCGTACGAAGGCCGAGGCGCCCGCGCTCATGGTCAGCACGATGAGCAGGAAAATCGAGATTTCCTCGGTCCAGGCGAAGGACTCGTCCGTGAGGTAGCGCACGATGACGTTGGCCATGGTGATCACCGCCAGGGTGCCGATGGTGAGGACGGTGATCCAGTCCTCGAATCGCAGCGGCACGCGGACGGGCGGATCGGGCGGCGGGATGGTGGCTGCGGCGGCGTACTCGCCGGGTTCGGGGCGGTCGGGGGGTGGGGACATGGGTGTTTGGGGGTGGAAAATGCCCCTCATACTAGCGCGGTCTGGCGTTCCTGCCATTCGGGAGTATCCCAGGGGTGGGCCTCACTTCCTGGATTTTTTCTTGTCCTTTGCCTTCTTGGGCTCGGCTTTTGCTTTCTGGCGCTTGGCGGGCTTTTCCGCGGCCTTGCCAGTCACGGCGAGCATGGTGCCGCGGCAGTCGGGCGCACCGCACAGGCAGCGGTAATGGCGCTTGAGCGTGGGCGTGAGCTTTTCCTCGGTGACCAGGCCGTAGTCGTACAGCAGTTCCGTCCCGGCGGGGATGTCGCACAGGGCGTGGATGGTGACACGCGTACCCTCGTCGTTTTCGCGCGCCTCGCAGTTGGGGGCGCAGGAATGATTGACCCAGCGGGCGTCGTTGCCGCGCTGGCCGCCGTCGATCACCAGGCCGCAGCTGAGCGAGAAATAGAACGTGTGGTAAGGGTCGTCGGGATTCACGGGCCAGCGCGCGTCCGCCTGCTCGGACGTGAGGCGCCGACCGGTGTAGGCGAAGATCTGGGTGTCCGCCGGGATGTCGCGGGCGGCGAACACGCCCGTGCCGTGCAAGGGGGATGCACGGACGATGTGCCAGGGTCGACGTGTGGCCATGGGGCGTGAGCAGGATGAAAAGCGATAAACTGGGCCATTATCCCTGATTTGGCGCTCCAAGGTTTCATGAACGCGAATGTGAACGCACCCGGCCGCAATGGTGCCGAGGTCCTGCTGGACAATCTGATCGCCCTGGGGGTGGACACGGTCTTCGGCTATCCGGGCGGCGCCGTGCTGCCCTTGTACGACGCCCTGTATGCCGAAACCCGCATCCGCCACGTGCTGGTGCGCCACGAGCAGGCCGCCATGCACGCCGCCGAGGGCTATGCCCGCTCGACCGGGCGCCCGGGCGTGGTCCTGGTCACCTCGGGGCCGGGCATGTCCAACACCACCACGGGCCTGCTCGATGCCCTGTGCGATTCCATTCCGGTGCTGTGCATCAGCGGCCAGGTGGCCACCAGCGCCATCGGCACCGATGCCTTCCAGGAGTGCGATGCGGTGGGGATCTCGCGGCCGGTGACCAAATGGAACGCCCAGATTCGCCGGGTCGAGGATGTGGCCGCGCTGGCGGCCAAGGCCTTGCGCCTGACGCGCAGCGGGCGTCCCGGCCCCGTGCTGCTGGACTTTCCCAAGGATATCCAGACGGCGCTGGTCCCGCCGGACTGCCTGCGCGCCGAACCCGAGGCGCCGGCCGTGGCCGAAACCCTGCCGGCGGCGACCGAGGCGGCGCTCAAGCGCGCGGCGGCCTTGATCGCGCGCGCCCGGCGGCCGGTGTTCTACGGCGGCGGCGGGCTCATCAACTCGGGGCCGGACGCCTGCCACGCGTTCCGCAGCCTCGTCCAGGAGGTCGGCGCGCCCTGCACCCTGACCCTCATGGGCCTGGGCGCCTACCCGGCCGACGACCGGCAGTTCCTCGGCATGCTGGGCATGCACGGCACGCTGCAGGCGAACCTCGCCATGCACCACGCCGACCTCATCGTCTGCGTCGGGGCGCGCTTCGATGACCGCATCACCGGCCGGCTGTCGGACTTCTGTCCCCATGCCGACAAGATCCACCTGGACATCGACCCGGCCTCGATCAACAAGGTGGTGCGCGCCGACGTGGCCCTGGTCGGCGATTGCTACCCCTTGCTGCGCGCCCTGCACAAGGAACTGGGCGCTCAGTCTCCCGAGGCCGGCCGCCTGGACGAGTGGTGGCAGCGCATCGCCGTCTGGCAGGCGCGGGACTGCCTGGCATTCGAGCCCTCCGCCGAACACATCCTGCCCCAGGACCTGATGCGGCGCCTCGACGCCGCCCTCCAGGGGGGCGACGCCATCGTCGCCACCGACGTGGGCCAGCACCAGATGTGGGCCGCGCAGTACATCCGCATCGCGCGCCCCAACCG
The DNA here is from genome assembly GCF_027257175.1 of Castellaniella sp. S9. Classification (GTDB taxonomy): domain Bacteria; phylum Pseudomonadota; class Gammaproteobacteria; order Burkholderiales; family Burkholderiaceae_B; genus Castellaniella. The sequence goes on along the minus strand of NZ_JAPFGD010000007.1, from coordinate 243,401 downwards.
CTGGCTGACCTCCGGCGGCGCGGGCACGATGGGCTATGGGCTGCCGGCCGCCATCGGCGCCCAGATCGCCCATCCCGACAAGACCGTCGTCTGCGTCAGCGGCGACGCCTCGGTGCTGATGAACATCCAGGAACTGGCCACCGCGGCGCAGCATCGCGCGCCGGTCAAGCTGATCCTGTGCAACAACGGCCACATGGGGATGGTGCGCCAGTGGCAGGAACTGATACACGACGGGCGTTACAGCCATAGCTACAATGCCTCGATTCCGGATTTCGTGGCCCTGGCCGGCGCCTTCGGCTGGGGGGCGGCGCGGGTCGACCATCCGGATGACCTGGAGGCCGCGCTGGCCGCCTGCCTGGCCCATGACGGCCCGTATTTCCTGGACGTGGCGGTGGTGCCGCTGCAGAACTGCTTTCCCATGATGCCGGCGGGCTACGGCCACCAGCAGGTGATGCTGTCCGAGGATACCTGGTACGTCGAGGCCTGAGGGCGCGGCGTCCCATGACCCGGCGGCGGAAGGGGATTTGGGGGTTGATGCGGGCGATGCCGTGCTTGAATGGCGATGCGGATTCGTGCTTGAATTCGTCGTGGAACGTGCGCGTGCGGCGCTTCGGCGCACGGCACACAGAATAATCATCGGGAGAATTGCTCATGCAATACGGGAAACGAATGTTCAAATGGCTGGCCGCCGCGGCTCTGGCGGGCGCGACGGCGGCCTCGCCGGTCCTTGCGCAGACCTCGCTGAAAATGGCCTATGCCCTGTCCGAGAACTCGCACTACGGGGCGGGCGCGGCGGCCTTCGTGCAGGCCCTGCAAGGCGGCGCCGGCGATGCGTTCAAGATCGAGCAATTCCCCAACAGCGCGCTGGGCGGCGAGCGCGAGGTGATCGAGGGCCTGCAGCTGGGCACCATAGACCTGGCGATCGTGTCCACGGGCGCCACCCTGAATTTCGTGCCGCAGACCGGCGTGTTCGACATTCCCTTCCTGTTCCGCGACCTGGCCCATGCGCGCAAGGTTCTGGACGGCAAGATCGGCCAGGACATGCTGGCCGAGTTTCCGAAGCGCGGCCTGGTCGCGCTCGCCTGGGGCGAGCAGGGCTTCCGGCACCTGACCAACAACGTGCGTCCCGTCAAGGAGCCCGCCGACATCAAGGGCCTCAAGATCCGCACCACGGAAAACCCGATCCACATCGCAGCCTTCCGCGAACTCGGCGTGCTGGCCACGCCCATGGCCTGGCCGGAGGTCGCGACCGCCCTGCAGCAGGGCACCATCGACGGGCAGGAAAACCCCTTGTCGGTGATCGTGTCGGTCAAGATGTGGCAGCTGCAGAAATACCTGTCGCTGACTGCGCACGTCTATGGCCCCGCGCTGGTGCTGATGTCGCCCTCGGCCTACGGCGCGCTGTCCGATGCCGACAAGACCCACTTCAAGGAGGCCGCCGCGGCCTCGGCCCAGGCTATGCGCGATTTCGTCGACAACGTCGAGAAGGTCGGCGTCGAGGAACTCAAGTCCCATGGGATGGCGGTCAACACGGTCGACCACGCAGCCTTCGTGAAGGCGGTCGAGCCGGTCTATCCGCAATACTACAAGCAGTTCGGCCAGGAGCTGGTCGACGCCATCCGCAACACCCAGTAAGACCATGCGCCTCATCGCCCGCATCGACCGCGGCCTGTACCGCGGGGTCTCGCTGATCGCGCAGTGGCTGTTGTTCAGCGCGGTGGCGGCGGGCTTCTACCAGGTCCTGGCGCGCTTCGTGCTGGAGTCGCCCTCGGCCTGGAGCGAAGCCTGGACCCGGGCCTCGGTCATCTGGGCGGTCATGCTGGGCGTGGCCCTGGCGTTTCGCCAGGGCGCCATGCTCAGCGTCGACATGCTGCATAACCTGCTGGGAGGGACCCGGGCGCGGCGCCTCGAGCACCTGGTCCTGGTCATCGTGGTGGGCTTCCTGGGCTTCCTTGCCTGGGTGGGGGCCCAGATGACCTGGCGCGTGCGCTTCCAGACCATGCCCAGCCTGGATGCCTCGATCTCGTGGGTTTATCTTGCCATCCCCATCGGCGCCGTGCTGTCGCTGGCCGCCGTCCTCGCGTACTGGGCCGAGGGCCCCAGGCGCCAGCACATCGACAATATCTGAGTCCCGGAGGGCCGGCGCATGTCCCAGCTGATGGTCGTATCCATGCTGATGTTTTTCGTGCTGACGGTGCCGGTGGCGGTGTCCATCGGCCTGGCCAGCATGCTGGGCGTCGGCTGGGACGGCCACATGACGTGGCTGGTCATCGCCCAGCAGCTCTACGCGGCCCTGGACAAGTATCCGCTGATGGCCGTGCCGTTCTTCATCCTCGCCGGCAACCTGATGGAGGCGGGCGGAATTTCCGAGCGCATGGTCGAATTCGCCAAGAGCGTGGTGGGCGGGATGCAGGGCGGCCTGGCCTGCAGCTGTGTGCTGACTTGCATGATCTTTGCCGCGGTGGCCGGGTCCAGTGTGGCCACGACCTTCGCGGTGGGCGCCATCCTCATCCCCGCCATGGTCAAGCACGGCTATCCGGCGCCGTTCGCGGCCTCGCTGCAGGCGTCCGCGGCCGAACTGGGCGTCATCATCCCGCCCTCGATCCCCATGATTCTGTACGCGGTGTCGACCGACACTTCGGTGGGCGAGGTCTTCATCGCCGGCATCGGGCCGGGCCTGCTGATCGTCGTGGCCCTGATGGGCTATGTCTGGCTGTATGCCCGCCGCCATGGCCTGGGCAAGCGCGACGGCGAGGGGCGCCTGCCCTTGTGGACGGCGTTCAGGCGCGCCTGGTGGGCGCTGCTGATGCCCGTCATCATCCTGGGCGGGATCTACGGCGGCATCTTCACGCCCACCGAGGCATCCGCCGTGGCGGTGGCCTATGCGCTGGTCGTGGGGATCTTCGTGTATCGGCGCTTGACCCTGCCTGTGCTCTCGCAGACCTTCCATCGCTCGGTGGTGTCCACGGCCATCATCATGTTCATCATCGCCAACGCGGGGGTGTTCGGCTTCCTGCTCAATCGCGCGGGGGTGCCGATGGCGCTGGGCCATTGGCTGGCCCAGGTGTTCAGCAGCGAACTCGGCTTCCTGCTGGGGGTGAACGTCGCCCTGTTCATCATCGGCATGTTCATCGAGACCTCGGCCTCCATCGTGGTGCTGGCGCCGCTGTTGTTGCCGGTGGCGATCCAGTTCGGCGTCGATCCGGCCCATTTCGGCGTGATCATGGTGGTGAACCTGGCCCTGGGCATGGTGACGCCGCCCTTCGGCGTGAACCTGTTCGCCGCCTGCACGGTGGCCAAGGTGCCCATCGAGCGCCTGGTCCGGCCCCTGCTGCCCTTCGTCGGCGTGGTGGTGGCCTGCCTGATGGTGATCACCTATTGGGCGGAGCTGTCGCTGTACTTCCGCGACCTCGCCTACCGCTAGGATTCGGCCCCAGGGCCCGCCAGGCGGCGTTGCAAATGCTCGCAATGGCGCTGCCATTGCTGTGCTTTGCGCCTTGCCTGACAGGCCCTGGGGCCGAACCTCGGCAGATGGTGAGGGTTCGTGCCTAGCCGGCCGTCTTTGAGGCCTTTTTTGTGGCTTTCTTCGCGGCCTTCTTGGCGGGGGCCTTCTTGGCTGCCGCCTTGGTGGCGGTTTTCTTGGCCGCGGTCTTGGCGGGCGTCTTGGTGACCGCCGTTTTTGCCGCCGCGCCGGTGGCCTTGGCGCCCGCCTTGGGCGCGCGCACCTCGAATTCGAAGCCGATCTTGCCGTTGGCCTGGCGCACCAGGTAGGCCTTGAACTTGCGGTTGGTGCGGCTGGAGACGAAGCCCTCGAGCAGGTCGGTCTTGCCCTCGGTCAGCAGTTTGGTCGCCTGCGCGGCGCTGACTTCCTGCTGGAGGATGATCTTGCCGGTGCGGAAGTCGCAGGTCTTGTCCGGGCCGACCGAGTGTTCGCAAACGTAGTTCAGGCCGTGCTCGTAGACCTTGCCGCCGCACTTGGGGCAGGGGCCGACGGGCGTATGGCCGGAAAAGTCGACGGCCTCGGCGTCCTCGTCGTCCTTCTGGCCGAAATCGAACTCGAGCTTGTATTCGTCGGTGATGCGCAGCAGGGCGGCAAACGGTCGGCCCATCTTGCTGATGAAACCGGTCAGGGGGCCGAGTTCGCGGCGGGCGAGCAGCTCCTCGACCTCGGCGATCTCGAAGGTGCGCCCGCCGGGGTGCTTGCCGATCGAGAAATCGCAGGCGGTGCAGGCATAGCGGCGGTAGTTTTCCTTGACCACGCCGCCGCACTTGGGACACGGGGTTTGCAGGGTCGCGTAGTCGCCCGGCACGGTGTCGCGTTCGTATTCCTTGGCGCGCTTGACGATGACCTGGGTCATTTGCGCGATCTCGCGCATGAAGGCCGCGGGGTCGAGGTCGCGCTGCTCGATTTGTTTCAGGCGGTGTTCCCACTCGCCGGTGAGTTCGGGCGAGGTGAGTTCGTTGACGCCCAGGCCCGAGAGCAGGGTCATGAGCTGGCGCGCCTTGGCGCTGGGCACCAAGTCGCGTCCCTCGCGGCGCAAATAGCCTTCGTTCAGCAAGCCCTCGATGATGGCCGCGCGCGTCGCCGGGGTCCCCAGGCCGCGCTCGGACATGGCCTCGCGCAGGGCCTCGTCGTCGACGAGCTTGCCGGCGCCCTCCATGGCCGAGAGCAGCGTCGCCTCGTTGAAACGCGCCGGCGGCTTGGTCGCCAGGCCGCGCGCCTCGATGTCCTCGGTGCGCACGGCCTCGCCCTGCGCCACGGGCACCAGCGAGCCGTCCTCGCCCTGGGCGTCGCGGCCGTAGATGGCCAGCCAGCCCGGCGAGACCAGGACCTTGCCCTCGGTCTTGAAGCGGTGGCCCGAGACTTCGGTGATGCGGGTGGTGACGCGGAATTCCGCCGCCGGGAAAAACACGGCGAGAAAGCGGCGCGAGACCAGTTCGTAGATCTTGGCCTCGGCCTCGCTGAGCTCGCGCGGAACCTGCAGCGTGGGAATGATGGCAAAGTGATCCGAGACCTTCTTGTTGTCGAAGATCCGGCGATTGGGCTTGATCCAGCCTTGCTCGATCGCCTGATGGGCAAAGGGCCGCAGGCCCCGGGCCACGCCCGATTCGCTGCCCGAGATCGCCTGCATGGTCTGGCGCACCGTGGCCAGGTAGTCCTCGGGCAGGTAGCGCGAATCGGTCCGGGGATAGGTGAGGGCCTTGTGGCGTTCGTAGAGGGTCTGGGCCAGTGCCAGGGTGGTCTTGGCCGAGAAGCCGAAGCGCGAGTTGGCCTCGCGCTGCAGGGTGGTCAGGTCGAACAAGGCAGGCGACTGCTGGGTGCTGGGCTTGGATTCCTCGGTGACTGTGCCGGGTTGCTCGCGGCAGGCGGCGACGATGGTCTGGGCCGCCGTGGCCGACCACAGGCGGGAATCGCGGCGCTCGGGATCCTGTTCGTCCTTGGTGAATGCCGGGTCGAACCAGCGGCCCTCGTAGAGCCCGGCGGCGGCGACAAAGGTGGCGTGGACCTCCCAGTAGTCGCGCGAGACGAAACGGCGGATGCGCTCCTCGCGCTCCATCACGATCGCCAGGGTCGGGGTCTGGACACGGCCCACCGGCGTCTTGAAGAACCCGCCGTCCTTGCTGTTGAAGGCCGTCATGGCCCGGGTGCCGTTGATGCCCACCAGCCAGTCGGCCTCGGCGCGGGCGCGCGCGGCCGCCTCGAGGGGCTTCATGGTCTCGTCGCTGCGCAGATTGGCGAAGGCCTCGCGGATGGCCGCCTGCGTCATGGATCGCAGCCACAGGCGCTGGATCGGCTTGTGCACGTTGGCGTACTGGACGATATAGCGAAAGATGAGCTCGCCCTCGCGGCCCGCGTCGCAGGCGTTGATGACCGCGCCCACGTCCTTGCGCTTGAGGAGCTTGACCAGGAGCTTCAGGCGCTCGGCCGAGCGCTTGTCGGTCGGCCCCAGCTCGAATTTGGGCGGGATGACCGGCAGATGCGCGAAGCTCCACTTGCCGCGTACCGGGTCGTTGGGCGCAACGAGGCTCAACAGGTGGCCGACGCTCGACGACAGGACGTACTCGCCGCTCTCGAAGTAATCCCCCTCTCGGGTGAAGCCGCCCAGGGCACGGGAAATGTCGAGTGCAACCGATGGTTTTTCAGCAATGATCAGCGTTTTAGTCATGGGGTCCCAGTGGCTGGAATTTCAGCCGCGATAGCGCGGATCATACGAGGCTGATGTCATACCATGCAAGTCGTGTGCCCTTTGCGGCGCTCCGCTGGCGGGCTTGCCGGGCCAGGAACGGCGGGCCTGGCACCGGTCGCATCGAGCGGTGTTGCATTAGGGTAAGCCATGACGCGCCATGTCCGGTAAAGATATGGTGATGTCCGTAATCGATCTATGATGGCCCTGGGGCAGTCTCTAACATGCCTTCATCCGGTGCCCGCTGGGGCGCCGGCTGATCGTTCTCATGGAGGAGACCCTCATGAAATCCCCTGCTGTTCTGAAGATGGCGCTGCTGCCCGGGCTGATGTTCGCTTCGGCGCTGGCGACGGCGGCGCCCGTCAAGATCGCCCTCGTGGAAACCTTGTCCGGCCCCCAGGCCGCGACGGGCCTGACTTATCGGGCGGCCGTGCGCTATGCCGTCGAGCGGATCAACGCGGACGGCGGCTGGCACGGCGAGCCGCTCGAGCTGCTGGAGTATGACAACCAGGGCGGGCCGGCCGGCGCGGCCGACAAGCTGAAGGCCGCGATCTCCGACGGCGCGCAGATCGTCGTCCAGGGCGCGTCCTCCGCGATCGGCGGCCAGATCACGGAAGACGTTCGCAAATGGGACCTGCGCAATCCCGGGCGGGAGCTCATTTATCTGAACGTCGGTGCCGAGGCCCAGGCTCTCACCGGCGACAAGTGCCAGTTCTATCACTTCCGCGTCGCGGGCAATGCGCCGATGCGCGTCAACGCGCTGGTGGCCGGCATGAAGCAGGATCAGGCCCTGGGCTCCAAGGTCTATGCGATCAACCAGAATTATTCTTGGGGCCAGGACATGGAGCAGGCCATCGTGGACGGCGCGGCGGCCGGGGGCTACACCGTGGTCGAGAAAACACTGCACGATGTCGGCAAGATCCAGGATTTTTCGCCGTATGTGAACAAGATCGCCGCCTCGCACGCGGATACGGTGATGACGGGCAACTGGGGCAGCGACCTGCTGCTGCTCATGAAGGCGGCCAAGACGGCGGGCCTGAAGGCGCGCTTCGGCACGGTCTACCTGGATCAGCCTGGCAACATCGCCAACGCCGGTGATGTCGCTCTGGGCAACTACGTTGCGCAGACCTTCAACCCGGAGGCGGCCGGCGAGGCCGGTGCGGCATTCATGCAGGATTACCGGGCCAAGACGGGCCATGAGCCGACCTTCATCGAGCCCCAGACCGTCTTCGGCATGCTGCTGGTGGGCGAGGCGCTCCGGCAGGTGCCGGCCGGCGACGGCAAGCTGGACGTCCGCAAGCTCGCGCTGGCGCTGGAACAGGCCTCGATCGAGACGCCGATGGGCAAGCTCAGCATGCGCGCCCAGGATCACCAGGCCCTGCTGCCGCTGGCGGTGTCGGTCGTGTCCCGCGATGCGAAGTACAAGGCCGACGGGACGGACATGGGCTTCAAGCCGGTGAAGCGGTTCACGGCGGAAGAGGCCGCGGTGCCTGCGCAGGCCAGCTGCCGCATGCAACGCCCCGATTGACGCCATGGAACAACTTGCCACGCCTCTGCTCAATGGCGTCATCTACGGCCTGCTCCTGTTCATGGTGTCGGCCGGGCTGACGCTCATCTTCGGCATGATGGGCATCCTCAATTTCGCGCATGCATCCTTCTACATGCTGGGCGCCTATTTCGCGTATGCCCTGCAGGACGTGTTCGGCTTCTGGCCGGCGATCATCGTGTCGCCGCTGCTGGTAGGGGTCGTCGGCATCCTGGTGGAGCGCTACATCCTGCGGCGCGTGCACCGGTTCGGGCACGCCCATGAGCTGCTGATCACGTTCGGACTGTCCTTCATCATCGTGGAGCTGGTCAAGCTGTTCTTCGGCAACTACCCGGTCAACTACCGGGTGCCGGCCAGCCTGGATTTCGCCGCGTTCACGATGGGATCGCTGGACTATCCGGCCTATCGCCTGTTCATGGGGATCGTGGCCATCGGCATGTTCGTGGCGATCTACCTGCTGCTCTCGCGCACCCGGGTCGGGATCGTGGTGCGCTCGGCGATCCATCGGCCCAAGATGGCCGAGGCGCTGGGCCACAACGTGCCGCGCGTGTTCATGGGCGTCTTCGGAGTGGGCGCGGCGATGGCGGGTCTGGCCGGCGCCGTGGCGGGCGCGTTCTACACCACCAGCCCCAACATGGCGCTGGAACTGGGCGTGCTCGTGTTCGTCGTGGTCGTGATCGGCGGGCTCGGGTCCCTGGAAGGCGCCATGCTGGCCTCGCTGCTCATCGGGATCGTGACCTCGGTGGCGGTGGGGATCGACGCGTCCCTGGCGGACTTCATGGCCCTGTTCGGCGCGGGCGACCTGGCGCGCGAGATCGGCGGAATCCTGGTGCTGAAGGTCTCCAGCCTGGCGGCCAGCCTGCCCTTTGCCCTGATGCTGCTGGTGCTGCTGGTGCGCCCCAGCGGGCTCATGGGCGACAAGGAGTGAGGCCATGAAAGTTCGCATGGTCCTGTTGGCGGCCGGTGTCTGCGTGCTGGCCGCCGCGCCCCTGCTGCTGTCGGATGGCCTGGTGAACGCCGCCATCTCCATGTTGATCGCGGCCTTGTTCGCCTGCGCCTACAACCTGCTTTGCGGGCAGGCCGGCATGCTGTCCTTCGGGCATTCCGCGTATTTCGGCGTGGGGGCGTTCGCCACGATCCATGCCATGAACGCGGTGGACGGGGCCGGCCTGCTGCCCACGCCGCTGATGCCGCTCGCGGGTGCCCTGGGCGGGCTGCTGTTCGGCTTTGCGGCGGGGTGGTTCTCCACGCAGCGGACGGGTGCCTATTTCGCCATGATCACCCTGGCGATCGCCGAGCTGCTGCACGCCATCGCGCCGCAGCTCAAGGGCGTCTTCGGGGGCGAGGCGGGCATCTCGTCGATGCGCATGCCCGCCTGGGGGTGGGACTTCGGGTCCACCACCGAGGTCTACTACCTGACGCTGGCCTGGGTGCTGGCGAGCCTGGCCGGGCTGTACCTGTTGACGCGCACGCCGCTGGGCCGCCTTGCCCTGGGGATCCGGGAGAACAGCCACCGCCTGCGTTTTCTCGGTTATGAAGTGCACCGCGTGAGCGTGCTCATCTTCGCGCTGTCCGGCATGTTCTCCGGCATCGCGGGCAGCCTGCAGGTCCTCAGCAACGAATCGGCCAATTATGTGATGTTCGATACCTCGCTGTCCGCGGCGGTCGTGCTGAACACCTACATCGGCGGCGTCCACGCCTTCCTCGGTCCCGCGCTGGGCGCGGCGCTGGTGACTTTCTTTGGTTATGCCGTGTCGGACCTGACCCAGTCCTGGCTGCTGTACCAGGGCGTGCTCTTCGTGCTCGTCATCATGTTCATGCCCACCGGCCTGGCTGGGCTGCTGGACCTGGCTTGCGGATCGGCGAGGCGGTATGGCGCGCGGGCGGTGGCGCCGGCCGCCGGCCTCTACGTCCTGGCCGGGGGCGCCTATGCGGCCGCGCTCGTGTTCCTCACAGAACTGCTGCAGCGCCTGTTCTCCCAGGACTATCGCAGCCTCGCGCAGGCGGCCGGCGCGGGGCACTGGCCCCCTGTGCGCATGTTCGGCCACGACTGGACGCCTCTGGGCACATGGACGTGGGTGGCGCCCGCCGCCCTGATCGTCGCCGGCTGGCTGTGCTGGAGAGCCGCCACGGCCGTCGTCCGCCGCCTGCAGGAGGCCGCGCCCGCGGTGCCGGCCGGCGCCGCGGGCATGGCCTCCCCTGGGAGGACCGCATGAGCGCCGCCATCCTGTCCCTTGCGGACGTGCACAAATCCTTCGGCCCGGTGGAGATCATCCGGGGCGTGAGCCTGACGGTGGGCGCGAATGAGCGGCATGCCATCATCGGACCCAACGGCGCCGGGAAGTCGACGCTGTTCCATCTCATTTCAGGCCAGTTGCGTCCGAGCGCCGGCGGGATCTTCCTGGCGGACGAGCCCATCGCCGGGCACAGCCCGCAGGCCGTGAACCGGCTGGGATTGGCGCGGTCCTTCCAGATCACCAACATCTTCCCCCGGCTGAGCGTCTTCGAGAACATCCGCCTTGCGGTGATGCGGTCCCATGGCCTGCAGTATTGCTTCTGGCAGTGGGTCGACCGCAATCGCCGGGTGCGCGAGCAAAGCGAGGCCTTGCTCGAAAGCGTCCGCCTCGGGCATCGCGCGGGCGCCGTGGCGGGCGAGCTCTCGTATTCGGAACAGCGGTCCTTGGAGATCGCGATGACGCTGGCCTCCGATCCCCGGATCATCCTGCTCGACGAGCCCATGGCCGGCATGTCCCGGGAGGAGACCCAGTACACCACGGCGCTCATCCGCGAGGTCACGCAGGGGCGCGCCCTGTTGATTGTGGAGCACGATATGGAGGTGGTGTTCTCGCTGAGCGAGCGAGTCAGTGTCCTGGTGTATGGCCGCATCATCGCGAGCGGCACGCCCGGCGAGATCCGCGGCAATGCCCAGGTCCGTGAGGCCTATCTGGGCGAGGAGGCCACCGCATGATCGCCGAAACGCCGGTGCTGCAGGTGGAGGACCTGCACGCCCATTATGGCAAGAGCCATGTCCTGCACGGTGTGAGCTTCGAGGTCCGCCCCCATGAGGTGGTCGGGCTGATCGGCCGCAACGGCTCGGGTCGGTCCACGACGCTGAAGGCGATCATGGGCCTGGTGCCGCCCACCTCGGGGCGGGTGATGCTGCAGGGACGGCCTCTGGCGGGCCGCCGGCCCTACGAGATTGCGCGGGCGGGCATCGCCTACGTGCCCGAAGAGCGCGAGGTGTTCGTCAACCTGACGGTCGACGAGAACCTGCGCATGGGCGAACAGCCGGCGGCCGAGGGCGCGCCGTCCTGGACCCCGGCGCAGATGTTCGACTATTTCCCCCGCCTGAAGGAGCGGCGCAATACGCTGGCCGGCAGCCTGTCGGGCGGAGAGCAGCAGATGCTGACGATCTGCCGGTCCCTGCTGGGCAATCCCCGCGTGCTGCTGATCGACGAGCCCACCGAGGGCCTGGCGCCCCGCATCGTGGCGGCCGTCAGCGACTGTATCCAGGACATCCACCGGCGCGGCGTCTCGGTGGTGCTCGTGGAGCAGAAGCTCACGATCGCGCTGCGCGTGTCCACGCGCATGTGCGTCATGGGGCAGGGCAGGATCGTCCGCGAGGGCGCGCCCGGGGACATCGCGGGCAATGAGGCCCTGCTGGCGGAATGGCTGGCGGTCTGAGGTTTGAACGATGCGGCCGGCCCCGGCCGCGCAGCGGTCTGGAAACGGAAACATGAAACACTCGAACGACAAAGTCATCATCACCTGCGCCGTGACGGGCGGCATCCACACGCCGACGATGTCCCCGCACCTGCCCCTGACGCCGGAGCAGATCGCGGAACAGGCCATCGCGGCCGGCGCGGCGGGTGCGGCGATCCTGCACCTGCACGCCCGGGACCCCCGCGACGGCAGGCCCACGCCGGACCCGCAGGTCTTCCAGCAGTTCGTTCCCCGGATCAAGGCGGCCACCGACGCCGTCATCAACATCACGACCGGCGGCACGGCGCGGATGAGCCTGGCCGAGCGCCTGGCGTACCCGCTGGCGGCCCGCCCGGAAATGTGCTCGCTGAACATGGGCTCCATGAACTTCTCGATCCATCCGGTCGCCCGCCGCATCAGCGACTGGAAATACGACTGGGAAAAGTCCTATGTCGAGGGCATGGAGGACCAGATCTTCCGCAATTCCTTCAAGGACATCGCGCACATCCTGCGCGCGCTGGGCGAGATCCACGGCACCCGCTTCGAGTTCGAGTGCTATGACATGGGCCATCTCTACAACCTGGCCCACTTCGTCGACCAGGGCCTGGTGCGCACGCCGCTCTTCATCCAGTTCGTCCTCGGCGTCCTGGGCGGCATCGGGCCGGACCCGGCCAACCTGGTCCACATGCGCGACACCGCGGACCGCCTGTTCGGGCGGGAAAACTACCGGTTCTCCGTGCTGGGCGCCGGCCGGCACCAGATGGGGCTGACGGCCATGGCTGCTGTCATGGGAGGCAATGTCCGGGTGGGACTGGAGGACAGCCTGTTCCTGTCCCGGGGCGAGCTGGCTTCGTCGAACGCGGACCAGGTGCGCAAGATCCGCCGTATCCTGGAAGAACTGTCATTGGAGATCGCGTCGCCGCGCGAGGTCCGGCAGATGCTGGGCCTGAAGGGCGCGGACAAGGTCGGCTTCTAGTCCGCCGGGCGGCACCCCGGGCGCCGCCCGGCCCGGACGGGCCATGTCACAGGTATTCGACGTTACCGTCCACGCTGATCGCCTGGCCGGTGATGTTCGCCGCCGCCGGTGTGGACAGGAACAGCGCCATGGCCGCGATGTCCTCGGCCGAGACCATGCGGCGCAGAGAGATCTTCTGGAGATACTGCTCGCGCATCGCGGCGTCGTCCAGATCCAGGGCTTGCGCGCGCGCCGCGATGACGCGGTCCATGCGCGGACCGGACACCACGCCCGGGAGCACCGCGTTGACGCGGACGCCGTCGGGGCCGAGTTCCGCCGCAAGGGACTTCATCAGGCCGACGACCGCCCATTTGCTGGCGGCATAAGGCGTGCGGAAGGGATAGCCCAGGCGGCCCGCGACCGAGGACATGGCGACGATGTGCGGGCTGTGCGGCGATTGCTTCAGATGGGGAACGGAGTGATGCAGAAAATAGAACTGGCTGTTCAGGTTGGTGTCGATCGTGCGCTGCCAGTCGGACGCGGCCAGGCTGTGGATGCCGCCCGTCGGGCCGGCGATGCCGGCATTGTTGACCAGCACGTCCAGGCCGCCCAGGTCCTGCGCGGCCTCGTCCACGGCCCGGGCGACCGCCGCGGCCTCGCTGACGTCGATGACGGCGCCCAGGACATCCGGATGGTCCCGCCGGAAGGCGGCCAGCGCCGGGGCGTCGACGTCGCAGACATACACGCGGGCCCGGGCCTCGAGGAAGCCTTCCGCAATGGCCGCGCCGATGCCGGCGGCGCCGCCGGTGATCAGCACCCTCAGGCCCTGGGGGACGAGCAGACGTTGAATGATGGACATGTCAGATACTCAGCCCGCCGGTGACCTCGATCACGGCGCCGTTGATGTAGCTGGCCTCGTCGCTGGCCAGGAATGCATACACTTTGGCGATCTCTTCCGCAGCCCCCAGGCGCCGCAGCGGCACCTGCTCGCACATCCGCGTCAGGATTTCGTCCGGCACGCTGTCGAGCATGGGCGTCTGGATGAAGCCCGGCGCCACGGCATTGACCCGGATGCCCTTGGGGCCAAGCTCGCGGCACCAGGTCAGGGTGAAGCCGATCACGCCGGACTTGGCCGCGGCATAGTTCGTCTGGCCGAAGTTCCCGTAGAGGCCCACCACCGAGCTGGCGTTGAGGATGACGCCGCAGCCCCGCTCGATCATGCCGGGCACGACGGCCTGGGCCGCATTGAAGACCCCTTTGAGATTCACGTCGATGACCGCATCGAACTGCGCCTCGGTCATTTTTTCGAAACGGGCGTCGCGCGTGATCCCGGCGTTGTTCACCAGGATGTCGATCCGGCCGAACTCGGTCAGGGCGGTGCCGACGAGCGCGTCGATGCTTGCGCGGTCCGTGACGTCGCCCGCCAGGCCCAGCGCCGGCGCGCCGGCATCCCGGCAATCATCGACGGTCTGGCGCAGGGCGTCCTCGTGGACGTCGCAGGCGACGATGGCGGCGCCCTCTTGTGCGAAGCGCAGGGCAGTGGCCGCCCCGATGCCGCGGGCCGCGCCTGTGATCAACGCAACCTTGCCTTGTAGTTTCATGCTGATTCCTGTGTTCCGGGCGCGTGCGTGGCCCGTCCTGTGCAGTGACGCACACAGAGTAAACGACCCGCCCGCGGATGATAAGATCAAATTCGGACGCGGACATATCCTGAACGGAAGGCACCCCGATGCGACACCCTCCCACCTATAACGAGCGCATCTACGCGCCCTATAAGATCGCCGCCCTGATCGAAGTGCTGGCCGAGCAGGGCATACCCGCCTCGCAAAGCCTGCGGGGCATCGGAATCGACGAAAGCCGCATCTACGACGCCACGGCATTGACCTCGATCCGGCAGTACGTGGAACTCTGCGCCAATGCCCTGATGCTGGGCGCGAACCCGTCGACCCCGTTCCTGACCGGATCGCGCCTGCATCTGTCCGCCTATGGCATGTACGGATATGCGCTCATGTCCTGCCTGGAAATGCGCGATTATTTCCTGCTGGGCGTGAAATACCATTCGCTGGCCACGCCGATGCTGACCATCGAATGGTGCGAGCGCGACGACAAGGCGGTCTGGACCTTTCCGGACGCGATCCTGTGCGACGAGTCGCCGGACATCCGCCGTTTCCTGATCGAGCAGCAGTACATGCAGCATGTGACGCATCTCCAGGATGTGTTTGGGCGCCCGAGATTTCCCGTCAAGGCCTATTTCTCCTACGCGGCGCCGCCTGACGCCGGGATCTATGAACGCTTCCTGGGCTGCCCCTGCGTGTTCGATCATCCGCAGTGTGAACTGCATTACGATGCCGCCATCCTGGACCAGCGGCCCCTGCTCGCCCACCGGCTGACGGCCACCGTGCTGCAGCAGACCTGCGAAGGCCTGATCCGCAACGCCCGCACCCTGTCGGGCATGGCCGGCGAGGTCTATCAGCGCCTCTTGAAGCGGCCGGGGGAATTCCCCGGGATGGACGCCATCGCGGGGCAACTGGGCATGACCGCGCGCAACCTGCGGCGCCACCTGTCGGCCGAGGGCACATCCTTCTCGGCCATCCTGGACGATGTGCGAAGCTCGCTGGCGGTGGAATACGTGCGCACCACCAAGATGAACGGCGACGATATCGCGTTGCTGCTGGGATTCTCGGAGCCCACCAATTTCCGCCGGGCATTCAAGCGCTGGACCGGCAAGACGACCCGGGAATACCGGATGGAGACGGACGCCGTCTAGCCGTGCGCCGTGCCGCTGTCGTCCGTCGGCCGCCCGGGCGCGCTGGCGGCAATGAGGTGGCGGGCCAACCGCGCGCGCACGGCGTCCGCCGCCTCGGGCGTCCAGTCGCGCAGACCCTTGCCGGAGCGCATGCCCAGGTGCCCCTGTTCCAGCAGCCGGGTGAGCAGCGCGGAAGGTTCGGGGCTGGCATCCAGGTCGGGAAACAGGATCTCGTGGACGTTGCGGGTCAGCTCCAGCCCCACCAGGTCGGCGTTTTCCATGGGGCCGAGCACGGGCAGGCGCATGCCGAAACTCTGTTTGACCACCTGGTCGATGGTTTCCGCGTCGCAGACGCCGGCCTGCACGAGCGAGATGGCCTCGCGCCACAAGGCGTGCTGCAGGCGATTGCCGATGAAGCCGGGCACATCCTTCCGCACCCTCACCGGGTGCTTGCCGGCCGCCCGCAGGAGCCCGACGGTCCGTTCGAAGATCACGTCGTCCGTCATGGGGGTGCGGACGACTTCGACCAGGGGCACGAGATGCGGGGGGTTCCACCAGTGGGTGCCCACCAGCCGCGACCGCGCCTGGGGGTCGAGCCGCTCGCCGATCCGTGTGATCGGGATGACCGAGGTGTTGCTGGCCAGGATCGCGGTTCGGGGCGCCGCGTCGGCCGCGTCGGCAAAGATCCGCTGCTTGAGCGCGAGCCGCTCGGGCGCCGCCTCGATGACGATCCCGGCCTCGGCGACGGCGGCCGGCAGGGACTTGCTGAGCCGCAGGCGCTGCAGCACCGCGTCGGCTGGCACCCGCATCTGTTCCAGGTTGCGGGCCACGTGGGCCGGGGCGGCTTGCAGGACCCCGGCATCGGGATCCGTCAGGGTGGTTTCGTGGCCGGCGGCGGCAAACACCTGGGCGATGCCATGGCCCATGAGGCCGGCCCCGATGACGGCGACTTTGAGTTTCGGTTCTGCGCTGGGCATGGGATCCTCCGGTGAATGGCTGCGGGGATGCTACGCGAGCCGGCGCCGGCTGATAAGATCTCAGGCGGACATTCCTGTCCGCGCGCCGCCCGGGTAGCGCTGCGCCCAGCCTGCGGCGGCGGATGCCAGGAAGGCGTCCGGCGCATCCGCGGGCAGGTGTCCGAATCCCAGTTCTTGCCAGGCCTGCCGCAGGCAGGCCAGCGGCTGCGACAGGTCCAGCGCTGGTGCATGGTTCTGCTTGGACAGCTTGCGGCCCTGGGCGTCCAGGACCAGCGGCACGTGCAGCATGCGCGGGCAGGGCAGTGCCAGCGCGCGGGCCAGCTGGCGCTGGCGGGCGGTGGAATCCAGCAGATCGGCGCCGCGCACCACGTCGGTGACGCCCTGCTGGCCGTCGTCCACCACCACGGCCAGCTGGTAGGCCCACAGGCCGTCGGCGCGGCGAATGATGAAGTCGCCCACCTCGGCTGCCACATCCTGGCACTGCGGCCCCAGCCAGCGGTCCTGGAAGCGTTCCAGGCCGGGATCGACGCGAAAACGCCAGGCGGGCCGCCGGCCGTCTTTGGCAACGGGGATGTGTCCCGCCGGGGGATTCGGGCGGCAGGTGCCCGGATACGGGCCGGCCCGCAGCTCGCGCCGGCGGCAATGGCAGGGATAGACGCGGCCGGCCCGCCGCAGCCGCTCGAAGGCCTGGGCGTAGGCGGCATGGCGCTGCGTCTGCCAGACCGGATCGCCGTCCCAGTGCAGGCCCAGGGACTGCAGCTGATGCAGGATCAGGCGGTCGGCGCCGGGGACTGTGCGGGGTTCATCGATGTCTTCGATGCGCAGCAGCCACCGGCCGCGCTGCGCGCGGGCGTCCAGGTAGCTGGCCAGCGCGGCCACCAGCGAACCGGCGTGCAGCGGGCCGCTGGGGCTGGGGGCGAAGCGGCCGACATATGGCCGCGGGGGCGGGTGCGCCATGGCGCCGCGCGGAAATCAGTGCGAGGGGCGCTCGCTGTCGTCGGCCAGCAGTTCCTCGAAGATCAGGTGGTCGACCTCGGCTTCCTGGCTCCAGAGCACCATCAGGGCGATCACCTTGATCTCGGACAGGGTCAGGGGCGCGGCATGCGCCGCCTGGGCGCATTCGATGAGGAGCTCGCGCAGGGCCGGCGGCAGTACGCCCGAGTTTTCCAGGAAAACGATGAAGCCGATGGCTTCGGCGCCCAGGGCCTGGTATTCCTGGTCGGTGTAGATTCGCAGGGCGGTGTGCCCGGACGTCTGCGCGGGGGCGAGGACCTGGCATTGCTCCGTCGCGGCGGCCAGTTGGCGCAGCCAGGCCAGTGCGTCGTCGATGTCTTCGTGCTCGAAGCCGGCGGCGGCGAGCTTGCTGGCCAGGACCTCGGCCTTTGGGCAGGCCTGCGGGGTGTAGTAGGTTTCGAACAGATAGACGAGGATGTCGTACATGGCGGCCCGTATTGCGTGCTTCCCGTACAGTGTACTTGATTCGGAGGGGGCGCCGCGACGCCGGGCGACGTGGGGATTTCCCCGGTCGCGGCGGCGCCGTCACTCGCCCTCGGCGGAACCCAGGGCGATCAGGGCGTCGCCCTCCTGCACCTGGTCGCCCGCGGCGAAATAGACCTCGAGGACTTCGCCGTCGTGCGGGGCGTGGATGGTGTGCTCCATTTTCATGGCCTCCATCACGATCAGTGGCGCGCCGCGCTCGACGGTGTCGCCGGCCGCGACCGCCACTGACAGGACCTTGCCGGGCATCGGGGCGGACAGGCCGCCTTGCCGCTCGTCGGATTCGCCGGTGGCCAGCGCGATCGGGTCGCGCCAGTCCAGGGTGTGGCGCCGCCCCTCGACGAACAGGTCGAGACGGCGGCCTTGGAGAAACACCTCCCCTTGGGCCTCCAGCTCGCCCAGGCGGGCGCGGACGTGGGCGCCGTCCACCCGCCAGCTCAGTGCTTGCGCGGGGCCGTCGTCCACCGACAGGGTCCAGGCGTCGCCGTCCCGCTCCAGGCCGATGAGGACATCGCGCGTGCCGTCCGACAGCGGGATCCGGCGGCTGTAGAGTCCGCTGATTCGCCAGCCGTCGGCCGCCGCCCAGGGGTTCTCGGCGTGCGCCGGGTCCCCGGGCGCGCCCAGGCCGTCGGCGTGCAGCACGGCGGCCGCGGCCAGCGCCAGCACCGGCTCGGGGATCGCCTGCGCCGGCGGGAACAGACGGTCGTGCTCGCGCTCGATGAGGCCCGTGTCCAGGTCGGCGGCGGCAAAGGCCGGGTCCGCCATCAGGCGGCCCAGGAAGGCGATGTTGGTCTGCACGCCGGTGCTGCGGATCGCCGCCAGGGTGCGCAGCATGCGGCGGCGCGCCTGTTCGCGGTCTTCGCCATGGACGATCAGCTTGGCGATCATGGGGTCGTAGTAGGGGGTGATCGTGTCGCCCGCCTGGACGCCGCCGTCGACCCGCACCGGCCCCTGGCGGAAGGTCACGTGCGGCGGGAACTCGAGGACGTCCAGCCGCCCGATCGAGGGCAGAAAGCCCTTGTCGGGGTTCTCGGCGTAGATCCGCGCCTCGAGGGCGTGGCCGTGGATGGTCAACTGGTCCTGCGCGACCGGCAGCGGCTGGCCGGCGGCCACCCGCAATTGCCATTCGACCAGATCGTGGCCGGTAATGGCCTCGGTGACGGGGTGCTCGACCTGCAGCCGGGTGTTCATCTCCATGAAATAGAAGCGTCCGTCGGGCTCGGCGATGAATTCCACCGTGCCGGCGCCCACGTAGCCCACCGCGCGCGCGGCGGCTACGGCGGCATCGCCCATGGCCTGGCGACGCTCGGGCGTCATGCCGGGGGCCGGCGCCTCCTCGATCACCTTCTGGTGGCGGCGCTGCACCGAGCAGTCGCGCTCGAACAGGTGGATGCAATGCCCGTGCGTATCGGCAAAGACCTGGATCTCGATGTGGCGCGGGCGCTGCAGGTAGCGTTCGACCAGGACCTGGTCGCTGCCGAAGCTGCTGGCGGCCTCGCGACGGCACGAGGCCAGGGCCTCGGCGAAGGCCTCGCCGGATTCGACGATGCGCATTCCCTTGCCGCCGCCGCCCGCGCTGGCCTTGATCAGCACCGGATAGCCGATGGCATCGGCCTGCTGGCGCAGGAAGCCCGGATCCTGCTCGTTGCCGTGGTAGCCGGGCACCAGGGGCACGCCGGCCGATTCCATGAGGGTCTTGGCGGCGGATTTGCTGCCCATGGCGGCGATGGCGTCGGCGGGCGGGCCCACGAAGACCATGCCTGCCGCCGCGCAGGCGCGCGCGAAATCGGCGTTCTCCGACAGAAACCCATAGCCCGGATGAATGGCCTGGGCGCCCGTGCGGCGCGCCGCCTCGAGAATGGCGTCGGCGCGCAGGTAGCTGCTGGCTGGTTCGGGGCCGCCGATGCGCACGGCCGTGTCGCAGGCGGCGACGTGCCGGGCGCCGGCGTCGGCGTCGGAGTACACGGCCACTGTGCGCAGGCCCATGCGCCGCGCGGTGGCGGCGATGCGGCAGGCGATCTCGCCGCGGTTGGCGATCAGGAGCGTATCGAACACAGGGGTCTCCTTACATTCTGAACACGCCAAAGCGCGTGTCTTCGATGGGTGCGTGGCGCGCCGCGGCCAGGCCCAGCCCGAGCACGCGACGCGTGTCGGCGGGCTGGATGATGCCGTCGTCCCACAGGCGCGCGGTGGCGTAGTAGGGATGGCCCTCGTGCTCGTACTGGTCGCGGATGGGCGCCTTGAAGGCTTCCTCGTCCTCGGGGCTCCACTGGCCGCCCTTGCGCTCGATGCCCTCGCGGCGCACCGTGGCCAGCACGCTGGCGGCCTGTTCGCCGCCCATGACCGAAATCCGGGCATTGGGCCACAGGAACAGCAGCCTGGGGCCGAAGGCGCGACCGCACATGCCGTAGTTGCCGGCGCCGAACGAGCCGCCGATCAGGACGGTGAACTTGGGCACCGAGGCGGTGGACACGGCGGTGACCATCTTGGCCCCATGGCGCGCGATGCCTTCGTTTTCGTACTTGCGCCCCACCATGAAGCCGGTGATGTTCTGCAGGAACACCAGGGGAATGCGGCGCTGGCAGCACAGCTCGATGAAGTGCGCGCCCTTTTGCGCCGCCTCGGAGAACAGGATGCCGTTGTTGGCGATGATGCCCACCGGCATGCCGTAGATGCGGGCGAATCCGGTGACCAGCGTGGTGCCGAAGCGCGCTTTGAATTCCTCGAACTCGGAGCCGTCGACGATGCGGGCGATGACCTCGCGCACGTCGTAGGGCTTGCGGGTGTCGCGTGGAATGATGCCGTCGAGCTCGCGGGCGTCGTACAGGGGATCGGCCCAGGCGCCCGCCGGGGCGGGCCGGTCCAGGTTCAGGCGGGCCACGGCGTCGCGCGCCAGCCGCAGGGCGTGGGTGTCGTCCATCGCGAGGTGGTCGGCCACGCCCGAGAGCCGGGTGTGGACGTCGCCGCCGCCCAGGTCCTCGGCCGAGACCTCCTCGCCCGTGGCCGCCTTCACCAGCGGCGGCCCGCCGAGGAAGATCGTGCCCTGGTTGCGCACGATGATGGACTCGTCGCTCATGGCCGGCACGTAGGCGCCGCCGGCCGTGCACGAGCCCATGACCACCGCGAGCTGGGCGATGCCCATCGAGGACATCACCGCCTGGTTGTAGAAGATCCGGCCGAAGTGGTCCCGGTCGGGGAAGACCTCGTCCTGGTTGGGCAGGTTGGCGCCGCCCGAATCCACCAGGTAGATGCAGGGCAGGCGGTTCTGCTGCGCGATTTCCTGCGCGCGCAGGTGCTTTTTGACGGTCAGGGGGTAATACGTGCCGCCCTTGACCGTGGCGTCGTTGCAGACGACGACGCATTCGGTGCCGGCCACGCGCCCGATGCCGGTGATGATGCCGGCGCCGGGCGAGGCGTTGTCGTAGACGTCGTGCGCGGCCATCGGCGAGAGCTCCAGAAAGGGCGTGCCCGGGTCGAGCAGCCGTTCGACGCGCTCGCGCGGCAGCAGCTTGCCGCGCGCCACGTGCTTGGCGCGTGCCGATTCGCTGCCGCCTTGGGCGGTGCGCGCGAGCTGCCTGCGCAAGTCCTCGACCTGGGCGCGCATGGCCTGCGCGTTGTCCTGGAATTCCTCGGACCTGGGGTTGATTCTGGATTCGATGACCGGCATGGGGCTTCCTGGAAGTCGGGCACAGCCGCGGCCGTGCCCGGGGCTGGACTCAGATCATTTCGATGGCCAGGGCGACGGCCTCGCCGCCGCCGATGCACAGCGAGGCGATGCCGCGGCGGCCGCCGGTCTTGCGCAGGGCGCCCACCAGCGTGGTCAGCAGGCGCGCGCCCGAGGCGCCGATGGGGTGGCCCAGCGCGGTGGCGCCGCCATGGATGTTGACCTTGTCGTGCGGCAGGTTCAGGTCGGCCATGGCCGCCATGGTGACCACCGCGAAGGCTTCGTTGATCTCGTAGAGGTCCACGTCGCCGGCGCTCCAGCCGGTCCGGTCCAATAGTTTCTGGATGGCGCCCACCGGGGCCGTGGTGAACCAGTTGGGCTCCTGGGAATGCTGGGTGTGGGCGACGATGCGCGCCAGCGGCGTCGCCCCCAGCGACTGGGCCGTGGATTCGCGCATGACCACCATGGCCGAGGCGCCATCGGAAATCGAGGAGGCATTGGCGGCGGTGATGGTGCCGTCCTTCTTGAAGGCGGGCTTGAGGGTGGGGATCTTTTCCGGCATGGCCTTGAAGGGCGCCTCGTCGGTGTCGACCACGGTATCGCCCTTGCGGCCCTTGATCGTGACCGGGGCGATCTCCCATTTGAAGCTGCCGTCCTCGCTGGCCTGGCGGGCGCGGCGCAGCGATTCCAGCGAGAAGGCGTCCTGCTGTTCGCGGGTGAAGCTGTATTTGGAGGCGCAGTCCTCGGCGAACACGCCCATGGCGGTGCCACGCTGGTAGGCGTCCTCGAGGCCGTCGAGGGCCATGTGGTCGTAGACCGTGGAATGGCCGTAGCGGTAGCCCTGGCGGCCGCGCAGCAGCAGGTAGGGCGCGTTGCTCATGCTTTCCTGGCCGCCGGCCACCACCACGTCGGCCGAGCCGGCCTTGATGATGTCGTGGGCCAGCATCACGGCCTTGAGGCCCGAGCCGCAGACCTTGTGCAGCGTGCTGCAGGCCACGCCCAGGGGCAGCCCCGCGCCCAGGGCGGCCTGCCGCGCGGGCGCCTGCCCCTGGCCGGCCTGCAGGACATTGCCCATGATGACTTCGTTGACGGCGTCGCCGGCGATGCCTGCGCGCTCGACGGCGGCGCGGATCGCGACGGCGCCGAGCTCGTGTGCGGCCAGCCCGGACAGACTGCCCAGCATGCCTCCCATCGGGGTGCGCGCGACTGAAGCGAGAACGATTTGATCCGACATGATGTGCTCCATTGAATTTCAGGGGGTGCTGCGGGGATAGGGCCGCGGTGTCGATGACTGCAGCCTTCTGGCATTATCGTACGGGAAAATATCCTCGATCCTGCCCTGGGCGGCGCGCGCGCGGCAGTCCTGCCACCATTGGGCGTCGAGCAGTTCGGCATGATGCGCGAGGAAAGCCGCGCGCACGCGTGGATCGCCCAGCAGGAAATGGCGGAATTCCTCCGGGAAGACGTCGTTGGGGCCCACCGGGTACCAGGGCTCGCTGGCGAGCTCGGCCTCCTCGTTGGGGGCGGGCGGGATCCGCCGGAACTGCATCTCGGTCATGCGCTGGATCTCGTCGTAGTCGTAGAACACGATGCGGCCCAGACGCGTGACGCCGAAGTTCTTGTACAGCATGTCGCCGGGAAAGATGTTCGCCGCCGCGAGTTCCCGGATGGCCTGCCCGTACTGGCGCACGGCGGCTTCGAGGGCGGCGTCCGAGGCGTGCGTCAGGTAGAGGTTCAGCGGCGTCATGCGCCGCTCGATGTAGACGTGCTTCAGCAGGACCGTGTCCTCGGTTTCCTCGATGAGGCTGGGCACCTCGGTGCGCAGGCCCTCGAGCAGGCGCGGCGAGAAGCGGCGCTTGGGCAGGGCGACCAGGGAATATTCCCAGGTGTCGGCCATCCGCCCGACGCGGTCGTGCATCTTGACCATCTGGTACTTGCGGCGCACGGTCGCCTCGGTCATGCCGTCCTTGGCGATGCGGTCGCGGATCAGCTTGAAGACGTAGGGATAGGACGGCAGCGTGAAGACGGTCATCACCATGCCCTGGATCCCCGGCGCATAGTCGAAGGCGTCGTGCGAATGCGAGAGGTGATACAGGAAGTCGCGGTAGAACAGCGTCTTGCCCTGTTTTTGCAGGCCCAGGGTGGTATAGATCTCGGCCTTGGGCTTGCGCGGGAACAGCGAATTGAGGAATTCCACGTAGGCCGCCGGCGCCTCCATGTCCACCAGGAAATAAGCGCGCGTAAAGCTGAACAGCGTGCTCAGGTCGTCGCTGGTGTGCAGCAGCGCATCCAGCCGGACCTGGCCGCCGGGGTTGTGCAGCAGCGCGATGGCGAAGGGATGGATGGCGGTCTGGTTGATGAGGCGGCCCACGACGTAGGCGCCCTTGTTGCGGAAAAACAGGGTGTTCAGGACCTGGATCTGGCAGTCCGGCGCCAGGCGGCGGCCGATGCCGCGCGGCAGGCGCAGGCGCAGCTGGCGGATCGCCAGGCGCGCGAGCCGGCGCGCATCGGCCGGCAGGTCGGCGTAGGGCGCGGCCAGGCCGAAGTCGGCGACCATGCGGACGATGGTGTCCTGCAGGTCCGCGCCCAGCGGATAGTAGCTGCGGTACGAGGGCAGGGCGTCGTCGATGTATTCGGTCGCCACCGTGGGACGCACGAAGATGAAATCGTTGTTGAAGTAGCTGCGGTGCAGGATGCGGCAGGATACCGAGTTGAAGAACGTCTCGGCGCATTCGGGTTGCCGGTGGGTGGCCAGCAGCCCCACGTAGAGGGCCTTGGTGTCTTGCCAGAATGCGGCCTGCGCGGCCGTGAGCGCGGGGCCGGACGCCGGGGCGCTGTCGCTGCCGCGCAGCGCCTGGCCCAGGGCCGCCGCGCATTCGCGCACGCGCATGTCGTAGTATTCGATGCGTTCGCTGGACAGTCGCTGGATGCCGTGCCAGTCGCCCGATTCGAACAGGGCCTTGGCGCGTTGCGCGCCGTAGCGAAACAGCGAATAGTGGCGATCGAAGCCCGCCAGGATCATGCGCGCCACGGCGTCGGGCGACAGCCGCCGCGGAGCGACGGGCTCGATGCGCTGGTGGTCCCCCGAGTACCTCATGGACGTTGTCAGGCGGTCTCGCCGAAGAGCTCGCGGCCGATCAGCATGCGGCGGATTTCGCTGGTACCGGCGCCGATTTCATAGAGCTTGGCGTCGCGCCACAGGCGTCCGGTGGGAAACTCGTTGATGTAGCCGTTGCCGCCCAGGATCTGGATGCCCTCGCCCGCCATCCAGGTGGCTTTTTCGGCGCAATACAGGATGACGGCCGCGCAATCCTTGCGCACCTGGCGCACGTGTTCGGCGCCCAGCCGGTCGAGGTTCTTGCCCACGGTGTAGCAAAAGGCGCGGGACGCCTGCAGGGTGGTGTAGAGGTCGGCGAGCTTGCCCTGGATCAGCTGGAATTCGCCGATCGGCTGGCCGAATTGCTTGCGCTCGTGCACGTAGGGCACGACCACGTCCATGACCGCCTGCATGATCCCCAGCGGGCCGGCCGCGAGGACCGCGCGCTCGTAGTCCAGGCCGCTCATCAGCACCCGGACGCCGCCGTTGACCGTGCCCAGCACGTTGTCCTCGGGAACCTCGCAGTCCTGGAACACCAGCTCGCCGGTGTGGCTGCCGCGCATGCCGAGCTTGTCGAGCTTTTGCGCCACCGAGAATCCCGGGTATCCCTTTTCCACGATGAAGGCGGTGATGCCGCGCTGATGCGCCTGCGGGTCCGTCTTGGCGTAGACCACCAGGGTATCGGCGTCGGGGCCGTTGGTGATCCACATCTTGGTGCCGTTCAACACATAGCGGTCGCCGCGCTTTTCGGCGCGCAGGCGCATGCTGACCACGTCCGAGCCGGCACCCGGCTCGCTCATGGCCAGGGCGCCGACGTGTTCGCCCGAGACCAGGCCGGGCAGGTACTTGCGCTTTTGCGCCTCGGTGCCGTTGCGGTGGATCTGGTTGACGCACAGGTTCGAATGCGCGCCGTAGGACAGGGCGATCGACGCGCTGGCACGCGAGATTTCCTCCATGGCGATCATGTGGGCCAGATAGCCCTGCTGGGATCCGCCATACGCTTCGCCCACCGTCACCCCCAGCAGGCCCAACTGGCCGAATTTGCGCCACAGGTCCATGGGGAACTGATCGTCGCGGTCGGCGGCCGCCGCGCGCGGGGCGATTTCGGCCTGCGCGAAATCGCGGACCGCGTCGCGCAGCATGTTGATGTCTTCGCCAAGATCGAAATTGAGGCCGGGCAGGTTCATGAGCATGTCTCCAATAGCGGACGTATTGTGCTATGACGTTTACGTTAACGTCAATTAGGGTTCGGCCGGGGTGGTGGCCAGGGCGCGTTCGCGCAGCAGCGCCTGGCATTCGGCCTCCTGCTGGCGGATCTCGCGCAGGGTGACCTCCAGGTCGTGGCGTTGCTGCTCGAGCTTGTGTCTATGGGTTTCGAGGACCTGGGCGTAGTGGCGCAGCTGGGCCGTGTTGCTGGCCGGGGTCTCGTCGTACATGTTGATCAGGTCCAGGATCTCGGAGAGCTGCAGGCCCAGGCGCCGGCCGCGCAGCGCGAGCCTCAGCCGCGTGCGGTCGCGGGCGCCGTAGACCCGGTTGCGGCCCTGCCGGCCCGGACTGACGATGCCCTGGTCCTCGTAGAAACGGATGGTGCGCGGCGTCACGGAAAATTCGCGAGCCAGCTCGGAAATGGTCCAGGTGGTTTGCGTCATGGCTGGGAGGTCGTCGTACGAAGGAAGTTTACGTTAACGTCAATCTGTATGATGCCATAATACGCGCGACAGCCCATGGCGGGGTGCCGCCGCATTTGTGGAGAAACGATTGAATCCGAACGAGCAGAAACTGGTTTACCCGCTGGGCGAGGACATGCCCGAACCGGGCCGCGCCATGGGTGTCGCGGATGGGGTGTACTGGATCCGCATGCCGCTGCCCTTTGCCCTGGACCACATCAACCTGTGGCTGCTGCGCGACGAGATCGACGGCCGCCAGGGCTGGACCGTGGTCGATTGCGGGATCGACCGCGACGAGGTCCGCGCGCGCTGGGAGGGTGTGTTCGAGCATGTGCTCGACGGCCTGCCGATCCTGCGGGTGATCGTGACTCACATGCACCCCGATCATGTGGGCCTCGCGCATTGGCTGTGCGAGCGTTGGCAGGTGCCCCTCTGGATGACGATGACAGACTACGTCATCGCCCGCCTGTGGGCTGGGCAGAGGCGGGCGGACGCCGAGGGCGGTGGACCGGCAGGTGAATCTGCGGCGCGACACTTTGCCCGCCACGGACTGCTGGACCCCGAGGCACAGCGGCAGATCCGCGAGCGCCACGACTACTACGGCGACATGGTGCCCGCCATGCCGCGCAGCTTTCATCGTTTGCACCATGGCCTGGCCCTGAACATTGGCGGTCGCGAGTGGCGCGTGATCGTCGGCTATGGCCATGCGCCGGAGCACGCCTCGCTGTCGTGCCCCGCCCTGGGGGTGCTGATTTCGGGTGACATGGTGTTGCCGCGGATTTCGACCAACATCAGCGTCTTCGACCTCGAGCCCGAAGGCAATCCCCTGCCGATGTACCTGGACTCGCTCAAGGCCTATGACGGCCTGGATCTCAATACGCTGGTGCTGCCGTCGCACGGCCGGCCCTTCAGGGGCCTGCACGAACGCGTGGCCCAGCAGCATACCCACCACGCCGAGCGACTGGACGAGGTGCTGGCGGCCTGTGGCCAACCGGCCAGCGCCACCGACATCCTGCCGGTGCTGTTTCGCCGCAAGCTCGACCTGCACCAGCTGACCTTCGCCATGGGCGAGGCGATCGCCCACCTGCACGCCTTATACTTCGAAGGCAAGCTGCGCCGCAGCGTGGATGCGCAAGGGGTCTACCGCTTCCAGCGCATCTAGTCCGAACGATTCCAGGCCCGCCATGCCCGTACCGCCCGACGTCCGCATCGATACCCTGCTGCAGCATACCGGCCAGGCGCCGCTGGATCCAGCCACCGGCAGCGGCCCGGTGGCCATGCCGTCCATGCGCACCAGCACCGTGCGCTTTGCCGACATGGACGCCCTGGACCGGGCGCAGGCCGCCAAGGCGCGCGGCGAGCGCGTACCGACCTATGGGCGCGTGGGCCTGCAGACGCACGAATCGCTCGAGACCTTGCTGTGCCGGCTCGAGGGGGGCTCCAGGGCCTTCCTGGCGCCGTCCGGCATGGCGGCGATCAGCATGGCCTTGATGGCGCTGGTCGGCCAGGGCGACGATGTCCTGGCGGCCGACTGCGTCTATGGGCCGGTGCGCTTCCTGCACAAGACCGTCCTGTCGCGCATGGGCGTGGGCATGGATTTCGTGCGTCCCACGGTCGCCGCCCTGCAGGCCGCGCTGCGGCCGGAAACCCGGGTGCTGTATCTGGAGTCGCCGGGCTCGCTATTGATGGAGATGCTGGACCTGCCGGAACTCGCGCGCTGGGCTCACGACCGGGGCCTGGTGGTGGTGGCCGACAATACCTGGGGATCGGGGTATGTCTATCAACCGCTGGCACTGGGTGCGGACGTCTCGGTCGTCGCCGTCACCAAGTACGTCGGCGGCCATTCCGACCTGATGCTGGGCGCTGCCGTGGCGCGCGACGAGACGCTGAACCGCCGGCTGGGCGACACCCACTATGCCCTGGGCAGCACCGTCAGCGCGGACGACGCCTGGCTGGCCCTGCGCGGGGCGCGCACGCTGGGCCTGCGCATGCGCCAGTCGGCCGAGCACGCGCTCGAGGTCTGCCGCTGGCTGGCGGCGCGGCCCGAGGTCTCGCGCCTGTTCCATCCCGCGTGGCCCGACGACCCGGGCCACATGTTGTGGCGCCGGGATGCGCTGGGGTCGAACGGCATGCTGTCGGTGGCGGTGGACCTCGACCGGGCCGGCGCCCGGCGCCTGATCGACGCCTTGCGCCTGTTCGGCATCGGCTATTCCTGGGGCGGCTACGAAAGCCTGATCACCCAGGTCGAGTCCGGCGCCCTGGACACCCACGGCTATTGGGACGAACACGCCGATGCGCGCATGCGCGCCGGCAGCGTCCTGCGCCTGCATATCGGTCTGGAAGACCCGCGCGACCTGATCGCCGACCTGGACCAGGCTTTCGTACACGCCCTGGCCTGACGCAGCGCGGAGGCCTTCTTTTTCCGCCGGGCCGCCCCAAGGGAAAAGCGCCCCCTCGGGGGATGAGCCCGGACATGGGATGGTCCCTGCGGACCAGTCCATGCCTGGCGAATCCGAGCCGCATGCAAGCGGCGAGGTGGACAGCAAGCCGAAGGCGCAGCGTGGGGGCCTTCTTTTTCCGCCGGGCCGCCCCAAGGAAAAAGCGCCCCCTCGGGGGATGAGCCCGGACATGGGATGGTCCCTGCGGACCAGTCCATGCCTGGCGAATCCGAGCCGCATGCAAGCGGCGAGGTGGACAGCAAGCCGAAGGCGCAGCGCGGGGGCCTTCTTTTTCCGCCGGGCCGCCCCAAGGAAAAAGCGCCCCCTCGGGGGGCAGCAAGCCGAAGGCGCAGCGTGGGGGCCTTATTCCCCGTTAGCCAGGATCTGCTTGACCAGCTTGTCGGCCTCGTCGATGGCGCCCTGGTAGGTGCCCGTATGCGACGGCGAGGTCACGTAGCGGCCGCCGATCGCGAACGAGGGGGTGCCGTCGATATGGTAGGCCTTGGCCAGTTCGTCGGCGCGCATCACCCGGGTCTTGACGCCAAAGGAATTGAACGTGTCGATGAAGGCCTGGCGATCCAGGCCTTGCGCGGCCGCCCAGTCGATGATGGCGTCGGCCTTGAACAGGCGTTCGTGCTGGTCGTGGATGGCGTGGAACACGGCGGCGTGCAAGTCCAGGCGATCCAGGGCCTCGAGCGTGTAGTAGAGCTTCTGCAGGTCCTGCATGCTGGCATTGAAAGCCACGGGCACCGGCTTGAAGACGACCCCGTCCGGCAGCGTGGGCGTCCATTTTTCCACCAGCGGCTCGATCGACTTGCAGTGCGGGCAGGTATAGGCGAAGAACTCCAGGACCTCGATCTTGCCCGGGGTGTCCGAGGGCTGGACGGGGTCCACGACATCGTAGGGGGCGGCCTGCGCGATGGGCGCGGCGGCCAGGGACAGCCCCAGGGCCAGGCCCAGGGCGATGCGGGAAAAAAAGGACTTCATCAGTGGCTCCGTGGTGCGAAGGTCGGGGGTGGCGCCGGCTCAGGGCCGGACGACCGAGGATTCGATCTTTTCATTGCCCAGCCGGGTGCGCGCGCGATTCATCTCGTCGATCCCCTTGAAGGGACCCACGCGGACGCGGTTGATGGTGCTGCCGTTGGACTGCGCCTGCTCGATGCGCACCGGCAGCCCCAGCAGCAGGACGCGCGCGCGCATCGCCTCGGCATCGTCCTTGGAGCGGAACGCGCCCGTCTGCAAATAATAGATGGTTTGCGTGCCCGGGGCCGGCTGCGCGGTCGCTGCGGGCGCCGCTGCGGCGGGCGGGGCCTGCACCGGCGGCTGGGCCGGCGCCGGCGGCGCCTCCGGGGGCTTGGGCTGGGGATTGGTCAGGCCGGCGATGAGTTTGCCGATGTCGTCGGCAAGCGGGTTGCCGCCCTCGGCCGGCGCGGGCGCCGGTGGGTTGTTCGTGCCGCCGCCTTGCTCGAGGCTGCGGGTGCCCGCCGGGCCGTCTTTGCCGTACAGGCCGATATTGGGATCGGGCGCATTGGGCACATCGGGCAGCAGGGTCGAGGGCGTGCTGCGGCTGGCCTTGTCCATGAAGGGCATGGGCACCTGGGTGACGAACAGCGCCACCGCGACGGCGGCCCCGACGCCCAGCACCATGCCGATGATCAGGCCGAGCCATGCGCCGCCGGAGCGTGAGGACGTTTTGCGTTTGCGGGTCGCCATCGGGGGTCACATCCTTTCAGGAGCGGAAACGCCGAGCAGGTCGAGGCCGTTGGCGATGACCCGGGCGGTGGCCTTGGCCAGCCGCAGCCGGGCGGCGCGCAGCGGCACGTCGTCGACCAGGACGCGCTCGGCGTTGTACCAGGCGTGAAAGTCCGCCGCGCAGTCGCGCAGCCAGAATGCCAGTTGGTGCGGCGCCAGTTCCTGGGCCGCCTGCGTCAGGGTGGCGGGGTATTCGGCCAGTCGCTGCAGCAGCTTGATTTCCGTGGGCGCCGTCAATGCGGCGGGATCGGCTTCGTCGAGGCCTGCCGCGAGTTCGGCGTGCTGGCCCAGCAGCGAATGGATGCGCGCGTGGGCGTACTGGATATAGTAGACGGGGTTTTCCTCGCTGCGCGACAGCGCGAGGTCCACGTCGAACACGAACTCGGAGTCGGCGCGCCGCTGGGCCAGGAAGAAACGCACCGCGTCGCGCCCCACCCAGTCGATCAGATCGCGCAGGGTGACGTAGCTGCCGGCGCGCTTCGAGATCTTGACCTCGGCGCCCTCGCGCATGACGCGGACCATCTTGTGCAGCACATAGGCGGGGTAGTCCTTGGGGATGCCCAATCCCAGGCCTTGCAGCCCGGCCCGCACGCGCGCGATGGTGCCGTGATGGTCGGTGCCCTGGATGTTGATGGCCCGATGGAAGCCGCGCTCCCATTTGGATACGTGATAGGCCACGTCCGGCACGAAATACGTATAGCCGCCCTCGGACTTGCGCATGACGCGGTCCTTGTCGTCACCGGTGCCCAGTTCGGTGGTGCGCAGCCACAGCGCGCCGTCCTGCTCGTAGGTATGGCCGGCCTCGACCAGTGCCTGGACCGTGCGTTCGACCCGGCCGCTGGTGTAGAGGGAGCTCTCCAGATAGTAGTTGTCGAAACGCAGGTCGAAGGCCTGCAGGTCGAGGTCCTGCTCGCGGCGCAGGTAGGCCACGGCAAAGCGGCGGATGGCCTCGAGATCGTCCAGGTCGCCGGCCGCCCGGACGGGCTCGCCGTCGGCCGCCTGCAGCGTGGCGCCGGCGGCATAGTCGCGCGCGATGTCCTGGATGTAGTCGCCCTTGTAGCCGTCCGTGGGGAATCCGGGCGCATCGGGCGCGATGCCGCGTGCGCGCGCCTGGACGCTGATCGCCAGGTTGTGGATCTGGTTGCCGGCGTCGTTGTAGTAGAACTCGCGGGTGACGTCGGCCCCCTGCGTGGCGAACAGCCGGCAGATCGAATCGCCCAGTGCGGCCTGGCGCGCATGGCCGACGTGCAGCGGCCCGGTGGGATTGGCCGAGACGAACTCGACCATGATTTTCTCGCCGGTCGGCGCCCGGTGGCCATAGCGCGCACCTTGGGTGCGGATGGTCTCGAGCACGGCCTGGTGCGCGGCCGCCGCCAGACGGAAGTTGATGAAGCCCGGGCCGGCCACCTCGGCCTGGCCGATCAGGCCGGCGGCGCGTTCGTCGGCCAGGATGCGGGTCACCAGGTCCTGCGCCAGTTCGCGCGGGTTGCGCCGCGCCGCGCGGGCGGCCTGCATGGCGACGTTGCAGGCCACGTCGCCATGGGCGGCGACCTTGGGTCGTTCAAGCGTGATGTCGGGCTCGGCCCCGGGAATGATGTGGCCAAGCGCGGACTGGATGATGGCGGTGAGCCGGACGTGTTGCTCTGGTAGCATGGATTGCAGACTGGTTCCGGGATGCGGGAACCCGGGCCCGGGTGGGGCCGGTTCCGTCGGGATGGGCCCTCGGGCCATCATCAATGATAGCTTGATTTCAGCGGGGACGTGTGCGATGCGCGCCTACATCCGCAAGCCCAGCGCGGCCTCCAGCCACTGTTCGTAGCCTTGCATGTCGACCTCGCCGACGACGTTGCCGTCCGTGGTGCGCCAGCCGTCCAGCCGCCGGATGGTGGCCTCGAGCTCGCGGCGGCGGGCATCGCCCAGGTGCGCGTGGCGGCCCTGGGCCATCAGGGCCACCGTGCCGCGGCTGTCC
This sequence comes from Castellaniella sp. S9, assembly GCF_027257175.1. Lineage (GTDB taxonomy): Bacteria > Pseudomonadota > Gammaproteobacteria > Burkholderiales > Burkholderiaceae_B > Castellaniella. The sequence goes on along the minus strand of NZ_JAPFGD010000007.1, from coordinate 211,206 downwards.
TGGATGGCGCGGTCGCCGTCCGAGAGCGTGCGCTGCCATGCCAGGCGCTCGTCATGCAGCAGCGCCTCGGTGACCTGCCGGTCCGCGGGCGCCAGGTCGGCGAAGGGCACCAGTGCCGCGCGCGCCTGCCACAGGATCCAGTTCAGCGCCACGTCGGAGAGGTCGCCGTCGGGCACGGGATTGCCCGCATGGTCCAGGCGCATGCCGCCGCCGATGTCGGCGTGCGCCCCGATGAACGGCGCCTCGACGGTGTTGGGATGGCCGGCGCCGTCAGCCGACAGCAGGGGAAACATCATCCGGTATTCATGCAGGGCCACGGCGTGGGCCACCCATTGCCAGGCCTGGGCGATGCCCAACTCGTAGCCGGCGTTCTGCGCGCCCAGCAGGCCGAACTGGGCCACCGAGTCGAACAGGCCCATGAAGCGCAGGTCGATGCACAGGCCGATCGTGCCGCGCAGGGGGTCGTCGATCGAGAACCAGCCGTCCTGGGTGTGCGCGGCGATCCGATTGGCGAAATGCCGGGCCAGGGCGGCGCCGCGCGAGTAGCCGAGGATGTCGATGGGGACGGGTTGCCGCGTGCGCTGCGCCTGTGCCAGGGTATTGAGCAGCGACTGCCATTGGTTCCTGACGATCTGGCCGGCGCTGGCCGCCGTGACGGCGTCCCAATCGAGGTAGGCCTCGTTGCCCGGTCCGGCATGGTAATGCACCGGCCCGTCGGCGTAGCGTTGCGACAGCTTCCAGACGTTGCTGCCCGTGACGCGATCGTTGCGGGTGCCGTCGAACGCCATCAGCAACAGGCCCAGCGGATCGACGTGGCGCATGGGCTGCTGGCCGGCGTAGCCCAGCGCCTGCTGGCCCGGCACCGGGCCGAGGGGATCGGGTTCGAGGTAGTGCATGGCCTCGGGCAGGTAACTGCGAAAGATGTTGTCGTGCCAGCCGGTGGCCGGGTCATGGAACTGGCCGGGCAGGCGCAGGTCCAGGGTCAAGTCCCCCGCCAGCCGGGTGGCGCGGCCGCCGGCGTCCATATCCGCCAGCCAGCGCAGGCGGCGGTCCGCGTCGGTCACCAGGCGGGGCGCGCCCAGCAGGTCGGCATGAACCGCATACAGTCTGGGAATGCCGTCGGCGCCGGTCTGGATGAGTCCGACCGGCGCCTCATGCGCGTAAATGAACCGCTGGCTGACGCCAAAAACCGGCGGCCGGACCTTGTCCGGGGCCGTGGCGGGACGATGCCAAACGGCCGCCACGCGGTTGTCGAGGTAATAGAGCTCGGTGTCGCCCCCGGGTCCTGTGCGCCGGATCTGCTGGCCGCGGCCGTTGTGGGCGTATTCGGCCAGGATGCGGCCCGCGCGTTCGACGCGAGCGAGGCGGCGCTGGGGGCCGTAGCGCAGGTCCAATGGGCCGACGCGCGTGGGCAGGCCCGAGGCGTCGCGCTGGATCGCCTGCGTCCGCCCGGCGCCCGCGTCCGGACTGCGGCGGACATCGGCCAGGAGGGCGCCATCGCCGTGCCACGCCAGCCAGGATTCGCGCGCCTTGCCGGATTCGCCATCCAAGCGCAGGCGCTCGCGCAGACCCGTCAACCGGCCCTGTGCATCGTAGGCGTAGCGACGCGTGGCGCCATAGCCGGCCTCGGGCACGTCCTCGAGGCTGTGGCGCACCAGGCCGGATGGCGCATGCCGGCGGCGGGAAAGCCACCGGATCTCGTCGCCGTCGCGCAGCAGCAGGGTGTCGGCCCGCCCGTCCGGCCCGGCGTGGCTGACCAGGTGCAGGCCGTTGCCGTAGCGATATCCCGGCTGATCCGCCACCGTTTCGATGACGGTGCGGCGCTCTCCGCCCGGTGTTTCCCAGACGATGCCCGAGAGCCGTGCGCCGACCGCCCAGGCGTAGTGCAGGGCGCCCCCTTCGGGCAGTCCGTGACGCACGAGGCGCCCGCGCCCATCGTAGGCGAAGGATTCCGCGTAGCGCAGTTCGCCCGCGGGGTGCGTGCGGCGCACTCGACGCTCGACCACCCGGCCTCGGCCGTCATGGCGCAGGGATTCCGTTTCGGCAGGGTGGTGGATGCGGGCAGGAAACGGGCCGCGCCAGTCCAGCGTGATCCGAACGCTGTCGTTGCCGCGGCGAGCCTCCAGGGCGACGGGCCGGACCGCCCGGTCGGTGACGATGTCCAGCCGGTCGCCGTTCGCGTGCTCGATGCGCGTGGGAGGGCCGCCGGCGGCGTGGTGGATGCGGGTGGCGCCGGTGAGCGCGCTGTGCCAGGCGTAGCCGCGCCCGCCGGGGCGGTTTTCGAGGACCAGGCCGGGCCACCCCGGCGCTGCGGGAGTCATGCGGACGATCCGGCCCCCGGCGTCGCGGTCCAGGCGCAGGCCGTCCAGCGCTGCGATCCGGCCCCCAGGGTCGTACTCGGCCCGCAGGCCGGGGGGTGCGCAGCCCGGGCAACCGTCGCCGTGCACCGCCCGCAGGACGTGGCGCCCCCCCTTGATCGCATGGCGCAGGTCGGTGCGTGATCCCTGCGCGCCCAGGACCCGTGTGAGGCCGGCCTCGCCGGTCTGGTCGGGGTACAGGATGCGCAGGCGTCCGTGCGTCTGGCCGGGCGGGCCTGGGATGGCTTGTGCGACGCGCCCGGCGGCATCGTAGGCCCAGGTCCGCACACGCACGGTCCGTCCGTGGCGATCGGCCAGTTCGATGCCGGTGATGGCGTGCGCATGGCCCGATTGCCGTTCAGCCTCGTACAGGTAGCGGCGTTGCATGCCGTCCGGGCGGATGACGGCCAGCAGCCGCGCGCCGCCCTCAGGGTCTGTGCCGTACCGGTACGCCAGGCGGCCGGCGGGCGTGTCGATGTGTGTGACCCGGGGCGGTGTGGCGCTGGCGTCGTAGTGGAAGCGCAGGCTGGCGCCGCCTTGTGCGATCCGGTCGATGGCGCCGGCCAGCCGCCCGTCTGCGTGGCGGACGATGCGAATCGGCGCCCGCCCGATTGATCGCAAGACCGAGAGCCGGCCCGCGGCATCGAAGGCCAGCGTCGTGCCGTCCGGCCAGCGCCAAAGGTGTCCGGCCGCCGAGACCTCGATTCGCCCCATGGCGGGTTCGGCCGCGCGGCCGTCGGCGCCGAAGCGCAGCGGCGTGCCGTCGGCCCGGATGAGACGCCATCCCTTGCCGCGCACCGTCAGCCGCAGATCGTACTCGCTGTGCCAGCCGGCGCCCCACGGGCCGGGCGATGCGTCGCCGGGCCGATGGATGCGTGCCAGGGCGGGGTAGCGTCCATCGTGCGGGGCCGGCAGGTCGATGTCGTGCAGCGTCTTGCGGCCCGTGGCGGCATGGACCGGATTGCCGATCCCCAGGTTGAGGCCGGGCTCGAGAGGCGGCGAGGTCTGTGTCGATCCGCAGGGCAGGCCCTGCGCCGGGGCGTGGCACATGCCCTGGGCGCCGGCGGGCGTACCCCCGGCCAGGAACCAGGCGACGAGTATCAGGGACAGTGGTTGTGCGCGGCGCGCGGGCTGGACGGGCATGGCGGTTCTCCGGTGGAAGCCGGCCATTCTCCCGCTTGGCAGCATGGGGAAGTTGCGTTAGTGTATCAACGTGTCCATCGCGGGAATCCGACCATGCTCGTCCTATTCCACTCCAAGTCTGCCGCCGAGGTCCTGATGTTCGCCAAGCATGCCCGGCCGATCCTGCAGGCCGCCGGCAAGACCTTCGACGAACCCGGGTTGCCCGAGCGCGGCGTGATCACGCGGGCACAGCTCGATGCCGCGATCGCCGGCATCGAATCGGCGATTGCCGCCAACCCAGAGCCCAAGGAACACGCCGAGGGCGATCACGACGACGCGACCGAGCACCCGATCGAGCAGTTCGTCAGCCTGGGCCGACGGGCCTGGCCCCTGCTGGCCATGCTGCGCCTGGCCCGCGAAAAGGGCGAGGACGTGACCTGGGAACCCGCCCCCAAATGGTAAAGGTAAAGCCCCGCACCGCAGTCAGCGTGCCGGGGCTGGCCAGCGTCGATGAGGGCCTGTTCACACTAATTAAGGCGATCTCCCTAATTAGTGTGAACAGGCCCTAGCGTTTCATCGAGGCGCGGCGGGCGGACTGCCCGCCGCGCGCTCAGGCCGCGACGTTTTCGCGGGCGGCCGCCTGGCCCTGGATCGCCGCGTGGCGGTTGACGGCGCTGAGGATCGCCAGGAAAGAGGACGTCACGATGTCCTCGTGGATCCCCACGCCGAAGCCGGTGGGCGCATCATCGATGCGCATCTCGACGTATGAGGCGGCGCGCGTGTCGGTGCCGGTGCCGATGGCGTGCTCCTGGTAGTCCATGATGCGGGCTTCCATGCCCAGGGCATGCACGAAGGCCGAGATCGCGCCGTCGCCCTGGCCCTCGAGGTGCCGGACCTCGCCGTTCACCTGGACCTCGACCTCGATGGCGAACTGCTTCTGGCCGTCGGTCTTGGGGCTGCCGGTGATGCGGTGGCGCACCAGCTTCCAGGGGGCCTCGCGCTCCAGGTATTCGGCGGCGAACACATCGTAGACGTCCTTCGGCGTGACCTCGCGGCCGGTCTCGTCGGTGACGCGCTGGATGGCGCGGCTGAATTCGATCTGCAGGCGCCGCGGCAGCACCAGGCCGTGTTCCTGTTCGAGCAGGTACGACACGCCGCCCTTGCCGGACTGGCTGTTGACGCGGATGACGGCGTCGTAGCTGCGGCCCAGGTCCGCCGGGTCGATCGGCAGGTAGGGCACCTCCCAGACGGCGTCGGCCTGCTGGACGGCGAATCCTTTCTTGATGGCATCCTGGTGCGAGCCCGAAAAGGCCGTGAACACCAGGTCGCCTGCGTAGGGATGGCGCGGATGCACGGGCAGCTGGTTGCAGTACTCGACACAGCGGCGGATCTCGTCGATGTCCGAGAAATCCAGGCCGGGATCGACACCCTGGGTGTACAGGTTCAGGGCGAGGGTCACCAGATCCACGTTGCCGGTGCGCTCGCCGTTGCCGAACAGGCAGCCCTCGATGCGGTCGGCGCCGGCCATGACGGCGAATTCGGCGGCGGCCACGGCCGTGCCGCGGTCATTGTGCGGGTGCACGCTCAGGACGATCTTGTCGCGCTCGGCCAGGTGCGTGTGCATCCACTCGATCTGGTCGGCATAGAGGTTGGGCGTGGTCGCCTCGATGGTGGCGGGCAGGTTGAGGATGATCTTGTCCTGTACGGTGGGCTGCCAGGCCTGGACTACGGCGTTGCAGACCTCGAGGGCGAAATCGGGCTCGGTGGTGCTGAAGACCTCGGGCGAATATTCATAGCGCCAATGGGTCTCGGGGTGCTTGGCGACCGCGGCCTTGACGGTCAGGGTGCCCTGGACCGCGATCTGGCGGACCTCGTCGCGGCTCATGCGGAAGACGATCTTGCGGAAGGCCGGCGCGCAGGCGTTGTACATATGGATGATCGCGTGCCGGGCGCCGGCGGCCGCCTCGACCGTGCGGGCGATCAGGTCGTCGCGGGCCTGCGTCAGGGCGATGATCGTCACGTCGTCGGGGATGCGGTTCTCGTCGACCAGCTTGCGCACGAAATCGAAATCGGTCTGCGAGGCGGAGGGAAAGCCGACCTCGATTTCCTTGAAGCCGATCTTGATGAGCTGCTCGAAGAAACGCAGCTTGCGCTCTACGCTCATGGGTTCGATCAGTGCCTGGTTGCCGTCGCGCAGGTCGGTGCTCATCCAGATCGGCGGCTGGGCGATACGGCGGCTGGGCCACGTGCGCTCGGCGAAATCGCGGTCGAACGGACGGAACGGGACATATTTGTCGGAGGGATTCTTGATCATGGCGATACCTGGCTATGCGGAATGCATCCGGCGCGCGGATGCGAAAAGGCGGGAACTGTGGCGGATACAGGTTGCCGAACTGCCACGCGGCGCTAGGCCCGGCAACCGGTCGGTAGCAGCAGCAGTAGCGCAGGCAGGAGGGACGAGAGCAGCGCGCGAGGCGGAACCGCCAGGCGTACACGCCCTGCCGCAAGAGCTTGCGGCGGGAAGGCGAGAGGGCTGCGTGATGAATTCATAAGGTGAAAGTCAACCATATTTTGGCGCGGCTGACAAGGATGCTGTTGTTGTTTTGCACGCCGGCATGGGTCGCGTCAGTCCCTGCGCCGTGCCTGTTCCAGGGCGGCCAGTTGCCGGGCGGCGCGTTGCAGCTTGGCCGCGCGGTGGGCGCGCAGGCCCTCCAGGGCGCGCTGCAGGTCGCCGACGCGCAGGGGCTCGTCGCGCTCTTGCCAGGCCCAGAGCAGGACGTCCAGGGCCGGAGGCGACAAGCCGTCCGACAGTTGGGCGAAGGTATGCTCGTCGATCTGTCGCAGGCGGGCGGCCCGCATCGACGACCGTGCGAACAAAACCAGAAAATAGGCAATAATGATCGTGCACAATGCCACCAGCGCCCACCAGAAGAACGGGTTGTATCGCTGCAGCAGCGCGGTGGCCTCGGCGCCCATCACATGCAGGCCCGCATAGTCGATGCCGTCGCCGAAGGCCAGCAGCCGGTTCAGCAAGTCATACCAGATCAGGGCCACCACTGCGATCACGACTGCAACGATGATCTTGCGGGTCGCCGTCAGCTTGAACGAGGCGGTGCGCAATATCGCGTGATCCTGGCGGCTGGGGTGTTGTGTCTGTTCGGAGTCCATAGGTCGTATTTTAACGATGCAATCGCGCCCGTCCCTGGAATTGGGCCAGCACCAGCAACTGGCGCTGACCCCGCAGCTGCAGCAGGCCATTCGCCTGCTGAACTGCTCGTCCCAGGAACTGGAGCAGGAATTGGCGCAGGCCCTCGAGGACAATCCCATGCTCGAGCGGGTCGAGGCGGCCGACGAGGCGGCCGCGCAGGCCGAGCAGCTCGACCGCTGGTGGTCGCAGCCCGCATCCCAGTCAGGCAGCGATGATATCCCGGAAAGCGGGCGCGGGCAGAATCTCGAGGAGTTTCTTTTACAACAGTTACATGCGACGCGGGCCACGGCGCGCGATCGGGATCTGGTGTTCGCGCTGATCGCCGCGCTGGACCGGCACGGCTATCTGGATGGAACGCTTGACGAGCTGGCGGGCGCCTTGCCCGAGGAATGGGCCGTCGATCCCGATGAACTCGCCACCGCCCTGCGCTTGCTGCAGTCTTTCGATCCGCCGGGCGTGGGTGCGCGCGGGCTGGCCGAATGCCTCGCGCTGCAGATCGGCCGCCTGGCCGACGGCGCGGAGGATCCGGCGATTCTGGCTTGTGCACGCCGCCTTACGGGGCACCTGGACCTGTTGGCGGCGGGCAAATTCAGCCGCCTGTGCGACGAACTGGCCTGTGGGCGCGAGCAGCTGGACCGCGCCCATGCCCTGATCCTGCGCCTGGAGCCGCGCCCGGGCCGTGCCTGGGACGCGGCCGACATCCACTATGTGGTGCCCGATGTCCTGTTGCACCGGGTGCGGGGCCGTTGGCAGGCGAGCATCAACCCCGCCCTCGCGCCGCGGCTGCGCGTCAACCAGACCTATGTGGATTGCCTGGCGCAGGCCGCCGAGGCGGATGCGCTGCACGAGCAGGTGCGCCAGGCCAGGACGCTGATCCGCAGCCTGGGCCAGCGCCAACAGACGATCCTGCGGGTGGCGCAAGCCATCGCCGAGCGCCAGCATGCCTTTCTCGAGGACGGCCCCCGCGCGCTGCGGCCCCTGGTGCTGCGCGACATCGCCCACGAGCTCGACTTGCACGAGTCGACGATTTCCCGGGCGACGCGCCAGAAATACGCCCAGACCCCCTGGGGGATCTACGAAATGAAGCGTTTCTTCGGTACGGCGGTTCAGACCCGGGACGGCGCGGACACCTCGGCGATGGCGGTCCAGGACCTCATCAAGGACATTCTCGCCGACGAGCCGGCGGGGCGGCCGTTGTCCGACAGCCGCATCGCGGAATTGCTGGCCGAGCGGGGGGTGCCCATTGCGCGTCGCACGGTGGCCAAGTACCGGGAGGCCATGGGGGTGCCGACAGCGGGCCTGCGCAAGGCGCGCGCGGCCTCATTGTAAGAGTTCTCCTCGACTCCGAGAGTGTCAGTACGCTCGTGCCTGCTACCATGAAGAACTAATGGAATGTCGATTGTTCTCATGGCAAGAGGCGTGGTGAGCAGCCAGATTGACCGTTCTGGAAAGCGATCGTAGTCTTGCGGTCAATGGGAATTTCCATAGTCGTCCTCCGTTTTGGCGTATTCATACGCGGAAATCAAATCATAAATTCACAATCCACGGTAAGCTCGACCATGACACGCACGCCATCCAGCACACAACAGCCCCCGATTCCGCCCTTTCAGCGTGGCAAAAAAAACAAGAGTAGAACACTGGCCGACTCTGTCCGTATACGGCTTACGGAAGAAATTGTGACTGGCGCTCATCCGCCGGGCTCTCGCTTGGACGAGACTGGTATCGCAGCTCGACTCAATGTGTCTCGGACGCCGGTGCGAGAAGCGCTGAGGCAATTAGCATCCAGCGGGCTCGTAGAATGGCGGCCCCGTCAGGGAGCGACCGTTGCGAGAATCTCTCTCCAGGAGATGGTCAGTCTGTTCGAGATGATGGCTGAGTTTGAGGGGGTGGCTGGCCGCCTTGCAGCTCGCCGGATGTCAGATCAAGAACGTGAGACGCTCACTGAGAAATACAAGACATGTGAATTCTATGCGCGCCGAGGAGATCGCGAGAACTACCACCTCGCGAACAACGCCTTCCATGTGACTATCTATGAAGGATCGCACAACCATTACCTGATTGCACACGCAAGCTCTCTTTACGAGCGGCTCGCCCCCTACCGACTCTACGAATTGAATCGAGCGGGAGAGCTGATGCGCATGCATGACGAGCATGGGCGGATCACTGAGGCTATTGTGCAGCGGGACGGGGAACTGGCATACCGCTTGCTAAAGGAGCATACATCTTTAGATAGCGACCTTTTGGGCGATTTGATGGCGACTTTGGGCGATAGCCGCGCTTCATTTTCGACGTGAGTCGGTCGCGGCTGCACTTGACTTCGGCCGCGGGCTTCCGCGACCGAAGCGGTACTTCCAAAGTCGGAAGCGAACCCTTAGAACAGCGTGGCGGCGCTGTTGCCTGCCATTGCCTCGTCCATCATTTGGGGCAAGGAGTCGCAGAACTGATCCACCCACTCCTCTGGAACCGTGAGACTAACCTTGACGAACCTGTGGCCGAATTGGCGCGTATGGTATGCCCCTTGCCGAATCATGATGTTCTGTTTCCTGTACGCCGACACGAGCGCTTCAGGCGTGATCCCGGCGTCCTCCGTCTCGATAATTAAAAAATTGGCTTGAGCAGGGTATACGGGCACCACCATTTGGGACACCGCGGCCACTCTGTCAAATACGGCTTTTTGGTTTCTCGAGAGGCGCGCCTTTATGCCGGGGAACCATTCGGCTTTCGTTTCTAGGGCTGCGATTGCAGCACGTTGTGCGACGATGTTGCAACCTAGGTTGTTGGGTGGGGAGGAGGCCAGCAGTTCAATGTTTTCGGGGGAAGCGACAATGGCGCCCAGCCGCATGCCTGCAAACCCCAGCCACTTGGAGAAGCTGTATATAACGATAGTCTTCTCAGGATAAAAGTCATAAGCCGGGGTATGTTTATCAGCAAAGGCGGAGTAGGTGGAATCGTGCACCAAATATGCGCCTACGGACTTTGCAATGTCTGCGATCTCTTTGATTTCGTCTGCCGTGTGGCATGTGCCTAGCGGGTTGTTCGGGTCAACGAGATAGATCATCTGTGTGTTCTCGTTGACCGCGGCCCGAAGCTGCTCTATCGAAAGCTTGTATCCCCGCTCGCGACCATAGATCGGTAGTTGGATGACCTCGGCGCCGCTGTGCTTTGCAAAATTCATCGGCCAAGCCCAGCTTGGATCTGTCGTGATGAAGGATTTTCCCGGCTCATTGAAGCGGGTGCACACATTGTACAAAGCCTCGACTGCACCGTTAGTGATCATGATGGATGCCGATCGGATGTTCATATCCTCCAGGATGCCGTGCCGAAGGGCCTCCAGGCCAAGGGGCGGGGCATAGATGTGAAAGTCGCCGTCCTTGATCGCGCGATTCATGGCTTCCATGACTGCAGGATGTGGCTCGAAGTGGTTGGTGTTCTGGCCCATCCACATAAGTCGCTTGTCTTCGCACAACTGATCGAAGAACCGGTTCCGCATCTCGAAACTCCGCGTCATAACCCACTCCTATAGGCAAAAAATACGTGTAGTTTTTTGTTCAATAGAAATTGTATACTTTACAAGTAGAATTGTACACAAAAGATCTTGTTGGTTGAGGCTCCCATGTGCAACTCGCGCGGAGATGAGCTCCACATAGTCAACACACTGGTGCTAGGGATCACGCAACCAACGACAAGTACAGCTAGGGTGGAATGAGGAGATGTGAGGTAGGTAAAGAGCACCTACAATCCCCTGTCTTGCTGCCATTCATGTGTCACTTCCCCGTACGGCTGCGCTACCTCTTACATCTAGATTGCTATCAATGTGCACAGTAATAACTAATATATGTCATTGTTAACATAGTGGATTTTTCTGATTTCTAGTTGTTCTTGGAAAACGACTTGACATATAGGTATACATTGAATCAAAATTTGCGTACACAACCACAAACACTAACGGAGGAGTCTCTATGAAATGCCTATTTCCTGCCGCGGTTGGGATCGCATTAGCGCTTACATTTGGTTCCGCAAGTGCGGAAAATTGTGTTTCACCCATCCCTGTCGCGGATCTTGTGGCCGAGGGGCAATTTTCCTTCGCCACCAATCCCACGCTTCCACCGCTACAGTACGTTGACAAAGAGGGAAACTTGAAGGGCATGAGTGCCGAGCTGGGGTATGAGATAGGCAAGCGTCTATGCCTGGAGACTAGTTTCGTCCGGATGGATCTGCCTGCCATGTTCCCGGCATTGCAAGCGGGCAGATTTGATGGCATCAGCTCAGCAAATTTTTGGAATGAAGCTCGCTCCAAGGCGATGTACTGCGTTCCGTACGCGATAGCAGGCTTCAATATCCTCGGCCTGCCCGATTCAGAACTCAAGCTGGAGTCCATCGAAGATCTTGCAGGCCGCAGTCTGGCAGTGGAGGCGGATTCCTACCAGGATCATTGGCTGCGAAAGCGTGAGAAGGAGAGTATCGCTCAAGGCAAGGAGCCGATACGCTTCTTCTCGTTCGCCACTGCAAGTGAAGCCCTCGCCGCGCTTCGGGCGGGTCAAGTAGAGGCGATGGCGATCGCTGATTACACTGGTGCGGAATTCGTCCGGCGGGGAATCGCCAAGACGCTACTTTCCGGGCAGGGCAATACCCAAATCATGGTTTCGTTTAGGAAAAAAAGCGTTGCTGAAGCTGTCGCCAAGGTGCTTTCGGAAATGCGAGAGGATGGGACATACGCAAAAATGATGGATCAATACAGCGTAACGCAACTTCCTAGCGATCATCGTTTTGGCATCAGGGGGCCAGGCCCCGGCAACTGAAGAAGGTGGATGCGACATCTTCACAAGGCGCCCGGAATGCGCAAAGGATGCCGGGATCCGGCCAATGAGAGACCTTGGGCTTGGGCCGGACGGTCCGGCCCAGTCCCGGCCTTATCATCGTGCTGGATCGTGCTTTCCAGTCAAAATCCGATAGGGTGCCCGCATGTCTGGCAGACCCTCTTCGCAAAATAACGAACGGTAACTGTGACACATGCAATTCTTTAACTTCAGCAGCTTTGTAGAGTATCTAGGAAATAGCTTTCTGATACAGGGTGCTCTGATCACCCTCGCACTGACTGTCACATCCGCATTGGGCGGCATGGCGCTCGGTATGTGTTTGGCCGCGATGAAGATGGCAAAATCAAAGCCTCTTTCCCTGTTTGCCTCATTCTACCTTTGGATATTTCGCGGCACTCCATTACTAGTCCAGTTGGTAGTTGTTTTTACGGGTTTGCCTCAGCTTGGAATAAAGCTTGGTGTCGTAGAGTCGACCTTATTGGCGCTCATCATGAACGAGGCGGCCTATATGGCGGAGATCATACGCAGCGGATTCATGGGTGTGCCGTCCGGTCAGAGAGAGGCGGCCGAATCGTTAGGGCTGCCACTTTGGCTGGTGGTATCAAAAATCACGCTACCCCAAGCCTTCCGGTTGATGATCCCTCCTCTTGGAAATTCCGTCAATAGCCTGCTAAAGTCCACATCCCTCGCGTCTGTGATTTCCATGGAAGAGTTGATGCGCAGAAGCCAAGTTCTCATGCAGCAGGAATATCAAGTGCTTGAGGTTTTTGGCGCTGCTGCTGTGTTCTATCTGATCATGACAACCGCTTGGGGGTTTGTCCAGCGAGCGTTGGAAAAACATTTCGGAGCGTCGCATGCGTTAGAAAGGCAAGATGGCTGAAGGTCTTGGCGCGGGTTAAATTATCATCCGCACAACCGCATGTTAATGGCGCTAGAGGATTGGGCGACGCAATATGATACAAATACATCATCTACACAAATGGTATGGCCGCTTTCATGCGCTGCGGGATATAAATCTCGATATCTCCAAGGGGGAGCGCGTAGTGATTTGCGGACCCTCCGGCTCAAGCAAGTCCACATTGATTCGATGCATAAATCGACTTGAAGAACATCAGCAGGGGCAGATCATCGTCGATGGAATCGAGTTGAACGCCAAGGCAAAGAATGTGCACGCGGTGCGCCGGGAAGTGGGAATGGTTTTTCAGCAATTCAACCTCTTTCCTCACCTGACAGTTCTCGAGAATCTAATACTTGCGCCGATGAGGATAAGGAAGCTCCCCCGCGAGGAGGCTGAGGATCTTGCAACACGGCTTCTTGAGAGGGTCAGGATTCCGGAGCAGGTGAACAAGTACCCGAATCAGTTGTCTGGTGGACAACAGCAACGCGTTGCGATTGCGCGGTCATTGTGTATGCGTCCCAAAGTCATGTTGTTCGACGAGCCAACGTCGGCGCTTGATCCCGAGATGATAAATGAAGTTCTGGATGTTATCGGTGAGCTGGCGCAGGATGGCATGACGATGATATGTGTAACACATGAGATGGGTTTCGCCCGCACGGTCGCTGATCGCATTGTATTCATGGATAAAGGTGAGATAGTAGAGATCGCGGATCCGGTCGAATTTTTCGAGCAGCCGAAGAATGAGCGTACGCGTCAGTTTTTAGGCAAGATCCTGCAGAATCGCTGATTTTGTTCGTATGAGAATCGAACCCAAACGCAGGTTCAATAATGATCGTATTGGTAAAGGAGTTAATATGGGTTGGGCAATTTCGAACGATGGGACGAAGCTGTACTATGAGGAGGCGGGTAGCGGCACTCCCATAGTATTCGTACATGAGTTTGGGGGTGATTACCGCAGTTGGGAGCCGCAGATGCGGCAGTTTGCGAGGCGGCATCGCTGCATTACTTATAGTGCACGTGGTTATGCTCCCTCAGCGGTGCCAGCCGATGTCGAATCGTATTCGCAACGGCAGGCGGTGGACGATTTGCTCGCAATCATGGATGCTTGCAAAGTGGACAAAGCCCATATTGTTGGTCTTTCGATGGGAGGGTTCGCGACATTGCATGCGGGATTGGTTGCTCCGCAAAGGGCTATTTCGCTGACGGTTGCCGGGGCTGGATATGGGGCGGAGAAGAAATATGAGGATTATTTCCGAAAGGTATCCGTGGAGGTTGCCGAAGGATTTGAACGACAGGGGAGCGTAGAGTTCGCAAAGACATATTCCTTGGGTAGCTCTCGTGTTCAATATCAAAACAAGGATCCTCGGGGTTGGGAAGAGTTTGCGGCACAGCTTGCCGAGCACGACAACATCGGTAGTGCGAATACTATGCGCGGCGTACAGGCAAAGCGAGTATCGATATACGATCTTGAGAATGATCTCAAGGCAATGGCGGTTCCAACGTTGATCATCACAGGCGATGAGGATGATCATTGCCTCCAGCCCGCCTTGTTTCTCAAAAAGGTCCTTCCCGCCTCCGGCTTGTTGGTTCTGCCCAAAGCTGGCCACACCATTAATCTAGAAGAACCCGAGCGGTTCAATAGCTTTCTGGCAGAGTTCATCGCAACGGTGGAGGCTGGACGGTGGGATACAAGGGATCCGCGGGCGCTCTCCGGCGAGATTATGAAGACCTCGTGATGATGGCGGTCGACGTTTCGAAGTTTGTGAACGCCCAGCGCCTCTGGGAGCGTCACATGGAAATGGCGCAGTATGGGCGCACGCCCCAGGGTGGGGTGAATCGTCAGGCGCTTTCGACAGAAGATGCTATGGCGCGTCGTGTGTTGGTTACCTGGGCCGAGCTGCTCGGACTGACGGTGGGAACTGATGTCGTTGGCAATCTCTTCATGAGGCTCCAAGGAACGAATCCCGAAGCGGCACCGGTGGTGACTGGATCGCACATCGATAGCCAGCCTACTGGCGGGCGCTTCGATGGCGTGTATGGCGTACTGGCGGGCCTGGAGGCGATACAGGCGATACGCGAAGCAGGCATCGTGCCAAAGCGAAGTCTTGAGCTTGCTGTTTGGATGAATGAGGAGGGCTCTCGCTTTGCTCCCGGGATGATGGGTTCGAGCGTATTCAGCGGCTCACGGACGCTCGATAGTGTGCTTTCTGTTATAGACGCTCAAGGGATCAGCGTCGGCCAGGCCCTGGAAGAAATACGAAATGAATTTCCGGATATTCCGTTGTGGCCACTGGAACGGCGCCTTCACGCCTACATCGAGGCGCATATTGAGCAAGGGCCCGTGCTCGAAAGAGAGGGCATCACAATCGGGGTGGTCACGGGCATTCAGGGTAAAAGAACGTTTCGAGTATCGGTGAGTGGCGAAGAGGCACATGCGGGCACGGCGGCGCGTTCTGAGCGAAGGGACGCCCTGTTGGCGGCGGTGGAATTGATTCAGGCGATAAAGGCGCTGTGTGAGGATGATGAAGACCTCGTGAAATTTACAGTCGGACGGCTTGACGTCAAGCCGAATGCGCCTTCCGTCGTGCCTGCGGAGGCCGTCTTCTCCATTGATTTGCGGCATCCAGACTCGTCCAAGCTGCAATCGCTTGGAGACCAGCTTCTGGATTTATGCGCCTACGAATATGAACGGTGCGCCGTATCGATTCAAGAACTTAGCGCGGCGCCATCACTGGAGTTTCCCGATTCCATACGCAGCTTGATACGCCGCACGGCGGAAGATCAAAGCATCTCTTGCATGGATATCCTGTCAAAAGCAGGGCACGATGCGCGCTACTTGCATTATGTTTGTGACACAGGGATGATTTTTATCCCGTGCAAGGATGGGATAAGTCACAATGAGGCGGAATCGGCAACGGAACGAGATCTCGCTGATGGTGCCCGTGTCCTGGTAGGCGTGTTGCTTGGCCTATCCACATAATATGTCCATCCTATGTGCCCCTACTGACTATGGCGTGAGAACTATGAATCGGCTCGACGGTAAAGTAGCAGTGATAACCGGTGCGTCCACCCCGCACGGAATAGGATATGCAACAGCTGAGGCTCTAGCACGGGAGGGGGCATCACTGCTTTTAGTGGCTGATGGAACCGAGGAGCAGCTTCAAAGCGCCGCGGATGCTTGCCGAGCTCTGGGCGGCGGTGGGCGAGTCGAGGCGGCAGCCTTTGACTTGGGGCAGTCCGGATCGCCAGAGTCGATGATCGCGAAAGCGTCCGAACTTTTCGGCCGTATCGACGTGCTGGTCAATAATGCTGTCATGCGGGCCCCTGCCCAATTTGGCGAATTTTCCCGTGAGACATTCGAGCACGTGATTGGTGTCAATATCGCGGCCGCTTTTTTCGCCAGCCAGGCTGTGGTGCCTCTGATGAAGAAACAAGGCGGGGGCAGAATTATTCATGTGGCAAGTCAGCTGGGGCATGTCGCGTCACCACGGCAAACGCTGTATGGCCTCACCAAGGCTGCATTGATACACCTCACAAAGTCCATGGCTAGTGAGCTTTGTACGCATAACATCATCGTAAATTCAGTCAGTCCCGGTCCTATCGCCACACAACCCATCCTTGATCGGCTGTTACCTGTGACGGAAGCTGCTGGCGACGGTTCTATTCCCGGATTTCATGGAAATGTAGATACTTCTACGCCGTGGAATTCGGATAAAGTCGACATGCTGCCGATTGCCCGCTTGGGCGACGCTCAGGAAGTCGCAGATGTCATACGATATTTGTCGGTCGAAAGCCCTGGCTTTCTCATGGGCCAAGACATCGTGGTTGACGGCGGATACCTCCTTCGTTGAAACTTCTCAAGTCCGTTTAGCCGCGGTAATAAGGCGTATATAAGTATGAAAGTATGTGTAACGGGCGCAACCGGCTTCGTAGGTATCAATATTGTCGAGGAGCTTCTGGGGCAAGGTCATTCAGTGGCTCTGTTCGATGTGGCTCCCCTGCCGGCACCGACTCTTGCAGAGCTTGACAGACGATGCGCGGGAATGGAAATGCGGGTTGGCGATATTCGGGACATCAAAGCGGTAGAAGATGTTTTGGCAGGCGCCGATGCGGTAGTGCACTCAGCAGCTATCACTCCAGGCCCGCATCAGGAGCGGGATAATCCTCAGGATGTTGTTTCGGTGAACGTCATAGGAACTGTGAATGTCCTCGCTGCGGCGCGCGCCATGAATATCCGCCGCATGGTTCATATCTCCAGCCCCAGCGTGTATGGCATCAATAGTTTCATCGAGGGACGGCTGGACGAAGATACTCCGGTGCCGATTCCTGATTCTCTTTACGCGATTACGAAGTATGCTGCGGAGAGGCTTGTCATAAGGGAGCGCGAGAAGTACGGCTTCGACGCCGTGTGTCTTCGGCCTGGCTATGTTTTTGGGCCATGGGAGAGGGATACGGGCGTTCGCGGCACGCTATCGCCGATCTGGCAGGTTACGCGACAGGCTATGCTCGGCGAAGAGGTAGTGCTGCCGCGTGCCTGTGTCCGCGATTGGGCGTATAGCCGCGATGTCGGCTGCGCAGTTGCCGCGCTGCTGGGTGCAGAGAGGCTGCGACACGGCGCTTATAACCTCAGCGGCCCAAAAAGCTGGGATTTGCAAGACTGGTGCGAGGCCTTAAGGACACGATTCAAGGCCTTCGGGTACCGAGTTGGTTCCGATTCCACCATCGATTTATTCCAGGACAGGGATCGAAGTCCCATGGTGATGGACCGTTTGCTGGAGGACACCGGATTTAAAGCTCGCTTCGATCTTGGCCCTGCTTTTGCGGACTACATGTCCTGGCTTGATCACCATTCCGATGTGGTAGTGGCTTAGTTCGGCCGCCCTCTGGTTCGGGTGAACAACCGCACTGGGGACACATGGCATCACGGGGGCTTGCGCTGCGCAGGAAAAATGATGATAATGATTCGCATGTATATTTGTGTGTGCAATGCGATCAGCGAGCGCCAGGTCCAGGAGGCCGTCGCGCAGGGTGCCCAGGCGCTGTCCGATCTCCAGGCCAGCCTCGGGGTCGCGACCTGCTGCGGGCATTGCGCCGAGACCGCGACCGAGTACCTTCCCGGGGGCCGCTATGCCGAGCCCGCGCTGGATCTCGGCGGGCTGGCGCCCGCCGTGGTGTTCGACAGCCAGGAAATCCGCCGCCGCGTCGCGGCCTGAGCGGCGGATTCCCTCGCCGGTGATGGCGGGGGCTTCACGTGTCATCCTGCCAGGGCTTTCTGGCGGGAGGGCATCGTGTTAGGCTAGTGCTTTAGGCCCCGGCCTCTGCGGGGCGTACCCCCGACAGGAGCACTGGCCATGCAAGGCGACAAGACGGTCATTCAATACCTCAACAAACAACTCAAGAACGAGCTCTCGGCCATCAACCAGTATTTCCTGCATGCGCGCATGCTGAGGCACTGGGGCTTCGAAAAGCTCGGCAAGCACGAATACGATGAATCCATTGGCGAGATGCGCCATGCCGATCGGCTGATCGAACGCATCTTCATGCTCGATGGCCTGCCCAATCTGCAGGACTTGCACAAGCTCCTGATCGGCGAGACGGTTCCCGAAATCCTCGCCTGTGACCTGAAGCTCGAAACGGGTGCGCAGGCGACCGTCAAGGAAGCCATGGCCTATTGCGAATCGGTCCGGGACTTTACCTCGCGCGACCTGTTTCAGGACATCCTCAACGACACCGAGGAACATATCGACTGGCTGGAAACCCAGATCGAGCTTGTCGACAAGGTCGGCCTGCAGAACTATCTGCAATCCCAGATGGGCGAGTAAGCCAGGCGGCGCTAGTAGCCGGAATTGCGGGCGGGGCAGCCGTCCACCCGTCCCCAGGCGTTGTTGGGCTCGCAGTACTTGTTGCGGGCGGCCCAGGCGCAGGACGGCCTGGAAAAGAACCCTTTTTGCTCGCACAGCGCCAGTTCCTGCTGGAAGGCCGCCTGCCAGTTGCCGGCCGCCGGCTGTCCCGCCGCGGGCGGGGGCGGTGGCGCGGTAGTAATGTCCACCGGCTGGATGGTGTCGACGGTGGCGATGCCCTCGAGGCCGTTCTGCTGGTTTTGCGAGGCCAGTGCGATGGCCTCGTCCATGGTGATGGTGGTGGTCGCCAGGGCGATAGGCGGCGCCGAGTCCATCAGCGGCACGGTCTGGATTTCCCAATTGACCGGGGGCGTCTGCAGGGGGACGCCCAGGCGTCCATCGGGCAGGGGCTGCGGCGCGGTGGCGACGAAAGGTTTGCCGTCCGCGCCCAGGACGGGCACTGGCTCGAGCTCGGGATGCGCGGGCATGACGGGCTGGGCCGGACCGTGGGCGATCAGCCAGTCGCCCAAGCGTAGACCGCCCCAGGCGGATGCGCCGGCGGCGATCAGGAGAACGGCGAATATCAGGCGCCAGGACATGTAGCGGCCCTCTGGTCAGAAAATCGATCCATCCAGGGCATTGTAAATGACATGGGAATCAGCTGCGCGGGACACTAGAGACACTAAAGTCCGGCACTGAACACCTGGCCGGCATGCTCGCGCATGGCATGGAACTCGATGGCGGGATAGAGCTCCTGGGCCACGCGCAGCTGGGCGGGCGAACTGGCGAGGAAGGCCGCCGCGTCGACCACGTCGTAGGCGATATTGGCGGCGTTGGCGTCCATGAATTTCTTCAGGGCCTTGGGGTCCTCGCAGGTGATCCAGCGCGCAAGGTTGTAGCGCGAGGGCATCAGGCGCGCGTCGACGGCATATTCGGTCTTGAGGCGATGGGCGACGACCTCGAACTGCAGCTGCCCCACTGCGCCCAGCAGCAGCGCGCCGCCCGCCTGGGGGCGGAACACCTGGATCGCGCCTTCCTCGCCCAGTTGCGTCAGGCCGGTGCGCAGCTGCTTGGTGCGCAAGGGGTCCTTGACCTCGACGGCCTGGAACAGTTCGGGTGCAAAGAACGGCAGCCCCGTGAAGGCCAGGGTCTCGCCTTCGGTGAGCACGTCGCCCAGTTGCAGGATTCCGTGGTTGGGGATGCCGATGATGTCGCCCGCATAGGCCTCCTCGACGATTTCGCGCCGCTGCGACAGGAAGGACACCACGTTGTTCGGCCGGATTTCCTTGCCATTGCGACCGACCTTCAGACGCATGCCCCGCTGGAAATGTCCCGAGCTGACGCGCACGAAGGCCACGCGGTCGCGGTGCGCGGGGTCCATGTTCGCCTGCACCTTGAAGACGACGCCGGTAAAGCGTGGCTCGTCCGGCCGGACCACACGTTCGACGGCTTCGCGCGGCCCGGGCGCGGGCGCCTGCTCGACCAGCGCGTCGAGCACCTCGCGCACGCCGAAATTGTTGATCGCCGAGCCGAAGAACACGGGCGTCTGGCGCCCAGCGAGGAAGGCCTCGCGGTCGAACTCGGGCACCGCGCCCGAGATCAGCTCGATTTCTTCGCGCGCCTTGGCATAGGCCTCGCCAAAGCGCGCCGCGATGGCGGGATTGTCCAAACCGTCGATGGCCTCGTCGTCGTCCTGGTGGCGCTCGGCGCCCGCCCGGAAGACGCGCATGCGGTCGTTGCGGATGTCGAAGACCCCGCCGAATTGCCGGCCCATCCCCACGGGCCAGGAAAACGGGATGGCGTCCATGCCCAGGTGCGCCTCGATCTCGGACAGCAAGTCCAGGGGTTCGCGCACCTCGCGGTCGAGCTTGTTGACGAAGGTGATGATGGGCGTGTTGCGCGCGCGGCAGACCTGCAGCAGGCGGATGGTCTGGGGCTCGACGCCGTTGGCCGCGTCGATCACCATCAGCGCCGCGTCCACGGCGGTCAGCACGCGGTAGGTATCCTCGGAGAAATCCTGGTGGCCCGGGGTGTCGAGCAGATTGATCACGCAATCGCGGTACTCCATCTGCATCACCGACGAGGCCACGGAAATCCCGCGCTGTTTTTCGATCTCCATCCAGTCCGACGAGGCGTGCCGGCTGGCCTTACGCGCCTTGACGCTGCCGGCGATCTGGATGGCGCCGGCGAACAGCAGCAGCTTTTCGGTCAGGGTGGTCTTGCCCGCGTCGGGGTGCGAGATGATGGCGAACGTGCGTCGCCGGGCGACTTCGTCAGACAGGCTCATGGATCGATGTCGAAGGAGGACGGCTGCGGATTCATTCCTTGTGGCTCAGGGTCGCCAGGACCGTGCCGGCGAGGATGAACAGCGCGCCGAATCCGCGATTGAGCCAGCGCACGTGGCGCGGCTGGCGCAGCAGGCGCAGGATGCGCGAGGCGAGCGAAGTATAGCAAGTCATCGCCACCAGGTCGGTGAAGCACAGGGTCGCGCCGATGATCAGGTACTGGAGGGGCAGGGGCTGGCCGACGTCCAGGAATTGCGGCACCACCGCCAGCAGGAACATGGTGCCCTTGGGGTTGGTGATGTTGACCAGGTAGCCGTGTGTGAGCTGGTCGCGGATCGGGTGGCCGCCGGTCGGCCGGGCCTCGACCGCGACCGGCGCGGCATCCGTGCGGAACTGGCGCACGCCCAGGTAGACCAGGTAGGCGACGCCGACCCATTTGATGGCGGTGAACGCCAGCTCGGAGGTCGCCAGCAGCGCGCCCAGGCCCACGGCCACGACCAGCAGCTGGCAGACGATGCCCAGTTGCAGGCCGAGGATGGTCCAGCGGCCGTGGCGAAAGCCGTACTTCAGCCCCGAGGCCATGGCCGAGATTGCGCCGGGGCCGGGGGAAAACGAGATCGCCCAGGAGGCCGCGAAAAAGGCGAGCCAGGTCGAAAGTGCCATGGTGCGTACGTGTTGCGTTTGAGGACGTTCAGTCGGCCTTTTGCAGCAGGGCGCCGCCCGCGGGACGGCGATGGCCATGTTCGCGCGGCCCCTGGCCGCTGCGCGTGGAGGCAGCCGGCGCGGCCGGTCCCCGCCCACCGCGTCCGCTGCGCGGCGCGCCGCTGCGGCGGTCCTGGCCGGATGCGCCGCGGCGTTCGTCGCGCGGCCCGCGCGCCCCGCGTCCGCCGCTGTCGTGGCGCAGCTGGTCGCGGCGCTCGCGGGCGTCGGGCGCCGAGTCGGCCGTGACCATCGCGCCGGGATTCCAGCCCTCGATGGCTTGCTGTTCGATCGGTTTCTTGATCAGGCGCTCGATGGCGCGCAGCAGCTTGATCTCGGACTGGTCCACCAGCGACAGCGCCGAGCCGGCGCTGCCCGCCCGCCCCGTGCGGCCGATGCGGTGCACATAATCCTCGGGCACGTTCGGCAGTTCGAAATTCACGACCTGCGGCAACTGGTCGATGTCCAGGCCGCGGGCGGCGATGTCGGTGGCCACCAGCACGGCGACCTTGCCGTCCTTGAAGCCGGCCAGGGCCTTGGTGCGCGCCGCCTGGCTCTTGTTGCCGTGGATCGCGGCGGCCGACAGCCCGTCCTTGACGAGTTTTTCGGCAAGGCGGTTGGCGCCGTGCTTGGTGCGGGTGAAGACCAGCACCTGGTGCCAGCCGCTTTCACGGATGATGTGGCTGAGCAGGTCGCGCTTGTGGGACTGCTCGGTCATGACCATGCGCTGGGTGACCAGTTCGGATGCGGTGTTGCGGCGCGCGACCGAGACCTCGCTGGCGTTGTTCAGCACGCCCTTGGCGAGTTCGCGGATCTCGTCCGAGAACGTGGCCGAGAACAGCAGGTTTTGACGCTGGGCGGGCAGCAGCTTGAGAATGCGGCGAATGTCGCGGATGAAGCCCATGTCCAGCATGCGGTCGGCTTCGTCCAGCACCAGGATCTCGACGCCCGACAGGTCGACGGTCTTTTGCTGGCAGTGGTCCAGCAGGCGCCCGGGGGTGGCCACCAGAATGTCCACGGGCTTTTTCAGGGTGGCGATCTGCGGATTGATGTTGACGCCGCCGAACATCACCATGGACTGGATGCGGGTGTGCTTGCCGTACAGGCGCACGGACTCCTCGACCTGGGCGGTGAGTTCGCGCGTCGGCGTCAGCACCAGCACGCGCGGGCGACCCGCCTTGCGCGCGGCCAGCGGCCGGTTGATGAGGGTGTGCAGGATGGGCAGGGTGAAGCCCGCCGTCTTGCCCGTCCCGGTCTGGGCGGCGGCGAGCAGGTCGCCGCCTTCGATCACGCGCGGGATGGCCTGCGCCTGGATCGGCGTGGGTTGGGTGTAGCCCGCCTCGGTGACGGCGCGCAGCAGGGGCTCCGCCAAGCCAAGCGAGGCAAAAGTGTTCTGAGATTCCAAGAATACGACTCCAGCGACCGCCTATCGCTCGAGTCGAGGGATACCAATCGAGGCCGACGAATGAAGGGGTTGAAACAGGTGAGCGGGCGCTTGTCGGTCCGCCGCAAGGCGGCCGGTGCCCAAAAAGGCATGCGTAGCGACTGGTAGGCTGCGCAAGCCCATCATTATAGCGTCCTGGCGCCAAGAATGGAGGATTTGTCTCAGCGTCCGCACGCACGTGTCGGCTCTAAAATAATGGCTTGACGACGGCCGGATCCGCGGCTGCGCCTTTT
Organism: Castellaniella sp. S9; assembly: GCF_027257175.1. GTDB lineage: Bacteria > Pseudomonadota > Gammaproteobacteria > Burkholderiales > Burkholderiaceae_B > Castellaniella. Next base: position 188,303 of record NZ_JAPFGD010000007.1, on the reverse strand, counting down.
GGGGAATCGAATGATCAAACGATGGACGGCTCTGGCCCTGGCGGCCCTGGCGACGCTCTTGCTGTCGGGCTGCGGGTACAACGAAATCCAGCGACTGGACGAGCAGGTGAAGGCCGAATGGTCCCAGGTGTTGAACCAGTACGAACGCCGTGCCGACCTGGTGCCGAAGCTCGTTTCCTCGGTCAATGCCTACATGGTCAATGAACGGACGCTGCTGAAGGAGGTGACCGAGGCGCGCGCCCGGGTCGGCGAGATCCGCGTCACGGCCGACGACCTGGACGATCCCGCGCTCATGGCGCGTTTCGAGCAGGCACAGGGCGCCTTGTCCGCGGGCCTGTCGCGCCTGCTGGCGGTCTCCGAGAACTATCCGGCCTTGAAGAGCGACGGCCTGTTCCGCGACCTGATGACGCAGCTCGAGGGCGCCGAGAATCGCATCGCAGTGGCCCGCGAGCGCTACGTCCGGTCGGTGCAGGCCTACAACCAGACGATCCGCGAGTTCCCCACCCTGTTGACCGCCAAGGTCCTGGGGTATGGGCTCAAGCCGCAGTATGGCCTGGACAAGGCCGACGAGGTCATGCGCAATCCCGATGTGACGTTCGACGTGCCGGCCACGGCCAAATGAGGCCGTCCGCCATGACCGGGACCTTGCTGCGCCTCGCCCGAGGCCTGGGCGCTGCCGCCCTCGCCTGGGCCTGCCTATGGGGCGCGGCGGCGCATGCCCAGGCGGCACCGGCCGATACGGTCCAGGCACCCCCTGCGGCCGCGGCCGAGCGCCCGGCATCTGCAGCCGAGGTGCCGGTGCCGTCCTGGACGGGGCCGGTCATGGATCAGACCTCGACGCTCGATCCCGGCCAGATCCAGGCGCTGTCCGGCAAGCTGCGCGCGCTGGAGCAGTCCACCGGCGCGCAGCTCTACGTGCTGATCCTGCCGACCACCGGGTCGGATTCGATCGAACAGTATGCGCGCCGGGTCTTCGATCAGTGGCAGATCGGCCGCAAGGGCGTGGACGACGGCATCCTGCTGCTGGTGGCCAAGGACGACCGCAATGTGCGCATCGACGTCGGCTATGGCCTGGAGGGCGCGGTGACGGATCTGCAGGCCGGGCGCATCATCCGCGAGCAGATCACGCCGCATTTCACCTTCGGCGACTTCCACGCGGGGATCGAAGCCGGCGTGGACGCGCTGATTGCCTTGATCCATGGCGAGCCGCTGCCCGCTCCGGCGACGGAGGACGATGAACCTGTCTTCATGTTGGCGCCGCTGTCCTTTCTCGCGCTCGTGGTGCCGCCCGTCATGGGCGCCTTTCTGCTGGGGGCGTTCGTTTACGTGCTGTTCGAGAGCCTGTGGCTGGCCTTGGTTGCCGCGGCGGTGGGCTTTGGGCTGTCCTTGCTGGGCCGCAGCATGGGGCTCGCGAAGCGCTTCGCCGGGCGCCGTCGCGGACGCTGGCCGGGCGATCGGGGCGGTGGCGGCGGCTTTGGCGGGGGTGGCGGCTTCGGTGGCGGTGGTGGTGGCGGCGGTGGCGGTGGCGGACGTGGCGGTGGCGGCGGCGCGTCGGGCGGTTGGTAACAGGTACGCTACAGCGCCGCATCGAGGAGGGCTGCCAGGCGGGCGACGAGGACGTCGCGGCGCGGATCGGCGACAGGCGCAACGCCGATCGAGGACCATTCGGGATGCCCGCGTGCTTCGCGCAGGATCGGCCACACCGCCTCGGGCAGCAGCGCGCCTTGCGCGGCGCGGGTTGCCCCCTCGCCCTCCGTGTCCAGCGCCTGGGCGGGCGGCGTCAGCGTGCCGCCGTCGATCGGCTGCCAGGCGGCGTGTCCGCGCCGCTCGAGGGCGCGCGCCAGCGCCAGCTGCCGCAGTCCCAGCAATTGCAGCACGGGATCGTCGACCGTGATTTCCAGGTGTCCGGCAACGCGGCCGATCAGGCGCTTGCCCCACTGGTGCGCGCCTTGCCACAGGCCGCCGACCGCCGCGCCCAGCAGCGTCGCCGTGCCCAGGCTCAGGCCGCCGGTGAACGCATCGATGGTGGCGCCCGCCATGGCGCCGGTGGCCAGGCCCTTGCCGACCTGGATGCCGAAAGCCTTGAGCGCCTGCGGATTGAACAGGTCCATGCCCCAGCGCTCGCCCTCCAGCGGCAGCGGATGGTGCGGGAAAGTCGCCCTGCTGAAACGGTAGCGCTTCAGCAGCGCCTGGACGCATTGTTGTTCGCGTTCGCGGGTGCGCTTGCGCAGGCTGACGGTGACTGTGGCCATGTCCGTGGAATCCTGCGGACAGAGCAGGCGCAGGGCGGCCGCATCCATCAGGAGTTCGGCGATCAGGCGCGCCGCGTCCACGCGCCGCCTCAGTCGCTGGGCTTCCAGGTCGGCGCGCAAGCGCGCCAGGGTGTCGGCGCGCCGGTCCAGCATCAGGGCCAGCCGATCGATCATCTGCGCCTCGCCGTCCAGGGCGGGGGCCACGGTGTCGAAATCGACGGTGGCATGCAGCCCCAGTCGGGCCAGGGCGTCGCGCCAGGCGTCGGACTGGCCGTTCACGCTGTGCGTGAAGTTGAGCACCGGCAGGATCGGCCGTCCGCAGGCGGCCAGCAGGCCGAGTTCGTCGCGGTGCTTGGCGAGGACGGGGTCCCGGACGTCCACCACATAGAGTGCCGCGTCGCATTCCAGCACCGTGGCCAGGACGCGGGCTTCCTGTTCAAAACGCTGCAGCGCCTCGGGACTTTCAAGCAGGCGGCGGATGCGCTCGGGGCCGTCCGGCCGCTCGTCCGGGCCCACCAGCCGGTCGATGGCGTCGAGCACGGCCATGCTGTCCTCGAGGCCCGGCGTATCGCGCAGGATCAGGATCGGCAGGCCATCCTCGGTCAGCAGTTGCGCGCTCTCGACGTGCCGCGTGGTGCCCGGCTGGTCAGCCACCTCGCCGAAGTCCGGATCGCGCAGCAAGGTGCGCAACAGCGAGGTTTTGCCGGTGTTGGTGTGGCCGACGACGGCCAGGTCGATGGGGACGATGGTTGGCTCAGTCATGGTCGGGTGGAGGATCGGCGTCGGCCCAGTGGGCGATCGAAGGGGTGGCGGCAATGCCCTGGGCGTCCAGGGCCGCATGCCAGATGGCCTCGCGCCCGGGACGGTGCAGCAGCAACACGTCGATGCGCGGACACAGGCCCTGCAATTCCGCCAGCCAGGCGCGGGTGCCGCGGTCCGGCGTCTGGCGCGCATCGCAGACCAGCAGGAGGCGCCGCGGCGGCTGCCGGAGCTGATCCAGGATCCGGCGCCGATCGCCGCGGCTGTCGCACAGCCCCATGTCGCGCACGCCATTGGGCAGGGTCGCCGGCGGCCACTCGGCCTGCGCGCCCAGTTCGAAACCGAGTATGGCGAGGGCGCCGGCGAAGGCGGCGGGCGCCGGCCGGGACCAGGGCGCCCCGGCGGCCGGTCCAGGCGCGGGCGCGTCGATGCCCAGGGCCTGGTGCCGCGGCATCAGGCGTTCACGCAGTTCCAGCCACCCGGGCAGCCCCGGATCGATGCGCAGGCTGCGCAACCGTCGGCGCGCGACCCAGACACTGGCGAGCCCGGCGATCAGGCGCGGCAGCAGGCCCCACACCACGACGCAGCCGATCAGCCAGGCGGACCATTGCGCCTGGGCAGCGGCCGGCAGGATGTGCAGGCCGTCGCTGCGGGCGATCACGGCGCTGTCCGGAATGGGGAAGCCCAGCTGCGCGGGGACGGCGCCCAGCGCATGGGCCATGGCGACGAAGGCGTCTGGCGACAACAGCGTGGTTTCCCACTGGAAGGCGTAGCGGCGCGTGCTGAGCAGCATCAGCAACGCGGCCAGCGCGCCTACGAAGGCGGCGATCCAGGCGCCGTGGCTGATGCCGCCCAGGATGTGGCGCCAAGCCCTGGCGCGCGTGAGGAGCGAGGCCAGCGCCTGGCCCGCCAGCGCGGCGTCTGGGCCGCGGGCGAATTTCGCGGTCAGCCACAGCCAGAACCCGGAGAGTCCCGTGGAAGGCGCGATCCCCGGCAGGAAGCTCAGCAGCCAGATCAACAGGGTTGCGGCATGCAAGCCCAGCAAGGCGAGCAAGGCCAGGGCGAGGTTCACCGGCCTGTCGCCGGCACCCAGGGCCGCGACGGCGGTGCCCATGCCGGTGAACAGCGCCATGACCCACAGCAGGATCAGCGCCAGGCGCGCACTGGCGGCCCACCGGACCAGCCGCGCCCGCAGGCCCTCGCGTTCGCCCAGCAGCGCGGCACGCTGAAGAATGCGCTCGTCCAGGCCGGCGGGGCCTTGCAGGACGGCGTCCAGTTCGGCCGTGTCATCCACCGGCTCGCGCTGTGTTTCGCGCAGGCGCAGAGCCTCGGCCAGCCAATGGCGCAGGAAGGGAGAGTCCGGTTTGGAGTGGGTGGCGTGGTGGGTCATCCGTGTCGCGGGCGGCGGCAGCCAGGGCCCCGCCCGCGGGGATGGCGCTTGGAATCCTTAGGACTTCTTGATCAGGCCGTATACCAACAGCACGATGACGGCGCCGACGACGGAGCCGATCCAGCCCGCGCCCTGGCCGGCCTGATACAGGCCGAGCGCGGTCCCGAGGTAGCCAGCAACGATGGACCCGACGATCCCGAGAATCGTAGTCAGGATAATACCCAGTTTCTGGTCGCCGGGCATGACGGCCCTGGCGATGAGGCCCACGATGAAGCCGACGATGATCATGCCGATGATGCTCATGGGTGGTTCTCCTTGAGAGTGACGGCCCGCGGGAGCGCGGCCCGGCCTGGGTCAGGATAGGCACGCCGTCGGACGCAGTCCAGGCGGCAAAGGTCAAAGAATCTTGAGGAATGTGAGAAATGTTTGCGGTTCGCCGGCGTGCCCGGGGGACAATCGGGCTCTGGATAGAATAACGGGATCGGCGCGGCTTGCGCGAAGAGGACAACGCAGATGTCAGGCAAGAAGGGAACGCGGATCGAGGCGATCAGGATTTCGAGGCCGAAGTCGCTGGCGGTGCTGGTGGCCGAGCGCCTCAGGGAGGCCATTTTTCGTGCGGAACTGGCGCTGGGCGAGGCGCTGTCCGAGGAAAAGATCGCCACGGCGATGAACGTCAGCCGCACGCCGGTGCGCGAGGCCTTGACCTTGTTGCAGTTGCAGGGCCTCATCACCATCATTCCGCAAAGCGGCAGCTTCGTGTTCAAGCCGGACGTGCAGGACATGGCCGAACTGGTCCAGTACCGCTTGATGCTCGAAACCCAGGCGGCCCCCATGGCCCTCGCGCACGACCCGGCCGGGGCGCGGGCCGCCCTGGAACGTGCGATCCGGTCGATGGTCAAGGCGCGCCAGAAAGGGGACGCCTTGCAGTACGCCGACGCCGATCGCATGTTCCACAATGTGTTCTTCGATTATTGCGGCAACCACTATGTGCGCGAAGCCTACGAAATTTGCTCGGGCCGCGTGACGGCGCTGCGTGCCCATTTGTCGGGGGCGCTGGAGATGCACCGCGACCGCACTTTTGCCGAGCACCAGCGGATCGCCGAGGCCTTTGCGGACGGCGACCGCGACGCGCTGGTCGGGGCGCTGGGCGGCCATATCGGCGCCATGACCGACAACTATACCCGCGCGCTGGGCGCCTTGAAAAAATAAGCCTTCGGGGACACTACACTGTTCGCCGCCGGACCGATGGGCCGGGTCCCGCATGTTGCGGGCCCGGCTTTCTTGATTCTGGATGGCTTGCGTACCCGAGGAACAATTAATTTATTGACATACTGTACCTCAGATCCTAAGCTGTGACGGACGCCCTTGGCGGCGATCTGAAAACGAAAACGATCCAGGAGCAGACATGACAATGCGATTTGCAAAAGTGGCCGTCGCGTGCGCCGCCTACCTGATCTCGACAGGCGCCTTGGCGGCCGATGCCATCGTCCTGCGAGTGGCGCACACCATGCCCGAGAGCCATAGCTACCAGAAATGGGTGGAGGCTTTCCGCGCCGATCTCGACAAGCGCGTACCCGGCCGCATCGAGGTCAAGGTATTTCCCAGCGCCCAGCTGGGCACCGAAACCGAATACCTCGAGGGCATGAAGCTCGGCACGCTGGACGGTGCGGTGGTGGGCCGCCACGGCCAAATCGATCCCCGGCTGGATGTGCTGAACTTGCCGATGATCTTCCGGGACGAGGCCCATAAGGATGCGGTCATGCGCTCGGGCTCGGCGCTGAACCAGCGGCTGGACCAGATCATGTACGACAAAGGCTACAAGGTACTGGGCTGGGGCGAGCTCGGTTTCCGCGACATCACGACCCGGGACAAGCCGCTGCACAAGGCGTCCGATCTGGCCGGGATCGATATCCGGGTGCCCAATGTGGAGCCCTGGCTGTACGCCTTCAAGCAATGGGGCGCCAATCCGACGCCCATGGATTTCTCCGAGGTCTATTCTGCCCTGCAGCAGGGGGTGATCAATGCCCAGGAAAACCCGCCCGAGATCATCTACACCTCCAAGTTCTATGAGGTGCAGAAATACATGAACCTCACACACCATGCCAGCATTCCGTGCGAATTCATCGTCTCGCGCCGGTTCTGGGAAAAATTGCCGGCCGACCTGCAGGAGGCCGTCATGCAGGCGGCGACGACCAGCCGCGATGCGCAGGTCCGCCTGTCGCGCGAATCCAATGCGGGGCTCATCAGCCAGCTGGGTGAAAAAGGCATGACGATCGTCCAGGACGTGGACCGCGATTCCTTCCGCGAGGGGGCCGAAAAGACCTACGCCAAATACGGCGATGTGATCGGGACGGATTTGATCCAGGCCGTGGTCGACGCGAGGTAGTCCATGACGATGCTGTGCAAGGTCCTGCGGGTGCTCGTGGGGCTGTTGATGGTATCGCTGGTCTGCGTGGTGGCTCTGGGAATCTTCTATCGCTATGCGCTGCAGGATTCCCTGTATTGGGCCACCGAGGTGCCGAATTTCCTGATGATCTGGATCGTCATGCTGGGCAGCGTGGTGGCGTTCCACGAGCGCGGGCACATCGCCTTCACTTTGCTGGGGCAGTCCCTGGGCGGCCGCCGGCAAGCCCTGCTGGAATGCGTGTGCGCCGTGGTGGTGCTGGTGCTGCTGGGGGTGCTGGTATTCAGCGGCGCCATCGTGGTCGAGGACACCATGCACAGCCTGTCCGAGGCGCTGCGCATCCCCAAGGGCTACATCTATGCCAGCCTGCCGATCTGCGCGGCCCTCATGATGGTCAGCGCGTTTGGCCAGCTGTACGCCTGCGCACGCCGCCTCTGGAGCTGAACCTTGATTCTCACCCTCGCGCTCGTTTTCCTGGTCACGCTGATCATCGGCGTGCCCATTGCCTTCGGCATGGGCTTCGCCGCGGTGGCGGCGATCTTTCTGGATGGTTCGTTTCCGCTGGAGATCGTGCCCCACAAGATGGTCAACGCCGTCAATTCTTTTCCGCTCGTGGCGGTGCCGCTGTTCATCCTGGCCGGCGCCCTGGCCGGTGAGACCAGCATCGCCGGCCGCCTGGTGCGCTTTGCGGATGCGCTGCTGGGGCACATCCGGGGCGGGCTGGGCCATGTCAATGTCGCTTCGTCGATTTTCTTCGGCGGCATTTCGGGTTCGGCCGTGGCCGATACCGCGGCGATCGGCAGCCTGATGATTCCCGCGATGGAAAAGCAGGGCTATTCCCGGCGCGACGCCGGCGCCATCACCATCTGTTCCTCGCCCATCGGCATCCTGATTCCGCCCAGCATTCCCATGGTGCTCTACGGCGTGACGGTCAGCTCCTCGATCGGCGCGCTGTTCCTGGCGGGGCTGGTACCCGGAGTCCTGACCGGCCTCATGCTGATGGGCGCGGTCTACGCCATGTCCCGGAAGAAGGGCTGGCCCCAGCGCGCCTCGCGGGCGCCCATGCCGGAGCTGTGGAAGGCATTTCGCGAGGCGATCCTGTCGCTGCTGCTGCCGGTGTTCCTGCTGGGGGCGATCATCACCGGCCTGACCACCGCGACCGAGGCCGGGGTGATCGGCGTGCTCTATGCCTTCATTCTCGGCGGCTTCGTCTACAAGGATTACCCGCTGAGGGATTTCTTCAGGATATTCGTGGACTCGGCCATCAATACGGCGATCCCGGTGTTCGTGCTGTCGGCGACGTCTGTCGCCGCCTGGATCGTCGCGGTAGAGCAATTTCCGCAGGCCCTGGTCGGTTTCTTCGAGGCGATGGATTTGGGCAAGGTCGCCGTCCTGCTGTCCATCAACGTCTTTCTGTTGTTCGTGGGCATGGTGATGGATCTGGTGCCCGCATTGATCCTGTTCGCGCCCATCCTGCTGCCGGTGGCGCAGGCGGTCGGCGTCGACCCGATCCAGTTCGGGGTGATCATGGTGATGAATCTGGGTGTCGGCCTGGTGACACCGCCCGTGGGCAACTGCCTCTACCTGGGGGCGGTGATCGCCAAGGTCGACCTGCTGGTCCTGATGCGCGCCTCGCTGCCATTCCTCGCCGTCAATCTCGTCACCTTGCTCATCGTCACCTATGTGCCGCAGATCAGTCTTTTCCTGCCGTCGCTGTTCTACTGAGTGTGCCGCTGAATCCAGCCACCTGCCATCAAAGGAGATCTATTCATGTCCGGTTTGCTGGGTCGCGGTGTGCTGGTGAATTGGGGCGGTGTGCAGGCCGCCTCCGAGGCGGACTACAACGCGTGGCACAGCCTCGAGCACATGCCCGAGCGCCTGTCCGTGCCCGGCTTCAGGCGCGGCAGGCGCTGTCAGGCGCTGGATGGAGCGCCGGAATCCCTGCGCTATTTCATGATGTACGAGGCGGACGAGCCGCAGGTTTTCGTCTCCGAGCCGTATCTGGCGCGGCTCAACGATCCGACACCCTGGACGCGGCGCATTCTGTCGGTCTACATTGCGCCTTCGCGCACGGTCTGCCGGGTGCTGGCCAGCGAGGGACGCGGCACGGGCGGGTGGCTGGCGACGCTGCAATTCGGCCAGGCGGCCCCCGCCTTGCCGGATGAATCCCGCTTGATTGCCGGGGTGCGCGAGACCATGGGCCTGCCCGGCATCCTGGGCGCCCACGTGCTGCGTGGGGATTCGTCACTGGGCCAGCAGCCCACCGCGGAAAAGACGTTTCGCGAAAGCGGCGGCGAACCGGACCGCACGGTGGCGCTCGCTTTGCTGATCGACGGCTTGGACCGTGACAGCACCCAGGCGGCCCTGGATTCCGCACTGGATGGCTTGAGCGATGCGCAGCGCCGCTGCGCGACCGCCACCTTGTACCGCACGCAGCATGTGCTCGCGGACGCCGACGTTGCGCGGGGGGCGGCCTTGTGAAGGTGCTGTTGACGGGCGGCGGTGGTTTCATAGGCGCCTGGATCGCCCGGCGGCTGGCCGCTCGCGGCATGGCCCTGCGCATCCTCGACGTGGGCATCCGCCGCGAGACCCTGGAACAAGTCTGCGGTCCGGCGCTGGTCGACAGGTTCGAATGGGTGATCGCGGACGTCGCCGATACCGGCGCGGTGCGCGCGGCCGCCCGCGGGTGTGACGCATTGATCCACTTGGCGGGCATGCTGACGCCGGGGTGTCGGGCCGATCCCGTCCTGGGCGCGAAGGTGAACGTGATCGGCCTGCTCAACGTATTCCTGGCGGCCAGGTCCGAAGGCATCGGCCGTGTCCTGTACATGAGCAGCGCCGGTGTCTTCGGACCCGACGGCGGACAGGCCCCGAGCCCCATCACGCATTACGGGGCTTTCAAGCTGGCCGGCGAACATTGCGCGGCGGCCTTCTGGGCGGATGACGGCCTGCCCAGCATCGGCTTCCGGCCCTACGTCGTTTACGGCCTGGGCCGCGAGGACGGCCTGTCGGCCGGCCCCAGCCTGGCCTGCCGGGCGGCAGCGCGTGGGCAGCCCTACACCATCCCTTTTACCGGTGAATTCGACATCATCCACGTGGATGACGTCGCCGCCGCTTTCGAATCGGCCCTGGAGGCGCCGGCGACGGGGGCGCACCGCATCGACCTGGTCGGTGCATCGGCGCGGGCCGAGGACATCATCGAGGCGATACGCAAGGTCGTGCCGGATGCGGTGATCGCGGCCGAGGGGCCGCCCATGCCGATCCGCCTGCCGGTCCACCTTCAGGGGCCGGCGGCCTTGTTGCCGGACTGGTCGGCCCGGCCATTGGCCCTTGGCATCGCGCAGACCATCGAGGCCTATCGGCCGGCGGACGGTGCGGCATGACGTCGGACGATCGCCGATTCGCGGGCCAGGTGGCGATCGTCACCGGCGGCGTGCGCGGCGTCGGCTTGGGCATTGCCCATCGATTGGCGCTGGAGGGCGCGCGGGTGGTGCTGTGGGATGTGGACTGCCGGGGTTTCAGTATCGCGGATGCCGGTTTCCGGCCGGCCTGGACGGATCAGGTGGATGTCGCCGACGAGGTCTCGGTGGCGCGAGGCATGCAGCGTGTGCTCGACGAGCTGGGCAGGGTGGACGTCCTCGTCAACAACGCCGGCGTCAATGGCCGGGTCGCCGACGTGCAGGACTATGGCCTGGACGAATGGCAGCGCGTATTGCGGGTGAATCTGGATGGCGTCTTTCTGTGCTGCCGTGCGGCGGTGCCCGCTATGCGCGTCCGGGGCTATGGGCGCATCGTGAACGTGGCCTCGATCGCCGGCAAGGAAGGCGTGCCGGGCATCGCGGCTTACGCCGCCTCCAAGGCCGGGGTGATCGGCCTGACCAAGTCCCTGGCGCGCGAGCTGATCGGTACGGGGATCCTGGTGAACTGCCTGGCGCCCGTCATGGTCGAGACGGACCTGCTCAAGCAGATGACGCCCGGGCACATCGAGCGCAGCAAGGCCAAGATTCCGATGGGCCGCCTGTTGCAGATCCCCGAGCTGGCCGCTGTGGCGGCCTTCGCGGCCAGCCCGGAATGCTCCTTTACCACCGGGTTCACGTTCGATGCCTCGGGGGGCAGGGCGACGTACTGAGTGCGGCCGGTCCGGGTAGACTGTAGCGGTATGAAGGAGCCCCCATGACTGCACCCGGCAATCACCCCGACGGCGACGCCAAGGCCCGGCGCCTGTTCGTGGCCTTGTGGCCCGGCCCCGCCACTGCGCGCGCCCTGGCGGGCCGCGTCGGACGTGCGCGCGCAGTGTGCGGCGGCAGGCCGATGCGCACGGATACCCTGCACCTGACCCTGGCTTTCCTCGGGACGGTCGCGGGCGACCGTGTCCCCGCCCTGAGCGGCATGATCCGGCAATGGGCGCCGCGCGGCGGCGAACTGGTCATTGACCGTGTCGGGCGCTTCGATGGTCCGCGCATCGTCTGGGCCGGGCCGTCGCACCCGTGGCCCGCATGGCTGGATACCCTGCACGCCGACCTCTGGGCACGCCTGGAGCGCCTGGGTTTTCCGGCAACCAGCGATCGTTTCCGGCCTCATGTGTCGCTGTTGCGCAAGGCCGGGCCGGGGGATCTGTCCGTCCTGAACGCGGAACGCCCCATCGTCTGGCGGCCGCGGCGTTGCGTTCTCGTGGCATCCGTGCCGCGCGAGACCGGCTCGTACTACGAGGCGCTGGCCGAATGCGCAATGGCGCGGGACGGCATCCTATAATTCCGGCTTGTCCGGATCGCTGCGGCGGCGCCGCCGTTCTTTGCCATGAAACCTCCCCGCATGCCGCGTCTTGCCGTCCTCGAGCCGGTGGTGATGCTGGCGACGGTGGTGCAGTGGATGGTCCTTGCCACGATCGTCGGCGGTGTGGTGGGTTCGGGTGTCAGCATCTTTCTGCACATCCTGTTTTTCTTCACCGACCGCTCGACGGGCATCCCCTTGTGGGTGCAGACGGTGCTGCTGCCCCTCGGCGGCCTGGCCAATGGCCTGCTGCTGTATTACGGCTATCGCGCCGGTGCCGGCGGACTGAAGGACTCGATCCAGGCGGCCGTCTTCGAGCAGGGCGGCCGGATGCCGCTGCGCACGATGCTGATCAAGCCCGTCGCCGCCATCATCACACTGGGTTGCGGCGGTTCCGCGGGCAAGGAAGGGCCCTGCTCGCACCTGGGCGCATCGCTGGGTTCGGCCATCGGCCGCCTGTTCCGGCTCAATGCCGAATTGCAGCAACGCATCGTCGCCTGCGGCGTCAGCGCGGGCTTTGCCAGTGTCTTCGGGACCCCGATCGCCGGCGCCCTCTATGGCATCGAGATGCTGGCCATCGGCCGGATCCGTCATGATTTCCTGTTTCCGGCGATGATTGCGGGGGTTTCCGCGTTCCAGGCCAGCAAGGCCTGGGGCATCCCTTACGAATACTACGATGTCGGGGGCTTGCCGGCGTTTTCCGAATTATTGTTCGTCAAGACCGTGCTGATCGGCATGCTCAGCGGGGTCGTGGCGCGGATATTCGTGGACATGGTGTTCGGCGTGCGGCGGCTATGCCTGCGCATCCAGACGCGCTGGGGCGTCTGGCCGCCGCTCATGCCTTTGGCCGGAGGTGTTGTGCTGGCGGCGCTGGTGCAGTTCATTCCCGTCGATTACCTGGGGCTCAGCCTGCCGCTGATGGACCGCGCGCTGGACGGCGAGGCCATGCCTTATGCGGGATTCTTCTGGAAGGTCCTCCTGGTGGCCATTACCCTCGGATCCGGGTTTTATGGGGGGATCGTGACGCCGCAATTCGTGATCGGCGCCGTGGCCGGCAATGCCTTTGCGCACCTGTTCGGCATCAGCCCGACACTGGGCGCGGCGGTGGGGCTGGTCGCGGTCGTGGCGGCGGCGTCGAACACGCCGCTGGCGGCCATCCTCATGGGCGTGGAACTGTTCGGCGGCGTGGTCGGCACCATTTACGTGGCCGGCGCGGCCATCGCCGCCTACCTGATCGTCGGCCACCGCAGTGTCTATCCCGACCAGCGGCTGGCCTATGCGAAGTCCTCCTGGATGCGGGTGCGCGCCGACGTGCCCGTCGGCCAGGAAAAGGTGCGTCTGTCGCACGGCTTGTTGCGCTGGTGGAGCGGGCGGCGCAAGAGACCGCCCCCCGGCTGACGCAGGCGCGAGCGACGTCCCCGATGCCGACTTATTGCAGTTCGATGGTGATCGTTGCGCCCTCCCTCGGCAGTTCGAAGCGCGCCTCCTCGAAGCGCGCGGCGCGCATCACGGGCTTGGGGTTGTTGGAGTACCCGTAGGGCTTTTTGGGCTTGCCCAACAGCCCGGTCTCGAGCGTGCCGCTGTCGTCGTCATCATGGTAGACGGCAACGGCGTATTGGCCTGCCGGCAGGCCCTCGATCGTGGTGGCGCACAGGCCGCTGGCCTCGTCGATGGGCACGCGGGTGCGGTGGACCGCCAGGCCGCCGTCCAGGGGAAATCCCGCGCCGGGCGCGGCGAACACGGCAATGGCCATGAGGCCGCCGGTGCTGCGTGCGCCGGTGACCTCGATATGGAGGTTCGCCGCATGGGCCCACGGCAGCCAGGCCAGGGTCGCTGCGAGCAGTGTGCGGGCGAGCTTGCGGGACGGGGATATGAAAGTAAAACGAAGGGTCATGCCGATTGCCAGTATCCATGGAAACTCAGTGGTGTGGGGTGCTCCAGCCAGATGCGCGCCACCGGCCCGTCGGCCAAGGCGTCGCTGGGAAAAACCCCCAGGAACGATGTCCCGCTGTCGCCGTCCAGGCCCAGGGACAGCAGCCATCCGCGCTCGTCGCGCGCGGCCGGATCGGGCACGAAGACCGGTTCGCCCAGGTGGGTCCGCGGTCCCAGGTCGATGACGTCGGCGCGGCCGCCGGCGGTGTCGATGCGCGCGAGGCCGCTATGGAACACCGAAGGTCCCGGCGCGGTCGTGACGTAGGCGTATCGGTGTGCGCGCGTGGCCGCGCGCGGATCGACGATGGGGAATTCGCAATTGCGCTCGGAGAGGATGTTCTCGGTGACCCGCCGGTGCGCCGGATCGATCACGTAGCGGCGCAGCAGGCCTGGATGGCGCGCCTCGCCCGTAGCGCCCAGCATGATCTGCCGGAACGCCGCGCGTTCGCCGATGAAGTGGTCGGGCGCCGCATAGCCGACGAAATCCGCCACGATCGTTCCGCCCTGCTCGTAGGCGTTCAGGCTGTGCCACATGAAGCTGGCGGGTGCCTCGAGGACGCGCACGGGCGATTGCCCCGAACGGTCGATCACCAGCAGCAGGTTGCCCCGCGCGGCATCCCAATGGAGGCTTTCCGTAAAGCTGCGCAGGCCCGCCAGGTAAGCCGGCAGGGACAGCTCGATCGGATGCAGCAGGATCAGCGCGTGATGCTCGGTCAGGAACCAGTCGTGGATATAGGAGGCGCGTGGCGAGACGATGCGCTGGTGGCGCCTCAATGTGCCATCGGCCGCATGCTCCACCAGGTGGATGTGGTTGCGCGGGCCATGCTGGAAGGCGATCAGCGCCCAGTCCCCGGTGTTCGGGTCGGTCTTGGTGTGGGCCTTGAAGTCCAGGGGCACGCCGGCCGGGCCGAGAGCCTGTTCGCCCAGGGTGTCGAGGCTGTGTGGATCGAGGCCGTAGGGCTGGCCGACCTCGTCGAAGGCATACAGGCGGTCGTTCCTGTGCACGACGGTGACGCCCGCCTGCGAGCGGATGCGGTTTCCGGCATTGCGCCAGGGGCCGCCGGGCGCGCGCGTGGTCCAGGTCGGCCGGGTATAGCGGCCCGCCTGCTGTTCCTCCAGGAATTTTGCGGTGCGCACATAGCGGTTGCGATAGCGCACCCCGTCCCCGCCGAAATCGAAGGCCTGGATCATGCCGTCGCCGTCCAGCAGGTGACGTTTGCGCAGGCCGCCCCGGTCGAAGCGTCCCGGACCGTTGCGGTAGAGCGTGCCGCGCAGAGCGGCGGGCAGCCGGCCCTCCACGCGGGGGCGGTAGTCGTGCTCGGTGTCGAGCGTGGTGGCCAGGCCCGCAAGCCATGGCTGTCCGGAAGGCGGGGCGGCGCGTGTCATCGGGGCTGCGGAAAGGGGGGAACTATTGCCGCATTGTCCTGTAGCCCCGATGGAAAGTAAACCGCGGCGGGGCGGCAGCCGCCCCCGCGGCGACTCAGCCGCCGACGATACCGCCGTCGCGCCGCCAGATGACGACGGTCGCCGGGCGCGGCCGCGTGGCCGCCGGGCCGTCGGGCCAGGTGGACACCGACAAGGGCTGCGCCTGGGCGTCGGCCAGGTCGGGCCCCTCGCCCGGATGCTGGATATTGATGAATACGAAGCGCTGGTCGGGCGTCCAGGTGATGCCGGTGACTTCACAGCCCTTGGGCCCCGTCAGGAACCGCCGCAGCTCGCCCGTCGTCGGGTCGGCGACCAGCATCTGGTTATTGCCCTGTCCGGCATACTCGCCGCCGTTCTTGTAGTTGCCGTCGGTCTGGATCCACAATCGGCCTTGTGGATCGAAACCCAGTCCATCGGGGCTGTTGAAGGTGTTCTCCCGCGTCACGTTGGCCGAACCCCGGCGGGCGTCGTCCTCGCCGTACACGGTGGGGTTGCCCGCCAGCACGAAGATGTCCCACTGGAATGTGAGGCTTGCCGCGCGATCGTCATCCTCGCGCCAGCGCACGATCTGGCCGTAGATGTTCTTGTCGCGCGGATTGGCGCCGCCGTCGGCGCCGGGGTGCGCCGGGCCGCCCGGCCAGCGCGCCTTGCCGCTGCCGCGGTCGCTGTTGTTGGTCAGGGTCACGTAGGCTGCGCGCGTATGCGGGTGGACGACCACCCATTCCGGACGGTCCATGGGGGTTGCGCCCACCGCATCGGCCGCCTGCCGGGTCTTGATCAGCAGTTCGCCCAGGTTCTCGTTGAAAAGCTCGCCCAGGCGCCGGCCGTCCGGGCCGCGCGTATCCAGCGTCAACGGGATCCAGCGGCCGGTGCCCTGGCCGTCGGCGCCCGCCTCGAAGCGCGCCACGTGCAGCGTGCCGCGCTCCAGCAATTGACGGTTGTGAGCGTCCTGGCCGGGGCGATACTCGCCGTCCGAGACGAACTTGTAGAGGTACTCGCTGCGCTGGTCGTCGCCCATGTAGACGACGACGCGGCGGTCGGCGCTGATGGCCAGGGCCGCGTTCTCGTGCTTGAACCGGCCCAGGGCGGTGAGTTTCCGAGGCGCGGCCTGCGGGTCGAAGGGATCGATCTCGACGATCCAGCCATGGCGGTTGTACTCGTTGGGTTCGTGCGTCCAGTCGAAGCGGGCGTCATGCGTGTCCCAGCGGTAATCGGCGTCGGCCGTCTTGGTGCCGCCCTTGTAGCGCAGCATGTGGCTGCGATAGTCCTCGTCCGGGTAATCGGCCGCGTCCGCGTCCCGTGCGCCGATGCCGAAGTAGTCCGTGAAGTTCTCTTCACAGGTCAGGTAGGTGTTCCAGGGCGTCCAGCCATTGCCGCAATTGCCGAAGGTGCCCAGGACCGTCTCGCCGCTCGGGTCGGTATTCGTGCGCAACAGCGCGTGTCCGGCGGCCGGGCCGGCGATGCGGATGGGGGTGTTGGCGTGGATGCTGCGATTGAACGGCGAATGGGCCACCAGCCGCCAGCCGCCGCCCGATTCCAGGCGAATGTGCGTGACCGAGACGCCTTGCGCATGCTGGGCCTTGCGGATCCAGTCCAGGTTCCATTGCGCGTTGCCGGGCGCGACGCCGCGTGGGAAAAAGTAGTGCGGCGTGACATATTCGTGGTTGGTGACCAGCAGACCCTCGGCCGAGCCGTCCGGCGCGGTGGCGGATTCGATGGGAAAGAAATGCAGGCCGTCATGGTTATAGCCGACCTGCCGGGCCTGGGCATCGCCGCCTTCCGCCGCCGCGCCCGCGAACGCCGGGGAATCCGCGAACAGGGGATCCCCCCAGCGGTTGATGACGGCGTGCGCATAGCCTTCGGGCACGGCCAGCGTGTCCGCGGTGCTCATGGGCACCGCCTTGAAGCCCAGGCCCGCGGCCTTCGGTCCGGGCGTGACGGCCGGCGCCTCCGACGCGCCCGCCGCGGCAGGCAGCAGGCCGCCCAGGAACGTGACTGCGCCCAGGCCCAGGCCGCCCTTGAGGAGGCGCCGCCGGTTGGCGAGGCGTTGCCGCAGCCGCTCTAGCGGTTCGGCGTGGGAGGGATTCGCGGGGACGTCGTCCAGATCGAACTCTTTCATCGGGTGGCCTATCGGTGGGGTGCAATCGGTATGTCCGCGCAAGCCGCGGTTCGCCGACATGATGGCCCAGTGATGTGACCCGATGATGACCGGTGCCCGCAGGGCGACCCTAGCGGGAACCCGCCGAGGCCTCCAGACGCGCCGTCTGGACCAGCAGGATGCCCAACGCAACCAGTGTCATTCCGATCACCGTCCCTGAAGTAAGCGGCTCGTCGAGCACGACCCACGCAATGGCAACGGCGAATCCTGGATTGAGGAAGTGAAAGACACTGGCGCGCGTCGGTCCGATCCACTGGATGAGCCTGAACCACACAAAAGTGGCCAGCAAGCCCGGAATCAGAACGAGGTGGGCAAATGACAAGGCAAGTTCCAGCGTGAAGTTGATGGCATCGGGGGATTCAAAAACGATTCCGAACGGCGCAATCGCCAAGCCGCCCACAAACATTTGCAGTCCGACAATCATCAGTAAATCCCGATCGAAGCGGGCTCGATTGACGATCATCGTCGCAAACGTCAAGGCGCCTAAAGAGCCCAGGCAAAGGACGATGCCCAGCATGGATACTCCGCCGACCACGCGTTCATAGAGCACCGCAACGACGCCGATGGCGCCGCACGCCAACCCCAGTGCTGCCCGTAGATTCAGTCGTTCCCGGCCTAGCGCGGCCGTCGTGGTTGCAACGGCCAGCGGCAGGGCGCTGGCGATGATGGCGGCAAACGCCGAGGGAACCTCACGGATCGCAATAAATATGAGGCCTAGATATATGGCGTTCTGGCTGATACCCAGTGTTCCTATGGCGAGCCAGGTCCTGCGATCACGCGGGATGCGCTGACCTAGCGCCCGGGCGAGTGCGACGGCGATGATCCCCGAGACCAGAAACCGAAGCGTCAGGAGCAGCAGAGACGGGGCGTCGACGACGGCAACCTTCGCCGCCGCGAATGCTGAGGCCCAGAAGAGCGAGAATGCTGCCCCCAGCACAGTGGCCCGCCAAGTGACATGCGAAACGCCCTGAGCATTCGCGGGCTTGGCATCTTGATGCGCCTTTGATTTTCTCTCGCGCGCCGCAACTTCTCTTTGTTGTTCGTGCATGCCGTCTCCGTATTTACCCGCCCCCACCCGAAACGACCGAGCTTAGGCCTTGACCGATGATAAAACCAGATCGTACACTGTGTACATTCAACAATCGACGAAAGTAGCTTGATACTTTTGCTGGAAAGCAAATCCATAGGACAGACGAAATGCCTCTCTTGAATTCCTCATTTGCGGACGGATACATGGCCAGAACCCTGGCCGAAAGCATCGCCTCGAAGATCAGAGAGCAAATCATTTGCGGGGCGCTAGAGCCCGGGCAGGCGCTTGTCCAGGAAGCCATCGCCAACGAACTCAACACCAGCCGCGTGCCGGTACGGGATGCCTTGCACATCCTGGCCGCAGAGGGCCTGGTCCAGATCAAGTCGAACAAAGGCGCGACGGTCATCGAGTTTTCTATTGATGACCTCAAACAGATTTTGAGCATCATCCGGGCCCTGGAGGCACTGGCTACCAGCGAAGGCGTCACTAAGCTTTCGTTGGCTGATCTCAACCAGATGGAGTCGCTGTTGATCAAAATGGAGAGCCAGACTGACAGCATCAGAGAGTGGAACATCTTGAATGACCGATTCCACTCTGCCGGAACCTTATCGGCTTATGGAACCAGGATCCATAGGCTCATCGATAAACATCGGCTCTTGGTGTCCAGGTATTTTCACGATCCGGTGCTGTTCCGCCAGGAGGTCGCTGTGTGGAATGTCCAGCACCGAGAGATCTATGAGGCATGTCGCGCAGGTAATGTCGAGAAGGCGAAGGCTCTCGCCGATCTTCATTGGGAGCACTCCACGGCGGCCTTATTGAAGCATTTGCAGCAGCAGTGAAGTAGCCGACGTCGTCGGCCACAAAATAATTAAACGGAGGAACACAATGTTCAAGAAGGCATTTCTGCTTGGGGCCATGGCGTTTGCGCTGAATGGCGTGGCCCATTCTGCCGAGTACCCGAAAATGACGCTGCGCCTGGCGCATGCGTTTCCCGCCACCACGATACAGTCCAAGACGGATCAGTGGTGGGCGGATGAGATCAAAAAGCGCTCGGACGGCCAAATAACGGTGCGCATATTCTGGGCGGAGTCCCTAGGCAAATCCACCGAAATTCTGGACCTGGTATCGAAGGGCGCTGTCGACCTGGGCGCCACGTTCCCATCTTATTATCCTGCGCAACTGCCGCTGTCGGGTGCGCCGAACGCCTTGCCGATGGTGTTCAGGGACGCTTCGCAAGCGCAGAAGGTCATGACCGCCCTGGCGGAGACGAAACTGCTGGTCGCGGAGCATAAGCGAAACAACGTGCGGCCACTGTTTTATCACAGCTTGAATCGCTACCACACGCTGTGTACGAAGCCTGTCACGACGGTCGACGACTATAAAAATCTGCGAATTCGCAGCTACGGTCAATTCGTCCCCCAACTTTGGGATGCGTTGGGAGCCAAGTCAGTCAATGCCACCACATCCGAGATTTATGACGGCCTGTCCCGCGGGAATCTCGACTGTGCCTATTACTCCTACGACCTGACCTATATATTCAAATTGCATGAGGCGGCCAAACATCAGGGCACGGCGAACTTCGGTGCGCTATCAACCTATCCTATTTACGTCAACGAGACGCTGTGGGAAAAATGGCCTGCCGAGGTGCGTGACCTGATCGCCCAGATCAGCAAGGAAGCCAGCGAGAGGACGGTGAAGGAAGTGCAGGCTGCCGAGGCGGACGCCATAGAAGGCATGAAGGCCGCCGGAGTGACCTTCCACGAGTTCAAGGATGATGAAAAACTGCAAGAGGTTACGCCCGATTTCATGACCTTGTGGCAGACCACAATGGACAAGCAAGGACTGGGCGCCGAGGCCAAGGAAGTTGTGGCGGATTGGCGGGAATTGCTCAAGAAATATTGAGCCGAACCACGCATTGAGCTGAAAAAGGAGAATGACCTTGGCCAAACTAGCCCCTTTTGCGGATTCGATCATCCGTCACCTCGTGAAGCTGTGCTTTTATGTTTCGGCGGCACTGATTGTTCTGCTCGTTCTCATAGGGGCTGGGGACGCGGCGGGTAGCGCCGTGTTCAACCAAGGCATTCCCGCTGCGACGGAATTGTCAGCGGCAATACTGGCCGCGACGGTGGCAACCGCGCTGCCCTATGCGCAGTCCCGCAACGAGCACATCATCGTGGATATCGTCATTGCCTTGATCAAAGGCAAGGTCAGGCGCTATGTCGACATTGTGGCGTATATCGTCAGCACCGCCGTATTCGCCTTGGTGGCGTGGGCGGGCTTCAATAGCGCTGTTGCGAGTACAGCCAACTTGGAGTTTGCCTCCGCCGTATACTCCTTTCCCATCTATCCCTTCAAGATCGCCTTTGCATTCGGTGTCCTTGTGATGCTGCTCGAGACGATTCGGCAAAGTGTTCACGCACTCTCCGGCAAGTCGTCCCTTCCAATATAGCCTCAGGCGCTAAGGTAAATTATGGATCCCATTACGATTGGCACCATCGCGCTTGCCGCGATGATAGGGGCCGTGGCCGGCGGTGTGCCTGTCGGCATCGCCATGATCGGCGTTGCTTCGCTAGGAATGTATCTCTCGGCAGGCTGGCTTTTCATGCTGACGACGCTTGAAACGCTGCCTTTTGCGGTATCGGCGGACTACGCGTTTGTCGTTCTTCCAATGTTCATGTTGATGGGCGCACTAACGTCCCAGACAGGCATAACCGGCGAACTTTATACCGCCGCGCACCGCTGGGTCAGTGGAATGCGTGGAGGCCTGTATTACGCCACCATACTGGCATCAGGCGCCTTTGGCGCGATCAATGGTTCGACAGTGGTGAGCGCGGTTCTTTTCACCAAGATTGCCCTGCCGGAGATGATCAAGCATGGGTACAACAAAGGGATCAGCGCGGCGGCAATCTGTTGCGCAGGCACCTTTGCGGCCCTCATCCCACCCTCTATTGCGCTGATTCTTTACGGCCTTCTCACGAACGAGTCAGTCGGTGCATTATTGATCGCTGGTGTTGTCCCCGGCCTGCTGACCATTGCCATTTACATGCTCGGCGTGGGTGTCATGCTCCGGTTCAAGCCGTCTTGGGCACCAAGTCTTGATGTCAAGTTCAGCTTCAAAGAGAAGATGACGAGCCTGAAGCCGCTGTGGGCGATTGTGATCCTTATTGTTTTGGTCATGGGCGGAATTTATACCGGAGCCATATTCCCGTCGGCCGCAGGCGCCGTAGGATCCGCGGGCGCCATTGTGATTGCGATCATGCGTCGCAGGATGCCGGCCGATAAGTTTTGGGCGGCATTGCGCGAGTCGCTGTCTATCACGGCGGCCCTCTTTCTCATCATTATTGGCGGCCTCCTGTTCTCGCGCTTGTTGTTGGTGTCGGGCTTCGTCAGCACGATCACTGACGTGATGATCGCGATGGAGTTGACTCCGGCGCTTTTCGTCGCGATGGTGATCGTCCTGTATCTGGTTCTGGGCATGTTCGTCGACTCGATTTCTTTGATGGTCATGACGATTCCCGTCCTGCATCCCATTGCAGTGGCCTTTGGACTCGATCCCATATGGTTCGGTGTCGTGATCGTCAAGCTCATCGAACTCGCCGTCATCACACCGCCGGTCGGGTTGAACCTGTATGCGGTGATTGGCGCGTCGGAAGGCAAGGTGTCCAGCGCAGAACTGTTTCGCGGCGTGGTGCCCTTCATTCTATTTGAGTTGGTCACCCTCGCCATCATCATTGCGGTGCCTCAGCTGACGCTGTGGATGCCGGGCCAGATGATGCAGTAAATATATCGCGCGCCGCGGCGGCGGCGCGCGAGGAGATATTCGTGGCAATAAAAATAATTGAGGTTTCAGCAGAGGCGTACGAGCTGAAATTCAAGTCGACATACCAGAATGCGCGCGTTGTGACGCCGAATAATCGATACGTTCGCGTGCAGGTCAAAAGCGGGGAGTGCATCGGCATCGGCGAGGTGTCGCCCATGCCGGGTTATTCGGCCGAAACGTCGCTTTCCATTACCGAGGCCGTCAATCGCTGGCTGGGTCCCGCGGTCCTGGGGAGGGACGCCTTCGATTGCAACGAGATCGATCATCGCCTGGCCAGGACGCTGCCTGACAACTGGTATGCGAAGGCGGCCTTGGACATGGCATTGTGGGACCTGCGTGCACGTTCCTTGAATGTCAGCGCGGCCGCCTTGTTCGGCGGCAAGGCTCGGGACGAGGTGCCGATCGGGGCGGTCATTGCCCTGTCGGACCCAGAGTCCATGGCGCGCGATGCAGCGGTATGGTTGAAGCGCGGTGCCCGCTTTTTTCAATGCAAGATCGCCGAGGATGAGCGCTCCAGCGTCGCTCGGCTGTCGGCGATTCGCGAGGCCGTCGGCCGCGACGTTGAAATCGCCGTCGACGGCAATGCCAGTTTCTCTCTGATCGCCGCCCGTCGGACGGTCGAGGCGATCACGCAGTTCGATATCAAGTATTTCGAGCAACCGCTGCCTCGTTATGAATTGGATGGCCTGGCGACTCTTGTCCGGGAGGCCCCGTTTCCCATCGTGGCGGATGAAAGCCTGCATAGCGCCATGGACGCCATGCGCCTATGCGATCGAAAGGCGGCCAACGGATTCAACGTCAAGTTGTCCAAATCGGGCATCAGCGAAAGCAGGCGCATTATCGCCATCGCCGAGGCGGCGGGTATTCCGTATGGTCTGGGGACGATGTTCGAAAGCAAGCGCGGCACGCTGGCTTCCGTACAGTTTGCCGCCAGCATTCCTTCCCCGTTCTATCCGACCGAAGCGGTCGGCCCGTGGATGGTTGAAGATCCGGAGGATGTCCCCGGCCTTCAGTTGGCGGAGGGGACTCTTGCATGGAAGGTTCCGACCGGCCCTGGTTGGGGATATGCGTGACACTTTTACGTATCTTCAGCATGACTTCACTTTGAACTAAGTATGTAAGGCAGGACGCAATATGAGTAGCGATAAGCAGCAAACCGACTTGACCATCGCCCTGGGGAAGACGGTGATGAAGGCGCACCTCAAGCAACGGGGGCACGATCCACAAAGCGCCCATCGCCCGCACGTCGGGATCGTCAACACGTCCAGCGGGCTCGCCGTCTGTTATGCACACCTGGATGAAATCTCTGCCCTGGTGGCTGCGGCCGTGAAGGCGGCGGGGGGGCTTGCCACTGAGGTTCGGACCTCGGGCCCTACCGATGGTTTGTTTTTCGTGCTTGGAGGGCGAAAAGAGGTGCCGTCCGCGCGCGACGTACTGGCCAAGGACGTCGAGATGATGGCGCGTGGCGAGAACCTAGACGGCCTCATCTTTTTGTCATCATGCGACAGCACGACGCCGGGGCATTTGCTGGCGGCCGCGCGCCTCAATCTTCCGGCGATTGTCGTGCCCTGTGGCTTTCAGGCCGGTGGTAGCCATTGCGGTCGTCGGGTCGCCATCATGGACCTGTACGAGGGCGTGGGCGCGGTGGCGGCTAAGCGCCTCAGTACAGAGGAGCTTTCCGAGATGGCAGAGGTCGCCATCACCTCGCCCGGCGTGTGTGCCGGTCTGGGCACCGCCAATACGATGCACATGGTCGCCGAGGCGTTGGGCTTGGCGCTGCCGGGCACCTCGCCAATCTGGGCGGGCAGCGAGCGCCTTCGGCAAATCGCGGGCGAGGCCGGACGACATATCCTGGGATTGATCGAGAAAGGCCCCCGGCCTGCAGAGATCTTGACGGAATCGGCTTTGCGCAACGCGGCTGCGGTGGTTCTCGCGTCCGGCGGCGCAGCGACAGCTGTCCATCATTTACAGGCCTTGGCCGACCAGCTCGGCTTTTCCATGGATATGCATGCCGTGTTCGATGAACTGGGCGACCATGTCAAGCAAAGCCGGTTCATCTCGCCGGCCGGTCCAGGGGCCATGGAGGATCTCGAGTCCTCGGGAGGGACGCTGGCAATCATGAAGTCCATTGAGGCCCATCTTCAACGGGATGCCATGACGATTTCGGGCCCGCTGTCCGATGTGCTGCATGGCTTTTCTCCGTCAGCGGACGCGCCTTTGCCGGTGGACGATGCAGACGCCGCCTTGCCTGGCCTGGTGGTTTTGCACGGCAGCTTGGCGCCCGAAGGGGCGGTGGTGAGGCCGGGAATAGCACAGGCGGGCATGGGGATCTTCGAAGGGCCCGCGACCGTATTCCAGAACCCTCAAGCGCTTTTTGACAGCATGTCGTCAGGCCGGCTCGCCAGCGGTAGTGTCGCCGTGGTTTTGGGCAGCATTGACGATATGGCGTGCCTTGTGACCGGGGCGGGGCTTGGCGAGGATGTGGCCATCGTCTCGAATGGCGGGTTCTCCGGCTTGAGCCGAGGGCTCGTCGTGGGATTCATGAAATCCGCACAAACGAGCGATCACCCCATATTCCAGGTGCGCGACGGCGACAGGATCCGGATCGACGTTGCCAATCGATCGCTTGACTGGGAACGAGGGCCGATGAATCAAAACCCTGAACGCAGGGCGGCGAGCGCCGCCTCCGGTGCGGGGAGCATGGCGCAAGGGAGCGGCATATGAAGACACTGAGAGGCAGGGGCGTCGTTGCGGGCGTGGCCGAGGGCATCGCCTTGGTCAGCCAGGAACGGATATCCGTGAATCTGGGGATCAACGAGCAGACTGGCATCGTGGTCGAGCGCGGCCACGACCTGGAGGGCCAGTCCGTGGCCGGCAAGATCCTGGTCTTCAAAGGCGAGAAAGGCAGCGGCAGCAGCTCGCTCAGCCTGTTCCAGTTGGTGCGGCTTGGCCTGGGCCCGCTGGCGATCATCAATAGCGAGTCCGGTGCCATTATCGCGGCCGGCGCAGCGCTTGCCGGCATCCCGCTGGTACATCGTTTCGACAGCGATCCGCTGGCGGCGATCCGGACTGGGGATCATGTGCGCGTCGATGCGTCGACGGGGATTGTTCAGGTGACACAACAAGAGGGCGTGACGTCATGAAGCTGAATTCGGCGGAAAAAGAGTGGCTGGACGGTTCGCGCGGCCCTGGCGTGCAGCTTGCGATGAAAATGCTGGTGGCCGTCGGCGAAGCAACGGGGGCTGATCGGCTGATTCCCGTGTCTTCGGCGCACGTGGTGCTGGATTCCTTCCCGCTGGGCGAGCCTGGTGCTGTTCTGCTCGAAGAGCTCGCAGCGGCTGGCGAGCGTTTCGTGGTCCCCACCACCACCAACTCCATATCGATCGACCGCAACAAGCCCGAGGACGTGGACGAGGTCCAGACCAGGATTCTCGCGGCCAGCAGCCAGCTCGGTGCACTGTCGACGTGCTCCTGTAATCCCTTTAGCCAGATCATCGCCCCGATGTTCGGGGAATCGCTCGCCTGGAGCGAATCGGCTACCGCGCCGTATCTCAACGGCGTCATCGGCGCCCGGACCAACCGGGAAGGGGGTTCCGCCTTCGCTTCGGCCTTGACGGGCCTCACGCCGCGCTATGGCATGCATCTGGATTCAGAACGGCGTGGCGGAACGGTGTTCGAGGTGGATGCGGACCTGGATGACCTGTCGGACTTCAATGTCTTGGGCTCCATTGTTGCAAGGCGTACCGAGCAGGGTGTGCCTGTGCTCAAGCTGCGCAGCAGGCCGTCGGTGTCGCATTTGTTCGGGTTTGGCGCCTCCTTGGCTTTTCTGTCGAGTCTTCCGATGTACCACTTGGTGGGCATCACGCCGGAAGCACCCAGCATGGATGCTTTGTTTCCTGACGGGACGCCCTCCGCGATACGGATTTCGCAGAAGGACATCGAGGACGAGCACGAGCGCTTTTGCACGACGCAAGGCAATCGCGTCGACATCGTATCGCTTGGTCAGCCCCACGCGACATTCGATGAAGTCTGTGAAATCGACAGGTTGATCGCCGGCCGTCGCGTCAATGGCAACATCAAGTTTTCGATTTCGACCAACCAGTCCGTATTCGGCTTGGTCCGCGCCGCCGGTGTACTGCGATCCCTGGAGGCTGCAGGCGTCGAGGTGACGGTGGACAGAATGTGCTTCGGGTGCGACCTGGGCCCCATCAAGTATTCCTCGGACGTCGTGGTGGCAACGAACTCGGTCAAGCTCGCGAACAGCGCGCCCGGGACACGCAAGGTCTCTATACGCCTGGGCAGTACGAAAGAGTGCGTTGAGGCCGCCATCGCCGGCCAATGGGCCTAGTTGCCGCGTATCACGTGCGGCGCCTCTGAGGACCCTTGAACGGTGCGTTGGCCCGGTGGGGAATTTTATAAGACTGGTCATTCTGTTCTTGAATTGGAGACGTTATGAAGCTTGGACTAGACGGAAAAGTGGTGTGGGTGACAGGGGCTACAGGCGCCCTTGGTCGAGAGATCGCCCTGGGCTTTGCCGCTGAGGGGGCTCGAGTAGGCATTTCAGCGCGTACGCCGGATGCGCTGGATTCTCTATCCAAAGACATCAAGGAGGCGACGAACGCCGATGTATGGAGCCTGCCTGTCGATGTGACTGACGCTGCCGCGGTCGCTGATACGGCAAGCTCCCTTATTGAGAAAGCGGGACGGATCGATGTGCTGGTCACTACCGTAGCGGTGCCGGCGTTCGGGCCCTTCCTCGAGATCAATAACGACGCCTTTCAAGCTGCGCTGAACGTGAAGTACCTTGGATACATCAATTGTATTCACGCGGTCCTTCCGCATATGGTCCAGATGGGAGGAGGTGCGGTCGTCGGCATCACCGGTACGGGCGGGCGGCAGCCGATAGGCATTCATCTTCCTGGCTGCGGCGTCAATGGGGCTCTTAATATTGTTCTTAAAGGCCTTGCCAATGAATTTGGCGCCAGCGGAATCCGGGTTAATGCCGTCGCTCCCGGTATGATCTCGTCCCCGCGTGCGCGTCAGATGGCTGACGCCGGGATGGGAGATCCTGCCAAAGGTGTGCCTCTGCGAAGGCTCGGCGAGCCATCAGAAATCGCAGACGCAACTGTGTTTTTGGCGAGCGAACGAGCCACCTATATTACTGGCCAGATCCTCATGGTCGACGGCGGCCGGGTTGAATCGCTTTAACGTGAAAAACAGCGTGTTCTGGACGAGCGCGCCCTAACCTGGGCCGGGACGAATGGGGCCGCGCGGGGGCATCGCCCCCGCGCGGTTTACTTTTGCGGGCGCGGCGTGGCGCTGGTGCTGGGTGGCAGCGTCGGGTACACGACCTTGGGTTGTTCGCCGGTCAGGGTGTGCAGGAACTGCGTGATGGCCTTGACTTCGTCCGGATTCAGTTCCTGGCCGAGCTGGCTGGAGCCCATGATGGCCACGGCCTGCTCCAGGGACCAGACCTCGCCGCTGTGGAAATAGGGTGCGGTCAACGCGATGTTGCGTAACGGGCCGGCACGGAACACATATTCGTCGCTGGCCGTGTTGGTCACGGTGAAGCGGCCCTTGTCGTCGGGTGGCAGGATGTCGGCCCCCGGTTTCTTGATCACGCCGAAGGGAAAGTAGCCCTGTCCGCCGAAGTTCACGCCTTGGTGGCAGGCCACGCAGCCCTTGCTCATGAACAGGTGCAGGCCCTGGAGTTCCGTCACCTCGAGGACGTCCTGGCATTCTGGGCGGCCGGGATGCACACGGCCGCTGCGGCGGCCAGTGCGAGAACAGAGCGTTTGACCATGGTGTTCCCCTGGGTTGTGGATATATCCACTATGTGAACATGGTCATTCGGAAGGCGTATTGATACCGGTCAAGGGGAGGCTCAATGTACCGATTGGGAAATCAGACGTTCATGACGCGGCCCATACTCGTGCAAGGCGTCGCGCACCTTGGCGACCTGTTCCGGTGTCACGGCCGAGGCCTTGTTGCCCCAGTTGTTTCGCACGAAGGTCAGTACGTCCGCCACCTGCCGGTCGTCCAGCTTCCAGGCAAAGCCCGGCATGCCCAGGCCCGTGGGCAGTTCGGCGGGGTCGGCCATGAACTCACCGCCCAAGACCACCTGTATCAGTGATTGCGGCTGCTCCGCGTGAACCGGCACGCTGCCGGCCAGGCGCGGAAACGCGTCCTCTTGGCCTTCGCCGTCCGCCATGTGGCAGCCCATGCACTGATCGACGTATACGGCCTTGCCGCGTGCCATGACTTCCTGGGTGACGGCTTTGTCGTCGCCGTCGTGGTCATCGGCCTGGCCCGTGTCGTGTGCGGGAATATCCTTGAGGTAGGTGGCGATCGCGGTCAGGTCCTGCTTGCTGAGGTGTTGCGTCGAATTCATGACGACTTCCGTCATGGGGCCGGCGTTGGCCGTGTTCGCATTGGCGCCGGTGCTCAGGTACTGCACGATGTCCTGTGTCGACCACGCGCCCAGCCCGTCGCGCTCGTGGCTGGTCAGGCTGGGGGCGAACCAGGATTCGCCGGCGTCGCCTCCTTGCAGGGCATGGTCGCGGTCGGTGGCGCCCAACATGTTCTTCGGACTATGGCAGGCTGCGCAATGTCCGGCACCGTTCACAAGGTATGCGCCGCGATTCCAGAGCCTGGATTTGTCAGGGCGGTCGATGAATTCCCCTTCGTCAAAGAACAGCAGGTTCCAGCCCGCGACCAGTTGGCGCCAACCCAGCGGCCACATCAGTTCATTGTCCGGTGCAATGGCGCGAACGGGTTCCAGGGTATCCAGGTAATCCTTGATGGCGTCCACATCTTCGCGTGTCATCTTGGTAAACCATGGATAGGGACAGGCCGGGTATAGGTGCTGGCCGTCCTTGCGTATGCCGCTGTGCAGGGCTCGATAAAAGTCGTCCTTGCTCCAGTTGCCGATTCCGGTGGCCAGGTCGGGGGTGATGTTGCTGGAATAAATCGTGCCAAACGGGGTTTCCAGCGGATAACCCCCCGCGAAAGGCTTGCCGCCCTTGACCGTGTGGCAGGAGATGCAGTCGCTGGCCTGGGCCAGATAGCGTCCGCGCTGGACATTGGTAAATTCAGTGCCTTGGGCACGGGCGCCGCCGGCCAGTACTGCCGCGCCGACCAACAGCGTCAGTCCCGCAAGGTTTTGCCGGGTCATATGCATGATGTCGCTCCGATCACGCCTGGACCAAGGGTCCGGGCCGCTTCAGATATTGGTGTCGTATGGCATCGGCCGCCCAGAATGCCAGGGCGCCCACGGTGCCGGTGGGGTTGTAACCGTGGTTCTGCGGGAAGTTGCAGGCGCCCACCACGAAAACGTTGGGCACGTCCCAGCACTGCAGGTAGCGGTTCACCACACTGGTGCGCGGGTCGTCGCCCATCACCGCGCCGCCGGTATTGTGCGTGGTCTGGTAGGGGACGATGGTATACGGGCCCGTGCGCTTCTTCACGTTGATCGAGCGGGGCTTCATGGCCTTGGCAATTCCCTCGGCCTTGCCGGTCAGGAAGTCGGACATCCGGAGGTCGTTGTCATGAAAATCGAAGGTCAGGCGCAGCAGGGGCTTGCCATAGATGTCCTTGTAGGTCGGGTCCAGATCCAGATAGGCGCCGCGCTGGCTCACGACGCTTCCATGCGTCGAGATCGAGACGCTTCTCAGGTAGTTCTCGGCCATGGCCTTCTTCCATTTCGAGCCCCATTGGGGCGTGCCCTTGGGAAGCCGGTGCTGCAGAATGGGTCGGCCGCCCGTGGTCCATAGCGCGATGTAGCCGCCGCCCATGAAGCCTTCGGGGCCGTGGTCGAAGTTGTCGCCGTTGAACTCGTCGATGGCTTGGCCCAGGGCGCCGGCCCCCATGTAGGGGTTGATGAGCTCGTCCACGAAGGCATCCACCGATGAGGTGATCTGGTAGGCATAGTTGCGTCCCGTCACGCCGGTGTCGCTGACCGGATCGTAGGGTTGGCCGATGCCCGAGAGCAGCAGCAGATGGACGTTGTGCTGGGCATACGCGCACAGGATGACCAGCTGTGCGGGCTGTTCGTACTCCCGCCCTTCGAGGTCGTAATACAGCACACCCTTGGCCTTGCGGCCGGTATTGTCCAGCACCACCTGTGTCACGTCGCAGCCGGTGCGATACGAAAAATTGTCCTTCTTCAGAAGCACGGGCAGTATGGTCGTTTGCGGGGAGGCCTTGGAATAATTGCCACAGCCGAACCATTCACAGAAGCCGCAGTAGGTGCATTGACCCATTTGCACGCCCAAGGGGTTTTTGTAGGGACGCGAGGCGTTGGCGGCCGGTGCGGCAAAGGGATGGTAGCCCAGTTCGCGTGCCGCCTTGTCGAACATCAGCGAGCCGGCGCTGCGCTCCAGCGGGGGCAGGGGATACTCGCGGCTGCGCGCGCCCTCGAAGGGGTTGCCTTCGGCCTGCGTGCGACCGCCCAGGTTGCCGGCCTTGCCCGACACGCCGCACAGGTACTCGAAGCGGTCGTAGTAGGGTTCCAGCTCGTCATAGGTGACGCCCCAGTCCTGGATGGTGACGTCTTCGGGCACGAAGCCCGCGCCGTAGCGCTCTTCGACATGCGAGCGCATCACAAAATCGTCGGGCAGAAAACGCCATGTCTGTCCATTCCAATGCACGCCCGCGCCGCCCACGCCTGCGCCGGGGCGGAAAGAGCCGAGTCTGCGCATGGGCAAAGCCACTTGGTCGGACGTGTTGCGAAAGCTCATGGTCTCGCGCACGGGCGCCTGGAACAGGCCGCCGCGCACGGCATACTTGAGTTCGTCCTGGATGTGCGTGGTTGCAAAATCGGGAACCGTGGCGCGATCCGCGCCTCGCTCCAGCGCCAGGACCTGCAATCCCTCCTCGGTCAGTTCCTGAGCGATGATGGAGGCTGTCCAGCCGAATCCCACCAGCACCACGTCCACGGGTTTCATCCTTGTCGCCATGTCTTCTCCTTCAAGTGCGGGCGCCCGTGTCCCGCCGGCCTTGCAGGCCGACGGTTGGCAGCGAGTAGGGCTGGCCATACTGGCGCACTTCCTTCACATAGTTGTAGCGGGGCCCTGGAAAGCCGATCAGATTCCAGCCGGCGAAGTCGCGGTTGCCGCCATACATGGGATCGGCCAGAAAGCCTTCTTGCGTGTTCTGCAGCAGCAGCGTGAAAAACGCCTTGACGGGCACGTCCTTGACGGTGAGCTTGCCGTCCTCCAGATTGTGCAGGATCTGGTCTTGTTGCGCTTCGGGCAGCTCTGCGTAGCTTTTCCCCTCGTGTTGCTCGCGGCAATAGGCGTCGATGGCCGCGATGGCCTTGCGGTAGAGTTCGGCCGGGGTTTCCTCCAGCTGATAGCCTTGCTGCTCCGTGCCTTGTGACCACGGCCCTTGCCGATACCATCGGTCGGCCCGCCCGAACGGCCCCGACAGTTGCAGGTCGATGAAACGAGGCACGCCGGCTTCCAAGGCGCCAGGGTCCGCGCTGTCGCCGGGGATGAGCCGGGCCGTCGCGGCTTCGATGAAGCGCTGTTCGTCAGCGGAAAAGAAGGTGCGTGTCACGGTGGCGGGAGCCGCATCCGCACCGCAGCCCTGTAGCGCAAAAAGTACCGAGCCCGCCAGCGACGCCGCGATGAATCGTCGTCGGCTCAGGGCAATGTCGTGGAGTGTCGGCCCGGCCGTCGATGACTGCCGTCCGTCTTGCCCAGCCGAAAGCACGCCGGAGGATGCGTGTCCGAATGAAGGGGGTGTATCCATGGGTGTCTCCAGGAAATGGCGGATGCCGGGCTGAGGCGGCAACTGTCATTCCTGAACGCAAGCTGGCACAGGGGCGCGGGCCCGATACTTCTTTTACACCAGACAGTAAAAGACACTTTTTCAGCGTGTTGTCAGATTGGGCCTTTGCGGCGGCAGGGCACAGCCCGGGTGGTCTGGAGGAGGCGTGCGGCAAAAACGCCACCGCGCAATGGGTGGCGTCGAGGCTTGATTGGGCTGGTGCCGGCTAGAGGAGTCGAACCCCCGACCTTCGCATTACAAGTGCGCTGCTCTACCAACTGAGCTAAGCCGGCAAGGCTGCCTATTCTACAGGAACATTCCCGGCCGGCCCCATCCGGACGTCGACGGCGACGCGCCGATGTCGCGGCCCGGGCGGTGGCCGAAACCGTTTCCTTCAAGCCTCAATGTTGTTACGATGGGCTTTGTTTGTAACAAGGAGCATCCCATGCACCCTGGCGCCAGCCTGGCCACCCTGGCCGTGATCCTCGCCGTGCAGACGCATGCCGTGGCCGCGGCCGACCCTGCGAAGCAGACGCCGGCCTATATCGAGCTGCGGCGGGACGTGTTGATCAATGCCGACCTGTGGACCGACCAGCCGCGGATTCTGGCCGCCAACTATGGCTTCGAGGGCATCATCGGCATCCCCGGCCTGCAGATCGGCAATCTCGACCTTGCCAAGGATGCGGGTGCCGGCGTCAACTGGGACTGGGCGGAGCTGGACCCCACCCCGCCGCTGCGCAACCTGACCAGCGCCGCCAGTGTCATCGGTCTTGCGGCGGCGGGTTTTGGCGCCGCTCCGACGTACGCCGACGCCATGCCCATCGAGGTGAGCTGGCCGCTGCTGCCCAGCTCGGTGTCGCCGGAAAACATTGCCATCACGCTCAATACCGGCGAGGTCGTCACGCCGGTGGCGGCGGCGTTGAATCCGAACTACGACCACAACGAGCGTCACGTGATCGTGGTGTTCGGCGAGTTCGGCAATCGTCTGACGCCCGGGACGCCGGGGGCGATCCATCCCACCTCCGTGGCGTTCGTGCCGGGCAATTCGCCGCTGATGGCGGTCGGCCCGGATGGGCCGGTGTCCATCGTCGGCCTGTCCGCGCCCAGCACCAATCCCTACGAGGCGGGACCGTCGTTGGTCGGTGCCAAACTGAGCCGATTCTCGCCGGCAGGCGATTTCCCGCCGCCCGCGCTGGCCGGCGCCTTTCCCAATGACGCCTATTCGGCGTTCGGCGAGGGGGCGCAGTATCGGCTGCGCCTGTTCACGTCGGGCGGCTTCTCGCCGAATGGCGTCAGCGGCTTTCTGCCCACGGATTTCCAGAAGTTCTTCCGCCTGCATGCGGTGGACGGCGCGGGCAAGGACGTGGTGCTGGAGGAAACGGGCCGGGTCTATGACCTGGGCGTCGGACGGGTCGAAATCCTCGGGCTGGCCGAGCTGGGCGCGCCTGGCGACGATGTGCAGGAGCCCTATTACGCCGAGGATCACGACAATTATTTCGATATCGTGTTGAAGGGCGACCTGGAGGCCGTGCGCAGGCTGCGGGCGGTAGAGATCCCCACCAGCAAAGGGGGCTACAGCGACATCTACAATCCCGGCGGCCCGGGCCAGGACCCTTCGCCGGGTACGACCTATACCGAACCGGCGCCGCCGCAAACCTTTCCCATCGCCCTCAGCCTGGATGCGCCGCGCACGGTCAGCCATGCCGCGCAGTCGCTGGAACAGTATGACCTGGACGACGACTTGCCTGTGGTGTTCCGCCTGCGTGCGAATGGCCAGCCGGATCGCCTGACCAGCAGTTCGCGACAGGCGGCCGATCTGGTCGGCGGCGGCTTCGTGCTCCAAGGGGTGGAGTTCGCCAATGAAATGGCGCGGCCCGGCGTCAGCGCCGTGATGAGCTATGTCTCGGACGACGGCGATCGCATCTATACCCTCGACGCGTCGGAGCAGGCGCGCCTCGAGGCCGATGCCGGCTGGCGCGCGGAAGGTCTCGCCTTCGGCGCTTTCGCGCGGCCTTGGCCCGGCCTGTCGCCGGTGTATCGATTCCGCGACCGTGCCACCGGCCATCACTGGTTCTCGCCGGATATAGCCGTCGGTGGGCGCCGGCGGGCGCAGGTCGAATACGAGGGGGTGGCCTGGTATGCAGCCCTGTTCGTACCGGCGGACGCCTCGGGAATGGGCGGTGGCTCGGGCGGTGGCGCAGCGGGACCCCTCTGGCTGGCGGGCTTGGCCGCTCTGTGGTGGTATCGGCGCCGGTATGCAGGCCGTCGGGCTACTTGACGACCTTGAGCCGGGGAGGCTTGGGATCGTCGGGCCCGCCCCCGTCCGGCGGCGGGGTGCGCGGGGCCTCGGGCCCGGCGTCGGGGCTGCCGTCCTGGCCGCCGGGGTAGGGCTGTGATTCGACCACCTCGAAACCCATACCCGCGCCGGTCTCGCGCGCGTAGATGGCGGCCACTGCCGCCACGGGAACGAACAGGTGTTCGGTCACCCCGCTGAACCGGGCCTCGAACTCGATGTAGTCGTTGCCGATGGCCAGCCGGTTGGTGGCCAGGGGGCTGATGTTCAGCGTGATCTGGCCGTCATGGATATGGGCTGCCGGGACGACGGTGTTGGCGTCCACGGTGACGACGATGTGTGGCGTGTAGCCGTTGTCCATGCACCATTCGTGCAGGGCGCGGATCAGGTAGGGTTTGGTGGAGGCTTCCTGCATGTTCAGCGCCGCATGACCTTTTCAGACGGGGTCAGCGACTCGATGTAGGCCGGGCGTGAGAACAGGCGCTCGGCGTATTTCTGGATGGGCGCGGCGCTCTTGGGCAGTTCGATCTCGTAGTGGTCGAGGCGCCACAGCAGCGGGGCGATGGCCACGTCGAGCATCGAGAATTCGTCGCCCAGCATGTATTTGTTCTTGACCAGCAGCGGGGCGAGCTGGGACAGGCGGTCGCGGATGTTGTTGCGTGCGGCCTCGCGGGCCTTGGCCTCGACCGGGTTGCGGTTCTCGAGCACCGAGACGTGGACGAACAGCTCTTTTTCGAAGTTGTACAGGAACAGCCGGGTGCGCGCCCGCATGATGGGGTCGGCCGGCATCAGCTGCGGATGCGGGAAGCGCTCGTCGATGTATTCGTTGATGATGTTGGATTCGTACAGGATCAGGTCGCGCTCGACGAGGATGGGAACCTGTCCGTACGGATTCATCACGGCGATGTCCTCGGGCTTGTTGTACAGGTCGATGTCGCGGATCTCGAAATCCATGCCCTTTTCAAACAACACGAAGCGGCAGCGTTGGGAAAAGGGGCAGGTCGTTCCGGAATAGAGCACCATCATGTCGTGGGTTCCAATGCAAAGATGTTTCAATCCGCACCCGTGAGCGGGCGGAGCGGCAAGAACGGGGCTGCACCGCTACGGCGACCGATCATCCCCTTCAGGAGATGGTTTCCATCGAGCCTTCGACGGGAACGTGCGGTGCGACCCCTGAAAAACGGAACAGGCGCATGACACGCCCATTCCATCCGCCAGGCCGGTCACGCGCCCCGGAGGGCGCGGGATCTACCTGACATGCTTCCAGTATGACGCATTCATGCGTATGGCGACAAACAGGAAGAGGAACAGGAACAGCATGACCCATACGCCGATCTGCTTGCGCAGGAGCTGGTTGGGTTCGGCCATCCAGCCCAGGAAATTGCTGATGTCGGCGACGTTGCTCTCGAAGGCGCTGAACTGCTTGGGATCATCGGTATGGAAGGTGATCTTTTCGGACGGGCCGCCATGGTAGTCCTTGAGCGCCTCGTCCTTGACGGTCGAGAAGCCCTCGGGGTCGAAGGTCTGGGTCGTGCGCGTCCACTGCGTGGAGCCGTCGTCGGCGGTGACCTCATGGACCGCGATGCGCGTCATGCTGCGCGGGCCCTCGAGTTCCCAGAGCACGTTGGGCATCGCCACGCTGGGGAAGGTGGTGTTGTCCCAGCCGGTCTTTTTGGAGGCGTCGCGATAGAAGGTGCGCAGGTAGGTGTAGATGTAGTCCACGCCGGACGGACCCATGGTCGTGCTCTTGGCGCGCGCGATCACCGACAGGTCGGGCGGCGTGGTGCCGAACCATTTCTTGCCGTCCTCGGGTGTCATGGCGATGGTCATGAGTTCGCCCACCTTGTCGGCGGTGAACAGCAGGTTTTTCTTGATGTCGTCCTCTGTCAGCCCCAGGTCGGTGAGCTTGTTGTAGCGCATGGAGTTGGCGCTGTGGCAGTTCAGACAGTAGTTGACGAAGAGTTTGGCGCCGTTTTGCAGCGCGGCCAGGTCGTTGATGCGGTCCGGGGCGCGATCCAGGTGCACCCCGCCTTCGGCCGCGACGGCCATCGCGCAGGTCAGGGACAGGGCCAGGGCACCGAGCAATTTTTTGATCATGATCTTTCCGTAACGTGGTGATGGCCTTAGTGGGCGTGGAACGTGACGCGGTCGGGCACCGGCTTGAAGGTGCCCAGGCGGCTCCAGACGGGCATCAGCAGGAAGAACGCCAGGTAGATGACCGTCCCGACTTGGCCCATGAGGGTGTAGGTCGGGGTGACCGGCTGCGTGCCCAGCCAGCCCAGGATCAGGAAATTGATGATGAAGATCGCGTACAGCACCTTGTGCCAGTTCGGACGGTAGCGGATGGACTTGACCGGCGAGTGGTCGAGCCACGGCAGGAAGAACAGGATCACGACGGCACCGCCCATGGACACGACACCCCAGAACTTGGCGTCGAAGACCTTGAGCAGCACGGCGACGGCCAGCAGGATGACCGGGACGATCACGCGCCAGATGCCGGGCAGGCGGCCCTTGATGAACAAGGCCACGGCCGCGATCAAGGCGGCGGCGGCCAGCACCCACGTAAAGTCGCTGGTGGTGGCGCGCAGCATCGTATAGAACGGCGTGAAGTACCAGACCGGCGCGATGTGCGGCGGGGTCTTGAGCGGATCGGCCGGGATGAAGTTGTTGTATTCGAGGAAGTAGCCGCCCATCTCGGGGCCGAAGAAAATGATCGCGGCGAACACGATGAGGAATCCGGCCACGCCCACCATGTCGTGCACGGAGTAGTAGGGGTGGAACGGGATGCCGTCGACCGGACGGCCGTATTTGTCCTTGGGGCCTTGCTTGATTTCGACGCCGTCGGGGTTGTTGGAGCCCACCTCGTGCAGGGCGAGGATGTGCGCCACGACCAGGCCGATCAGCACCAGCGGGATGGCGATCACGTGGAAGGCGAAGAAGCGGTTGAGGGTGGCGTCGGAGACCACGTAGTCACCGCGGATCCACAGCGACAGTTCGGGGCCGATGAAGGGGATGGCCGAGAACAGGTTCACGATCACCTGGGCGCCCCAGTAGGACATCTGGCCCCAGGGCAGCAGATAGCCGAAGAACGCCTCGCCCATCAGGCACAGGAAGATCGCCACGCCGAAGATCCAGACCAGCTCGCGGGGCTTGCGGTAGGAGCCGTAGAACAGGCCGCGCAGCATGTGCAGGTAGACGACCACGAAGAACATCGACGCGCCGGTCGAGTGCATGTAGCGGATGAACCAGCCGCCCGGCACCTCGCGCATGATGTACTCGACGGATTCGAACGCGAAGCGCGCGTCGGGCTTGTAGCTCATCACCAGGAAGATGCCGGTGACGATCTGGATGACCAGCACCAGCAGCGCCAGCGATCCAAAGAAATACCAGAAATTGAAATTCTTGGGAGCATAGTACTCGGACATGTGCTCCTTGATCATGCTGGTCAGCGGGAATCGGCGATCCACCCAACCCAGCAATCCGGTCGTCTCGACGTTTTTCTCGGCCATGAATGGCTCCTAGTTTCTCAGTGTCACGGAACGATGACCGCGGGTCATCAGGCCTGTTCGTTTTCTTCGACGCCGATCGTGACGCGAGTGCCGTCGGCGGAGAAAACGTAGGGCGGGATTTCGAGGTTGTCGGGGGCCGGTTTGTTGGCGAACACCCGTCCCGCCAGATCGAAGGTGGATCCGTGGCAGGGGCAGAACCAGCCGCCGGGCCAGTCGGCCGGCAGACCGGGCTGCGGCCCGGGCTGGAAGTGCGCGGTGGGCGAGCAGCCCAGGTGGGTGCAGATGCCGATGCAGACGAAGATCTCGGGCTTGCGGGAACGGTATTCGTTTTTGGCGAAATCGGGGGTATAGCCGGGGCGCTCGGACTGCGGGTCGGCGAGCTCGGCGTCGTGCTTGGGCAGGGCGTCGAGTTCGGCCTGCGTGCGGCGCACGATCCAGACGGGCTTGCCGCGCCATTCCACGGTCAGCATCTGGCCCGGCGCGAGGCCCGAGATGTCGGCCTCGACGGGGGCGCCCGCCGCGCGGGCCTTTTCAGAAGGAGCAAAAGAACCGACGAAGGGAACCGCCGTTGCCACACCCGCCACGCCGCCCAGGGTACAGGCCGAAGCGACCCAGAATCGGCGGGAAGGATCGGGTGGCAGGTTCGGATCGACCGCGCCCTGTTCGTCGGACTGTGTCGTGTTCTGACTCATTCTTGTATCCCTGGTTGCTGTGCCCGCTGGGCTTTGCGTTGAAATGTCTGCTTGCGCAAAAGGCTCTTCAGCCGCGTATTATAGCGTTACGCCAAGTAGGGCGAAATCCAAGAAGGGAGGTGGCATGGCCAACGCAAGAGGTTTCATCAAGGAATTCCAGGAATTCGCGATCAAGGGCAATATGATGGACTTGGCGATCGGTGTGATCATCGGCGCCGCGTTCGGCAAGATCATCGATTCGATCGTCAACGACCTCGTGATGCCGGTCATCAGCTTCATCCTCGGCGGCGAGGTCAACTTCGACAATCTGTTCCTGATTCTGCGCATGCCCGAGGGCTATGCGGGACCGCAGACCCACGAGGCCTTGACCCAGGCCGGCGGCGTGGTGTTCGCCTGGGGCCATTTTCTCACGGTGTTCATCAATTTCCTGTTGCTCGCCCTGGTGGTGTTCATCATGGTCAAGGCGGTCAACAACGCCCGGCGCCGCTTCGAGGCCCCGCCGCCGCCAGCTGCCGCACCGGCCACGCCCGAGGATGTCCTGCTGCTGCGCGAGATCCGCGACTCGCTGAGGAAATGATCGCGGACACGCGCTGTCCGCGGCCGCCTTCAGGCCGGGTTGTCGATGTCCACGAAATCGCAGCGGATGCCGAATTGCGCGGCGGCCGCTGCGCCCAGCGCCTGCACGCCGTAGCGTTCGGTGGCGTGGTGGCCCGCGCCGATGAAGGCCACGCCGGTCTCGCGCGCGAGGTGGACGGTCTGTTCGGACACCTCGCCTGTCAGATAGGCGTCGACGCCGGCCTCGACGGCGGCGTCCATCATGCCTTGCGCCGCGCCCGTGCACCAGGCCACGCGTGTGATCGGGCGTTGCGCGTCGCCGACGACCAAGGGCTCGCGCGCCAGGCGCCGTCCCACGTCGCGGGCCAGTTCCGCCAGCGGCATGGCCGCGCGCGGCCGGCCCAGCCAGACCAGCTCGTCGGGTCCGCAACGGCGCGGGGCCCCGGCCGTATCGGTGTCCGGCGTCCACCCCAGGACTCGCCCCAGTTGGGCGTTGTTGCCCAGCAATGGATGGGCGTCCAGCGGCAGGTGGTAGGCGAACAGGCTCAGTCCGTGCTCCAGCATGAGCGCCAGGCGGGTGCGCTTCGGGCCCCGGACGCGGGGATCTTCGTTTTTCCAGAACCAGCCGTGATGCACCAGGATGGCGTCGGCCTTTTCGCGGATGGCGGCCTCGATGAGCGCCTGCGAGGCGGTGACGCCGGCGATGATGCGGCCCACGGCGCCGCGGCCCTCGACCTGCAGGCCGTTGGGGCAGTAGTCGCGGAATCGCCCGGCCTGCAGCGTGTCGTCGAACCACGCCGCGAGTTCGTGCAGGGGTACCTGTGTCATTCCTTCTTCCTTCGATCCGAGTTCCCGGCGTGATGCCGGCCAGCATGCCATGCGTCGATTGTGGCTGATTTTCGCGCAGACCGTGACAGTGTGCCTGGGCATCCTGTTCATCGTCTCGACCTTGCGGCCCCAGTGGTTGGGGATGGGGGCGGCCCCCCCGCCCGGCGCGGCGGCGCCGGCCGTGCAAAGCTACGCCGCCGCCGTCGAGCGCGCGGCGCCCGCCGTGGTGAACATCTATACCGAGCGGCATGAGGACGTGCCGCTGATCCCGCTGCCAGGCGATCCCGGCCTGGAGCAGCTGTTGCGCCAATTGCCCGGCTTCACCCAGCGGCAGTCCTCGACCAGCCTGGGCTCCGGCGTGATCGTGCGCGCCGACGGATACATCCTGACCAACCACCACGTGATCGAGTCGGCCGATGCCATCCGGGTGGCCCTGCACGACGGCCGCCAGGCGCCGGCCCGGCTGGTGGGCGCCGATCCCGAGAGCGACCTGGCCGTGCTGCGCGTCGACCTGTCCGACCTGCCGGTGATCGCCTTCAGCCCGCGCCGCGAGGTCCGCGTGGGCGACGTGGTGCTGGCCATCGGCAATCCCTTCGGCGTCGGCCAGACCACCACGATGGGCATCGTCTCGGCGCTGGGCCGCAACCGCCTCGGGATCAACATCTACGAAAATTTCATCCAGACCGATGCGGCCATCAATCCCGGCAACTCGGGCGGTGCGCTGATCGATACGCGCGGCGAGCTGGTCGGGATCAACACGGCGATCTATTCCGAGACCGGCGGTTCGTTGGGAATCGGCTTCGCGATCCCGGCCGCGGCGGCGCACGACGTGCTCGATCAGATCATCCAGCACGGCAGCGTACAGCGCGGCTGGCTGGGCCTGGAACCCCAGGATGTCACGCCCGACCTGGCGCGCGCCTTCCACCTGCGCAAGGCGACCGGGGTGATCGTGGCGCGCGTGCTGCCGCGCGGGCCGGCCGCGGCGGCGGGCATCCAGGTGGGGGATATCGTGCGGACCCTGGATGGCGAGCCCGTGCGCGATTCGGTCGATCTGCTCAACCGGCTGGCGCCCCTGGCGCGGGGCACGCCGGTGCGCCTGGGCTTGCTGCGCGGCGGCCGCGACATCGAGGTCGAGGTGAGGATCGGCGCGCGTCCCTCGGCGCCGCGTCCGCCGCGCCGCTGACCAGGGCGCCTGCCGCGCGGCTCAGCGCTCTCAGCGCAGCTTGCGCGCCGCCGCCATGGCGAAATACGTCAGGATCCCGTCGCCGCCCGCGCGCTTGAAGGCCAGCAGGGACTCCATCATCACCTTGTCGTGGTCCAGCCAGCCGTTGGCGGCCGCGGCCTTGATCATGGCGTATTCGCCGCTGACCTGGTAGGCGTAGGTCGGCATGCCGAAGGCGTCCTTGACCTCGCGCAGCACGTCCAGGTAGGGCAGGCCCGGCTTGACCATCACCATGTCGGCACCCTCGCGGATGTCGGCGGCGACCTCGCGCAGGGCCTCGAGCCGGTTGGCGGGGTCCATCTGGTAGGTCGCCTTGTCGGCGGCGCCGAGGCTGGCCGCCGAGCCCACCGCGTCGCGGAACGGACCGTAGAAGGC
Organism: Castellaniella sp. S9; assembly: GCF_027257175.1. Taxonomy (GTDB): domain Bacteria; phylum Pseudomonadota; class Gammaproteobacteria; order Burkholderiales; family Burkholderiaceae_B; genus Castellaniella. The sequence goes on along the minus strand of NZ_JAPFGD010000007.1, from coordinate 147,118 downwards.
GCTGGCGTACTTGGCCGAGTAGGCCATGATGCGCGTGTGGATGCGGTCCTGTGCGTCGAGCGCGCGCCGCACGGCGCCGATCCGGCCGTCCATCATGTCGCTGGGGGCGACGATGTCGACGCCGGCCTGGGCCTGGGTCAGCGCCTGGCGCACCAGGACCTCGACCGTGGCCTCGTTCAGGAGCTGGCCGTGTTCGTCGATGAGGCCGTCTTGGCCGTGGCTGGTGTAGGGGTCCAGGGCCACGTCGGTCAGCACGCCCAGTTCCGGAAAGCGGGATTTCAGCAGGGCCACCGTGCGCGGCACCAGGCCGTCGGGGTTGGCGGCCTCGGCGCCGTCGGGCGTCTTGAGCGCCGGGTCGATGTGCGGGAACAGGGCCAGCACCGGGATGCCCAGGGCCAGGCAGTCCTCGGCGGTGCGCAGTAGTTCGTCGGGCGAGTGGCGCACGACCTCGGGCATCGAGGCCACTGGATCGCGGACCTTGCTGCCCTCGCAGACGAACACCGGGTAGATCAGGTCGTCGGCCGTCAGGGCGTTCTCGCGGACCAGTCGGCGCGAGAACCCGTCGCGCCGGTTGCGGCGCAGACGGACGTTGGGGAATTCGGTATGGGGCAGGAATTTCGTCATGGCACGACCTTGGGTGAAATCCAGTTTTCGATGTGGGCACCGGCCTCGTCCAGGCCGATCCGGTGGGTGGCCGAAAAGGGCAGCGCGCTGAGGGTGCCGATCTCGGCCAGGTCCTTGCGCGCCTGGGCGACGGCCCGCAGCCGCTGGCCGTAGGGCAGCTTGTCGGCCTTGGTCAGCAGCGCCAGGGTGGGCAGGCCGCGCATCCCGATCCAGTGCGCCAGCCGCCGGTCGAGGTCGGTCACCCCGCGCCGGATGTCGATCAGCAGCACCACGCCGGCCAGCGAGCTGCGCGTGTGCAGGTAGCCGCCCAGCACTTCGGCCCACTCGTCGCGCGCGGCCTTGTCGACCGCCGCGTAGCCGTAGCCCGGCAGGTCGACCAGGAAGCCCAGCCAGGCGCCGTCCTCGACCGGATCGGGAATGCCGAACAGATTGATCAGCCGCGTGCGGCCCGGCGTCTTGCTGGAGAACGCCAGCCGGCGCTGGTTCGTCAATACGTTGATCGCCGAGGACTTGCCGGCGTTCGAGCGCCCGGCGAAGCAGACCTCGGCGGTCGTCGGCGGCGGCAATTGCTCGAGGCGGGCGGCCGAAACCGTGAAGCGGGCGCGATGCAGGAGGGACACGGCGGGGGCGGTCTCAGTAATGGTCAAAGGCTATTGTATAATTTCGAATTGAACTTGTTGCGCCGTCTGTCGCGAAGCACGCAGTATCCTCGGCGCGGGCATGGTGGCGCCATGGTGCGCCGTGATCGAATAACAATCGAGGACTTCATGAATCGCATGCTCTCCAGAATGGTCATGGCCGCCGGCCTGGTTGTCGCCGGCAGCGTCTCCAGCGCCCTGGCGGCCGATGCGGGCGTCGCCCGGCCCGACGCAGCGGCCGGCGAGCAATTGTTCGTCAAGGGCGACCCGGCGCGCGGCGTGCTCGCCTGTGTGACCTGTCACGGTGAGGGCGGCAACAGCACCATCCCGATGAATCCCAATCTCGCGGCGATGCCGCACGAGTACCTCGCCAAGCAGCTCGCCGATTTCCAGAAAAAGGACGACAAGCCCGCCGTGCGGCGCGGCCATGACGGCGCGGATTCGATCATGACGGCCATCGCCGCCGGCATGACGCCCGAGGATATCCAGAACGTCGCCCTGTACCTGTCGCAGCAGCCGCTCAACCCGGACACCGCCGCGACGGCGACCAACGAGGACACGATGGAGCGCGGCCAGCATATCTGGCGCGCCGGCCTGGTCGATCGCAAGGTGCCGGCCTGTGCCGCATGCCACGGGGCCAACGGCGCCGGGATCCCCGGCGAGTTCCCGCGCCTGGCGGGACAGCACCCGGAATACCTGGTCGACCAGCTCAAGCTTTTCCGTGCCGGCGACCGTGCCAATGGCATCATGCACGACATCGCCGACAGGATGAACGACAAGGACATCGCCGCCGTGGCGGATTACGCCGCGGGCCTGCGCTAGACAGGGGGCTGTTTCCGTATTGCGGTCAGGGTTATCGGAGGGGCCGGCCGCGATCCGATGTATCGTTTTTTGATTGACATATAAATCGAGGGGGGCACGCGCAAGCGCACCTCCCTTTTTTTGCAGAATCGGATTGCCGTGACGCCGTCTTCCAGTTTTCGCGTGCGAGGCGCGGACGTGATCGAACTGCTGGGTTCGATGCGCTTTGCCATCAGCCTCCTGGTCTTCATTTGCGTGGCCAGCCTGATCGGCACGGTCTTGCCTCAGAACCAGGCCGCCAATACCTACGTCGACCAGTTCGGCCCCTTCTGGTTCGCGGTCTTCGACCGGTTCTCCATCTGGCATATCTACAACAGCTGGTGGTTCCTGCTGATCATGGCGTTCCTGGTGGTGTCCACCACCTTGTGCGTCTTGCGCAATGCCCCCAAGATGATCCGCGATGCCCGCTCATTCCGGGAATATGTGCGCGGCTCCAGCCTGCGCGCGTTCCATCATCGGGTCGAACTGCAGGCGAACGACGATGTGGCGCAGGCGGGCCGCAAGGTCGGCGCGCTGCTGCGCGAACAGGGCTTCCGCTACCGCGTCCGCGAGGACGGCGACAGCCTGATGGTCGCCGCGAAAAAGGGCGGCGCCAATCGCCTGGGCTATATCTTTGCCCACGTCGCCATCGTGGTGGTGTGCCTGGGGGGGCTGCTGGACAGCGAGCTGCCGGTGCGCCTGCAGGCCTGGCTGCTGGACAAACATCCGATCACCGACAACATGCTGATCGCCGACGTGCCTGAATCGGGGCGCCTGCCGGCACGCAATCCCAGCTTCCGGGCGAATATGCTGGTGCCCGACGGCAAGCAAAGCAGCATGGGCATCGTGTCGTACGGCCAAGGCGTGCTGCTGCAGCCGTTGCCGTTTTCGTTGCGGCTCGAGCGTTTTTACGTCGATTACTACGAGACCGGGATGCCCAGCGATTTCCGCAGCGACGTCGAGGTCACCGATCTCGCGACGGGCGAGCGCTTCGAACAGACGATCCGGGTCAACGAGCCCCTGCGCTACAAGGGCGTGACCGTCTACCAGTCCAGTTTCGATGACGGCGGCAGCACGCTGCGTCTGCGCGCCTGGCCCCTGAAGGGGACGGGCGAGCCCACCGAGGTCGAGGGGACCGTCGGCCAGGAAACCTCGCTGGGCAAGGGCGCGGCCGCCGTGAAGGTCGATTTCACCAGCCTGCGGGTGATCAACGTCGAGAACATGGGCGACGGGGCGCTGCCGCAGCCCTCGGGGATGGCCGAGCACGTCGCGGCCGTTACCGGCAGCGCCGCGCGCCCGCGCAACGATGGCTTGCGCAATGTCGGGCCCAGCGTCCAGTACCAGGTGATCGGCGCCGACGGCCAGGCGCACGAGTTCAACAACTACATGCTGCCGGTCGAGATCGACGGATTCCCGGTGTTCCTGCTGGGGATGCGCACGAATGCATCCGAACCCTACCGCTACCTGCGCATCCCGGCCGACGCGCAGGGCACCATGGGCGAGTTCATGCGGCTGCGGCAGGCCTTGGCCGATCCGATCCTGCGCGAGGCGGCGGCGCGGGGGTTCGCCGAACGCAACGCCCCCGAGGGCGAGCAGCGCCAGCTGCTGTTCCAGGCGGCACGCGGCGCCCTGCAGACGTTTTCCGAGCGCGGTTTCAATGGCATACTGGAATCTGCGCCGGAAGGCGAGCGCGAGAAAATCCTGAATTTCGCAGTGCCGATGATCCAGCTCAGCCTCACCGAATTGCGTGATGCCATGCACCGGCAGGCGGGCCAGCCGCCCGTCGATTACCAGGGTGCCGATGGCGAGCGCGAGGTCCAGTGGATGCGCCTGGCGGTCCTGGGCTTGACCAGCCTGCCCGATTATCCGGCGCCGATGGCCCTGCAGCTCAGCGGCTTCGACCAGGTACAGGCCAGCGTCTTCCAGGTGGCCCGCAGCCCGGGCAAGACCACCGTCTACCTGGGGTGCATCCTGCTGGTGATCGGGGTGTTTTCCATGTTCTACATCCGTGAGCGCCGCGTCTGGGTGTGGATCCGTCCGGGGTCGGGCGGCAGCGAATTGCTGGCCGCCATGACGTCCCAGCGGCGCACGCTGGACTTCGACCATGAGTTCCGGCGGCTCAAGGGCGCCTTGCAGCGCCGGTTCGCCCAGGGCGATGGCCCCGGGGACAAGGGGTAATCATCATGACTGAATCCGTCGTCCGTTCGAACCTGCCCACCTGGGAGGACACCATGTCCTCCAGCGGCGACCGTCGTGGCCGGCGCGGCCGTCCCGACTGGACCGACATCGCGTTCTTCGCCGTGCTGGCCGCGGGCGCCGCTTATGTGCTGACCGGCTACGGCCAGTTCATGGATTATTACGAAAAAGCCATTCTGGTGGGTGCGGTCGGGCTCTTCAGCTGGATGGCCTGGCTGTGGCGGCCGCTGCGCACCCTGATGATCGCCAGCGGATTGTCGGCTTTGCTGGCGATCTGGCTCTACAGTCCGACCGGCGAGCTGCTGCAGGGCGACCTGTCGCGCGCCCAGACGAATTTCCTCCTGCAGTACCTGTTGTCTTCGCAATCCGCCATCCTGTGGATGTGCGCCCTGTTCGCCCTGGCCACCATCAGCTACTGGATCGGTTTCGCCAGCCGCACCGCGGCGTGGCTGGGCACGGTGCTGACCTGGAGCGCCGTCTATGCGGGCGTCACCGGCCTGTTGGTGCGCTGGCGCGAAGGCCACCTGCTGGGCCCGGACATCGGCCATATTCCCGTCAGCAACCTCTACGAGGTCTTCGTCCTGTTTTCGCTGATCACGGCCCTGTTCTATCTCTATTACGAGCGCCGCTACGCGACGCGCGCGCTGGGCGGCTTTGTGCTGCTGGTGATCAGCTCGGCGGTCGTGTTCCTGCTGTGGTATTCGTTCACCCGCGACGCCTATCAGATCCAGCCCTTGGTGCCGGCCCTCAAGAGCTGGTGGATGAAGCTGCACGTGCCGGCGAATTTCATCGGCTATGGCACCTTCAGCCTGGCCGCGATGGTGGGTTTCGCCTACCTGGTCAAGGAGCATGGCCAGACCGTCCAGCGGCGGCGCTTGATACCGGTCTTCATCCTGGGCGCCGTGCTGTGCGCCGAACCCATGATGTTCGGCTCCCGCGAACTCTCGGCCACCTGGATGCTGTACTTTGGCCTCGGCGCCCTGATCGTGGGCGGCATCCTCGCCTGTCGCGCGCCGATCGCGCGCCGCCTGCCGCCGCTCGAGATCCTTGACGACATCATGTATCGCGCCATTGCCGTCGGCTTCGCGTTCTTTACCGTGGCCACCATCCTGGGGGCGCTATGGGCCGCCGATGCCTGGGGCACGTACTGGCAATGGGATCCCAAGGAAACCTGGGCGCTGATCGTCTGGCTGAACTATGCGGCCTGGTTGCACATGCGCCTGATGAAGGGCTTGCGCGGCACCATGGCCGCGTATTGGGCGCTGGGCGGCTTGCTGGTGACGAGCTTCGCCTTCCTGGGGGTCAATATGTTCCTGTCGGGGCTGCACTCGTACGGCGAACTATAGGCCGCCCCTGCGCCGGCGGCGGCACGTCCGTTCAAGCCTCGTCGGCCAGGGACTGGATGAAGCTCCGCGCCCGGTCGTCGGCGATCAGGGGCAGGACGGTCTCGTTGGCCAGGATCTCGGAAGGCGAGCGCGCGGCCGACAGGACGTGGCCCTGGACGTGGTCCACGCCCATCCTGGCAAGGGTCTCCAGGGTTTCGAAGTCCTCGACCCATTCGGCAATGCATTCCATGTGCAGGTTGTGGGCCAGCTCTATGATGCTGTTGACGATGGCGATGTTGGCTTCGCTGCGGATCATGTCACGGATCAGCGAGCCGTCGATCTTGATGATGTCGGCGGGCAGTTCCTTCAGGTACGAGAACGAGGTATAGCCCGCACCGAAATCGTCGAGGGCGACCTTGGCGCCCATGCGTTGCAGGCGCCGCATGAATTGCCGCGTGCGTTCCAGGTCCTGCAGCGCCACGCCCTCGGTGATTTCGATGCACAGCCGGCGGGTGAGCTGCGGATGCAGGCCCAGAATGCCGAACAGCACATCGATGAACTTGTCGTCGTTCAGGGACACGCCGCTGAGGTTGACGTTGACCTGTTGCGTGCGGGCGAGCTTGGTCTGATGCCGGGCCATCCACTCGAGCGTGGCCGACAGCACCCATTTGTCGATCGTGCCGATCATGCCGTTTTCCTCGGCTGCCTGGATGATCTTGGTGGTGCTGATGCTGGTGGCGTCCGAACTGCGCGCACGCAGCAGGATCTCGATGTTGAGGGTGTGCAATGGGCGCCTGAGCGAGACGATCGGCTGCATTTCGAGGTAGATGTCTCGTGGGCTGCCGCCCTCCTCGAGCTGGTCGAACAGCCGCAGCTCCTCGATGTGGTCGAAGAGCTCGCTGGCGTTTTCCTCGTAGAGCATGATTTCCGTGTGCTGCTTGCGCGCGGCCCGGCAGGCCCGGCTGGCGGCCGAGATCGCATCCTTGGGATTCATGTTCTGATGGATGTCGATGATGCCCATCGCGCTCTTGATCTGAAAGGCGCGATTGCCGATGTACAGGGCTGAGCCGTTCAGGCTGTCGATGATGTCCTGCCCGATGGGCCGCGCCTCGCTGGCGCGCAGGTTGGGGAACAGGATGACGAATTCGTCGTTGCCCACCCGTCCCAGGCGCTGGCTTTCGTTGAGCGAATATTTGAGGCGTTCGCACACCATCTGCAGGAGTTCGTCGCCCGCGGTGTGCCCGAACGTGTCGTTGATGTGCTTGAGGTGGTCGAGACTGAGAAACGCCAGTGCGCAGGGCTTGCCCTCGTTGACCAGTTGCGTGATGCATTGTTCGGTGGCGCTTTCGATGCCGCGGCGGTTGAGCGCATTGGTCAGCGGGTCGTTCTCGGCCATCAGGCGCAGCTTGCGGATCGTTTCGGTCCGTGCGCTGATGTCCTGCAGCGAGCCCTCGATTCGGCCGCCCACTAGCGTCGCGCGCAGCAGGAAACTGCGGGCCGGGCCGGGCTGTGTGAGATTGTCGAGCATCCGGATTTCGGTTTCGATGCCGAGTTCGGTGTTCCGGGCCACCTGCTGCCAGTCCTGCGCGGGAAAGAAATCGGTCCAGAGCAAGCCGCGGTAGTCTTGCCCGTCGGCCAGCCCGAGGCTCTGGCGCGTGGCGGCGTTGAGGTGTTCGAACAGATGGCCGGAACTGAGCGTGAACAGGCCGAATGGCACCAGGGCGTCGGCGACGATGAGCTCGTTGCGCGCACGAAAACCGCTCTGGCGTTCCTCGCGCATGTGTTCGGCGGCACCCAGGGCGACCATGACGCTGGACAGCAGCAGGATGATGGCCCCGGCCAGCGTATCGATGCCGTCGCCCAGGCCCAGGGCATACAGCACCAGGCCCAGGAGCAGGGTCGCCATGGCCAGGCACAGGCCGCCGATGTGCCACTGCCAGATCCTGGAAGGAGAGCGCAGCAACGCATACAGCAGCATGACGGTGATCAGGCCCGAACCGACCCAGGCCGCGAGGAACAGTACGGGCTGGAACCAGGCGTAGGGCAGGACCAGCGCGGCCACGATGAGCGCAATGCTGCTGAGGCGTCCGACCCGCTGGACCTGCTTGCGGGCGGTGGCGCCCAGGCTTTGGTCGAACAGGCGCAGGAACAGGCTGTAGGTGAGGATGTAGTAGGCGGTGGCGGTCGCCTTGCGCAGGAGGGGGATGAGGTCCGCCGGGATGGCGTGGCCCACCCACTGCATGTCCCACCCCATGACCCAGGCGCCCAGCCGCAGGTTGCCGACCAGCCATGCGGCCAGGAGCATGTACATCCATTCGCGATTCGTCAGGGCGATGATCGCGATGAACAGAGCCAGGGTCAGCAGCCCGCCCTCGACCAGACCGATGGCGCGCGACAGCCGGGTCACGGACTGGGCCAGCGCCGCGCCGTTCCAGAGCGTGGCCGACACGTCGCCGGCGACGGCGAGCCGGGTCGCGCAGACGAGGCGCCCGGGGCGTTCGATGCCATCGAGGCGGATCACCGGCCCGTGCAGGTTGCGATGGAGCTGTCCGCTGGTCACATCGCCCACCATGGCGCCGACGGGGCTGGCCATTGCCCCGGCATCCCAGCAGAACAGCGACTGTGCGTAGGGATTGGGAATGCCGAGGATCGGGGTGCCTGTGCCGCCTGCGGCGGCCGGGATTTCAATCAGGAACCAGGCCGGCTCGCCGTTGGCCGTGAGTTCCGCCTTGTAGCGCGTGGGCGTCGAGTTCAGCAGGTCGAGCGCCTCGGCGGGACCGGCCGGGGGGGCCGAGGCATCGGGCAGGGCGCGGATCGCCAGCGGGGTGCCGGCGGTGTCGGGATACAGATTGCCCAGGACGAGGACCGCCACCGCCACGCCCAGCAGGATCGCCAGCGGGGTCAGATAATAGGCGATCAGGCGCACCGCCAGCCCACAGAAATCCGCCACCCGCGAGGGGGTGGAGGCAAGAGGTGGTTTGCTGGGCGCCATAGGACGGGACTTAAGGTTTTTCCGCCCTCTGGGCGTAACCGGCATGATACGGGTTAAACGGCCGTGTTCTGTAGTTCTTTACCCCCACATTATGGGGCCTGGCCTGAGCGTAGACCAGAATGTCGTGGCGCCGCGCAGAAGGGCTGCGTCGTCGGCGCAACGCGGCCGGCCGGGGGGTGACGAGGCGTGGCGCCCGCCGTCATGTGCCGCCGGTGGATCCTTGGGCCGGAATCCGCTCGGAGGCGTACAGATCGGCGACGGACTCGCGCGGCCGGATCAGGTGGGCCTGGCCGCCGTCGACCAGGATCTCGGCCGCCCGCGGGCGCGTATTGTACTGGCTGGCCATCGAGAACGCGTACGCGCCGGCGGACATGATCGCCAGGAGATCACCCTGCTCGATCGAGAGTTCGCGCTCGCGGGCGAGCCAATCGCCGCTTTCACAGATGGGCCCCACGATGTCGTAGCGATGACTCGTCTGACCCGCGCGCGGCGCCACCGGTTCGACGTCGTGCCACGCCTCGTACAGCGCCGGCCGCATCAGGTCGTTCATGGCGGCGTCGACGATCGCGAAGTTGCGCGCCGGCGTGTGCTTCAGATACTCGATGCGGGTCAGCAGCACTCCGGCATTGCCCACCAGCGAGCGCCCCGGCTCGAGGATCAGCTGCAGATGCGCGAGACCGCGGGATTCGAGGGTGGCAAAGACCGGACCGAGCAGCTCGGCCGGGTCCAGCGGCGTTTCGTCGGTGTAGCGGATGCCCAGGCCGCCGCCCAGGTCCAGGTGGCGCAGCTCGATGCCGTCATTGCGCAAGGCGAGGATCAGATCGATCAGCTTGTCCAGGGCGTCGAGGTAGGGGGCGATCTCGAGGATCTGCGAGCCGATGTGGCAATCGACGCCCGCGATCTCGAGGCCCGGGTGTTCCATGGCTTGGCGGTACAGGCCGCGGGCGGCGGCGATATCCACGCCGAACTTGTTTTCCTTGAGTCCGGTCGAGATATAAGGATGGGTGTGCGCGTCCACGTCCGGGTTCACCCGCAGCGACACCGGTGCGCGCAGGCCCATCTCGAGGGCGATGTCGGCCAGGCGCTCGAGTTCGGCGGCGGATTCGACGTTGAAGCACTTGATGCCCGCCGACAGGGCCTGCCGGATTTCCCAGGACTGCTTGCCCACGCCTGAAAATACGATCCGCCCCGGGTCCGCGCCGGCGGCCAGCGCGCGCGACAGCTCGCCGCCGGAGACGATGTCGAAGCCCGCGCCCAGGCGCTGGAACTCGTGCAGCACGGCCAGATTGGAGTTGGCCTTCATGCCGTAGCAGATCAGGGCGTTGCGCCCGGCGATGGCGCGCGCATAGCGGTCCCAGGCGGCGTGCAGGGCACTGCGGGAATAGACGTACAGGGGCGTGGCGTACTGGTCGGCCAGCTCGGGCAGCGGGATGTCCTCCGCATGCAGGATGCCGTTCTTGAACTGGAATTGCGGGGCGACGGTCATGGGCGTGTCCTGTGGCCGGGCTAGGGGTTGTCGGCGCGGTTCCGGGGCCTCGCGCGGCACCGGCGCGTTCCTATGGCTGGGCGGTGGGGGCGGCGGATGCGGGGGGCGCGGCCGGCGCCACGGAGGGGGGCGCGGCCAGTGCCGGATCCGGTGGGGGCGGCGGCGGCAGGGTCAGGGGCCCTTTCATGCCGCAGGCTGAAAGAAGGAGGGCCAGAAGGGCGGCCGGGCCGGCGCGGCGCGCGAAGTGGCGTAGCAGTATGCGCATGTCAGAATGGAACGCGGGTCGGTTGGGTGTCGCTGTTGCCGGTCCCGCCGCCACCGACACCCAGTTGGTCGAGCAGGTTGCCGATGCCGTCCATGGGGGCGGCGCCTGCCACCGAGTCGCCCGGTGCGGGCAGGCCGACGCGGGCGATGGCGGTGCCGGGCGGGAATTCGCTGAAGTAGAACTCGCCGTCGATGCGCGACAATCCGCTGGGCATGGGGCCCGGCGGGATCTCGGGCTGTCCGTCGAGGGCGACGCGCATGTAGTTCAACCAGATCGGCAGGGCGGCGCCGCCGCCGGTCTCGCCCGACCCCAGGGACTTCGGCTGGTCGAAGCCCATCCAGGCGACGGCCACGAGTTTGGGTGTGAACCCCGCGAACCAGGCGTCCTGCGAATCATTGGTGGTGCCGGTCTTGCCGCCGATGTCGTTGCGCTTGAGCTCGCGGTGCGCCCGGGCGCCGGTGCCGTAGGTCGCCACGCCGCGCAACATGTCGTCCATGACGTAGGCGGTGCGCGGATCGATGGCGCGCGCCAGGGTGTCGCCGCTCACGGTGGGCCGCGCCCGCATGATCACCTTGCCGGCGCTGTCGGTCACGTGGTCGATGAGGTAGGGCGGGACCCGGTATCCGCCGTTGGCGAAGACCGCATAGCCGCCGGCCATTTGCAGCGGCGTGACGCTGCCCGCGCCCAGCGCCAGGGGCAGCACGGCGGGTTGGCGCGAGCGGTCAAAGCCGAAGCGCGTCACGTAATCCTGGACGTACTGGGGGCCGACCGCCTGCATGATCCGGATCGAGACCATGTTCTTGGACTTGTAGAGGCCCTGCCGCATGGTGAGCATGGGCTCGTACGTGCGGCCGTAGTTCTTGGGGTTCCAGGCCTTGGATCCGGTCTGCTCGGCGGTCAGCGAGAACGGTTCGTCGGAGATCTGGGTCGCCGGCGTGAGGCCGCGCTCGAGTGCGGAGGCATAGATGAAGGGCTTGAAGGAGGAGCCCGGCTGGCGCCAGGCCTGCGTGACCCGGTTGAACTTGCCTTCCTCGAAGTCGAATCCGCCGACCATGGAGATGACCGCGCCGTCCTGGGCGCGCACCGATACCAGCGCCGCCTGCACCGTGGGCTTGTTGATCAGTTCCCAGTATTCCGGACGCTTGTGCACGTAGACGACGTCGCCGCGATCGATGCGCAGCTCGGGCTTGGCCTTGGGCGTCAGGCCGCGGGCGATCACGCGCAAGGCCCGCTTGTCCGTGATGTCGATGATTTCGGAGGCGCTGCGGGCGACCTTGACGCCGTTGGCATCGGCGGCCAGCACGACGCCGGCGATCAGGTCGCCGTTGTCCGGGTACTTTTCCTGTACGGCGTCGAGGATCTCGTCGAAGGCCTCGGCCTGGGACTCGATGCCGTCCGGCAATTCGACCGAACCCTCGGGGCCCGGATAGGGCGCGCGCCGCGTATAGTCCAGCACCCCTTCGCGCAGCGCCTGGTAGGCGGCCTCCTGGTCCTTGGAATGGATGGTGGTGTAGATGTTGAAGCCGCGGGAATAGATGTCGTCCTGGTAGACCCCGTAGAGCAGTTGCCGGGCGAGCTCCGCCGGATATTCGCCGTGCACGGCGTAGCGGCCCGTGGGCGTGCCTGGGGCGGACTTGATCTCGATGGGCTGGGCGAGCGCCTGCTGGTATTCGTCCTCGGTCAGGTAGCCCAGATTGCGCATGCGTCCCAGCACGTAGGCCTGCCGTCCCTTGGCCCGCTTGAAATTCGAGATCGGGTTGAAGCGCGAGGGCGCCTTCGGGATGCCCGCCAGCATGGCGGCCTCGGCCGCGGTGATGTCCGAGAGCTGCTTGCCGAAATACGTGCGGCTGGCCGCGGCGAAGCCGTACGCCCGATGTCCCAGGAAGATCTGGTTCATGTACAGATCGAGGATCTCGTTCTTGGTCAGCGTGGCCTCGATCTTGAAGGTCAGCAGCAGCTCGTAGAATTTCCGGGTGTACGTCTTTTCCGAGGACAGGTAGAAATTGCGCGCCACCTGCATGGTGATGGTGCTGGCCCCCTGGGACTTGGACATGTTGACGATGTTGGCCATCGCCGCGCGCAGCACGCCGGCCCAGTCGATCCCGCCGTGCTGGTAGAAGCGGTCGTCCTCGGCGGCGAGGATGGCGGATTTCATGATGTCCGGGATCTCGTCGAAGCGCAGCACATTGCGGCGTTCCTCGCCGAATTCGCCAATCAGGACGTGATCCGAGGTATAAATGCGCAGCGGCACCCGCGGCCGGTAGTCGATCATCGCGCTCAGGTCGGGCAGGTTCGGCCAGGCCAGCGCCAGGGCGAGCGTCCCCAGGAGGGCCCCGCAAAGGCCCAGGCCGGCCACGAAGACCACGGACTTGAGGATGAAGCGTGACAGCCAGGAACGCGACGGCGCCGATGCGGAGGAGGATTGTTTCTGAGAGCTCATCAGGGGCGATTTTAAGCCCAAGCGGTGTCGGGCCAGAAAATGTGCGCGGAGTCAATGTAACCGGATGATGCGGGCCGCACCTCGGCTGCCGGGCCGCTAATGCGATAATACACGCAAAATGAAAGCCACTTTATCCCTCATGGACATCGATTCCGAAGGACACGACGCCGGGCGCGCCGCCGCATCGGGCGCCGGCGCGTCGCCGCCCATCATCCTGGTGGGCATGATGGGCGCGGGCAAGACCACGATCGGACGGCAGCTCGCCCATGCGTTGGGGCGCAAGTTCCTCGACCTGGATCACGAGATGGAAGCCCGCTGCGGGGTCCGTATTGCATTGATCTTCGACATCGAGGGCGAGGCCGGGTTCCGCAAGCGCGAAACCGCGCTGCTCGACGAGTGCTCGCAGCGTCCCGGCCTGGTGCTGGCCACCGGCGGAGGCGCCGTGCTCGCGCCCGAGAACCGCGAAATCCTCAAGTCGCGCGGCCTCGTGGTGTACCTGCGCGCGGGGGTGGACGAGCTCTTCCGGCGCGTGGCCCGCGACCGCAACCGGCCCTTGCTCAAGACCTCGGACCCGCGCCAGCGCATCGCCGAACTCATCGCCCAGCGCGAACCGCTGTACGAAAGCGTGGCCGACATCACGCTGGACACCGGCCATATGCCGGCCTCGCAAGTATTGCGCAGCCTGCTGCCGCACTTGCTGGACTACCAGGCCCAGGGGGATGCACCTTGAGCGACATCCAGGTCCGGGTCGACACCCCCGGGGGGGCTTATCCGATCCATATCGCGGCCGGCCGGCTCGATGAGTTGGCCCACAGCATCCCGGACGACGCCACGGCCGTCGCGCTGGTCACGAATGACACGGTTTCCGCCCTATACGGCACGCGTGCGCGCGCCGCGCTGGCCGCCTCGGGCAAGCCCGTGCATGTGATCGAGCTGCCCGACGGCGAGGGCCACAAGACCTGGGAAACCCTCAATCGGATCTTCGACGCCCTGCTGGTTGCCCAGCTCGATCGCAAGGCGGTGCTGGTGGCGCTGGGCGGGGGCGTGGTGGGCGACGTCTGCGGCTTTGCCGCCGCCTGCTACATGCGCGGCGTGCGCTTCGTGCAGGCGCCTACGACGCTGCTGGCTCAGGTGGATTCCTCGGTGGGCGGCAAGACCGCCATCAATCATCCGCTGGGCAAGAACATGATCGGCGCCTTCTACCAGCCGCTGGCCGTCGAGATCGACACCGACGTGCTGGCCACGCTGCCGCCGCGCGAGGTTTCCGCCGGCTTGGCCGAGGTCATCAAATACGGCATGATCGCCGATGCGCCGTTCTTCGACTGGTGCGAGGCGCATGCGCAGGCCCTGCGCGCGCTCGATCCCGAGGCCGTGCGCCACGCCATCCGCCGTTCGTGCGAAATCAAGGCCCGGGTGGTGTCCCGGGACGAACGGGACGTGGGCCTGCGCGCCATCCTGAATTTCGGCCACACTTTCGGCCACGCGATCGAATCGGGCCTGGGTTATGGCCAGTGGCTGCACGGCGAGGCGGTGGGCTGCGGCATGGTGATGGCCGCCGAACTGTCGGTCCGGGCCTGCGGGCTGGACGCCGCCGTGGTCGAACGCATCCGTAGCCTGGTGGCGGCGATCGGCTGCCCGGTGCGCGCCCCCGATCTGGGCGTGGACCGCTGGCTCGATCTCATGCGTGTCGACAAAAAGGTCGAAGGACGCGTGATCCGCTATGTGCTGCTGCCCGCGCTCGGCCGGGCCGACGTCCAGGGGGTCGATGACGACCTGGTCCGCCCCCTGCTGGCGTCGGGGCGGCTCATCGAGGGCCGCTGAGCCGTGCAGGCGCTGGCAGCCTACGCCTGCCATCCGGACGCCTCGCGCGGCCGTGTCCATGCCGAGCCCGCGCCTGTCGGGCGCAATGCCTTCCAGCGGGACCGCGACCGCATCATCCACTGCAATGCTTTCCGGCGCCTCGAATACAAGACCCAGGTCTTTCTCAACCATGAGGGCGACCTGTTCCGCACGCGCCTGACCCACAGCCTGGAGGTGGCCCAGATCGCCCGGTCGCTGGCCCGCAACCTGGGGGTGCACGAGGACCTGATCGAGGCGATCGCCCTGGCCCATGATCTGGGCCACACGCCCTTTGGCCATGCCGGGCAGGACGAGCTCAACGCCTGCATGCGGGCCTTCGCGCCGGCGGCGGGCGGCTTCGAGCACAATCTGCAGAGCCTGCGCGTGGTCGACGAGCTCGAGGAGCGCTACGCCGCCTTCAACGGCCTGAACCTGTGTTTCGAGACGCGCGAGGGCATCCTGAAGCATTGCGCCCGACGCCACGCGCGTTTGCTGGGCGCGGTTGGCGAGCGTTTCCTGAACGGCACCCAGGCGTCGCTGGAGGCCCAGCTGGCCAACCTCGCCGACGAGATCGCCTACAACAATCATGACATTGACGACGGCCTGCGTTCGGGCCTGATCACGGTGCAGCAGCTGCAGCGCCTGGAAATCTTCGCCGTGCATTACGCACAGGTGCGCCGCCGCTACCCCAACGCCGAACAAAAACGCCTGGTGTCCGAGGTCATCCGTGCGATGATCAATACGCTGGTGCTCGACCTGACGCACCAGACGCAGGCGCGCATCGCCGATTTGCGCCCGTCATCGGTCGACGAGGTGCGCGCCGGTCCGCCGCTGGCGGCGTTCTCGGAGGGCATACGCGCCCAGGCCGACGCCCTGAAGAAATTCCTGCTGGACAATCTGTACCGCCATTCCCAGGTCATCCGCATGACCGCCAAGGCGCGGCGCATCGTGCGCGATCTGTTCCAGGCGTTCATCGAGGATCCCCGCTTGCTGGCCGACGAGTACCGTCGCGAAGACCCGGTTGCCCAGGCGCGCGCCATCGCCGATTACATCGCCGGCATGACCGATCGCTACGCCATCCGCGAGCATCGCGCGATTTTCGTGATGGACTGACGGCAGTCCCCGGCACTGCTTGCGGCCGTCCCGCCGGCGTGTGCGAATGGGGTTCAGCCTTTGGCGCGGTCCAGCACCGCGCGCAGGTGATGGCCGGTATGGCTGTCGGGGTGCGCGGCAATCGCCTCGGGCGTGCCCTGGGCCACGATGCGTCCGCCGCCGGCGCCGCCCTCGGGGCCCAGGTCCACGACCCAATCCGCCGTCTTGACGACGTCCAGGTTGTGCTCGATCACCAGCACCGTGCTGCCGGCATCGACCAGGCGCTGCAGTACGCCGAGCAGAACGGCGATATCCTCGAAGTGCAGGCCCGTGGTGGGCTCGTCCAGCACGTACAGGGTGCGGGCGGTGCCTCGCCGCGAGAGTTCCTGCGACAGCTTGACCCGCTGGGCCTCGCCGCCCGACAGCGTCGTCGCGCTTTGGCCCAGGCGAATGTAGGACAGTCCCACGTCGGCCAGGGTGCGCAGCTTGCGCGCGATCGCCGGCACGGCGTCGAAATAGTCCATCGCCTGGGCCACCGACAGGTCCAGGACCTCGCTGATGTTGCGCCCCCGGTAGCGGATGTCCAGGGTTTCGCGGTTGTAGCGCAACCCTTGGCAGACCTCGCAGGGGACGTACATGTCGGGCAGGAAATGCATTTCGACCTTGACCACGCCGTCGCCCTGACAGGCCTCGCAGCGCCCGCCCTTGACGTTGAACGAGAACCGCCCCGGGTCGTAGCCGCGCAGGCGCGCCTCCGGCACCCCGGCAAAGAGCTCGCGGATCGGGGTGAACAGGCCGGTGTAGGTCGCCGGATTGCTGCGCGGCGTGCGGCCGATGGGGCTTTGATCCACGCTGATGATCTTGTCGAAGGCTTCGAGGCCCTCGAGGCGGCCGTAGGGGGCCGGTTCAGCCTGCGTGCGGTGCAGGGCGCGCGCCATGGCGGCGACCAGGGTGTCGTTGATCAGGGTCGATTTGCCCGATCCCGAGACACCGGTGACGCAGCTCAGGCGTCCCGCGGGAATGGCCAGATCGACGGCCTGCAGGTTGTGCCCCCGGCAGCCCGTGATGCGCAGCCAGGCCTGGTCCTCGGTGACGGGCCGGCGGGACGGGATGGCGATGCGCCGCTGGCCGGACAGGTACTGGCCGGTCAACGAGGCGGGCGATGCCGCGATCTGCGCGGGCGTGCCCTGGGCGATCACTTCGCCGCCGTGCTCGCCCGCGCCCGGCCCCATGTCGAGGATGTGGTCGGCGGCGCGGATCATGTCCTCGTCGTGTTCGACCACGATCACGCTGTTGCCCTGATCGCGCAGCTGCTGCAGGGTGTGGATGAGGCGGTGGTTGTCGCGCTGGTGCAGGCCGATCGAGGGCTCGTCCAGTACGTACATCACGCCCGTGAGGCCCGAGCCGATCTGGCTGGCCAGGCGGATGCGCTGGGCCTCGCCGCCCGACAGCGTGTCGGCGCCGCGGTCCAGCGTCAGGTAGCCCAGGCCCACGTCGTCCAGGAAATCCAGGCGCGCGTTGATCTCGTGCACGATGCGCTCGGCGATCTCGCGGCGGGCGCCGTGCGGCGGCAGGTCGCGAAACCAGCGCCGGCAGTCGGCCAGCGACAGGGCCTCGACCTCGTAGATGGCCAGGCCGCGCCGTTCCCCCGGACCGGGGTCGTCGCCGATCAGCACGTTGCGGGCCTCGGCACGCAGGCGCGCGCCGCCGCATTCCGGGCAGGCGGTGGTATGACGCAATTTTCCGAGTTCCTCGCGCACTGCGCTGGAATGGGTTTCGCGCCAGCGCCGTTCGAGGTTCGGTATGACGCCTTCGAAGACGTGCCGGCGCACCGAGGTGGCCCCGTCGGCGCCGAGGTACAGGAAGGGAATCTCGTCGGTCCCGGATCCGTGCAGGATCTTGCGGCGCAGGTCCTCGTCCAGCCGTTCGAAGGGGGTCTCGAGGTCGAAGCCGTAATGCGTGGCCAGGCTGCGCATCATGGTGTGGGTAAAGGCGTTGCGCCGGTCCCAGCCGTGTATGGCGCCGCCCGCGAGGCTCAGTTCGGGGAAGGCCACGACGCGTTGCGGGTCGAAGGACTCGACCGTGCCCAGGCCGTTGCAGGAAGGGCAGGCGCCGACCGGGTTGTTGAAGCTGAACAGGCGCGGCTCCAGCTCGGCCAGCCCGTGCGCGCACACCGGACAGGCATAGGTGCTGGAGAAACCCTGTTCGGTGCCGTCGTCCAGGTCCAGGGCGATGGCGCGGCTGTCGGCAAGTTCCAGCGCGGTCTCGAAGGATTCCGCCAGGCGCTGGCGGCTGTCGGCCCGCGCCCGCAGCCGGTCCACCACCACGTCGAGGTCGTGCGCGCCGGCCGGCGGCAGCTCGGGCATGGGGTCCAGCGCCAGGATCTCGCCGTCGATGCGTACGCGTACGTAGCCCAGTGCCAGCAGCCGCGCGCATTCGGCGACGAGGTCGCCGCCGGCGCCCCGCGCCAGGGGGGCGAGGATCGCGATGCGGTGTTCGCCGGGCCGGGCCAGCACCTTGTCGACCATCTGGCTGACGCTCTGGGCGCGCAGCGGCAGACCATGTTCCGGACAATAGGGCGTGCCCACGCGCGCATACAGTAGCCGCAGGTAGTCGTGGATCTCGGTCACGGTCCCCACCGTCGAGCGCGGATTGTGCCCCGCCGCCTTTTGTTCGATGGCGATGGCCGGGGACAGGCCGGCGATCACGTCCACGTCGGGCTTGTCCATCATCTGCAGGAACTGCCGCGCGTAGGCCGACAGGCTCTCGACATAGCGCCGCTGGCCCTCGGCGTACAGCGTGTCGAACGCCAGCGAGGATTTGCCCGAACCCGACAGGCCGGTGAAGACCACGAGCCGGCGCCGCGGCAGGTCCACCGAGATGTTCTTGAGGTTGTGCGTGCGTGCGCCGCGAATGCGTATGGCTTCCATGCCGTGTGGGGGTTCAGGTTTTTCAAAGACCAACTTGCTACTATAACGCGCAGCCCCCTTCGATCCGAACCACGCACCCCGACCACCATGCCACACTCGTCCACCGCCCTGAAGCTGACGCCCCTCGAGCGGCGTGCCAGCCTGTCGCTGGCGGCCTTGTTTGCCGCCCGCATGCTGGGGCTGTTCCTGCTGACGCCGATCTTCGCGGTCGCCGCCACCTCGCTGGTGGGCGGCAACGACCCCGCGCGTGTCGGACTGGCCCTGGGCGCCTACGGCCTGACCCAGGCGGTCATGCAGATTCCCCTGGGCATGGCGTCCGACCGCTACGGCCGCCGGCCGGTGATCGTGTTCGGCATGCTGCTGTTCGTCATCGGCGGGGTGGTGTGCGCCATGGCTGCGTCGGTCGACTGGGTGACGGTGGGCCGGGTGATCCAGGGGCTGGGCGCCGTGTCCGCCGCGATCACGGCCTGGATCGCCGACGCCACCCGGCCCGAGGTGCGCACGCGCGCCATGGCGATGGTGGGCGGCTCGATCGGGATTTCCTTCGCGCTCTCGCTGGTGCTGTCGCCGATGCTGGTGGGCGAGTTCGGACTGTCGGGGCTGTTCTGGGCGATCAGCCTGCTGGGTTTCGTCTGCCTGTTGATCGCGATGTTTTTCGTGCCCTCGGTGCCGCGCTCCGAGGCCGACATCGTGCAGGCCACCGCCCGCGACGTGCTGGGCCACAAGGGCCTGCTGCGCCTGAATTTCGGCGTGTTCTGCCTGCACTTCATCCTGATGGCGGTGTTCATGGTGGCGCCCGGTCTGCTGGGGCGCCTGGGCGGCTACGATTCCTCCAGCCTCTGGCAGGTCTACCTGCCCGTGATTCTCGCCTCCTTCGTATTCATGGTGCCGGCGGTCTTCGTCACCGAAAAGCGCCAGGCGCACAAGGCGGCCCTCGAGTGGGCGGTGATGGGCCTGGTGGTGGTGCTGGGCCTGCTGCCGTGGCTGCAGGATGCGTTCTATCCGGCGGTGCTGGCGCTGGTGGGGTTCTTCGTCGCCTTCAATATCCTCGAGGCGCTGCAGCCCTCGCTGGTGTCGCGCGCGGCGCCGCCCCACTACAAAGGCCTGGCGCTGGGCTTCTACAACACCGCGCAATCCCTGGGGGTGTTCGCCGGCGGCGTGCTGGGCGGCGTGCTGGTGCGCTGGGGCGGCTCGGCGGCGGTGTTCTGGGTGGGCGCCATGCTGTCGGTGGTCTGGCTGTATACGGCGCGCGGGTTCCGCGAATCGCGCTGAATCCGTCCGCAGGCCGGCTGCTGTTTTACGTAGCTGCCGTGCTGGGCGATAATGTCCGGCTGACAGCAATCCGGTGCCGCCCGGCGAGCCGCTTCGCCGATAATGGATGCACCCGCAATTCATCACAGGATCTACATCATGGCCTCCGTCAACAAAGTCATTCTCGTCGGCAACCTGGGGCGCGACCCCGAAGTCCGCTACAGTCCTGACGGCGCGGCGATCTGCAACGTGTCGATTGCCACCACCTCCCAATGGAAGGACAAGGCCACCGGCGAGCGCCGCGAGGAAACCGAATGGCATCGCGTGGTGTTCTACAACCGCCTGGCCGAGATCGCCGGCGAATACCTGCGCAAGGGACGCGCGGTCTACGTCGAGGGCAGGCTCAAGACCCGCAAGTGGCAGGACAAGGAAACCGGGGCCGACCGCTACAGCACGGAAATCGTCGCCGACCAGATGCAGATGCTGGGCGGGCGCGACAGCGGCGAGGGCGGCGGCGATACGGGCGGTTTCAGCCAGGCTCCCGCACGGCGTCCCGCGCAGCAGCCGCGCCCCGCGGCGCCGGCAGCCGCGCCGGCCGGCAACCTGGCCGACATGGACGACGATATTCCATTCTAGGGATTTTCCCTTTTAGGGATACTCCCTTCTAGGGATACTCCGTATACGTCGTTGCGGCGCATAGATTCAATGCTCCCGGTGGTCTGCGGCGCCGCGCATGCCTGCAATGGCACAGGCCGCCATGCATAAAAAAACCTCTGTGAATCCAGAGGTTTTTTTATGCATGGCGGTCTTGCCCATGTGGTTTTCCGGAGGGATTCGGCCAGTATTTTGGAAAGTCCCCGACAGCGGCCGACCAGTATTTTGGAAAGACTGTAAACAAACTGTAGGTCTTGATTCCCAAATGAAAAAAAAGTGATTTCTGAACCAAAGGGAAACGACTTCTAATCGATAAAACCCCATGCCATACTAGGTTTCACAGAAAAACCGGCACGAGGATCGACCATGGCAATTCCTCATCGGATACGCGGCGTATTATCGCCCGTGCTGACTCCGTTCAACAGCGATTATTCAATTTCCGAACCGCGTTTCGTCGCGCATTGCCGGACATTGGTCGACCTGGATGTAGGCCTGGCGGTCTTCGGCACGAACTCCGAGGCCAATTCGCTGTCCGTCCCGGAAAAAAGGCGCCTGCTGGACGTCCTGATCGACGCGGGCATTCCGCCGGCCAGAATGATGCCGGGGACCGGCTGCTGCTCGATCAGCGATTCGATCGAGCTCACGCGCCATGCGGTCGGGGCCGGTTGCGCCGGCGTGCTGATGCTCCCGCCGTTCTACTACAAGGGGGTCGGCGACGAGGGCCTGTACCGGAACTTCGCCACCATCATCGAGGCCGTGGCCGATCCGCGCCTGCAGGTCTATCTCTATCACATTCCCCCCGTCAGCCAGGTCGGCATCAGCTATGCCTTGATCGAGCGCCTGCTCAAGGACTTCCCCGGCACCGTCGCCGGCATCAAGGACAGCTCGGGCGACTGGAACAACACCCTGGGGATGCTGGAACAATTCCAGCCCCACGGTTTCGACGTGTTCGCGGGCAGCGAGCCCTTCCTGCTGCAGACCATGCGGCACGGTGGCGCGGGTTGCATCACGGCGACCGGCAACGTGAATGCCGCGGCGATCGCCCATCTGCACGCCAGCTGGCAGGCCGAGGATGCCGACAGCCAGCAAGCCGCCCTCAATGCCGTGCGGGCCGCCTTCCAGCGGCAGCCCATGATTCCGGCCATGAAGGCGGCCATCGCCCTGCAGCAGGACGACCCTGAATGGGCGGTCCTGAGGCCCCCGCTCGTGGAACTGACGCCGGACCAGGCTCGTCAATTGAAGGAGGACCTGGCGGCCCTCCGGTTCACCCCCAATGCCGCCGTGGGCGCCGTCTGACGTCACGCCCGGATCCGTCATTGCCGCAGGAGCATCTAGACCGCAATAAGAATTCCAATCATTAGGAGACCACCCACAATGACTCGGAAACCGAGCAGGCGCAGATGGTTCGGAGAGCAGCAGCGTTTCGCGCTGATGCTGATCGTCCCGGCAGCCGCCATACTGACATTCTTCCAGCTGATCCCCATCATCATGGGGACCAGCGCCAGCTTTCGCGACTGGATGCTGTACAACCCGAAAAAAACCTGGGTTGGGCTGGCGCAATACGAGAAGGTTCTGACGGATCCGGCGTTCCTCACGGTCGTCATGCCCAATACGTTCCTGTTCATGTTCTGCAGCGTCGTGATCTCGCTGGTGATCGGCCTGGCGCTGGCAGTCGCCATGAACCGGGTCTTTCGCGGCCAGAAATTCGTCCAGACGGTGCTGCTGCTGCCCCTGATGGTCGCGCCGGTCATCGCCGCCATCATGATGCGCTGGATCTTCAATGACCAGTTCGGCATCGTGAACGTCGTCCTGGACGCCGTGGGCATCGGCGGCCTGCCCTGGCTGGTGCAGCGCTGGACCGCGTTCAGCGTGATCGTGCTGACCGATATCTGGCTGTGGGCGCCGTGGTTCACGCTGCTGTTGCTGGCGGGGCTGCAGAGCCTGCCGCGCGAACCCTTCGAGGCCGCGCAGATCGACGGCACGACCCGCTGGCGCGTGTTCCGCTATCTGACGCTGCCCATGCTGCGGCCGGTCATCATCGTCTGCATCGTGATCCGCGCGATCGACGCATTCCGGACCTTCGACACCGTCTGGGCCCTGACCGGCGGCGGGCCGGCGCGCCAGACCGAACTATTCAGCCTTTATGCCTACGAGGAGGCCTTTGTCTTCCTGGATTTTGCCAAAGGCACGGCGGCCGCCATGATCGGCGCTGTCATCATTCTCGTGGCCGGGCTGCTGCTGTATCGCGTGCTCGGCCATGTGCGGGAGGGTTCGTGATGAACAAGGTCCAACACTCGATCTTTGCGGCGTTTACGCCGGGCGCGCGACGACTCCCGTTCATCGTCGGCATGTCCATCACATGCTTCCTGTTCGCCTTCCCCGTCCTGTGGCTGATCCTGACCTCGGTCAGGCCGGAATCGGACATCTATTACGTCTACAAAGGCACGAATTTCACGCTGGACAACTTCCGGCAGGTGCTCGACAACCCCCGGGTCACGCTGGCGTTCTTCAATAGCGCGGTGGTGGCGACGGTCGCGACGTTTTTTTCGATCCTCGTGACGGTGTCCAGCGGCTACATGCTGTCGCGCCTCAAGGGGCCGATCGCCCGCACCTGGTTCGGCACCATCTATGCCTTGCGCTGCGTGCCTTTCGTCACCTGGGTCCTGCCCCTGTATTTCGTCGAGCAGCAGTACGGCCTCTACGATACGTACACGGGGCTGTTCCTGGCCCACGTGGCGGTCCACATCTGCTTTTTCTCGTGGCTGATGAAGGGTTTCTTCGACGGCATCGATCCCGCCATGGAGCATGCCGCGCTGATCGATGGCTGCACGCGCTGGGGGGCCTTCCTGCGGGTCGCGCTGCCGTCCGCCATCCCGGCGATCTCGGCCTTGTCCGTCCTCAGTTGGCTGTTTTCGTGGAACGAATTTCTCTTTGCCCTGATTCTGTCCGGACAGCACACGCCCCTGACGACCGTCGTCATGGCGCAGTTCGTCTCCGAAATGGGCATGCAATGGAACCTGATGGCCGCAACGGCGGTGCTGGCCCTGGTGCCGGCCTTCCTGTTGACCCTGTTCGGGCAGAAGTATGTGCTGCGCGGCCTCAAGATCTGATCCTGCGCATGGTGCCCGCCGGCAGGCGGGCTGCCGATGCCCGAGCAAACGGAGGTATTGCCCATGACCTGACCCAGAAGTCCGTATCAAATCTTTGTTGGTGAAAGCCAACCTAACTCGAGGAGGCTGAGGTGACCAAACTAAAACTAAAGCGGTTATTCATATTGAGCATTGCCGGCGCCGGGCTGGCGATGGGTAGCGCCATGGCGCAGCAAAAGGAATTGCGCATTGCGTACCAGCCCAATCCCATGCAGGAATCATCGATCGACATGATGGTCAAGTGGGGTGAGGCGAACAACGTCAAGATCGTCAAGATCCCCAACTCGTACGGCGTGTACGTCGAAAAGATGACCGCGTCGCTGACGTCCGGGGCCGACCAGTATGACGTGATCTGGCACAACGACGACTGGGGCCAGCTCTGGGCGCACTTGCTGGAGCCCGTGGATGACATCGATGCCCTGAAGCACGCGGATAAATGGAGCAACGACCCCATCATCTTCGCCAACAAGGAGGGCAAGATCACGGTCGTCCCCATGGGGGAAACCCTGGGCGCGCTCTTTTACCGGACGGACCTGATCAAGGAAAGCGAGCTGCCCAAGACCTGGGCCGAACTCGTCGCCTTGGGCAAGAAGCTGCAATCCGAGGGCAAGGTCAAGTATGGCTTTGTCGGCGGCATGGACAAGAACGCCGACTGGAACTCCACGCTCTGGACCTTGTGGAACAACGAGTGCGACGTGATGCTGCCCATGCACACGCGTGACAACGCGGTGCTCGCGAAGAACGGCTGGAAGGGCGGGATCGGCCAGCCTTGCGGTCAACAGGTCGCCGAGTTCTGGTGGGATGCGCTGAACAAGGACAAGCTCATTCCGGCCGGCATGCCGGCTTACGGGCGCAACGAGGCCAACGCCGTCTTTACGGCCGGCAATGCCGCGTTCACCGTTGCCGATACCACGTACTGGGGCGATTTCAACGATCCCAAGAAATCCAAGGTGGCCGGGAATGTGGGTCTGGCGAAGTTCCCGCTGGGTCCGAACGGGAAGGTCGTCCGCAACTGGGACGAGATCTGGGGCTGGGCCATTCCCAAGGCGGCGCCCGCGGCCAACAAGGCATTGGCCAAGGAAATGCTGGGCGCCATTATGATGGACAAGGAAGGCCAGCTCGCCTTCTGGGAAAAGACCGGCGCCCCGCCGCCCAACGTCGATTTCTGGCCTGAAATCGCCAAAGCGGACCCCTTCATGGAGAAGCTCCTGGAGATGTATCTGAATAATCCCGACAAGGTGCATTCGGCATACTATTTCCCGAACTGGTCCGCCGTGCACAAGGCCTATAACGATGCGATGACCAAGGCGATTACCGGCGACCGTGCGGACATCGCCAAGGCGCTAGCAGAAGGCGATGAACATATTCACGCTGCAGCAACCAAGTAATCTCACGCAATAGGTGATCCGCGCCCCCGCGGGCGGCGCGGATCGCTCTCACATGAGACCCACAATGAGTGAAATTGTTTTAAGCCAGGTCAACAAGCACTACGGGACCGCCCACCATGCCGTCAAGGACGTGGATCTGACCATTGCGGACAAGGAATTCGTCGTTTTGGTGGGCCCCTCGGGCTGCGGAAAATCGACGACCCTGCGCATGATCGCAGGCTTGGAGGACATCAGCAGCGGCGAGATCCGTATCGGCGGCCGCGTGGTCAACGACCTGCCGCCGCGGGACCGCGATATCGCCATGGTCTTCCAGAACTATGCCTTGTACCTGCACATGACCGTCTATGACAACCTGGCCTTCGGCTTGCGCAACAAGAAGGTCCCGGAGGCCGAAATCAAAAAATCCATCGATCAGGTGGCCGGCATACTGGGCCTGGGCGAGATGATGCAAAGGCGGCCGCGCCAGCTCTCCGGCGGCCAGCAGCAGCGGGTCGCCCTGGGGCGCTGCATCGTCCGCAACCCTCAGGCCTTTCTGTTCGACGAACCGCTGTCCAACCTGGATGCCAAGCTGCGCACGCAGATGCGCCTCGAGCTCAAGCGGCTGCGGACCCAGGTGCCCACCACGTCCGTCTTCGTCACGCACGACCAGGTCGAGGCCATGACGCTGGGCGATCGCGTCGTGGTGATGAAGGACGGCTGCATCCAGCAATGCGGCACGCCCCTCGAGGTCTATACCGAGCCCGCCAATAAATTCGTCGCCGGCTTCATCGGCGCGCCGGCCATGAACTTCGTCGAGGTCGAGATCCGCGCCGAGGATGGCGTGTTGATGGCGCATGCGCCCGGCCTGCGCCTGCGGGTGCCCGAGCGATGCCGCCAGACCTTGGCGCCGTGGGTGGATCGCCGTGTGACCATGGGCATACGCCCCGAGCATGTCTCCATCAAGCCGTCCGATGATCCGGCGGGGTCCGGGCATGTCGAGGTCATCGAGCAGCTCGGTTCCGAAATCTTGCTGCAGGTCCGGGTCGAGGGGTGGTCGCTGACCGTCTCCCGCGTGGACCCGCAGGGACACCTGCAGACCGGGGATGCGGTCAGCCTGTCCATCGTCAGCGACCAGTTGAGCTTTTTCCATCCCGAAACAGAGTGGTTGATCAAATGACGCCTTTTACGACACCGGAGAACCTTCGTGTGCTGATCACCGGCGCGGCCGGCAACATCGGCATGTGCCTGCGCACGCATCTGCGCGATCGGTATGCGCTGCTGCGCCTCGCCGACATCGCCGACCAGGAGCCGGCGCAGGGTCGCGAGGAGGTCTGCCGCATGGACGTGCGTGACATGGATTCCATCGAACGCTGCATGCAGGACATCGATTGCGTCATCCATCTGGCCGGCATCCCGGGCGCGGACACCTGGGAAAAGATCCTGCCGATGAATATTGAGGGCTGCTACAACGTGTTCGAGGCGGCTCGCCGCAAAGGCGTGCGCCGCGTCATTTTTGCCAGTTCCAATCACGCCGTCGGCTACCATCGCCGGGAACGGTTCCTCGACGACACGGTGCAGCCGCGCCCGGACTCGCGCTACGGGATCTCGAAGGTGTTCGGCGAGGCCGTCGGCCGGATGTATGCCGACAAGTACGGCCTCTCGGTGGCGTGTTTGCGCATCGGCACCTTCCGCAGCCCCGACCGCCCGACGGAATCCCGCCAGTTGCTGACGTGGATCAGCCATCGCGATATGGCCCAGCTGGTGCGCTGCTGCATCGAGCACGAGTCCTATCACTTCGTCGTGGCCTATGGCGTGTCCAACAATCTGCGCAGCCGCTGGGACAATTCGAACGTGAAATTCCTGGGCTACCGGCCGCAGGACGACTCTGAAGCATTCGCGGCCGAGATCCTGGCACAGAACATTCCCGAGGATCCCATCGCCGCGCAATTCCATGGCGGCTTCTATTGCCCGCTGGAATTCGTCGGCTCCACCGATCGCATTTCGTAGAGGAGACATCATGTACGCCGCACCGCCAGTGATCCAGACCACGGTTTTTGCCAGAATTCCGGATTCGCTCCGAATTCGCGGCCGTTCGAACCGGTGGGTCGACGTGCAGCGCGGCGGCGCCGCCACCGAATGTTTCCTGGAGGGCCCCTCGTTCGACCGCGAGGGCTATCTCTATGTGGTGGACGTCGCCTGGGGGCGTATCCTCAGGATCAGCCCCGATGGGGCCGACGTCGAGGTCGTGGTCCAGTACGACGGAGAGCCCAACGGCCTGAAGATCCACCGGGACGGACGTGTCTTCGTCGCCGACTATCGCCACGGCATCATGGTCCTCGACCCCGCGACGCGCCGGATCGAGCCGTTCCTGGAACGTTCGATACTGGATCGCTTCAAGGGCATCAATGACCTGGTCTTTGCCAGCAATGGCGACCTGTATTTCACCGATCAGGGCATGACGGGGCTGCATGATCCCAGCGGCTGCCTCTATCGCTATACGGCGGCAGGCCGGCTCGACCGCCTGCTCGATAACATCCCCAGTCCCAACGGCCTGGTTCTGAGCCTCGATGAAAAGGCGGTCTTCGTCAATGCCACCCGCGGCAATTGTGTCTGGCGGGTGCCCTTGTCGCCCCTGACCGGCATGCCCTACAAGGTGGGTAATTTCATCCAGCTGTCGGGCGCCCTGGGCGGCCCCGACGGCCTGGCCATCGATAGCGCGGGCAATCTGGCGGTGGCGCACATCGGGCTGGGCGTGGTGTGGCTGTTCAGCCGGCTGGGGGAGCCCCTGGCACGCATCAATTCATGCGAAGGCCTGTCCATCACCAACCTGGCGTATGGCGGACCGGAAAATAAAACGCTTTACATCACCGAATCGGATTCGGGTTCGATCCTGAAGGCCGAACTGGAGGTTCCAGGACAGCCGATGTATTCACATTCGTAGCACAGCCGGTCTCAAAGCGCGATCTTGCCGAATTCCTGGACGAGGCCTTTGCGCGCGGTGGACCGCAGCCAGAGCAGCCCGATCGAACGGGTGGGGGTGGGTCCCGGCAGCTTGTATTGGAGGACCGCCGGATCCTGGATGCCGTGGGCTGCGGAGCTGGGCAATATGGCGACGCCCAGGCCGTTTTTCACGAGGTCGGCAATATGATTGATGCCGTCGAGCTCGAGTATGGTTTCAGGCACGATGTCATGGGCCTTTAAATAATCATCCACCATCTTGCCGCCGACCACGCGTCGGTCGTAACGGATGAACGGATTTTCCCGAATAATATCGAATGGTGCTTTTGGAGGGGTGGATGCAGGCGTCAACAGGATAATCGTATCGGTGCGCAGAAGCTGCCAATGGCAGGTCTTGGGCAGCTCGAACAGCGGCTTGGTCAAAATGGCGGCGTCCAATTGATTTTGAATGACGCGCTGATAGAGAATCGTCGAGGCCGCGGGTTCTATGAGAATCTGGATATTGCGGTGTTTTTGTATCCATTTTCTGAGCATTGCCGGCAGCATGCCGTTCATGACCGAGGGAATGGCGCCCAGCGTCAGGGGGCCGGCTGGCAGTTCGTCGTTCGTGGCCAGCGAATTGAGAACGTCGACCTCCGCCAATATCAGTTTGGCCTGGGCCAGGATTTTCGTGCCCGACTCCGTCGGCATGACCGTGCGCCCGGCGCGTTCGATCAGCCGGGTGTGGACCTGATCCTCGAGCGCCTTGATGCGCATCGAGATGGCTGTCGGCGTCAGGTGCAGCGTCCTGGCGGCTTCCGCGATGGAGCCGAGTTCCACCACCTGGACGAAGCTCTCGAGAAATCTGATATCCATTGACAAGCCTGGCGTGGTGATGAAGAACGGATCATTTTAGGGGAAAAATACTTTCCATTCTCTCTAAACACAGGAAAAGATAATTGTACATTTATTCCCGATCGCCAAGAATATATTCACCGGGACATATGCCCGGTTTTTCGCCATCTCGAAACAAGGAAATGCCATGCCGATCATCGAATCCGTAGAGACCTGCGCACCTGCCGTCCCGCTCGATAAAGTGACTGCGTTTTCGAATAGAACCGTCACGACCCGACACTACGGCCTCGTCAAGGTCCGCTCGACCGAGGGTGTCGAAGGCATCGGGTTTTGTTATGTGGGCAGCTCCGGCGGCAGCGTATTCACCAAGGCCGTGAAAGAGCTCTTTTCCCCGCTGCTGCTGCAGGCCGATTCGTACGGTGTGGAATCCTTGTGGGCGAAAATGTACCAGGAGGCCCTGCTGCAGGGGCGTTACGGCACCGTCATGCGCGCGCTGAGCGCGCTGGACATCGCCTTGTGGGACCTCAACGCCAAGACCCATCAATTGCCGCTGCACAAGTATCTCGGGGCGTTCGAGCTGGACTCCGTGGCGGCCTACGCCAGCGGCGGTTATTACCTGGACGGCAAGGGCCCCAAGGAACTGGCCAAGGAAATGACCGACTACGTCGCCATGGGGTTCAACACCGTCAAGATGAAATCCGGGCGCTTGACGCCGGGCGAAGAGGAAATCCGCCTGAAGGCCGTGCGCGATGCCGTAGGGCCGGATGTCGACATCATGATGGACATGAACAACGCATGGTCCGACGTGACCGAGGCCATGCGCTACGTCCGGCGCTTCGAGGCCTACGATCCCTATTTCTTCGAAGAGCCCTTTTCGCCGGACGACATCGACAACCATGCCCGCCTCGCACGCCTGACGAAAGTCCCCGTGGCGACGGGGGAAATCGGCTATGGCCGCTGGTACCACAAGGTCCTCATGGACAAGGAGGCCGCGTCCATCTTGCAGTCCGACGCCGCGGTCTGCGGCGGCATCACCGAATGGCGCCGCATCGCCCAGACCGCGGCCAGTTATGGGCTGGTGATGTATCCGCACTGGTTCCACGACCTGCATGCGCCGCTGGTGGCCAGCACCCCCAATGCGCGCTGCGTCGAGTTTTTCTGCAATGATCAGGTTCTGAACTTCAGGAACCTGATCGACCGGCAGCTGTCCTTCGAGGGCGGACGGGTCCGCCTGCACCAGGATCCGGGGCTGGGGTTCAATTTCGACGAGAAGTTCATCTCGAAGCTGACCCAATGGGAGTAGGCGAGGGCATCCAATGAAGGAACATCTGCTGCAGATCGGCGAGTTCCCGCCTTTCGTGCAAGCGATGATCGATGAGCGGTACCAGTGCCACCATCGATCCGACATCGAGCGCGACGAGGGCTTGCGCATTCGCGTGCGCGGCATCATCACCCGCAGCAATTACGAAGTGCCCGCGGATCTCGTCCGCACCCTGCCACACCTGGGGATCATTGCCACCTGCGGCGTCGGCTACGACGGCATACCCGTCGAACTGGCCAGGGATCTGGGCATCCGCGTGACCAACACGCCGGATGTCCTGAACAGCGCGGTGGCCGAACTGGCCATCGGCATGATGCTCTCGCTCCTGCGCCGCCTGCCCGCGGCCGATCGGTACGTTCGCGCGGGCCGATGGGGCGCCGTGCAATGGCCCTTGGGCGAAAGCCTGGCCGGCAAGCGGGTCGGCATGGTGGGCCTGGGCCGGATCGGCAAGGAGATCGCCGCGCGCCTCGAGGGCTTCGACGTGCGGCTGGCCTACCATGGGCGCACCGACCAAGGCCTGCGGTATCGTTTCCAGCCGGATATCCTGGCGCTCGCCAACGACAGCGACATCCTGGTCGTCACGGCGCCCGGAGGCCCGGCCACCCGCCACCTGATCGGCCGGGAGGTCCTGCGGGCGCTGGGCCCGGACGCGTACCTGGTCAACATCGCCAGGGGTTCGCTGGTGGATGAGGACAGTCTGCTGGAGGCCCTGGCCGGCGGTATCATTGCCGGTGCGGCCCTCGACGTCTACGAGAACGAGCCGCGGATCGACCAGAGATTTTTGGAACTCGAGAATGTCCTGTTGTTGCCGCACATCGGCAGTGCGACCCACCAGACGCGGCACGCGATGGCGATACTGGCCCTGAACAATCTCGAGCACTTTTTTCGGGACGGCAGCGTACTGACGCCCGTCTGAGACCACGTTCGGAGGGTTACGCAATGCATGGGCAAACCAAGGTCGCCATCGTCACGGGGGCCGGCAGCGGCATCGGCAAGGCAGCCGCCCTGGCCTTATTGGGCGACGGCTATCGCGTCGTGCTGGGCGGGCGCCGCGCCGCGCCGCTGGACGAGGTCGCCGCCGAATCGGGCGCCGCGGACCGCGTCCTGGCCGTACCGACCGATGTGTGCGACGAGCAGTCCGTCGCCGCGCTGTTCGCCGCCTGCGTGCAGCGCTTCGGCCGGGTCGACGTGGTGTTCAACAACGCGGGCAGCGCATCCGCCCGCGTGCCGCTCGAAGACCTCAGCCTCGCACAATGGCAGACGGTCGTCGACGTCAACCTGACGGGCATGTTCCTGTGCATCCGCGAGGCGTTTCGCGTGATGAAGGCGCAGGACCCGCAAGGCGGCCGCATCATCAACAACGGCTCGATTTCGGCCCATGCGCCGCGTCCTGATTCCATCCCCTACACGGCGACCAAGCACGGCGTCACGGGCTTGACCAAGACCGCGTCGCTGGATGGGCGCAAGTACAACATCGCGGTCGGCCAGATCGACATCGGCAATGCCGGCACCGACATGACCGTCCGCACGGCGCAGGGCGTGCCGCAAGCCAATGGCCAGGTGACCTCCGAGCCCATCATGGACGTCGGTATCGTCGGGCAGTCCGTCCTCTATATGGCGAACCTCCCCCTCGAGGCCAACGTCCTTTTCCACACGGTCATGGCGACCCGCATGCCCTTCGTCGGGCGCGGCTAGGCGGGAACGGCGTTGATGGCATGAGAACGGCATAGGGGACGAGGATGGCCAAGGCGACGGGATTGAAGAAAGGACTGACCCAGTACGGCGACACGGGGTTTTCCCTGTTCCTGCGAAAGGCCTTCATCAAGGGGGCGGGATATACGGACGATGCGCTGGACCGGCCGATCGTGGGCATCGCGGACACCGGCAGCGGATTCAATCCCTGCCATGGGAATGCCCCGCAACTGGTCGATGCCGTCCGGCGCGGCGTGATGCTGGCCGGCGGCATTCCGATTCCCTTTCCGACGATCTCCATCCACGAAAGCTTTGCGCATCCGACCAGCATGTTTCTGCGCAATCTCATGTCCATGGAGACCGAGGAAATGCTGCGCGCCCAGCCCATGGACGCGGTGGTGCTGATCGGCGGCTGCGACAAGACCGTCCCCGCCCAGCTCATGGCCGCGGCGTCGGCCGGCATTCCGGCCATCCAGCTGGTGACGGGATCGATGCTGACGGGCGCCTATCGCGGGACGACCGTGGGGGCCTGTACGGACTGCCGGCGCTATTGGGCGCGCTATCGCGCCGACGAGATCGGCGAGGCGGAAATCTCCGAGGTCAATGACCAGTTGGTCGGCAGCGTGGGCACCTGCTGCGTGATGGGCACGGCCAGCACCATGGCCTGCGTGACAGAGGCCCTGGGCATGATGCTGCCCGGGGGCGCCTCGGCGCCCGCGGTGACGGCGGACAGGGCCCGGATCGCGGAACAGACCGGCACGCAGGCGGTGGCCATGGCCGCGGCCGGCCTGACGCCGCAGCGCATCCTGACGACCCAGGCCTTCGAGAACGCCTTGCGGGTGCTGTTCGCGATCGGCGGTTCGACCAATGGACTGATCCATCTGACCGCGATCGCGGGGCGCATGGGCCTGCGGGTGGATCTCGATCGCGTCGACCGCATGAGCGCCGAAACGCCCGTCCTGGTCGACCTGAAGCCCTCGGGCGAGCACTACATGGAGGACTTCCACCGGGCGGGGGGGCTGCCCACCGTTTTGCGCGAACTGAAGTCCCTGTTGCACCTGGACGCCCTCACCGTGACCGGCCGCACGCTGGGCGAGGAACTGGAGGCGGCGGGCCCGGCCTTCGACCAGACGGTGGTGCGGCCGCGTGCCCGGCCCATCTTCGCCCAGGGGGGGCTGGCCGTTTTGCGCGGCAATCTCGCGCCGGGCGGCGCGCTCATCAAGCAATCCGCCGCGAGCCCCGCGCTCATGACGCATGAGGGCCGCGCCGTGGTGTTCGAAAACAGCGAGGACCTGGCCATGCGGATCGATGATCCCGACCTGGAGGTCCAGGCCGACGACGTGCTGGTCCTCAAGCACATCGGTCCGGTGGGTGGGCCCGGCATGCCGGAGGCCGGCTACATCCCGATCCCGCGCAAGCTCGCCCGGCAGGGCGTCACGGACATGGTGCGCATTTCGGACGGGCGCATGAGCGGAACGGCCGCCGGCACCATTGTGCTGCACGTGACGCCCGAGTGCGCGCTGGGCGGGCCGCTGGCATTGGTCAGGACCGGCGACCGGATCCGGCTGGACGTGCCCAACCGGACGCTGGATCTGCTGGTGGACGACGCCGAGCTCGCCGCCCGTGCCGCGGCGCGTCCGCAGGGCGCGGCCCGGCATGCCGAGCGAGGCTACCTGAAGCTCTACCTGGACACCGTGCTGCAGGCCGACGAGGGCTGCGATTTCGATTTCCTGCAGCCACCGTCTTTCACGCGGAGTATTCCGGACGCCTGAGCCTTTGTGCTACAACGGGGGGTCATCGCCCTGTGGGCTCTCGGAAAGGACGGCCATGCGCGTATCCCAACCCAGGATAGGGCTCGCCCTTGGCAGCGGGTCGGCGCGCGGCTGGTCGCACATCGGCGTCATCCGCGTCCTGGAGGACGCCGGCATTTCGCCCGACATCGTGTGCGGGACGTCGATCGGCGCACTGGTCGGCGCGGCCTATGCGGACGACCAGCTCCAGCCGCTCGAGACCTGGGTGCGGGACCTCACCTGGCAGGGTGTGGTGGGCTTGCTCGATTTCACCGTCGGCGGCGGCCTGATCCATGGCGAAAAGCTCTTCTCTTTTTTGCGTGCGCACCTGAGCGACAAGACGATACCCAGCCTGTCCAAGGCCTATGGGGCCGTCGCCACCGAGCTGGCCACGGGGCGCGAGGTCTGGCTGCGCGAGGGGGCCGTGTTCGATGCCGTGCGCGCTTCCGCCGCCCTGCCGGGCTTGTTCACCCCCATGCCGCGCGAGGGTCGCCTGCTGGTCGATGGCGCGCTGGTGAATCCGGTGCCCGTGTCCCTGTGTCGTGCGATGGGAGCGGACGTCGTCATCGCGGTGGACCTGAACGCCGACCTCATCGGGCGGCATGCCGAGCCTGACGAGGCGGCCGTCGCGGCGGAACCCGGCGCCCTCGCCTCGGTGTTGAGCCGCCTGCCGCTGCGGCTCGGCGGCCTCAGAGGCGCGCCCGAAGGCGCCGTGGACATGCCGTCGATCTTCGACGTGCTGAGCCTCAGCCTCAACATCATGCAGGTGCGCATCACCCGCAGCCGCCTTGCGGGCGAACCGGCGGACATCATGATCCGGCCCCGGCTGGCGGACTTTGCCTTGATGGATTACCACCGCGCGGCGATCGCGATCGAGGAAGGCGAACGGGCCGCGCAGCGGGCGCTGCCGGAATTGCGGGAGACGCTCGGCGGGCGTTGATCGCCCGCCCGCATCGGGAGACTCGGATGTTCCAGCAAGGCGATCGATTCCAAGGCACTCGTGCGCCAGTGGGCGCTGCTTTGCAGGGGTGGTGGGCGGGGATCCGGCTGCGCGGCGCGGATGGTCCGGGGGAGGGCCTGGCGGTGGATGGCCGACACATGCGGGCCTGGCTGGCCGCGCTTGGCCTGGCGTCCCTGGTCGAGTCCAGCGGCGGCCGGGATGCGGCGGGCGCCTATCTGGATTTCCGCCTGCGCCCCGACGCCGCGGCGCGCTGCGCGCCCGGCCACGACACCTCGGGCCTGGCGGTGGCGCTGGGCCTGGACACCGCGGGCCGGGACCGCGACCTGGATACGGAGATCCTCGCGGCAATGCTGCTCGGTCCCATCGCCTTCGAGCTGCCCTCGCACGATGAACTGGTCTCGGCCGTACGCCTGCGCCGCCGCATCGTACGCGCGGCGCGCCGTACCGTGCTGTCCTTCGACACCGAACACGCCGAGCGCCCCGAGGAATGCTGGACCTATGGCGAGGCCACCGGGTTCACCATCGTCCCGGGACACGGCCTGATCGATGCATTGCGCAAGGCCACCCAGCCCGGGATCGGCGGCCGGCGGTATTCCTTTTCCTGCTACCGGGCCACCGAGTACGTCATGCTGCTCGCGTTGGCGCAGGAACTGGCCGAATGCAATCCCGGCCTCCTGGCCATCCTGCAGCGCCAGTGGGAAACCCGCGCCATCATGTCGGGCGAGTTCCACGAGGTGTTCCTGCACGAATACGGGTCGCTGCGCGAGCCGCTGCCGGCCCGCTACTACGTGCCGGGCGACCGCCTCTGGTTTCGCAATCCCGACGAAGCCTCCGCCAATGTCGAGGGCTACGAAGGGTCCTGGGTGTTCTACCTGGGCGAGGGCCGCTACACGAACTTCTGGACGCCCGAGCGGCATTACTCGCTGACCCACAAGTGCGTCGAGCTTTATCACTGGCGTCACGGCCTGCGCCGCGACGCGGCGGGCCGGCCGTGCATGGACGAGGCCGTGGTCGAGGCCCGTGTGCGTGCGGACCTGGACGATCCGACGGCCGTTGCCGCCGTTCTCGAGCGCATGCTGCGCCTGCGCGATCCGGCCGGGGTGTATGCGCAAGGCGGTTGCATCGACGCCACGCGCGAGTACGTCCGTTGCGTGCGGCCCGGCACTTGCACGCTGCGCTTGCCCGGCATGGCATCGAGCCAGGCGGCGTAGGCCGGCCTACAGGAAATGGTCGAGGAATCGCCGGCTGGCCTTGTCCAGGGCCGTGACCTTGCGGATCAGGTACTGGACGCCGTGGCTGTCGGTGATCAGCAGTGTATCGGTCGAGAGCCGGCGGATGTCCTCCTCGGCCCGCAGAGTGAACTGGGCTGGACCGCGATCGGTCTCGACCTGCCAGACGCTGGGCGTCGTATGGGCCGATACCCGGCGAATGCGCCGGATCTCGGGAACGAATTCGCGGCTGGCGAGTTCCTCGGCGATCAGGTGCCGCGGGTCGTCGGGCAGATCATCGAGGCGCTCGATCCAGGCAAGCTCGCCGCCCTGGGCGTCCAGCAGCGCGATGCCTTCGCCGGACGCGGTGATCGGGAAGGCGCGCACCGGCGTGATGGGGACGATGCACCGCCCGTCGCGCACCATGGCCAGACGCCCGAAGGGATCGCGCTCGAGGCGGTATGCCGGTCGGCAGGGTGGTTCAGGCGCGTCCATGGTCCTCCTCCAGCCAGTCGCCGTCCCCGACGGCGGAGGCCGGCGCCGCATCGCCGCGGGCCTGCGCGTGGTAGAGCCGCGCATAGGCGCCTTTGCGCGCCAGCAGCTCCTCGTGGCGGCCGATCTCGACGATGCGGCCGCGATCCAGCACCACCAGCCTGTCGGCCTGCCGCAAGGTGCTCAGGCGGTGCGCGATCGAAATCGTCGTGCGCCCGCGCACCAGGTTGTCCAATGCCTTCTGGATTTCGTTCTCGGTCGTCGTATCCACCGATGAGGTGGCTTCGTCGAGGATCAGGATGCGGGGATCGATCAACAGCGCCCGGGCGATCGAAATGCGCTGGCGCTCGCCTCCCGACAGGGCCTGGCCGCGTTCGCCGACCAGCGAATCATAGCCGTGCGGCAGTCGCAGGATGAATTCGTGGGCATGGGCCGCGCGTGCCGCCGCGATGATGTCGGCGCGCGTGGCCGAGGGCTTGCCGTAGGCGATGTTCTCGGCGACCGTGCCGAAGAACAGGAAAGGCTCCTGCAGCACCAGGCCGATGTGGCGCCGGTATTCCGCGACCGGCAGCGCGCGGATGTCGACCCCGTCGATCCGGATCGCGCCTTGATATACATCGTAGAAACGGCAAATCAAGTTGACCAGTGTGCTCTTGCCCGATCCGCTATGGCCCACCAGGCCGATCATCTCGCCCGGCGCGATGTCCAGGCTGATGTCCTGGATGACGTGGCGGTTGCCATAGCGAAAGCCCACGTGGCTCAGTTCGATGCGTCCGCGCACCTGCTCGAGGTGTTGCGGCCGCTCGGGCTCGGGCACGCTGGATGTGTGATCGAGGATGTCGAAGATGCGCTTGGCGCCGGCCGCCGCCTGCTGGGTGGAGGACACGATCCGGCTCATCGAGTCCAGCCGGGTGTAGAAGCGGCTGATGTAGGTGAGGAACGCCGTCAGCACGCCCACCGTGATCGATTCGTGGGCGACCAGCCAGATCCCGAAGACCCAGACCACCAGCAGGCCGATCTCGGTCAGCAGGGTCACGCTGGGCGAGAACAAGGACCACAAGGCATTGACGCGGTCGTTGATCGCCAGGTTGCGGTCGTTGGCCTCGCGAAACCGCGCGACCTCGCGGCGTTCCTGGGCGAAGGCCTTGACCACGCGTATGCCGGGGATGGTATCGGCCAGCACGTTGGTGATCTCGGACCAGACGCGGTTGGCTTTTTCGAAACCATGACGCAGGTGGTCGCGCACCAGGTGGATCAGCCAGACGATGAAGGGCAGGGGAGCGAGCGTGGCCACGGCCAGCAGCGGGTTGATCGACAGCAGCACCGCGGCGGTCATGGCGATCATCAGGACGTCGGTGATGAAATCCAGCAGGTGCAGCGACAGGAACAGGCAGATCCGGTCGGATTCCGAGCCGATGCGGGCGATCAGGTCGCCTGTGCGCTTGCCGCCGAAATACTGCAGCGGGAGCTGCTGCAGATGCTGGTAGGTGGCGGTGCGCATGTCGGCGCCGATGCGCTCGCTCACCCACGCGAGGATCACGCTGCGGCCCCAGCCCAGCACCCAGGCCAGCAAGGAGGCGCCCAGCAGCGCGCCCAGGTACCCCGAGACCAGCGCGTAGTCGATGGGCTTGCCGTTCTGGAACGGGATCAGCACGTCGTCCATCAGCGGCATGGTCAGGTAGGGGGGAACCAGCGCGGCCGCCGTCGACGCCATGGTCAGCGCCAGGCCGGCCAGCAGGCGTCCGCGGTATGGGCGTGCGAAGCGCCACAGGCGCAGCAGCGACCCCGCGGAGGGCGGCGTGCGGCCTGCGGCGGGCGGCACCTCGGGGGCGGCGGCACCCGGCGGTCCGGGGCGGCAAAGCGCCTCGTGCCGAGCCGCCAGGCGCATCGCCGCCGGGTGCAGTCCCATGGTATAGCGCCAGAGGGCCAGGCGGGCGTGGGCATCGCGCAGCTCGAGGCTGCCCACGCCCGCATGATCCCGCAAGCGTAATTCGAGGTCCGGCCGCAGGGGCCACGCCCGCCAGTTCGCCTGGTCGCCCAGACGGGCGAGCCAGCGCCGATCCGTCAGGACCACCAGGCCGCTGCCGTACTGCAGTGCCGTGTCCAGGTCGACCTCCATCCAGTCGAGGAGCGTCTCGCCCGGGGCGAGGCAAGCCAGCAAAGCCGTGCGCCATGGTTCTGGCGGCGGGTCTGCGCTGGGAGCAAGGAAGGGGGCGTCGGCGTGGGGACCCTGCATGAACCGTTCCCGTACCAGGGAAGTGGAGGAATCGGGCGGCGTGATGTTCGTCCAGGGTGATTGTGCGGCGCGCCGGAAACGCCCGGCCGGCGCTGTGGCGCCTTTTATACAATTTTCGACGTTTTTTTCGTGCTTCGCAACAGGCGCGAGATTATGATATGCGTGCCACGCGCGACAGAATTCGACTTGCCGAGCGTGCCGGTCGAACGATTGTCAGGTCCTCCTTACGCAGGGTGCCAGGATGAACAGGAAATATATTGATTTCATCAATATGGTGCATCTGCGCGGGCCGAATATCTGGGCCTATCGGCCCGTCATCGAGGCGCTGGTCGATATCGGCGGCCTCGAGGACTGCCCCTCCAACACCATCCCCGGTTTCGCCGAGCGCTTGAGCGCCTGGCTGCCCTCCTTGATCGAGCATCGCTGCAGCATCGGCGAGCGTGGCGGGTTCCTGCAGCGGCTGCGCGAGGGCACCTGGGCGGGCCACATCCTCGAGCACGTGGCCCTCGAGATGCAAAGTCTGGCGGGCATGCCGGGCGGGCTCGGCCGGGCGCGCGAAACGCCCGTGCGCGGGGTCTATAAAGTCATCATCCGCGCCTGGCATGAGCCTCTCGCCCGTGCCGCCCTGTATGCCGCGCGCGATCTGGTCATGGCGGCCATCGAGGATCGCGCGTACGACGTGCAGGGCGCAGTGGATCGGCTGCGCGGACTGGCCGATGGGCTCAATCTGGGTCCCAGCACCGCGTGCATTGTCGATGCGGCCGATGACCGGGACATCCCGGCCATCCGGCTGAGCGAGGCCAATCTGCTGCAATTGGGCTACGGCGCCGGCCAGCGGCGGATATGGACTGCCGAGACCAGTTGCACCAGCGCCATCGCCGAAGACATTTCGCGCAACAAGGATTTGACCCGCCGCTTGCTGTCCGCCTGCGGCGTGCCGGTTCCGCGAGGACGGCTCGTCGGCAGCGCCGGCGAGGCCTGGGAGGCGGCGGAATCGATCGGGCTGCCGGTGGTCCTCAAGCCCTCGGACGGCAATCATGGCCGCGGCGTCTTCACCAACCTGGGTTCCCGTGCCGAAGTCGACGCAGCCTATGCGGTCGCGGTGGACGAGGGCAGCGGTGTGATCGTCGAGCGCTTCGTCTCCGGCGACGAGCATCGTCTGCTGGTGGTGGGCGGGCGGCTGATCGCCGCGGCACGCGGAGAGACGGCCGGGGTGGTCGGGGACGGCCATTCGACCGTGCGCCAGCTGATCGAGTCGCAGATCAACTCCGATCCCCGGCGCGGCAGCGACGAGGATCACCCCTTGAACCCGATCCGTCTGGATTCCGCCGCGCGCCTGGAGCTGGCGCGCCAAGGCATGGACGGCGATACCGTGCCGCCCGCCGGCGCCGAGGTCATGGTCCAGCGCAACGGCAATGTGTCCCACGACGTCACCGACCGCGTCCATCCTCAGGTGGCCGAGCAGGTGTCGCTGGCCGCGCGGGTCGTGGGCTTGGACATTGCGGGGATCGACCTGGTGGCGAGGGACATCTCGCGTCCCTTGGAAGAGCAGGACGGCGCCGTCGTCGAGGTGAATGCCGGCCCCGGCCTGCTCATGCATCTGAAACCGGCCAGTGGCACGCCGCGTCCGGTGGGCCAGGCCATCGTCGAGTATCTATTTCCCGACGGCGGCGACGGGCGCGTGCCGGTCGTCGGCGTCAGCGGCACCCGAGGCAAGACCAGCGTGGCGCGCCTGGTGGCCCATTTGCTGCAACTGGGCGGATGCCCGGTCGGACTGGCCTGCAGCGATGGCCTGTTTTTCGGCCAGCGGCAGGTCGAGCGCGCGGATTGCGCGACCTGGGAGGCCGGCCGTCGCGTGCTGCTCAACCCGGCGGTCCAGGCGGCGGTGATCGAGAACGGCGGCCGGGTCATCCTCGGCGAGGGCCTGTCCTATGACCGTTGCCGGATCGGCGTGGTGACCGCGATCGATCCGGCCGGAACCTGGCCCGAGTTCCATATGACACAGCCGGAGCAACTGTGCCAGGTGTATCGCACCCAGGTGGACGTGGTCCTGCCGGGCGGTGCCGGCGTGCTCAATGCCGATGATCCTTTGGTGGCCGGTCTGGCGCCTTTGTGCGACGGCGCCGTGGTGTTCTACAGCACCGATGAGGCATCGCCGGTCGTGGCGGCGCACCTGGCGGCCGGCGGCCGCGCCGTCGCGGTGCGCGACCGGCACATCGTCCTGGCCGAGGGCGGCATCGAGATCCCGGTCCTGGCCTGTGCCGAGCTTGGGCCGCCGGCCGGCGGCGTCGAAGGCGGACTATCGCACCTGCAGGCCGCGCTGGCGGTCGCCTGGATGCTGGATATCGACGTGGACATGATGCGCGCCGGGGTGCGCGCCTGGTGGGCCGCCAGGCAGCCTCCCGCCCATGAAGCCCGGGGCTCGGCCGTTGCCGTGCAGTCCTGATTCGCCCCCATTCCGATCCAGAAAGGAAAGAGCCCTCATGGAAGTCTCCCGTTTGCGCGCCCTGCGCGGCCCCAACCTGTGGTGCCGGCGAACGGCGATCGAGGCCATCGTGGCCTGTTCCGAGAGCGAACGCGCCATCGGCGACATGGACGCCTTCGAAACCCGCCTGCGCGCCCGTTTTCCCGACATCGACATTCTGCGTCCGGTCGGCCACGATGGGGTCAATTCGCTGGCGCACATCCTGTCCTACGCGGCCTTGCGCCTGCAGTCCCAGGCGGGTTGTCCGGTCGCGTTCAGCCGCACGGCGGCGACCCTCGAGGCGGGCGTCTATCAGGTGGTGATCGAATATACCGAGGAGGCCGTGGGACGGCTCGCCTTCGAGCTTGCACGGGCCCTGTGCATCGCGACGATGCAGGACGAGCCGTTCGATCTGGACCAGGCCCTGGCGCGCCTGGCTGCGCTCAACGAGGACGTTCGCCTGGGGCCCAGCACCGGCGCCATCGTGCAGGCCGCCGAACGTCGCGGCATTCCCTGGCGGCGCTTGACCGCGGGCAGCCTGGTCCAGTTCGGCTGGGGGTGCCGCCAGCGCCGGATCCAGGCGGCTGAAACCGATGCCAGCGGCGCCATCGCCGAGGCCATCGCCCAGGACAAGGCCTTGACAAAGGTCCTGCTGGCGGCGGCCGGCGTATCGGTGCCGGCCGGGCGCTGCGTGCAGGATGCCGAGGACGCGTGGCGCGCGGCGCGAGAGATCGGCGGACCCGTCGTGGTCAAGCCGCGGGACGGCAACCAGGGCCGCGGCGTGACCGTCGACGTCCAGGGCCGGGAGCAGGTGGCGGCCGCCTATGCCGTGGCGCGGGCGCAGGGCGATGGCGTGATCGTGGAGCGCTACTTCCCCGGCCATGACTTTCGCCTGCTGGTCGTGGGCGACCGGCTCGTGGCGGCGGCGCGCCGCGATCCGCCGCAGGTCGTGGGCGACGGTGCGCGCAGCATCGCCCAACTCGTGGACTTGATCAACCAGGATCCCTTGCGCGGAGAGGGGCATGGTTCCTCGCTCACCCGTATCTGCCTGGACGACATCGCCCTGGCGACACTGGCCGCGCAGGGGTGTACGCCGGACTCGGTGCCCGCCCCCGGCGTGTGCGTCGTCCTGCGCAACAACGCCAACCTGAGCACCGGCGGAACCGCCACCGATGTCACCGACCACGTGCATCCGGACCTGGCCGCCAGCGCCGTCGCGGCGGCGCAGATGGTCGGGCTGGATGTCTGCGGCATCGACCTGATCGCCCGCGACGTCTACGAACCGCTGACCGCCGACGGCGGCTGCATCGTCGAAGTGAACGCCGCGCCAGGATTGCGCATGCATCTGAACCCGTCTTTCGGGACGGGGCGCGACGTGGGCGCGGCCATCGTCGACAGCCTGTTCCCGCCGGGCGAGGACGGCCGCATCCCGGTGGTCGCGGTGACCGGCACCAACGGCAAGACCACGACGGTGCGCCTGATCGCGCACCTGTGCGCCGGACAGGGGCTGTGCGTGGGCATGGCCAACTCCGATGGCGTGTACATCGGTGGGCGCCGCATCGACACCGGGGATTGCAGCGGCCCCCGCAGCGCGCGCAACGTCCTGCTGCATCCCGACGTCCAGGCGGCGGTGCTCGAGACCGCGCGCGGCGGTATTTTGCGCGAGGGACTGGGCTTCGACCGCTGCGACGTGGCGGTGGTCACCAATATCGGCGTGGGCGACCACCTGGGGCTGAGCTACATCAGCACCGTCGAGGACCTGGCGATCGTCAAGCGCGTCATCGTCGAAAACGTGGCCCCGGACGGCATGGCCGTCCTGAATGCGGATGATCCCATCGTCGCGGGCATGGCCGGGAACTGTCCGGGACGGGTGACGTTCTTTGCCAGGGACGGCCGCAATCCGGTGATCGCCACCCATAGGGCCCAAGGCGGCCGGACCGTGTGCGTGGATCAAGGCGACATGGTGTTCGCCGAAGGCGGCTTCGAATACCGCATCGAACTCGGCCGCGTGCCGATCACGCGCCTGGGTACGATCGGCTTCCAGGTCGACAATGCGATGGCGGCGGCATCCGCCGCCTGGGCGCTGGAGGTTCCCTGGACCGGGATCGAAGCCGGCCTCGTGTCCTTCGTCAACGATGTGCGGGCCGCGCCCGGGCGCTTCAATGTGTTCGATTACCGTGGTGCGACGCTGATCGCCGATTACGGCCACAATCCGGATGCGATCCTCGCCCTGGTGCAGGCCGTGGAGGCGATGCCGGCGAGGCGGCGCAGCGTGGTGATCAGCGGGGCCGGGGATCGCCGCGATGCGGACATCCGGCGCCAGACCGAGATCCTGGGCGATGCGTTCGATGAGATCATCCTCTATCAGGACCAGTGCCAGCGCGGCCGCGCCGACGGCGAAGTCCTGGCGTTGTTGCGCGAAGGCCTGGCCTGCGCGCGGCGGATGACGGACTTGCGCGAAATCCATGGCGAGTTCCTCGCCATCGACGCCGCCCTCGGGCGGCTGGGCCCGGGCGACCTGTGCCTGGTGCTGATCGATCAGGTGGAGGAATCGCTCGCGCACATCGCGAACCGGATTGCCGAGGCGCGCACGCCCGCGCGTACCGCGGCATGCGCATGAGGCCCGCGGCGCCGTGTTCTGGCGCCCGGCGGGCGCGGCGTCCTGCGGTAATATAGGGGCCATCGATGGATAGCGCAAACCGGATCCGCATTCAGAATGGACATGCCCGCACGCCCGTACGTGTTTTCCCAACGCGCACAACAGCTCACCAGCTCGACGATCCGCGAGATCCTCAAGGTCACCGAGCGGCCGGAGATCATCTCGTTCGCGGGTGGCCTGCCGTCGCCGCAAGGGTTTCCGATCGCCCGGATGCGGGCGGCCTTCGACCATGTGCTCGACACCGCCGGCGCCGCCGCCCTGCAATACGGCCCCACCGAGGGCTATGCGCCCTTGCGGGCCTGGGTGGCCGAGGACATGCGCCGCCATGGCGCCCAGGTCGAGCCCGACGAGGTGCTGATCGTGTCGGGGTCGCAGCAGGCCCTGGACATGCTCGGCAAGCTGTTCATCGACCCGGGCTCGCGCGTGCTGGTCGAGGCGCCCAGCTACCTGGGCGCCTTGCAGTCGTTCTCGCTGTGCGGACCCGAGTTCGCCGCGGTGCCGACCGACGAGGGCGGCCTGATCCCCGAGGCCATCGATGAAAGCCTGGCGGCCGGCGCGCGTTTCGTCTATGTATTGCCGAACTTCCAGAACCCCACCGGGCTGACGCTGGACCTGCCGCGCCGCGTGGCGCTCGTCCAGCGCTGCGCCCAACTGGGCCTGCCCGTCATCGAGGACGATCCGTACGGGGAACTGCGCTATGTCGGCGAGGCGCTGCCCAGCCTGCTGGGCCTGGGCCGTGCCGCCGGCGCCACCGTGATCCGCCTGGGGTCCTTCTCCAAGGTATTGGCGCCCGGCCTGCGCCTGGGATATGTGGTGGCGCCGCGCGAGATCATCGCCAAGCTCGTCCAGATCAAGCAGGCCACGGACTTGCATACCGCCACGCTGACGCAGATGGCCGTCTACGAAACCGTGCGTAGCGGTTTCCTGGACGAACATCTGCCCCGGGTGCGCGAGCTGTATCGCAGGCAGTGCGGCTACATGCTCGAGGCCATGCGCGCGCATTTCCCCGACACGGCGCGCTGGACGCAGCCCGAGGGCGGCATGTTCATCTGGGTGACTCTCGCCTCCGGTGTCGATGCCGGGCGGCTGCTGCAGCAGGCCGTGGCGCGCAACGTGGCGTTCGTGCCGGGGGCGCCTTTCTTTGCCGGGGTGGCGCCATGGGCCAACACCCTGCGCCTGAGCTTCGTGACGGTGC
Organism: Castellaniella sp. S9; assembly: GCF_027257175.1. Lineage (GTDB taxonomy): Bacteria > Pseudomonadota > Gammaproteobacteria > Burkholderiales > Burkholderiaceae_B > Castellaniella. The sequence continues at coordinate 102,220 of NZ_JAPFGD010000007.1, read as the reverse complement.
CCGAGCCGAGCATCCGCGCCGGCATCGCCGTGCTGGGCGATCTCATCCGCCATGCCGATGCGGCCTGATACGGCCGATCCCGCGTCGGCGGCCCGGCCCGGCCCGGGCCGCCGCCCCGACCTGTCGGACATGCGCCACGACGACTGGGTGGCGCGCTGGCTGCCGGCTGCCTGGGGGCCGTATGCCCGGCTGTGCCGGCTGGATCGGCCGGTGGGCACCTGGCTGACGCTGTTGCCCGCGCTGGCGGCGCTGGTGCAGGCCGCCGACGGTTGGCCGACGCTCTGGCGGGTCTTCATTTTTTCCTTGGGCGCCTTGCTGATGCGCGGGGTCGGCTGCACGTTCAACGATATTTTCGACCGGAACTTCGACCATCGTGTCGAGCGCACGCGCTTTCGGCCCCTGACCAGCGGCCAGCTCACGCTGCGGGCCGCCTTGTGGTTCGCGTTCGCGCAGTTGCTGGTGGCGGCGACCCTGCTGCTGGCGATCAACAGCATGAGCCGTTGGCTGGCCCTGGCGCTGGTTCCGCTGGTGGTGATCTATCCGCTGTGCAAGCGCTACACGTACTGGCCGCAAGTGGTGCTGGGCATCGCCTTCAACTGGGGCATGCTGATGGCCTGGTCCGATACCCGCGACGTCGTACCCTGGACCGCCGTGGCCATGTGGGTGGGCGCGGTGGTGTGGCAAGTGGGCTATGACGCCATCTATGCCTACATCGACATGCGCGACGATCGCATGCTGGGCCTGCGTTCGGCGGCCATGCGTTTCGGCGACCGGGGCAGGTTCTGGATCGGGCTGCTGTACGCCGTTGCCGTCGCGCTCTGGTTCGCGGCGGGCGCGGGCATGGGCCTGGCCTGGCCCTATCACCTGGTGATGGCCGGGATCGCCGTGCACCTGGCCTGGCAGGTCAAGACATTCGACGTCCATCGCCCCGAGGGCAGCCTCAAGCTGTTCCGCTCCAATATGCAGGTCGGCGTATTGCTGATCGTCGCGGCCCTCGCGGGGACGGTATTGCCGGCGGGCTGAGGGCAATCGTGCGGCCTGCAAACGAATGCGGCTAGAATGAACGCACTAGAAAAATGTGTCGAGGCCCGACGACGGGGCGCCCGGCCGGGAGACATGCATGGCCCAAGGGTCCGCAGCCACAGAGCTGGAATTCGATTATGTCGTGGTCGGCGCCGGCTCCGCCGGCTGCCTGCTGGCCAATCGCCTGTCGCGCGATCATCGCGTGCTGCTGCTCGAGGCCGGCGGCCGCGACGACTGGCGCTGGTTCCGCATTCCCGTCGGCTATCTGTACTGCATCGGCAATCCCCGCAGCGACTGGTGCTATCACACACAGCCAGATCCCGGCCTGAACTATCGTTCGCTGGGGTACCCGCGTGGCCGGGTCCTGGGCGGTTCCTCGTCGATCAACGGCATGCTCTACCTGCGCGGGCAGGCCGCCGACTATGACGGCTGGGCGGCCATGGGCAACACGGGCTGGTCCTGGGACGAGGTGCTGCCGCTGTTTCGCGACGTCGAGGACCATCACGGCGGCGAGACCCCGTTCCACGGCGCCAGCGGGACTTGGCGTGTCGAGCCCCAGCGCCTGCGCTGGGACGTCCTCGACGCTTTCCGCGAGGCGGCGGCGCAGGCGGGTATCCCGCGCATCGATGATTTCAATCGCGGCGACAACGAGGGCTGCAATTACTTCGAGGTCAACCAGCGGCGCGGCGTGCGCTGGAGCGCCGCCAGGGCCTTCCTGCGCCCGGTCGAGTCGCGCACGACGCTGACCGTGCTGACGGGCGCGCGCGCCGAGCGCCTCACGTTTTCGGGGCGGCGCGCCACCGGGGTCGTGTTCGTCCAGGACGGCGTCCAGCGGACGGCGCGCGCACGCCGCGAGCTGATTCTGGCCGGCGGCTCGATCGGCTCGGCCCAGCTGCTGCAGGTCTCGGGGATCGGGCCGGGCCCCCGCCTGCACGCGCTGGGCATCCCCGTGGTGCATGACCTGCCGGGGGTGGGCGAGAACCTCCAGGATCACCTCCAGCTGCGCATGATCTTTCGGGTCCGCGGCGCGCGCACCCTCAATACGCTATCGAATTCCTGGATGGGCAAGGGCTGGATGGGGGCGCAATACGCCTTGTGGCGCAGCGGCCCGCTGTCGATGGCGCCTTCCCAGCTCGGAGCCTTCGCGCGCTCCGACCCCGATCAGGACCGCGCCAACCTCGAATACCACGTGCAGCCCCTGTCGCTGGACAAGTTCGGCGATCCCCTGCACACCTTTCCAGCGATCACCGCCTCGGTCTGCAATTTGCGCCCCACCAGCCGCGGCCACGTGCGCATCACCTCGCCCAATGTGGCCGAGGCGCCGGCGATCCTGTGCAACTACTTGCAGACTCCCGAGGACCGCGCGGTCGCGGCCGACAGCCTGCGCCTGACGCGGCGTATCATGTCGCAGCAGGCCATGGCACGCTACACGCCCGAGGAATACAAGCCTGGTGCCGCCGTGCAATCCCAAGAGGACCTGGAGGCCGCCGCGGCGGATATCGGCACCACCATTTTCCATCCCGTCGGGACTTGTAAAATGGGCGTCGATCCGATGGCGGTGGTCGACCCGGCCCTGCGTGTACACGGCATCGAGGGATTGCGGGTGGTCGATGCCTCCGTCATGCCGACGATCACGTCGGGAAACACCAATTCCCCCACCATCATGATCGCGGAAAAGGGGGCCCGGATGATCCTGGCGTCCGTCGGCACGGGATGAGAGGCTCGTGCTTGAGGTCCCAAGGAATGTCTGATTCGTTCACCAGTTTCGTTCACGAGGTTTTTTGATGCCCAGTCATATCGAGGTCGTGGCGACCGCATTGTTCGCGCTTGCCGTCATCCACACGTTTTCCGTGCCGGTGTTTGCGCGGATGGCCAATCGCGGCGGCACGCATGCGGGCCTGTGGCACATGCTGTCCGAGGTGGAGGCGGTATTCGGGGTCTGGGCCTGCGCGCTGTTCGTCTGGATGTCCATGACCGTGAGCGTCCAGGACGCGGTCGAGTACCTCGATACCCGCAATTTCACCGAGCCGGCCTTCGTGTTCGTCATCATGGTGGTGGCCGCCAGCCGGCCCATCATCGAACTGGTCAAAATCTGCGTCCATGGTTTGGCGGGAATGCTGCCGGTGCGCCGCGAGCTGGCGCAGTTCTTCGTCATCATGTTCCTCGTCCCGCTGGCGGGTTCTCTGGTGACCGAACCGGCCGCCATGACCCTGGCCGCGCTGTTGCTGCGCGATGCCTATTTCCGCCGCCCGGGCCAGGACGGCTTCAAGTACCTCGCCATCGGCGTGTTGTTCGTCAATATCTCGATCGGCGGCGTGCTGACCGCCTACGCGGCGCCCCCCGTGTTGATGGTCGCCCATACCTTCGGTTGGGACTCCGCCTTCATGGCCACCCATTTCGGCTGGCGCGCCGTGCTGGCGGTCCTCATCAACAGCCTGGCTCTGACCTGGATCTGCCGGCCCTTCCTGCTGGACGGCAGCATCGGCGGGCGGCCCGAGGGCACGCCCGAACAAACGCGCCCGCCCGTGCCGGCGGTGGTCATGGCCGTGCATGTGCTGTTCATGCTGGCCATCGTGCTGTCGGCCCACCACATCAAGATCTTCCTCGGGCTGCTGGTGCTGTTCATCGGCTTTGCGCATGCCTACAAGCGCCACCAGTCGCCTCTGCTGATCCGCGAGGGCTTCATGGTGGGCTTCTTCCTGGCGGGGCTGGTGGTGTTGGGGGGGCTGCAGCAGTGGTGGCTGCAGGATCTGCTGGCGGGCCTGTCCCCCTTCGTGCTGTATGTGGGTGCGATGGTGCTGACGGCGATCACGGACAATGCGGCATTGACCTATCTGGGATCGCTGGTCGAGGGCACGGGCGATCTGTGGCGCTACATGCTGGTCGCCGGCGCGGTGACCGGCGGCGGCTTGACGGTCATCGCCAATGCGCCCAACCCGGCGGGCTTCTCCATCCTCAAGGGCTGCTTTTCTGACGGATCGATCTCGCCGTTGCGGCTGCTGGGGGCAGCCAGCATCCCCACGCTGGTGGCGGCGTGCATGTTCCTGCTGCCCAACTCCTTCAGCTGAGGGTGGGCGGACCCTTTTTGCCTGGGGACGGCCTCAGGCAAAAAGGGGCTAAAATCCCGGTGGAACAAGCCTACGGGAATGCGTTGTGCCTATTTATGCCTATCGTTGCAGCGCCTGCGGCCACGCGCAGGATGTGCTGCAGAAACTCTCCGATCCTTTGTTGACGAGCTGCCCGGAATGCGGGCGCGACACCTATGAAAAACAGGTGACCGCCGCGGGATTCCGCCTCAAGGGCTCGGGCTGGTACGAGACCGATTTCCGCGGCAAGCGGCCGGCCGAACCCGCGCAGTCCGCGCCGGCGGCCGAATCGTCCGCGGCCGCTACATCCACTCCGACGCCCTCAGGGACGTCCGCGCCCGCCTCTCCTGGCTGATCGCGCCACCGGCTTCGCGCCCATGCGTTTCTTCAAGCGTTACTTCGTCACCGGCCTGCTGATCTGGATACCCCTGATCGCCACGTTCTGGGTGCTGGCCATGTTGGTCGAGACCCTCGAGGGTCTGGTGCCGGCGTTCCTGTCGCCGCAGGCCCTGTTCGGCATGCACATACCCGGCTTCCAGTTCGTCCTGGTGCTGGGGGTGATCCTGCTGACGGGGGTGCTGTGCGCCAACTTCATCGGCCGCGCGCTGCTGGACCGCTGGGAGCGCCTGCTGGGGCGGATTCCCCTGGTGCGCTCCATTTATAATGCCGTCAAACAGGTCAGCGACACGATGTTCGCACCCAATGGCCAGGCCTTTCGCGAGGCGGTGTTGGTGCAGTATCCGCGGCAGGGCCTGTGGACCATCGGCTTTCTCACGGGCGTGCCCTGCGACGAGGTGGCGGGCATGCTGGGCGAGGACCACGTCAGCGTCTACGTGCCCACGACGCCGAACCCGACGTCGGGGTTCTTCCTGATGCTGCCGCGCGCCGACGTGCGTGTGCTCGAGATGTCGGTCGAGGCCGCACTCAAGCACATCATCTCGATGGGCGTGGTGGCACCGGCCTATCCCCCGCCGCCGACGCAAATGGGCCTGCCGGCCGTCGAGCCGGCCGAGGCGCCGCCGCAGTCCTGACCTTCGATCATTCAAAATCTACGGAGTCATCCTTGATGCGCACTTGCTATACGGGCGAGGTTTCCAGAGCCCACCTCGACCAGACCGTGACCCTGTACGGTTGGGTGCATCGCCGCCGGGACCACGGCGGCGTGATCTTCATCGACCTGCGCGACCGCGCGGGCCTGGCCCAGATCGTCGTCGATCCCGACAATCGCGAGACCTTTGCCACCGCCGAGCGCATCCGCAACGAGTACTGCCTGCGGGTGACGGGCCTGGTGCGGCTGCGGCCCGAGGGCACCGCCAATCCCGACCTGCATTCCGGCGAGATCGAGATCCTCTGCCGCGAGATCGAGATCCTCAACACCTCGGTGACGCCTCCCTTCCAGCTGGACGATGACAACCTGTCCGAGACCACCCGGCTGACCCATCGGGTGCTGGACCTGCGCCGCCCCCAGATGCAGCGCAACCTGCTGCTGCGCCATCGGGTGTCGATGTCGGTGCGCAAGTACCTGGACGCCCTGGGCTTCATCGACATCGAGACGCCGATGCTCACGCGCAGCACGCCCGAGGGCGCCCGCGACTACCTGGTGCCTTCGCGGGTGAATCCCGGGGAATTTTTTGCGCTGCCGCAATCGCCGCAGCTCTTCAAGCAGATGCTGATGGTCTCGGGCTTCGACCGCTATTACCAGATCACCAAGTGCTTCCGCGACGAGGACCTGCGCGCCGACCGGCAGCCCGAGTTCACCCAGATCGATTGTGAGACCTCCTTCCTGGACGAGGCTCAGATCCGCGAGATCTTCGAGGGCATGGTGCGCGAGGTGTTCCGCGAGGTGCAGGGCGTCGAGCTGCCCGATCCCTTCCCCGCCATGAGCTGGAGCGAGGCCATGCGCCGCTTCGGCTCGGACAAGCCCGACTTGCGGGTCAAGCTCGAATTCGTCGACGTGGGCGATCTGATGCGCGACGTGGACTTCAAGGTGTTTTCCGGACCCGCCAACGATCCGGCAAGCCGTGTCGTGGCCCTGCGCGTGCCCGGCGGCGGCAGCCTGCCGCGCAGCGAGATCGACGCCTATACCAAGTTCGTCGGCATCTATGGCGCACGCGGCTTGGCCTATATCAAGGTCAACGACGCCGCCTCGGTGCCCGAGGGGCTGCAGTCGCCCATCGTCAAGAATATCCACGTCGATGCGCTGCGCGCCCTGATCGAGCGCACCGGCGCGGCCGACGGCGACCTGATCTTCTTCGGCGCCGATCGGACCAAAGTGGTCAACGACGCCCTGGGCGCCCTGCGCGTCAAGCTCGGCCTCAGCGATTTCGGCCGCGAACACGGCCTGTTCGAGCCCGGCTGGCAGCCCCTGTGGGTCGTCGATTTTCCCATGTTCGAGTACGACGAGGGCGAGGGCCGCTATACGGCGGCGCACCACCCCTTCACCTGCCCCAAGGCGGGGCACGAGGATCTGCTGGAAACCGATCCCGGCCAAGCCCTGGCGCGTGCCTACGACATGGTGCTCAATGGCTGGGAGATCGGCGGCGGCTCCGAGCGCATCCACCGCGCCGACGTGCAGCGCAAGGTCTTCAAGGCGCTGAACATCGACGAGGACGAGGCGCGCCTGAAATTCGGCTTCCTGCTCGATGCGCTGCAGTACGGCGCGCCGCCTCATGGGGGGCTGGCCTTTGGCCTGGACCGGCTGGTGACGCTGATGTCCGGGGCCGAGTCCATCCGCGACGTCATCGCCTTTCCGAAGACGCAACGCGCCCAATGCCTGTTGACCCATGCGCCCTCGGCCGTGGATGAAAAGCAGTTGCGGGAGCTGCACATCCGCGTGCGTCAGGCGGAGGCCAAGTAGGGCGGGGCCCGGCATGTCGATCATCCGGGTCGTCAGCTACAACATCCACAAGGGACGTTCGGCGACGGGCGGCCGGGAGTCGCTCTCGGACCTGCGCCTGGGCCTCTACGGGCTGCGTCCCGATCTGCTGTTCCTCCAGGAGGTCCAGGGGCGCAACCAGGTGCGTGGCAGCCTGGATGCCCAGCACGAATCGCTGGCGGCGGTGCTGCGCATGGAGGCCGCCTACGGCTGCAATGCCGTGCGCGCGGCCACGGATCACGGCAATGCCCTGCTGTCGCGCTATCCCATCCTGCAGTATGAAAACCAGGATATTTCCGATCACCGGCTGGAGCAGCGAGGCCTGCTGCATGGGGTGGTCGAGGTCGACGGCCAGTCGGTGCATTGCATCGTGGTCCACCTGGGGCTGTTGGCCCGCGGGCGTTCGCGCCAGGTACAGGCCCTGGTAGAGCGCATCGGGCGCCTGGTGCCCGACGACGAACCGTTGTTGATCGCCGGGGATTTCAACGATTGGGGGAATCGCCTGGCGCCCTTGTTCGTGCGGCAGTTGGGCCTGTACGAAGTGTTTGCGGTGGCCCCGCAAGGCGGCGATGAAGTCCACCGCCTGCGGCGGACCGTCGCACGCTTGCGCGCGCAACTGCCCTGGGTGGTCGGGCGCGGCGGCATGCCCACGCCCGAACTCGGTTTCAATGGTGGCGCCCGTCTGACGCCGCCGCCGCGGACCTTTCCCTCGGCATTCCCCTGGCTGCGCCTGGACCGTATCTATCAGCGAGGCTTTGCGGTGCGCAGTGCCCGCGTCCTGTACGGCGCGCCCTGGCGACAGCTCTCGGATCACGCGCCCTTGATGGCCGAGCTCGAGTTGCCTTGAGCCCGGCGGTGGGGCGCACGGCGGGCTATAGGGCCGCGATCAGTGCGCGCAGCGCCTCGGTCTCGTCTTCGTCCATGTCCCGCAATGGGGGGCGCACCGGGCCGCCGGGGTGGCCGACGATGCGGGCGCCTGCCTTGACGATGCTGACGGCGTAGCCGGCCTTGCGGTTGCGGATGTCGAGGAACGGCAGAAAGAATTTGTCCAGCAGTGCGTTGGTCGTGGCCTCGTCGCCGGCCTTCAGGGCCGCGTAGAACGCCATGGCGGTCTCGGGAATGAAGTTGAACACCGCCGACGAATACACCGGCACGCCCAGTGCGCGATAGGCCGCCGCATAGACTTCGGCCGTCGGCAGACCGCCCAGGTACGCCAGGCGGTCGCCCAGCAGGCGGCGCACCCGCACCATGTTCTCGATGTCGCCCACGCCGTCCTTGAAGCCGATCAAGTTGGGACATTCGTCCGCCAGCTGGACCAGCCGATGCGCCTCGAGCCGGCACTGGCCGCGGTTGTAGACGATGACGCCGATGTCGACCGCCTGGCAGACCTCGCGGATGTGCGCGGCGATGCCGTCCTGGGGCGCCTCGGTCATGTAGTGGGGCATCAGCAGCACGCCGGCCGCGCCCAGGCGCTGGGCCTCGCGGGCGTAGTCGATGGCGACCCGCGTGGGTCCGCCGGCGCCCGCCAGGATGGGGGTGTGGTTCCTGCAGGTGTCCACGGCGGTGTGCACCACCTGCGTGTAGTCCTCGGGGGTCAGCGAAAAGTATTCGCCTGTGCCGCCTGCGGCGAACAGGGCGCGGGCGCCGTAGGGAACCAGCCATTCCAGGCGAGCGCGATAGCCGTCGGCGTCGAAGCTGCCGTCCTCATGGAAATCGGTGATGGGGAAAGACATCAGGCCGTCCGAAAGGACGTCCTTGAGTTCCTGCGGCGTGGTGGTGGACATTGGGCTTTCCTTAAAGGAGTGGGGCGGCGGCACGCGCAGCCATCCAGGTCTGGGGTGTAAAGTTATATGTTATCGTATAACATGAGTCGTGAAACTACAAGCAGCCTGGGCGTAATGAGGGATATCCCTTCAAAAGCCCTGTTTAAAAGGGATTGGTCTCGGTGCAAGCGTCGTTCTTGCCTGCGCCTCCAGAGTCATGTTAGTCATATGATGACTAAACAGGGCACAGCACCAAAAGGCCGGTGGGTGCAGCCGGCATCCCTTGCGGTGGCTGGGGTGCCGCTGGATCAGCCCTTGCGGGCGAGCTCCTGTGCCTTGCGCAGCCGCTCGCGGCTGTTGGCCAGGTGGGTGCGCATGGCGGCGCGGGCGGCGTCCGGGTCCTTGCGTGCGATGGCGTTGTAGATGTCCTCGTGTTCGAGGTGGACGCGGTTCAGATAGGTGTCGCGGTCGTTGTCCGCGAGCGCGGCCGAATTGATGCGGGCGCGCGGGATGATGGTTTTGCCCAGCTGCTTGAGGATGTCGTGGAAATAGCGGTTGCCCGTGGCCGTGGCCACCAACAGGTGGAAGGCGATGTCGGACACGACCGCGTTGCCGGTTTTCTTGTGGACATGCTGGGCGAACTCGTCGAGGATGCTGCGCAGCTGCTGTACGTGCGCCTCGGTGCGCCGCTGGGCGGCGAGGCCGGCGGCCTCGGTCTCGAGGCTGATGCGCAGCTCCAGGATCGCCATGAGGTCGAGCATCGTGAGGATGTTCTCGGCGTTGATGCGCAGGTGCTGTTCGCTCTGGGGGTCCAGCAGGAAAGTGCCGATGCCGTGCCGGGTCTCGACCAGGCCGGCCGCCTGCAGCCGCGAGATCGCCTCGCGGATGACGGTGCGGCTGACGCCGAAGGCCTCCATCAGCTCGGATTCGGTGGGGAGCTTTTCACCGACGTGGAATTCGCCGTTGCGGATGCGCTCGGACAGCGCGGCAACGACGTTCTTGGTCAGGTTGCGCGAGCGGCGTTCGGGGATGGCGGCGTGTGTCGGAGTCATGGGCTTTTCTTTTCAGGCGGGCTCGTACATTCATCATACTGCATCCTTTCTTTCAAAATAAGACGTATGACGACGTGAGGGCTAGATACAACAGCACGGCGCCTGTGCTCGCTCTGATCGGCGTGTGCCGGACGGGATTCCGGCGCGGTCTTGATTGCCCCGAGAGCCCAGTGGTTGTAAGATGAATCGCCTCTGCGCAACGATTGCCGGGCCCACTGAACAGCCGGAAATCGTCTTTTCATTTATACGATGACATATAACAACAGGACTCCAGACGTGACCGTCGACAGCGCCTTCATCAAGATTCCACGCCATATCCGCATGCACCAGGACGACAATGTCGCCATCGTCGTCAATGATCGCGGCCTGCCCTCCGGCGCGTGCTTCGAGTCGGGGCTCGTCCTGCGCGAGCACGTGCCGCAGGGGCACAAGGTCGCCCTGGTCGATATCGCCGCGGGGGCGCCGATCCTGCGCTATGGGGTGGTCATCGGCTATGCCGCGCGCGACCTGCCGGCCGGCAGCTGGGTCTATGAAGCCGTGATGCGCATGCCGGAGGCGCCGGGGCTGGACGATCTGCCGGTGGGCACCGCATTGCGTCCGGCGGGCCCGGCTCTGGAAGGCTACACCTTCGAGGGTTATCGCAACGCCGACGGCTCGGTGGGCACGCGCAACATCCTGGCCATCTCCACCACGGTGCAATGCGTGTCCGGGGTGGTCGAGTATGCCCTGGCGCGCATCCGCAAGGATCTGCTGCCTCGCTATCCGAACGTCGACGGCGTGGTGGCGCTGCGCCATGGCTATGGCTGTGGCGTGGCCATCGATGCGCCGGGGGCTTCGGTGCCGGTGCGCACCCTGCGCAATATCGCGCGCAATCCGAACTTCGGCGGCGAGGTGATGCTGGTCAGCCTGGGTTGCGAGAAACTGCAGCCCGAGCGCCTGATGCCCGAGCGCTTCCGGCGCGACGAAGCAGGCCATACCGATCTGGTACGCCTGCAGGACGAGGCGCATGTCGGCTTCCAGGCCATGATCGACTCCATCGTCGAGACCGCCGACCAGCATTTGCGGCGCCTCGACCGGCGGCGCCGCGAAACGTGCCCGGCTGCGGAATTGGTCGTGGGCATGCAATGCGGCGGCAGTGATGCGTTCTCGGGGGTCACCGCCAATCCCGCGCTGGGCGCCGCCGCGGACCTGCTGGTGCGCGCGGGTGCCACGGTGATGTTCTCGGAGGTGACCGAGGTGCGCGACGGGATCGGCCAGTTGACCGCGCGTGCCGCCACCCCCGAAGTGGCCCGCGCGCTGGTGCGCGAGATGGATTGGTTCGACCAGTACCTGCGTGCCGGCCATGCCGACCGTAGCGCCAACACCACGCCGGGCAACAAGCGCGGGGGCCTGTCGAACATCGTGGAAAAGGCGATGGGATCCATCGTCAAGTCCGGCAGCAGCCCCATCCAGAGCGTGATCGGGCCGGGCGAACGCGTCGAGGGCAAGGGTTTGGTCTACGCAGCCACGCCGGCGGGTGATTTCGTCTGCGGCACCTTGCAGTTGGCCGCGGGCATGAACGTGCACATCTTCACCACGGGCCGCGGCACGCCCTACGGTCTGGCCGAAGTGCCGGTCATCAAGGTCGCCACGCGCACCGAGCTGGCACGGCGCTGGCACGACCTGATGGACGTCGATGCCGGGCGCATCGCCACCGGCGAGGCCACGATCGAGGAGGTGGGCATGGAGGTTTTTCGCTTGATCCTGGACGTGGCCAGCGGCCGCCGGACCTGGGCCGAGCACTGGGGCATCGCCAACGACCTGGTGTTGTTCAATCCCGGGCCGGTGACCTGAAAGCGGCGATGCGCAGCGCGCTCGCATCCCGCCCGGGATCACCGCGCCATGCAGGGTCCCCGGGGGATCGGGCACCTCAGAAACGCGGCGGCTTGCCGCTCCAGTCCGGCTGGTACTTGCGCATCTGCGCGCTGTCGTCGCGGGTGCGGATGCCGCAGGTCTGGTATTGCCGGTGCAGCCGCGCCAGCACGTCCTGGTCGATCTCGACTCCCAGCCCGGGGGCGTCGCTGATGCGCACCGCGCCGTTCTCGAAGGGAATGCGGCCGCCGACGAGGAGTTCTTCGTCGTCGGCCAGCCAGGGGTAGTGGGTGTCGCAGGCATAGCTCAGCGTGGGCACGCTGGCGGCCAGGTGGGTCATGGCCATCAGGCTGATGCCCAGGTGCGAATTGGAATGCATGGACAGGCCCAGCCCGAACACCTCGCACATGCGCGCCAGCAACTGCGTGTCGCGCAGGCCGCCCCAATAATGGTGGTCGGACAGGATGATTTGCGCCCCGTTGACGTGCACGTTCTTGCGGAACTGCTCGAGGTCCGTGACGACCATGTTGGTGGCCAGCGGCAGGCCGGTCGCGCGGTGCAATTCGGCCATGTCCTCCATCGTGGGGCTGGGGTCCTCGTAGTACTCCAGGTGACCGTCGAGCTTCTTGCCCATGTCCAGCGCGGTCTGCAGCGACCAATTGCCGTTCGGGTCGATGCGTAACGGCATGTCGGGAAACCGCGAGCGCAGCGCCTCGATGCATTCCACCTCGACGTCGGGCTCCAGCACGCCGCCCTTGAGCTTGATGCTTTGGAAGCCGTAGCGGCCGATCATGGTCGCCGCCTGCGCGACAAGCTGCTCGGCCGTCACGGCCTCGCCCCAGGGGTCGTCCGGGTAGTCCGGGCCGGTGTCGATGTGGCGGGCATACTTGAAGAACAGGTAGGCGCTGAACGGCACGGCATCGCGCACCGCCCCGCCCAGCAGCGTGACCAGGGGAATGCCCAGGTAGCGGGCCTGCATGTCCAGCAGCGCGACTTCCAGCGCGGAATAGAGCTTCTGGAGGTTCTTTTTGGGATCGGTGCCGGGGGCCAGCAAGTATTCCGTATTGCCGCTGATCCGGGTCGAGGACACGACTGCGCGCACGCGCGTGCGCAGGCCATTGAGGTCGAAGGGATCGAGGCCCGCCAGTGCAGGGCGCAGGGCCTCCAGCAGTTCGATGACCGGCGCATCGCCGTAGGTTTCACCCAGTCCTATGGTGCCGTTGTCGCTCTCGAGTTCGATGATGGTGCGCAATGCGAACGGCTCGTGGATCCCGGCCGCGTTCAGCAGTGGAGGATCGCGAAAGGCGATCGGGGTGATCTTGATGGTCTTGAGTTTCATGGAAATTTCCCGATGAATTGACTTATGTTGTCGTATAACATGAGCGAATTTAGGGGAAGCCCTTATCTCGCAGCTACTAGGGAATTCACCTAGAAAATTTTCAGATTTCAATAAATATCCTTTTTATTCAATAATATAAGTAAATAATCGAATTCCGCGAGAGTGGGGGGAATCCCAGGAAAAAGCATGATTGACGATTGTCAAATTCCGGTCCTTAGTTATATGATGACTTATGAAGACGCCGGCCCGCCCGGGTCTGCGGAATCATCGAGAATCACGCGATCCAACAACGCTTACTGAAAGAGCAAGGAGACGACACATGAACGCACTCAAGAGCGCCCGCCACGGCCGGCTGCGCACCTTGGCGAGCGCGCTGGCGGTGGCATGCGCCGCGGCGACCGCACAGGCCGCGCCCGTGGACATCAACGTGGTCGACGTGGCCGGGAACCTGGCCCTCACCCAGAAGGCCATGGAGAACTTCCGCGATGAGAATCCCGACCTGGTGGGCCGCATCACGTTCACCAAGGCGCCGTCGCCCCAGCTGCCGGGCAAGATCAAGGCCATGCAGAACGCCGGCCGCTCGGACATCGACCTGGTCCTGACCGGGACCGACGCCCTGTCCGCCGGGATCGAACAAGACCTGTGGTTGCAGCTGTTTCCCAAGTACGAGACCGAGTTCAAGGGCATCCTGACCCAGTATGACCGCGGCCCGGCCCGCATGCAGGAGCTGGCGCAAGGCTACGGGCTCGAGGTCACTTTCATGCCCGCCGGCCCCTTCCTGGAATACAACCCCGCCAAGGTCGACAATCCGCCCAAGACGCCCGCCGAGTTGCTGGCCTGGTGCCAGGCGAACCCGAACAAGTTCATCTATGCGCGCCCGGCGAACTCCGGCCCGGGGCGCACCTTCCTGATGGGCCTGCCCTATCTGCTGGGCGACAAGGATCCCTACGATCCGGTCAATGGCTGGGACAAGACCTGGGACTACCTCAAGAAGCTCAACGAGTGCGTGCCCTACTATCCGGGCGGCACCGGGGCCGTCATGAAGGAACTGGGCGAGGGCAGCCGCGACATGACGGTGACGGTCACCGGCTGGGATATCAATCCGCGCGCCCTGGGCGTGGTGCCGGCCGAGTTCAAGATCCAGGCCTTCGACAACTTTACCTGGGTGAACGACGCGCACTACATGGTGATTCCCAAGGGGGTGTCCGAGGAAAAGCGCCAGGTCCTGTTCAAGCTGCTCAAGTACATGATGCAGCCCAAGCAGCAGGCCATGACCTATGACGCCGGCTACTTCTATCCCGGCCCGGCGATCCGCGACGTGCCGCTGTCGGCCGCGCCCAAGGAAAGCCAGGAAATCATCGAGAAGTTCGGCCGTCCCGAGTACGCCGAGCTGATCGCCCGCCGCCCGCATGCGGTGCCGCTGGATCCCAAGACCATGGTCGAGGCGTTCCGCAAGTGGGACACTGAAGTCGGCGCGCTCAAGAAGTAAGCGCCACCGGCGCAGCGCGGGCGGCTTGCCGACCGTGCCGCGCCGTGGGGCTGCGCCCCGAAACCAATGGAACCGACAGAATATGAACCAGAATTTCCAGCAGCTGCGCCTGGACGCCGTGGGCCGCAGTTTCGAGACGGCCTCGGGCGGCGCCGTAGCCGCCCTGAGCGGCCTGGACCTGACCATCCGGCGCGGCGAATTCATTGCCCTGCTCGGCCCCTCGGGTTGCGGTAAATCGACCGCGCTCAACTGCCTGGCGGGCCTGACGACCCTGACCTCGGGGGCGATCTGGCTGGACGAGACGCGTATCGACGTGCTGCCCTCCGAGCGCCGCGGCTTTGGCATGGTCTTCCAGAACTATGCCTTGTTCCCCCATATGACCGTGCTCCAGAACGTCGGCTTCGGCCTGCGCATGCGGCGTGTGCCCAAGGCCGAGATCGCGCGCCGCGCCCGCGAGGCCCTGCAGCTGGTGCAGTTGATCGGCCATGAGAACAAGCTGCCCGGGCAGCTGTCGGGCGGCCAGCAGCAGCGCGTGGCCATCGCGCGCGCCATCGTCATCGAGCCGCCGGTCATCCTCATGGACGAACCCCTGTCGAATCTGGATGCCAAGCTGCGCATCGAGATGCGGGCCGAGATCCGCCGGATCCACACCCAGCTCGAACGTGCCACCATCTACGTGACACACGACCAGGACGAGGCCTTGTCGATGGCCGATCGCATCGTGGTGATGCGCGCCGGGACCGTGCAGCAGGTCGGTACGCCGCGCGAGGTCTATGGCCGGCCGCGCAACCTGCACGTGGCGCGCTTCATGGGCTATCGCAATGTCCTGCCGTTTCGCGTCGTCGGCCGCGCGGGCGAACGGTTGACCGTGAACCGCGCGGGCGTACGCCTCGCGGGACAGGCGCTGGACGTCGCCGACGGCCAGGCCGAAGTCTCGGTGGCCATGCGTCCGGACGACTTCGAACTGGCGGGCGAGGCCGACGACAACACCTTCGAGGCCACCGTGCGCACCGTCGAGTTCGGCGGCCGCGATTCGCTCTTGTTCGTGTCCTCGGCGCTGGGCGACCTGTACGTGCGCCTGCCCGGCGCGGCCAGCCCCGGCGACCGGGTCCGGCTGCGCATTCCCGCCGAGCGCGCCCTGGCCTATGCGGAGGCGGCATGAGCGTAGGCGCGCTGACTCTGAAGCCGCCGCGCGACCGGCGCGGCTGGCTGGTGGCGCCCGCGGTCCTGCTGCTGCTGGCGCTGTTCATCTATCCCTTTCTCTACGGGGTGGGGATCTCTTTCCAGCCGCTGGACAATCCCAGCGTCTGGTACAACTATGTGCACTTTTTTACCGACCCCACCCAGTGGGGCACCCTGTGGGTGACGCTCAAGCTCGCGGTTCCGGCCACGATCATCAATGTGGGGGTGTCCGTGCCCGTGGCCTTCGCGCTGCGCCGCAACACGCCCGCCCAGCGTATCGTCACGACCTTGCTGGTGATCCCGATCACCTTGGGCACCGTGCTGATCGCCGACGGCATGTTGACGTTCTACGGCCCCTCGGGCTGGTTCCCGCAGGCCCTGCAAGGCTTGCATTTGTACATGGACGAGGTCCGGCTGACCCATAACTTCTGGGGCGTGCTGATCTCCCTGATCATTTCGGGCTTTCCCTTTGCCTTCCTGCTGACGCTGTCGTATATCTCGGGCATCGATCCGACGCTGGCGCGCGCGGCCGGCACGCTGGGTGCAAATTCCTGGAATCAGTTCCGCCTGATCTACTTTCCCTTGCTGGTGCCGGGGCTCACCATGGCGGCCGCGTTGTCCTTCGTGCAGGCTTTCGCGGTGTTCCCGTCCGCCATCCTGCTGGGCGCGCCGGCGGGGCCCACACGGGTCATTTCAATCGCGGCCTACGAGGCGGCCTTCGAGCAATACGACTACGGGATGGCCTCGGCGATCGCCATCGTCATGGGCTTCGTCCAATTGCTGATCATCTGCGCGATGTTCGCCTTCCGGCGGGCGTTCTACAGCGGCCCGACGACCGGAGGCAAGGGATGAGCGCGCTCGAGCAAACCCTCGAGGGGGAGACGGCCGGCGGGCCGGCCAAGGGGAAAGCAATGACACGAGAAACGACGAACGGCGCGGCGAGCCTCAAGGGCGGGCAGGGCTGGAACCGGGTGTGGCGTTTCACCATCTGGTCCGTGATGGGGTTCTTCCTGCTGAATGTGGTGTTCATGATCGCGACGGTGGCCGTCAATTCGGTGGCCACGCGCTGGTTCGGCACGCCCTTGCCCGAAGGCGTGACGCTGCAGTGGTATGGCCGGGCCTGGGACGAATTCCAGCTGGCCCATGTCTTGTGGGTGACCATCCAGGTGGTGGTGTCGGTGGTGGTCCTGTCCATCGTCCTGGGCGTACCCGCGGCCTATGGGCTGGCGCGCGCGCGATTTCCGGGCAAGCGGCTGGTCATGCTGCTGGTCCTGCTGCCCATGATGGTGCCGCCGGTCACTTACGGCATTCCGATGGCCACGGCCATGTACGAGATCGGCGTCGGCGGGACGCTGGCGGGCGTGATCCTGTCGAACCTGGTGCCCGCGCTGCCTTTTGTGATCCTGGTGATGACGCCCTTCATCGAGCAGATCGATCCGGGACTGGAGTCCGTGGCGCGCATCTTCGGCGCCAATACGGCCCAGTACTTCCGCCACGTGCTGCTGCCGCTGCTGGTGCCCGGCATGCTGGCGGCGGGGCTGCTGGTCCTGGTGCGCACCATCGGCATGTTCGAGTTGACGTTCTTTACCGCGGGGCCGTCCTCACAGACCTTGGTCGTGGCGCTGTACTACGCGGTGTTCTCGACCGGTGTGCGGGCGCCGCAGGCGATCGACGCCATGGCCATGATCTACATGGCCATCACGCTGGTGTGGGTACTGATCGCCCTGCGTTACGTCAGCCCGACCCAGCTCGTGAGCCGCGTCAAGGAGGCGCCGCGTGAGGCCTGAGGCGGGCGGCGGAGCGGCCCGGGGATGATGCCGGGCTGGATGGATGCCCGGGCCGAGGCCCGCATCCGCCTGGATTGCGGGCCGCATTCGGCGGTACTGGCGCCCGATGCGGGCGGCCGCGTCCTCAGCCTGTCCAGCGAGACCTCCGCCGGCCGGCGCGACTGGCTGGTGCCGGTCCAGGCGGACGGCTGGCCGGCGGACGCCTGGCCCAAGGGCGGCATGTTCCCCCTGGCGCCCTTTTCCAATCGCATCCGCGACGGGCGCCTGCATTGGCGGGGACGCGTCCTGCGGCTGGATCGGTATCCCGGCCAGGCACACCCCTTGCACGGTCATGCGCAAGCCGGCCGCTGGCATGTGCTGACGGTCGGTGGGAACCATGTGGACATGCGCTACGAGCATCCGCCGGGCGCCGCGGGCTGGCCCTGGGCGTGGCGGCTGGATCAGGCGGTCCGCCTGGCGGAGTCGGGACTGACGGTGGGCTTGGCGCTCACCAACCAGTCGGCGGAGGCGATGCCGGCGGGCCTGGGCCTGCACCCGTATTTCACCGCCTTGCAGGCTCGGCTGCGGGCCGCGACCCTCTGGGAGCACGAGGAGGAAATCGCCGTGCGTCCGCGTCCGAACACGCAGACCACGTGGGCCCGGGGGGCCGACACCTGGACCGCCTATCTGGCGGATTGGGACGGGACCTGCGAGCTGGCGTGGGAGGCGGGACCGGGGCTGCGGATCGACACCGATCTGCACCAGGCGGTGCTGCATGCGCCTCGGGGACGGTATCTGTGCGTGGAGCCCGTCAGTCACGTCAGCAACGCCTTCAACCTGGCGGCTGCCGGCGCAGCGGGCACCGGATGGCGGATCCTGGAACCGGGCGGGGTCATGAGGGCCCAGGTGACGTTGGCCTGGATGCGCTAGGACCCCGCGGAAGGAAACTTTTCGGCGCCGACGCGGTCTCATGGTATGTCAGGCAGGGATTAGCACTCCTCCCTATAGAGTGCTAACATATCTCTGGGAATCTCCCTTCGAGGACTATCCGAACATGAGCAATTCTTCGCAATCCCTGGCGCTCGCACCGGCCAACCTGGCCGTGGCGATCTCCAATCCGGGTGCGTTGGGCACGATCGAGGCCTATATCAGTGCCGTCAATCGCCTGCCGATGCTGAGCGCCGAGCAGGAAGCCGATCTGGGCCGTCGCCTGCGCGACCAGGACGACCTGGACGCTGCCCGGCAACTCGTCATGTCGCATTTGCGGCTGGTCGTGTCCGTCTCCCGGCAATACCTGGGATACGGCCTGGCGCATGCCGATCTCATCCAGGAGGGCAACATCGGCCTGATGAAGGCCGTGCGGCGCTTCGACCCCAGCCGAGGCGTGCGGCTGGTGTCTTTTGCGGTCCACTGGATCCGTGCCGAGATCCATGAATACGTCGTGCGCAACTGGCGGCTGGTCAAGGTCGCCACCACCAAGGCGCAGCGCAAGCTGTTCTTCAACCTGCGCCGCATGCGCCCGGACGGCCAGACACTGGCCCCGGGTCAGGTCGACGACATTGCCCGCGAACTCAAGGTGCGTCCCGAGGACGTCTCCGAAATGGAGGTCCGTCTGTCGGGCGGCGATTGCGCCCTCGAATCGCCCCAAGGCGACGAGGATGCGTTCACGCCGATTTCCTGGCTCTCGGCCGAGGGGCAGGAGCCCACCCAGGTGTTGGCTCGCCGGGATCGCGACGCCCTCCAGGGGGTCGGCCTGGAACAGGCCATTGAGTCCCTGGATCCGCGTTCACAGCGCATCGTGCGCGCCCGCTGGCTGCGCGATGAGGGCGGCGCCACGCTGCACGAACTGGCCGAGGAATACGGCATTTCTGCCGAACGCGTGCGCCAGATCGAGGCCGCGGCATTCAAAAAACTGCGCGCAGCACTGGCCGAGCAGCACGAGGCACTGGCGGCCTGACCGCCGACGAGCACCCAACAGGCCGGTGACCGGCCCGTTGACGCGCATCTCAGCAACGTCATAATTTTTTGCACTTCAGCGCGGCCCTGGCGGAAACTTTCAGGTCCGCGGGCGGACTAATCCATCATGGACTCACCAGCGGCCCCACGGGCTGCAAGGGTCTTGTCGTCCGCTTCAGCTTCTCCTCTTCCCCTCCCTATCGAAGCGGATGTTCACGGGATACCCGCATGGGTATCCCTTTTTTTTGGTCTGGCCGCGGCTTGGACCAGCCAGAGCGTGATGGCGACCGATGCCGCGAGCGCGATTCCCAACGCCGCCTGCCATGATCCCTGCGTGATCGCGAGCGCCGGCGCTGCCGATGCGCTGGTGGATCGTCACTGCGATCACGGTATAGCTGATCGGAAAGGCCAACAGCAGCCCCGATCCGGCTGCCCCCAGCCGCTGGCTCAGGGTGGTCACGGCGGCCACCAGCACGCCGGCCAGCAGACCCCTCAGGAGCAGCAGGCCCGTACCGCCGACCTTGCCCTTGGCCGTGGGAACCAGGGGCAGGAAGCGTGCGCCGAGAGACCAGCAGGCCCATGTCGTCAGGACGAACAGACCCGCCGCCAGCCAGACCTCGGCGGGCAGGAGGCGCAGCAGGGCCGCCGCCAGCAGCCAGACGGCGAGGGCGCCGGCCAGGGCCGCCCAGGGCCTCGCCCGGTACGCCGCCGCCAGGTAGGCCAGCAAAAAAAGCTGGGTGGCGCACAGCGACAACAGGGCGTATGTGGCGGCCTGGGCGATGAATGGCGCGGAAGCCTGGGCGCCGAGGAAATAAAAGCCGGGACCGAGCACGATCGGCAAACCCGCCAGTGCCCCGCCGATGCGCGGCCCGAACGCGCCCACCGACCAGGTGACGGCGATCACGACGAAGGCCGTCGCGATCATGCGGATGATCAGGGCGCCGATCGAAACGTCCGTTAGCAGCGATGCCGACATCACTTCATATCCAAGCTTCATTCAGAAGCGCCATCGTACGCCAATCACGGGCAAGCCTTCCAACGCATCGCGCCGGTTTTTTTACATCCTCTCCGCCGGACCGACCGCAAAACCGCTATCCTTTTAGGGCATCCCTTCTCATCGACCACCGCTCATGAAAGTAGGCCTCCTGGTATTCGGCCTCGCGGGCCTCTTGGCCCTGGTGTCCTTCATGCCGCCGCTGGCGGGCCGCCTGCGCCTGCCGTATTCGGTGCTGCTGGCCATCGTGGGTTTCATCCTCGGGGTCATCATCCACGTGCACGATTGGGCGCCGGCCGTGATGGTGGATTTCCTCGACACGCTCGAGCACTTCGAGATCTCGTCCGAGACCTTCCTGTACGTGTTCCTGCCGGTGCTGCTGTTCGAGACCGCGCTGTCCATGAACGTGCGCCGTCTGATGGACGACATCAGCCCCATCCTGGTGATGGCGATCGTCGCGGTGGTCGTGTGCACGCTGGCGGTGGGATTTTCGCTGGCGGCGGTTTCGCCGTACAGCCTGGTGGTGTGCCTGATGCTGGGCGCCATCGTGGCGACCACGGACCCGGTTGCCGTGGTCGGCATTTTCCGCGAGGTCGGCGCGCCGCGCCGCCTCATGAATCTGGTCGAGGGCGAGGCGCTGTTCAACGACGCGGCCTCGATCGCCCTGTATTCCGTGCTGCTGACGGTCATGTTCCAGGGCGGCACACCGTCGGCGGCGGCGGTCCTGCAGGGTTTTCTGATCAGTTTCCTGGGCGGCGGCCTGGCAGGATTCGTCATCGGCAAGGTGACGACCAGCCTGTTCATCTGGCTGCGGGGCTGGCCCACCGCCGAGGTGACCCTGACCGTGGCCCTGGCCTACCTGACCTTCTTCGTCTCCGAGCATTACCTGGGGGTCTCCGGGGTGGTGGCCACGGTGATCGCCGGCCTGGTCGTGAATTCGACCGGCCGCACCCGCCTGTCGCCCACCACCTTCGAGCAACTGTCCAGCGCCTGGGCGCAGTTCGGTTTCTGGGCGAATTCGCTGATTTTCGTGTTTGCCGCCATGCTGATCCCGCGCATGATGGCGGAGATCACCTGGATCGAGGTTCTGCTGATCCTGGTCCTTTTCATCGTGACCTTCCTGGCGCGTGCGGTGATTGTCCATGGCCTGCTGCCCTTGCTGGGATGGATGCGCCTGAGCACGCGCGTCAGCCGCCCCTATCGGGACGTGATGCTGGTCGGGGGGCTGCGCGGCGCGGTGTCGCTGGCGCTGGCGCTGGCCGTGACCGAACAGCCCGCCGTGCCGCACGATGCACGTCAGTTCATCGCGGTGGCGACCACGGGCTTCGTGCTGATGACCCTGTTCATCAATGGCCTGACCCTGCGGCCCTTGATCTTTCGCCTCGGCCTGAACCAGTTGTCGCCCGTGGACCGCGCCTTGCGCGATCAGGCGCAGGCCGTCGAACTCGAGGCGCTGCGCGCCAAGACCGACGAGATCGCGCGCAACGAGCACATCGCCCACGAGGTGATGGAACGCATCCACAATGTGTTCGACGCCGGCCAGGCGGGCGTCGGCGCGGCCCAGGTGCAGCAATTGACCCGCGAGCAGAAGATCGCCGTCGGGATGGGGATCCTGGCGGGGCGCGAGGAGGAGATGTTCTTCGAGACCCTCAAGGCGCGGGTGGTCGACTGGCGGACCGCCGAATCATTGCTGGCACGTGCCGAACGTCTGGGCGATGCCGTGCGTGCCGGCGGCCTGCGCGGATTCCAGGATGCGATCGATCGCGATCTGCATTATTCGCTGGGCCTGCGCATCGCCTTGCGCCTGCACCACTTGCCCGGCTTTCAGCGCTGGCTCGAGCGCGAGCTCGCCCGCCGTTTCAACAACCTCATGTGCAAGTGGTCGGTGGCGCGTCGCCTGATCCATTTCGCCGAAACCGACGTGCAGCCCCTGCTGGGCGCCGACGTCACGCAGGCCATCATCGCCGCGCATCGCCAGCGCCTCGATCGCCTCGATACCGCCTTGCAGGCGCTGGGCCTGCAATATCCTGTCTATGCGCAGTGGCTGCAGGAGGTCTACCTGACGCGGATGGCGCGCTCGATGGAGCGCCTGCGCTATCGCGAGATGCTGGCCGAGAACCTCATCAGCGGCGAGACCTATTCCGACCTGATCGACCAGGCCGAGCAGCGCTGGGACTATCTGGACGATCGCGGCGTGCTGGACATCGCCCTGACCGCCGAGGTGCTGATCCAGCGAGTGCCGCTGTTCGAGGGCCTGGACGAGTCCACGCTGGCCGCCATCGGGCGCCTGCTCAAGCCCCGCCTGGCGCTGCCGGATCAAGAAATCCCGATGAAGGTCGGCCGCATGCGGGCCATGTATTTCGTCGCCTCCGGCGCCGTCGTCCTGGACCTGCCCGATGGCACCACCGCGGAATTGGGCAGCGGCCAGATTTTTGGCGAAATGGCCTTGGCCGAAGGCGTGGATTTCGAGGCGCGGGCGCACTCGCTGGGCTATAGCCGCCTGCTGTTGCTGCAGGAAAAGGACTTCAAGACGCTGCTGGAGGGCAACCAGACTTTGCGCGAAAAAATCGAGGACGTGGTGCGTCAGCGCATGCGGGCGGTCGAGGTCTGGCAGCAGTTCCAGTCGGGCGAGCGCCAGCACGAGCCTTTGCCCGACCTCGGGCCGCCCGTGCCGGCATCGCCCGACGCTTAGCCTCGGCGCCCTGTTCGGGGGGCCTAAAGCAGCAGGCGGATGTCGTGCGCCATGTCCTCGGGCGTGCTGTCCGCGCGGACCAGGGCACGCGCCTCGCCGTCGCGGTCCATCAGGTAGAACGACGAGGAATGATTCATCGCATAGTGTTCCGGCGTGGGGCCGGGTTCCTTGGCATAGAAGGCCTTGAAGGATTTCGCGGTCTTGTCGAGCTGCTCGGGGGTGCCGGTCAGGCCGATGAACGCAGGATCGAAGGCGTGGACGTAGGCGCGCAGCACCGTCGGCGTGTCGCGCGCGGGGTCCACCGACACCATGATCACGCGGACATCGGCGGCCTCGTCGCCCAGCAGTTCCATGGCTTGCGACACCTGCGCCAGGGCGGTGGGGCACACGTCCGGGCACTGCGTGTAGCCGAAGAACACCATCAGGACCTTGCCCTGGTAATCGGCCAGCGTGCGTTGCCGGCCCTCGGTATCGATCATGTCGAGATCGCGACCGAGGTGGGATCCTGTGATGTCGCTGCCGTGGAAATCGAGAGGTTCGGCCGTGCTGGGGGAGCACCCCATCAGGACGGCGGGCAGTGCGCAGGCGGCACCGGCCACCAGGAGGCGGCGTACGGGGGAAAACGAAGGCTTCATGACATCCTATGGGCGCCGCGGGCGGGCGCCCTGTTCAGTGGGGTCCCGATTGATCGGACGGGGCTCAGACGAGCAGTCCGATCCAGTGATCCACGAGCAGGGCGGCGAACAGCAGGGCCAGATATATGATCGAGTAATGGAACAGTTTACGCGCTCGGGCGTCGCTGTAGTTTCGATAGAGCGCAAGGGATTGCCACACGAAGCGGCCGCTGAGCGCGCAGGCGGCCACCAGGTACGCGGGGCCGCTCATGCGGATGACGAACGGCAGCATCGTGGCCGCGAACAGCGCGATGCTGTAGAGCAGGATGTGCAGCCGGGTGAAATGCTTGCCGTGGGTCACGGGCAGCATGGGCAACCCGGATTCGACGTAGTCCTTGCTGCGGTACAAGGCCAGCGCCCAGAAATGGGGCGGCGTCCAGATGAAGATGATCAGCACCAGGATCCATGCCTCGGCGGGCACCGCGTCGGCCATGGCGGCCCAGCCCAGCGCCGGCGGCATGGCGCCGGAAAACCCGCCGATGACGATGTTCTGCGGAGTGAGGGGCTTGAGCAGGGCGGTGTAGATCAGCGCATAGCCGACGAAGGTGGCGAAGGTCAGCCACATCGTCAGGGCATTGACCCACCAGTACAGCACCAGCATGCCCATGCCGCCCAGGATGCCCGCCATCAGCAGCACCTGCTGGCTGGAGATCACGCCGCTGGCCGTGCCCCGGCGGGCGGTGCGCAGCATGAGGGCGTCGGTCTCGCGCTCGATCAGGCAGTTGATCGAGAAGGCCGCCGCGGCGAGCAGCCAGATCCCCGCCGTGGCCGCCGCCAGGCGCAAGGGGTCGGGCATGCCGGGCGTTGCCAGGAACATGCCGATGACGGCACAGAAGACGGCGAGCTGCGTGACGCGGGGCTTGGTCAGCGTCAGGTACTGGCGCAACAGCGAATGGGGCGAGGCGGTGGTGGAACTCATGGGGCTATTCTAGACGGTTTGCCGGCCTGCGATAAGCGCAGCAACATGGTGACGCCGACCAGCACCAGGCCGGCTGCGCCGCCGTTGTGCAGGACGGCGATCAGCAGCGGCCACTGGAAGAAGATCGTCGTCAGGCCCGTCAGCAACTGCAGGGCCAGCAGGGCCAGCAGCAGGCGGGCGGGCCCGGCCAGCCCGGGCACGGCGCGCAGGCGCCATCCCAGCACGCCCAACAGGGCGAAGACCGCGATCGCGAAGTTGCGGTGCGTCCAGTGGATGGCCGTCAGGGCCTCCTGGGAGATCATTTCCCCCGAGGGCAAGTGGCCGAGTCCGCGCACCAGCGAATAGCCGCCGTGGAAATCCATAGGGGGCAGCCATTGGCCGTGGCAGGTCGGAAAATCCATGCAGGCCAGGGCCGCGTAGTTCGTGCTGACCCAACCGCCCAGCGCGAGCTGCACGAACAGGATGCCCAGGCCCAGGATCATCCAGGGCCGCCATCGGGCCGCGTCGGCGGGGACCGGCGCGTGGGCCTTTTCGCGTGCGGCCAGCCAGGTCATCAGCGCCAGCAGGCCCATGCCCAGGACCAGGTGGGTGGTGACTACCAGCGGCATGAGGCGATGGGTCACCGTCCAGGCGCCGAACGCGCCCTGCACGCACACCGCGACCAGGATCACCGTGGCCAGCCGGGGTGTTTGTCCCAGGATGCGGCGATGCCGCCAGGCCATGACGGTGATGCCGATGATGAGCATGCCGAGGATCATGCCGATATAGCGGTGGACCATCTCGATCCAGGCCTTGCCCACGCTGACCGGGCCGTAGGGCATGGCCTCCAGGGCGCGTTCGATGTGCGCGCTGGCGCCCAGCGGGCTGAGGTGCCCGTAGCAGCCCGGCCAGTCCGGACAGCCCAGTCCGGAGTCGGTCAGGCGCACGAAGGCGCCGAACATGATCAGGTCCAGCGTCAGGAACCAGGTGAGGAAGACCAGTTTCCGGTAGCGGGCATGGGAGCGGGAGGGCGAGGTCATGGCGGTCATGGGCTAGCCGATACGGGAGTATTTCAGCAGCGTCCGGATGTCGTCGCGCACGTGCTCGGGCTCGTTGGCGTCCGGAAAGGCCATCATGAGGTTGCCCAGCGGATCGACCACCCACATGCGCTCGAGCAGGCTGGCCTGCGGATCGGCCTCGTCCTGGGTCAGCCAGGCGGCGAGCTGCGCCGGATCCGCCCGCAGGGCGATCGTGCCCTGATAGGCGGAGTCGACGACGGGATTCAGCGGCGCGGCGTCGGTGACGAACCAGATGCGGTTCAGGCGCTCGACCGCCTTGCCTTGGCTGGCGTGCGAATTGCGCAGGACGAAGAGCTTGCGGATACAGCTCTCGGGGCAGGCGCCGGGGCCGGCGCTGATCAGCAGCCATTGGCCCTTGAGGGCGTTCAGGTCGTAGGGCTGTCCGTCGGCGTCGGTGAGGACGAGGTCGGCGGCGGCCGGCATGGGCCGCTGCGGCTCGATCAGGCGCCCGTAGTTCGAGGTGCCTTCCGGCCGCAGCCCGAGGGCGGGCACATAATAGGCCAGCACGGCGAATACGACCGGCGCGAGGCAGACGGCCACGATGGCCAGCAGCGGCAGCTTGGAGCGTGATTGGGGGGCTGGAGTCGTCATGGTGCGGTGTGGTCTTCGTGGGCGGGATGAGGCCTGGGCGGGCGAGGGCGGATCCAGGTGCGCCAGACCAGGACCAGGGCGGCGATCAGGGCAATGGCGGCAAAGCTGAACCATTGCAGGGCGTAGCCGTAGTTCTGTCCGGCGTCCAGGGACGGGCCCGGCCATTCCTGAACCAGGGCCGAGTCTTTCACGGGAGCCTGTTCGAGGATGACCGGCAGCAGTGTCAGGCCGCTGGCGCGGGCCAGATCGGATAATGCCAGATTTTGCACCCGCGGGGGTTCCCCACCCGCTGCCGGGAAGCTTGGCGGGGGTTCCTCGCGCCCCGTGAGCGAGCCCAGATCGAAGAGCCGCGGCACCCGGTGCAGCAGTGTACCGCTGACCTCGACCGTGCCCCGCGGCGGTGCGAGGTCGGGCAGCGGCTCGGACGGCAGCGGACGGGGCGTCCAGCCGCGCAGCACCAGCACCGCCCGGTCTGGATCGTCCCGCAGGCGCAAGGGTGTGGCCACCCATAGGCCGGGCTGGCCTTTGAGGTTGCGATTGTCAAGGAGTACAGTGAAGTTTTGCAGCCATGTGCCATGGACGCGCGCGGGATGCCAGTCCGGGCCGTCCTGCGTCGAGGCGTCGAGGGTGATGGGCGCCGCCGCCCGGCCCGCCTGCATCGCGGCCTCCAGGGCTTCGCGCTCGGCGCCGCGGCGCAGCTGCCACTGGCCGGCCATCGTGCAGGCGATGGTCAGTGCAGCCAGCAGCGCCAGGGCGATGGCCTGGCGGTAGGGAAACTGTGGTGCATTCATTTGCGATAATTCCGGTTGGAGGCGTCGGCGCCCCGCCGATCCGCGCCTTGTCGGCAAGTCCGGCCCTGGAGGGTCCATGAAGATCGTGATCGTCTTGTTGTTCCTGGGGGTGGTGGGCAGCCTTGCCTCCGCCCTGGTGTATCTGATGCAGGATCATAGCCGCAGCGATCGCATGGCCTGGGCGCTGACCTGGCGCATCGGCCTGTCGGTCCTGCTGTTCCTGTTCGTGCTGGTGGGCCACGGCCTGGGCTGGATCGACAGCACGGGCCTGCGGGCCGTGTCCGGATCCTGAGCCGGTTCCCGACCGCTGGGGCTGGGTCCGCTCAAGGCAAAAAGGCCGGCAAGCCGGCCTTTTTGTCGACGGGGCGTGTGCCGCCTCAGAACCAGTAGACGAACAGGTACAGACCCAGCCACACCACGTCGACGAAGTGCCAGTACCAGGCGGCGCCCTCGAAGCCGAAATGGTGGTCGGCGGTGAAATGCCCCCGCACCAGGCGCAGCAGGATGACGGTCAGCATGGTGGCGCCCAGGATCACGTGGAAACCGTGGAAGCCCGTCAGCATGTAGAACAGCGCGCCGTAGGCACCGGACGTGAAGCGCAGGTTCAGCTCGGTGTAGGCATGATGGTATTCATAGGCCTGGCAAGCCACGAAGGTAAAACCCAGGATGACGGTCAGGGCCAGCCAGAGGATCGCCTTGTTGCGCTGCGCGGCGCGCAGGGCGTGGTGGGCGATGGTCAGGGTCACGCCGGAACTGAGCAGCAGGGCGGTGTTGATGGTCGGCAGCCAGAACGGGCCGACGGTCTCGAAGGGGGCGATCGTGCCGGCCGGCCCGAGGTTGGGCCAGGTGCCTGCGAAGCTCGGCCACAGCAGGGTCTGGTGGTCGAGGTTGCTGAGCCACGGCGTGGTGACCTCGCGGGTGTACCACAGTGCGCCGAAGAACGCCGAAAAGAACATGACCTCGGAGAAAATGAACCAGGTCATGCTCCAGCGGTACGAGACGTCGACGCGCTGGCTGTTGATGCCGTTCTCGGATTCGCGGATGGCGTCGCCGAACCAGCCGTACAGCACGATGAACATGCACAGGATGCCGGCGAAGCACAGCCACGGGCCGACGGCATAGCTGTTGACCCAAAGGGCCGCCCCCACCAGGGTGGCCAGCATGCTGAGGCTGGCGCGGATGGGATGGACCGAGTCATGGGGCACGTAGTAGTAGGGCACCTTGCCACCATGGGCCACTTGACCTGCACTCATCTTGTTCTCCTGAGAATTCCAGTATGGTTTGCTTTTGTAGGGTTGCGGCTTAGGACGTCACCAGACTGACGGCCAGCACCAGCAGCAGCACGAATATCAATCCGCCCAGCAGGCCTGCGACGATCACGTGCGCGGGCCGCACACGCGACATGTCGTTGTCGTGTCCCGAGCGCTTGCGCAGGCCCAGGAACCCCCAGGCCACGGTGCGCACGGTGCTCAGGAAGGTCGAACGACCATCGGAGTCCCTGGGCGCGTTCACGGGGCGCCACCAAAGACATTGCCGCGCACGAAGGTCCAGACTAGGATCGCCACGGCGCATATGCCGAGGATCAGCCCGGTGCGGCGGTTGCGGCGGCGTTGCTCAGGCGTCATGGTCTGCATGCCGTGCCGGGATCAAGCCTTGCCGTCCAGGACCGGCGGCGTCTCGAAGGTGTGGTACGGGGCGGGCGAGGGCACGCTCCATTCCAGGCCTTCGGCGCCTTCCCAGGCGTTGGCCGCCGCACGCTCGCCCCGGCCGGCGTAGGCCTTGAGGATCACGTACAGGAACAGCAGCTGCGACAGGCCGAACCAGAAGGCGCCGATGGTGGCCACCTGATGGAAGTCGGTGAACTGCGCCGCATAGTCGGCATACCGGCGCGGCATGCCTGCCAGACCCAGGAAGTGCATCGGGAAGAACGTGACGTTGAACGAGATCATCGTCATCCAGAAGTGCCACTTGCCCAGGCGCTCGTCGTACATGGTGCCGCACCATTTCGGCAGCCAGTAATAGGTGGCGCCGAACAGGGCGAACAGCGAGCCCGCGACCAGCACGTAGTGGAAGTGCGCCACCACGTAGTAAGTATCCTGCACCTGGATGTCGATGGGGGCGATGGCCACCACCAGGCCGGTGAAGCCGCCGATGGTGAACACGAAGATGAAGCCGATGGCGAACAGCATCGGGGTCTCGAAGGTCAGCGAGCCGCGCCACATGGTGGCCGTCCAGTTGAACACCTTGACCCCTGTGGGGATCGAGATCAGCATCGTGCCGTACATGAAGAACAGCTGTGCGGTCACGGGCATGCCGGTGGTGAACATGTGGTGCGCCCAGACCAGGAACGACAGGATGGCGATGGCGCAGATGGCGTAGACCATGGAGGCATAGCCGAACAGGCGCTTGCGGGCAAAGGCCGGCACGATCTGCGACACCATCCCGAAGGCCGGCAGGATCATGATGTAGACCTCGGGGTGGCCGAAGAACCAGAACACGTGCTGGTACAGCACCGGGTCGCCGCCGCCGGCGGCATTGAAGAAATGCGTGCCGAAGTGGCGGTCGGTCAGCAGCATGGTGACCGCCGCGGCCAGCACCGGCATCACGGCCAGCAGCAGGTAGGCGGTGACCAGCCAGGACCAGCAGAACAGCGGCATCTTCATGAGGGTCATACCCGGGGCGCGCATGTTCAGGATGGTCACGATGATGTTGATGGCGCCCATGATCGAGGAAGCGCCCAGGATGTGCACCGCAAAGATCGCGAAGTCCATGCCCGGGCCCATTTGCAGCGACAGCGGCGCGTACATGGTCCAGCCCGAGGCATTTGCGCCGCCGGGCACGAAGAACGAGGCCGTCAGCAGGATGCCGCCCACCGGCAGCAGCCAGAAGCTGAAGTTGTTCATGCGCGCAAAGGCCATGTCCGAGGCGCCGATCTGCAACGGGATCATCCAGTTGGCGAAGCCCACGAACGCCGGCATGATGGCACCGAAAATCATGATCAGGCCGTGCATGGTGGTGAACTGGTTGAACAGTTCGGGCTGGAAGAACTGGATGCCCGGCTCGAACAGTTCGGTGCGCAGCAACAGGGCGAGCGTACCGCCCTCGAGCAGCATCGCGAACGAAAAGATGAGGTACATCGTGCCGATGTCTTTGTGGTTGGTCGCAAAGACCCAGCGGCGCCAGCCTCGCGGCACGGCATGCCCGTGGTCGTCGTGACCGGTGTGGGGCGGAATGTGATCGGCAGTGACGCTGCTCATGGTGAACTCCTTCCTGCTGGTGCGCGGCGCGCCATGGGCGCCGCGAGGATACGGTTGTCTATGGTTGAACGGGCGCGCCTTTAGCGCAGCGCCTTGACGTCAGAAGGTTGCACGACCGGGTCAGGTCCCTTTCCGGCATTGTCCCACGCGTTACGCGTATAGGTGATGACCGCGGCGATCTGGGTGTCGCTGAGCTGGTCGCGGAAGGCGGCCATCGCGGTGCCCGGGTGGCCGTTGAGCACGGTCAGAATCTGGTCCTTCATCGGTGCCAGGACGAACTTGGTGTCGCCGTTCAGAGCAGGGAAAGTGCCCGGGATGCCTTCGCCATTGGCCTGGTGGCAGGCCACACAGGTCGACGAGAAGACGTCCTTGCCCTGCGCAACCAGGTCTTCCTTGGTCCAGACCTTGTTCGGATCCTCGGCGGCGGCCGCCATCTTGGATTTTTGTTCCTCGGACCACTTGGCGTAATCCTCGGCGGACACGACCTGCACCACGATGGGCATGAAGGCGTGGTCCTTGCCACAGAGTTCGGCGCACTGGCCGCGATACGTGCCGATCTTTTCAGCGCGGAACCAGGTGTCGCGCAGGAAGCCGGGCACGGCGTCTTGCTTGACGCCGAAGTCGGGCACCATCCACGAGTGGATCACATCGGCGGCCGTCAGCACGATGCGGACTTTCTTGTCGACCGGTACGACCAGGGGCTGGTCGACCTCCATCAGATAGGTGTCGCTGCGCGGCGCGCCGCCATGGATCTGCTCGCTGGGGGTGGCCAGCGTCGACAGGAAGTGAACGCCCGAGGCGGGGCCGTCCACGTATTCGTAGCCCCATTTCCATTGGTAGCCGGTGACCTTGACCGTCAGGTCGGCGCTGCTGGTGTCCTTCATGGCGACCACGGTGCGCGTGGCGGGAATGGCCATGCCGACGATGATCAGAAAAGGGATGATGGTCCAGGTGAGCTCGAGGCCGAGGTGCTCGTCGAACTTGGAGGCGACGTGGCCGCGCGATTTGCGGTGCATGACGATGGAGTACAGCATCACGCCGAACACGCCGATGAAGATCACGATACAGATGATCATGATGATCCAGTGCAGGGAATAGATTTCCCTGGCGATCGGCGTCACCCCCGTGTGCAGGTTCAGTTGGTTGACCGCCGGTCCGCCTGGCATGTCCTTGACTTGAGCACCGGCCATGGCTGCCCAAAACAGCGCTGACATGCCGAGCAAACCTCTCACCTTCTTCATGCTGACCCTCTAGTTGTTTTCGTGTGTTTCCGCACGTTGATTGACCTCGATCAAACAGTTGATCCAGGTCGACCGGGCGCGGGCACAATGATTGGATCGCAGGCGATAAAATGAATCGCGACGGTTGCCGCCTGCGAAAATTCCCTGGTACGGAATGCGGGAATTATAACGAAGGCCTGTCGCTTGTGTGGGATTGCCCATGCGGGTGCGCAGGGTTTTAGTTTAGGCTTCGGGTTTCCACCAATGTCTTCGAGGCTTCTACTACAATGGCCCGATGACCCTCCCTGCCACGGCCTTTGCGCCGGCCGACCTCGATGCGCGATTTGCGCGGATGCTGCGCCGCGCACAGCAACTGCCCCCACCCGGTTCGCGGCCCTTGACGGTCGCCGCGCGCGTGGCCGGCTGGATCACGCCGCGCGCCACCGACGCCATCGGCGGGCTGCCGGGCGTGCATGTCGAGGACGAGGCCGTGCATATTGCGGCGGCCTCGCCGCGGGGCCTGAACCTCGATGCCGTGTTGCGCGGCATCGCCGAGGCTTTGCGCGAGGCGCAGTGCCTGCGGGCCTGGCGCGACGAACTGCTGGACGTGGTCGGCGAGGGCCGCACGCTCGCCCGCATCGAACGGGCGGCCATGCGGCCGCTGGGCATGCTGACGCAAGCCGTGCATCTGAACGCGTGGGCGCCGGATGGGCGCTTGTGGATTGCGCGCCGGGCCCTGGACAAGCCCAACGACCCCGGCTTGTGGGACACGCTGGCCGGCGGGTTGGTGGCGGCCGGCGAGGATTGCGAAACGGCGCTGCTGCGCGAAAGCCGCGAGGAGGCCGGCCTGCAGGCCGTCGAGATCGCTGCGCACGGGCCGCTACGCGTGGCCCTGCGCATGCATCGCCGCCTGCCCGAGGGCTATCAGGTCGAAAACCTGCTGCTGTGCGATTGCGTGCTCGATGCCGCCGTGGCGCCGGCCAACATGGACGGCGAGGTCTGCGAGATCCGCTGCGTATCGGTGGCCGAACTCTGGGACATGCTCGGCCATGGCGCCTTCACCCTCGAGGCCGAGCTCGCCATCCTTGACAGCCTGCGCCTGCGCGCGGCTGGCGCGGGTCCGGCCGCCCACCTAAAATAAGGCGTCCGGCATGGGGCCGGCAGGAGGCACGTCATGGCGAAAGAATCCAGCAACCCCTTTGTGCTGCCCGGTTTCGGCCAGGATGGCGAAGCCGCGCGCAATCCCTTGTTCGCGGGCCTTGAGATGATGCGCCAGAGCTGGCAGGGCATGGCCGGTGGCGGGTTCGAGTCGCCGGCCATGCCGCCGATGTCGATCGAGGACCTGGACCGCCGCATCGGCGAGTTGCGCAGCGTCCAGAATTGGCTGCAGCTGAATGCCTCCATCCTGGGCAATACCATACAGGGGCTCGAGATCCAGCGGGCCACCCTCTCGACCCTGCGCGCTTTTGCCGAACAGGGCGTGCCGGGTGCCTTCGCGTCCGCGGCCAACGAGGCGGGGAAGGCCGCGCCGGCGGCCCCCGAGGCACCCTCGGGCGAGGCGGGCTTCGCGCGTACCGCGACACCTGGCGCCGCCGAGGCCGCGTCCGATGCCGGCGCGGATCCGGCCGCCGCCACCCAGGCCTACGCCCAGGCGGCAGGCGAGTGGTGGAACTTGCTGCAGCAGCAATTCCAGACACTGGCCGACGCCACGGCGGCCACGCTCCAAGGGACGGCGGAACCCGCGGACGAGGCGCCCGCCCCCAAGCCCGCACGCCGCAAGGCAAGCGCCAAGACCGGCGCATCCAAGGCCGCGCGGACGTCCGGATCCCGATCGGGGACGCGTACCGGCGCCAGCCGCGGCAAGCCGCGCACCTGATTCGCCAGCCTACTCATCATCCGTCAATCAAGGCCCGCATCCATATGCTCAACGTCATCATCCTGGCCGCCGGTCTGGGCAAGCGCATGCAATCCGACCT
The DNA here is from genome assembly GCF_027257175.1 of Castellaniella sp. S9. GTDB lineage: Bacteria > Pseudomonadota > Gammaproteobacteria > Burkholderiales > Burkholderiaceae_B > Castellaniella. The sequence continues at coordinate 68,666 of NZ_JAPFGD010000007.1, read as the reverse complement.
GCCCAAGGTGCTGCATCCGATCGCCGGGCGGCCCATGCTCAGTCATGTGCTCGAGCAGGCGCGCACCCTCGACCCCGACAGAATCGTGGTGGTGGTGGGGCACGGCGCCGACCGCGTGCGCGAGGCATACGCGGGCGAGGACCTGCATTTCGCCGTGCAGCAACCCCAGCGGGGCACCGGCCATGCGGTCATGCAGGCCTTGCCGTCGTTGCTTGACGGCGACCCGGACGACGCCTGCCTGGTGCTGTACGGCGATGTGCCCCTGGTACAGCCCCAGACCCTGGCGGCGCTGCTGGCCGCCCGCGGGAGCGGCCTGGCGCTGCTGACCGAGACGCCCGCGGACCCCACGGGTTACGGGCGCATCGTGCGTGACGCCGAGGGCCGCATCGCGCGCATCGTCGAACACAAGGACGCGACCGACGCCGAACGCGCCATCGGCGAGGTCAATACCGGCATCCTGGCCGCGCCCACCGCGGCGCTGCGCGACTGGCTGGGGCGCATCGACAACCGCAATGCCCAGGGCGAGTATTACCTGACCGACATCGTCGGGCTGGCGGTGGCCGACGGCGTCGCCGTCGGCCATGCGCAACCCGGCGCGCCCTGGGAAACCCTCGGGGTCAACAGCCGCGTGCAGCAGGCGGCGCTCGAGCGCGTCTGGCAGGCCGAGCAGGCCCGGCGCCAACTTGAACAAGGGGTGACCCTTGCCGATCCGGCGCGTTTCGACCTGCGCGGACGGCTGCAGTGCGGGCGCGATGTGTTCATCGACGTCGGCTGTGTCTTCGAAGGCGAGGTGCGGCTGGGCGACGGCGCCAGCATCGGCCCCTACTGCGTGATCCGCGATGCCAGCATCGGCCCGGGCACGCGGCTCGAGGCCTATACCCACGTCGAGGGCGCACAGGTCGCCGAGGACGCCCGCATCGGGCCGTATGCGCGTCTGCGGCCCGGCGCCGACATCGGCCCGCAGGCCCACGTCGGCAACTTCGTCGAACTCAAGAAAACCCGCCTGGGGCGCGCCTCGAAGGCCAATCACCTGGCCTACCTGGGCGACGCCTCGATTGGCGAGCGGGTCAATATCGGGGCCGGGACCATTACCTGCAACTATGATGGCGTCAACAAGTTCCAGACCGTGATCGACGACGATGCCTTCATCGGTTCGGACACCCAGCTCGTCGCGCCCGTGCGCGTGGGCCGCGGCGCCACCTTGGGCGCGGGCACCACGTTGACGCGCGATGCGCCCGCGCAGGCGCTGACGCTGTCCAGGCCCCAGCAAAAGACGGTCGAAGGCTGGAAGCGCCCGGTGCGCAAGTCCTAGTGTTTCTTTGATGCGCATCCTGCAGCTCAACCTCGAACGCGGCTGGCGCGGCGGCGAGCGCCAGACCTTGCTGACCCTGCGCGGCCTGCGTGCGGCCGGCCATGAGGCCGAGCTCCTGGCGCGCACCGATGGCCCCCTCGCGCGGCATGCGCGCGCCGAGGGCTTCGTCGTTCACGAGGCCGCAGGCGTACCGGGCATGGCGCTGCGGCTGCTGCGCCATGCCCGCCGTTGCGACGTGTTGCATGCCCAGACCGCCCAGGCCATGAGCCTGCTCGCGCTGCTGCGTCCCTGTCTGGGCCGTCCCGTGGTGTTCACCCGGCGCACCGCCTTTGGCCCGCGGCGCCATCCGGGCCGTGCGCGCTGGAAGTGGTTGCGGGCCGACGCTTTCATCGCGATCAGCGAGGCGGCCGCCCAGGCGCCGCGGGACCTGGGGCTGGACGTTCGCGTGATTCCCAGCGCCGTCGAGGCGCGGCCGGCGGACCCGCAAGGCGTGGAGGCATTGCGCGAACGCCACGCGCTCCAGGGTCGGACCGTGCTCATGACGGCGGCGGCGCTCAGCCCCGAAAAAGACCCCGGCACCCTGATCGAGGCGGTGGCGATCCTGGCGGCGGCCAGGCCCGACCTGGTCTGCCTGCACTGCGGCGCGGACGGCGCCGCCGGCGAGGCGGCGCGCGCCCGCGTCCAGGCGTTGGGCCTGGAGGACGCCTATCGGTTCGTCGGGTTCCAGCCGCGTATCGAGGACTTCCTGGCGTTGGCGCAGGTGTATGTGTCCAGTTCGCGATCCGAGGCCCTGGGCACCAGCGTGCTGGATGCCTGCCTGGCGGGCGTGCCGGTGGTGGCGACGGCGGTCGGCGGTCACCTCGAGACCCTGGCTCAAGGCCGCGGCCTGCTGTGCGAGCCTGGGGATGCCGACGCGATGGCCAGACGGATTGCCCGGGTGCTGGATCATCCCGCGCAGGCCGCTGCAATGGCCGAACGCGCGCGCGAACATGCCGCGCGCGCGTATTCCGTCCCCGCAATGGTGGCGGCGTACCTGGCCGTGTACCGTGCCTTGTAGGGCCCGCAGGCGCGAGCCCTAGACCTCGCGCAGCGTCTTGCGGAACAGGATCGCCCGGTCGCGGTAGGACTGGGCGCTGCGCGCGAGGCCCGCGACTTCCTCGTCGGTGAGCGTGCGCACGGCCTTGGCCGGCGCGCCGATGATCAGCGACCGTTCTGGAAAGACCTTGCCTTCGGTGACCAGCGCGCCCGCGCCGACCAGGCTGTGGCGGCCGATGACGGCGTGGTTCAGGACGATGGCCTGGATGCCGATGAGGCACCCGTCCTCGACGGTGCAGCCGTGCAGCATGGCTTGGTGGCCGATGGTGACATGGCGTCCGACGTTCAGGGGACAGCCCGGATCGACGTGCAGCACGGCGTTTTCCTGGATGTTGGAACCCTCGCCGATCTGGATCGGCTCGTTGTCGGCGCGAACCACCGCACCCGGCCAGATGCTGCTGTGGGCAGCCAGCGTCACGGCGCCGATCAGCGTGGATCCCGGCGCGGCATAGGCCGAAGGGTCGAGTTGGGGGATCAGGTCTCCCAAGGCGTAGCAGGGCATGGTGCCTCCTTTTGGTGGGCCGCGCACAACCGGCCCGCAATCCGTTTTCGTCCGATCGTAGCATGGGCGCCCGCATATAATCCCCGCCATGACCACGCGCATCCTCATCGTACGCACGTCCTCGCTGGGGGATCTGGTGCACATGCTGCCCGCCATGTCGGACATCGCCCGGCACGTGCCCGATGCACAGATCGACTGGATCGCCGAGGAGGGATTTGCTGAAATCCCATCGTGGCATCCCGCGGTGCGCGAGGTCATCCCCGTGGCGCATCGCCGCTGGCGCAAGCACTGGTGGAATGCCCGCACGCGCCGCGAGCGCGCCGAGCTGCGCGCCAATCTCGGTGCGCGCCGCTACGACATCATCCTCGACATGCAGGCGCTGATGAAATCGGTCTGGCTGGTGCGCCAGACACATGGGGTGCGCCATGGCCTGGATTGGAAATCCGCGCGCGAGCCGCTGGCCTCGCTGTTCTACGACGTGCGCCATCGGGTCGAATTCTGGCAACCCGCCGTCCGGCGGCAGCGCAGCCTGGCCGCGGCGGCTTTGGGATATGCGATCGAGGGTCCCCCGGACTTCGGCCTGGGCGCACTGACGGACGGGGTGCCGATCGAGGAGGCCGCCGTGATCATGCCTTCGGCCAGCCGGGACGACAAGCTCTGGCCCGAGGCCGATTGGCGCCACGTCTTCGATGCCCTGCAAGGGCGCGGCCTGGCGTTGCGGCTGTTGGCGGGCAACGAGGACGAGCGCGCGCGGGCCGCGGCCCTCATCCAGGGGCGCGCGGACGCCGCCGTGCTGCCGCGCATGACCCTGCGCGAGGTGGCCGGCCAGCTCGCCCGCGCCCGTCTCATGGTGGGGCTGGACAGCGGGCTGACGCACCTGAGCGCGGGCCTGGGCCGGCCGACCATCGGCATCTACAAGGCCTCGACACCCGTGCGCACGCCGCTCGAGGGGGCGGCGTACACGGCCAGCCTGGGCGAACGCGGCCAGGCCCCGACGGCGGACCAGGTGCTCGACGCCGTGGAACACGCCCTGGCGGCATCCTGAGCCGGCGGCCTCCGGATGCGTTCAAAGTCCGTGGGGAGCCTGAGGGCGCGCGATTCGGGAAAACCCCATAAAATGAAACGGACGACCTTTCGACGGTTGGCCGCTTGAACCGATTTCTCTATTCCGTGCTGATCCGCGTCCTGTCGCCGGCTTTGCTGGCGTGGATGGCCGTGCGCGCCCGCAAGGCGGGCGGGATCTGGGAGGTCTGCGGCGCGGCGCGCTTCGGCCGCTATGGCGGGCCGGCGCCCGCGCCCGGGGCGATCTGGATCCATGCCGTGAGCCTGGGCGAAACCCGGGCGGCCCAGCCTTTCGTGCGCGCCGTCCTGGACCGTGGCCATCGTGTCCTGCTCACCCATCTGACGGCCACGGGACGAGCCGAGGGTGCCCGAGCCTTCGCCGAGGACATCGCCCAGGGCCGCCTGGCCCAGGCGTGGCTGCCCTATGATTTTCCAGGCGCGACGCGGCGCTTCATGGCGCGCCATCGGCCCCGCGTCGGCGTGCTGATCGAGCGCGAAGTCTGGCCCAACCTGATCCATGCGGCCGGCCGCGCCGGTGTGCCGATGATGCTTGCCAGCGCGCGCATGTCCGATGCCTCCCTGCGCCAGAGCCTGCGCATGGGTCCGATCATGCGCGAGGCCTACGGCCGGTTCCAGGCCGTGTATGCGCAGTCCCTGCCGGATGCCCAGCGCCTGGAGCGCGCCGGCGCGGTCGCCGTGCGCGTCTCGGGCAACTTCAAGTTCGACCTGCGCCTGGATGGCGAGCGCGTCGCCCGCGGCCGCGCCTTCGCCGCGCGCCTGGGTCGCAAGGCGGTGGCCATCGCCAGTACGCGCGAGGGTGAGGACGCGCTATTCATCCAGGCCGTGCGCCACCAGATCGAACGCGCGCGCCAATCGGGGGCCGAGCCGGGCGAACAGGCGCTGTTCTATCTGATCCCCCGCCACCCGGCGCGTTTCGAGGAGGCGGCGGAGGGCTTGCGGCAGGCCGGCCTGCCGTTCGTGCGGCGGTCCGAGCTGATCGAACTGGGCGACGGCGGCACCTCCGCCGTGCAGGCCTGCCGGGATGTCCCGGTGATCCTGGGCGACACTTTGGGCGAGATGGCCTGGTATTACGCGGCCTGCCAGGTGGCGATCGTCGGCGGCAGCTTTGCGCCCTTGGGCGGGCAGAACTTCATCGAAGCCAGCGCGCTCGGGCGGCCCGTGCTGGTGGGCCCCCATACGGCCAATTTCGAGCAGGCGGTCGCCGATGCGCTGGCGGCGGGCGCGATCGAGCGCGTCGACGGTGCGGACCAGGCGGTGCAGCGCGCGCTGCATTGGCTGGAGGATGCCCGCTGCCTGGCCCGCATGGGGGACGCCGGCAGCCACTGGGTGCGCCAGCATGCGGGCGCGGTCGCCCGGGTGGTCAACGGCCTGGAGGACGTGCTGGGGCCTTGAGGGCATGGCGCGCGGCCGTGGCGCGTCCCGGATGGGCCTAGTCCGGCATCAGCCCATGGTACTTGCGACCCAACGCGGTGGTCGCCTTGAAGAATCCTTCCTTGTTGCCGCAGTCGTAGCGCTCGCCCACGTAGGCGTGGCCATAGACGGCGCGCGAGTCCAGCATGGCGGCGATCGCGTCGGTGAGCTGGATTTCGCGGCCGACGCCGGCGCGGGTGCGGCGCAGATGATCGAAGATCTCGGGCTCGAAGATGTATCGGCCCACGACCGCCTGATTGGACGGGGCCTCTTCGGGGGCGGGCTTTTCCACGATGCGCGTGACGCGCGTGTTGCGCTCGTCGATGGCCGTGCCGGCGATGATCCCGTATTTGCGGCTGTCCTCGGGCGCGATGGTCTGGATCGCGAGGATGCTGCCGTCATGGCGATGGGCGGCGTCCACCAGTTGACGCGTCACCGAGGTCGGCGCATCCAGCAAGTCATCGGCCAGCAGCACCGCAAAGGGCTCGTCGCCGATGATGGGCGCGGCGCACAATACGGCATGCCCCAGGCCCAGCGGGGCGGCCTGGCGGGTGTAGATGCAGTTCACGTGCGACGGGATGACATTGCGCACCATGTCCAGGAGGGGCTGCTTGCCCTTGGCCTCGAGCTCCGCCTCGAGTTCCGGCGCGCGGTCGAAGTGGTCCTCGATGGCGCGCTTGTTGCGGCCGGTGATGAAGATCAGCTCGGTGATGCCGGCGGCCAGGGCTTCCTCGACGGCATACTGGATGAGGGGCTTGTCGACGATGGGCAGCATTTCCTTGGGCATCGCCTTGGTGGCGGGCAGGAAACGCGTTCCCAGGCCGGCGACGGGAAATACGGCTTTGCGGATGGGTTTCATGGCTGGGCGGCCTGTGCCGCGATGGGAGGGCCTAGGGTCACGGCGGCCTGGTTGCGCTGCGAAAGCGGGCGGGGATCGCGGCCCTGCTCGACCGGTGGCGTGCCAAAGAAACCCTGGCCAAAGGCAAAGAGCGCGATATTGACCAGGATGGCGAGCGTCAGGAGCAGGTGCATGGATCCGGGATGATTGCGGAAAGCGTCCCAGTATATCAGTCGGCCGGCCCGCCCGCCCCCGGCTGGCGGGCCAGGTACGCCAGGCCGTCGAGCACCGGATTGGCCAGGTGCACGGCCGCCAGAGGCCGCAGGCCCAGGTCGTCCTGCGCGCGCGCCAGGGCGTGTTCGACCTCGGGTTGCACCAGCGGCCAGCCTCCGCCGCTGACGAAGACCTGGGTCGCCTGTCCGGCCGCGGCCTGCAAGCCGTTGCGCCACTGGCGCAGCAGGGCGCCCGCCTGTGCGGCGGCGATGCCGCTGCTGATGGCGTCGTGGGTGTCGACGGGATAGTCGGTGGGCTCGCCTTCCGCAAAGGGCAGATGGGCGGTGTGGTCGGCCAGCGCGCGGGCCATCAGCACCGGACCGGGGAGGATCAGCCCGCCCAGGAAGTGCGCCCGCTGCATGCCGTCCTCGGTGCGCAAGAGCAGGGTGTCCAGCGTGGTGGCGGTGCCGAACGTGGCCAGCAGCATGGGGGCGCCTCGATTCCAATCGGGCCGTTTGCGGACCCGGTTCAGCAGGCCGAGCAGGCCGATCCAGCGGTCCGCCCCCAGTTGGCCGGCATCCCGGTAGCGATTGTGCAGCAGATCCCGGCCATGGCGGCCGTCGAGCCACTGCACCGGCAGGCCGAAGTGCTGCTGGCAGGCGGCCTCCAGATCCCGGCCGACGCCGGGCCCCGCCACATTGGTGGCCAGGATGCGCCGCGGCCGCACGCCCAGGGTGTCCAGCCGTGGCCCCAGGCTGTCGATATGGCCGTAATCCAGGGCATGGGCCCGGCTCTCGCGCGTGCCGTCGCCCAGCTCGACCCAGCCGAACTTGGCGCGCGTATTGCCGGCGTCGATCAGCAGGATCGTGGAGGACGGATCGATCATGGGCGGGTCCTGACCGAGATCTCGCCCACCGACACGGCAATCTGGCCATGGGCGTTGCGCAGCAGCAGGCGTCCCTGCGCGTCGATGCCGCAGGCGATGCCGGTGTGCAGCAGGCGTCCGTCGTCCAGCACGTCCAGGTGTTGCCCTTCCAGGGCGTCGACCTTGGCATAGCGCGCCGGCAGGTCATCGAATCCGTGCGCAGTCGCGCGGTTCAGGCTGTCATACCACGCGCGTGCCAGGCGTGCCACCAGCGTCGCCACATCGATCCCGGCCGCGCGGGCATCGGCCGCGGCGATGCCCGCCCAGTCCGAGACCTGGCGGTCCAGCGATCGGCTCAGGGCGCGTGCATCGCGCAGGTTCAGGCCCAGCCCGATGATGACGATGAAATGGTCGGGCGCGGTGGCTGTGCCCGCCCGGGTGGTCTCGATCAGCACGCCCGCCAGTTTTCCCTGTTCCCACAACAGGTCGTTGGGCCATTTCATCAGCAGGCGCTTGCGGGTGTCCGGGCCGAGCAGGCCACGCAGCGTCTCGCACGAGGCGGTGCCGATCAGCGGCGCCAGAGTGGGTAGTTGCCGGGCCTGCAGGAAGACGTCGAAGGCGCAGGAAAACATCAGGTTGGCGCCCCGCCGGTTCTGCCAGGTGCGCCCGGCCCGGCCGCGTCCCTGCTCCTGCAGGTGGCTGCCCAGCAGCCAGGGCCTTGCAGGCACGCCACTGCCCCCGCGCGCGCGCGTCAGCAGGTCGGCATTGGTGGACCCGGTGCGTTCGACCCAGTCGATGCGCCAGGCGCTGGGCAGCGCCGCCCGCAGTGCCTCGGCCAGATCGCCGGGCGCGGGCAGGAATTCGGAATCTTCATGGTCCATCCGGTCGCCTGTCATATTAGAATGGGACGGTCTGTGTATCGTATGCCGGTCGGTGTAAAGGATTCTCGTCAAAATGTTGTTGCGTACCCAGAAAGCGACATTCCAGGGCGCAGCCGGCGCCATCGACTGCGTGCTGGACCTGCCGGGCGATGCGCCGTCGGGCTGGGCCCTGGTCCTGCATCCTCATCCACTGCATGGCGGTGCGCGTGACAACAAGATCGTCACCACCGTGGCCCGTGCCTGTGTGCAGCACGGGCTGGCGGCGCTGCGGCCCGATTTCCGTGGGGTCGGGGCCTCGGAGGGCTCCTTCGACCGTGCCGAAGGCGAGACCACCGACATGCGCATGCTGGTCGAGCAGTTTGCCCAGGCCCATGCCCAGGCCGCCGGCGGCCGTTGGGTGTTGGCCGGATTCTCCTTCGGGACGGCGGTCGCGGCCCAATTGTATGCCGAGCTTGCGGATCGCGGGATGCCTCTGCCCGATCGTTTGATCCTGATCGGCTGCGCGGTCGAACGCTTCCGTTTCCGTCCGGTCGAGGTGCCCGGCGATACCTTGCTGGTGCATGGCGAACTCGACGAGGTCGTGCCGTTGGCCGAGGCCATGGATTTCGCCAGGGCCCGGCAACTGCCGGTGACGGTGGTGCCCGATGCCGGCCATTTCTTTCATGGCAAGCTCCTGATCCTGCGGGACATCATGGAGTCCTCGCTGAACAGCCTGGCCGGGGGGCGTGCATGAGCCGCACTGCCGGCGCCCGCTCGCCGGCGGGTCCGCGACGACCGTGGCATCATTCGGGGCTCGACGGTGGTTTCCGTTGCAGTTGCTTGCTTTTTGTCTCGATTTCGCGGCCCGTCCTCCCGCCGGGTCCGGAATGCCACTGCCTATAATGGCCGGTGTTTCTCCATCCGACCCCAAGGTCCCGCCCCATGCCCATGACCATGCCTTCGTTCCTGCCGACGTTCCGCCACCCCTTCGCGCGTCTCGCGGTCGCATGCGCCTTGTTCGCGCCCGCGCTGGCGCCGGCCCAGGGAGCGGACGCGGCGCCCGCCGCGACCGGGACGGTGGCCATGATCAGCGAACTCTCCAACATTCCGGCGCCCACGCTCGGCGCCAAGGCCTGGATGACGCTGGATGCCACCAGCGGACAGGTGATCGCGACCCAGAATCCTCAAGAGCCGGTCGAGCCCGCCTCGCTCACCAAGCTCATGTCGGCCTACGTGATCTTCGACGCCCTGGAAAGCGGCCGCCTGGCACTGGACCAGAAGGTGCACGTCTCGGAAAAGGCCTGGCGCACCGAAGGGTCGCGGATGTTCATCGACCCGAATACCGAGGTCAGCGTCGACGAGCTGCTGCAAGGCCTGATCGTGCAATCGGGCAACGACGCCACCGTGGCGCTGGCCGAGGCGGTTGCCGGCAGCGAATCGGCCTTCGCCGCCATGATGAACGAGCAGGCCGCCAGCATGGGCCTGACGCACACGCATTTCACCAATTCCACCGGTCTGCCCGACCCCGATCACATGACGACGGTCGAGGACCTGGCGAATCTGGCCCGGGCACTGGTGAATCGCTTTCCCCAGTACATGCACTATTACAGCCAGCGCGAGTTCACGTACAACAAGATCAAGCAAAGCAACCGCAACCGTCTATTGTGGGCCGACGCCACCGTCGACGGCCTGAAGACCGGCCATACCCAGTCGGCCGGTTATTGCCTGGTGTCGACCGCGCTGCGCGACGGCCGCCGGGTCGTGGCTGTGGTGGTGGGGGCGGCCAGCGATGCCGCGCGCACCGAGAACAGCCTCAAGCTGCTGAACTGGAGCTTCAAGAATTTCGATACCGTGCGGCTGCTGGCCCCCGGGCAGGCGGCCGTGCAGGCGCGCGTCTGGGAGGGCGAGGCCGATACGGTCGGGCTCGGGGTGCAGGGCGCGCTGTGGGTGACCGTGCCGCGCGGGCGCGCCGACGACATCCAGTCGGTCGCCCAGTACGCCCAACCCCTGCTTGCGCCGCTGGCCAAGGGCGACCAGATGGGCAGCCTGCGGGTGTCGCTGGGCGACGTGGTCCTGAAGACCGTCCCCCTGCAGGTCGAGGCGGCGGTTCCCGAGGCCGGTTTCTTCGGGCGGCTGGTCGACAAGGTGCGTCTGCTGTTCCAGTGATCTTTATCCAACCCTCATGAGGCTCCAGCCATGATTCCGGACGTCGACAACGACAGCATCGTATATTTGAACGGCGAGTACGTCCGCCTGGGGGACGCCCACATATCCGTGCTCGACCGAGGCTTTATTTTCGGCGACGGCATCTATGAGGTGGTGCCGGCCTATCGGGGCAAGCCTTTTCGCATGGAAGGCCACGTATCCCGCCTGCTGCGCAGCCTGGACACCATCGGCCTGGAGACCGGCTGGTCCCGCGACCAATGGGAGCGCCTGATCCTCGACATGCTGGCGCGCGAAAGCCGCGGCCGCGACGTCATGCTCTACCTGCAGGTGACCCGAGGCGTGGCCAAGCGCGACCACCCTTTCCCGGCGGGCGTGCGGCCGACGATCTTCTGCATGGTGGCGCCGTTCGCGCGCGTCGGCGAGGTTCGCGAGACCGGCTTGCGCACCATCAGCCTGGCTGACATCCGCTGGCATCGCTGCGACATCAAGTCCGTGTCCCTGCTGGGCAATGTCCTGGCCAAGCAAGCTGCCGTCGAGGCGGGCGTCGATGACGTGATCCAGTTCCGCGACGGGCTGCTCAGCGAGGCCTCGTCGGCCAACGTCTGGGTGGTGCGCCAGGGGATGCTGCTGGCGCCGGTCCGCGACCACCATATCCTCGAGGGCATACGCTACGGCCTGCTCGAGGAACTCGCCCAGGCGCGCGGCATTCCCTTCGAATCCCGGCCGATTTCCCGCGACGAGGTGGCGGGTGCAGACGAGCTCATGCTGACGTCGGCCACCAAGGAAATCGTGCCCATCCTGTCGCACGATGGACGTCCCGTCGGCACGGGACAGCCCGGGCCCGTCTATCGCGCGCTGCGCGCCGCCTACGACGAGGCGATCGCCGCGCTATGAAACCGATTCCGCCCGAAGAATCCCTCATCGTCTATCCCTGCGACTTTCCCATCAAGGTCATGGGACGCGCCCATGAGGACTTCGCGCGCGTCATGACCGAGGTGGTGCAGACTTTCGATCCGGCCTTCGACCCCGGCACCATCGAGGTCCGTCCCAGCGGCCGCGGCAATTACGTCGGCCTGACCCTGACCGTGCGAGTCGAATCGCGCGAGCAGCTCGATGCGCTCTATCGCGCGCTGCACGGGCACGAGATGGTGTCCGTGGTGCTCTGAGGGCGGCCCGGATGTCGACCCTGCGGATACGCCGCCTGCCGCGCCCGGCGGACTACCAGCCCGTCTGGCAGGCCATGCAGGATTTCACCGAATCGCGCGGGCCGGACACGCCGGACGAAGTCTGGGTGGTCGAGCACGCGCCGGTCTATACCCTGGGGCAGGCCGGCCGGCCGGAACACGTGCTCAACCCCGGCGGCATCCCGGTCGTGCGTTGCAATCGCGGCGGCCAGGTCACCTATCATGGTCCCGGGCAGGTCGTTCTGTACACCTTGGTCGACCTGCGCAGGCGGCATGTGTTCGTCAAGGAATTCGTGGCGCTGCTCGAGGACGTCGTGCTCGATCTCCTCGAGACGTATGGCGTATCCGCCTGCCGCAAGGCAGGGGCGCCGGGCATCTACGTGCCCCCGCAGGCCCTGCTCGAGCCGGCGGGCCCTGACCTCGCCAAGATCGCTGCCCTGGGCATCAAGGTGCGCAACGGTTGCGCCTACCATGGCGTGGCCTTGAACGTGGCGATGGACCTGCGGCCGTTTCTGGGCATCAATCCCTGCGGCTACGAGGGATTGCGGACGGTGGACATGGCGGCCTGCGGGGTTGCGGCCGATCCGGCCGTGGTCGGCGACCGCCTGGCGGAGGGGTTTCAGAGGGCCTGGGAACACATTCAGGCCGAGGCCTGATACCCTTGTGTACGAGGCGGGTGTGCGACCCGCCGCCACGAGACAAGGAGCCAAAGGCATGAATCAAGCGATGGAAGGCGCCGCGCCGCCGGACGAGGGGCGGGATCCCGTGCTGGTGGATCGCCATGCAGGGGTGTTGACCCTCACGCTGAACCGCCCCGAACAGTTCAATGCCCTGTCCGAGGACGTCCTGGAGGCCCTGCAGGCGGCGTTCGACGACTGCACGCGCGACGAGGATTTGCGGGCCGTGGTGGTGGCGGCGCGCGGCCGCGCGTTCTGTGCGGGGCACGACCTCAAGCAGATGCGCGCCCATGCCGGCGACCGTGACTACTACCTGTCGCTGTTCGGCCGTTGCGGCGGCGTGATGCAATCCATCGTGCGCTGCCCGGTGCCGGTCATCGCGCGGGTTCACGGCACGGCCACCGCGGCCGGCTGCCAGCTCGTGGCCAGCTGCGACCTCGCCGTGGCTTCGGCCGGCGCGCGTTTCGCCGTGTCGGGCATCAATGTCGGATTGTTCTGCTCGACGCCGGCTGTGGCCCTGACGCGCAACGTGCCCCTGAAGAACGCCTTCGAGATGCTGGTGACGGGCCGCTTCATCAGCGCCGAGCAGGCCCGGGCCTACGGCCTGGTGAACCACGTGGTGCCCGACGACGAACTGGATGCCGCCGTCGAGGGCCTGGTCGACGCGATCCGGGCCAAGAGCCCGCTGGCGGTGCGCATCGGCAAGTCCATGGTGCAGCGCCAGCTGGGCATGGATCTGGCACAGGCCTACGACTACGCCGCCGACGTCATGGCCGAGAACATGATGGCCGATGACGTCGGCGAGGGCATCGACGCCTTCATCGAAAAACGGCCGCCGCACTGGCGCGGCCGCTAGTGTCCTGTCTGGCTAATTTGGTCACTCAAATTCGGATGCATGGGCTTGTCAGGCAAGGCGCAAACCGCAGCGATAGCCGGTGCTATCGCGAGGATTTGCAACGCAGCATGGCGAGCCCAGGCGCCGAAGGTAAGGATCGAAATTAGCCAGACAGGACACTAGACCCGCAACAGGGGCGGGGCGCGGATCGATCCGGCCTGCGTTTGCGCTAGCACAAGGCGACCGTGCGCGAAAGCACGTTCAATGGAGGGGTACGACAAAGGACCGCTCCATGAAAACCTTGAAACGCACGCGAGGATTGCTCGGTGGCTGCGCGGCGGCCGGCCTTGCCGCCGTGGCGATGTCCCAGATGGTGCCTGCGGCGGCCACCCTTGCGCCGCCGGCCGCCCCGGCGGAATTGCGCCTGATCCCTATCCCGGGCGGTACGTTCCCGCTGCAGGTGCCCGGCGAGTTCCTGGACCGAGGCATGCCGGTCGATCCTCCGGTCATCGAGGCCATGACCCAGCCAGGGCGGTTCATCATGAGCCGCCAGGTCAGCCAGGCCGAATATGCGCGCTGCGTGCAGGCCGGCGCCTGCAAGCGCCTGGACAAGGCGTTCCGCAACCTCCAGGCCGGCGACAAGCCCGCCGTGGGCGTGAGCTGGAACGACGCCACGGCCTATGCCGAGTGGCTGTCGGCCACCACCGGCCGGGCCTGGCGCCTGCCCGACTATGCCGAATGGGTGCGCGCCGCCGCCGACCGTTATCGCATGGAGGGGCCGCTGCCCTCCGATCCCGATGATCCCGCGGTGCGCTGGCTGGCCGAGTACGAGCGCAGTACGGCCCGCGGCCGCGGGCGCATCAAGCCGGCCCAGCCGTTCGGCCATTTCGGCACGAACAGCCTGGGGTTGTGGGACGTCGGCGGGAACGTCTGGGAATGGACCAATACGTGTTTCGCCAGCCACACGGTCGGCACCGTGCCGCTGCCGCCGCGCGAGAACTGCAGCGTGCGCATTCTTGCCGGTGCGCACGTCGCCGCCATGCCGGATTTCATCCGCGATCCGCGCAACGGTGCCTGCTCCATCGGCCTGCCGCCCAGCAATCTGGGCTTTCGCCTGGTGCGCGACGGCTGAATCGTTTGCGCCAGATCAAACACCCGGTGTTTTGGCGGGCTGATACCTGGAATCGTTTGATCTAGTGCAACTAGTGTTAACCCTGATCATGGCACGATGGAACCGTCGAATAAGACACAACAAATCAGGGAGTTCAACATGAAGGTTTTTCGTCTGTGCATGGCCGCCACCGCCCTGGCTTCCGTTCTTGCGGGTGGGACAGCCCTCGCCGATCCGGTGGACAAGCTCGAGCACGTCAAGGTCGAGCTGGTCGCGCCCCCGCTGGTGCATGCGCACGAGCAGGCCACCAAGGCGGCCCCGCGGGTGATCCAGTTCCGGATGGTGATCGAGGAGAAAAAGGTCGTCATCGACGAGGAAAACGGCACGACCCTGCAGGCGATGACCTTCAACGGCTCGATGCCCGGACCGACCATGGTCGTCCACGAGGGCGACTACGTCGAGCTGACGCTGGTCAATCCGGACACCAACGCGCTCGAGCACAACATCGACTTCCACGCCGCCACCGGTGCGCTGGGCGGCGCCAGCCTGACGATCGTCAAGCCGGGCGAGGAAGCCGTGCTGCGCTTCAAGGCCGACCGCTCGGGCGTCTTCATCTACCACTGCGCGCCCGAGGGCATGGTGCCCTGGCACGTGGTGTCCGGCATGAGCGGCACCATCATGGTGCTGCCGCGCGACGGCCTCAAGGACGCCGCAGGCAATGCGCTGCACTACGACAGGGCCTACACCATCGGCGAGTTCGACTTGTACATCCCCAAGGACGAGGACGGCAATTACAAGGAATATGACACTGCGCTCGAGAGCTACGGCGATACGGTCGAGGTCATGCGCGGCCTGATCCCGACCCACGTGGTGTTCAACGGCAAGGTCGGCGCCCTGACCGGCGACGGCGCCATGACCGCCAAGGTCGGCGAAAGCGTCCTGTTCATCCACGCCTCGGCCAATCGCGACACCCGCCCCCACCTGATCGGCGGCCACGGCGACTGGGTCTGGGAAACCGGCAAGTTCGCTAATGCGCCCGAGAAAGACCTCGAGACCTGGTTCATCCGCGGCGGTTCGGCGGGTGCGGCGTTCTACACCTTCAAGCAGCCCGGGGTCTACGCCTACGTCAATCACAACCTGATCGAGGCTTTCGAGCTGGGCGCTGCCGGCCACGTCAAGGTGGACGGCAAGTGGAACGACGACCTGATGAAGCAGGTGGCCGCGCCCCGGCCAGTCACCGCCAAATAACCCATGAAACAACGGGCATGGCCTTGGGCCATGCCTCTCAGGAGACCCTCATGTTCAAGACTCTCGGTATCGCAGCCCTCGCACTGGCCCTCGCGCCTTTCGCCTCGATGGCCGCCGATGGCGGCAAGGTCAACCCCTCGGGTGAAAAGCTCTATAAATCCTCGTGTGTGGCCTGCCACAGCACAGGCGCGGCCAACGCCCCCAAGCTCGGCAATAAAAAGGCGTGGGAACCCATCATCGCGCGTGGCATGGACGAGATGATGGCCGTGGCCATCAACGGCAGGGGCGCCATGCCGGCGCGCGGCGGCACCAAGGCCGACGACGCCGCCCTGCGCGCGGCCGTCGAATACATGGTCAGCCGGGTGCGCTGATCACAGCCGGCGGATCCCCTCGAAGCGGAACCGGATGTCGCCCGGGGGGGCCTGCACCGTCCATGCGGCCAGCGGCCCGCCGAGGTCGATGTCCGCGGTGGCCATGGTGTTCTCGTCATCCGTATCGGCGGCCGAGTTCCGGTAGATGGGCTCGGCCGCATCGCCTTGATCGGCCAGGATGTCGAGGGCTTCGGTCCCTTGTGCCAACAGGGCGTCGCCGCGCGCCTGCCGGTGCCGCGACGAGGCCGTGACGACCTGGGACAGGCCGGCCTGCAGGGCGTGGATGGCATGGTTGGCGTGGACCCGCCTGCCGGCGGCCACGCGTTCGGCGGACACTGTTTCAGATGAGAATTCCACGCTGTACGTGGCGTCCCCGCCGGCCGTGCCGATGCCCAGGTGGAAGGCGCCGGCGCGCGGGTGGGCGCGCAGCAGCGCCACGGCGTCCGTGGGCGTGCCCAGCGTCAGTACGGCCCGCGTCAGCACCATGCGCGGCATGCCGGGCGGGGCACGGCGCGCCCGGATGTTGTTGACGGTCATGGCCAGACCGGCGTCGTTGACGGCAAAGGTGTGGCCCGGGATGGACCCCGGGTAGACGAAGGATACGAAGGCCGGGCCATCGGGCGGCCGCAGGTCGACCAGGCCGCAGCGGCCGGCGAAGCCCGGATCGCCGTCCTCGTTGTGCGACAGGCGCGCGGCGGCCAGCACGGTGGTGCAGCCGTCGGGCGCCATCGCCCACAGGTCGCCTCGGCAATTCCACAGAAAGACGTCCTCTAGCGGTAGTCCCAGCCCTTCGGCCAGGCCCGAGAGCTCGTCCATGATCCACGGAAAGGCCTGTTCGACATGCGCGCGCATGGCCGCAGCCTCGGCGCTGCCGCGCCAGCGCTGTACGCCGGCCCATGCGGACGAGCGCAGCAGATGGCCGTGGCAGGCCTCGGCCCCCCAGCGCCCCAGCGCCAGCCCGATGTCGCGATGGGATCCTTCAGCGCGCAGCCATGCCAGCACGGTGATTCTCCTGGTGTGGAAACGATGCCGCCATGCCGCGCCGCCTCAGAGGTAGGCGCCGCTGTCGTGCAGTTGCGCCTCGGCGTGCGCCAGGCCTTGCACGGCTCGCGCGCCGGCGCGCACGAGCAGTTGCTGGGCCAGCACCTCGACCAGACCCTGTGCGGCCACGGTGGACGGAAAGAAGGAACCGCTGTGCGTCGTGAACGTCAGTACGCATGCGGCCTCGATGGCCACCGGCGCGAGCTTGCTGTCGCACAGGGCGATGATGGGACAGCTTTGCCGGCGCGCGGCCTCGGTGATCTGGCGGACTTCGCGCGAGTAGGGCGCGAAGCTGATGAGGACAATGGTGTCTTCGGGGCCCAGGTGGCGCAGGTCCTGGTCGAGCGTGCCGGCGGTGTTGTCCAGCAGGTAGACGTCGGGACGGAACAGGCTGCAGAGGTACTTGAGGCTGAAGGCCGCGGGATGCGACGAACGAAACCCCGCGATGTGCAGCCGCCGCGCCCGGTGCAAGCGTTCGACCGCCTCGGGCATCGCCCGCGCGTTGGCCGCGCCCAGCGCCAGCAGGTTGGCCGATTGCGCCTGGGTGCCGCGGATCCAGTCGGCGGACTCGGACGGGTGGTCGGCGACCAGCGCCTGGGCGCGGTCGGCGTAGCCGCCGGGCACCATGCGCAGTTGCCGGTTGAAGACCGATTTCAGGGGCTCCCAGCCGGCATAGCCCAAGTGCTGGGCGAGCCGCACGAGCGTGGCCGGCTGTACGCCGGCCAAGGCCGAGATCTTGCGCATCGACAGGATCGACACTTGGGTCGGATGGTCGATCAGATAGCGCGCGGCGATCTGGAACTGCGGGCTCAAGTCCTTGTAGCAGGACTGGATGTGTTGGACCAGGGCTTCCAGGGACTGTGGCGCTTGCATGACGGTCGGTCGGGAAAAGCCTCGGGGGGATTGATTTATTTGTTCCAAGTATTATGATACACGAAACACTTGTTGAATAAACGGCGTGCCGCGACGATCGGCCGAGGACGCCTGGGACCCCCGCCATGACCCATGTCTTTCATCGCAACCCCCAGCATACGCTGAAACGCGCCGTACGCGGACAGGGGGTTTCCCTGTTCGATGAGGACGGTCGCGAGTACATTGACGCCTCCGGCGGCGCGGCCGTGTCCTGCCTGGGGCATGGCCACCCCGACGTGATCGCGGCCATCAAGGCGCAGCTCGACGAACTGGCCTACGCCCATTCTTCATTCTTCACCACGCAGGCTTGCGAGGATTTGGCCGACTTCCTGGCCGCCCGCGCGCCCGGGGACCTGGACCACGTCTATTTCGTATCCGGCGGCTCCGAGGCCGTGGAGGCGGCGCTGAAACTGGCGCGCCAGTATTTCGTCGAACGCGGCGAGGATTCCCGCAGCCAGTTCATCGCCCGGCGCCAGAGCTACCACGGCAACACCCTGGGGGCGCTGGCGATCGGCGGCAATGCCTGGCGGCGCGCACCTTTCCTGCCCCTGCTGGTCCCCGCCCATCACGTCTCGCCCTGCTATGCCTATCGCGACCAGCGCGCCGACGAGACCGAGGAGCAATACGCCGCACGGCTGGCGCAAGAACTCGAGCAAAAAATCCTCGAGATCGGCGCGGAAAACGTCGCGGCCTTCGTCGCCGAGACCGTGGTGGGCGCGACGGCCGGCGTGCTGCCGCCGGTGCGCACCTACCTGCAGCGCATCCGCGAGGTCTGCGACCGCCATGGCGTACTGTTGATCCTCGACGAGGTGATGGCCGGCATGGGCCGCACCGGCCACCTGTTCGCCTGCGCCGAGGACGGTGTGGCCCCCGACATCCTGGTGATCGCCAAGGGGCTGGGGGCGGGCTATCAGCCCATCGGCGCCATGCTGGCCAGCCGCCGGATCTATGACACCATCGTCGGCGGCAGCGGCTTTTTCCAGCACGGGCACACTTATATGGGCCACGCCACCGCCTGCGCCGGCGCCCTCGCGGTGCAGCGCGTGATCGAGCGCGATGGCCTGCTGGACAATGTGCGTGCCCGCGGCGAGCAATTGCGCGCCCGTTTGCGCGAGGCCCTGGGCGATCACCCCAACGTCGGCGACATCCGCGGCCGTGGCCTGTTCACCGGCGTCGAGTTCGTGCGGGACAAGGCCGATAAATCGGTGCTGGACCCCGCCCGCAAGACCCACGCCCAGCTCAAGCGCCAAGCCATGGCCAATGGGCTCATGGTCTATCCGATGGGCGGGACCATCGACGGCGTGCATGGCGACCATGTGCTGCTGGCGCCGCCCTTCATCAGCACCGCCGCCGACATCGACGAGATCGTCGAGCGCCTGGCGCGCAGCGTGCGCGACGTGCTGCCCGCCTGACCCGGCAAAGGACGATACCCATGGCAAGAATCGGATATGCGGACCTGGCGGACGGCTCGACCCAGGCGCTGGTCGAGCGCATCGTCGCCGAACGCGGCAGCGTGCTGCACCTGTACCAGATGCTGTTGCACAGCCCGCCGGTGGCCGAAGGGTGGCTGGCGCACCTGACCCGCATCCGCCAGCAGACCGGGCTGGACGGCGCGATCCGCGAACTGGTCATCATGCGCATCGCCCACCTCAACCGGGCGCCCTACGAGGCCGACCAGCATGCGCCGATCGCGCGGCGCGCAGGCCTGGCCCAGGCGCAGCTGGACGCCTTGCGTGAACGCGCCCTGCCCGAGGGCGTGTTCGATGCCCGCGAGCGCGCCGTCCTTGCCTACACCGATGCGATGACCTTGTCGGTGCAGGTCGAGGATGCGGTGTTCGATGCCCTGCGGCCGCATTTCGATGAGCGCGGCCTGGTCGAGCTGACCGCGACCATCGCCACCTACAACATGGTGTCGCGCTTCCTCGAGGCCCTGGATGTCCACTCGGCCGACGCGCGCTGAGGCCGCCGGCGCCGGATCGGCTTGGCGGTGGGGCGGTTTACGCCCCTGAGGCGTGCTGAGGTCCCGTCCAGCAGACATCGGGCACGCCGGCGGCGCGGTTCAGTGTGCGCGCCAGCACGAAGCACAGGTCCGAGAGGCGGTTCAGGTACTGGCGCACCGGGGGATTGACGGCCTCCTCGCGGTCCAGCGCCACCACGGCGCGCTCGGCCCGCCGGGCGAGCGTACGCGCCATGTGGGCCAGCGCGGCGGCCCGACAGCCGCCGGGCAGGATGAATTCCTGCAGGCGACCCAGCCCGGCGTTGTAATGCGCCAGGGCCTCGTCCAGGCGCGCCACGTGGGCCTCGGTCACGGCGGCGTGGCCGGGGATGCAGAGCTCGCCGCCCAGGTCGAACAGCTCGTTCTGGATGCGCCCGAGCAGCGCGGCTACGTCGGGCGGCAGGGCCTCGGTGCGCCACAGGCCGATCATGCTGTTGAGTTCGTCGACGTCGCCCAGGGCGGCGATGCGCGGCGCGTCCTTGGGCAGGCGCGTCCCGTCGCCCAGTCCGGTGGTGCCGTCGTCGCCGGTGCGGGTGCTGATGATGGAAAGCCGGATGGACATGATTGCCCTCGCGTTCGGTCGGAATGTCAGGGAGTCTGCGCCAGGCGCCGCAGCGCGTCGCCGGTCACGCGCACCACGCGCCAGTCGTGCAGGACCTCGGCGCCATGGTGCTCGTAGAATTCGATGGCGTTCCGGTTCCAGTCCAGGACCACCCATTCGAAGCGTCCGCAGTCCAGGTCCACCGCCAGGCGCGCCAGGTGCCGAAGGACCCAGCCGCCCAGGCCGCGTCCCCGGTGCGCAGGGCTAATGTACACGTCTTCGAGGTACAGGCCGCGCTTGTCCAGGAAGCTGGAATAGTTATGGAACCACATGATGTAGGCGATCGGCGTCCGATCGTCGTCCTCGGGCACGATGACCAGGCAGTGGGCCGCCGGCGTCGGGCCGAAGAAGCTCGCGCGCAGGCTGTCCCCGGTGGCCTTGAAGATCCCGGTGAGCCGTTCGAATTCCGCCATCTCGCGCATCAGCGCGAGGATGCCGGGGATGTCGGTTTCGATGGCGGGCCGCAGAATATAACCGGGGACGGGATCGGGCAAGGTGCTTCCTTTTGGCGTTATATTGGGGTGTTGAAACGGGATACGGAAAAGGAGTTTAGCGTATGCCTGGAACGATGTTTTCGCGATCAGGCGCCGTGGCGCTTGCCGCCCTGGCTGCGGTTGCCGTGGTTGCCGTGCCGGCCCAGGCGCAGGAGGCCCAGGCCAGCGGCGAGGTCCGGCGCGTGGATGCCGCGCAGGGCCGGATCGCCATCAAGCACGGCGCCATCAGCGCGCTGGACCTGCCGGCGATGACGCTGGTCTACCGGATCGATCCGGCCTTGCTGGCGGGAATCCAGGTCGGCGACACGGTCAAGTTCACCGCCACCCGCCAGGATGGCAAGTACGTGGTCACCAAGCTGTCCAAATAAGCCTTGCGCGGGTCCCGGCTACAGCACGTAGCGCGCCAGGTCCTGGCTGCCCGCCGTGGCCTCGAGCTTGTCGTTGACGTAGGCCGCATCGATCACGACCTTGTCGGCGCCCGGATTGGCAGCCTCGAAGGACAGGTCCTCCAACAGTTTCTCCATCACCGTGTACAGGCGGCGGGCGCCGATGTTCTCGGTGCGCTCGTTGACGTCGAAGGCGATTTCGGCCAGGCGCCGAATGCCCGCCTCGGTGAAGTCCAGCTCGATGTCCTCGGTGGCCAGCAGTGCGTGGTATTGCTTGGTCAGCGATGCGTCGGTCGCATCCAGGATGCGCACGAAGTCCTCGGCCGTCAGTGAGTCGAGTTCCACGCGGATGGGAAAGCGGCCCTGCAGTTCTGGGATCAGGTCCGAGGGGCGGGACAGGTGGAACGCGCCCGAGGCGATGAACAGGATGTGGTCGGTGCGCACCATGCCGTACTTGGTGTTGACCGTCGTGCCCTCGACCAGCGGCAGCAGGTCGCGCTGGACGCCCTGGCGCGAGACGTCCGCGCCGCCTTGCTCCTGGCGCGCGGCGATCTTGTCGATCTCGTCGAGGAACACGATGCCGTGCTGCTCGGCCAGCGAGACCGCGCGGCCGCGCAGTTCTTCCTCGTTGATGCGGCGGCCCGCCTCCTCTTCGATGATCAGGCGAAAGGCCTCCTTGACCGTGAGCTTGCGGGTCTTGGTCTTGCCCTGCGACAGGCCGGCGAACATGCCGCGCAGCTGCTCGGTCATTTCCTCCATGCCCGGGGGCGCCATGATTTCCATCTGAGGCGCGGCCTGGGCGACCTCGACCTCGATCTCGGTGTCGTCCAGACGGCCCTCGCGCAGGCGCTTGCGGAAGATCTGGCGGGTATTGTTCTCGTCGCGTTCGGGCTCGCCGCGCGCGTTGCGCGGCGGCGGCAGCAGGGCGTCGAGGATGCGGTCCTCGGCGGCGTCCTCGGCCTGGGCGCGCACCCGCCGCATCTCGGTCTCGCGGGTTTGCTTGACGGCGACCTCGACCAGGTCGCGCACGATGGTGTCGACGTCGCGGCCGACGTAGCCGACCTCGGTGAACTTGGTGGCCTCGATCTTGACGAAGGGCGCATTGGCCAGCCGCGCGAGGCGGCGGGCGATTTCCGTTTTGCCCACGCCGGTCGGGCCTATCATCAGGATGTTCTTGGGCACGATCTCGTGGCGCAGGGGTTCGGGCACCTGCTGTCGGCGCCAGCGGTTGCGCAGCGCTACGGCGACGGAGCGTTTGGCGCGGTCCTGGCCCACGATGTGCTTGTCCAGTTCCGAGACGATTTCTTTGGGGGTCATGGTGGAGGCGGACATGATGGACGGGCCTAAAGTGTTTCGACGATGTGGTTCTGGTTGGTGTAGATGCAGAGTTCGCCCGCGATCTCGAGGGACTTCTTGACGACCTCGGCGGGCGGCAGGTCGGTGTTCTCGAGCAGCGCGCGGGCCGCGGACTGTGCGTAGGCGCCGCCCGATCCGATGGCGGCCAGGCCGTGTTCGGGCTCGAGGACGTCGCCGTTGCCCGACAGGATCAGGGTGTGCTCGCGGTCAGCCACGATGAGCATGGCCTCGAGCCGGCGCAGGATGCGGTCGGTGCGCCAGTCGCGGGTCAGCTCGACGGCCGCGCGCATCAGGTGGCCCTGGTGTTTTTCCAGCTTGGCCTCGAAGCGCTCCTGCAGGGTGAAGGCGTCGGCCGTGGCGCCGGCGAAACCCGCCAGGACGCGGTCGTGGTAGAGGCGGCGGATCTTGCGCGCCGTGCCCTTGATGACGATGTTGCCGAGCGTGACCTGGCCGTCGCCGCCCAGCGCGACGTCCTCTCCGCGGCGGACGCAGACGATGGTGGTGGCGTGAAATTGTTCCATGGGAATCCTTGCTGTGAGCCGTTCATATGGGGGCGGGACAGCCGGATTCAAGGCACGGCGCCCCGCCGGGGTCTGATCGGGCGGGGCCGTGGGGTCCTGCGAGTGCCGGACTTAGTCGCCGTAGAGCTTCTGGCGCATTTCGCGGCGCTCCTGCGCCTCGAGCGACAGGGTGGCGGTGGGGCGGGCCAGCAGGCGGGCGATGCCGATGGGCTCGCCGGTTTCCTCGCACCAGCCGTATTCGCCGGCATCGATCCGGGCGATGGACTGCTGGACCTTTTTCAGCAGCTTGCGCTCGCGGTCGCGGGTACGCAGCTCGAGCGCGTGTTCTTCTTCGATGGTGGCGCGATCGGCCGGGTCGGGGACGTATTGGGTCTCGCGCAGGTTTTCCGTGGTGGCGCCGGCGTTCGTGAGGATTTCGTGTTCGAGGCGGTGCAGGCGGTCGCGGAAGAACGCGAGCTGTGCATCGTTCATGTAGTCCTTTTCCGGCATCGCCAACAGTTCCTTTTCCGTCAGCAGGCGGACCTGGGATTTCGTGCTGGATTTGCTAGCCATGGTGTTTCCTCTACTCTGATTATCGTGCCGGATGGCGTTCACCCGCTGCCGCCTTGCCGGTGCGGCGCATAGTGCGGGATCAGGCCAGGCATTGCTCGAGCCCCTGGGTGAAGATGTCCTGGGGAAGTTTACGGCCGATGAAGACCATGCGGGTATTGGGCTTTTCACTGGCAAGCCAGGGTTTGCCGGGTTCGGCGCCCATCATCATGTGGACGCCTTGGAACAGCATGCGGCGATTGATCCCCTTGAGGTAGAGGATGCCTTTGTAGCGCAGCAGGTCGGGGCCGTAGACCTGGACGATGCCGCCGAGGAATTCCTCGAGGCGCTCGGGGTCGAAGGCCTTGTTCGAGCGGAAGACGAAGGCGCCGATTTCGTCGTCGTGGTGCGCGTGATGGTGATCGTGGCCGCATCCGGGACCGCAGGCGTGGCCGTCCTCGTCGTGATCATGATCATGGCCGTGGTCATGGTGGTGGCCATGATGCGCGTGATCGTGATGATCGTGGTCTTCGGACTCGAGGAATTCGGGATCGATGTTCAGGATCGCATCGAGATCGAAGCCGCTGACCTCGAGGAGGGCCTCGATGTCGGTTTCGCCGAAATGCACCGGCGTGATCGAGGCGCGCGGGTTGATGCGCACCAGTCGCGCGCGCAATGCCTGGTAGTCGGCGTCGTTGACCAGGTCCTTTTTTGAAATCAGGAGGCGATCGGCAAAGCCGACCTGGCGCTGGGATTCCTCCTGGCGGTCGAGGGTGGCCATGCCGTGCTTGGCGTCCACGACGGTGATGACCGCATCGAGCCGATAGGTATCGGCGATGTCGTCGTCCATGAAGAACGTCTGGCACACGGGGCCGGGGTTGGCCATGCCGGTCGTTTCGATGATGACCCGGTCGAAGGCCAGGCCGCCGTCCGCGCGGCGGGCCGCCAGGTCGTTGAGCGTGCGGATCAGGTCGCCGCGCACGGTGCAGCAGACGCAGCCGTTGCTCAATTCGACGATCTGCTCGTCACTGTCCTGCACGAGCAGGTCGTTGTCGATGTTCTCGGGGCCGAACTCGTTTTCGATGACCGCGATGCGCTGGCCGTGGTATTCAGTCAGGATGCGGCGCAGCAAGGTGGTCTTGCCCGCGCCGAGGAATCCCGTAAGCACGGTCACGGGAATCATGGTGTCCAGTTCTGTCGCAGCTTTCATAGGTGCCTCGCAGGCCGCGCAAGGCATCCATCCAAAGCTCTGCCAGGGTACGCCAACCAGCCGCTGGTAAGGCCTCGCGCAATCAAATCAACAAGCGATTACATCACAGCCCATGCTTTAGGGCAAACGTGAGGGTCGCATCCATGATCCATCGTACCCTACCCGGGCCGGCAGCGGGTTCAGGGGTGGCCGGTCGCCTGGCGGCTGGCGCAGACGGCGCGCAACTCGGTCTTATGGTTATGTTATAACATAACAAGTTCGCCGCACCGATCCGGTGCCTTGCCCATCCCATCATGCCCAGATTGTCCTTATTCCAGCGGCCGCGCCGCTATCGCGGCTCGGTGCTGCTGCTCTCCGCCGGCCGGCGCATGCTGCGCGCGTCGATTGCCGCAGTCTTCCTGTGGATCCTGACCGGCTGGGCGATGCAATGGTGGTAGGGCAGCCGGCGATCGAATTGCAGCGCGTGTGGCTGGGCTGGCGCGACCGCGTCGCGGTGCGCGATGCCAGCGGCGCCTTCGAGCAGGGTTCGCTGACCGCCATCGTGGGCCCCAACGGGGCCGGGAAGTCCACCCTGGTCAAGGGAATCGCAGGCCGCCTGAATCCGCTGCGCGGGCGCATCCACGTGGGCGCGGGTCTGGCCCGCAGCCTGGCCTGCCTGCCGCAATCCGCCGAACTCGATCTCGCCTTTCCCATCAGCACCTTCGACCTGGTGGCCCTGGGGGCCTGGCACCGCGTGGGCGCCTGGCGCGGCCTGGACGAGGCCGGCCTCGAGGGGGTCGAGGATGCGCTGCGCGTGGTGGGCCTGGCGGGCCTGGGCCGCCGGCCGGTGGACACCCTGTCCGGCGGCCAGTTGCAGCGTGCCCTGTTTGCGCGGCTCATGCTGCGCGATGCCCGGGTGATCTTGCTCGACGAACCGTTTTCCGCGGTGGATCGGGCCACCACCGAGGATCTGCTGGACCTGTTGCATGCCTGGCATGCCGAGGGGCGCACCGTGATCGCCGTGCTGCACGACCTGGACATCGTGCGCGCCTATTTTCCCCAGACCCTGCTGCTGGCCGGGCAAGTGGTGGAATGGGGGGCGACGGAGCAGGTCCTCAGTCCCGCCAACCTGCACCTTGCCCGCCACCTGTGCGCAGGGGCGCTGACATGAATCTCTGGCTGGAGCTGCTGACGCAGCCGTTCATCGACTACGGTTTCATGCGCCGCGCGCTGGCGGGTGCCTGGGCGCTGTCCTTTGCCGCGGGCCCGCTGGGTGTATTCCTGGTGCTGCGTCGCCTGAGCCTGATGGGCGACGCGATGGCCCATGCCATCCTGCCGGGCGTCGCGGTCGGCTTCCTGACGGCCGGCCTGTCCTTGTCGGCGATGACGTTGGGTGGCCTGGTCACCGGCGTCGTGGTCGCCCTGCTGGCGGGCCTGGTGTCGCGTCTGACGCCCTTGCGGGAGGACGCGAGCTTTGCGGCGTTCTACCTGGTGTCGCTGGGGCTGGGCGTTCTGCTGGTGTCGCTGCGCGGCACCAATATGGATCTGATTCACGTGTTGTTCGGCACGGTGCTGGGCCTGAACGACGCCGCCCTCCTGCTGGTGACGGCGGTCAGCAGTGTGACCCTGCTGGCGCTGGCCGCCCTGTTCAGGGTGTTGGTCATCGAGTGCCTGGATCCTTTGTTCCTGCGGGCCGAGGGCGGTGCCGGCGCCTGGGCCCACATGGCCTTCCTGCTGCTGCTGGTGCTGAACCTGGTGGCCGGCTTCCAGGTCCTGGGGACGCTGATGGTGGTCGGCATCATGATGCTGCCCGCCACGGCCGCCCGCTTCTGGGTCCGCTCGGTCGGCTCGCAGATGATCCTGGCCGCCGCCCTGGGCGCGGCGTCCTCGTATGCGGGGCTGCTGGTGTCTTATTACCAGGACGTGCCTGCCTCACCGGCCATCATCCTGGCGGCCGGGCTCCTGTATTTCGTCTCGGTGGCCATCGGGCCGCACGGCGGGATACTGCAGCTCGTGCGGCAATCGCGCCAGCGTCGTGCCCGTCTGCTCGAATCCATGGGGTCCTGATCCATGCGGAATACCATTCTCCAGGCAGGCGCCGCGTCCATGCGTCGCCGGCCGGCGCGCAGCCTGTCGGCCTGGTCCGCCGCCGCCGTGCTCGTCCTCTGCGGTGCGATGCTGCCGAGGGCGCATGCGCAGGCGCCCTCGGACCGCATCCGGGTGGTGGCCACGTTCTCGATCCTGGCGGATATGGTTCGCGAGGTGGGCGGGGATCGCATCGACATCCAGGCCATTGTCGGTCCCAATGGCGATGCCCATGCCTTCGAACCCACGCCTCGCGATGCGCGCGCATTGGGGGCTGCGCAGGTTCTGGTGCGCAACGGCCTGGGATTCGAAGGCTGGCTGCCGCGCCTGCTGGATGCCGCGGGCTTCAAGGGCCTGGACGTCGTGGCCTCGGACGGCGTGCGGCCGCGCGTCCTCGGCGACGAGGAACAGGCCTTGGAGGCGCATGGGCATGAAACCCACGACCACGAACCCCATGGCCACGGCCATGCGGGCGACGTCGACCCGCACGCCTGGCAGGACCTGTCCAATGGCGTAATCTATGTGCGCAACATCGCGCGCGGCCTGGCCGCCGCGGATCCGGCGCATGCCGATGAGTATCGCCGGCGTGCCGACGCCTATGCCCTGCGCCTGCAGGACGAGGATCGGGCCTGGCGCAACGACTTGGAGGCCGTGCCCCCGGCGCGGCGCGTCATGATGACGACGCACGATGCATTCGGCTACCTGGGCCAGGCCTACGGCATCCGGATCGTCTCGGTGCTAGGCCTGTCCAGCGAGGCCGAGCCCGCGGCGGGCGCCCTCGCGCGGATCATCGACCAGATCCGCGACCGTGGTATCCGGGCGATGTTCCTTGAAAAGGCGGTGAATCCGACACTGATGCGGCGCATCACCCAGGAAACCGGCGCCCGGATCGGCGGCACGCTGTATTCCGACACATTGGATGCGCCCGGCGCGCCCGCCGGCACCTACCTGGGGATGTTCCGCTGGAATGCGCGGCTGATCCTGGAAGCCATGAGGGGATGACACCGGTAGCGCATCGATTTACGGCGCCTCCGCATGCTCCACGGTGTCTGCCCGTCCCATGATTTGTTCGGCGGAGCCCTAATCGCGCGATTTCCGGTGCGCCCGCGGATGCGCCTGGTCGTAGCTGGCCGCCAGATGCTGGAAATCCAGGCGCGTGTAGATCTGCGTAGTCGAGATATTGGCGTGCCCCAGCAGTTCCTGGACGGCGCGCAGGTCCTGGGCCGACTGCAGCAGGTGGCTGGCAAAGCTGTGGCGCAGGCTGTGCGGATGCACATGCAGCGGCAAGCCCACGCGTCGGGCCAGCCGGTCCAGTTGCAGCTGGACCACCCGCGGGCTGATGCGCGCGCCGCGGGCGCCCAGGAACAGCGCCGCGCGGGTGGCCGCATCGGCGTGGGCGGGCAGCAGCGTCGCGCGTACGGCCATCCATGCGCGCAGCGCCTCGATGGCCCGGCCGCCCAGGGGGACGATGCGTGTCTTGCCGCCCTTGCCGCGGACCACGGCCTCGCCCTCGTCAAGCTGGATCCAGCTGTGCGAGGCATAGCCATCCTCGCGCGTGGGCACGTGATCCAGCCCGACCAGTTCGGCCAGGCGCAGTCCGCTGGAATACAGGACCTCGAACATCGCCAGGTCGCGCCGTTCGACGGCCGACTCGGCCGGCGGCAGGCCGTTGCGGTCGAGCAGGGCCTGGGCATGGTCCACCGACAAGGCCTTGGGCAGTGTGCGCGGGATCTTGGGCGCACGCACGCCATGCGCGGGGTTGTGCTCGAGCCCGGCGGCCGGGGCCCGCCATTCGAAATAGCCGCGCCACGCCGCCAGTGCGCGCGCCAGGCTGCGAGGCTTCAGACCCTGGGCGTGCAGGCGGGCGAGCGCCTGGCGGATGTGCGATTCCGTCAGGCTGTCCAGCGCCAGCTCCGGATGGCAGCGCCGTAGGGCCGCCAGGTCCCGCCGATAACTGGCGATGGTGTGCGCCGCATAGCGCTGTTGTTCGCCCAGTGCGGCCAGCCATGCCTCGATCGATTGTGTGTCGCCGGTGGTGGGTGTCATGGATACGGCCTCTGGACTGCGTACTGGGGGGACATGCCGCGAGGGGCCACCGCCGGCGCCTCAGGCGGCGGCGGGCGCGGGGTCGGCCAGCCTGCCCAGCGCCGCGCCTGCCAGCAGGGCGATGACCTCGAGGAATGCGGTGCCCATGTCCTCGGTGAAGCGTTCGGGGTCGTCCGAGCCCAGCACCAGCAGGCCGACGGGGGCTTGTCCGGCCAGCGGACGCAACGCCATGATGGCCACCGATGCGGGAGGCGATGCCAGCCAGGCCGCGGCCTCTTGTCCGGCCAGCGGCCCGCAGTACGGGACCTCGAGCGCGGCGGCATACTCGCGGATGCCGGGGGTGACGTCCTGTGCGAATTCGCTGTCGGCCAGCGCCGGCAGGTCCCACACGCGCAAGGCCAGGGCGGACAGGTCGAACAGGTCGCCCAGGCTGCGGATGATGTGGGCCGGAATCTGCGCGGAGTCGGGTTCGGCCAGCATCCGCGCGCACCATTGCATGATGGCTTGATTGATGCGTTCGTTGCCGCCGGCGTTGTACAGCAGTTGGGCGAGGCGGCGTTCCTGCGCCTTGGCCCGGTCGCGCAGCGTGAGGATCTGGCGCTCGCCCAGCGAAATCGCGCGCGCCTGATGCGGGTGCGGCACGTTCAGGTTGGCGAACAGATCGGCGTGCTGTTCGAAGAAGTCCGGGCGGGTGCTGAGGTATTCGGCGATAGCCTGGGCGGTCAGCGCGTCTTGAGTCATATCCTGGTGGATTCCCTGAAAGTTGCGGTCAGGGCGTCGATGTCGACCTGGCCGTTGAAGACAGTGGCGGCCGGGCCGCGCATGCGCAGGCGCCCGTCCTCCCAATCGATGTGCAGCGTGCCGCCGTGTGTATCGACCCGCACCGGGTTCGCCAGCAGGCCGCGGCGCATGCCCGCCACAGCCGCGGCACAGGCGCCGGTACCGCAAGCCAGGGTTTCGCCCGCGCCGCGCTCGTGGACGCGCAGGCGGATGTGGCCCGGCCCCTGGACCTGCATGAAGCCGACGTTCACCCCTTGCCCGAAACGCGGATGCGTCGCGATGGCCGGGCCGACGACATCGACCGGATAGTGCTCCACGTCCTCGACCTGGAGCACGGCGTGCGGATTCGAGATCGCCACCAGCGACCACAGCAGCGGACCCTCGTGGCCGGGCACGTCCAATCGGTAGAGCGTGTCGTCCGCGCAGGCTTGCGTGGCCAGCCCGTCGGCGTCGAAATTCAGGTCGGCGGGTTCGAAGCGGGTCTGGCCCATGTCGACCGTCACCTCGCCGTCGTCCGTCTCGGTCAGCACGATCAGGCCGGTGCAGATCTCGGCGCGCAGGGGATTGCGGTGCGAGAGGCCTTGCTCGTGGACGAAACGCACGAAACAGCGTGCGCCGTTGCCGCAGTGCTCGACCTCGCCGCCGTCGGCGTTGAAGATGCGATAGCGGAAATCGGCCTCGGGGTGCAAGGGCTCCTCGACCAGCAGGATCTGGTCCGCGCCGATGCCGAAATGGCGATCGGCCAGCGCCCGGGCCCGCTCGGGCGTCATGTGGATGGGCTGGCGCACGCCGTCGAGCATGATGAAATCATTGCCGGCGCCATGCATCTTGGTGAAGTTCCAGATCATCCCGGGATTATCCTGCAAAGCGCGCCGCCGAACCAGACCGCGGCGGCGGTCCGGGCAGGAACGGTCCGCATGCCCGGCCGCGGTTCAGTAGACGCCGGGCTCGCCCTCGGGACGGGTCTTGAAGCGCCGGTGGACCCAGTAGTATTGGGCCGGATCGCGGCGGACCTCGGCCTCGATCAGGCGATTCAGGCGCGCGGTGGCCGCCGCCGGATCGTCGTCCCCGGGGAACGCCTCCAGCGGTGCGCCGACCTCGACCCGGTAGCGCCCCGTGGCCGCATCCAGCCGGCTGATGACCGGCACCACCGCCGCATCCCGGGCCTGGGCGATCTGCGCGGCCGACAGCAGGGTGGCCGCCGGGATGCCGAAGAATGGGACGAACGCACTGCCTTGGCGGCCGAAATCCATATCGGGCAGGTAATAGACCGGGATCCCCTTGCGCAGATGCCGGATCAGCCCGCGCACGCCGTCGCGGCGGCTGACCAGATGCACCTGGTGGAAGCGCCCCCGGCCCTGACGCACGATCTCGTCGACGTCGTGGTCGCTCTGCTGCGTGTACAGCGTGGCCGATTCCTTCAGGAACAGGGTCAGGCGGGTCGCGGCGGCGTCCAGTGCGATGAAGTGGGGCGCGAACATCAGGATGGGCCGGCCCTGGTCGAGCAAGGTGCTCAGGTGCGCCTCGCCCTGCAGCTCGATGGTGTCCAGGATGCGCTCGGGCGTGCCGAACCAGCACAAACCCCGGTCGACGAATGACTGGGCCAGCAGGCGGAAGTGACGCCGCAGCAGCGCCTCGCGCGTGGCGGCATCCATGTCGGGAAAGCAGAGGCGCAGGTTGGTGCGCACGATGTGCGTGCGCGAGCGCAACAGCAGGGGCGTGATCCGACCCAGGACCCGGCCCCAGCGCAGGCGCGCAGGCGTGGAGCAGCGGCCGAAATGGCCCAGCACCGCCCGCAGCAGAGGCTTCTTGTCGAGGCTCATGCGGACTCCCCGGGGATGGGCGGCGCATCCTCCGGCTGCTTGTAGCGGTTGTAGCTCCACAGGTATTGCTCGGGAAACCGGCGGATCAAGGTTTCCATTGCCTGGTTGATTGCGGCGGCGACCGCCTCCGGCGTGTCGGCCAGCGGTTCCGGCAGCCGCAGGTAGTGCATGCGCCAGCCGCGTGCGCCGGGCAGGCGCTCGCCGGCCGTCAGGATCACGGCGACGCCGGTTTGCAGGGCCAGGCGTGCGGCCAGCGTCATCGTCAGGGCGGGGCGGCCGAAGACCGGCAGCCAGACGCCGTCGCCCTCGCGCGGCACCTGGTCGGGCAGCATGCCGACCGCCTCGCCGCGCCGCAGCGCGCGCACGAACTCGCGCACCCCGTGGCGGTTGGCCGGCACCGCCCGCAGGTTGTGCATGTCGCGTGCGGACTCCACGATCGGATCCAGTAGCGGGCTGCGCGACGGGCGGTACATCACGGTCAGGGGACCGTATTGCGTGAGGTGGCGCGCGGTGATTTCAAAGCAGCCCAGGTGAGGGGTGAGGTAGATGATCCCCCGGCCTTCGGCCAGCGCGGCGCGCACGATGGCTTCTTCGCCGCTGCCCGTGATGGCCAGGCATTCGCGGGTGCGCCACCAGACTTTTGGAATCTCGAGGACCATGGCGCCGGATTCGGCTGCGGCCCGGCGGGTGAAAGCCGCATCGGCATAGCCCGCCTGGCGGGCGTTGTTCCTCAGGCGCCGGCGGTAGCGGCCGGGAAACGCATAGACGAGCAGGCCCAGCGCGCGGCCGATGGCCTGTAGCATCCCGAGGGGCAGCGCGGCCAGCAGCCTGACGAAAAACGACAGCATGAACGGAGCGACTCCTGGGCGGGGCGCGCCCGCCCCAATATCCCTGATGAAAGCGAAGAATTCTGCGATGAGGGGCTATTTTCGCTTAAAATCCGTTCCATCGCTGAGTTAACCGACAACTTGCGGAGCGATACCGGCCCTTCCGGGGCCGTCAAAAAACCGCTAAAGCGTCGCGCCCCGACTCCTTGGTATGAGGTGCAACGCGTTTCGTTCAACCTCGTCCCGGCGCATGCGCCGGCACAACCTAAGGACGCATCGCTGTGGCAAACAACGATTTTCTCTTTACTTCCGAATCGGTCTCCGAAGGCCATCCCGACAAGGTCGCCGACCAGATCTCCGACGCCATCCTGGACGCCCTGCTCGAGCAGGATCCCACGTCGCGCGTAGCCGCCGAAACGCTCTGCAACACCGGGCTGGTGGTGCTGGCCGGCGAGATCACGACCACCGCCAACATCGACTACATCCAGATCGCCCGCGACACCATCCGGCGCATCGGCTACGACAACACCGACTACGGCATCGACTACAAGGGCTGCGCCGTGCTGGTGGCGTATGACAAGCAATCCCCGGACATCGCCCAGGGCGTGGACCGCACCCCCGAGGAAATCCTCAACCAGGGCGCCGGCGACCAGGGCCTGATGTTCGGCTATGCCTGCGACGAGACCCCCGACCTGATGCCGGCCCCCATCTGGTATGCGCACCGGATCATGCAGCGCCAGAGCGAACTGCGCAAGGACGGCCGCCTGCCCTGGCTGCGTCCCGACGCCAAGTCCCAGGTGACTTTCCGCTATATCGACGGCAAGCCCGCCGAGGTCGATACCGTGGTCGTGTCGACCCAGCATCATCCCGACATTTCGCAGGACGACATCCGCGACGCCGTGATCGAGCACATCATCCGGCCCGTCTTTCCCGAGGGCCTGCTGACCGGCAAAACGCGCTACATGGTCAACCCCACCGGCAAATTCGTCATCGGCGGCCCGCAAGGCGACTGCGGCCTGACCGGCCGCAAGATCATCGTCGACACCTACGGCGGCGCCTGCCCCCACGGCGGCGGCGCGTTCTCGGGCAAGGATCCCTCCAAGGTCGACCGTTCGGCGGCCTATGCGGCCCGCTACGTCGCCAAGAACATCGTCGCCGCCGGCCTGGCGCGCCAGTGCCAGGTGCAGGTCAGCTACGCCATCGGCGTGGCCGAGCCCATCAATATCACGGTCTACACCGAGGGCACCGGCGTCATCCCCGACGAGCAGATCGCACGCCTGGTGCGCGAGCACTTCGACTTGCGGCCCAAGGGCATCATCAACATGCTGGACCTGCTGCGCCCCATCTATTCCAAGTCGGCCGCATACGGCCATTTCGGCCGCAGCGAACCCGAGTTCAGCTGGGAAGCCGCCGACAAGGTGCAGGTGCTGAAGGCCGCCGCCTGAGGAAAGACATGAACGAACGTACCGGTCCCAGCACACCGTCGCCGACGGACGGTGCCGGCCCGGTGCGCGGCCGGCGCGACGAAACCCTGTCCTCTGCGGAGTGTGCCTGCGCCGCCGGGGGCGCGGATGCGGCGCCCCGCCTGCCCGTGGGCTCGGCCGCAGACGCCCAGGCTGACGCCCGCTCGCTGAACCCCACCGATTCACCTTGCGTGGCCCTGTGCTCGACTTTGTACGACGACGTTTGCCGCGGCTGCGGGCGCACCGTCTTCGAGGTCGCCAACTGGGTCTTCATGGACGAGGCCGAAAAACGCGAAGTCTGGGACCGTATCCGCAGCCAGGGTTTTCCCCGCAGGCGCCCCGCCACGGGGCGTCACGGTCCGGCATCCGGCACGGGCGAATAACAGTCCGGGGCGCTCGCCAGCAGGGCGAGCAGCAGCGCCGCGCACAGATTGTGCGCCAGGACCAGCGCCAGCGGCAGCCCCAGCGCCACGAGGGCCAGGCCCAGCGTCACCAGCGCTACGGGCAGGCCGGCAAGGACGGCGGCGAAGGCGCGTGCCCCGCGGCGCCACGCCCGCCATGACAGCATCGCCAGCATCACCGCCAGTGCCAGTCCGACGCCGCGGTGCGTCATGTGCAACCACGCCCCGCCCGCGTGGGTGGGCGGCGTTCCCGCAGCCGGTTCGATCCACGGATTGAACGCCTGCCAGCCGCCCGCACCCAGGTCGCAGGCGCCGAAAGCCGGGCAGCTCAGGCCCGCCTGACCCGCACTCACCAGCCCACCCAGGGCCACCTGGACCAGCGCCAACAGCAGCGCGAGGCGAAACCCGTGTGGCGCCGTTGCCGCAAGGCGGCCGTGGCCCACGCGGGTCCTTCGAGTGGCCAGCCGCACACTGAGGGCGAACATCGCGAATCCTCCCAGCAGGTTGCCCAGCGTCACCGCCGGCAGCGCGGAGGCGCCGGCCGCCATCCCGAGCACCGCGAGGAACAACGCCAGCCCCAGCAGGCCCAGGGCCATGCGGCCCTCCGGCCACAGGATGGGACGCGGCCCCAAGGCGACGGCCAGCATGGCCAGCACCAGCAGCAGGGCTGCGGAGGCAGCCATCCGGTGCGCGGCGCGCGCGGCCGGTGGCGCACCGGGCGCATCCGCGTCCAGCGCCTGCGCCTGCTGGCATTGAGGCCAGGGCTGACAAGCTGGGTCGACGCGGCTCAGGCGCATGTGGGCGCTGAGGCCGATGATCGACAGCACCAACGCCGCGCAGAACCAGGCCATGCCGCGCAGCCATGCGCGCCGCCGCGCTATGCGAGGCGCTGCCGGGTATGAAACGGGGACATGGGCGTTCATGGTCGGCTCCTGGGGCGACGGGGGGAGCCCCGGCCGCGGGGCGTGGGGGCGTGTCATTTTGACAGCTTTCCGCCCGGGTTCGGCCGTTTACTGGCGCGAAACCTGGCGGCGAATTCCCAGAATTGATGCAAATCATGGCATTGGCCCTTGGCGCCCCGGACAATCACATCACCCCTGAAACAGGCATGCACCGGGTTTCCATCCCGTGTCCAAGAGCAACCCAGGGCATTTCGAGGAGACCACCATGGGCCACCATGACGACGACGAGGACGAGAAGGTTCCCCTGATCCAGCAGCTGCTGGACAGCCCGTTTCTGCTGCTTTTTCTGGGCGTGATGATTCCCATGGTGGTCTACAACCTCTGGGGCTTCATCGACATCCTGACCATCCCCGCGGCCAAATAAGGAAGCCGACCCATGAGCGCAATACTGCCCCCCTCAGAGCGGCTGTGGTGGAAGCACCCCCTCGACCGCCTCGAAGCCACCTGGATCATCATTTCCTTCGTGTGGTGCATGATCATGTTCTTCATGATGGTGCTCTGGCACGTCTACGGCAAACAGAACCTCGCCACCGAAACCTACAAGACCAACCCGGCGCAGTTCATGGCCCAGACGCAGGCCTTCGTGGATAAATGGACGGTGCGCACCGAGACCGACCAGAAAATCCCCGTGGTGGCGCCGCCCGAGGGGGCCGACATCTATCTGATCGCCCGCCTCTGGAGCTGGTGGCCCATCCTCGAACTGGAAAAGGGCAAGACCTACAAGCTGCACCTGACCGCCATGGACTACAACCATGGCTTCTCGCTGCAGCCCACCAACATCAACATCCAGGTGGTGCCGGGCTACGAGCACGTGATCAAGGTCACGCCCAACGAGTCCGGCGTCTTTTCCATTGTGTGCAACGAGTATTGCGGCATCGGCCACCATGAAATGGTGAGCCGCCTGTACGTCAAGTAAAGCGAGGACCGACATGGCCGTCAACACCACTTATCGTACGTGCCCGCGCTCGGGGCTGCAGTTCGAGGACCAGGCTGAAAAACTCATCAAGATCAACGCCGTCACCGCCATCGTCGCGCTGATGGTCGGCGGACTGCTGGCCATCGGCGTCGTGCTGACGCGCTGGCCCGCCGTGCACTGGCTGCCCGCCGACACCTTCTACATGGTGCTCACGGCGCACGGCCTGGACATGCTGATCTACTGGATGATCTTTTTCGAGGTCGCGGTTCTGTACTTCGCCGCGTCCTCCCTGCTGCGCTGCCGGATCGCCACGCCACGGATCGCCTGGGCGGGCTATGCGCTCATGCTGGTCGGCGCCGTGGTCAACAACATCGCGGTCTTCCGGGGCGACTCCAGCGTCATGATGACCTCGTACGTGCCGATGATGGCGCATTGGTCGTTCTACCTGGGCCTGATCGTGTTCGCCGTCGGCGCCCTGATCGCCTGCGGCGTGTTCTTCGGCACGCTGGTCGTCGCCAAGCGCGAAAAGACCTACGAGGGCTCGGTGCCGCTGGTGACCTTCGGCGCCATCACGGCGGGGATCATCGCGGTCTTCACCCTGCTGTCGGGCGCGATCATCCTGATCCCCACCTTCTTCATGTCCATCGGGCTCCTGCAGAACGTCGATCCGCTGGTGTACCGCGTGATCTGGTGGGCGCTGGGCCATTCGTCCCAGCAGATCAACGTGGCGACCCATATCTCGATCTGGTATGCCGTGGCGGCCATCGCCTTCGGCGCCAAGCCCATGTCCGAGCGCGTCAGCCGCGGCGCCTTCCTGCTCTACATCCTGTTCCTGCAACTGGCCAGCGCCCACCACATCCTGGCCGACCCGGGCGTCAGCACCGAATGGAAGATCGTCAACACCAGCTACTTCATGTATTTCGCCGTGCTGGCCTCGATGATCCATGCCTTGTCGATTCCCGGCGCCATGGAGGTCGCGCAGCGTGCGCGGGGCTTCAACAAGGGCCTGTTCGAGTGGCTGCGCAAGGCGCCCTGGGGCAATCCCGTATTCTCCAGCGTGTTCATCTCGCTGGTCGGCTTCGGTTTCCTGGGCGGCATCTCCGGCGTGATGATGGGCACCGAGCAGCTCAACCTGCTGATCCACAATACCATCTACGTGCCGGGGCATTTCCACGCCACCGTCGTCATCGGGTCCACCCTGACCTTCATGGGCCTCACCTATTTCCTCATCCCGGTGCTGTTCCGGCGCGAGATCATCTCGCCTAACCTGGCGCGCATCCAGCCCTATTTCTTCGGCTTCGCGATGTACTTCTTCTGCCTGGTGATGATGGGCGCCGGTACGCTGGGCGTGTCCCGCCGCCATTGGGACATGGCCTTCAGCGGCCATGCCCTGGCCTACGAGTGGCCGGGCGCCGCCTACCTGATGATGGGGCTGGTGGGCATCGGCGGCGTCGTGGCCATCATCGGCGGCGCGCTGTTCGTCTACCTCGTGCTGGGCTCGCTGCTCTGGGGCAAAAAGCTCGACACCGGCGTGGTCAGCAACACCTTCACGCCCGTCCAGCGCGCGGCGCCGACGGCGGCGGTCCAGACCTACGGCTCCGCGGGCTTCGTGGCACCCGGCACCTTCGTGCTGGC
The DNA here is from genome assembly GCF_027257175.1 of Castellaniella sp. S9. Classification (GTDB taxonomy): domain Bacteria; phylum Pseudomonadota; class Gammaproteobacteria; order Burkholderiales; family Burkholderiaceae_B; genus Castellaniella. Next base: position 30,934 of record NZ_JAPFGD010000007.1, on the reverse strand, counting down.
CATGGTCTTTCTGCTGGCCTTCGTGCTGTACTACTTCGTCAACTGGAAGTACCTCAGCCAGCTCTGGGGCCTCAGTTGACGAGGCCGGGGTTCTAGGAACGAGGTGTCCGGTTTGATGTTGTTTTCCCGTCTTTGGCGTGGCGCCGCGGCCTGCGGCCTGGGATTGGCGCTGCTTGCCGCGCCGTCCCCCGCTCGCACCGAGGCGGCCGGGGCGTCGGGCCTGGATGCGGACCATGCCCTCGCCCTCAGCCAGGCTGCGCTCGGGCGCCGGATCGGCGACCATATCCTGGTCGACCGCGGGGGCAGCCCGGTGTCCCTGGCGTCCTTCCGCGGCAAGCCCCTGCTGGTCAGCTTCATCTACACCGGCTGCTTCCGGGTGTGTCCCGCCACCACCCGCTCGTTGCAAGAGGCCGTCAAGGGCCTGCAGAAAAGCCTGGGCGTCAACCAGTTCAACATCGTCAGCATCGGCTTCAACCAGCCCGCCGACTCGCCGCAGGCCCTCAAGGCGTTCGCCACCCAGTACGGCATCACCGCGCCCAACTGGGAATTCCTCAGCCCACCCGCCGCCATCGTCCCCGATCTCACGGCGGATTTCGGCTTCGCCTATGCCGCGACGCCGGCGGGCTTCGACCATGTGCTGCAGGTCTCGGTCCTGGATGCCGAGGGCCGCATCGTGCATCAGATCTATGGCGAGGACGTCGCGGCCGGCGCATTGGGCGAACCCCTGAAGATGCTGCTGGCCGGGATGCCCCTGAATCCGTCGAACACGCTGCTCGACAACCTCATGGATCGCGTCCGCATCATGTGCACGGTGGTCGACCCCGAGACCGGCGCGTATCGGGTCGACTACACCTTGCCGATCCAGATCGCGGGAGGTGCGACCTTCTTCGTTCTGATGATGATTTTCTTCATCAATGAATGGCGTGCGAGCCGGCGAGGCGCGCACAAAAAGAGGGGGCGCAGCACCGCTTGACGCCGATCCGACCGACAGGCTGCCGGGGCGCGCCCCTTGCATCCCAGTCACGATGCGTCCGGCGCGCCGCGCCCCCGTTCCCAAGGAGCCCCTGATGAGGCGCGTATTCGATTGGGCGGGCCAGGCCCTGCTGTATGGCTGCTTCGCGGTGGCGATCGGCGTGTTTTCGCGCTGGCCCGCATACCATCCCCTGCCGCCCGACATGGCGCAGATCAAGGTCAGCTTCATCCACCACGGGGCGCGGCTGGCCGACTGCCGCCCGTATACCGCCGAGGAGCTGGCCAAACTGGCGCCCAACATGCGCAAGGCCACCAAGTGCGAGCGCGAGCGCTCGCCGGTCAGCATCGAGGTGGATCTGGACGGCCGGACGGTGCTCAGCCATGTGGCGGCGCCGTCGGGGCTGTCGCGCGACGGCGCTTCCACCATGTATCGGCGGCTGGACGTCCCGGCGGGCCAGCACCGCATCGCCGTGCGCTTCAAGGACAAGCAGTCCGCCGAGGGGTACACCCACCAACGCGAGGACACGATCACGCTGGCGCCGGCGCAGGTGATGGTGATCGATTTCAACGCTGATCAGGGAGGCATCGTCCTGCAATGAGTGCAAATCCTTCCCATGTGCCGGGCCTGCGCGGTGGCGTGCCCATGGCCCCGCCGCCGGCGTGCCTGGGCGCGGACTATCAATTGGACATTGTCCGGGACGCGCGCCTGGCGCTGGGGCGCGGCTGGCTGGGGCTGGGGCTGGCCGCGCTGATCGGCTCGGGCCTTTTTTCGATGCTGCTGGTGGCGTCGCGTACGCCCTTCGTCAACCAGTGGCTGCCGTCCGCCGATTTTTTCCGGGTTTCGCTGGTGCTGCACGTGGACCTGTCGGTACTCGTCTGGTTCGTGGCGATGGCCGGCCTGCTCTGGAGCCTGTACGGCTCCCGGCGCATGCAATGGATGGCGTGGTCGGGCTTGTGGGTCACGGCGGCCGGCACGCTCGTCATGGCGCTGGCCCCTTTCCTGGACCCCGGCGAGGCCATCATGGCCAACTACATCCCGGTGCTCGATTCGACCCTGTTCCTCGCGGGGCTGGTGATGTTCGGTTGCGGCGCGGCGCTGCTGGTGCTGCGCAGCCTGCTGGCCGCGCCGCGCCTGGGGCTGCGGTACGACGGGCGCGGCGCCCTGCACTTCGGCCTCGGCGCGGCCGCCGTGGCGGCCGCCGTCGGCGTGCTCAGCTTCGCCTGGTCCTGGGCGGTGCTGCCCACCGCCCTGCACGGCAAGGCCTACTACGAGATCCTGTTCTGGGGCGGCGGGCACGCCCTGCAGTTCACCTGGACTTTGCTGATGCTGGTGTGCTGGCTATGGCTGGCCAGCGCCTGCGGGGCGCGGTCGATGCTCACGCCGCGCGTCGTGATCCTGCTGTTTTCCCTCGCCCTGGCGGGTGTCTTCGTCACCCCGTACGCCTATCTCGCGCACGAGGTCGCTTCTGTAGAGCACCGCAATCTGCTGACCTGGGCCATGCGCCTGGGAGGCGGCCCAGCCATCCTGCCTGTCGGCCTGGCGGCGGTCTGGGGCGTCGTCGCTCTTCGGCCGGCCGACGCCACGCTGCGCCCGCTGCGTGCGGCGCTGCTGGCGTCGGTGCTGGTGTTCGCCGCGGGCGGGCTGATCGGCATTTTCATCGACGGCAGCAATGTCCGCATTCCGGCGCATTACCACGGCTGCATCGTCGGTGTGACGCTGGCGCTCATGGGGATGGTCTATCGCATCCTGCCCGTGCTGGGCTACGAGGCGCCACAGGGCCGCTTGGCCACCTGGCAGCCGTGGCTATACGGCATCGGGCAACTGATCCACATCATCGGCTTGGTGTGGTCGGGCGGCTACGGGGTGCAGCGCAAGGTGGCGGGCGCCGAACAGGTGTTGCGCAGCACCGGCGAGGTGATCGGCATGGGCATGATGGGCCTGGGCGGCTTGATCGCCATCGTCGGCGGCCTGCTGTTCGTGGTGGTGGCGATCCGCGCCGTTCGCCGGCCGGTGGCGCGCTGAAGGGAATCCAATGATCAAGAGACTTCAAGGCCTGTTGCAGTGGTGTTTCCTGCGGGTCGAGGCGATGTTCAACGCCGCATTCGGCGATCGCATCAATCCCTTCTATCACCTGGGGGCGATCTCCTTCTTCCTGTTCTGGGTGATCGGCGGCAGCGGCCTGTACCTTTATATATTCTTCGAGACCGGGATCACCGACGCGTACGATTCGGTGGTCTCGCTCAGCACCACGCAGTGGTGGCTGGGCGGCATCATGCGCAGCCTCCACCGCTATGCCTCGGACGCGATGGTGCTGACCATGGCGCTGCACATGCTGCGTTATTTCGCCCTCGACCGGTTTCGCGGGTTCCGCTGGTTCTCGTGGCTGACGGGGGTCATGCTGATCTGGATGGTCTACGCCACCGGCATCAATGGCTACATGCTGCCCTGGGACCAGCTGGCGCAATACGTCACCGTGGCGACGTTCGAATGGCTCGACTGGCTGCCGATCTTCGACGGCGCGCTGATGCGCAATTTCCTCTACACCGAACATGTCGGCAACCGCTTCTTTTCCCTGCTGTCCTTCATGCACGTGGGCCTGCCGCTGGTGGTGCTGATGGTCATGGCCATCCATGCGCAGCGCGTGCCCAAGGCGCGCACGATCCCGCCGCGCCCCATCGTGGCGGGCCTGCTCGCGACGCTGGTGGTGCTGTCGCTGGTGGCGCCGGTGCACAGCCAGGGCGGCGTCAGCGAATTATCCCGGGCGGTCTCCCGGATCGAGCTCGACTGGTTCTACATGGGGATCTTTCCGCTGCTGACGCAATGGCCGTTGGGCTGGGTGTGGACCTTGGTGCTGGGCGCCTCCATGCTGCTTGCGCTGCTGCCCTGGTGGCCGCCCCGATTCCGTCGGGGCGAGCAGCGCTTGGCGGGGATCATGATCCACGGCGAACCCGGTACCAGCGCCCAGGTCCAGGCGCGCGAAGGCGAGACCATCCTCGACGCCGGCCTGCGCGAGGGGCTGGCGCTGCCGTTCGAATGCCGCAACGGTGCCTGCGGCCTGTGCATCTGCACCGTCCAGCAGGGGTCTTACGATCACCGTCCTTACAGCCCCGGCGCGCTGACGGATGCCCAGAAGGCCCGGGGCATGGCCCTGATGTGCTGCGCCTTGCCGCGCGGCGACATGGTCGTCGAGGTCGAGGGTTTCGCCGGCGGGCCCGCCCTGGCCGTGCGGGAATACACCGCCACCGTGGCGCGCCTCGAGCCGCTGTCCGACGACGTGATGTTCCTGGCCCTGCAACCGTCCGACCGCGCAGCCCTGGAGTTCAAGGCCGGTCAGTACATCAACATCGTGTTGGACGACGGCCAGCGGCGTGCATTCTCGTATGCCAGCCGGCCCGGCGGCGACGGGCTGATCGAATTGCATGTCCGCCTGGTGCCGGGAGGGCGCTTCACGACCCATGTGTTCCAGGGCATGCGGATCGGCGATGTCGTGCGCTTCGAGGGGCCGCTGGGCCAGTTCACGCTGCGCGACAGTCCCCAGCCCATCCTGTTCGTGGCGGGCGCCACGGGCTTCGCACCGGTCAAGAGCATCGTCGAGGACGCGTTCGCGCGCGGCGTGCAGCGTCCCATGCGCCTGTACTGGGGCGTGCGCCGGCGCGCCGACCTGTACATGCTGGATCTTTGCGAACAATGGCAGCGCGAGCATGGCAACTTCACCGTGGTGCCGGTGCTCTCCGAGCCCGCCGACGGCGACGGCTGGACGGGCCGCACCGGCCTGGTGCACGAGGCCATGCTGGCCGATGTCGCGGACCTGCGCGGCTACGAGGTCTATTTGTGCGGCTCGGTCAGGATGGTCGAGGCGGCGGCGCCGGCCTTCATCGCCCAGGGGCTCGACGAGAACGCCTGTTTTTCCGATGCGTTCCTGACGGCGGCCCAGGCGCCCAGCGGGCCCGCCACCTCTTGAACGCTGGCCCCGCACCCACGCTATAATCCCCACTTGCCCGAGGGGCGCTGCAGCGGCGCGACGACCGGATCCGACGGATCCCGCGCGCCGCCAGGCTCGGGATCTCGTTTTCAAACGGCGCCCATCGCCGCCTCGCGCGGGTCCGATGGGCTGCCGCTTTCCCATCGCCGGCGCAGGCTCTACAGGACTATCATGAGCACTGCACACGACTACGTTATCGCCGACATCGCCCTGGCCGACTGGGGCCGCCGCGAAATCGCCATCGCCGAAACCGAAATGCCCGGCCTGATGGCCACGCGCGAGGAATTCGCCGCCGCACAGCCCCTCAAGGGCGCGCGCATCGCGGGCAGCCTGCACATGACCATCCAGACGGCGGTGCTGATCGAGACCCTGAAGGCACTGGGCGCGGAGGTCCGCTGGGCCTCGTGCAACATTTTCTCGACCCAGGACCACGCCGCCGCCGCCATTGCCGCCGGCGGCACGCCGGTCTTCGCCGTCAAGGGCGAATCGCTCGAGGACTATTGGCAGTACACGCACCGCATTTTCGATTGGCCCGGCGAGCAGGCCAACATGATCCTCGACGACGGCGGCGACGCCACGCTGCTGCTGCACCTGGGTGCGCGCGCCGAATCCGATCCCGCGGTGATCGCCAATCCGGACAACGAGGAGGAACGCGTGCTCTATGCCGCCATCCGCGACCGTCTGGCCCGCGACCCGTCCTGGTATTCCACGCGCCTGGCCCAGATCAAGGGGGTCACCGAGGAAACCACCACCGGCGTCCACCGCCTCTACCAGATGTCGCAGCGCGGCGAGCTCCAGGTCGCCGCGATCAACGTCAACGACTCGGTCACCAAGTCCAAATTCGACAACCTCTATGGCTGCCGCGAATCGCTGGTCGACGGCATCAAGCGCGCCACCGACGTCATGGTGGCGGGCAAGATCGCCGTGGTCTGCGGCTTCGGCGACGTGGGCAAGGGCTGCGCACAGGCGCTGGCGGCCCTGCGCGCGCAGGTCTGGGTGACCGAGGTCGATCCGATCTGCGCCCTGCAGGCCTCGATGGAGGGCTATCGCGTCGTCGATCTGGACGAGGTCGTCGAGCAGGCCGATATCTTCGTCACCGCCACGGGCAACTACCACGTCATCAACCGCGACCACCTCTATCGCATGAAGGACCAGGCCATCGTCTGCAACATCGGCCATTTCGACAGCGAGATCGACGTCGCCTCGGTCGAGGACCTGCAATGGGAGGAAATCAAGCCCCAGGTCGACCACATCATCTTCCCCGATGGCCGGCGCATCATCCTGCTGGCCAAGGGCCGTCTGGTGAACCTGGGCTGCGCCACGGGGCACCCGTCCTTCGTCATGTCGGCCTCGTTCACCAACCAGACCATCGCCCAGATCGAGCTCTTCACGCGTGGTGAACACTACCAGCAGGGCCAGGTCTACGTGCTGCCCAAGCATCTGGACGAAAAAGTCGCCCGCCTGCACCTGACGAAGCTCGGCGCACGGCTGACCACGCTGAGCCAGAAGCAGGCCGACTACATCAACGTCAAGGTCGACGGCCCGTACAAGCCCGAGCACTACCGCTACTGATTCCGGCGCGCGCGGCGCGCCTTCCACCGGAGCCCATCATGACTCTATTGCTCGTCTGGATCCTGAACGCCGTGGCCCTGCTGGTCGTGGCCTACATCCTCCCCGGGATCACCGTTGCGTCCTTCGGCTCGGCGCTGATCGCCGCGCTGGTGCTCGGCCTGCTCAATACGCTGGTCAAGCCGGTGCTGATCCTGCTCACCTTGCCGATCACGGTGGTGACCCTGGGCTTGTTCCTGCTGGTCCTGAACGCCCTGGTGTTCTGGTTCGCCGGCTCCATCCTCAAGGGCTTCCAGGTGGATGGGTTCTGGTGGGCGCTGCTGGGCGCCCTGGTGTACAGCATTGTGTCGGGGGCCTTGGCGAGCCTGCTGCTCGCATGAGCGCCGCATCACCGTCGATCTTCAGCCTGGAGTATTTCCCGCCGCGCGACATCGCGGCCCAGGAGCGGCTCGTGCGCTCGGCCAAGCGCCTGATGGCCTTGCGCCCCGGCTACGTCAGCGTGACTTTCGGCGCGGGCGGCTCCACCCGTGAAGGCACCGTCGATACGGTGCAGCTGATGCAGAACCTGGGCGCCGACGTGGCGCCCCATCTATCATGCATCGGCTCGACGCGCGCGCAATTGCGCAGCATCCTGGACGCCTATCGGGCGCGCGGCGTACGCCGCCTGGTGGCCCTGCGCGGCGACCTGCCCTCGGGCATGGGCGGCGACACGGGCGAACTGCATTATGCCAGCGACCTCGTGCGCTTCGTGCGGTCCGAGTACGGCGACGCCTTCCACATCGAGGTGGCCGCCTATCCTGAAATGCATCCGCAGGCCCTCGGCGCGCGCGAGGATCTGGACCATTTCGTCGCCAAAGTCTCGGAAGGCGCCGACAGTGCGATCACCCAGTATTTCTTCAATCCGGACGCGTATTTCGACTTCGTCGACCGCGCGCGCGCGCGCGGCGTCGACATCCCGATCGTGCCGGGCATCATGCCGATCACCAACTATACGCAGCTTGCCCGTTTTTCGAACATGTGCGGCGCCGAGATCCCGCGCTGGCTGCGCCTGCGCCTGGCGGATTTCGGCGACGACAAGGCCTCGATCCGGGCTTTCGGCACCGAGGTCGTATCCCGCATGGTGGCGCGCCTGCTCGAGGGCGGCGCGCCGGGGGCGCATTTCTACACCCTGAACAACGCCGATGCGGTGATGGCGATCTGCGCCAATCTCGAGGGCGGCTCCTGAATTAGGGTGAACAGGCCCTAAAGCTCGGGCGCCGGCAGGGCCCACCCCTTGTCGGTGAGGACGCCGTCCAGGCGCACGTCGTGGACGGCGGGCGAGTAGTCCTCGCCGCTGAGATCCCCGCAGGCCCAGGCGATGCCCAGGGTCGTGAACGGATGGCCCGAGGCCTTGAGGGCGGCCAGGGTGCGATCATAGTATCCGCCGCCATATCCCAGGCGGTCGCCCTGCCGGGTGAAGCCCAGGGTGGGGACCAGGACGACGTCGGGCGGCGGGGCCTGCGGGCCTTCGGGCTCCAGGATGCCGTAGGCGCCCGGCCTCATGGGCGTGTCCGGCGTCCAGGTGCGGAATTGCAGCCGCGCGCCGGGCGCGGTGACGACCGGCAGCGAGACCGTCAGGGTCTCGTCCTGCGCCCACTGGCGCAGCAGGGGCTGCAAGGCGGGTTCGTCGGCCATGGACCAGAAGGCGGCGATGCACTGGGCGTCGGGGCGGCCCGATTCGAGCAGGCGGCTGCGGTTGGTCGCCAGCCAGGTGTAGAGGCGCCCGCGTATCAGCAGGGCGCCGCGGTCTCGATCGCCGGCAGCCTGTTGCGCGCGGCGCTGCTTGAGTCGCATCCGCAAGGGGACTGCGTTATCCTGTGCGTTGTCGTTCATGGCGTAGTAGCGGGGTTGCAGGCGATATGTTGTCAAGCCTTCTAAGGTATCAGAAAAACCCGGGATGCACCGCCCTTGGGGCCGGCCGCTGGCGCGGCACGGCGGCGGGCGCGGTCTTTGCACTGGGCCTGGCGGGCTGCGCGGGCGCCGAGGCGCCGACGGTGCCGCCCCCTACGCTGGCCACAGTGGGCGCCTTGCCGGCCGGCCAGGCCATCCAGGCCAGTCCCTCGCTGCCGGCGCCGGCGCGCGCGGCCGCGCCCTACGTGCCGCCGGTCGTGCCCGCGGCGGCACGCCAGGCGGTCGTCGATGCCTACGAGGCCATGCAAAAGCGGCGCTGGGACGAGGTCGCCCGCCTGGCGCCGCTGGCGGCGGCCGATCCGGTGCTGGGCCTGTATCCGCGCTACTGGCTTCTGCGCCACAAGCTGTCCGATCGCACCACGCCCGTCCCGGACGCCGAGGTCGGGCAGTTCCTCGCCGACAATACCGACGCCTATCTGGCCGACAGGATCAAGGGCGACTGGATCCTGGCCGCCGTGCGGGCGGGCGACTACGGCGGGGCGCTGCGCGTCGGGCCGGTGATCGTCGGCAGCACGAGTCTCGAGTGTGCGCAGTTGCTGGCCGGCCACATGAGCGGGCGCAAGGCGCGTGCCGCGGAGGTCCTCGAGGTCTATCGGCCCAACAGCGATTGCTGGGACATGCTCGACCAGGTCGTCGAGGACCACGTGCTCAGCCGCAACCAGCTGGCGACGCTGCTGCGCGATACGCTCGAGACCGGCAAGGAGGCCCATGCGCGCCGGGTGGCGGCCATCGTCTTCGATACGCCGGCCATGGTCCAGTACGCCGCGCTGATGAAAAATCCCCGCAAGTGGCTCCAGAACCAGTCCAAGCCGCGCACCCGGATCCAGACCGAACTGACGGCCATCGCGCTGTCCCGGCTGGCGCGCGAGGACGACCGGGCGGCGGCCGCGCGCGATGTCGAGGGCCGCTGGGCGGGCTTCGTGCCCAAGGCGGATCTGGAATGGGTCTGGGGCCAGTTCGGGCTGGTGGCCGCACTGAACGTCGAGCCCGATGCGGCGCGCTGGTACCGCAAGTCCGGCTTCGTTCCCATGACCGACTACAACCACGCCTGGGAGGTCCGGGCCGAGCTGCGCGAGGCGCGGATCAATTGGGGGCGGGTCGCCACGGCAATCCGCAAGATGTCCGCACGCCAGGCCGACGAACCGGTTTGGCGCTATTGGTACGGGCGTGCATTGGCGGCCCAGGGCAACCAGAAGGCCGCACGGCAGTATTTCGAATCCATCGCCACGGATCTCAGCTTCTACGGCCAGCTGGCCAACGAGGAACTGGGACGGCCGCCCTATATGCCGGCCCAGCCCGTGCCGGTGGATGCCGCGCTCGTCCAGCAGGCGCGCGCGAACCCGGGCCTGGAACGCGCGATCGCGCTGTTCGACCTGGGATGGCGGCGCGAGGCGGTGCCGGAATGGAATTTCGCCCTGCGCGGGATGGACGACCTGCAGTTGCGGGCGGCGGCCGAACTCGCCCGCGAGGAGCACATCTACGATCGCGTCGTGAATACCTCCCTGCAGACGCGCAACGAGGTCGATTTCAGCCAGCGCTTCATTGCGCCGTTCGAAGGCCAGGTGGCCGCCAAGGCGCGCGAGGTCGACCTGGATCCGGCCTGGGTCTATGGCCTGATCCGGCAGGAATCCCGCTTTATCACCGATGCGCGTTCGCGGGTCGGCGCATCGGGCCTGATGCAGCTCATGCCCGCGACCGCGCGCTGGGTGGCCCGCAAGATCGGCATGAAGGATTTCAAGCCCAGCCGGGTCAATGAATTCGACGTCAACACCATATTGGGCACCCGGTACCTGGATATGGTGCTGCGCGACCTGGACGGCTCCGAGGTCCTGGCGACGGCGGGTTACAACGCCGGCCCGGGGCGGTCCAAGCGCTGGCGCGCACGCCTGCAGGCGCCGGTCGAGGGCGCGATCTTTGCCGAGACCATTCCATTCACTGAAACGCGCCTGTACGTCAAGCACGTCATGTCGAACGCGGTCTACTATGCCGCCTTGTTCTCGGGGCAGCCCCAGTCGCTCAAAGAGCGCCTGGGCACGATCAGCCCCTCGGGCGCGGCCCGCACCGCCTTGCCATGAGTCCTTGCGGCGACCCTGCCGTCGAGGGGCTGGAGGTCTATGTCGTGGGCGGCGCCGTGCGCGACGCCCTGCTGGGCTTGCCGGCGGGGGATCGCGACTGGGTAGTGGTCGGCGCCACGCCCGAGATCATGGCGGCGCGCGGCTTTACGCCCGTTGGCGGCGACTTCCCCGTGTTCCTGCATCCGCGCACGCACGAGGAATACGCGCTTGCGCGCACCGAGCGCAAGTCGGGGCGTGGCTACAAGGGCTTCGTGTTCCATGCCGGGCGCGAGGTCACCCTCGATGAGGATCTGCGGCGCCGCGACCTGACGGTGAACGCGATCGCGCGCGCGCCCGACGGCGCGCTGATCGATCCCCTGGGCGGCGTGGCCGACCTGCGGGCGCGGGTATTGCGCCACACGGGCCCCGCATTCATCGAGGATCCAGTGCGGCTGCTGCGCCTGGCGCGTTTTGCGGCGCGGTTCCACGAATTCTCGATCGCACCCGAAACCCTGGCCCTGTGTCGCGCCCTGGTGGACAGCGGCGAGGTCGACGCCTTGGTGCCCGAGCGCGTCTGGCAGGAATTGGCCAAGGGCCTGTCCACCGGCCATCCCGGACGGATGATCGAGGTGCTGGCCGAATGCGGCGCCTTGCCGCGCGTGGCGCCGGGGTTGCGGTGGGACGAGACGGTGGCTGCGGGCCTGCGCGAGTCCGCGCGCCGCGGGCTGGACCTGGCCCAGCGCTATGCCCTGCTGTGCCGTGCCTCGTCGGCGAGCCTGCAGGACGCCTTGCGGGCGCCCACCGCCTGCCGTGACCTGGCGCGCCTGCTGCCCGGGGTGCTGGAGCGCCTCGGGGATGGCGCCGTCGGCGCCGAGGCCCACCTGGACCTGCTGGAATCCTGCGATGCCTGGCGGCGGCCGGACCGCTGCCGGGCGCTGCTCGAGGCGGCATCCTGCGTGCGCGCGGACGTCGACCAAGCCGCCTGGGCGCAACGCATCGAGGCGGCGCGCGCCGTCGATGCAGGGGCGATCGCGCGCGCCGCCGGCGGCGATGCGGGGCGCATCCGCGCGGGCCTGCGGGCGGCGCGGCTGCGTGCTCTGGAGGCGCTCGAGGCCTGATTGCCGCGCTTCCGGCGATTGTGGCGAATCGGACGCAGATACCATCAGTCGTTGACCGCCACGTTCAATTTAAGTACAAAAGATACTTAATATTTCATTTGATACTTATATTTTCATTGTGCGGAGGCTCGCTTGCGAAGAGGACGCTGGTTTCAACGACGCCCCCTGACAATTCAATGCATGCGAGCCGTGCCGGCCGGGGGGCCGATGCGCCTGCGACCCCGCGCGCGCCTGATGACGTTCATGGCCCTTGCCGTGTCGGTGCTGCTGGTCGGCTGCGATGGCTCGGGCGGTTCCGGGGGCGAGGCGCCCGGACCGAATGTGCAGATCAGCGGCCAGGTGACCTACGATTTCGTGCCGCTGGTCGCCTCCGTCGCTCCACGGGGCGCCTATCTGAACTATGCCGGCACCATCGCCAGTCCGGCGCGGGGTGTGCAGATCGCCGCCATTGCCGACGATGGCCGGGAACTGGCCTCGGATGATGCCGATGCCGATGGCCGTTACGTCCTCACCGTGCCCAAGAACATGCAGGTCCGCCTGCGGGCGACCGCGCGCCTGTTCCAGGCGCCCGGCGAGGGCGCCAGCTGGGACTTTTCCATACGCGACAACACCTCGCCGGGTTATGTCGACGGCCAGGCGTCGATCTATGCGGTGCAGGGCGAGGCGTTCAACACCGGCGCCACGCATCTGACGCGCAATCTGCATGCGGCCTCCGGCTGGACCGGCGCCGGATACGGCAACCAGCGCTCGGCCGCGCCCTTTGCCATTCTGGATCAGATTTTCTCGGCCATGCAGAAAGTCCTGGCCGTGGACGAGGATGCGGTCTTTGCGCCCATGAATACCTATTGGAGCGTGGCCAATCGCCCGAACGGCGGCGACAAATCCCGGGGCGAGATCAGCACCAGCCACTGGTGGTCCGGCGCCGATCAGCCGGGACTCTACATCCTCGGGAAAGAGGACGTCGACACCGATGAATACGACACGGCGGTGATCGTGCACGAGTGGGGGCACTACTTCGAATCCAGACTGTCGCGCTCCGACAGCCGGGGAGGCGATCATACCGGCGGGGATCGGCTGGACATGCGCCTGGCCTTCGGCGAAGGGTGGGGCAATGCCCTGGCCGGCATGGTGCGAGACGATCCAGTCTATGCCGATACCATGGGTCTGCGGCAAAGCGTTCCGGGCGTGGTCATGAACCTGGACACGATCCCCGCCGATGAGCCGCGCGGCTGGTTCAATGAGGCTTCGGTGCAGCACGTGCTCTACCAGATGTACAAGTCGCCGTCGATCGGCTTCGGGCCGATCTACGAGGTGATGGTCGGGCCGCAAAAGAACACCCCGGCCTTTACCAGCCTGTTTTCGTTCGCCACCTATTTGCGCGAGGCGGCCAATGGGGTGTCCAGAGGCGTGATCGATTTTCTGCTGGGCGAGATCTATACGGTCAATGGCGTCGACCTCGATATCTGGGGCGCCAATCAGACCTATCCTGTTGATCCCAAGTCCTTGCCAGTGGGCTACGAAACGATCGTTTTGCCGATCTATACGGATCTGGTGGTCGACGCGGGCGACGTCGCGGTCTGCGGAACGGATGGCTTTGGCACTCAGGACAGCGCCAAACTGGGCAATTACCGGTACCTGCGAATGGTGATTCCCGCCGATGGCGATTACACCTTGACGTTCTCGGGTCCAGGCACCGAGAGCTGGGCGGCCTTGTATCTCAATGGTGAGTACGCTGGTGCTTTGAAAGAGAACAGCACGGCCACGGACACCCTGGCGGCGGGGGTTTATGCGGTGTGGGTGCAGGGGGACCCGGCGAAAGAATGCCGGACCATCCGCGTAGATCAATAAGGGGATCGCCATGAAACTCCAACTCCTGGCGATCGGCATCGCCCTGTTTGCACTGACGGGCGTCAGCCACGGCGCCGGCCACACTCACGCCGTCACCCCCAAGCCCGGCGCGGCGGTGGCGGTGCAACGGGCCGATGAAGTGCCCTTGTCCATCGGCGTCCAGACGCGCCTGGACTTGCGGTTCACCGGCAGACCCGACAGCGTGTTGAGCATCGAGTACCGTCCCGAGGACGGCCTGGTGCTGCATTCGCCGGCGACGGTGCAGCTGCGCAGCGACCTGCGGGGCGCGGCGACCGATGCGCCGACCGTCGAGGCCGTCACCGACGGCGTCCACTACCTGAACGTCTTCGTGACGGAAGGCGCCCGCAGCCGGGCGATCTCGATCCGTGTGACGGCCGGCAAGGCCGCCCGCGACGCGCGCAAGCCCGACGGCCAGGGCCAAACAGAAGCCCTGCCGTCGCCGGGCACATCCGGCGTGACCTCGCAAGGCGAACCCTTGATCATCCTGCCGGCGGCCGAGTAATTGATTCTTCGCACCAAACCCCATTCCTAAAAGCCATGACCTTCAAAGACGATATGCCCCTCGGCCTTGCGACCGACCGGACCCACTCGCCGTCTGGATTCCGCTGGATGGTTTGCATGGCTCTTGCCTTGACGGTGCTGCTGGCCGGCTGCGACGGCTCCGGTGGTTCCGGCGGCACGGTGTTCGGCCCCAATGTGCAGCTCAGCGGCCGGGTGACTTATGATTCCGTGCCAGTGGCCGCGTCCGTCACCCCGTATGTTGCTTATCTGGATTATGCGGAGACCGTCGCCCGCCCGGCGCGCGGCGTGCAGGTGGCCGCGATTGACGACGATGGCCGGGAGCTGGCCTCGGGCGCCACCGATGCCGACGGTCGCTACGTCCTCACCGTGCCCAAGAACACCCAGGTCCGCCTGCGCGCGGTCGCCCGTCTGTTCCAGGCGCCCGGCGAGGGCGCCAGTTGGGATTTCACCATACGCGACAACACCTCGCCCGGCTATGCCGACAAGGCGGCGTCCATCTATGCGGTGCAAGGCGAGGCATTCAACACCGGCGTTGCGCATCTGTCGCGCGACCTGCATGCGGCCTCGGGATGGACGGGCGCCGGGTATGGCAACCCGCGTTCCGCCGCGCCCTTCGCCATCCTGGACCAGATTTTCACGGGCATGCAAAAGGTTCTGGCCGTCGACCAGGACGCGGTCTTTGCGCCCATGAACACCTACTGGAGCATTCACAACCGATCGGCCAATGGCGACAAGGCCATCGGCGAGATCGGCACCAGCCACTGGCAGCCGGGCACCGACCATCCGGGGCTCTACATCCTCGGAAAAGAGGATTCCGACACCGACGAATACGATACGGCGGTGGTCGTGCACGAATGGGGGCACTATTTCGAGGCGAAATTCTCTCGTTCCGATAGTGTCGGCGGGTCGCATGGCGGCGGGGATCTTCTTGACATGCGGGTGTCGTTCGGCGAGGGCTGGGGCAATGCCCTGGCCGGCATGGTGCGCGACGATCCGATCTATGCCGATACCCAGGGGCCTCAGCAAAGCAAGGGCGGCGTCGTCATGGACCTGAACACCCCCGCCGACCCTGCTGACCCGCCTGGCTGGTTCAACGAGGCCTCGGTGCAGCATATGCTCTACCAGATGTACAAGGCGCCGTCGATCGGCTTCGGCGCGATCTACGAGACGATGGTCGGGCCGCAAAAGGACACCCCGGCCTATACCAGTCTGTTCTCGTTCGCCACCTACCTGCGTGGGGTCGTGGATGGGGCAGGGCAAGGCCTGACCGACACCTTGCTGGCCAATATCGGCATGGTCAATGGGGCCAAACTTGATATCTGGGGTGACGAACAGACCTATCCGGGGTCTCTTGCCGCCGATGGCAAGGATTTCGTCGTGCCGGTTTATAAGGATTTCCCGCTGGCTGCGGGCGAGAGAATCTGCGGCACGTATCTGCTTGAACAGGATTACAACAAGCTGGGCCGGTATCAGTTCCGGCGCGTGACGATCGATGAGGCAGACGCGGGCGACTATACGCTGACCTTCTACCCGGATCCAGTCGCGCCGGCTCCGCCGGATCTGAAAGAAGACGAACAGGCCGGACTGTATCTGTCTTCCCGTGGTGTATCGAAGCTTGAACTGGAGTTCGAGGGGCCGAGGGCGGGGGGCTATGGCGGCACGGTGGATGTGAGCCTGGACGCCGGCATTTACACTATGGCGGTGATCGATCAGCGCAATGATGGAACGGCATACTGCCAGACTGTCACCCTGACCAAAAAACCATGAGGACCTTCGCCATGAAACTCCAGCATCTGGCGATCGGTATCGCCCTGTTCGCGCTGACGGGCGTCAGCCACGGCGGCGGCCATGCCCACGCCATCACCCCCAAGCCCGGCGCGGCGGTGTCGGTGCAGCGGGCCGATGAGGTGCCCTTGTCCGTCGGCGTCCAGACGCGCCTGGACCTGCGGTTCGCCGGCAGGCCCGACAGCGTGCTGAGCGTCGAATACCGTCCCGAGGAAGGCCTGTTGCTGCATTCGCCGGCGACGGTGCAGCTGCGTAGCGACCTGCAAGGCGTGGCGACCGATGCGCCGACCGTCGAGGCGGTCACCGACGGCGTGCACTACCTGAACGTCTTCGTGACGCAGGGCGAGCGCAGCCGCGCGATCTCGATCCGCGTGACGGCCGGCAAGGCCGCCCGCGACGCGCGCAAGCTCAACGGCCAGGGGCAAACAGAAGCCCTGCCGTCGCCGGGCACATCCGGCGTGACCTCGCAAGGCGATCCCCTGGTCATCCTGCCGGCGGCCGAATAGCGCGTCGTTGGGTGCGCCGCTGCGCTGACGGACCTACAGGCGGTCGCGCCGATCCCCGCGCACAAAGCCCAGCAGGGGCTCGTCCAGGCCGCGGCCCACGGCCAGGACCTTGAACAGCTCGCCCATCTCGGCCTCGGACGTCAAGGTGTTGACCTCGGCCAGCAGGCGGGCCCGCGCCGCGGGGTCCTCGCCCGGTGCCTGGATCAGCCCGGCCAGGCCCGCGTTCATCAGAAAGCGCGCCTGCGACGCATAGCCCAGCACGTCCAGGCCGCCCGCCAGCGCGGCATCGGCCATGGCGGTGAAATCCACGTGGGTGGTGATGTCCTGCAGTCCGGCGAGGATCAGCGCCTGATCGTGCGCGTGATGGCGGAAATGGCACATCAAGGTGCCCTGGGCGCGCTGGGGATGGTAGAACTCGGCCTGCGGAAATCCGTAGTCGATCAGCAGCGCCGCGCCGCGTGCCAGCCACCGGCCCATGTGTCGCACCCAGGCCTCGGCCTGCCGGTTGAGCTCGGTGCGATAGCCCGGCAGGGGCGGCATGCGTTCAGCGAGGCTGCCGGCCAGCTCGGCCGGGGCCGGGCGCACCGCCCAGCGAAACGGGCAGGGCGCGTCGGGCTGGCCGTCCAGGGCCACGCCCAGGACCTCGACGGCGCCCTCGGCGTTCCAGCGCAGCAGCGCCGCCGGCATGGCATCCAGGACCTCGTTGGCGATCACGCAACCGCTGAAATCCTCGGGCAGGGCATCCAGCCATTGCACGGCATCCCCCCAGTGCGCCAGCCGTCCGGCCTGGCGCGCGCGCAGATCCGCGGAGAGTTCGATGATGCGATAGTTCACGGACTGGCCCAGGTCGTGCAGGGCGGGAATGAGGGTTTCCGCCAGGGCGCCGGAGCCCGCGCCGAACTCCAGGACCTCCGTGCTGCCTGAGGCCTGGAGGACCTGCGCCACCTGCCGGGCCAGCGCCTGGCCGAACAGGTGTCCGGCCTCGGGGGCGGTGATGAAATCGCCCGGGCCGCCGAACTTGCCGCTGCCCGCGCTGTAGTATCCCAGGCCCGGGGCATAGAGCGCCGCCTGCATCCAGTCCTCGAAGGGCAGCCAGCCGCCGGCGGCCTGGATGCGTTCGCGCAGTATGGCTTGTACGCGCAGGCCGTGGGCGTGCGCGTCCCCGCCGGGGACCGGCAGGCCGGATGGGATGGCGACGGTGGGCAAATCCATGCGCGACAGGATATCAGGCCCCGGCCGTGCCGGTCAGGCGAAGCGGGGGCGCTGCGCGGGCTTGGTGTCGTTGCGGCGCGCCTCGCGCTTGAAGGCGGACTTGGCGCCGACCTTGCCGGCCTTGTCGGTGCGCGCGGCAAAAGCCGGGCGATCGGTACGCGTGCGCTCGGCATGCTCGCCGCGTGCGGAGCGCCCCGGGCGCGCCGCATAGTCCGGCCTGGCCGGGCGCTCGGCGCGGTCCACGCGGGCGCCGGCGGGCGCGTCCTGCTGCCAGGGCTTGCGGGCATGATCCGAGCCGGCGGCGGCGGTGCCTTCCTTGTGCCAGGGTTTGCGCGCACGCGCCGCACCGTTGGCCGATTGTCCGCCCCCCTTGTGCCAGGGCTTGCCGCCCTGTGGGCGCGCCCCGCGCGGCTTGTCCCGGTAGGTCGGCCGCACGCTGCGGACGGGTTCCAGGCCGGGAATGGTCTCCATGGGGATGGACTGGCCGATGAAATGCTCGATGCGGCGCACCTTGTGGCGCTCCGCATGCACGGCGAGGGTGATGGCCTGGCCGTCGCGCCCGGCGCGTCCGGTGCGGCCGATGCGGTGGACATAGTCCTCGGCCTGCATGGGCAGGTCGTAATTGAAGGCGTGGCTGATGGTCTGCACGTCGATGCCGCGTGCGGCGACGTCCGTGGCCACCAGCACCCGCACCCGGCCTTTCTGCAGCATGCCGAGGGTGCGCGTGCGCTGGCGCTGGTTCATGTCGCCGTGCAGGGCGGCGGCGGCGAAACCGTTTTCACTCAGGTGGTCGGCCAGGTCGTCGGCGCCGCGCTTGGTCGAGGTAAAGACAATGGCCTGGTCCAGTTCAGTGTCGCGCAGCAAGTGGTCCAGCAGGCGCAGCTTGTGCGCCTTGTCGTCGGCATACAGCAGGTGCTGGGTGATGTTGGCGTGCCGCTGGTGTGCGTGCGAGATCTCGATGCGCTGGGGATCGCGCATCATGCCGGCGGCCAGCTTGGCCACGGTGCCGTCCAGGGTGGCCGAGAACAGCAGGGTCTGGCGCTCGGCGCCGATGCGCGCGACGATGGCCTCGATGTCCTCGATGAAGCCCATGTCCAGCATCCGGTCGGCCTCGTCCAGGATCAGGGTATGGACGGTCGACAGGTTGACGCGCTTGGCCTGCAGATGGTCGATCAGGCGGCCCGGCGTGGCCACCAGCACGTCCACGCGGCGGCCCAGCGCCTTGATCTGCGGGCCGTAGGGCATGCCGCCCACCACGGTGGTCACACGCAGGCCCTCGAGGTGGCGGCCATAGCTGGCCGTGGCGTCGGCGACCTGCATCGCCAGCTCGCGCGTCGGCGTCAGGACCAACACCTGCACGCCGCGCCCACCCTGGGCGGGACGGTGCGACAGGCGCTCGAGGGCCGGCAGCATGAAGGCGGCGGTCTTGCCGCTGCCCGTTTGCGAGGACACCATCAGGTCGCGGCCGGCGAGGGCCTGCGGAATGGCGGCCGCCTGCACGGACGTGGGCGTGTCGAAGCCTTCCGCGCGCAGGGCGGACAGCAGGGAGGGGCCTAGGCCCAGTGTTTCAAAAGACATACAGATCCTCATGCCATGCAAGCGATGGCAGGCATGCGCGAGGGATAGGGAAGGGTCGCCTCGAGCAGGTTGATGGAGCATCGTGCCGACCGGATCAACCTACTCATAGCGCAGCGCATCGAGGGATGCGGGCGCGACACAAAGGCCAGGGGGTCAGGAAGCGATGATGGGCGGCATGGGGAATCGGCGTGTTGCGTATGCGCCGACGGTGCTGCGTAGGGGGCCGATCCCGGCACCCGGATGCCGCCGCAAGAGTCTTGCAGCCCCGGCAGTATAACCCAGGGATAACCCGAGGTTTCAAGAAATTGGATAGCGAGTGTCGAATTTGCCCCGCGCTGTGGCAAAGAAGCTGCGTACGTTGCGCACCCGGGCATCGCCCGTGAAGGCCCGCCGCGCGAGCGCCTGGTAGGCATCCATGTCCGCCACCTGGGCCACCAGGATGAAGTCGGGACCGCTGCTGACCCGGTAGCATTGGCCGATGGCCGGATCGGCGACGATGCGCGCCTCGAAGGCATCCAGGTCCTCGGCGGCCTGGGTGTCCAGGGTGATCTCGATGATGGCCGTCAGCCCTACGCCCAAGGCGGCGGGATTCAGGATCGCGACCTGCCGCTCGATCACGCCGCTTTCCACCAGGCGGCGCACGCGGCGCAGGCAGGTGGGCGGCGAGGCGTGGACGCGCTGGGCCAGCGCCTGGTTGCTGAGACTGCAGTCGCGTTGCAGCTGGTCCAGGATGCGCAAATCGAGATCGTCGAGGTTCAGGTCGGGTGACGGCATGGTCTGGTTTTCGGAATGAAACATTCCTGGGGAGATGAAACAGAATTGAATGCTTTATTCATGGATAAATTGTATATGAAATTAAATTTCATTATGACTTATATGAGTCCATTAATTTCATAAAATAGAGAAATAGGAAATCTAATTTCATAGAAGTTCAACGACAATGGCCCTCATCATCCATTGACCCGGCAGAGGCATCCATGTGCGGCATCGTAGGCGCTGTGGCGCAAGACAATATCGTTCCCATCCTGCTCGAGGGCCTCAGGCGTCTCGAGTACCGGGGATATGACTCCTGCGGGGTCGCGGTGCATACCGGCACCGGCCTGCGGCGCGTGCGCAGCACGCAGCGCGTGGCCGAGCTCATCGCCGAGGCGGACCGGGACGGGTTGCAAGGCCTGACCGGCATTGCGCATACCCGCTGGGCGACGCATGGCGCGCCCGTGACGCACAACGCCCATCCTCATTTTTCGGGATCCACCCAAGGCGCGGCGCGCATTGCACTGGTGCACAACGGCATCATCGAGAACCACGACACCCTGCGGGCGGAATTGCAGTCGGCCGGTTATGTGTTCGAGAGCCAGACCGACACCGAGGTCATCGCCCACCTGGTCGACCACCTGTACGATGGGGATCTGTTCGCCGCCGTGCAGCAGGCCACGCGCCGGCTGGAAGGCGCCTATGCCATCGCCGTGTTCTGCGCCGAGGAACCCCACCGCGTGGTCGGCGCGCGGCAGGGCTCGCCCTTGGTGGTGGGGCGCGGCGCCGCCGGCAATTACCTGGCCTCCGACGCGCTGGCGCTGGCGGGCACCACCGACCAGATCATGTATCTGGAGGACGGCGACGTCGTCGACCTGCAACTCGCGCGGGTCTGGGTCAGCGATGGCCAGGGCCGTCCCGTCGAGCGGACTGTCCACACTGTGCAGGCGCACACCGGCGAGGCGGAACTGGGCCCCTACCGGCATTTCATGCAAAAGGAAATCTTCGAGCAGCCGCGCGCCGTGGGCGACACCCTGCAGGACATCGACTCGATCATGCCGGAACTGTTCGGCGACGGCGCCCATGAGGTCTTCCAGGCCATCGACCGGGTCCTCATCCTGGCCTGCGGGACCAGCTATTACGCGGGCCTGACGGCGCGCTATTGGATCGAGTCGGTGGCGGGCGTGCCGGTCAACGTCGAGATCGCCAGCGAGTACCGCTATCGCACCAGCGTGTCCGATCCACGCACCCTGGTCGTGACGATCTCGCAGTCGGGCGAGACCGCCGACACCCTGGCGGCGCTGAAGCACGCCCGGGAATTGGGCATGGCGCACAGCCTGACCATTTGCAACGTCGCCACCAGCGCCATGGTGCGGGAATGCCGGCTGGCCTTCATCACCCGCGCGGGCGTCGAGATCGGCGTTGCCTCGACCAAGGCCTTTACCACCCAGTTGACCGCCCTATACCTGTTGACGCTGGCGCTGGCCCAGACGCGCGGCCGCCTGGATGACGCCGCCGAGGCGCAGGCCATCAAGTCCCTACGGCACCTGCCGGCGGCGATTTCCGCGGTCCTGGCCCTGGAACCCCAGATCATGGCCTGGGCCGAACGTTTCGCCAGCAAGGAACACGCCTTGTTCCTCGGGCGCGGCATGCATTACCCCATCGCCCTCGAGGGTGCGCTGAAACTGAAGGAAATCAGCTACATCCACGCCGAGGCCTATCCCGCCGGCGAACTGAAGCACGGCCCCTTGGCCCTGGTGACCGACGCCATGCCGGTGATCACCATCGCGCCGCATGACGAACTGCTGGAAAAGCTGAAATCCAATATGCAGGAGGTCCGTGCGCGCGGCGGCGAACTGTACGTATTCGCCGACGCGGATTCCCACATCGCCAGCGCCGAGGGCATGCACGTCATCCGCATGCCCGAGCACTACGGGCGCCTGTCGCCGATCCTGCATACCGTGCCGCTGCAATTGCTGGCCTATCACACGGCCTGCGCCCGCGGCACGGATGTGGACAAGCCGCGCAATCTGGCCAAGAGCGTGACGGTGGAATAGGCCGCCGGACGGCACTCAACGCATGAAGGGAGGAAATAAAGTCTGTCGGTAGGAAATAAAGTCCGTCGATTGCTATTTCCTTCTATCGTCTGTTAATTCCGTCTTACAAGCGTATAAGTTGTTTTAATTTTGATTATTTTGTAGATGCTGAAAAAATTTGATTACGGATTGTCAATCAGTCCTATTGCTTCGTACAGAATTGTCAGCGTCTCCATAGATATCTGTGGCTGTGAGGATGCTCTGTACTAAGCTTGAGTGATGTTCTAGAAGCACAGTATCTGACTTATGCGCTAGGTGTGGAGGTTTTGCAGGGGCATCCAGGCATTTAGGAGTGTGGTTTTTGCGACGTACCGCTTCCTTTATTTGCTCGGTATGACCATTTAACTTGCATAAGTCCATGCATATTTGATAGGCTATTACTAAGGGGCAACGTTTCGACTTGCCGCTCCCGTCTCTCAAACAACGACTGAGACCCATCATGAACCGCTACGAATGCTACACACCGAAGAATTGGACGATGACGATCGCTGTCATATCGACCGTTTACGGCCGTGTGTGCGGGGACATGATGTTGTGACGCTTTAATGCCGTCATCCACAAGCCCCGCCACTATTGCGGGGCTTGTTGCTTTTATGGGCTCCGCCAAGATTACAAGACTAATTGGAGCCCCCCTCATGTCATCCATACCGCCCAACATACGCTAACTGACTGACCGCCCGTAGGCAGCCCCGTCATCTTGACACAGGTTGCAGTATCGGTCGTCAGCCACGATTTCCGCCTATTTGCCACCCATTTGTATCGGAGACACATCATGTCCGAGGCCCGTGCTCGTCTGGATGCTTTGCCCAACCTTTATCCGAAACTCTTTCCGCGCGGCCCCTTGCCCTGGGGCTTTGAGGTGAGCGATGGCTGGAGCGAACTGGTGGCCATACTGTGTGCCCGTATCGATTCAATCCTGTGCGAGACCCAGAGCGCTCGCATGCAAGTTGTACAGGTCAAAGAGAAGTTTGGCGCCCTGCGGTTTTATTACGAGTTGAAGGGGGCTGATGCCTCGATCTCGGGCGTAATCCGGGAGGCAGTGGCGCTGGCTGAGGCTGCAAGCACTCATATCTGTGAGCGGTGTGGGTGTCCAGGTGAGCATCGCACTGGCGGTGGCTGGTTTGTCACGTTATGCGCCGCGTGTAGTGCGACTGACCCTTGAAGACTAAATATAAGAATAGGAAGAAACATCATGGAACAGAAAGATTTTGCCGAGGCCTTGTCTGAATGTCTGGACGACGAAGCTTGCAAGCAAGTGCTGGGCGATGAGGCACGGATCGCCCAAGCGCCTGAGGCACCGATGAATAATTTTTTTGGCGATGATTTATTCACGCTTTTGTACTTGCGCGAGGGGCCGTGCTCAAGAGGTTTGGTACGTATCAGGGGGAGCCTTGAGGAAGTGTCCAACCAGAAGCTGTCACGCCACCTCCGAGCTAATGCAGCGGTGGTGCTCGGGCATTTCGTATTGTCGCGCCACTCTAAAGTTGATTTGTACGCACGTGGCGTAAGCCATCCCATCGAATGGTTTCGCCTGGCGCGCCAGTTGGGTAGTGTGATCGGTGGGCTTGCCTACGCCAACGTTCTCTTGGCTGAGGCTAACCAGAGCGTCGAATTTAGCCTAGAGAAGGACCCACTGCCCAGGCTCGTGTGGGACTCGAAACCAGAAGCTTCGGCACCCAGCCCAAGCGATAGAATTTGCGAGGCTTGGTGCATGGGTGCGCGCGTTGCCTTGCGTCATGTGCAGCGCGACTTTACTGGATGGGGGACCGAGGCGTTTGGCTGTGCGCTAGCCTGCGTGGTGAATTACCTGACACTGCTACCTCAGCAACAAAGACTCACTGGAGTTTCGCCGTTGCCACAACGTCGTGCAGCGCTTGCCTGGCTCAAACCGCTGTGGAACCGCCTGATTGTCGCTGCGCCCGAGCACGTTCTGGATCCGCAAGCGTACCGTATGGCTCTCGTCGAGCAGCAGTTGGCCGTCTTCATGCGCTTGGATGACCTGGAGCAGGGGCGAGGCGACTATGTGAGGGCTCCTGTAGCTGTTGATTCACTTGTCTCTGAGGGTGGTCAGATTATTGTGATCCGTGGCGAAATCCCGGACACCTCTGATCGCTCGGAAAAGGACTATCTGAAGCGCTATGAAGTATTGCGGCGACCGGTAGCACTCACTTCTTTGCCTGACCTCACGGGGTTGGAGGCAATCCGTCGTGCTCTGGAGGTAGAGTTTCCCTGGGCCATTGAGGCAATTGGTACCGTGATGAGCGATCTGCTTGCTCGGCGGCGTCACGGAGCAGTGCGCCTAGGCTTGTCTCCTATCTTACTGGCGGGACTGCCGGGCACGGGCAAGACGCGCTTTGCGCAGCGCCTCAGTGACCTGCTGGGTACGCCCAATACGGTCATCAATCTTGCGGGCATGGCCGACGTCAAGGTCTTGAAGGGGGTGGCGCGGGGCTGGGCAAGTAATCGCCCCTCTCGGATGCTGGAATTCATCCAGCAAGCCCGCGTCGCCAACCCTTTATTTGTGCTCGATGAGATCGATAAGGCGCGTGGTGGTCACAGTAATGGCGGTGATCCCCAGGAGGCGCTGCTTGATCTGCTTGAGCCAGGCAATGCCAAACGGTACCAGGACATCTATCTCATGGCCGAATGTGATCTTTCGTACTGTCTATACATCGCCACAAGTAACTCGCTCGCAAAGGTTCCAGAACCGCTGCTCTCACGTCTGCGTCCGGTGTATTTTCCACCCCCTGGGCCAGAGCACACGGAGAGCATCGTGCAGGGTTTGCTTGCTGACCTGGCACGTAGCTGGGGACTGCCTGAAGGCACTTTGATGGTCACTCCACATCAGACCGCACTGTTGCGCGGCCTTGCCCCGCGCGAGCTTCGCCGTGCGTTGCTTGATCTCTTCGGGGATGAGGCAAATGGCGCTGTCTACACGCTGCATTAATCCGCCTCGGCCTGCCAGTTATTGGCCGGTCGGGGCACTCAAACAATCGAGTCATTATGCAAGTCTTACATCAACGCTTTTCTGAGAATTTGTCTGGCCGCGACTTCGTAGTCGGGGATCTACACGGGTGCCTGGATCTGTTTCAGGCGCAATTGGATCGAATTGGGTTCGACACCGCTCGGGATCGAGTATTTTCTGTGGGGGATTTGGCAGATCGTGGGCCAGACTCTATGGGTTGCCTGCGGCTGTTGCGTGAGCCGTGGTTTCATGCGGTGCGAGGCAATCACGAGGACATGCTCATCGATTATGCCGACCCGGCTACCCCTTATGCCTATGGGAGAACTGCAGATCTGTTCTTTGGCAACGGAGGGCGCTGGGTATTGGATCTGAATAAGTTCGATCAGGATGAGCTCTGGGAGGATTTGGTGCCTAGGGCAGCGAAACTTCCCTACGTCATCACGGTGGGCGAGGGCACGGCGCGATTTCATGTCGCGCATGCAGAGCTGATGACTGGGCACGTAAATGAAGTCAGTGCTTGGCTCAAAGGCCAGGAGAGTAGGTCACTAAAACAGGTGCTGACCGATGCGATGATCAATGATGAAATACTCGCGACGATGATCGAGCCGCTCGCCTGGGGAAGGCGGCTGATTCGAGAGGTTAAGTCGCGTGAGACATCCGAGATAACTACCCCGTATGGGAAACTAACGATTAGCCACAAGCCATGGCATTCTGGGCTCGCGCTTACCTATGCGGGGCATACGCCGTTGAAACATATGGTGCTGCATGAGTCTCATCTGTACATCGATCGGGGTGCCTACGCTAGAAAGCCGGGTAGCTGCTTGCTGGTGCTACATCACCAGGAGGTGCGGGAGTGGCTTGGCCTGTGGACGCCTGGTGACGAGCCTTGATGGCTCACGCCACCGACGAAACATGCACATAGGAAACCAAAGGCAAAAGGTGCGTTTTGCAATCTGGCTGCTTAGGGCCTTTCCGGCGTTTGGATAGCACGACTTTTATAAAAGAAAGTGTCAAATGAAAAAGATAGCTTTGGCAATAAGGCGAAGGCTCCTAATGGACTGGCTATGTAGTATGTCGGCCAGGAGCCTATACTAATCGAATGATCTGGAGCAAAGCTTTTGTGTGCATTTTGATCGCGTGGATATCTCTATTCGGATCCATCGCACAGGCGACTGCATGCCCTGATATGCCGATGATGGCAATGTCTACAGAGGCTCAGGTAGTAGTCGGTCGAGATGTTCATGAAAACTTGCATAATGGGCAAATGCCTATTGCCACGGCCCTGCCGGGGTTTCACAGCGGGGCATGCATGTCATTGTCATGCATGGTGGCTGTACTACCTGACAAACCTCAATTGGCAGCTATAGCTGTTTCGATGGCTTATGCTGTGCCCAGCAATTCTCTTCCCGATCAGTTTCTTCCAGATGTTATGCCTCCGCCACCGCGTACGCACAGAATATTTATTTAACGAGTTTTTCCGAATTGGCGCCTGCGTAATCCGCAGGGCCGCGCGTGGAGTTAATTGAATCTAGGAGATATACATGAATACGACGAGATTGCTTATTACATCTTTTACTGTTCTTTTGTTGGGTATGGGGAACGTAGCCTTTGCAGCGACACCTAGCGGTGATAGCACCGCGACCATGCCCAATGCATCAGGGATGATGCAGGATGGCAATACGCCCAGAATGGGCCATATGATGCGTGGTGGCATGATGGGAATGATGGGCGGTTGTCCGATGATGGGTGCGGAAGGAGGGCCCAACGGAAAAGTCATGATGCAGATGCATGGCGAGATGATGCGCTCCATGGGCGAGATTATGATGAAATATGCCGATAAACTTGAAGCACCGTCCTCGTCTACGTCTAAATAGCTAGGCTCGTATAGGCGAAAGAGGCGTCATCCCTTTGCAGCATGGGATGGCGCACAACTTACAGCATCTACTCGACCGGTTCAGTGGAAATATCGGAATATTTTCGAGAAAAATTGCTGCTGAGCCCCTGAGCTAGATACTTCTGACCAAAGCTCCATAAATTGGTTGCAAGCGCTCTATTGTTCGACTATAGTAGAAATATGGAAACAAATTCAGTTCTTGAGGCGCTTGCCGCCCTGGCTCACTCGATTCGCTTGTCGGTCTATCGCCTCTTGGTGCAAGCCGGG
Source organism: Castellaniella sp. S9 (assembly GCF_027257175.1). Lineage (GTDB taxonomy): Bacteria > Pseudomonadota > Gammaproteobacteria > Burkholderiales > Burkholderiaceae_B > Castellaniella. The sequence goes on along the minus strand of NZ_JAPFGD010000007.1, from coordinate 3,841 downwards.
CCAAAAGGCCTGCCTGCAGGGCGCATCGCGGAATTGATGGAGATACCTGCCTCATCGTTGTCTTTTCATCTGAAAGAGCTACACCGGGCAGGATTGCTCGCCAGTCGTCAGGATGGGCGGTCGATTATTTATTCAGCACGCTACGAGACGATGAACGATTTGCTTGGTTACCTCACGGAAAACTGCTGCGGCGGCAATCCGTGCTCGCCCATCACCAGCTGTGACACCTCATTGGAGTCCAAATCATGAAGCGCTTTCATGTCCATGTCGCGGTAGCCGACCTGTCGGCCAGCATCCGCTACTACTCAGCTCTCTTTGCAGCCGAACCCACAACGGTCAAATCAGACTATGCGAAATGGGCGCTTGACGACCCACGGGTGAGTTTTGCGATCTCCGTCCGAGGCACTTCGCCAGACAAGCTCGGTGTCGATCACTTAGGTATTCAGGTGGAAACCGATGAAGAGCTGGCAGAGATGCAAGATCGCCTGGTAAGTGCGAGCCTCCCTCTGCAGAAGCAAAGCAATACGACCTGCTGCTATGCGAAGTCCGACAAGTACTGGTCTGTTGATCCTCAAGGCGTGGCCTGGGAGTCATTCCAGACGCTGGAGAGCGCACCGACCTATGGCCAGTCTCGCCAGGCAACAGACAGCGGTGGCGTGTGCTGTACACCAGTACCGAGTTCCTTCGATATGGAGCCCAAGGTAGAAAATGCGTGCTGTAAACCTGGCTCAGCTTGCTGCTAGGACCCAATGAGCCAACCCTCGTGACTTCAAAACACTATTCGATCATGTCTGACAGAACTTTCAATGTGCTGGGCAAAACATGCCCCCGAGCCTATATCACTAGCAGTCAACAAACTGCAGAGTCCAAGGAATGAGCTCGGTCGCGCAAGTAGCCGCTCTCCCGCAGGGCGGCGGTATCAGCTTCTTTGAGCGCTACCTAACTGTATGGGTGCTGCTTTGTATCGTCGCGGGCATCTTGCTGGGCCAAGGCATGCCGGGGGTATTTCAAGGTATCGCGGCTGTGGAGGTGGCACAAGTCAATCTACCGGTGGGCCTACTGATCTGGGTCATGATCATCCCTATGCTGATCAAGATCGATTTCGCCGCCATGGGACAGGTAACCAGCCACTGGCGCGGCATCGGCGTGACGCTATTCGTAAATTGGCTGGTGAAGCCGTTTTCGATGGCGCTCTTGGCCTGGATCTTCATACGCCACCTGTTTGCAGGCTGGTTACCCGCAGATCAACTCGATGGCTATGTGGCGGGCCTGATTCTGCTGGCAGCCGCGCCCTGTACCGCGATGGTTTTTGTCTGGTCGCAGCTATGCAAAGGTGACCCTTACTTCACACTATCCCAGGTGGCACTGAACGATGCCATCATGATCGTGGCGTTCGCACCAGTCGTCGCACTATTGCTCGGGCTCTCCTCGATCTCGGTGCCGTGGGATACGCTGATTACATCGGTCGTGCTGTACATCATCATCCCGGTATTCATCGCGCAGGTGATCCGTAAGTTGCTGCTCTCCAGGGGAGAAGCGACGTATCAGCGTGTGGTCAGCGCATTGGGCCCGTATTCCATCGCTGCACTGTTGGTCACGCTGGTCCTGCTGTTCGGCTTCCAGGGCAATGCGATCGTTGAAAAACCGCTGATTATCCTATTGCTAGCTATTCCTATCTTGATTCAGGTCGTGCTGAACTCGGGTCTGGCGTACTACCTGAATCGCCGATTGGGCGTAGCCCATTGTGTAGCAGGTCCATCGGCTCTGATCGGCGCCAGCAATTTCTTTGAACTGGCTGTGGCTACGGCCATCAGCCTGTTCGGTTTCCAATCAGGTGCGGCACTCGCTACCGTGGTCGGCGTGCTCATCGAGGTGCCTATCATGCTTGTCGTGGTTCGCATCGTTAATCGCTCACGCCCCTGGTATGAAGCAAAGGCAAGCTAAGGATTCACAATGTCTACAACCATCTATCACAACCCCGCGTGCGGGACCTCTCGCAATACGCTGGCAATGATTTGCAATGCGGGCATAGAACCGCAGGTGATCGAGTATCTGAGCGCACCGCCGACACGCGCTGAACTGCAAGACATGATTTGCCGGGCGGGTCTATCGGTGCGCCAGGCGATCCGAGAAAAAGGTACCCCTTATGCGGAGCTCGGTCTGGATAACCTCGATCTGACCGATGATCAATTATTGGATGCCATGCTGGCTCACCCGGTCCTGATTAATCGTCCGTTCGTCGTCACAGAGCTTGGCGTGCGTCTATGCCGGCCATCAGAGCTCGTGCTTGAGATTCTGCCTTCTCCCCAGCAAGGCGCCTTCTCCAAGGAGGATGGAGAAGTGGTGATCGACTCAGCAGGCCAGAGGGTAAGCCAATGATCGAAACACTACCCAACATCGTTCCTGCAGTGCTGGATGCACCTGACTTGAGTAAGCTGGAGTCACTGGCGCCTAGCCAACATCCCCCTCGCATTCTATTGTTGTACGGGTCGCTTCGGGAGACCTCCTATAGCCGACTGCTCACTTTAGAAGCCGAGCGGCTTTTGCAGCATCTTGGCGCTGAAACTCGGATTTTTGACCCGCACGGCTTGCCAGTCGTTGATAGCGTATCCGCCGATCACCCCAAGGTTGTTGAGCTTCGAAAGCTATCCGAATGGTCTGAGGGCCAAGTCTGGTGTAGTCCCGAGCGGCATGGCACGCTCACTGCCGTGTTTAAGAATCAGATCGACTGGCTGCCCTTGGAAAGCGGCGGCGTGCGTCCCACGCAAGGTCGTACGCTCGCTGTTATGCAGGTTAATGGCGGCTCGCAGTCCTTCAATGCAGTCAATGCGTTACGCATCCTCGGGCGCTGGATGCGGATGGTCACGATCCCCAATCAGTCTTCGGTGGCCAAGGCTTACCAGGAGTTTGACGAGCATGGCCGAATGAAGCCGTCTTCGTACTATGATCGCGTCGTGGATGTCATGGAGGAACTGTACAAGTTCACATTGCTGGTTCGGGACCGCTCCGATTATCTGACTGATCGGTATAGTGAGCGGAAGGAAGCTGCCCCAAAAATGGCGTCAACGCTCATCGCGGCGGCTATGAGCCACGAAAAGGAAGTCGTTGTCAGTGGCATAGTGAGCGAGGTTGAGTGACTGTAAAGCACCATCCCTTACTGTCTAGGATGGTGCTCAAGTTTCTCAGATTACTGATTTTTTAACGTCGTGATGACATACGCGCCGTTGATGTTCTCCAGGCGGAATTTCACCTTTCCGCCTTCTTTGGCCTGCTGGAGCGTCGCAGCGTCCTTGGTCTTGTAGGCCATTGTCATTGGCGGCATACCAACATTTTTGAGTTCGCCATGCTCAAGGGTCACCATTCCAGTTTGCCGATCAACTTTGCGAACGGTGCCTTCGGCTAGATCCATGTCTGCATGCGAAGCTGAGGTGTCATGTGTGGCCATGCCCATGCCCATCATATCCATTTTCATGTCGCCAGCTGCGTTCATATCCATTTTCATACCATCGCCAGCAAAGACTGCAGGAGCCATTCCGAAGGTCAAAATTACTGCAATTGAGAGAGTGGCTAGTTTGTTCATAATTTTCTCCAAAGTGAAAAGGGTGGCACCTTCGTGCCAGACAGACGTCGTGTCAATGACGAATTGAGTCAAGAGCGGTGGATGCGCCGCCGCTGCAGCAAAAACCAGGCTGCGGGAATCACAAACATAGACAAGTGCGTATTCCGATGATTGTGACCACCGATTCCGGTGATCGTGACCAGGCAGCCCGGTCCCTCTGATTTTCCCTGATTCCGGCATCGTGACCACCTATTCCGGTGGTGTGACCATCGATTCCGATGA
>NZ_JAPFGD010000006.1 GCF_027257175.1 Castellaniella sp. S9 | reverse complement strand
GGCCAAGACGCAGGTGTTGGTGCTGGACGATTGGGGCCTGGTGGGCCTGGACACCCTGACCCGCGAAGCGCTGATGGAAATCCTGGATGACCGCGCCGGCGCACGCGCCACGCTGGTGACCAGCCAGCTACCGGTGGAGCACTGGCATGCCTGGATCGGTGAGCCGGCCCTGGCCGACGCCATGCTCGACCGAATGCTGCCACAGGCCCACCGCATCGTGCTCAAGGGGGAATCCTTGCGGGCGCCCGAGCGCTCAGGCGGCAGCGTGTCGGACGCCTGATTGGGCGCGTTATCTGCCGACTTCCCAGCCCCGGTTCCGGGGCCGAAAACGCCTTCACGTACAATCAGATCCGCGCTTGATCCCGCCGGCCACCGCCAAGGTGGTCACGATCATCGGAATCGGTGGTCACGATACCGGACTGCCTGGTCACGATGCCGGAATCAGTGGTCACGATCAACCGGAATACCCTGGGTGGGTCTTGCCGGCGAGCTGCGGCACCCAGAATGAATGGAGGACGTCGACGCTTTCCAGCTCGATCCGCACGGGCACACCGACGGGGATGTGGATCTCGTTGGCGGTGACGACGGGCCGGTCGGAATCGGAAGGACCCTCATACCGGACTTCCCACCACCAGTCGTGGGCGGTCACCTTGACCGTCAGGGCCGGAGCGGGCGAGGGCTGGGCGACCGCCTCCAGGGTGACCAGCGTATAGGCCAGCGTGATCAGCAAGGCGATCGTGGACAGGCCGACGCCGATATAGACGAAGGCCAGGCCGCCCTGCTCCTTGCCCAGCGCCCGCTCGTCCGCGGGCGGACGCCGCCTGAGCAAGGCGCCGGCCAGCAGAAAAAAGACCAGCACCACCACCGAGACGCACAACGCCGTAATGCCCCAGCCCAGATGCATGGTGGGTATCGCGGCGGGACCATACGCCTGCCAAAAATATCCCAATGGGGCGGCCGCATCCGCCGATGCGGGCCAGGCAAACGCAGCTGCCAGGGCCGGCGCCAGCCGGCGGAGGATGAGGGACGGTTCAGTCGTGGCGCAAGGCTCCCAGGATCGGTGTGTTGACAGAGCCGGCGCGCGGCGGCGGCGCCCCCGGCCTTATCCCGCCATTGTGGGTGAAGCCCGTCCGTGTCTCAACGCGATTCTGTATCGACGTATGTCCGATACCCTCACGCGCCACGGGGCGCCTTCACCGCCATGCGGTGCCCGCGCCATCGCGCAACGGGCGCCCGGGCCCACGCCCCGCGCAGTTCGTCCCGGCACCGGCACATGACTTGCTGCAGTCCTGTCATGACACGTGAAAAGGTGGACAAAATGGCTCTGATCGTTGCCGCTCGTTTCAACACCTTCGATGCCGCCGAGGCCGCCGCCAGCCAGCTCATGGCTGCCGGGATGACGGCGGACGACCTGTTTACGTTCTTCGTCAACCCGGCCGACAAGCCCGGCCCCCACCCCGCGGAGGATCCGGCCTCGGGCGGCGCCTGGATCGGCGCAGCCGTTACCGGCCTCGTGGGCGCCGTCATCGGTGCCCTCATCGGCTCGGTCTTCGGCCTGACCGCCATCGGCATCGTCGGCGGCGCGGGCGTGGGCGCCTACGTGGGCTCGCTGGCAGGCGCCTTGCGAACGCTCGGCCGCCAGCGGCCGCCGCGCAGCCCCGTCGGCGGCGCCGCGCCCCCCGCCGCCAACGCAGGCAGGCCATCCGGTGTCCTCCTGGCCGTCCACGTCCAGGCCCAGGACGAACAGCGGATCGCGCATCTGCTGCGCGATGCCGGCGGCCAGGAAGTGGAGCGCGCGCAGGGACGCTGGGAGGATGGCAAATGGCAGGACTTCGACCCCTTGGGCAGTCCCGACATGAAACGCGACCTCTGAGCTGCCGCGGCTCACCCTACGCGCCGTCATCCGAAAAGCGGGTCAACACACGGAGACGGCCGTGGTCAAAATAAAAGCGGAACCCCATGTTTCAAAGGGTTCCGCCATACAAAGAACAGTCAGCCTGCCTGAGCAGGCGCTGTGTTTAGATCGCTACGATCTGCGTCGCGCAGGGGCCTTTTTGCCCTTGGCCGACTACAAACGATACACGCTGGTTTTCTTGGAGAGTCTTGTGGCCAGCGCCTTGAATTTCGCTGAAATGTGCAAAGAGATCCTTTCCGCCAAGTTCGGGCATGATAAATCCGAAGCCTTTGTCGTTATTGAACCACTTCACGATACCTGTTTCTGTTTTCAATGTAAGTCCTAAGTTTTAAAAGGGAAAAATATCCCCGAGCCCACTATCGCCCATATGCCAACATAAAGATAGGCGCGTTTCAAATTAACACATGTCGGATGAGGAATCGCGCCCCGCCTCCGGCTGGGCTCGCACGCTCTCGGCATGGGGCGTCTTGAACGCTTTCAATTCATCGCTAGGGGATTCGGTCCCGGCAGCGTATCCTCAACAGGTGACAGTCAACAGCAGTCAGCCATAGAGATCCTCTCAGACTGACAAGAGGAGTCGACATCACGAATTTATCTCACACCGCGCGGCCATTTTCGGCCCAGGGCAACAACATGAACATGCCCCCCAATCCCCCGTCCCCCGCAGACGAGGAAGCGCGCAAGCGGCACGCTTTGCTACGCAAGCGCCTCGTGCAGCAACTAAAGCGCACGTTCCCAGGGTTGCCATATTAAGCAAGCGCCCTAGCGACACAACAAGGGCTTGCAGACCAAAGTCTGCAAGCCCTTGATTTTTTTGGTCGGGACGGAGTGATTCGAACACTCGACCCCTTGCACCCCATGCAAGTGCGCTACCAGGCTGCGCTACGCCCCGAAAGACAGGCATTCTAGCATAAAAAACCAGGGCTACCGCGAGGGTGGGCCGCGGTTTGCGCAGCCGGGGAAAAGCGTCTGACTGGGACACCGGCATCAGACGATGCGCGACAGGCGCACGGCCTTGCGGCGGTCGATGAACAAGGCGTTGCCGCCGTGCTTCTTGGCTTGCGATTTGGCCTCGGTGGCCGCGCGCGCGATCTGGTGGTGCGAATCATATTCGCCCGGCTCGGCGCGCACGATGCCCAGCGACAGGCTGGGCAGCGCATAGCGCCGGCGGTGGCCGATGCGGTCCTCGGCGGTATAGCCCTGGGTGAAATCCTCACCTGGGCTGCAGGCCCGCATGTGCTGGTCCACCGCCGCCGGAAAATCCGTCAGGATGGCGCGGCAGCGGACCTCCCAGTCCTCGCTGCGAAACAGGATCAGGAAATCGTCGCCGCCGATGTGCCCGAGAAAATCGAGCTTGGGGTCGACGTGGCGCGCGAGCGTCCTGCCGGTGAGCTGGATGATCTCGTCGCCGCGCTGATAGCCGAACACGTCGTTGAAAGGCTTGAAGTGATCCAGGTCCGCATAGCATGCGGCAAAGCGCTGTCCCCGGTCCAGCAGGCGCTGGATCTCGCGCCCGATGGGAACATTGCCCGGCAATTGCGTCAGGGGATTGGCGTGGCGCGCGGCGCTGATCTGCAGGTCGTTGAGGGAATGCAGCAGGTCCTGGCTGGTGCCGATGCCCAGGTAGCGCCCACCGTCCGTGATGATGAAATCGTTGACCAGACCGTAGCCGTCGGCCTGGACGAGCCGCCGGCTGAGAGTGGTCAGCGAGGTGTGCATGTCGGCGACCACCGGCTTGTCGTCCATGATCAGCGCGCAGGGCTTGCCGCCGAATATTTCCCGTTGGTAGGGTTGCGCGAAGCGCTCGCTGAATGCGCTGCGCGTGATCACGCCCACCGGCACGCCCTGATCGACCACCGGAATGGCATGCAGTTGCGGATGGGCGCGAAAGAGCTCGCCCACCGCATGGTTCGACATCGAGGGCTCGACCGACGGCACGCGCCGCAATAGCCGCAGGGCCCTGCCGTCATCGGGACATTCCGCCTCACCGTCCCTTGCCAGCGAGGCGCTGGACCAGGCCGCGGCGCGGCCGGCCAGCCGGCTCGCGAGTTCGGGCTCCAGGAGATCCGAGGGTGCCGAGCCGGGACGCGCAATATAGTAGCCCTGCCCGCAGTTGATGCCTTGCTCGGCCAGGCAACCCAATTCGTCGTGCGTTTCAATGCCCTCCGCCACCACCTGGGCGCCCGTGGCCTTGGCCATGTCGCACAGCGAGCGTATGAATTGCTGGCGCAGCGGATCGCCCTCGATGCCGCGTACGAAGCGCTTGTCGGCCTTGATGTATTCGGGCCGCAAGTCCAGCCAGCGGCCCAGGCTGGAGTAGCCTTCCCCCAGGTCGTCGATCGCAAACTGCAGGCCGATGGCCCGGTACCACGCGGCCGCCTCGGCCAGGCGCGCATCGCTGGATTCGTTGCGTTGCTCGGTGAGCTCGAACACCACGTCGCGGGCCTCGACGCCGGCCTGGGCCAGCCAGTCCACCAGATCGGCGCGGCTTGCCAGCGAGGCGATGAGCGCTGCCGGACTGATGTTGAGGAACAGTTTTCCGGCCAGTCCCAGCGCGCCGAACCGTTGCAGGATCAAGCGGCAGCAGGCGAGCTCGAGTTCGATGCCGCGCCCCAGCGCGCGAGCGGTCCGGAACAAGGCATCGGGCATGTGCAGAGGGCTGCCCGCCGGCCCGCGGATCAGGCCCTCATAGCCCAGCAGATTGCCATGCCGCATCCGGACGATGGGCTGGAAGACCGGCGCCAGGCCGCCGCCGTCGAGAATGTCGTCCAGGAGCCGGCCCAGGAGGTCCAGGGGCGGTTCGCCCGGATCCGGAGGTTCGTTTGGAGAGGCTTTGAGGGCGGTTCCTGACATGGGGCGCGACATGGGGACGGAAGTGCAGCGACGGGGGCTGAAAAATTTTGTCACTACTATACAAGCTCTGGATGACGCGTCAATGACGGCTGTCAGCTTCGCGGACTTTCCCCATGCATGGCGGTGTCCGCCCCACACACCCGTCCGTGTACCCCTCGCGGCCGCCTCAGAGCAGGCCCAGCTGCAGGCGCGCCGGCTCGCTGATCATCTCGCGGCTCCAGGGCGGATCCCAGACCAGGTCGACCGTGACTTCGTCCACGCCTTCGATGTTCAGCAGTTTGTTGCGCGCCTCGTCGGCAATCATGGTGCCCATGCCGCAGCCGGGCGCGGTGAGCGTCATTTCGACCTCGATGCGAAAGCGCTCGGGCGCGCCCGCCGGCAGGATCCTGCAGGTGTAGACCAGCCCCAGGTTGACGATGTCGACGGGGATCTCGGGGTCGTAGCAGGTCGAGAGCATGGTCCATGCCGCCGCCTCGACCGACTCGGCCGTGGCCGGCCCGTCGTGGGTGTGGGCGACCTCCTCGATGGGCTCGAAGCCCAGCGCGTCGGCGTCCACGCCCTCGATGCGATACAGATTGCCCTCGACCATGACGGTGAAGGTGCCCCCCAGCTGCTGGGTGATGACCGCGTCGCAACCGGCCTCGATGGTGACCGGCGAGCCGTAGGGTACGGTCACCGCCGGCACGTCCCGGTTGACGACGACTTCTTGGCGTGTGTAGCTCATGGCATGTCCTCTATTCGGTACTGGCGGTATCCCTGGCGAGCGTGATGGCGTTGTGCAGCGTATGCCAGGCCAGGGTGGCGCACTTGACGCGCGAGGGGAACTCGCGCACGCCGGAGAGCACCTCGAGCTTGCCCAGGTCGCAGTCGGGGTGCGCCTCGGTCAGCATGGCGTGGATGTCGCGAAACAGGGCCTCGGCATCGTCCACGCGGCGACCCTTTACCGCCTCGGTCATCAGCGAGGCCGAGGCGGTCGATATCGCGCAGCCATGGCCGACGAAGCTGACCTCCTCGATCACGTCGTCGCGCAGGCGCACATAGACGGTGAGCTGGTCGCCGCACAAGGGATTGTGGCCGTCCGCGCGGCGCGAGGCGTCGGCCATCGCATGGAAATTGCGCGGATTGCGGTTATGGTCGAAGATGACCTCCTGGTAGAGCTCGCGCAGGCCGTCGTCTTGCTCGTCCATCGGCTCAGACTCCAAACAATTTCTGTGCCTTGCGCACGCCGGCCACCAGGGCGTCGATGTCCCGGCTGTCGTTGTACAGGGCGAACGAGGCGCGCGCGGTCCCGGGGACGCCGAAACGCGTCATCAGGGGCATGGCGCAGTGATGGCCCGCCCGGATGGCGACGCCTTCGGTATCGAGGATGGTGCCCAAGTCATGGGGATGGATGCCGTCCACCAGGAAGGACAGGATTCCCGCCTTGTGCGGCGCCGTTCCGACGACGCGGATGCCCGGCAAGGCCAGCATGCGCTCGGTGGCCTCGGCCAGCAGGGCCGATTCATGGGCGGCGATGCGATCCAGGCCGATCCCGCGCACGTACTCGATCGCCGCGCCCATCACGACGGCGCCACCGATGTTGGGGGTGCCCGCCTCGAAGCGCTGCGGGCCCTCCGCATAGGTGGTGCCCTCGAAGCTGACCGTGCGTATCATGTCGCCGCCCCCCTGCCAGGGCGGCAGGTCGGCCAGGATCGAGGCGCGCACGTAGAGCGCGCCGATGCCCGTCGGGCCGTAGAGCTTGTGGCCCGAAAAGGCATAGAAATCGCAATCCAGGGCCTGCACGTCCACCGCCTGGTGGGCGACGGCCTGGGCGCCGTCGACCAGCACCAGGGCGCCGGCCCCATGAGCCAGGCGCACGACCTCGTCGACGGGGTTGACGGTGCCCAGCGCATTGGACACGTGGGCCAGGGCCACCAGGCGGGTGCGGGCGTTGAGCTGCGCCTTGAAATCCGCCAGGTCGAGCTCGCCTGAGTCGGTGACCGCCGCGGCGCGCAGCACCGCGCCCGTGCGTTCGCACAGCAACTGCCAGGGAACGATGTTGGAGTGGTGCTCGAGGCCCGTGACCAGGATTTCGTCGCCGGCGCGCAGGCGCTGGCCCCAGGTCTGGGCCACCAGGTTGATGGATTCCGTCGTGCCGCGGGTAAAGACGATTTCCTGGGCGTCGGCCGCGTTCAACAACGCGCGCACCTGCTCGCGGGCCTCCTCGTAGAGGTCGGTGGCGTGCTGCGAGAGCCAGTGCACGCCACGGTGGATATTGGCGTTCGAGCGCCCATAGAACGCATCCAGCGCGTCGATGACCGCCTGCGGCTTTTGCGTGGTCGCGCCGTTGTCCAGATAGGCAAGGCGGCGCCCCCGCACCGGCTGCGCCAGGATGGGAAAATCGCCCGCCCGATCCAGCAGGCCCGAAACGAGGGTGGATTCCGGGGCGTTCATGCGACCACCTCGGTGGCGATGTCGCCCGGCAGCATCGCACGCACCGCCCGTTCGACGCGCCGGCGCAGGGGTTCGGCCTCGATGCGGGCGACGCTGGCCGCCGCAAAGGCATAGATGAGGATGTCACGGGCGCGTGCCTCGTCCAGCCCGCGCGAGCGCAGGTAGAACAGGCTGTCGGCATCGATCTGGCCCACCGTGGCGCCGTGCGCGCACTTGACGTCGTCGGCGTAGATCTCGAGCTCGGGCCGCGCGTCGGACTTGGCCAGGCGCGACAGCAGCAGGCTGTCGTTGCGCTGGACCGCATCCGTGCCGTCGGCGCCCGGCGCCACGAGGATGCGGCCGCTGAACACGCCGTGCGAGGTGTCGGCCATGATCCCGCGATAGGATTCGTGGCTGACGCAGCGCGGCTGCGCGTGGCCGATCAGCGTGTGGTGGTCGACGTGGCGGCGCTTGTCCACGTAGTACAAGCCGTTCAGCAGGGTCTCGCAGCGCTGCCCGGTAAAGTGGGTCGCGATGTCGTGGCGCGCCAGGCGCGCACCCAGCGACATCGAGTGCGAGGCGAAATACGAGCCCTGAGCCTGGCGGGCGTCGATGTCGCCCAGGTGCCAGGCCTCATCGGATTCGCGCTGCAGCTTGAGGTGCGTGATGCGCGCATCGCGGGCGAGGTCGAGACGCGTGGCGGCGTGGCTGAAGTTGGCCGCACCCGGCACGCCGACGTAGTGCTCGACCACGGTCGCCTGCGCCGCGTCATCGGCGATCACGACGTGCCGCAGGAACTGCGAGGCGCGCGGCGAGGCCGCCACGCAGACCAAGTGCACGGGCTCGGCGATCGCCGCCCCGCGCGGCAGCTTCAGAAAGGCGCCGTCGCTGGCCAGGGCCAGGTTCAGGGCCGAGGGGCTGGGGCCGTCCTCGGCCTGGCCGAGCACCGGCCGGATGTCCTCGGCATGGGTGGCGAGCGCCTGGGACAGCGGCTGCAGAATCACGCCCGCGGGCAACTCGCCGATCAGGGACAGCGCGGGATCGAAGCGCCCGTCCACGAACACCAGCCAGTGGCCGGACTCGTCCTCGCGCAGCGCCTCGACGAGGTCCGCAACCGGTTGGGCGCCGCCGTCCTCGAAGGACTGCGCGGCCAAGGCCGCCAGCGACGTATGGCGCCAGGCCTCGAGCCGGGTATTGGGCCACCCCTCGGTGGCGAAGCGATCCATGGCCTCGCGGCGCAGGCCGGCCAGCCAGGGGATCCCGGCGCCCGGCAGCCCGCCGGCGCGGCGGCTGAAGGCGTCGGTCCAGGCTTGCAGTGCTGCGCTCATGCCGTCGCCCCTTTCGCCGCGGGACCCCGGGCGGGACCCTTGGCCGCCTGCCCTGCCTGGTCCTCGATCCAGCCGTAGCCGCGCTCCTCGAGCTCCACCGCCAGTTCGCGGCCGCCCGAGCGCACGATGCGCCCGCCCGACAGCACGTGCACGTAATCCGGCACGATGTAGTCCAGGAGGCGCTGGTAGTGGGTGATCACGATCATGGCGCGATCGGGCGAGCGCAGCCGGTTGACGCCGTCGGCGACGATCTTGAGCGCGTCGATGTCCAGGCCGGAGTCGGTCTCGTCCAGGATGGCGAGTTTGGGTTCGAGCAGCGTCATCTGCAGGACTTCGTTGCGCTTTTTCTCGCCGCCGGAGAACCCCTCGTTGACCGCGCGATACAGGAATTCGTCACGCATGCCGACGAGCTTCATCTCGGCCTTGGCCCGCTTGACGAAGTCCATGGCGTCGAGTTCGGGCAGGCCGCGCTGGCGCCGCACGGCATTGACCGCCGCGCGCAGGAAATAGGCGTTGGAGACGCCGGGGATCTCGATCGGATACTGGAAAGCCAGGAAGATGCCGGCGCGCGCGCGATCCTCGACGGCCATGGACAGCAGGTCCTGGCCCTCGAATTCGACCGTCCCGTCGGTGACCTTGTAATCCTCGCGGCCGGCCAGCACCTGCGACAGGGTGCTCTTGCCCGAGCCGTTGGGCCCCATGATGGCGTGGACCTCGCCCGCCTTGACCTCCAGGTCCAGGCCGTGAAGGATCGTCTTGTCTTCGATCGAGGCGTGCAGATTCTTGATGTTCAGCATGAGTAGTGGGCTCCTTAACCGACGCTGCCTTCCAGGCTCACGCCGAGCAGGTTCTGTGCTTCGACGGCGAACTCCATGGGCAATTCCTTGAAAACCTCCTTGCAGAAGCCGTTGACGATCATCGACACGGCATCCTCGGCCGACAGGCCGCGCTGCATGGCGTAAAACAGTTGGTCCTCGGCGATGCGCGAGGCCGTGGCCTCGTGCTCGACGCTGGCGCTGGGGTGCTGGACCTCGATGGTCGGGAAGGTATGCGCGGCGCATTCCTTGCCGATCAGCAGCGAGTCGCACTGCGTGTAGTTGCGGGCGTTCTCGGCCTTGGGCGTCATGCGCACCAAGCCACGGAAGGTGTTGCTGCCGTGGCCGGCCGAGATGCCCTTGGAAATGATGGTGCTGCGCGTGTTGCGGCCCATGTGGATCATCTTGGTCCCGGTGTCGGCCTGCTGGCGGTGGTTGCTGAGCGCCACCGAATAGAATTCCCCGGTGGAATCGTCGCCCCGCAGGATCACGCTGGGGTATTTCCAGGTGATCGCCGAGCCGGTCTCGACCTGCGTCCAGGAAATCCGCGAGCGCGCACCCCGGCAGTCGCCGCGCTTGGTCACGAAGTTGTAGATCCCGCCCACGCCGTTCTCGTCGCCCGGATACCAATTCTGGACGGTGGAATATTTGATCTTGGCGTCCTCGAGCGCGACCAGTTCGACCACCGCGGCGTGCAGCTGGTTCTCGTCGCGCATCGGCGCCGTACAGCCCTCGAGATAGCTGACGGTCGCGCCCTCCTCGGCAATGATGAGCGTGCGTTCGAACTGCCCGGTGTCGGCCGAGTTGATGCGGAAATACGTGGAGAGCTCCATCGGACATCGCACGCCCTTGGGGATGAAGACAAAGGACCCGTCCGAGAACACGGCCGAGTTGAGCGCCGCGTAGAAATTGTCGCCCGGCGGCACGACCGAGCCCATGTACTTGCGCACCAGGTCGGGATAGCTGCGCACCGCCTCGGAGAACGAACAGAAGATCACGCCCGCGTCGGCGAGCTGCTTGCGAAAGGTCGTCGCCACGGACACCGAGTCGAACACCGCGTCGACCGCCACGCCCGCGAGCTTGGCGCGCTCGTGCAGCGGCACGCCGAGTTTTTCATAGGTGCGCAGGAGCTCCGGATCGACTTCGTCCAGGCTCTTGGGGCCGTCCTTTTTGGATTTCGGCGCAGAGTAATAGCTGATGTCCTGGAAGTCGGGCTCGGGGAATTCGACCTTGGCCCACTTGGGTCGCGGCATCTTGAGCCACGCGCGATAGGCGTTCAGGCGCCATTCCAGCATGAATTCCGGTTCCCGCTTGATGGCGGACAGGCGGCGGATGACCCCCTCGTCCAGGCCCTTGGGAAAAGTGACGGACTCGATTTCCGTGACGAAACCCGCCTCGTATTCACGATCGAGGAAGGTATCGAGCTTGTCGTTGACGGTACTCATTTGGACAGACTCCAGGTCGGGGCATGGGCCGCGGTGATGCGCGTCCCGACCGGGGCGCGCGCAGGTTGTTTGGGATCGCCCTGGATCATGTCGGCCACCGACACGGCCTCGAGCGTGCGTCGCACCATGAGGTTGATGCGCTGCCAGTGCGGCCGGATGTGACAGGCCTCCTCGACGCTGCACACCCCGGGGACGGCCGTGCATTCGGTGAGGCCGAAGGGCTGTTCCTCGAGGGCGTCGATGATCTGGGCGATGCTGATGTGCTGGGCGGGCCGGCCCAGCCGGTAGCCGCCGTGGGCGCCGCGGGTGCTGGCCACCAGGCCGTGCTGGGCGAGGAGTTTCAGCACCTTGCTGACGATCGGCTGGCCCAGCCCCAGAGCGCCGGCCAGTTCGGCCGCGCTGCACACATGCGTCGGATGGGCGCCCATGTGCGTGAGCACGAGGATGCCGTAATCGACGATCTTGCTGATGCGCAGCATGGGCGGATCCGGGGGGATTTGTTGAAGGGACGGTTAAATAGTACTACTTCGGTACTGTATCGGTCAAATTCCCCTGCCCCTCGTCCAGGCCGGATTGCTGCAATTGCCACATCCTGGCATAGCGGCCGCCCAGGGCCAGCAGGCCCGCATGATCGCCCTCCTCGGCCACGCGCCCGGCATCGAGCACGATGATCCGGTCGGCATCGACGATGGTGGACAGGCGGTGCGCGATGATCAGGGTGGTGCGGTCCCGGGCGATCTGGGCCAGCTCGTCCTGAATGGCGCGCTCGGTGCGCGTGTCCAGTGCGCTGGTCGCCTCGTCGAGAACCAGGATGGGCGGATCCTTCAACAGCGTGCGCGCAATCGCCACCCGCTGCTTTTCGCCGCCGGACAATTTTAACCCACGTTCGCCCACCGGCGTCTCGTAGCCTTGGGGCAGGGACATGATGAAGGCGTGGATGTGGGCCGCCCGGGCGGCGCGCTCGATGGCCGCCTGGTCCGCCCCCGGACGGCCGTAGGCGATGTTATAGGCAATGGAATCGTTGAACAGCACGGTATCCTGGGGCACGATGCCGATATGGGCCCGCAGGCTGGCCTGCGTATAGTCGCGCACGTCGCGGCCGTCGACCAGCACCGCGCCGCCATCCACGTCGTAGAAGCGGAACAGCAGGCGCGAGAGCGTCGACTTGCCGGCGCCGGAGGCGCCCACCACCGCCACCGTCGCGCCCGCGGGAATGTCGAAGCTGACCTTGTGCAGGATCCGGCGGTCGGACTCGTAGCCAAAATCGACGTCCCGGAAGCGCACGGTCGCCCGGCGCGTGGCCAGCAGCCGGGCATCGGCCCGGTCGGCGACCTCCTGGCGATTGCCCAGCAGGTCGAACATGCGCTCCATGTCGGCCAGGGCGTGCCTGATCTCGCGATAGACGAAGCCGAGAAAGTTCAGCGGCGCATAGAGCTGCGTCAGATAGGCCGACACCAGCACCACGTCGCCCACCGTCATGGCGCCCTCGACGACCCCCGCCGCCGAACGCCACAGCAGCGCGGTGATCCCCAGGGTGATGATCATGCCCTGCCCCATGTTCAGCAGGTTGAGCGACACTTGGTTGCGCACCGCCGAATCGACCCAGTGCGCCATGTCATGGTCGTAGCGCCGGTGCTCGTAGGCCTCGTTGCCGAAATACTTGACCGTCTCGTAATTGATCAGCGCATCGACCGCCTTGCCGTTGGCCTGGCTGTCGAGCGCGTTCATGCTGCGCCGGTAGACCATGCGCCGCTCGGTCACCAGCAGGGTGAACGCCACGTACGCGCCGATCGTCCCTATCGTGAGCGCCGCAAAGACCCAGTCGTAGCGCCACAGCAGCACGCCGGCGACCATGGCGATCTCGAGCAAGGTGGGCAGGATGTTGAAGACCGTGAAATTGAGCAGGAAGCCGATGCCCTTGGTGCCGCGCTCGATGTCACGGCTCAGGCCACCAGTGCGGCGCTGCATGTGAAAACGCAGCGACAGCGACAGCAGGTGCTCGAACACCCGGCTGGCCACCTGGCGGATGGCGCCCTGCGTCACCCGCGCGAACAGGGCATCGCGCAGTTCGCCGAACAGGCTGGTGGACAGGCGCGCCAGGCCGTACCCCAGCAGGGCCGCCACGGGCAGCGCCAGGAGAGTCCCCGGAACCCCGAGGGCGTCGACCAGGTCCTTCAGGTAGAGCGGCGTCACGACATTGGCGACTTTGGCCAGCACCAGGCAGGCGAAGGCCAGGCTGACCCGTGCGCGAAACGCCCAGACATAAGGCCAGAGCGCGCGCAGGGTGTGCCAATCATCGCGCCGCGCGGGCGCCGGACCGGTATGAAAACGAGGCATGAGGGATCACGGAAGAATGTCGGCAGCGCATACAATGGGAAAATCGGCATGCGCATGTTCGACTGGGATGATTGTATGACTGTTTCCGTATTCGACTATGAAGGCGAGCTTTCCGCCTGCGCCGCCGGCGACCGATCCGCCTTCGACGCGCTCTACGCACAAGAGGCGCCCGCCATGCTGGCCCTGGGCCGTGCTCTGGTGGGCGACCAGGCCGAGGACCTCGTGCACGAGACCTTCGTCCTGATCTGGCGCAACGCGGCAGGCTACAGTCCGGCCATCGGCACGGCCAGGGCCTGGATCTACAGCATCCTGCGCTACCGGGCCCTGGCCCGCCTGCGGCGGGGTGGCGGTCCGCGCCCCGATCCGGGGCGGGCACCGCCACAGTCCGCCGAAACGCGGGCGCCCACCCGCCTGACCCGGGCGCTGGCCCAACTGCCGCCGGATGCGCGCGAGGCCTTGCGGCTGGCCTACCTGCAGGGCCTGGACTATGCGCAGCTGGCCGCCCGCCTCGGGCGTCCGGAGGCCACGGTGCGCCACGAGATGCGTCAGGCGCTCGGACGGCTCGACCAGGCGATCCTGGCATGAAACACCCGGCCCGCACCCACACCGACCTCGACGTCGCCGAGTACGTGCTCGGCCTGGCGGCGGCCGACGATACCGCCGAGATCCAGGCGTGGCTCGCCCGCGACAATGCCGCTGCGGCCTGCGCCCTCAAGTGGGAAGCCTACCTGCTGGGCATCGCCGACGACCTGCCGGGCGAGGTCCCCGCGCCGGCACTGCGCGCCCGGATACACGCCAGCCTGGGGTTCACCCAGACGGATGGTGTATCGATCATTTCCGAGCGCCGTGCACCGCGCGCCGAGCCCTCGCGGCGCACGTCCGGCAGGCGCCGCCCCGTCCGCCTGCGCCGGGGCCGGGTCGCCGCCGTGGCGGCGGCCGCGGTCGCACTGGCCGTGTCGGTGCTGGTCGGTGTGGCGATATGGCGTCCCGCCGGGCAACAGTCCACCGAACAGGCCGTGGACCTCGTACCGGTCAACCCCGCCGTGCCGACGCCCGGGGCTTGAGCCTACAGGTCCAGCAGGTCGCCAGCGGGATGATTCGCGGGCGCCTGCTCCCGCAGCGCCTGGGCAAGGCTTTCGCGGATGGCCTGCAGATCGCCGCGCAAGGCCTGGAGTTCAGCGCCCGTCAGGCGCACCGCCGCATCGTGGTCGCGCGGCATCTCGCCGCCATCGCCCAGCCGATTGCGCGCACCGGCGATGGTAAAGCCCTGTTCGTAGAGCAGGTCGCGAATGCGGCGCACCAGCAGGACTTCATGGTGCTGGTAATAGCGGCGATTGCCCCGGCGCTTGACCGGCTTGAGCTGCGTGAACTCCTGTTCCCAGTAGCGCAGGATGTGCGGTTTGACGCAGCAGAGCTCGCTGACCTCGCCGATGGTGAAATAGCGTTTCGCCGGAATCGGCGGCAGGACGACGGACGCGGGACCCGTGGTGCTCATTGATGCTCACCCCCCGCCTGGCCGACGCCGTCCTTCAGTTTCTGGCTGGCGTGGAAGGTCACCACGCGCCGCGCGGCGATGGGGATCACCTCGCCGGTCTTGGGGTTTCGGCCCGGGCGCGGCGGCTTGTTGCGCACCTGGAAACTGCCGAAGCCCGAGAGCTTGACCTCGGTGCCGTGCACCAGCGCATCGCGGATCTCGGCAAAGAACGTGTCGACCACGTCCTTGGCCTCGCGCTTGTTCAATCCGACACGCTCGAACAGGAGTTCGGCCAGGTCGGCCTTGGTCAGAGTACGATCCGTATTCACAAACAGCCCTCCTAGGAACGCAAGCGAGCCCCATGCGCCTGCACCAGCGCATCCAGCAAGCGTTGCGTGCAGTATTCGATCCGGTGTTCATCCAGCGTCGCATCATGCCCCTGGAACCAGAAGCGCAGCGCGAGACTCTTGTTCCGGACATCGTCCTTGTCGCGCCAGATGTCGAACAGTTTAATGTCTTTGACCACCGAGAGCGCAACATCGTTGGCGACCTGGTGTAAAAGAGTGTCAAGCACGGCCTGCCATGCCAGGCCGGCATCCACCCACACGGCCAGGTCGCGCACCACCACCGGCTGCCGGGACAGTTCGGCGGGACGCGGGAAGACGCGCTCGCCGATGCTGTGCGCATCCACCTCGAAGACCACCGGCGCATGCGCCAGGTCCAAGGCCTGGGCCCAGCGTGGATGCGTCTCGCCCAGCCAGCCGATCGGCTGGCCGTCGAGCAGCAGGCGCGCCGAGCGCCCTGGATGCAGGGCCGGATAGGCGGCGGGCTCGCAGCGCAGGCCGCCGGCGCGGGCGCCGAGCAGGGATTCCAGGTCGCGCTTGACGTCGAAGAAGTCGACGGGTCGCGCCGCCTCGCCCCACTGCTCCGGTGCGGCCGGCCCCCATGCAGCGCCCGCCAGGCGGACCGGTTGAGCCACGCCCGCCACCTCGAGGTCGCCATCGGTGACGCGCGGATCGCGCGCGAACACCCGCCCGAGTTCAAACACCCGCACGCGGCTTTGCTTGCGCTTGGCGTTGTGAGCGATGTTGTCGAGCAGGCCGCCGATCAGGCTGGAGCGCATGACCGCCAATGGGCTGGCGATGGGATTGAGCAGCCGGATGGGATCGGTGTTGCCGGCGTAGTCGCGCTCCCAGGCGTCCTCGACGAACGAAAAATTGATGACCTCCTGGTAGTCCAGGGCGGCCATGGCCGCGCGCATGGCGTGCGGCCCGTAAAGCGTTTCCGGCACCACGCGCATCTTGGCCGGCGCAACGGGCGGCACGTCGGGAATCCGGTCGAAGCCGTGGATGCGTGCGACCTCCTCGATGAGGTCTTCCTCGATGGCGAGGTCGAAACGCGCGGGCGGCGGGTTAACGATGAAATCCTCGCTCTCGCGGCGGAATTCAAAACCCAGGCTGGCGAACACCTGCGCCACCTCATCGCCGTCCAGCGGCACACCCAGGACCCGTCGGCAGCGCGCCAGGCGCATGCGCACGGGCGCGCGCTCGGGCAGTCGCAGCACCTGATCGTCGATGGGCCCGGCCCGGCCGCCGCAGATGTCCAGCACCAGTCGCGTCATCACCTGGAGGTGGTCGGCGACGGATTGGAAATCCACGCCGCGTTCGAAGCGATGGCTGGCCTCGGAGGAAAATTTGTAGCGGCGCGCACGCCCCATGATGGCCTCGGGCCACCAGAAGGCCGCCTCGAGGTAGATGTCGGTGGTCTCCAGCGTCACCGCGGTCGCCTCGCCCCCCATGATGCCGGCCAGGCTCTCGATCGCATCATCGGTGGCGATCACCCCGACGTCGGGGGCGAGTTCGACGGTCTGGCCATTGAGCAGTTCCAGGGACTCGCCCGCGCGGGCCCAGCGCACCGTCAGGCCGCCCTGAATCCGCTGCAGGTCGAATACGTGCGTCGGGCGGCCGAGTTCCAGCATGACGTAGTTCGAGATGTCCACCAGCGCCGACACGCTGCGCTGGCCGGCGCGCTCGAGGCGCGTCTTCATCCAGGCCGGCGTCGGCGCACGCGCATCGACGCCGCGCACGATGCGCCCGGCAAAACGGCCGCAGAGGTCGGGTGCATCGACCTTCACGGCCAGGCGATCGGCAATCGTCGCCTGGACCTCGGGAATGTCCAGGGCCTTGAGGGCGCAGCCCGTGAGGGCCGAGACCTCGCGCGCCACGCCCTGGATCGACAGGCAGTCGGCGCGATTGGGGGTGAGCTTGATGGTAAAGATCGAGTCGTCGAGCGCGAGCGCCTCACGCAGCGGCCGGCCGGGCGCAAGACCCGCATCCAGTTCCAGCAAACCCGCATGATCCTGGGACAGGCCCAGTTCGCGCGCCGAGCACAGCATGCCCATGGACTCGACGCCGCGCATCTTGACCGGGCCGATGCGCATGTCGCCGGGCAGTTCGGCACCCACGCGGGCGAGCGGCACCACCAGGCCGGCGGCCGCATTGGGCGCGCCGCAGACGATCTGCAGCGACGCGCCGGAGCCGTCGTCCACTTGGCACACGCGCAGCTTGTCGGCATCGGGATGAGGCTGCACCTCGACGATGCGGGCCACGACGACCCCCGAGAACGGCGGCGCGAAAGGTTTAGTGTCCTCGACCTCGAGGCCGGCCATGGTCAGGCGATGCGAGAGCTCGGCCGTGTCGATGTCCGGATCGGCCCAGGCCCGCAGCCAGGATTCAGGAAATTGCATGATTCGGATTCCGTCTGGGCATTGGCGCGCGGCCCGCCCTATTGATTGAACTGGCGCAGGAAACGCAGGTCGCCCTCGAAGAACTGCCGCAGGTCGTCGACCCCGTAGCGCAGCATGGTCAGGCGCTCTAGGCCCGAGCCGAAGGCGAAGCCGATGTAGCGTTCCGGATCGAGGCCGAAATTGCGCACGACCTGGGGATGCACCTGGCCCGAGCCGGAAATTTCGAGCCAGCGGCCCTGGTTGGGGCCCGAGGTGAACATCATGTCGATCTCGGCCGAGGGTTCGGTGAACGGAAAGAACGACGGCCGGAAACGCAGGGTCAGGTCATCGGTCTCGAAGAACGCGCGCAGGAAGTCGGTATAGACGCCCTTCAGGTCGGCAAACGAGATGTCCTCGGCGATCCACAAGCCCTCGACCTGGTGGAACATCGGCGAATGGGTCGCATCGCTGTCGACGCGGTACGTGCGGCCCGGGGCGATGACCTTGATGGGCGGCTGATGCATGCGGGCATAGCGCACCTGCATGGGGCTGGTATGGGTGCGCAGCACCAGCGGCAGGCCGCCCGCGTCCTTCATGTCCACGTAGAACGTGTCCTGCATCGAGCGCGCGGGATGGTTTTCCGGATTGTTGAGCGCGGTGAAATTGGTCCAGTCGTTCTCGATCTCGGGTCCGTCGGCCACGTCGAAGCCGATGGACCGGAAAATCGCCTCGACGCGCTGCCAGCTGCGGATCACCGGATGGACGCCCCCCATCGGGCGGCCACGCCCGGGCAGCGTCACATCGATGGTCTCGGCCGCCAGCCGACGGTCGAGTTCGGCCTGGGCCAGCTCGGCGCGGCGGGCGTTGAGCAGGCCTTCGATGGCTTGCTTGGCCTGGTTGATGCGGGCGCCGCGTTCGCGTTTTTCGTCGGGCGCCAAGCCCGCCAGGCCCTTCAATAGCGCCGTCAGCGAGCCTTGCTTGCCCAGGAACACGGCTTTTTCATTTTCGAGGGCGGCCGCGTCGGCTGCCCGGGCGAATCGCTCCCCGGCCTGGGCGATCAGCTCGTCGAGCGTCATGGTCATGGTGCTATCCACAAATCCAACATGCAAAATGGTGCGGCCCCAAGGCAAACGGGGCCCGATCGAGCCCCGTTCGCAATCATACAGAATCGGAAACGAAACTGTGTGGGTCAGGCTGCCAGCGCGGACTTGGCTTGGGCGACGACGGCGGCAAAGCCCGCCTTGTCGTGGACGGCCATGTCGGCCAGGACCTTGCGGTCCAGATCGATCGAGGCCTTTTTCAGGCCGGCGATGAACACGCTGTAGGACACCCCCAGTTCGCGGCAGGCCGCGTTGATGCGGGTGATCCACAGGGCGCGGAAGGTGCGCTTTTTGTTGCGGCGATCGCGATAGGCATATTGCCCGGCGCGCATGACCGCTTGTTTGGCGACCCGAAATACATTACCGCGGCGACCGCGATAACCCTTGGCGGCCTTGAGGACTTTTTTATGGCGTGCACGTGCTGTGACGCCGCGTTTGACGCGAGGCATGTGATTCTCCGATCAGGCGAAAGGCAGCATCGCCTTGACCGAGGCGACATCCGAGTCATGGACGGCGGCCGAGCCGCGCAGCTGACGTTTGTTCTTGGTGGTTTTCTTGGTCAGGATATGACGCTTGAAAGCCTGGCCGCGCTTGATGGAACCACTGCCGCGAACCTTAAAGCGCTTGGAGGCGCCTTTCTTGCTCTTCATCTTGGGCATGACGATACTCTGTTGACTTACGAAACCAGGTGACCCGCCGATCCGGCAAGGGTGCTTCATCGACCTGGGATTCGCACTGCTGACCCCGGGCGTACCGCGCAACCTGCGGCCAAAACCCCGGGAGCCTCCCTGAAAATCACGAAAATGATCTGGAAAGTCAGGGAAAAGCCATTGATTATATGATGGATTATTCAGATTTGTCGAGCTGCTCCAGCGCTTGGACACGCGCCTCGAGCGCCTCGACGCGCTCGATCGTGCGCGCCAGCAGGGCCGCCTGCACGTCGAATTCCTCGCGCGTGATGAGGTCCATGCGGGCGAAGGTCTGGGCCATCAGGGCCTTCATGTTGCGCTCGATGTCGGCGGCCGGCGTCTTGGCCAGCAGTTCGGACATGTTTTTTTGGAAGTCATCCAGCCATTGATTGGGAGCGATCACGGGGCCTCCGTTCGGAGTAGTGGTTTCAATCCCCCATTCTACCTGCTCAGGGGGATGCCGCGGACGGCGGACGATAGCGGATGGCCTCGGCGAGGTGCCCGGCCCCGATGCCCGTGGCGCCGGCCAGATCGGCGATGGTGAGGGCCACCCGCAAGACGCGATCCACGCCGCGTGCCGACCAAGCCCAGCGCCGGGCGGCCTCGGCCAGCAGCGCCCCGCCTTCGTCATCCAGGCGCGCATGCCGCCGCAGGGCGGCCGGGCCCAGCGCGGCGTTGGGCGCGCCCTGCCGTTCGTGCTGGAGGCGGCGCGCATCCGCCACCCGCGCACGCACCCGCACGGAGGATTCGCCCGCCGGCGCCTGGGCCCCGACCTCCTCGGTCGCGAGTTCCAGATGCAGGTCGATGCGGTCCAGCAAGGGGCCGGACACGCGCGCCCGATAGCGCTCGATGCGTTCGGGCGTGCAGCGGCAGGCCCGGCGCGGATGGCCCAGCCAGCCGCACGGGCAGGGATTCATGGCGGCGACCAGCTGGAAGTCCGCCGGAAACCGGCACGTGCCCGAGGCGCGGGCGATCGATACATGGCCGGTTTCCAGCGGCTCGCGCAGGGCCTCGAGCGCGCGCCGCTGGAATTCCGGCAGCTCGTCGAGGAACAGTACGCCATGATGCGCGAGACTGATTTCACCGGGGCGCGGGTGCCTGCCGCCGCCCACCAAGGCCGCCATCGACGCGGAATGATGGGGCGCCCTGAACGGCGGCGTGCCGGGATGATGATCGGCGCCCGCCCCCGCGGCGCCCAGCACGGCGGCCACCTCGAGGGCCTGGTCCGTAGGCAGCGGCGGCAGGATGCCCGGCAGCCGCTGCGCCAGCATGCTCTTGCCCACGCCCGGCGGCCCCGACATCAACAGGCTGTGGCGTCCCGCGGCGGCGATCTCGAGGGCGCGGCGAGCGATCGACTGGCCGCGCACGTCCGACAGGCAGGGCAGGCCGGAAGGGTCCGCCACGACGCAGACATGCGGAATCGCTTTCGCCAAGGGTTCCTGCCCGGCGAAATGGGCCGCCACCTTGCCCAGCGTGCCGGCGGCCAGCACGGCCAGCCCGGGCACCTGGGCGGCGATCGATGCGGCATCGGGCGGCATGACGAGAATCGCATCCGGGGCACCGCGCGCGACCTCGAGGGCGATGGCCAGCGGGGCGCCGGCGGCGGTGATGGCGCCGGTCAGCGACAGCTCGCCGGCGAACACATAGGGGCGCAGGTCCGGCGCCTCGCCCCCGGCGGCCGCCACCTGCCCCGAGGCGAGCAGCACACCCAAGGCGATGGGAAGGTCGAAGCGGCCGGAGTCCTTGGGCAGGTCGGCCGGCGCCAGATTGGCGGTGATGCGCCCGGCCGGGAATTCGAAGCCGCTATTGATGATGGCGGAGCGCACGCGTTCGCGGCTTTCGCGCACGTCGGTGCCCGGCAGGCCCACCAGATGGAAGGCCGGCAGGCCGGTTCCGACATGGACCTCGACCCGCACCACGTGGGCCTGCAGCCCGGACAGGGCGCGGCTGGACAGCACGGCCAGGGACATGCGTAGCGGCCTCCTTGCAATGCACGAGTACGGCCACAGGGGCCGCATGCAGGGGCCACCCGCCCCCGCTGCGCCAGTATGCGCGCTCACGGCCCGTGCGCGCATCGCCGGGCATGCGGACATCCATCGGGGAATGCCGCAGCCCGGCGACTCGGACCGCTACCGGCTTACTCGGATTTCGGCGCGGACGAGCCGTTGCCCACGGAGTCTTGTATGGCCGCGTCCGCCTTGGCGGCACCCTCGGCGATCGAATCGCGGGTCCGATGAGCGGCATCGCTGGCGCCGTCGGCCAGTTTCGCCGCGCCGTCGGAGATCGCCTCGCCGGCAGCGGCGGCCTTTTCCTTGGCTGCGGCGGCGGTTTCATCGAATTTCTCGCTCATGGATTGCTGGTCGGACTGAGGCTGTGTCGTGGCCGGCGGCTGTTCCTGCGGTGGCGGCGGCACGGGGGCCGGCGTCGGCGTGGTGGACGGAGCGGGCGCGGCGGGCGCGACCGGGGCCTCGTCCTCGCCCTTGGAGCATGCGCCAAGCAAGCCCAGGGCGGCGACCATGGCGGCCAAAGTCAACGTTTTACGCGTCATATTCATGATGATCCCTATTCAGTAGTCCGCCATGTCGGGCGGAAGGCAATC
Source organism: Castellaniella sp. S9 (assembly GCF_027257175.1). GTDB lineage: Bacteria > Pseudomonadota > Gammaproteobacteria > Burkholderiales > Burkholderiaceae_B > Castellaniella. The sequence continues at coordinate 258,877 of NZ_JAPFGD010000006.1, read as the reverse complement.
GAGGACCGGTCTGTTACAACCGGCTTGGTTACAATTCTAGCCACGACCTGAACGCAGCATGCCGACCTCGTGTAAATACTAATTTCACCCTTCTGGTTTTAGTGGCATACACAAGCCGTCGCCGGCAGAAGGCAATCCGCCGCCGCCGCACGTTTCCCCTCCTGGTCGCGTGCCAATACCTCGATACAAATCAGCCATTCCTCTAAACGCTGGTTACACCCGTCCGCTGCATTCGTCCCTTTCAGGCCACGCCGGCACCGCCATTCGCCCCGCCCCACGATGGTGCGCCCTGCCCCGAACCGGTGCGCGGACGGCGGCGGCTTTTGAGGCGCCCCCCTGGCGATACGTTTGAAACGCAGACATTCTGGAGTTGGCATGGTTGTTGCTTGACAAGCCTGGCCATTCCAGCAAGAGGACAACACCATGAAATTGATCACAGCGATCATCAAGCCGTTCAAGCTCGATGAAGTCCACGAGGCCCTGGTCGAGGCCGGCATCCAGGGCCTGACCGTCATCGAGGTCAAGGGGTTCGGACGCCAGAAAGGCCACACGGAGCTCTACCGGGGGGCCGAGTACAGCGTCGATTTCCTGCCCAAGCTCGAAGTCCAGGTGGCGGTCTCGGACGACCAGGTCGAACTGGTCCTCGAGAGCCTGTGCGCCGCGGCGCGCACCGGCAAGATCGGCGACGGCAAGGTCTTCGTCACCCCCCTGGAGCAGGTGGTCCGCATCCGCACCGGCGAGTCCGGCGAGTCCGCGCTCTGACCTCCAACCCCGACAAAGGAGTATTGATGATGGATAAAAGCGATCTGGCCTGGGTGACAGTATCCACGCTGCTGGTGCTGATGATGACCGTGCCGGGACTGGCCCTGTTCTATGGCGGCATGGCGCGCGCGCGCAACGTGCTGTCCGTGCTCACGCAGGTCCTGGGAACCTGCGCGCTGGCGCTCGTGCTGTGGTTCCTGTATGGCTATTCCCTCGCCTTCACCACCGGGGCGGGCATGATCGGCGGCTTCTCGCGCGTGCTGTTCTCGGGCCTGTACCTGCCCGGCGGCGACAGCCCGATGCCGCTGGCCGGCGCCCTGCCCGAAATGGCGTTCGCCGCCTTCCAGGCGACCTTCGCCGGCATCACCTGCGCGCTGATCACCGGCAGCATCGCGGAGCGGGCGCGGTTCGGCGGCGTCATGCTGTTCACCGGCCTGTGGCTCACTCTCGCCTACCTGCCGATCGCCCACATGGTGTGGGCGCCGGATGGCTGGCTGCTGCTGCGCGGCGCCCTGGATTTCGCCGGCGGCACGGTGGTGCACATCAATGCCGGCGTGGCGGGCCTGGTGTGCGCGTGGCTGATCGGGCCGCGCAAGGGCTACGGCCGCGAAGCCATGCCGCCGCACAACCTGCCGATGAACCTGATCGGCGCGGCACTGCTATGGGTGGGCTGGTTCGGTTTCAACGCCGGCTCGGCCCTGGGCATCAACGAGGTGGCGACGCTGGCCTTCATCAACACCTTGCTGGCGACGGCGGGCGCGGTGCTCGCCTGGGCGCTGATCGAGCGCCTGATCAAAGGCCGGGCCTCGCTGTTGGGCGCAACCTCCGGCGCCATCGCGGGCCTGGTGGGCATCACGCCGGCCGCGGGTCTGGTCGCGCCGGGCGGCGCGCTGCTGATCGGCATCCTGGCCGCGGCGGCCTGCGTATGGGGCGTGAACGGCCTCAAGCGCCTGCTGCGGGCCGATGACACGTTCGACGTGTTCGGCATCCACGGGGTGGGCGGCATCGTCGGTGCGCTGCTGACCGGCGTGTTCAACTCGGGCTCGCTCGGCGGCCCGGGCGCCGCGGGCCTGGGGCGGATGGCCGCACAGGTCTGGCTGCAAGCCGAGGGCGTGCTGGTGACCATCGCCTGGTCCGCTGTCGCGGCGTGGATTGCCTACCGGATCGCGGACAAGGTGTGCGGCATGCGCTGCACGCCCGAGGAGGAGCAACGCGGCCTGGACCAGGTCGACCACGGCGAAACCGCCTACCAGCGCTAAGCCGCCCGCGGCGCGCCGGCCCGGTCCTACCGGGCCGGCGCGTAAGTTGTCAGGACAGCGCCGCCAGGTCGATGCGTTCGGCGCGGTTCAAGGCCGACGCAACCTGGACCCGCAGGGCGTTCGAGTGCGCCAGGCGGATTTCCTTCTTGACGTCGAGCAGCTGCTGCGGATGCATGGAAAAAGCCGTCAGGCCCAGACCCAGCAGCATGCGGGTGACGCGCGCATCGCCGGCCATTTCACCGCAGACCGAGACCAGCTTGCCGACGCGCTCGCCCACATTGATGGTATGCGCGATCAGACGCAGCACCGCCGGGTGCATGGGGTCGTAGAGCGCGGCCACGTCCTTGTCGCCGCGATCGATCGCCAGCACGTACTGGATCAGGTCATTGGTGCCGATCGACAGGAAATCCAGCGCCTCGGCGAAGGGTTCGATGGCGATCGCCATGGCCGGGATCTCGACCATGGCGCCGACCTGGATGCCTTCCGCATACGGGATGCCCTCGTCGCGCAGCTGTTCGGCGGCGCGCTCGATGGCGCGCTGGGCGGCCCTGACCTCGTGCATGTGTGAAATCATGGGCAGCAGGATACGGACGCAGCCGTGGCGCGAGGCCCGCAGCAAGGCGCGCAACTGCGTATGGAACATGTCCGGATTGGCCAGGCAGTAGCGGATCGCGCGCAGGCCCAGCGCCGGATTGGTGGCGACGGTCGCATCCCCGTCGAGGGTCTTGTCGGCGCCGATGTCCAAGGTGCGTATGGTCACCGGCCGGCCGCCCATGGCGGACACGACCGAGGCATAGGCTTCGTACTGCTCGTCCTCGTCCGGCAGGTCGGGACGGCCCATGAACAGGAACTCGCTGCGGAACAGGCCGATGCCCTCGGCACCGGCGGCCAGGGCGTCGGCGGCCTCGTCGGGCAGTTCGATGTTGGCCTCCATCCGGATCTGGATGCCGTCCAGGGTGACGGCCGGCGCATGGCGCAATCGCTTGAGTTCGGCGCGCTCGCGCTGGAAGGCCGCCTGGCGCTCGCGGTATTCGAGCAGGATGCGCTCGGATGGGTTGACCAGCACCACGCCATTGGTGCCGTCGACGATCAGCTGGTCACCGTCGCGCACCAGCGCGCGCACGTGCCCCATGCCCACCACGGCGGGCACGTTCAGGCTGCGCGCCACGATGGCCGTGTGCGAGGTGGCCCCGCCGAGGTCCGTCAGGAAAGCGGCGAACTTGCCGCTGCGCAGGCGCATCATGTCGGCCGGCGAGATATCGCGCGCGACCACGATGAAATTGCCATCGGCCTGCGCGGTATCCAGGGCCGGCAGCCACGCGGAGGAGCCCGACAGCACGCGCAGCACGCGCTCGATCACCTGCCGGATGTCGGCGCTGCGTTCGCGCAGATAGGCGTCCTCCATCATCGAAAACTGCTCGACCAGCAGCTGGCCCTGGGTGGCCAGCGCCCATTCGGCGTTGTAGTGGCGCTCAGTGATCAGTTCGCAGGCCGATTGCACCAGCATCGGGTCCTCGAGCAGCAGGCCGTGCACCGACAGCAGCGCGGCCAGCTCGCGCGGCGCATCCGGCGGCAATGCACCCGCCATCTGGCGCAGTTCGGCAACGGCGGTGTCGATGGCGTGGCGCAGGCGCAATCCCTCGGCCTCGATATCCGCGGGGCCGACGTGATAGTGGGCGACCTCGAGCGATGCCGCGCTCATGATGACGGCCCGGCCTATCGTATAGCCCCGGACGATGCCCTGGCCGTGCAGGCACAAGGTCGGCGCGGAAGGCGGCGCGGTCGGTTCGGCGGGATTCATGGGCGAAAGACGGAGGCGGTCGGTGCGGGCGATTATTCCTGTTCGCCGAATTTGCCTTCAAACAGCGCGCGTATGTCCTGCAGGGCACGGTCCTCGTCCTCGCCCTGCGCATCGATCTTGACCGTGACGCCCAGGCCGGCGGCCAGCATCATGACGCCCATGATGCTCTTGGCATTGACGCGCTGGGCGCCGCGGGAAATGTAGATGTCGCTTTGGTAGCGGCCCGCCAGCTGGGTCAGTTTGGCCGCCGCACGCGCATGCAGGCCGAGCTTGTTCGAAATCACCAAATCGATCGACGGCATGGGCATTTCCCTAAAAATGGCTAGTCGCTGGAGGATCGGCAGGCCTCGTCGGCATTGACGATACCGCGCAATGCCCCCTGACGCACCTTTTCGCTGAAGGTTTCAGGGTTTTCCTGCTGATCGGTCAGCGCCTTGAGCACCATGCAGGCATTGGTGCCGGTGAGCAGGTGGCCGTCCAGGCCTTCGGCGGCGGCCTGGCGCAGCGCCTCGGTCGCGATGTTGAAGGGTGTCGCGCCGTACAGGTCGCACAGCACCAGCACCGGGTCGCGCGCATCGCCATGGCCGCGGATCCAGTCCAGCATGCGCTCGGCCTCGGCCTGCGGCTCGGCATCGGCTGCGATGTCGAAGACGGCCAGATCGGGTTCGGCGCCCAGCACGTGGCGCGCACAGGCCGCGAACGCCGCACCGAGGGGCTCGTGCATGACCAGCGCGATGCGTGTCATGGTGTCAGTCCTCCAGCGCCTGTTCCAGCGCGTCCACGAAGCGCCCGGCCACGTCGTAGCCGGTTTGCTCGGTGATCTCGACGAAGCAGGTGGGGCTGGTGACGTTGATCTCGGTGATGTAGTCGCCGATCACGTCCAGACCCACCAGCAGCATTCCGCGTTCGCCCAGACGCGCGCCCACCGCCTCGGCCAGGCTGCGGTCGCGCGCGGTGAGCGGCCGGGCCACGCCGCGTCCGCCCGCGGCCAGGTTGCCCCGGGTTTCACCCTGCAGGGGAATGCGCGCCAGTGCATGGGGAACGGGCACGCCGCCGATGATGAGGATGCGCTTGTCGCCGTCGACGATCTCGGGGATGTAGCGCTGGGCCATGATGGTGCGCGTACCCAGCTCGGTGAGGGTTTCGAGGATGGTGCCCAGATTGGGCTCGTCGGCGCGCATCCGGAAGATGCCGCTGCCGCCCATGCCGTCCAGCGGCTTGACGACCACGTCGCCGTGGCGGGCATGGAAGGCGCGCAGGCGCGCCATGTCGCGCGACACCAGGGTCGGCGCGGTGAATTCGGCGAACTCCGTGATGGCGAGCTTTTCCGGGTGGTTGCGGATCCCCTGCCCCGTATTGAAGACCCGGGCCCCTTGCGCCTGCGCGTAGTCGAACAGATGCGTCGCATAGACGTATTCCATGTCGAACGGCGGGTCCTTGCGCATCAGCACCGCATCGAAATCGGCCAGATCGGACTCGACCGCCGCGGGATCCTGTTCCCACCAGTCGTGACCGTGCAGGTCGGCCTGCGGGCGCAGGCGCAGGCCGGTGGCCGCGACCCGCACGCGGCCGCAGTCGATGAACAGATCGCCCATCAAGGCAAAGCTGAGCCGGTGGCCGCGCGCCGCGAGGCCGCGCATGATGGCCACGGACGAGTCCTTGTAGGCCTTGAGCGAGGGCAGCGGATCGATGATGAACAGAATATGCATCAGAGGCCTCGGTGGGCGGCCGGCCATGAGGCCGGCCGCGGGAGCGGGTTCAGGCGGCCTCGCCTTGCTTGCCGGAGGCTTTCTTGCGCGGGGCGAGCACCATCACCATTTGCCGGCCCTCGAGCTTGGGCATGGCCTCGACCTGGCACAGGTCGCCGAGGTCGTCGCGGACGCGCTCGAGGACGCGCATGCCCAATTCCTGGTGCGCCATCTCGCGGCCGCGGAAGCGCAGGGTGACCTTGGCCTTGTCGCCGTCCTCGATGAAACGGCGCAGGTTGCGCAGCTTGACCTGGTAGTCGCCCTCGTCGGTGCCCGGCCGGAATTTGACTTCCTTGACCTGGATGATCTTTTGGCGCGCGCGGGCTTCCTGTTGGCGTTTTTGTTCCTGATACTTGAACTTGCCGTAATCCATCAGGCGGCAGACCGGGGGATCCGCGGTGGGTGCGATTTCGACCAGATCGACCTCGTGCTGTTCCGCCAGGGCCATGGCCTCAGAGGTCCGGACGATGCCCAATTGCTCGCCGTCGACGCCAATCAGGCGTACTTCGTGGATACGGATTTCACCGTTGGTGCGGTGTTTCTTTTCGGTTGCGATGTCTAAAGCTCCTGTGAAGTTGAAGGCTCAGGCCTGCGGCCGATCCAGGCCGCGAGAGTCGATGTCCGTGCGCAAGAGGCCGGAAAACTCGGAAGCGGGCATCGTGCCCAGGTCCTGGTTTCCGCGTCCGCGCACCGACACCGCACCCGATTCGCGCTCCTTGTCGCCGACGACGAGGATATAAGGGATCTTTTGCAGGCTGTGCTCCCGAATTTTACGGGTGATTTTTTCACCGCGCAAATCGGAAAATACTCTAAATCCTTGTTTTTTCAGGCCTCGCGCCACGTCGTCCGCATATGATGCGGAACCGTCGGAAATACAGCACACCACAGCATGCTGCGGCGCGAGCCAGGCGGGCAGCGCGCCGGCATGGTTTTCGATCAGCATGCCGATGAAGCGCTCCAGCGAGCCCAGGATGGCGCGATGCAGCATGACCGGCGTGCGGCGCTGATCGTCAGCATCCACGTATTCCGCGCCGAGGCGCTGCGGCATGGAAAAGTCGACCTGTATGGTGCCGCATTGCCAATGGCGGCCGATGGCATCCTTGAGGGTGTACTCGATCTTGGGGCCGTAGAATGCGCCCTCGCCCTCGGACACCTCGTACTCGCACTGCGAAAGGTCGAGGCTGTCCTTGAGGGCCTGTTCGGCCTTGTCCCAGACCTCGTCGGAGCCGATGCGCTTTTCGGGTCGCGTGGCGACCTTGTACAGGATCTCGGTGAAACCGAAATCGGCGTATACCTTTTGCAGCAGGCGCGTGAACGCCGCGCACTCGGCCTGCAGCTGGTCCTCGGTGCAAAAAATGTGGCCGTCGTCCTGGGTGAAGCCGCGCACCCGCATCATGCCGTGCAGCGATCCCGAAGGTTCGTTGCGGTGGCACTGGCCGAACTCGCCGTAGCGCAGCGGCAGTTCGCGATAGGAATGCAGACCGGCGTTGAAGATCTGGACGTGGCCGGGACAGTTCATGGGTTTGAGTCCGTAGACGCGGTTCTCGGACTCGGTGATGAACATGTTTTCCTTGTAGTTGTCCCAGTGGCCGGTCTTTTTCCACAGCGACAAGTCGAGGATCTGGGGCGCCTTGACCTCCTGGTAGCCGTTGTCGATGTACACCTGGCGCATGTATTGCTCGACCTGCTGCCAGACGGTCCACCCCTTGGGGTGCCAGAAGATCAGCCCAGGCGCCTCGTCCTGGAAATGGAACAGGTCCAGTTCGCGGCCGATGCGGCGATGGTCGCGGCGCTCGGCCTCCTCGAGCATGTGCAGGTAGGCCGCCTGGTCCTCCTTGCGCGCCCAGGCCGTACCGTAGATGCGCTGCAGCATCTCGTTGCGGCTGTCGCCGCGCCAGTACGCCCCAGCCACCTTCATGAGCTTGAAAACCTTGAGGCGGCCGGTGGACGGCACGTGGGGGCCGCGGCACAGGTCGATGAAATCGCCCTCGCGATAGAGGCTGATCCTTTCGCCGGCCGGAATCGAGGCGATGATCTCGGCCTTGTAGTCCTCGCCGATCCCGCGAAAGAAGGCCACGGCCTCGTCGCGGTCCCATTCCTCGCGCGTGACGACCTCGTCCCGCCGCGCCAATTCGGCCATTTTTTTCTCGATGGCCTCGAGGTCCTCGGGCGTAAAGGCGCGCTTGTAGGAAAAATCGTAGTAGAAGCCGTTATCGATCACCGGGCCGATGGTGACCTGGGCATCGGGAAAGAGCGACTTGACCGCATAGGCCAGCAAGTGGGCGGTGGAATGCCGGATGAGGTCCAGGCCCTCGGGGTCCTTGTCCGTGACGATGGACAGTTGCGCATCCCGATCGATGACGAAGCTGGTGTCGACCAGGCGGGCCTCCTGCCCGTCGAAGGCGACCTTGCCGGCGAGCGCCGCACGCCCGAGACCCGCACCGATGCTGTGCGCGACGTCGTGCACGGTAATCGGCCGGTCGAACTCGCGTTGCGAACCGTCGGGAAGGCTGATGCAAACCATGAATGCGTCCTGAAAGATGGGGCGCCTGCCGGCGGCAAAATGCGAAACGCGGCCTGGGCCGCGTCTGGAAAACCTGAAACTGCCAAGCAGGAAGATTATGGAACCAGTGTAACAATCGCAGCAAAAACAATCAATTTGGTCGGCACGATAATCGCTGACAATGAGGTCCGGCAGGCCTTTTGCGGCGGATTCCGTTGCGAAAACGACGACAAAGGGGTTCGCTGCGGCGGACGTCCCCCCGACGAAACCGGCTTTTGGAGCATTGAAGATTCGTTTTTGACAAGCCGCAAGGGGCTGCTTATAATGCCGGTCTTTGCAGGCGGTTAGCTCAGTTGGTTAGAGCGCTACGTTGACATCGTAGAGGTCGCTGGTTCGAATCCAGTACTGCCTACCAGAATCCAGCCGGGGATGCCCAAACCCGCCAAGAAAGGCCGCATCATCGACGAGATGCGGCTTTTTTGTTGCCAAAACCCGCGCCGGCGGGGCTCAGGCGTCAGCCGCGCGCACGGCCCGCATGAACGCCCGGATCCGGGCCGCGTCCTTGAGGCCGGGGGCTTCCTCCACCCCGCTGCTGACATCCACGGCATAGGGCCGCAGTTGCGCGATGCGCGCGCCCACGTTGTCGGCGGACAGGCCGCCGGCCAGCACCAGCGGCCGCGCTTCGGGCGCGCGCGCAACCTCGCGCAACAAGGCGGGATCCAGCGACGTACCGCTGCCGCCGTAGCCTTGGCTGAAGCTGTCGAACAGCCACGCGGCCGCCTGGCCGTGGGCCGCGCAATGCGCAGCCAGGCCTTCGGCGGTGTCCTGGCCCGGGGCACCGACGCGAAAGCCCTTCATGTAGCGGACCCCGAACTGCCGGCAGAACTCGGGGGATTCCTCGCCATGGAACTGCAGCAGATCGGGATTCACCCCGTCGATGACTTCCCGCACCTCGGCGGGCGACGGATTCACGAACAGGACGACCGTGTCCACGAAGGCCGGAACCAGGTTCCGCAGGGCCGCCGCGGCGCCCACGTCCTGGTAGCGCCGGCTGGGGGGATAGAACACCAGCCCGATCGCGTCCGCCCCCGCATCGACCGCGGCGCGGACATCGTCGGCGCGCGTCAGCCCGCAGACCTTGACGCGGGTGCGGTGCGGCACGGCCGCACCCAGGTCCTCATCCCTGCTCATTTGAAGGCTGCCCCCGCGTCGCCCCCATACGAATCCAAGCCGTAGGCGCTGCTCTCGCCGAAGGTGACGGTGTCCGGGTCGACGGTGGAGGCGTCGCTCTTGTAGTGCGTCACCATGCCGGGGAACGCCAGGACCGCCGCGACCATCAAAACCTGGATCACGATAAAGGGAATGGAACCCCAGTAGATGTCCCCCGTGGAGACCTTGGCGACGAGCTTGCCTGTAATCCTGTCATGGTAGTCCTCTTTGGGCGCCACGGATCGCAGGTAGAACAGGGCAAACCCGAAAGGCGGATGGATGAACGAGGTCTGCATGTTGACCGCCAGGAGGACCCCGAACCAGATCAGGTCGATGCCCATTTTTTCCGCCACCGGCCCGAGCAGCGGAACGATGATGAACGCCAGTTCGAAGAAGTCCAGGAAGAACGCCAGGAAGAAGGTCATGACGCTGACCACGATCAGGAAGCCCAGCTCGCCGCCGGGCACGTGCAGCAGCAATTGCTCGACCCAGACGTCGCCGTTGACTCCGCGAAAGCTCAGGCTGAAGATCGTGGACCCCACCAGGATGAAGACCACGAAGCAGGACAGGCGCGCCGTGGTTTCCATGGCCTGGCGCAGCTGGCGCATGGAGAATCGCCCGCGCGATACCGCCATGACGAGGGCGCCGACCGCGCCCATGGCACCACCCTCGGTGGGGGTGGCCACACCGATGAAGATCGTGCCCAGCACCAGGAAGATCAGCGCCAGCGGCGGGATCATCACGAAGGTCACGCGTTCGGCGATCCTGGAGAGCAGGCCCAGACGCAGGTATTTGTTGGCCAGCGCCATGGCCAGCGCCGCCATGCCCCAGATCAGCAGCACGATCACGACGCGCTCGTCCACCGGGATGTCGGTGTGCGAGCGAAAGTAATGGTTCGATCCGAAGTACGACACCAGGGCGGCAATCGCGGTCAGCACGGCCAGCGAGCGCAGGCCCCGGCCGCCGTCGGGCTCGACGTAGACGCGCGCCTCGACCGGCAAGGCGGGGGCGGCGGCGGGGCGGATCAGCGACAGCAGCACGATATAGGCGACATAGGCCCCCGCCAGCAACAGGCCTGGCAGCATGGCCCCCCGGTACATGTCGCCAATCGAACGGCCCAGCTGGTCGGCCAGGATGATCAGCACCAGGGAAGGCGGAATGATCTGCGACAGCGTGCCCGAGGCCGCGATCACCCCCGAGGCCAGCCGCCGGTCGTAGCCGTAGCGCAGCATGATCGGCAGGGAGATCAGGCCCATCGAGATCACCGAGGCCGAGACCACGCCGGTGGTGGCCGCCAGCAGCGCGCCGACGAACACCACGGCGACCGCCAGGCCGCCGCGCAGCGGCCCGAACAATTGGCCGACGGTGTCGAGCAGGTCCTCGGCCATGCCGGATCGCTCGAGGATCAGGCCCATGAAGGTAAAGAACGGAACCGCCAGCAGCGTGTCATTGCTGACGATGCCGAATATCCGCTGAGGCAGGGCCTGGAACAGGGCCGGCTGCATCAGGTTCAGGTCGATGGCGATCAGCCCGTACAGCACGCCGGTGGCCGCCAGCGAAAACGCGACCGGAAAACCCATGAGCAGAAACACGATCAGGTTGAAGAACATGATCGGCGCCAGATTGTCGAGGAGAAACTCCATGCTCAGCGCCCCTCGCCCGTGATTTGGTTCTGTGCCTGTTGCTGTGCGAGGATGTCCTCGACCAGTTCCTCCTCGGCGCTGCGTCCACTGCCGACCTTCATCGGATTGGGGCAGGCGCCCAACAGGAATCCGACACACTTGATCAGGTGCGAGATCGCCGCCAGGATCAACAGGCCGAAGCCCGCGGGGATCAGGAATTTGGCGGGCCAGCGAATCAGGCCGTCCGTGTTGGAGGACAGCTCGTGGATCACGTAGGAATCCCAGAAGAACGGGATCGACAGCCAGAACACGAGGCAGCATGCCGGCAAGAGGAAAAACAGGACGCCGAAGATGTCGATGCCGACCTGCGCGCGCTCGGGCAGTTTCTGTGACAGGATGTCCACCCGGACATGTTCATTGCACAGGAAGGTATAGCCGGCCGCCAGCAGGAAAATGGCGCCGAACAAATACCATTGCAGCTCGAGCCAGGCGTTGGAGCCCAGATTGAAGGCCTTGCGAAACACAGCGTTGGTGGCGCTGACGATCACGACCACCAGTACCAGCCAGGTGATTGCCTTGCCGACCAGGGTGTTGATCCAGTCTATCCCTCGGGATAGCCGTAAGAGTGAAGTCATGAATGTTCCAGCATCCGGGTTTGGGTGCACCCGGCGGTGATCCGACAGAAATCCTCCCGCAGCCTATTGCCCGCAGGGGAAACTGCTAGATTCTATACGAGTTGAGACATAAAGCATCCTAGGGATTCTCAGCACAGAACGAACAAGCCCTAGGGGTGTCCCGCAACGTCGGGGCACGGCCATCCCAGGTGGGCGGCGAGCGCGCGCTCGGGCTGCAGCAGCGGCAGCTCCGGGTGCGCGGGATAGCCGACGTGGGCCAGGTACAGGCCATCGGGCATGAAGGTCGGCGCGGCCAGCCGCCGGTCGCGCTGCGACAACAGTTCCGCGGCCCACTCCGGCGGCCGGCGGCCGCGCCCGACCGCCACCAGCACACCCATCAGGTTGCGTACCATGTGGTGCAGAAAGGCATTGGCCTCGAAGCGCAGGACCAGGAACTCGCCGGTGCGCAGGACGTCCAGGCGGCTCAAAGTGCGCACCGGGCTTGCCGCCTGGCAGTCGGACGAGCGAAAGGCGCTGAAATCATGCTCGCCCAGCAGATGGGCCGCGGCGGCGCGCATGCGGGTTTCGTCCAGCGCGTCGTGGACCCAGCCCACGCGCCCGCGCAAAATGGGCGATGGCGCCGGCGCGCTGCGCAGGACATAGAAGTAAGTGCGTGAGCGCGCGGCGAAGCGCGCGTGGAAATCCTCGGCCACCGGACGCGCCCACTGCACGGCGATCTGAGCGGGCAGGTGGGCGTTGAGTCCGCGGACCCAGGACATTTCGCGGCGAACCGCAACGGTATCCAGGTGCACGACCTGCTGCAGGGCATGCACGCCGCTGTCGGTGCGGCCCGCGCAAATCGTGGCGGTCGGCCGGTCCAGGAACGCCTCGAGGGCCGCCTCGAGGGCATCCTGGAAGGTCCGGCGGCTGGGCTGGGTCTGCCAGCCGCTCCAGCCCGACCCTTCGTAGGCCAGGCCCAGTGCGATGCGGGCCATGGCGCCGTCCTCAGCCCTTGGTCGCGGGGTCGTCCTGCCGGGGCTTCAGTTCGAGATCAATGTCCCGGAGCGTCTCGCGAACCTTGGCCTCGGTGGCCAAGGCCGCGTCGTAGGCCTCGTCGCGCGTATTGCCGGCGCGGCGCAGCAGCCACGCGATGATGAAGACAATGAGCGCAAGCAGGCCGGTCATGACCATCAGCAGGTGGTCCTGCAGCCAGTCGACGACGCCCTGGGAACGCTCGGCCGCATCAGCCTCGGCTTGTGCCGCCCGGGCCGCCGCCTCGGGCGGGACGGGCGATGCCAGCGGGCTCGCCGCGGGATCCGCAGCGGCGCCCGGGGCCGGAGTGCCCGAAGCAGGGGGTGCCCCTTGATCCGTCCCACTGGCGACGCCTTGGCCCGGCGCAGTGGCCACACCCTGGCCCGGCGCTGCGCCGCCTGGGGCTGCGCCCGGGGATGCGCCATTCGCCGTGGCTGCCGACGATGCACCGGACGACGCCCCAGCGTCGGAGCCCGTGGCTGCACCAGCGGCGGTGCCTGGCGATGCCCCGCCTGTGTTCTGTGATGCCCCGCCCGGCGCAACGGTCGAGGCCGTGCCCGCACCATTCGGGGAGCCGCCGTCCGTCGTGCCCGAGGAACCCGCGCCCGCCGCCGAGCCTGCGAGCCCCGACGAATCCGCACGGGATGCGCCTGCCGCAGCCGCCTGGTCGCCGGCCTCGGAGGACTGGCGCAGGGCCGCGTCGGCCTCCTCGGCCTTGCCCGCCTCGACGATCGCCTGCGCGACGTCGGCAATCGAATCGCTGATGCCCTTGGCACCCTCGACGACGGCGTTGCGGGCCGCTTCGCCCTGGCTTTTCAAGGCCTCGTTGAGGTGCTGTACGTTGTCCTCAAGCTGGTTGATCCGGCCCTGGGTGTCGGCCCGGGCCAATTGCCCGGACCTGCGGGCGTCGGCCTCGGCATCCCGAGGCGATTGCCGGGCATCGCTGAGTTGCAGATGGTCGCCGCGGCCTGCCGCCGGCGCCGCCTCGGCCGGTGCCGCGGCCTCGGAAACCCGTCCCTGGCTGGGTGCATTCCCGGCTTGCGCCGGCACCGAGGCGGCCGCGCCGGCGAGACGGCCGCGCATCGCCGCGAAGGCTGCGGCCTGAATCTGGAATTGCCGGCGCGCCTCGCGGTCGGAGATCGCCAATAGCTCGTCCATGCCCGGCACGGTCAGCTGTGCGCCGGCCTTGACGAGGTTGACGTTCTGCTGGATGAAGGCCTGCGGGTTGGCGCGCTGCAAGGCCATCATCATCTGATAGACGGTCACGCCCTCGACCGCATGGCGGCGCGCGATGGCGAACAGGGTATCGCCCCGGCGCACGCGGATCGCGCCTTGGGGGACCCGGCTGCCGCTGGTATGGGCCGCGCCGGCCGACGCGGCGCCCGCCTGGCCGGCGGTGGGCGCCGCGGGCGGGGCAGCCGGCGCGCGGGCACCGGTGACCAGCGAAACCTGATAGCGCTGCATGCCGCTGGCGGTACGCACGTCCAGCAGCAGATCGGCCAGCGGGCCGGAAAACGGCTGGTTGGAACTGACGCGCAGCATGCGCCCCTCGGGGCGCACGCCGGGTTCGACCGAGACTCGCAGGCTGTCGAGCGCCACCGGCGGGGTCAGACCCGCCCGGGACCAGTCCGTGGCCGCCGCGGCCTGGGCCGACAAGGCCTGCGCATCGGCGGCACTGAGATCCCTGACGGGAATCTGGATGATCAGGGGCTCGCCCTGCGGCGAGAGGATGCGGGCATGGCCGAAGCTTGCCGCGACAGCCCCGGAGCATCCGAGCAGGCTCGCCGCCAATGTCAACGCCAGTCTTGTTTTTGTGAGTCGCGGGCTGGGCGTGGGCGCCTGGCGGCGTGGTTCTGTCATTTAGAGTTCACCGAGAGCAATGCGCAACATCCGGCGCAGCGGCTCGGCCGCGCCCCACAGCAGCTGATCCCCCACCGTGAAGGCGCTGAGGTACTCAGGCCCCATCGACATCTTGCGCAGGCGGCCGACGGGGATGTCAAGTGTGCCGGTTACCGCCACAGGCGTCAATGCGCGCATCGAGGACTCTTTGTCGTTGGGCACCAGGCGCGCCCAATCGGTGCCCTCGCGCACCGCGGCCTCGATGTCCTCCATCGGCACGTCGCGACGCAGCTTGATCGTCAGGGCCTGGCTGTGGCAGCGCATCGCGCCGATGCGCACGCACAGGCCGTCGACCGGCACCGGATCCCGATCGAAGCCCGGGCCGCGGCCCAGGATCTTGTTCGTTTCGGTGCCGCCCTTCCATTCCTCGCGCGACACACCGTTGCCCAGGTCCTTGTCGATCCAGGGGATCAGGCTGCCGCCCAGCGGCACGCCGAAATTGTCCTGCGGCAGGGCCGGATCCTGTTGCGCGGCCAGCACACCGCGGTCGATCTCGAGGATGGCCGAGGCCGGGTCGTCGAGCAAGCCGCCGACCGCCCGGTTCAGCAAGCCGAACTGGGTCAGCAGTTCACGCATGTGGCGCGCGCCGCCGCCGGAGGCCGCCTGATAGGTCATGCTGCTCATCCACTCGACCATGTCGTGCTTGAACAGCCCCGCCAGGCCCATGAGCATGCAGCTGACCGTGCAGTTGCCGCCGATGTAGTCGCGCACGCCGCGGCGCATCGCCTCGTCGATGACGGGACGATTGACCGGATCCAGCACGATGACGGCATCGTCCTGCATGCGCAGGGTGCTGGCCGCGTCGATCCAGAGGCCGTCCCAGCCCGCGGCGCGCAGCTTGGGATAGACCGCGCTGGTGTAGTCGCCGCCCTGGGCCGTCAGGATGATGGGCAGTTTGCGCAGGGCCTCGATGTCGTACGCATCGGCCAGCGCCGGCGCACCCTCGGCCCAGCCCGGGGCCGATCCGCCCGCGTTGCTGGTCGAAAAGAACACCGGCTCGAACAAGGAAAAATCGTTCTCGTCGCGCATGCGCTGCATGAGGACCGAACCCACCATGCCGCGCCATCCGACCAAACCTACTGCCTGTGCCATAGACCCATCCAACCCAAAAAAACGTCGAAACGCATTATTTTAATGCCTTCCGCGGGTACGCGCCCAGGCAGGGCGCCGCAGGGCGTCGTCCGCGCCGCCGAATCAGGCCGGCAGGCGCGCCGCGAGGGGCTGCGCGGGCGGCGGGCCAGCCGGGCCCGCGGGCGGCCGAGCGGCGACCGTGGCCACGCCCATGTCCTTTTCGATCCGGAACTCCCGCACGGTGTCCAGCAGCTGCACGGCCTGCTCGTTCAGGCTGGCCGCAGCCGCGGCCGATTCCTGCACCAGCGCGGCGTTCTGCTGGGTGATGCTGTTGAGCTGCGCCACCGCGGCATTGATCTGGCTCAGCCCCGAGGTCTGTTCGGTCGCCGCCGCATCCACGGAATCGATGAGGCCGGCGACCTGCTGGATCTTGTCCACCAGATCGCGGATCCCCGCGCCCGCCTGCTCCACCACCCGCACGCCCGTATTGGTGCGCTCGGCGCTCTCTTCGATGAGCGAGGCGATCTCGCGCGCGGCTTCCGCGCTCTTCAGGGCGAGGGCGCGCACCTCGCTGGCGACGACGGCGAAGCCGCGACCCTGGTCGCCAGCCCGGGCAGCCTCGACCGCCGCGTTCAAGGCCAGGATATTGGTCTGGAAGGCGATGCCGTCGATCACCTGCACGATGCCGACGATCTTGCGGGAAGCCTCGCGTATGCCCTCCATGGTCTGCACGATGTCCTCGATGCCACGCCCGCCCTCCTCGGCCGCGCGGCTGGCGTCGGCCGACAGCCGCGCCGCCTCGCGCATGGCCTGCGCCGTGCTGGCCACGGTGCTCGAAAGCTCGTCCATGGCAGCGGCAGTCTCGGTGATGTCGGCGGCCTGGCGCTCGGTGCGTTGCGCCAGGTCGGTATTCCCCAGCCGGATCTGCTCGGAACCGCTGGCGATGTGGTCGCTGCCGGCGCGCACCGTCCCGACGATGCGGCGCAGGGATTCCTGCATGTGGGCCATCGCCTGCACCACGCTGCCGCGGTGGGCGCGCGCGGTGCCGATCACGGAACTGAGGTCGCCGCGCGCCACGGCATTCGCGGCATGCGCGACGTCGCGCGGCTCGCCGCCCAGGGCACGCGTCAGCCCACGGGTGATCAACATCCCGATGCCCAGCCCCAGCAGGATGCCGCCCAGCGTCAATCCAATCATGAACCATTGCGCCCGCGCATGGATGGACGCGGTCTCAAGGCTCAGGGCGCTGGCCTGCTCGAGCCGGTGGCCGATCAGCTGCTCCATGGCCGCATCCAGGCGGTCGGCCACCGGGATGACCTCGCCATACAGCATGCCGACCGACTTGCGCACCTGTTGCGGGGGCTCGGTGGCCAAGATCTCGACCACCCGGGAAATATTGACGCGGTACGCGCGGGCCGCGTCGAGGGCCTGGGCGACCAGCGGATGCCCAGGTCCGGCATCGAAAGCCTGGGCGGCCCGCAGCAGGCTCTCGTCCATGTCGTCCAGGTGAGCCCGCACCGCCTGGAACTGGCGCTCGCGGATGTCCTCGGTCGGCGCCAGCGCCGCCACGCGCACGGCCCGCGCGGTCTTCAGCAATTGCTGGTCGGCCCGCGCGATGTCGCGCAAGCCCATGGTGTCGCGATGGTACATGGTCTCGGCCAGGGTATTGACCTGCCGCGTGGAATACAGCCCGACCGCCCCGACCAGGGCGGCGATGCCGCTGAGGATGAGAAAGCCGCCGATCAACTGGGTGGATACGCGCAGCGAGTGAAGCAAGGCCATGGAACGGTCTCCTATGCAGCGGCGCCCGCCCGCGCGGGAACGCCGATGCACCATGGTGGGGTCTCGGGGATTTGTGTCCTGCTTTTCTTGTTGTCGCCCGGGACCATAAGGTCCGTACCACGCTACGGAGTCAAGGACTCCGTGGAAGAGGACTACAGCGCTGCCAGCACCGCGTCGCCCATCTGGCCGGTCGAGACTCGCGTCGTCCCGGGCTCGTGGATGTCGGGGGTGCGCAGGCCCTGCGCCAGCACCGCCCGCACGGCTGCCTCGATGCGCGCGGCCGCCTGCGGCGCATCCAGCGAATAGCGCAACAGCATGGCGGCCGACAGGATGGTGGCCAGCGGATTGGCCACGCCCTGCCCTGCGATGTCCGGCGCTGACCCGTGGCTGGGTTCGTACAGGCCCTGTTGACTGGCGTTCAGCGACGCCGAAGGCAGCATGCCGATCGAGCCGGTGAGCATCGCCGCCTCGTCCGACAGGATGTCGCCGAACAGGTTGCCGGTGACGATCACGTCGAAGGCCTTGGGCTCGCGCACCAGCTGCATGGCGGCATTGTCCACGTACATGTGCGAGAGTTCGACCTGGGGATACTCGCGCGCCACGTCGATGACGATGTCGCGCCAGAACTGCGAGGTCTCCAGCACATTGGCCTTGTCCACGCTGCACAGGCGTCCCTGCCGGCCGGCGGCCGCCTGGAACGCCACGTGGGCGATGCGGCGCACCTCGCTTTCCGCGTAATGCATGGTGTCGTAGCCCTGGCGTTGGCCCTTGAAGGGGCCGTCCTCCAGGGTCCGCACGCCGCGCGGCTGGCCGAAATAGATGTCGCCGGTCAGTTCGCGCACGATCAGGATGTCCAGGCCGGCGACGACCTCGGGTTTCAGCGAGGAGGCGTTGGCCAGCTCGGGATAGAGGATCGCGGGGCGCAGGTTGGCGAACAGGCCCAGGGCCTTGCGCAGCCCCAGCACGGCCTGTTCGGGACGCAGGGCGCGCTCGAGCGAATCGTACTTCCAGTCGCCCACGGCGCCGAACAGCACCGCCGAGGCGCTCTGCGCCAGCGCCAGGGTGTCGGGCGGCAAGGGGTGGCCATGCAGGGCGTAGGCGGCCCCGCCCACCGGCGCCTCGACGATGTCCAGGTCGAGGTCCAGGGCGCGCAGGACGCGCACGGCCTGTTCGACGATTTCGGGGCCGATACCGTCGCCCGGCAACACTGCAATACGAGAACTCATGGTTTATTCCAGGGGAAGTCAGTGAAAAAGGCCCCGTCCTTCCGACGGGGCCCACGGCGTGGCTTGCGGCGATCGGCCATCAGCCGGGAACGCGCTTGGCCAGCCAGGGATGGCGCCCGAGGCGCTCGGCCTCGAAGGCGCGGATCGCCTCGGCGCGCAACAGGGTCTGGCCGATCTCGTCCAGGCCCTTGAGCAGGGACTGCTTGCGGTAGTCGTCGATCTCGAAGGGCGACTCGGTGCCGTCCGGAGCGATCACGCGCTGACGCTCGAGGTCGACCGTCAAGGTATACCCCGGAAAGGCGTTGACCTCGTCGAACAGCCGGGCGACCCGGGACTCGGGCAGCACGATGGGCAGCAGGCCGTTCTTGAAGCTGTTGTTGAAGAAGATGTCGGCGAACGACGGCGCGATGATGGCGCGGAAACCGTATTGCTGCAGAGCCCAAGGCGCATGCTCGCGGCTGGAGCCGCAGCCGAAGTTCTTGCGCGCCAGCAGGATCGAGGCCCCCTGGTAGCGCGGCTGGTTCAGCACGAAATCCGGATTCAGCGGGCGGCGGGAATTGTCCATGCCGGGCTCGCCATGGTCCAGATAGCGCAACTCATCGAACAGGTTCGGGCCGAAGCCCGTGCGCTTGATCGACTTCAGGAACTGCTTGGGAATGATCAGGTCGGTGTCGACATTCTCGCGGTCCAGCGGGGCGACCAAACCCTGGTGAGTGGTGAAGGCTTGCATGGCGGGGCTCCTAGCTGAAACGGCGGACGTCGACGAAATGGCCCGCCACCGCCGCGGCGGCGGCCATCGCAGGGCTGACCAGGTGAGTGCGCCCCCCCTGCCCCTGACGGCCTTCGAAGTTGCGGTTCGAGGTCGAGGCGCAGCGCTCGCCGGGTTCCAGCCGGTCGGCGTTCATGGCCAGGCACATGGAACAGCCGGGCTCGCGCCACTCGAAGCCGGCGGCCAGAAAGATCCGGTCCAGGCCTTCGCGCTCGGCCTGGGCCTTGACCAGCCCCGAACCGGGTACGACCATGGCCTGGCGCACATTGGCGGCCACCCGGCGGCCCTTGGCCACGGCGGCGGCGGCGCGCAGATCCTCGATACGCGCATTGGTGCATGAGCCGATGAACACCCGGTCCACGTGAATATCGATCATGGGCGTATTGGGCTCGAGTCCCATGTATTGCAAGGCGCGCTCCATGCCGCCGCGGCGCACCGAATCCTTTTCCTTGTCGGGATCGGGCACCCGGCCGTCGACCGGCAGGACCATCTCGGGCGAGGTGCCCCAGCTGACCTGCGGCGCGATCCGCGCGGCGTCGATCTCGACCACCCGGTCGAAGTGGGCGTCGGGATCGGAATGCAAGGTGCGCCAGTAGGCCACCGCCTGGTCCCACAAGGCCCCCTCGGGGGCGTAGGGCCGGCCCTTGAAGTAATCGATCGTGGTCTGATCCACGGCCACCATGCCCGAGCGCGCGCCGGCCTCGATCGCCATGTTGCAGACGGTCATGCGGCCTTCCATCGACAGCGCGCGCACCGTGCTGCCGCCGAACTCGATGGCATAGCCCGTGCCGCCCGCCGTGCCGATCTGTCCGATCACATAGAGGATCAGGTCCTTGGCCGTACAGCCGAAGGGCAGCTTGCCCTCGACACGCACCAGCATGTTGCGGCTTTTCTTCATCAGCAGCGTCTGGGTGGCCAGCACGTGCTCGACCTCGGAGGTGCCGATGCCGAAGGCCAATGCCCCCATGGCGCCGTGGGTGCTGGTGTGCGAATCGCCACAGACCACGGTCATGCCGGGCAGGGTCGCACCCTGCTCGGGGCCGATCACGTGGACGATGCCCTGGCGGCGGTCGTTCATGCGGAACTCGGTGATGCCGTGGGCTTCGCAGTTCTTGTCGAGGGTCTCGACCTGCAGGCGCGAGACCGGGTCCTGGATGCCCTCGCTGCGCGCCGTGGTGGGCACGTTGTGATCGGCCACCGCCAGGTTGGCGTCGACCCGCCAGGGTTTGCGGCCCGCCAGATCCAGGCCCTCGAAGGCCTGCGGGCTGGTGACCTCGTGCACCAGATGGCGGTCGATGTACAGCACACAGGTGCCGTCCTCGCCCTGGTGCACCACGTGGGCGTCCCAGAGCTTGTCATACAGGGTTTGTGCCATGATTGTTTCCGATGAAGTCGCCGGGCGCGCCTCGATGCACGCCCATTGCCCTCATTATGGCAGTCCCGCACAGAGGGACAAGACCATTGCACATCCTAGTATCCTGAATACCAGGATACCTGGATGCAGGCGGCCCGCCGGCCGGCCATGGCCGGGCGAACAGCCTTATTTGCCGGCAGCCTGCTGGTACAGCGGCATCACCTTGGCGGAGGCCTGCTCCAGATCGGCGATGCGGCTGCTCGACGACGGGTGCGTGGACAGGAATTCGGGGCCGCCTCCGCCGAGGCTGGCCATCTTTTGCCACAGTGTCACGGCTGCGCGCGGATCGTAGCCGGCACGCGCGGCCAGCTCGACGCCGATCCGGTCGGCCTCGGTCTCGTTTGCCCGGCTGTTGGGCAAGGTGAACATCACCTGGCTGAGCGTGGAGCCCAGGTCGGCGCTGGCCTGGCTGCCGGTGACGGCCGCGAGGATGGTGACCCCCATCTGGGCCGCCATCTGGCGCGACACCTGTTCGCGCGCGTGCTCGCGCAGCGCATGCGCGATCTCGTGGCCCAGGACCGCGGCGAGTTCTGCGTCCGTGGGCTTGATCTGCTGGATCAGGCCCGTGTAGACGGCGATCTTGCCGCCCGGCATGCACCAGGCGTTGACCTCGTCCGAGCTCAGCACATGGGTTTCCCAGTTCCACTGCAAGGCATCCTGGCGAAAGGCCCCGACCTGCTGGATCAGGCGCTGGGTAATGCCCTGGACCCGGCGAACCTGATCGGCATCGCGGTCCAAGGCCTTTTGCGCACGGGCCTGCGACAACAGGGCCTGGTACTGCGATGCGGCCTCGCGCTCGAGCTCGGCCTCGGAGACCAGGCTGGACATGTATTGAGTCCGGTCGATGCCGACCACCCCGGACTGCGTCGTCTGGACCTGGGCGCAGGCGCCCAGCAGCGTGGCCAAGGCCACGGGAAGGATCAGGCCGCGCAGGCGTGCGTAGGAATTCATGAAACCTCCAGTCGTCGGTCAAGCACCCTGGCCGCACTGGCCGCGATGACGCAGGGCATGGTCCATCAGGACGATGGCCAGCAGGGCCTCGACGATGGGCGTTGCCCGGATCGCCACGCAGGGATCATGGCGCCCCAGGGTCTGGACCATGACGGGTTCGCCGGCCCGATTCACCGAGCGGCGCTCGATGCGGATGCTGGAGGTCGGCTTGACGGCCAGCGACACCGTCAGGTCCTGGCCCGAGGAAATACCGCCCAGCACCCCGCCGGCATGGTTGGCCATGAAGCCGTCCGGCCCGAGTTCGTCGCCGTGCTCGGAGCCGCGCATCGCCACGCAGTCGAAGCCCGAGCCGATGGATACGCCCTTGACGGCATTGAGGCCCATCATGGCATGCGCGATGTCGGCATCCAGCCGGTCATAGAGAGGTTCGCCCCAGCCGGAGGGCATGCCCTCGGCGACCACCTCGATGCGCGCGCCGATCGAGTCGCCGGCGCGGCGCAATTCGTCCATGAACGATTCGAGCTGCGGCACGATGGTCGCATTGGGCGCAAAAAATGGGTTGCGCGGCACCTCGTCCCAGGATTCGAAGGGAATCGGGATCGGTCCGAGCTGGCTCATGCAGCCGCGGATGCGCACGCCGTGCTCTTGCGCCAACCATTTGCGGGCGACGGCGCCGGCCGCCACCGTGGGCGCGGTCAGGCGCGCCGACGAACGTCCGCCGCCGCGCGGATCGCGCACCCCGTATTTCTTGAAGTACGAGAAATCCGCATGGCCGGGACGGAAGGTATCGGCAATGTTGCTGTAGTCCTTGCTACGCGCATCGGTGTTGCGGATCAGCAGGCCGATGGGCGTGCCGGTTGTGACGCCCTCGTACACCCCCGAAAGGATTTCGACGGTGTCGGGCTCGCGCCGCTGGGTGACGTGGCGCGAGGTGCCGGGCCTGCGCCGGTCGAGCTCGGCCTGGATGTCGGCCTCGCTCAGCTCGAGACCCGGCGGGCAGCCGTCGATGACCGCGCCGATGGCCGGCCCGTGGGATTCGCCGAAATTGGTGACGCTGAACAGTTTTCCGAGGGTGTTTCCGGACATGGGCTGTGGGGGTGTAAAGGCATCGACGCCCGGACTGGTCATCGCCGGGCCCCGGCCAGGGGATTTTCAATGCTCAATTATGGCATTTTTCAATCGCGGCCACGCCCTGTCGATTACACCTGTCGATTCCGCCATCGACGGCGAATCACTCGAGGCCCGTGGCGGCGGCTATCGTGCCGAAGCCCTCCGCCCGGATGCCGAGGTCCTGCCAGTGTTCTACGCAGGACAGATGCCCGCGCAAGGGGCAGCCGGCGCACTCGCGGACCTCCCGGCATTGGCTGAGCAGGCGCTCGAGCGTGTGCACGCGTCGCGTCAGGCCGTCGATCTGGGAGCGCTGGGTGCGGATCTTGGCCTGGACGAGCTCGTGCACCTGGGCGCACCCTTCGGTCGAGGGCGATTGCAGCAGGACCGCGATCTCGCCGAGCGAAAACCCCAGCGCCTGCGCCCGCTTGATGAAGCGAATCCGCGCCACGACTTCGGGAGGATATCGGCGGTAGGTCCCCAAGGGTTTGGCCGGCTCGACAATGAGGCCACGGCGTTGGTAATAGCGAATGGTTTCCACATTCACGCCAGCGAGCTTTGCAACACGGCCGATATTCAATGCAGCACCTCACGAATTCCTTGACTCCGTACATGGGTACGGACGTTAGATTGCCCTTAACGACAAGGAATTCATGAGGTGGGAACAGCCCCTCGAATAGGCGCGTCTGGCTACGTAGATCACATGCCACAGTCATCCGCCGCATGCGTATCTTATCCGCAGGGAATTCATTTGACCAGAATAATAACGGCGATCCGCCAAGACCGGGCCTTCCGCATCAGGCCGGAAATCGAGCACCGATTCCCGGCCGGCGCGAGCGCCGGTTGACTCCAGGAGGAAGGCGAGGAACATGGCAACGAGCCCCATGCCCGAAACATTGTTCCGGCACGCGCTGGACCACGATGAATTCCGCCTCGCCTACCAGCCCATCGTCGACCTGCGCACTCGACGCCAGATCGGCGTGGAAGCCCTCATCCGCTGGCCCGGAGCGGACGTCGGACCCGACATCTTCATCCCCATCGCCGAGCAGATCGGCCTGATCCGCGAGATCACGCAGCGGGTGTGCGACCTGGCGGCCCGCGACTGTCGGGCCGTCCCCACCGCAATCAGCCAGTTGTCGATCAATCTGTCGGCCGCCGACATCCAGGCCGCCGACACGGTGGACATGCTCCGCGCGCTGCAAGACACGACCGGCGGCCGACTGCGCCTGTCGGTCGAGCTGACCGAGCGCAGCCTCCTGGACCCCGAGCGCTGCGGCCCCGTCATCAAGGCCCTGCGGGCGATGGACATCCAGGTGGTCATCGATGACTTCGGCACCGGCTACGCAAACCTGCAGGCCTTATTGATGCTGGAGCTCGACGGCATCAAGATCGATCGCAGCCTGTCCCAGAGGATCGGTACGTCGCCCGCCGCCTCATTGGTCATCCATCACCTATGCGCGCTCGCCCGCGCCTTGGGCCTGTCGATCGTCGCGGAAGGCGTGGAGACCGAAACCCAGGCCGGCTTGCTGTACGGGCAGGGAATCCGCCGTGCCCAGGGCTGGCTATTCGGTCATCCACAGCCCATCGAACACTGGGCGGGCATGCGCCGCCCGGCACACAGCGGCCGCAGCACCGCCCCGGCCGACCCGCCATTCAGGATCGGCGGCGGAGCGGATATGCCGCCAGGGGCGTTTCGCCGCGCAGCGCCATGAGCAGGTTGCTGGTGGCCATTTCCGCCATCGCATGGCGGGTCTCGTGGGTGGCCGAGCCCACGTGCGGCAGGGGCAGCACCTTGGGGTGCGTGCGCAGCGGCGAATCGAGCGGCAGCGGTTCGGTGGCGAAGACGTCCAGCGCCGCCCCCCGCAGCTTGCCCTCGTCCAGGGCGCGGATCAGGGCGTCCTCCTGCAGGACCGCGCCGCGGCCGCCATTGATCAGAAAGGCGCCGGGCTTCATGCGGGCGAACTCGGCCTCGCCCAGCAGGCCGCGGGTCTCGCCGCTGAGCGGCAGGACCACCACCAGGAAATCGGATTCGCTCAGCAGCTCGGGCAGCTGCACCTGCCGCGCGGCGCCCTCGGGCAGGCCGCTGTCGCGCGGCGAGCGCGCGCAGTACAACACCGGCATCCCGAACCCCAGCGCGGCGCGGCGCGCCACCGCGTGCCCGATGCGCCCATAGCCCAGCACGCCCAGGGTCTTGCCATGCACGTCCCAGCCAAAAAGCGCCGGCCCCACGTTGCCGTCCCACTGGCCCGCGCGCACATGGTCGGCCAGTTCGTGAATGCGGCGCCCCATGGCCAGCACCATGCCCATCAAGAGGTCGGCGACCGTCTCATCCAGCACCCGGGGGGTATGGCACAGCACGATATCGCGTTCGGCCAGCGCCTCCTGGTCGTAAGCATCCACGCCCACCGATATCGAGGACACGACCCGCAAGGCCGGCGCCCGCGCCAGCAGGTCCGCCCCCACCGGGTACAAGGCGCCGATCATGCCCGAGGCCCGGCCCAGGGCCTCGAAAAAAGCCGCCTCCTGACCGGGCAGGAAGGGATCGGCCTGGATCACCTCGTGTTCGGCGCGCAGGCGGGCCAATTGGTCGGGCGGCAATTCGCGATACGCCAGGACCACGGAACGGGACATCGGAGACTCCTTGTGAGGTGACCTTCAGGACGAACAACTGACCGCGACGGCCGGCGCGCCCGTCGGCGGCGGCGCCGCATAATCCGCCATGCCGGGCCGTTCGGTGTACGGATCGCGCAGCAGGGACAGCAGGCGGTCGATCTCCGAGGCGTCGCCGTGCTGCGCCGCCTCGATGGCGCGCTGGGCCAGATGGTTGCGCAGCACATACAGCGGGTTTGCGCGCCGCATGTCGGCGCGCCGCGCGAGGGCGTCCCAGTCCTGCGCGGCCAGGCGCGCGCGATAGCGCTCCAGCCAGGCCTGCGCCGCGGCGGGATCCGCGAACAGCGCCAGGAACGCCTCGGGCGCCTCGTCCGCATCGGCCAGGTGCCGGAACGCCAAGGTGAAATCGGCGGATTGCTCGTGCAGCAGGGACCACCAGGCATCGGCCAGTTCGCCGTCGCCCTCGCGCCAATCGCGCAAGCCGAACTTGCGCGCCAGGCCTTGATGGAACGCCCCCAGGAACTCGGCCTCGAAGGGCTTGATGCAGTCCTGCAAGGACTCGCCGTCGCAACCGAGCACCATCAGGCTGCCGGCCAGGCGATAGAGGTTCCAGTGCGCCACGGCGGGCTGCGCATTCCAGGCATAGCGCCCGCCGGTATCCGTATGATTGCAGATGTGGCGCGCATTGAACCGGTCCATGAAGCCATAGGGCCCGTAGTCCAGGGTCAGCCCCAGGATGGACATATTGTCGGTGTTCATCACACCGTGGCAGAAACCCGCCAGTTGCCAGTGGGCGATCAGAACCGCAGTGCGCCGCACCACCTCGCGCAGGAACGCCAGGGTGATCGCCGGCGTGTCGTCCGGCCCCTCGCCCGCCTGGCGGCACTCGGGAAAGAAACGATCCACCGCATGGTCCAGCAAGGCCTTCTGGCGCGCGTGCGTATGGCCCCAATGCTCGAAATGGCCGAAACGCAGGAAACTGGGCGACACCCGCGTCACCACGGCGGCGGTCTCGACGGTTTCACGGTAGACGGGATCGTCCGAGACCACCAGGGCCAGGGCGCGCGTGGTCGGGATCCCGAGGCCCGCCATGGCCTCGCTGGCCAGGTACTCGCGCACGCTGGAGCGCAGCACGGCGCGCCCGTCGCCCATGCGCGCATAGGGCGTGCGGCCCGAGCCCTTGAGCTGGATCTCCCATGCGCCCGTGGGACCGTGGATCTCGCCCAGCAGATGCGCGCGCCCGTCACCCAGCTGGCCGGCCCAGACGCCGAACTGGTGGCCGCTGTACACGGTGGCGATCGTCTGCCCGCCGGGCAGCGGGATCTGCCCGGCGCACAAGGCAAGAAAGTCGGCGGACTGCAGCACGTCCTCGTCCAGGCCCAGCAAACGGGCCACGTCCGGGTTCGCGTGCAACAGGCGCGGCGCGCCCGGCGGCATCGGCGAAACGCGCGAGTAGAACGCCTCGGGCAAGTCCGCGAAGGAATTGCCGATCCGCAGCCCCGCCAGCCACTTATCCATGGCGGGCCGCCTGCTTGGCCGGGCGCACGTAGAAAATGGCGCCGAGGTACAGTCCGAGGGCGAGCGCGGCCTCCAGCCCCGCCAGCGCGGCGGAGACCGGCTGCAGGTCTGACCAGGCGCGCACCAGCCCCTCCATCAGGTAGAGCAGGCTGAGCATCGCGGTCCATTGCATGGTGTAGAGGCTGCCCTTGAGCACGCCGCGCACGGCGAACAACAGAGGCACGGCCTTCAAGGCCAGCAGCGACCCGCCTGGCCGCAAGGGCGCCCACCACAATTCCCATCCGACGCACAGAATGATCAGGGCGGCCAGGCAGGCCACGGCCATCCAGTGCAACTTGGCGCTGAGCTCGACTTTCATGCTGTTATTATGACTCGAAACCCATTATCCGGCCGACCATGAAGACATCCCCGGATCCCTCCCCGTCCACCGACGCGCGCGCCCGCGCCATGGACATCCTGCGGTTCACGCTGGAATACGCCGGTGAAAAGAAACTCACGCGCGCGGCATCCAGCCTGACGTTCACGACGGTGCTGGCCATCGTGCCGCTGCTGGCGGTGGTGCTGTCGCTGTTCACCGCCTTCCCGCTGTTTTCCGAGTTCCGCGTGGCGCTCGAGACTTTCCTCAGCGAAAGCCTGCTGCCGCCGTCGTTCTCGGACACCATCATGAGCTACCTGAACCAGTTCGCCGCGCAGGCCTCCGGGCTGACGGCAGTGGGCGGGGTGTTCCTGATGGTGACCTCGATCATGCTGATCATGACGATCGACGAGGCCTTCAACGAGATCTGGCGCGTGGAAAAACAGCGCCCGCTGCGCCAGCGCCTGCTGGTCTACTGGGCGATCATCTCGCTGGGGCCCATCCTCACGGGGGCCAGCCTCTGGGCCACGACAGTGCTGGCGCGCGAGTCCCTCGGCTACATCGGCCAACTGCCCGACTGGCTCAGCCTGCTGCTGAACGTCGTACCAGTGGTGATC
Organism: Castellaniella sp. S9; assembly: GCF_027257175.1. Classification (GTDB taxonomy): domain Bacteria; phylum Pseudomonadota; class Gammaproteobacteria; order Burkholderiales; family Burkholderiaceae_B; genus Castellaniella. Next base: position 231,008 of record NZ_JAPFGD010000006.1, on the reverse strand, counting down.
TCGGCACTGGGATTCACCGCGCTGTTCGTCTTCGTCCCCAACTGCCGCGTGCGGTGGCGCGACGCACTCATGGGCGGCGCGGGCACGGCGATCATCCTGGCCATCATGAAGGGCGGCTTTACCTGGTACCTGACGCGCTTTCCCTCCTACACCGTCATCTACGGCGCCTTCGCCACGCTGCCGATCTTTCTGTTGTGGATCTATCTGTCGTGGCTGGTCGTGCTGATGGGCGCCATGGTGGCCTCGCTGCTGCCCGCCCTGCGCCATCGGCGCTGGGCGGTCCTCAGGCGGCCAGGCGCGCCCCTGGTCGACGCCATCCACATCCTGCACATCCTGTGGCGCGCACGCGGCGGCACGCCGCCGGGGCGCAGCCTCAATTTCCTGGAACAACGCCTGAACGCGCACCCGGACGCCCTGCACCAGACCCTGCGCGCCCTGCGGGACCTGGGCTACGTGGTGCCCGCGCAGGACGCCGACCTGTGGGTGCTGTCATGCGATCCGGACCAGGCCGACCTGGGGCCGGTCCTCAATCGCCTGCTCATCGATCGCGCCCAGGAGGGCCTCACCCCGCAGATCGCCGAGGCGCTGTCGGCCACCCTGGCGGGACGCCCCCCCACTCTCGAGCGCCTGTTCCTGGATTTCCTACCGGAAACCGGTACGATGATGCAAAATACCGAAAAGTGAATCACTGAGCGGCAAGCGAGGGACGACACCATGCTCAAAGTCAACGAAATCCTGCGTGTCAAGGGGCACACTCTGTATACGGGCTCGCCGGACATGCCGGTGCGCCAGGCGATCGAATCCATGAGCCAATTCGACATCGGCTCGCTCGTCATCATGGAGCACGGCCAGTTGGTCGGCATGCTGACGTTCCGCGAAATCATTCGCCATTTCCACGCCCACGACGGCGAGGCCGGCGACTTCACGGTGCGCAGCATCATGGACGATGCCCCGGTCAGCGTCACGCCCAACACCGACGCCGACGAGGTCCAGCGCCTGATGCTGGACAAACACGCCCGCTATATCCCGGTCATGGACGGCCCCACCCTGATGGGCGTGATCTCGTTCTACGACATGGCGCGCGCCATCGTCGAGGCGCAGCAGTTCGAAAACGACATGCTCAAGGCCTACATCCGCGACTGGCCCGCGGACCCCGCCGAACAAAGCAAGGCCTGATCGGGGCCCAGTTCGGCCCAGGCACGCCGCAGGATCGCGGGCCCCTCGGCACGCAAAGCCGCCGTATCCGACAGGATGCGCCGCCACCGGCGCGCACCCGGCAATCCGGCGCGCCAACCCAATATGCCACGCAGCACGATGTGCAGGGGCGCGCCGTCCGCCACCCGGCGCGCGGCATAGCCGGCAAAGGCCTCGAGGACCTGCTCGGGCGGGAGAATGGCCTGGTCGGGCGCAATCCGTCGATTCAGTTCGGACAGGACGTCCGGATGGTGCCAGGCCGCGCGCCCCAGCATGACGCCGTCGAACCGCCCCATCCATTCGAGACTGTCCTCCACGCCCGACAGGCCGCCGTTGAGGACAAAGCGCGCCCCGGGAAAATCCCGGCGCAGGCGCAAGGCGTCCTCGTAGCGCAGCGGCGGCTTTTCCCGGTTGTCCTTGGGCGACAGGCCCTTGAGCACCGCATTGCGCGCATGCACGATGAACACGCGGCAGCCGGCCTCGAACACGGCGCCGACGAAGTCCCGCACGAAACCATAGGAATCGTCGTAGTCCAGCCCCAGGCGATGCTTGACGGTGACCGGCACCGAGACCGCGTCGCGCATGGCGCGCACGCAATCGGCCACGAGGGCCGGCTCGGCCATCAGGCAGGCGCCGAAGGCGCCGCGCTGCACCCGCTCGGACGGGCAGCCACAGTTCAGGTTGATCTCGTCATAGCCCCATTGCTGGCCCAGCCGCGCGCAATGGGCCAGGTCGGCGGGCTCGCTGCCGCCCAGCTGCAGGGCCACGGGATGCTCGGCCGCGTCGAAGTCGAGGTGGCGGCCCGCGTCGCCATGCAGCAAGGCGCCGGTGGTGACCATCTCGGTATACAGGCGGGCCTGGGGGGCCAGCAGGCGGTGGAAATAGCGGCAATGGCGGTCGGTGACATCGATCATCGGCGCCACGCACAGACGCCAGGGTGCCGCCTCGGCGCCGGCATCGGGCAACTGGGACATACGATAGGTTCCGGTAACGAATTCATATTTTACCGTGCGGGCGGCAGGCGCCCACGCAAGGCGCGCGGGTAGACTAAAATCCAGTGTTCGACCACTTTCGGCCCCAGGCGGCCGCACGCATCTTCCATGGCCGTATTCACCCCCGTATCCGACGCCGACGCGCAGGCACTGCTGCAACGCTATGACCTGGGCGAACTCGTCGCCCTGCGCGGGATCACCGCCGGCATCGAGAACACCAATTATTTCCTCGACACCACGCGCGGCGAATACGTGCTGACGCTGTTCGAGGTCCTGACGGCCGCCCAGCTGCCGTTCTACATCGAGCTCATGCACCACCTGGCCGGCCGGGGCGTGCCCGTGCCCCAGCCGCAGACCCTGCGCGACGGCACCCGCATCACCGAACTGCACGGCAAGCCCACGGCCATCGTCACGCGCCTGTCGGGCGGCTACGAACCGGAACCCAGCCCCACGCACTGCGCGCTGGCCGGCCGCACCCTGGCGCAGGCGCACCTGGCCGGGCGGGATTTCGACATCCGCCAGCCCAATCTGCGCGGCCTGCCCTGGTGGCGCGAAACCGCGCCCAGGCTGCAGCCCTTCCTCAGCGGCGAGCAGGCGGAGCTGCTGAACCGCAGCCTGGACGAACAGATCGCATTCGCCGCCGGGCCGGTCTATGCGCGCCTGCCCGAGGGGCCGTCGCACTGCGACCTGTTTCGCGACAACGTCCTGTTCGACGGCACCTACGAGACGCCGCACATGGGCGGCTTCATCGATTTTTATTTCGCGGGCTGCGACACCTGGCTGTTCGACGTGGCAGTCAGCGTCAACGATTGGTGCATCCAGCGCGCCACCGGCGCCTTCATCCACAAGCGCGTGGACGCCTGGCTGCGCGCCTACCACGAGGTGCGCCCTTTCACCGAGGCGGAGCGCGAGGCCTGGCCCGCCATGCTGCGCGCGGCCGCCCTGCGCTTCTGGGTCTCGCGCCTGTACGATTTCCACCTGCCGCGCCCGGCCCAGACCCTCAAACCGCACGATCCGCGCCATTTCGAGCGTATCCTGCGCCTGCGGACGACCCGGCCCGCCCCCACACTACCCTGAAGTCCCGCCATGCAAGCCGCCATATTGCCCGTCTCCGCCGGCTGGTCCTGGATCGCCCAGGGCTACGAACTGTTCCGCCGCCAGCCCCTGGCGATGTTCTTCTGGAGCGTGCTGACCAGCTTCGTCATCATGCTGGCCTCGGCGATCCCGCTGCTGGGCCAGCTGGCGCTGATCACCTTCACCCCGCTGCTGACCTTCCTGACCCTGTGCGCCTGCCGCAACATCGACCGCGGCGTGCGCATGCTGCCCGGCATGTGGCTGCAGCCACTGCGCACGCCCGGGGTGACCGGCCGGTTGACGCGCCTGGGCCTGGCCTACCTGGCCGCCAGCCTCGCGGCGGCCCTGATCGCCACCCTGCCCTTCGTCTCGTCCTTGTCGGGCACCATCGACGACCAGGGCCAGATCGACTATGCCGCCATGGCCTCGGCCATCCGCGCGCCCCTGGCGGTGTTCGGCGTGCTGTACCTGCTGCTGTCGGCCCTGTTCTGGCACACGCCCGCGCTGATCGGCTGGCATCGCGTCCCGCTGGCCCGCGCCTTGTTCTTTTCCATGGTGGCCTGCTGGCGCAACAAATGGGGCTTTCTGCTGTATGCCCTCAGCTGGGTCGGGCTGTTCTACGGGATGCAGGCCGTGGTCGACATGCTGGTCGAGGCGGGCGTGTCCACCAGCCTGCTGCAATGGATCCTGGTGCCGGGCAACATCCTGGTGGCCGCCGTGCTGTATTGCAGCTTTTATCCCGCCTACGTGATGATCTTCGAATCGCGCAGCGCCTGGGACAGCACGGCGGACCAGGACGAGCCGGCGCAATAGCCGGCGGGCAATTCGACCACGGCGCGGGCGCGCCAGTCGATCGCCCAGCGATTGGGCCGCAGGCTCGGGACATGGCGCAGGATGCGGTTTCCGGGGCCAAGGAACACCACGTCGATCGGGCCGCGCAGGCCTAGCGTATGCACGGCGCGGCAGGGCTGCAGGACCAGGGCGCGCGGCACCCCGGGATCCGCGGGCGGCAAGCCATGCAAGCCGTACAGTCGGCCGAGGACGCCGCGGGCGACGCGGACCTGAAGCACGCCCTTCATGCCATGTCCATCAGCTTGACCGCAACCGGAAAGCCGATGACCAGGAAGGTGCAGGGGAAAATGCAGAACACCATCGGGAACAGCATCTTGACGGGCGCCTCGAGGGCGAGCTTTTCGGCCCGCAGGAAGCGTTCGCTGCGCTGCTGGGCCGCCTGCGCCCGCAGGATCGGCCCGAGGCTCATGCCCAGATGATCGGCCTGGCCCAGTGCCAGCACCAGGCTGCGCACCGCGGGCACCATGCAGGCCTGAGCCCACTGGTCCAGTGCGCGGTCGCGGGCCACACCGGCGCGCATGGCCGCCAAGGCCTCGCGCAGGCTCTGGCGCAGCGGGCCCTGGGGCGCGTGCTCGGCCACCTGGCGCAGGGCCGCATGCAGGCTGAGGCCCGCCTCGACGCACAGCGTCATCAGGTCCAGCATGAAGGGCAGCTCGCGCTGCATGCGCGCCAGCCGCGAGGCCGTGCGCCGCCGCAGGCCTTGGTCCGGCAACCATGACCCACCCAACACCGCCAAGGCCGCCAGCACCACCGACGCGGCCCCATCCAGGCCGGCCAGCAGGCAGGCGGCGCCCAGCCCGATGCCCGTCGACGCGCCGGCCAACACGCGCAACGCCATCCACTGTTCGACCCGCCAGGCATCGCCCACGCCCGCCTGGCGCATGCGCGGACCGAATCGCCGCCGCATGCGCCAGGACACCAGCCAGACGCACCAAGGCTCGAGGGCACACACCCAGGGCCAGATCCACGCCCCTCGCGACATCGGGCCGGGATCGGCCGCCCGCCATCGCGCCCAGGGTCCACCCAGGCTCCAGCATCCCGCGATGACGGCCAGCACGGCCAGGACCAGACCCATCCAGAACATGGCCGGGCCCTCAGAGATCGATCGCCATGATGCGCTGGATCAGCACGATGCCCAGGACCTCGAGGGCCAGGACCGCCGACAGCACCATCCATCCCGGCACGGTCGTCCACAGCAGCGCCATGGCCTCGGGCTCGAGGCGATGCAGGATCGCGATCATGGCCAGCGGCAAGCCGGCCATGACCCAGCTCTGCAGGCGGCCCTGCGCGGTCAGGGCGCGCACCCTGCCCTGCCAATGGTGACGCGCCCGCAAGGTCTGCGCAATGCCCTCCAGGGTATCGGACAGGCCGCCGCCGCTTTGCGCCGCAACGCCCAGGGCGGACACCACCAGCCCGCAGGCCTCCGTCGGCATGCGCGTGCGCAGGTGCGCCAGCGCCTCTTGAAAACCGAGGCCCATGCGCTGTTCGCGCAGCAGCAAGCCGAACTCCTGGGACAGCGGCGCCGGGGAGCGCGACACGATGTGCCGCAAGGCGGGCTGCAGACCGGATCCCGCCCGCAAGGCGCCCGCCAGCGCCTGGACCAGTTCGGGCAATTGCTCGTCGAAGCGGCGGGCGCGCCGCGTCCTGAAGCGCCGCAAAGCAAGCCGCGGCATCGGCAGCGCCAGCGCCACGGCGGCGGGTCCCAGCCACCATTGCCCGGCGATCCAGGCCAGCAGGATCCCGACAGCAAGACCCGCAACGGTCAAGGCCGCCCACAGGTGCGCGGGATCCAGGAACAGGAAGAATTCATCGAGCTGGACACGAGCGTCCTCCTTCAGGCTGGTTTCATAGACCCGCCAGCCGCGCGCCAGGGCGCCCAGCGCCCACCAGGCGCCGCCCGCGGCCAGGCAGAAGACCGGGACCAGTGTCCACCACAAGCTCATGGAGATTCCCCGAAAGCGGCGGCCTGACCGTCCTCGCACACCGTACGACGCGAGAATAACGAGGCCTCGAAGGCATGGGGCTGCTGCGCGAAGCAATCCGGCAGGATGCCACAGCCCGCATACAGCGCGGGCGGCCCGGCCTGCCCATGGAAGAGTTCCTGCAGCTGGATGCGCCCGCCTTCCATGCCGGTGAGCTCCACCACGGAACTCACCATGCGGCGGCCGTCCGGCGTGCGCGACAACTGGACGATGACGTCGATGCTGGAGGCGACGTGCTCGCGCACCGCCGCCAACGGCAGGTCCATCCCGGCCATGAGGATCATGGTCTCGAGCCTGCCCAGCGCATCGCGCGGACTGTTCGCGTGCAGGGTAGTGAGGGATCCCTCGTGCCCCGTGTTCATGGCGGCCAGCATGTCGAAGGCCTCGCCGCCCCGGCATTCGCCGACGACGATACGGTCCGGCCGCATGCGCAGGGCATTGCGCACCAGATCGCGGATCTCGATCCGCCCGCGGCCCTCCAGGTTGGCCGGCCTGGCCTCCAGGCTGACCAGGTGCTGGTGATTCAGGCGAAGCTCCGCCGCATCCTCGATGGTCACCACGCGCTCGCCCTCCGGAATCGCATTCGAGAGAATATTGAGGAGGCTGGTCTTGCCGGACCCCGTCCCGCCGGAGACGATCAGGTTCTTTTTATGGCGCACGCAAGCCTGCAGGAATTCGGCGATGGACGCGTCCAGGGCGCCCACGGCCAGCAGATCCGCCATGCCCAGCCGCCGCGCGGGGAATTTGCGTATGGTGAGGCTGGCGCCCCGCAGGGCGATCGGGGCGATCACCGCATTGACCCGCGAACCGTCGCGCAGGCGCGCATCGACCATGGGCGAGCTGTCGTCGATGCGCCGGCCCAGAGGCGCCACGATGCGCTCGATCACCCCCAGCACGGCCTGCTCGCTGCTGAAGGCGCGCGGGTGGCGCCGCAGCCGGCCGCGGGCCTCGATGAAGATCTCGTCATGCCGGTTCACCATGATCTCGGTGATCTCTGGATCGGCCAGCAAAGCCTCCAGCGGTCCCAGACCCACGGCCTCGTCGAGCAGGTCACGCACGAGCGCGCCGCGCTCATGGTCCGGCGGCGGCGCCTCGTCCTCGGCAATCAGGGCCGACAGGACTTTTGCCGCCTCGGCCCGCAAGGCTTCGTCGCTCATCAGGCCGATGTCCCGGCGCCTGAGCTGCAAGGCCTCGATCAGGCGATCATGCAAGCGGCGGCGCAACGCCAGCCCCTCGGCCGCCGGCAAGCGCCTCTCGTGCGGCTCGGCGATCGGCGCCGGCGCATCCTCGGCAGAGATCGGTGTCGCCGGATCATTCCCATGCCGGGAGTCAGGACCGGGGACGGGGCCGGATACCGCAGCGCCGGAGGGCGCCCGCAGCGGACGACGCGACGAACCGGGCAAGGCCAGCACGCGCAACAGGCAAGGACCGATGACGATCTCGTCGTTCACATCCAGAGGGCCATACAGGGCGACGCGCCGTCCATTGACCTCCGTGCCCGCCAGCGAACCGAAATCCTCGATCCAGACTTCGCCCTCGCGCATCATGATGCACGCGTGGCGCCGGGCGACGCGCCAGGCGCGGATCCGCAGGCCGCTGTCCTCGTCCCGGCCGATGGACAAGGGCAGCGCGAGGCGTTGGGGAATCCGCCGGCCGTCCTCGAATTCCAGGACGACGTCCATCATGGTCCGCCCCCCGCGCGCCATTGGGATCCGGGACCACGGCCGCGCGGATCCCACCGGGCACCATCCCCGGTCGGCTGCGGCTGCGGCAGATCCGACATGGCCGGCAGCATGAGGCGCGTCGGTTCGGGAAACGCCTGGCGCAGAATCGAGGCGGCCCGCTCCGCGCGCAAGCGCGTACCGGGATGCTGGGCCGAAACCAGCACCGGCGTCACGAGAATGGCGAGCTCTGTTTCGTTGCGCTGGAAACGGGTCGACCGAAACAGCGCGCCCAAGACCGGCAGGTCGCCCAGGCCGGGAATCTTGTCGATATTGCTGGAAACATCACGCGACAGGAAGCCGGCCAATACCAGGGTTTCACCGGAGCGGACGTTGAATTCGGTGGCGGCGCGCCGGGTCTTGAGCGACGGGCCCTCGGGCACCGACAGCGTGGTATCGATGGAGCTGACTTCGACCTCGATGCGCGAGCGCACCGCGCCGCCGCGCTCGACCGAGGGGGTGATGCGCAAGGATACGCCGTAGGGCTTGAAGGCGGTGCGGGTCTGGCCATTCTGGTCCACCGTGCTGTAGGGCATTTCGCCCCCCGCGAGGAACTCGGCGGTGGCGCCGCTGCGCGCCAGCAGTTGCGGCTGTGCAAGCACCACGGCGCGCCCTTCCTGCGCCAGCGCCTCGATGCGGGCCGAGAGCAGCGCGTTGACCCCGAAGTAGCCCGCCAAGGCCCGCGCCGGGAAACCGATGGGCACCACGGTCTGGCCCGGGCGGTCCGCGTGGCGCGTGGAACCGCCGTCCCAGGCCAGCGATGCATTCACCCCGCCCTCGGGCGCGGCGGACCAGCGCAGCCCCAGTTCGCGCGCCAGCGAACGCGGGACCTCGACGACCTGCACATCGAGCAGGACCATCCGGTCCCAGCCGACCGTGCTGGTGAAATCCAGCAACTGGGGATAGCGCCGGCCGAGTTCGGCCACACGTTGGCGATCCGCATCGGACAGGTCATCGCCTTCGACCACCAGCTTGTCCCCGACGACACTGACCCGCGCGCCGGGAATGCGTTCGATCATGCCGCGCAGTTCGTGCTGCAATTGGCGTGCGCCCTCGGCGGCGACTTCGACCATGTAGCGATGGACGTGGCCATCGGCCGCCCAGACGTGCAGGGCGCTGGAACCCTGGCGGCGCGCGAAGACGATGACCTCGTGATCGTCCGTGCTGATGGCCTTGAGCACCTGCCCATCGCCCACGGCCACCCGCAGCGCGTCGGGAATGCCCAGCACGCGAACCTCGCCCACCTGCATCGGCAGCTGCGTATCGGCGAAGGCGACCGCCATACGGGCAGCCACGCATGCACAACACAAGAGGCCCAGCCAGCGGCCGCGCGCGCGTTGCGCGCGGCGCGGGATCCCGCCCGCGAGGCGGGGAGCCGCAATCCGGCGGGCGATCATGGTTCGGCCTCGTCGGACATGTCGCGCGCCGCCTGCATCCAGGCGCTGGCCAGCGCCTGGGCCTCGGGCAGGTCGAACAGGCCCGCCGGCCGCGCCGCGGAGGGCGCCGGGCTGTTCAGGCCCGGCACGCGTCCGCCCGCGTTCGTGCCATAGACGACCGTGGCACCCTTGCGGCGCGGCGGTGGCGGCGCCGAGGCCACGCCCAACAAGGCGGCCAGGTCGCCGCGTACCGCACGGCGGTCAGCCAGCGGATCGTCCGGATGCCGGAGGATGGCCGTGATCGAACCGCCCTGCCGGGCGGCGACGAGCTTGACCACATCCTCGGGCGCCGCATCGAGCGTCACAGTGGAATACGTGCCTTCCGCGCCCCCGTCGAAACGAGTGGCGCGGCCGGTCGCCAACACCAGCACCCCCTGCAGCAGCGGTGCCGTCATCCGGCGCCGCTGGTATTCGAAGGAGACATACAAATCGATCAGGTCCCCCGGCTGCAGCAGGCCCGACAAGGAATTGATCTGGTCGACCGGCAAGGTGATGGCACGCCTGCCCAGAGCCAGCTGGCTGGAGAACGCGGGGCCGGCGGCCTGGGTGTGTGCCAGCAGGACCGGATCGCCCGCCTTGAGCGGAGCCGTCAGTACGGTATCCAGCAGGCCGGCGTGGCGCGCGGCCGGCACACTGTCGCTGCTGAGCCATTCGAGCGGCATGCGACGCAAGGCCAGATGTTCGGCACGCAGGCGGGTGCCGGCCGGCAGATCGTGCGCAGCCACGACGCGTTCGGCCATGGGTACGCGGGCCCGCGCCTCGATGCCGGCGACCCGTTCGCGCACGTGGGCGTCGAGCGCCCAGGCCGCCAGCAAGCCCGCAGACAGGGCCAGCACGCCCAGCACGGCGCTGCGCGGCATCCGAAACCGTCTCATGGTTCGTCCCCCTCGCGATACCAGGTCCAGATGATCGAATGCGACCCCTGCGGCTGGATGCGCACCTGCAGGAATGCCCCCGGCCGCCGCCAGGCCTCGCCGCCGGGCCAACCGGCCTCGGCGGGACGCCAACCGTCATGAACCAGCAGCCGCCGGATCGCGGGCCGCAGGCCGGCCGCCTCGTCCGGATGCGCATGGCTGGCGATCGTGAGCCGTGCCGCGCCTTCGCGCTGGGTCACCCGGGTCAGTGTTCGCACGCCCGCGGGCAAGGGGACGCCGGCCCCCTGCCCGGAAGTCGGTATGGGCGTCAGCACCGACACCATGCCCCGTGTGCCTCGGGCGCCCGGACGCAACCAGCCGAACCAGTGGGCGCCGTCCCGGACACCGGACAGGACAATGCCGCCCTCGATGATCGCCAGTCGATCGAACACCATATCGCGTAGCCCCGCGAGCCGGCGGGCCGACTGGGCGGGTGGCGAGTCGGCCTCGAACGGGTGCTGGGTCAGCCGCGCGCCCGGGAGATCGACATCCTGCCGCGGCCCCCAGCGCCAATCCGGCCACGCATCGCCCGGCCCAGTCGTGAGCGCGCCGGCATGGGCGCAAAGGCTTGTGAGCGTCAACACGAGCACAAGGCCGCGGGACAGCCGGATGAGCCTCATGGCTGTTCCCCGATACGCAGGTGGCGGGCGGGCAGCATGCCCGCCCAGGGCGTCAGCCAGTCGTCCTGCAGGCCGGCCCGGCCCCAGGGCGCATCCACCGGCCGCATCCGCGCATCGACGCTGCGCCCAAGCCCCGCTGAATGGCCCGCCGCATCCGCCCACAGCGTGCCTGCGCCCGCCAGCACAGCCTGGACCTGCGCATCCCCCGGCGCCGCCCCCTCACCCCGCAGGATCGCGGTATGGCGCACCCACCGTAGCGCGCGGCGATCAAAGTCGCGCAGGCCGCCCTCGACGCCCTGGACGCCTGCGGTCGCCAGGTCGACCTCGGCGATCCGGACGGCCTCATCCCCCAGCCGCAGCTCGCGGCGGATCGCCGGCCCGGCAGCGACGGAATCGCCCAGCTGGCGATGAGGAGCCTGCGCCGCCTGGAGCCATCGAGCGCCGACGCCGGCAAGCACAGGGGCATCATGCCGGCTTGCCCAATGCTGCCCCGCACCCGTGAAATATGAATCCGCGGGCATCATCGCAGGCGCCGCCACGCCTTGATGCGCGTGAGCAAAAGCCTGATGGCGGCTCGCATGCAAAGCCTGCAAGTCGATGTCGCGCAAGCGGCCGAGCCAGGCGGCGGCCAGCCAGCCGCCGGCAAGAACGCCCATCACCACCAGGGCTTCGACCAGGGCCTGCCCGCGCTGCGCCGTCATCGCCATGTCAGCTCTCCGGCGGACGAGGCCGCGGACCGCATCGGCGCAAGCCGCGCCAACCAATAAGGTTGAAAGAGATTGGGGGCCTCGTCCAGGCCGTCCGCGCGGGGACCTGGCCGGACGAAGTAGCTGTGGGCGGCGCTGCGCGTCTGCACGACCAGGCCTTCCGGACCGTCGATGGACAAGTGCAGCTCGAATCCCGCCACGCCCTGGGGGCCGGTCGACGCCATGTCGTAATACGGCGCCAGGCCGCCGGCCTGCCATTTTGGCCTGGTCCGCACCGCATAGGAATTGGCGATCGGGTTGTCGCTTTGGTCGAGCAGGCTCCAGTCGGTGGCATCCTGGACCCAGCGCCAGAAGTCTTGTTCGGAGAAATCCTCGGGCGCGGCGTCCGAGTATTCCCCCGCCATGATCGCGCCGGCCTGCGCGGGGATCCAGGCCCAGCCCATGGCATATTCGCGGTAATAGCACCCTATCCAGCGATTGGCCCGCAAGGCATGGAAGGACTGGGTGTCCGTCGCCTGCCAGCGGCCGGCGGCATCCATGGCCGTCTGGCCGCGCCGCCGAAGCTGGTGGCGCAGCATCGGGCAACGGGCATCCACCGCCCAGGCGTTGCGGGCCGTATGATCGCGCGGTCCGAGGAAGGGATACAGGCCGGCGATGCCCTGCACCAGCTCGCGCAGATCCTGATCGGGTGCATGCCGCCGCAGCAGCGCGGGCCATTCGTCATGCAAGAGCGCCACGCGCAGGTCGCCCTCGGGCCGCTCGGGATAATGCGCCCGAAGAACCGCACGGATGGCCGCCATACGGGCCTCGGGCGCCGTCGTCGCGACATCGCGGGACAGCCCCGCATAGAGAGCGTGGACTTGGCGGTCATGGGCCGCGTGGGCGCGTCCCAGTGCCCCCTCCTCACGCGCCCATTCATCCAGCCCGGCCGCCCGGGCGGCGGCCAGGTAGGCCCGCCCGTGGTCGGCCCCGAACAGCATCCCGATCAGATGGGCCGGGGGATTGCCGCGCGCCACCTGCCCCGCCTCGGCCCCGCCGAACAAGGCCCAACTGCCCAAGGTCACCAGGTGCGCCATGGCCAGTTGGTGGGCAAGCTGCGCGCGGTTCAAATAGGCCAGCATGTTCAGCGCGCGGGCCTGGACCAGCGCGCCGCTATAGGCCGCGGCATCCAGGCCGTGAACCTGCCGCACCTTGGCCGCGAGCACCTGGCCCGCCGAGAAATAGCGCAGCAGCGCCAGCGACAGGGCGGCGGCCAGCAGCATGCCCAGCACCAGCACCTGGCCGTCCTGGCGACGACACGCAGCCATGTCACTGCGCCGCACCGGCGTTGCCGGTGAAGGACTTGAGGGTCTTGGCTGCTGCCTGCTCGGCCCCCGCCTCGGCGGCGGCCTGTGCCGCGCGCGATTGCGCCGTGCCGTCCTCGCCGGCGATTTCCTTGGCCATGGCGGCGGTCTGCGCGCGAATCACCTGACCGAAGGTCTGGTACACCGCGATGGCGGCCACCGCCACGAGGGCGACGACGATCATGTATTCGACCATGCCCTGGCCGCGCTGCCGTTTGCCTGTCTGGATGCGCCGCATGTCGGGCCCTCCTCGATCCTGTGAGGAGCCCAGTGTGCATCGCCCGCCACCGGCCGGCTATTCGCGCAAGCCGAGGCGGCCGCAAACGACACGGGGCGGCGCGCGAACGGATCGCGCCCCGCCCCGTCAGGGACCGGCCTAGCCGAAATCAGGCGCCGATGCGCACCTGCAGGGCGCCCAGCCCCTCGATCGTGCCCTCCAGCAGGTCGCCGGGCACCACCGCGCCCACGCCCGCGGGCGTACCGGTGAAGACCAGGTCGCCGGCCTTGAGTTCAAACAGGGTCGACAGGTAGGCGAGTGCCTCGGGCACCGACCAGATCATGTCGGACAGGTCGCCGACCTGGCGTTCCTGGCCGTTGACGGTCAGGGCGATGCGCCCCTGCGACAGCGCGCCGGTGGCGGCGATCGGGTGGACCGGGCCGATCGGGGCGCTGTGGTCGAAAGCCTTGCCGACCTCCCAGGGCCGGCCGGATTTCTTGGCCGCGCCCTGCAGGTCACGGCGCGTCATGTCCAGGCCAATGGCATAGCCCCAGACGCAGGCGGCCGCCTGCTCGGCCGTCAGGTCGCGCCCGCCCGAGCCCAGCGCGGCGACCAGTTCGATCTCGTGGTGCAGGTCCTGGGTGCGTGGCGGATACGGCATGGTGCCGACCTCGCCGTCGGCGATGCTGAGCACCGCGTCGCCCGGCTTGGCGAAGAAGAACGGAGGCTCGCGGCCCGAATCGCCCATTTCACGGGCATGATCGGCATAGTTGCGGCCCACGCAGTAGACGCGCCGCACGGGAAAGGCGGCGTCCGACCCCGCCACCAGTAGTGTGCCCCCCTCGGGCGTGGGGAATACGGTATTCATGCCGCCTGCCCCGATTGTTGATAGCGCGCCGCGGAATCGAGGATCTCGCGCTTGGCGGCGTCGATGCCGGCCCAGCCGGACACCTTGACCCACTTGCCTTTCTCGAGGTCCTTGTAGTGCTCGAAGAAGTGTTGGATGCGGGCCAGTTCCTCGGCCGGCAGGTCGTCGGTGGATTGGATGTCGCGGTAAGGGGGATAGAGCTTGTCGACGGGACGCGCCAGCAGCTTGGCGTCACCGCCGGCCTCGTCCTCCATCTGCATCACGCCCAGGGCGCGGCAGCGGATGACGGCGCCCACCTGGATGGGAAACGGCGCCATGACCAGCACGTCGACCGGATCGCCGTCGTCCGAGATCGTCTGCGGGATGTAGCCGTAATTGCAGGGGTAATGCATGGCCGTCATCATGAAACGGTCGACGAACACCGCGCCCGAGGTCTTGTCCACCTCGTATTTGACGGGATCCGCATTCATCGGGATCTCGATGATGACGTTGAATTCCTCCGGCACTTTTTCGCCGGCGGGTACGCGATCTAAACTCATGATTGACCTTGCTGTGATGATGATGGAAATGAGTGTGACGATGGGCGGGCGCGATCCTCAGCGCTTGTGCAGGCTGCGCGAACCGCCGTCCGAGGTCTGGGACATGTCCACGCCGGGGATCGGTGCGGTATCGAAGTAGTCGTCGCCGTGCGAGGCCTTGGCGGCCGGGGCGGATGCGGTGCCCGGCTCGGGGGGGCCGGCCACCGGCTGCGGCGTGCCGGATGGTTCCCCGTCATCGACGTAGACGCCGCTGGCGGCCTCTGGAATCCGCGATTCAGGCGCCTGCGGGGCCAGGGGATCCTGCCGCGCCTCGTCGAACCTGGGATCGCCGCGGGTATCGGCCGCCGGCAGCAGGCGGCCGACGGCCGGCACCGCCACACCGGCCTCCTGCGAGGCCTTGCGCCAATGTTCCAGCGCCAGGTCTGGGCGCCCCAGGGCGTCGTCCAGTGTCGCCAGCAGCGCATGCACGTGGGTGTCGGAACGCAGCGCGAGGCTGCGCTCGAGGTAGTGTTCGCCCTGTCCCCACAGCTGCGCGCCCAGGCAAAGCTGGCCCAGCGCGGCCAGCAGACTCGGATGATCGGGATTGGATTTCAGCCAGATTTCGGCGCGCGCCAGGCGATGCGCGGCCTGGTCGGGCTCGCACTGCGCGTAGGCGCGCAGCAGCCCGTCGTCCAGCGCGCGCCCCAGGGCCGCCTCGAGGATGCGCGCGGACTCGACGGCGTGCCCGAAACGGGCCTGGGCCTGAGCCGCCGCGAGGGCGATCGCCGGATCCAGGCGCTCGTCGGCGGTCAGGTCGGCCCACAGGGTCTTGATCGCCGCCTCGTCGTCGCACTGCGCGAAGCGCCGGGCGACCGCGCCGCGAATGAAGGTGTGCGCCTGGGTCGGGTCGATGGCGCTGCGGCGCAACAAGACCCGCGTCAGGGCATAGACCTGCTCGTCGTGGCCCAGTTGGCGATGGGCGCGCAACAGCAGGCGGGTGGAATGGAAATAGCGCGAGGAGGCATCCTGCAAGGGTTCGAGCAGCGCGAGCGCCTCCGCGGCGCGGCCCTGGTCCAGGTACATCTCGGCGGTCACGGTGTCGACAGCCTGGCGCAGGCGGTTGTCCTGGCCCGCGCCCTCCTGGGCCAGGCGCAGGACCTGGTCGCGGCGCTTGTATTCGCCCAGCAGGTGCAGCGCGCGCGCCGCGCTGAGGCCGGCCAGGACCTTGCGGTCGGCCGAGCGCGTGCGCGACAGCAGGTTGGACAGGTCTTTCTCGGCCTGCGCATAGCGGCCCTCGAGGACATTGATCCAGCCGCTTTCGAGGAGCTCGACGTCGCGGGTCTGGGCGCGGCGGCCGCGCCAGGCGCGAAAGCGCTCGGGCCCGGCGCCCAGCCAGCCCGCGCAGCGCAGCAGCCAGTGCAGGGCGACGAAGCCCGCCAGCAGCAGGACGACGGCCAGGGACAGGGACAATTCGATGCGCCAGGGATGGGCGACGATGAGGACGTTGCCGCCGTGTTCCCGCAGCACCAGGGCCAGCGCCACGGCGGCGACCAGCAGGATCAGGGTCCAGAACCAGCTCCGCATGGCCGTCCCCTATTGCCCGCCGTCCGCCGGGGCGCCACCGGGCGCCGCGGCGGGGGTGTCGGTCTCTGGCTCGGTGGACGGTGGATCCGCGGCATCCTGGGCGCTGAAGGCGTCGCGCGCGGCGGCGATGGCCTCGAGGCTGTTGTCCACCGTCGGCAGGCGGGTCTCGATCGCCGTATCGAGCAGGCCGCGGGCCAGGTCCAGCGCCTCACGCGATTGGCCGGAACGCATGTCGAAGCGGCGGTCGATGGCATCCGCGACGCGGCCCAGTTCGGTCTGCCAGATCTTGGACTGATGCATCAGCAAGGCCAGTTGGGCGGTCAGGGTGCGCTGCTGGAGGCCCTCGCGAAAACGCGCGGCCTGCTCGGGCGAGATCAGCAGCGCGGCCGCATCGTCGACGCGCCGCACCTCGAACAGGCCGCGCAGGTCATGCGACAGCATGGTCCCGGCGTTTTGCGTCCAGTCCCAGGCCTCGTGGCCCATGCGCCGCCACCACGGTGCGTCCGCGGCAAGGGGATCGGCGGCGGCCGGCGCCGGCGCGGGCTCGGCGGCGGGCGGCGTCGTCTGCGGCGCGGCGGCATCGGGCACCAGCAAGGGCGCCTCGCCCAGCAGGGTATACAGACGGTCGAGCCTGGCGGACAGGGTCGGCACGTCGACGGTGACCACGGCGCGCAGGCGGTCCACGTCGCCGTTGATGGTCTGCTGCAGGGATGCCAGCGCCGGACGATTGGCGCGCGCCAGCCTGGCCTGCGCGACCTCGAGCGAAATGATGGCGTTGGCGACGTTGCCCTCCAGGCCGAGCTGCTGCTGGGCGATGGACACCAGCCGGTCGATGTCGTTGAGCAACAGCAGATCCGAGCCGCTGTCGGTCATCATCTGCAGGGCCTGGTCCAGATCGTCGACCTGGGCCTGTGTCTCGTCCAGGACCTTGCGCAATTGGTCCAGCTGCGTGGCCTGGCTGCGCGCCTCCGCGCGCGCCTGGTCGGCCGCCGCTTGGGCAAGCTGCGCCGCGCGCGCCGCCTGGCCGCCCTGTTCGACCATGTCGGTGCGCAGGATCCGGTATTCGCGATTCTGATACCACAGGGCGCCGCCCAGCACGATCGCCAGCACCACCAGCAGCAACACGGCAACCGCCAGCGACGAGGACCTGCCCTTGCGCGGCGTAGGTTCGGCCACGTCGCCGGCCGGCGTCGATTGCGTAGGGGGCGTCTCGGGTTCGGCGGAATGCGTGCTGCGGTCTGGGTCGGTCATGACGGCGTAATGTTCCTTCTAACAACGCGAGCGCGATGCTGCCAATATAGCCTGAAATATCGCCTGCTCGTCAGGCGCGCAGATTTTTATATCGGGCGCCCGCCGGTGGCCGGGGCCCGGCGAATCGGCATCGATCAGACATTGTAGCCGCCGCGCAATACGCGCGTGGATCGTCACGACGCGCAGATGGGACGGCCACCCCTGACCATGGGTCTGGAAGCTGGCGGCGATCGCCTCCAGACCCTCCAGGCTGCTGACCAGCAGAATACAGGGGCGCGCGCCCAGGGCCGCCTGGCACTGGGCCGGGGTCCAGCGCACCGCATCGCGGCCATACAGGGCATGGCGCCGCACCTGGCAGCCGCGGCGCTCGAGCTGAGTGGCCAGCCATTCCCGGCCGCGCTGGCCGCGCAGGATCAGCGCGCACGCGGGCCGCAGGCCGCGCGCATCCAGCAGTGCCATCAAGGCCTCGGAATCCTGGGCGCTGTCGGCGGGCGGCGCGAGGATCCGGTCCGCCGGCACCCGCCGGCGCAGCGCGCGAGCCGTGGCCTGGCCGACCGCGGCGGCGAAAGTCGCTGCCGGCCACGCGTCGGCATGCTGGGCAAAATACTGGTCGGCCGCCTGGCGGCTGACGAACACCACCAGGTCATAGCCAGCCGGCGCCGGGGCCGGTTCGTCCAGTGGCCGCAAGACCAGCGCGGGCGCGATGATCGCCGCCAGACCCTCGGCCTCGAGGGCGCGGGCGATCGACTCGTTGCGTCCTTCGGGCCGTGTCAGGACGGCAAGGGGCAGGGCCGGCTGCGGCATGCGGCCGGCGCCTTCAGTGGGCGTCGGGCGCGGCCAGCAGGCGCGCAAGAATCACGTCCGCACCCTGCTCGAGCAAAGCCTGCGCCACTTCCGCCCCCAGGGCCTCGGCCTGGGCCGCAGCCCCCTGGGCACCGGCCCGCAACACGCGCGAGCCGTCGGGCTCGGCCACGAGGGCCTGCAGGTCCAGCCGTCCGCCGGACTCGGTCGCGTAAGCCGCCAGCGGCACCTGGCAGGAACCGCCCAGCGCCCGCGAGACGGCCCGCTCGGCCAATGCGCAGGCGGTGCTGCGATCGCAGGCCAAGGGGGACAGCCAGGCCTGCACATCGGTCCGATCGGCCATGATTTCGATTCCCAACGCACCCTGGCCCGCCGCCGGCAGGCTGTGTTGCGCGGGCAAGACTGCGCGGATGCGATCGCCCAGGCCCAGGCGGCGCAAGCCGGCCGCCGCCAGGATGATCGCCGCGTATTCGCCGCGATCGAGCTTGGCCAGGCGGGTATCGAGGTTGCCGCGCAGGGGCCGCACCCGCAGATGTGGAAAGCGTTCGCGCAACTGCGCCTCGCGCCGCAGGCTGGAGGTGCCGACCACGGCGCCGGCGGGCAGGTCCTCGAGACGCGGGTAATCGTTCGAGACCAGGGCGTCGAAAGGGTCCTCGCGCGCCATGATGGCGGCCAGCGCGAACGGCGGCCCGAGGTCGACGGGCACGTCCTTGAGGGAATGGACCGCCAGGTGCGCCCGGCCGTCCAGCAGCGCGGTCTCGAGTTCCTTGACGAACAGCCCCTTGCCGCCGATCTTGGACAAGGTTCGGTCCAGTATCTGGTCGCCGCGCGTGGTCATGTCCAGCAATTGGATGTCGCACTCGGGATACAAGGCCTGCAAGCGGTCGCGCACGTGCTGCGCCTGCCACAGCGCAAGGCGGCTGGCGCGCGTGGCGATCACGAGGCGGCTGGGCGATAGGGAAACAGTCATGCGGTGCACCTGGACAATAGGAGGCTGGCGACGATGCCCAGCACAGCCAGGATCGCCAGCCCCTGCAAAAGGGACAAGCGGGATTCGCGGGGCTTGCGGCCCGGTTGCGGATCGGTTGGTTTCATGAGCGATTCTCCGTCGAGGTCTGCGCGGCCTTTTTCCGGCGCGCGATCCAGGTGCCGATGGCCACCACCACCACGGCGCCGAGGGCCTCGGCGGCAAATTTGACCGAGGCGTCCTGCGGTCCCAGCCAACGATGCACCGCCACGTCGGTCACCAGCATGCCGCCCGCGATCCAGCCGAGCAGGGCCGCGCCCAGCGTCACGACGATGGGGAAGCGGTCGATGAGCTTGAGCACCAGTGTGCTGCCCCAGATGATGATGGGCACGCTCATCAGCAGGCCGAAGATGACGTAGCCCAGCTGGTGGTCGGGGATGGTGTTCTGCGCGGCGCCGGCGATGGCGATCACATTGTCCAGGCTCATCACGAAATCGGCGATGATGATCGTGCGGATGGCCGCCCACACCGAACTGGCGCCCTGGATGCTGTCGTGGTGCGTGTCGTCCGGCAGCATGAGCTTGATCCCGATCCACAGCAGCAGCAAGGCGCCGACGACCTTGAGGTACGGGATGGCCAGCAGCGTGAGGGCAAAGGCGATCAGGACGATGCGCAGCACGATGGCGCCGGCCGTGCCCCACAAGATGCCCTGGATGCGTCGCTTGTGATCGAGCTTGCGGCACGCCAGGGCGATCACCACGGCGTTGTCCCCGCCCAGCAGGATATCGATCAGGACGATCTGGAAAACCGCTCCCCAGTGCAGTTGCTGGATCAGTTCAAGCATTCATGGTCCTCGATGCGACGCCCCGCCCCGCGAAGCCGGCCATGCCGACAGCCGACAGCCGGCAGCGACGGCCGGCGTCGAGGCCGGCGCTGCCGGGATTGGTGCGCGCCCTGCCGTCCCGAGGGCTACAGGACGGTCTTGAGCAGCTTGCCCATCTCGGACGGATTGCGCGTGGTGCGGATTCCGCAGGCTTCCATGATCTCGAGCTTGGCGTCGGCCGTGTCGGCGCCGCCCGAGATCAGGGCGCCGGCATGCCCCATGCGCTTGCCCGCCGGCGCGGTCACGCCGGCGATGAAGCCGACCACCGGTTTTTTCATGTTGTCCTTGGCCCATTGCGCGGCTTCGACCTCGTCGGGCCCGCCGATCTCGCCGATCATGATCACCGCATCGGTGTCCGGATCGTCGTTGAACATCTTCAGCACGTCGATGTGCTTGAGGCCGTTGATCGGGTCGCCGCCGATGCCCACCGCGCTGGATTGGCCCAGGCCCAGTTCCGTCACCTGGGCGACGGCCTCATACGTGAGGGTGCCCGAGCGGCTGACCACGCCGATGCGGCCCTTGCGATGGATGTGTCCCGGCATGATGCCGATCTTGATTTCATCGGGCGTGATCAGGCCGGGGCAGTTGGGCCCCAGCAGCAGCGACTTGCGGTTCTCGGCGCGCATGCGGTTGCGCACCTCGAGCATGTCGCGCACGGGGATGCCTTCGGTGATGCAGATGACCAGGTCCAGATCCGCCTCGACGGCCTCCCAGATGGCGCCGGCCGCACCGGCCGGCGGCACGTAGATGACCGAAACCGTGGCGCCGGTCTGAGCCTTGGCGTCCTTGACGGAGGCATAGATGGGGATACCCTCGAAGTCCTCGCCGGCCTTCTTGGGATGCACGCCGGCGGCGAAGGCGGCGCGGCCGTTGCCATAGTCGCGGCACATGCGCGTGTGGAACTGGCCGGTCTTGCCGGTGATCCCTTGCGTGATGACCTTGGTGTCCTTATTGATCAGAATCGACATGTTTCTTCCTCGGATATGCTTATTTCGCGGCGGCGACGACCTGCGTCGCGGCTTCGGCCATGGTGTCGGCGCTGATGATGGGCAGCCCGGATTCGGCAAGCATGCGCTTGCCCTGTTCTTCGTTGGTGCCCTTCATGCGCACGACCAGCGGCACACTGAGGTTGACGGCCTTGCAGGCTGTGATCACGCCTTCGGCGATGACGTCGCAACGCATGATGCCGCCGAAGATATTGACCAGGATCGCCTTCACGCCTTTGTTCTTGAGCATGATCTTGAAGGCTTCGGTGACTTTTTCGGCCGAGGCGCCGCCGCCCACGTCCAGGAAGTTGGCGGGCTCGCCGCCGAACAGCTTGATGGTGTCCATGGTCGCCATGGCCAGGCCCGCGCCGTTGACCAGGCAGCCGATGTTGCCGTCCAGCTGGATGTAGGCCAGGTCGAACTTGCTGGCCTCGATCTCGGCAGGGTCTTCTTCGTCGAGGTCCCGGTACTCGAGAATCTCGGGATGGCGATACAGCGCGTTGGAATCGAAGTTGAATTTCGCATCCAGGGCCTTGATGCCGCCGTTGCCCTCGAGGATCAGCGGATTGATCTCGGCCAGCGAAGCGTCGGTGTCCCAATAGGCCTTGTAGAGCTTCTGGAATTCAGCGGCCGCGGCGGACACCGAGGCCTCGGGCACGCCGATGCCGCGCGCCAGGCCGGCGGCCTGCTCATCGGTGAGGCCGGTGGCCGGATCGACGAATACCTTGAGGATTTTTTCGGGGGTCTTTTCGGCGACCACCTCGATTTCCATGCCGCCCTCGCTCGAGGCCATGACGCAGACGCGCTGCGAGGCGCGGTCGGTCACGATCCCGACGTAGTATTCCTTCTTGATGTCGGCGCCTTCCTCGATCAGCAGGCGGCGCACCTTCTGGCCCTGCGGACCGGTCTGGTGCGTGACGAGCTGCATGCCGAGGATCTCGGATGCCAGCTGGCGCACCTCGTCGATCGAGCGCGCCAGTTTCACGCCGCCGCCCTTGCCGCGCCCGCCGGCATGGATCTGGGCCTTCACCACCCAGACAGGCCCACCGAGTTTTTCCGCCGCAGCCACCGCCTCCTCGACGGAAAACGCGGGAATCCCGCGCGGTACGGTCACGCCAAACTTCTTCAGCAATTCCTTGCCTTGATATTCGTGAATTTTCATGTGTTACCTGTCAAAGGAGAAAAAAAGAAGCCTCAATCCTCATGGCCGGCCGATCCTTTGGGGGCATACCATTGCGGATAGAACAGCCTGACGGCGGGAGCGTCCAGGTCCAGGGCGTGGCAGCCGCCGAGCTGGAAGGGGCGCTGCGAGGACGGCGGGGCCGCGCGGCGGCGCACGGCCATGGTCTGGATCGCGACGGTCGGCAGCACGGTGGTGAGCTCGGTGACGTGCGTGCAGCCTGCGGAGCGGCCAAAGCGCTCGCGCACGCGCTTGCGGAACTGGTCACGCAGGTTCAGGCCGACCAGCTCACCGTAGGCCGGCGCGATGGCGCTGCAGTATTCCCCATACGGCGCCGCCTCGTAGGCCGCCTCGGCCTCGAGGATATTGAGATCGTCGTCGATGGTGACGCGCAGGCGCATGTGATGCACCGGATCGCCCGCGCGGTGGGTGTCGCCGTTGCGGATCGGGAAATCGTAGGCCTTGGTGTCGACGAGTTCCGCCTCGAGGTCCCACAGGCCGTCCTCGCGCAAATACGAATCCACGCGGATGGACCGCGTGTGGATTGGCTGGCGAGCGCGAACGGGCGCGGACAGGGACATTGGCTTTTGTGTGGTACTGACGACATGCAGAACCCATCAAGTATAACGCACGGCCGGCGGCGGCCGCCGCCCCCGGCCCCGCCCCGCCGGCCGTCCCGCCCTCAGGCCGCGGCGCGCAAAGTCCGCGCGGCCTGCACCATGGACGCCAGGGCCGCGCGGGTCTCGGGCCAGCCTCGGGTCTTCAGCCCGCAGTCGGGATTGACCCAGAGCCGCTCCGCCGGCAGGCGCTGCGCCGCCCGGCGGATCAGGTCGACCATCCAGTCCTCGCGCGGCACGTTCGGCGAATGGATGTCGTAGACGCCCGGGCCGATGTCGTTCGGATAGGCGAAATCCTCGAACGCGCCCAGCAGCTCCATATTGGAGCGCGAGGTCTCGATGGTGATGACGTCGGCATCCATGCGGGCGATCGCCTCGATGATGTCGTTGAACTCGGAATAGCACATGTGCGTATGGATCTGCGTATCCTCGCGCACGCCCGAGGTCGAGAGGCGGAAGCAGTCGACGGCCCAGTCCAGATAGGCCGGCCAGTCCGCGCGGCGCAGCGGCAGGCCCTCGCGGAATGCGGGCTCGTCGATCTGGATCACCGTGATGCCCGCCTGCTCGAGGTCCTGGACCTCGTCGCGCAGCGCCAGCGCAATCTGGCGGCAGGTCAGCGCGCGCGGCTGGTCGTCGCGCACGAAGGACCATTGCAGGATGGTCACCGGCCCGGTCAGCATGCCTTTGACGGGCCGCTCGGTCAGGGATTGCGCGTAGGCGGACCAGGCGACCGTCATCGGCGCCAGGCGCGCCACGTCGCCGTAGATCAGGGGCGGCTTGACGCAGCGCGAACCATAGCTCTGCACCCAGCCGTATTCCGTGAAGGCGAATCCGTCGAGCAGTTCACCGAAATATTCCACCATGTCGTTGCGCTCGGGTTCGCCGTGGACCAGCACGTCCAGGCCGATGTCCTCCTGAAAACGGATGACGCGCTCGATTTCCGCGCGGATCGCGTTCTCGTAGGCCGCATCCGATATCCCGCCGCCACGCCAATCGCGGCGCAACGCGCGGATCTCGGGCGTCTGCGGAAAGGAACCGATGGTGGTCGTGGGATAGCTGGGCAGGCCCAGGCGCGCCTGCTGGCGGGCGATGCGCTGATCGAAGTGCGCCCGCTCGCGGCTGAGCGAGGCGGCCTCGTCCAGGCGCCGCGCCACCGCCGGGCGATGGATGCGCGGCGAGTCGCGGCGCGCCTGCAGGGCCGCGCGCTGCCGCGCCGCCGCCGCCAGCTCATCGCTGGTGGGCCGGCCGTCCGCAAGCGCGCCGAGCAGGCGCAACTCGTCGAGCTTCTGCACGGCAAAGGACAACCAGCTCTTGAGCTCCGCATCCAGCCCGCCTTCCCGCTCCAGGTCGATGGGCACGTGCAGCAAGGAGCACGAGGGCGCCAGCCACAGGCGCTCGCCCAGGCGCGCCTGCGCCTGCGTGGCGATCCGCAGCGCGGCATCCAGGTCCGTGCGCCAGATGTTGCGCCCGTCGACCAGGCCCAGCGACAGCACCTGATCGGCCCGCAGGGCGGCGAGGACGCCCTCGAGCTGGCCGGGCGCGCGCACCAGATCCACGTGCAATCCATGCACCGGCAGGCCGGGCAATAGATCCAGGTTCAAGTCCAGCCCCTGGAAATACGTGGCCAGCAGCACGCGCACGCCCTGCCCGGCCAGACGGCCGTAGACGGCGGGCAGGGCCGCGCGCCAGGCCTCGGGCAACTCCAGGCCCAGGATGGGCTCGTCGATCTGCACCCACTCGACCCCTTGTCCCGCCAAACGCCGCAACACGGCCTCATACACCGCCAGCAGGCCGGGCAACAGGGCGAGCTTGGCCTCGTCGGCCGCACCATGCGGGTAGGCGTCGCCCTTGCCCAGCCAGAGCCAGGTCAGCGGCCCGGGGATCACGGGCTTGGGACGATGGCCCAGGGCCAGCGCCTCGGCCACCTGCTCGAACAGGTCCTCGCGGGCGATCCGATAGGTCTGATCCGGGTGCAATTCCGGCACGATGTAGTGATAGTTGGTGTCGAACCACTTGGTCATCTCGCAGGCGGCGGCGGGCGTGCCGGAGGGCGCGCGGCCCCGTGCCATCCGGAACAGCGTATCCAGGCCGACCGGCTCGCCTTCGGGCTGGCCGAAGCGCGCCGGCACGGCCCCCAGCGTCGTCGTCCATTCGAGTATGTGGTCGTACCAGGCGAAATCCCCCACCGGCACGGTGGCCAGGCCGGCCCGTGCCTGGATGGCCCAGTGGCGGGCGCGCAATTCACGCCCCGTTTCCCGCAGCGCCGCCTGGTCGCCGCGCCCGGCCCAATAGGCCTCCTGGGCGCGCTTGAGTTCGCGGTCCGACCCGATCCGGGGGAAACCCAAATTATGAATAATCGTCATTCTTAAGCCCATTAATATAAAATTTCCTCAATGAACAGCATTGTGCATGGAAACACTCCCAGTAAAAAATCAAATGCACCATTCATAAGTTGAGGAAAATTCATGCTAGAGGTCAGGCATATGGAAACCCTGGTGGCCATCCGCGATGGCGGCAGCCTGCAGGAGGCCGCGGAGCGCCTGCATCTGACGCAATCGGCCCTGTCGCACCAATTGCGCGACCTCGAGGTTCGCCTGAAGGTGTCCCTGCTGAACCGGCGGACCCGGCCGGCGCGGTTGACGACGGCGGCGCTGCGCATCATCGAGCTGGCCGAGGACGTCCTGCCCCGGATCCGGGCCGCGGAGCGGGAGCTGCAGCGCCTGGCGGCGGGCCGCACGGGCCGCCTGCATGTGGCGATCGACTGCCACTCGTGTTTTCAATGGCTGATGCCGGCGCTCGACGCCTTCCGCCAGGCCTGGCCGGATGTGTCGCTGGACCTGTCGGCGGCATTTTCCTTCGGGCCCCTGCCCGCGTTGCTGCGCGGGGACCTGGACGTGGTGATCACCTCGGATCCGCAAACTTCCGAGGCGATCCGCTATGCGCCCTTGTTCAGCTACGAGCTGGTGCTGGCCGTCGCGCGCGGCGGGCCGCTGGCCGGCCTGTCCCACGTGGAGGCTCATCAATTGGCCGACCAGGTGCTGATCGCCTACCCCGTGGACCGCGACCGGCTGGACGTATTCACGGCCTTCATGGATCCGGCGGGCGTCGAGCCGGCGGCCTTGCGGACCGCCGAACTGACGCCGATGATCGTCCAGCTGGTCGCCAGCGGCCGGGGCGTGGCCGCCCTGCCCAACTGGGCGCTGACCGAGTACCTGGACCAGGGCTGGCTGCACGTCTGCCGCCTGGGTGCGGGGGGCGTCTGGCGCACCCTGTATGCGGCCACGCGCGCCGAGGATGCCGATGCGGGCTACGTGCAGGCGTTCCTGGCCCAGGCGCGCGAGACCTGCTTCGACACCTTGACGGGCATCCAGCCGGCATAGGCCGGATCGTCGGCGGGCATCAGTCCTCGATGTCGCGCCCGCCAAGGATCCGGCGCACGCAATCGGCCGAGAAGCCCCGGCCCGCCAGGAAGCGATATTGGCGGGCATAGTCCCGCGCGTCCGCCGGGGCTTGCCCGAATTTGCGCTGCCAGACCTCGCGCGCCCGGCCGGCCTCGGTGTCGGTCAAGCGGTCCGCGAGGGCGCGCAGGGACTCCTCGTCGACCCCCTGCCGGCGCAGGGATTGCAGGATGCGGGCCGCGCCCTGCCGCGGCGCCTGGCGCTGGGCGTAGGACTCGGCATAGCGCTGGTCGGATTGCCAATGCTGGCGCTGGATCTCGTCCAGGACGGCCTCGATCCGGTCGGGATCGTCACAATGGGCGGCGAGCTTGCGCCGCAGTTCCAGGCGCGAGTGTTCGCGCCTGGACAGGTAGGCGATGGCCCTGGCCTTCAGGCTGGGTCCGCCGCCGGGTGTGTCCTCATTGCCCATCGGCCTGCGCGGCGGGCGCGCGCGCCACGACGCCAAGCTGTTCGCGCACGCGGTTTTCGATCTCGAAGGCCATGTCCGGGTGCTCCTTGAGGTAGTCCCGCACGTTGTCCTTGCCCTGGCCGATGCGCTCGCCGTTGTAGCTGTACCAGGCGCCGGCCTTGTCCACGATGCCGGCCTGCACGCCCAGGTCGATGATCTCGCCCTCGCGCGAGATGCCGGCGCCGTACATGATATCGAACTCGACCTGTTTGAAGGGCGGCGCGACCTTGTTTTTCACCACCTTGACGCGGGTCTCGTTGCCGACCACCTCGTCGCCCTTCTTGATCGAGCCGATGCGGCGGATGTCCAGGCGGACCGAGGAATAGAACTTGAGCGCATTGCCGCCGGTGGTGGTTTCCGGGTTGCCGAACATGACGCCGATTTTCATCCGGATCTGGTTGATGAAGATCACCATGCAGTTGGCGCGCTTGATCGTGGCGGTCAATTTGCGCAGGGCCTGGCTCATGAGGCGGGCCTGCAGGCCCGGCAGCGAATCGCCCATGTCGCCTTCGATCTCGGCCTTGGGCACCAGCGCGGCCACCGAGTCGATCACGATCAGGTCCACGGAGCCCGAACGCACGAGGGCGTCGGTAATTTCAAGAGCCTGCTCGCCGGTGTCGGGCTGGGAGATCAGCAGGTCGGACAGGTTGACGCCCAGGCGCGCGGCATACTGCACGTCCAGCGCGTGCTCGGCGTCGATGAAGGCGCAGGTGCCGCCGATTTTCTGCATTTCCGCAATGACCTGCAGGGTCAGCGTGGTCTTGCCCGAGGATTCGGGACCGTAGACCTCGACCACGCGGCCGCGCGGCAGGCCGCCCACGCCCAGCGCGATGTCCAGCCCCAGGGAGCCGGTCGACACCACCTGGATGTCGTGCTCGACCTGATTGTCGCCGTAGCGCATGACCGAACCCTTGCCGAATTGCTTTTCGATCTGGGACAGCGCCGCGGCGAGCGCCTTGGCGCGCTCGGGGTTGGCCTTGCCGGTTTGTTCGTCCATGAAGGTTCCTTGAGTAGCGGTTTGGGCCGGCGGGGGGCGCCCCCGGCCGTGGTTTTCGACGATTATGGCATTAAATTATACTGTATGGAAATACAGATGTCGCAGGCGGCGGACCGGGACGACGCGGCGCCGGAACCCGCGCCCATCGTTAACCCCTAATGACCGTGCGCGCAGGGCGTGACAGAATGAAAGCACCGGCGCGCGGCGCGCCCTGCGCCCCGCCCTCGTCACCGTATCTCCCTAGTATCAACCTGCCCCTGGATGTCACTCCCGCCATGCGTATCCTGATCGCCGAAGACGACAGTATTCTTGCGGATGGACTTTCACGTTCACTGCGCTACGAAGGCTATGCGGTGGACGTGGTGCACGACGGCTCCAGCGCGGACTCCGCCCTGCAGCTCCAGACCTTCGACCTGCTGATCCTGGACCTGGGACTGCCCCGCATGAGCGGCCTGTCGGTCCTGCGCAAGCTGCGCCAGCGCCACACCGCCCTGCCGGTGCTGATCCTGACGGCGGCCGACTCCGTCGAGCAGCGGGTCGAGGGCCTGGACCTGGGCGCCGACGACTACATGTCCAAGCCCTTCGCCCTCAGCGAGCTCGAGGCCCGCGTGCGCGCCCTGATCCGCCGCAACGGCGGCGCCCGGACCTCGGTCCTGCACCACCACCGCCTGGCCTTCGACCTCAACGGACGCGTGGCCTTCATCGACGACCAGCCGCTCGAGCTCTCCGCGCGCGAGACCAGCCTGCTGGAGATATTCCTGTCGCGCAGCGGCCGCATGATCAGCAAGAGCCAACTCGTCGACCTCCTGTGCGAGTGGGGCGAGGAAGTCACCACCAACGCCATCGAGGTCTACATCCACCGGCTGCGCAAAAAGCTCGAGCCCAGCGGCGCCCGCATCCTCACGGTGCGCGGACTGGGCTACTGCCTCGAGCCCGAAACCAAGAGCGAATCCGCCGATTCGACGGCGACGATCTGACCCGGCGGCGGCATGTTTCCCTCACCGACCACCGGCCGCCGGAAGCGGCGCCGCACGCTGCTCAGCCGAATCCTGTCCTGGATGATCGTGCCGCTGTTCGTCATGTGGTCGATCGGCATCGTCATCACCTACTTCATCGCCCAGAACATCGCCAACGCGCCGTATGACCGCACGCTGGCGAGCCATCTGCGCCTGCTGCGCCACGAGGTCGAGCAGCAGCGCGTGCACGAGGGGGTGCGCCTGTCGGAATCGGCGCGTACCATCCTCGAAGGCGACACCGACCAGACGCCGACCATCTGGCAGATCCTCGACGCCAACGGCCATTCGCTGGCGGGCAATGCCGACATCCCCATTCCCGAAACCTGGGCCTACGACATCGACCAGATCCGCTATCGCAACGCCACCATGCAGCACCGCTCGGTGCGCGTGGCCTATGTATGGGGCGGACGCGACCGCGACGGCGTGGGCTTTCTCGCGGTGGTGGCCGAACCGGGCGAGGCGCGCGCCACCCTCCAGCAGGAGATCCTCACCGGGATGCTGACCCCGCAGCTGATCATCCTGCCCCTGGCCGCCATGCTGGCGGGCCTGGGTCTGACCCAGGGTCTGGAGCCGCTCAGCCTGCTGCAGGAACACATGCGCAGGCGCAAGCCCAGCGACCTGTCGCCGATCCGCGATGACCTCGCACCGGCCGAGATCGCACCGCTGATCGCAGCCATGAACAACGTGCTCAAGCGCCTGGCGGCCTCGCTGGAGTCCCAGCGGCGATTCGTCGCCAATGCGGCCCATCAGCTCAAGACCCCCCTGGCGGGCATCCGCACCCAATGCGAACTGGCCCTGCGGGAGCGCGACCCCGCTCTCATGGGCGACAGCCTGCACCAGCTCCTGGTCGGCTCGCAGCGCGCGACGCGCCTGGTCAATCAGTTGCTGCTGCTCGCACGCGCCGAGAGCATCGACGACACCGTGCCGCGCGCCACCGAGTCCCTGGACATCCGCCAGCTCGCCCAGCAGTGCACCACGCAATGGGTGCAAGCCGCCATGGACAAGCGCATCGACCTGGGCTTCGACGCCGCCGATGAACCGCTGCCCGTCTTCGGCAACCGGACCATGATCGGCGAGATGCTGAACAACCTGATCGACAACGCCCTGCTCTACACCCCCGCCGGCGGACGCGTCACCGTGCGCGCCATCGGCAACGGCGACGACGTGGCCCTCGAGGTCCAGGATACGGGCCCGGGCATCTCGCCTGAACACCAGAACCGGGTCTTCGACCGATTCTTTCGCGTGCTGGGCAATGAGGCCGAAGGCAGCGGCCTGGGCTTGTCCATCGTCAAGGAGGTCGCCGAGCATCACCAGGCCACGGTCCAGTTCCTGCCGCCAGGCAACCACCACGACTTCGACAGCGGCGGCACGCGCATCCGCGTGACCTTCCCGCGCGACAACGTTCCCAGGACCAGCCTATGAATCCGCCGACACGCAAAGGCGCGCTGAACGAGATTCCGGCAGACGCCGCGGACCGTCCGATGACCCACGAGGAACGCCGGGTGATCCTGGCCTCGTCCATGGGCGCCGTCTTCGAGTGGTACGACTTCTACGTCTACGGCTCGCTGGCCTCGATCATCGCGCTGCATTTCTTCTCCGGCCTCAACCCGACGGCGGGCTTCATCTTCGCCTTGTTGACCTTCGCCGCCGGTTTCGCGGTGCGCCCGTTCGGCGCCCTGGTGTTCGGCCGGATCGGCGACATGGTGGGCCGCAAATACGCCTTCGTGATCTCCATCCTCATCATGGGCCTGTCGACCTTTCTGGTGGGCGTCCTGCCCTCGTCGGCGTCGATCGGATCGGCCGCGCCCATCATCCTGCTGGTCCTGCGCCTGCTCCAGGGCCTGGCCCTGGGCGGCGAGTACGGCGGCGCGGCCGTCTACGTGGCCGAGCACGCGCCGCCGCACCGGCGCGGGTTCTTCACGAGCTGGATCCAGACCACCGCCACCACCGGCATGTTCCTGTCCCTGGTGGTGGTGCTGGGCACGCGGGCGACCCTGGGCGAGGAGGCCTTCACGTCCTGGGGCTGGCGCGTGCCCTTCCTGATCTCGGTGCTGCTGCTGGTGATCTCCGTCTGGATCCGGCTGCGCCTGCACGAATCGCCGGCCTTCAAGCGCATGAAGAGCGAAGGCAATATCTCCAAGGCCCCGATCAAGGAGTCCCTCGGGCGCTGGAAGAACCTGCGCGTCGTCCTGCTGGCCCTGATCGGCCTGACCGCCGGCCAGGCGGTGGTCTGGTACACCGGCCAGTTCTACGCGCTGTATTTCCTCACCCAGACGCTGGGCGTGGACGCCAACATCGCCAACATCCTGGTGGCGCTGGCCCTGCTGCTGGCCTGCCCGTTCTTCATCGTGTTCGGCTCGCTGTCCGACCGCGTCGGACGCAAGCCCATCATCATGGCGGGCTGCCTGATCGCGATCCTCACCTACTTCCCGGTGTTCAAGGGCCTCACCCATTACGCCAACCCCGCCCTCGAACGCGCACAAAGCCTCGCGCCCGTGGTGGTACAGGCCGACCCCGCCGATTGCTCGCTGCAATTCAATCCGGTGGGCACGGCCTCGTTCACCAGCTCCTGCGACCTGCTCAAGGCCTTCATGGCCACCAACTCGGTCAACTACGTGAACCAGCCGGCCGAGGCGGGTTCGGTGGCGCGCGCCGTCATCGGCGAACAGGTGGTGCTGTCCTTCGACGGCACCTCGCTCAGCCGGGTCGAATTCGCCGCCCGCAACCGCGTGCTGCAGTCCAGCCTCATGCAGGCGATCCGCGACCACGGCTATCCCCAGCGCGCCGACCCTTCGCAGATCAACTACATCATGGTCCTGCTGCTACTGTTCTTCCTGGTGCTGCAGGTGACGATGGTCTATGGCCCGATCGCGGCGATGCTGGTCGAGATGTTCCCCACCCGCATCCGCTACACATCCATGAGCGTGCCCTATCACATCGGCAACGGCTGGTTCGGCGGCTTCCTGCCGCCCGTGGCCTTCGCCACCGTGGCGGCGACCGGCAATATGTACGACGGGCTGTGGTATCCCATCATCATCGCGCTGATGACGCTGGTCGTCGGCACGCTGTTCGTCAAGGAAACCTATCGCAACGACCTGGATGCGACGCCCGATTGACACGCGCCAAGGCCCTGCGCATGCTGGGCCGATCGCTTGAAACCCAGACTATTCAGGTTTCAGATTGTCGTCAGCAAACCCTTGCTAGAATGGCCTCGCAGGGCTAGCCTGTCGTCTGGAACTTCGTTCCCCCTTGGCTTCTGGACGAAACTCAGGGCTGACCTGTCGCCGCCGCGCACTCCCCGCGAGCCTTACCTGTGCAACGGCGTGCGTTAATTGGCCCGGCCCCAGTGCCCGGGCCATTTTTTTCGGGCGGGGCCGCAAGCCCGGCACGCAGGAGGGCCAGTCATGTTCGACCTCAGCGCACTCGACCTTGCCCGCATCCAGTTCGGGTTCACGATTTCCTTCCACATCATATTCCCGGCCATCACGATCGGCCTGGCGGCGTATCTGACGGTGCTCGAAGGCCTGTGGCTGTGGAAGAAGGACGACGCCTATCTCGAGCTCTATCACTTCTGGTCGAGGATCTTTGCGGTGAACTTCGCCATGGGCGTCGTATCCGGGCTGGTCATGGCGTACCAGTTCGGCACCAACTGGAGCTTCTACTCGCAGTTCGCCGGCAGCATCACCGGCCCGCTGCTGGCCTACGAAGTACTGACCGCATTCTTCCTGGAGGCGGGCTTTCTCGGCGTGATGCTTTTCGGCTGGAACAAGGTCGGGCGCGGCCTGCATTTCTTCGCCACGGCGATGGTGGCGCTGGGGACCATGATCTCGGCCACCTGGATCCTGGCCTCCAACAGCTGGATGCAGACGCCCCAGGGCCACGAGGTGATTGACGGCGTGGTGGTCCCGGTGGACTGGCTGGCGGTGATCTTCAATCCATCCTTCCCGTATCGGCTGGCGCACATGCTGACTGCGGCGATGCTGGCGACCGCGCTATTCGTCGGCGCGTCCGGCGCCTGGCACCTGCTGCGCGGCAAGCGGCAGCCGGCGGTCAGGCGCATGTTTTCGATGGCGCTGTGGATGGTGCTCTTTACCGCGCCGCTGCAGATCTTCATCGGCGACCGGCACGGCCTCAATACGCTGGAGCATCAGCCGGCCAAGATCGCGGCCATCGAGGGCCACTGGGAGAACACCCCCGGCGAAGGCGTGCCGCTGATCCTGTTCGGCCTGCCCGACATGCAGGCCGAGACCACCCGCTACAAAATCGAGATCCCCGACCTGGCCAGCCTGATCCTCACCCACAGCTGGGACGGCCACTTCCCGGGCCTCAAGGCATTTCCCCCGGAAGACCGTCCGAACTCGCTGATCCTGTTCTGGTGTTTCCGGATCATGGTGGGCCTGGGCATGCTGATGCTGCTGCTGGGCGTATGCGGCGCGTGGATGCGCTGGCGCGGACGCCTCTATGATTCGCCGCTGCTGGCCCGCTACGCCTTGTGGATGGGGCCCTCGGGGCTGATCGCCATCCTGGCCGGCTGGTACGTGACCGAGATCGGCCGCCAGCCGTGGGTGGTCTATGGGCTGATGAGGACGGCGGACGCCGTCTCCAGGCATTCGGCCGCCACGCTGTCCGTGAGCCTCGCGGCCCTCGTGGTGATGTATGTGGCGATCTTCGGACTGGGCATCGCCTACGTGCTGAAGCTGGTCAAGCGGGGCCCGGCCGCGCTCGGCGAGGACGTGGCCGCGCACGGCCCCTCCCTCAACCAGCGGCCCGCGCGGCCGCTATCGGCGGCGGGCGACGAGCCCCCGCCGTCCAACCGAGACGCCTCGTAGAAAGAGGGATTGCCATGGACATCGACCTCCCCCTCATCTGGTTCCTGGTCATCGGCTTCGGCATCATGATGTACGTGATCATGGACGGCTTCGACCTCGGCATCGGCATTCTGTTTCCCTTCATCCCGGGTCGGGAAGACCGCGACACCATGGTCAACACCGTCGCGCCGGTCTGGGACGGCAACGAAACCTGGCTGGTCCTCGGAGGCGCCGGCCTGCTGGCCGCCTTCCCCAAGGCCTACGCCGTCCTGCTCAGCGCGCTCTACATTCCGGCCTTGTGCTTTCTGGCCGGCCTGATCTGGCGCGGCGTATCCTTCGAATTCCGCTTCAAGGCGGACGAGGCCCACAAGCCGTTCTGGGACAAGGCCTTCATGGCCGGCTCGTTCGTTGCGGCGTTCTTCCAGGGCGCGATGCTGGGCGCCTTCCTGGACGGGCACACGGTCGTCGACGGCGTCGCCCTGGGCGACGCCATGAGCTGGCTCACCCCCTTCAGCGTCTTCACCGGCCTGGGTGTCGTGGTCGCCTACGCGCTGCTGGGCGCCACCTGGCTGGTGCTGAAGACCGAAGGGGCGCTGCAGCGCCGGATGATCGCCATGGCACATCCCATCCTGCTGGGGATGCTCGCCATCATCGCGCTCGTCAGCGTCTGGACGCCGCTGCGGCATCCGGCGATCGCGGCCCGCTGGTTCGACCTGCCGAACATCCTGTTCCTCGCGCCGGTGCCGCTCCTGGTGCTGGTCTCGGCCTACGCCATGCTGCGCTCGCTGCGGCGCACGCCCCACGCCGCACCGTTCGTGTGGTCGCTGGTGCTGGTGTTCCTGGGGTATTCCGGCCTGGTCATCAGCATCTGGCCGAACATCCTGCCGCCCGACATCTCCATCTGGGACGCGGCCGCGCCGCCGCAAAGCCTGGGCTTTGCCTTGGTGGGCGCGCTGCTGATCATCCCCTTCATCCTCGCCTATACCGCCTGGTCCTACTACGTGTTCCGCGGCAAGGTGAAGGCCGGCGAGGGATATCACTAGGTTGATGAAAAAACCGGTGCCCCCGCCCTACGGCTGGCTCAAGCGGCTCTTGTGGCTGGGAGCGATCTGGCTGTGCAGCGTCGCG
This sequence comes from Castellaniella sp. S9, assembly GCF_027257175.1. Lineage (GTDB taxonomy): Bacteria > Pseudomonadota > Gammaproteobacteria > Burkholderiales > Burkholderiaceae_B > Castellaniella. The sequence goes on along the minus strand of NZ_JAPFGD010000006.1, from coordinate 196,446 downwards.
GCGCTGGGCGTGGTCGCCTTCCTCATGCGCCTGCTGATGCAGGCGGCCGGCATGACGCGCTGAGCCCTGTACAATCGGAACCCGACTCCCGGGGCGCCGCCCCCTCCTCTATCCGATATTCTCATGTGGTTCAAGAATCTCAAGCTCTACCGCCTCGCCCCCAATGCCGCCCTGACCGCCGCCGATCTCGAAGCCGCCCTGGAGCCGCTGGCCTTCCGCCCCGGCGGCAGCCAGGACAGCCAGTCTTCGGGCTGGATGCCGCCGCGCGAGGACGCGGGCCTGGCGTACGCCTCGCATGGCCAGGTCCTGCTGCGGCTGCACACTGAAAAGAAACTGCTGCCGGCCACCGTCATCAACCAGGCCAGCCGCGCCCGCGCCCTGCAGATCGAGGAACAGCAGGGCTACAAACCCGGGCGCAAGCAGATGAAAGAGATCAAGGAGCAGCTCACCCTCGAACTGCTGCCCCGCGCCTTCGTGATCGCGCACGACACCCACGTCTGGATCGACACCGTCAACGGCTGGGTCGCCATCGACGCGGCGGCCACCGCCAAGAGCGACGAGGTCCTGGGCCTGCTCGCCAAGACTCTCACGCCCTTTCCCATCGTGCCGCTGCACGTGGAAATGTCGCCGGCCGCGGCCATGACGCAATGGCTGTACGAGGACGAGGCGCCGGCCGGTTTCACCATCGACCAGGACACCGAACTGCGCGCCTCGGGCGAAAGCCGGGCCACGGTGCGCTATGTGCGCCAGAGCGTGGAACTGGAGGACGTGCGCAAGCACGTGCAGGCGGGCAAACAATGCACGCGCCTGGCCCTCACCTGGAACGATCGCGTCTCGTTCGTGCTGACGGAAAACCTGGACATCAAGCGCGTGGCACCCCTGGACGTGCTGAAAGAGCACCAGGACGCCCAGGCCGCCAACGAGGCCGAGCAGTTCGACGCCGACATGGCGCTGATGTGCGGCGAACTGGCGCGCCTGCTGGCCGACCTGGTGGCGGCGCTGGGCGGCGAGCGCGGGACGCGCTAGCGCGCCTCAGTACATCCCGTGGAACACGCTGTCGTCGGGGCCGATGTGCGACGGCGGCGTCCAGGTGACGTCACGCAATGAATGCTGCACCAGGCCTTCGACGCCCATCAGCACGGCGAAGATCGCCATGCGCACGGGGATGCCGTTGTCCGTCTGGCGGAAGATCGCCAGGCGGGGATCGTGATTCAGGTCGGTGCTGAGGTCATTGGCGCCCTCGCGGCTGTCGCGCGGCAGCGGATGCATGACGATCACGTCGGGTCCGCAGCAGGCGTCGACGATCGCGCGATTGACCTGGAAGTCCGCGGAATAACCTTCCAGCGCCTCGCCGGCGAAGCGTTCTTTCTGGACTCGTGTGGCATAGATCACGTCGGCCCCTTTCAGGCCTGAAAGGAGGTCGTGCGTCTGCTCGATGGTGTGGCCGTTGCGCCCGGCCTGCTCGACGATATGGTCGGGCATCTCGAGCCCGGGCGGCGAGATGAGCGTGAAGCGCATGCCGCGATACAGGGCCAGCAGCTTGATCAGCGAATGCACGGTGCGCCCGTACTTCAGGTCGCCGGCCAGGGCGATGTGCGCGCCGTCCAGCAGCTTGCCCAGGCGCGAGAACTCGGTGAGGATGGTGTAGAGATCCAGCAGCGCCTGGCTGGGGTGTTCGCCCGCGCCGTCGCCGCCGTTGACGACCGGGATATTGGTGGCTGCCGCGAATTCCGCCACTGAACCCTGCTCGGGGTGGCGGATCACCATGGCGTCGACGTAACCGCTCATCACGCGGCTGGTGTCGTAGATGGACTCGCCCTTGGCCATCGAGGAAAAGGTGAAACCGGTGGTATCGCACACCGAACCGCCCAGCCGGCAAAAGGCCGCGCCGAAACTGACGCGGGTGCGTGTACTGGCCTCGAAGAACAGGTTGCCGAGCACCGCACCCTCGAGCACCCGCGAGACTTTCTGGCGCCGCGCGATGGGCTGCATCAGGTCGGCCACCCGGAACAGCTCCTCGACGGATTCCCGCGTGAACTGGTCGACCGACAAGAGCTGGTGCTTGTTGTCGATCGCGATCCGGTCACGCAAGGGGCCCGATTGTGCGCTTTGCGCATACTTCTGCATCAGGGTGTCGTTTTCGACGATCTCGGTGACGAAGCGGCCGACCACCTCGGGCATGGCCCGCGCCTCTTGCGAGCCTTCAGGCAGCAGCCAGGTGTCCAGGGCCCGCCGCTTGACACCGATGCGGGCGGCAAAGACGTCGCGCGTCAGGTTCAGCCGACGCATGGCGTCGCGCAGGAAGACTTGTTGAGAGACGGCCATGTCGGGCTCCAATATACGCAATGCGTATATTTTCCAGGAAGCCGCCCTCAACCTGCAAGCGAAAAATAGCCTCTCATAGAAAAAACAACAGCCGGCCAGGCCGGAGACCGGATCTTACAGCCCGGAGTCGGGCACGGCAGCAGGCTCTGCACCAGGCGCGGCCGCGGGCCCCACACCGGCCACCGCGCGCGCGGCGATCTCGGCATTGCGACGGGATCCCACGCCGAAGGCCAGCTGCTGTTCCCGGATCGGTGCCGTATAACCCGGCGCCGCCAGCATGGTGTGCCCCACCACGAGCGCCAGCCGCAGGCCCGGATTGGCCGCCGTGGCGGCATGGAGCTTGCGCAAGCCCTCGTCGCTGAGCACGACCACCAGGATTCCGCCGCCCGACTGGTCCGTACCGGACTGGATGCCGATCAGATCGTCGCGTGTAATCACCGGCGTGGTGCGGACGTACAGCACGCCGGAGGGTTTGAGGCTGACTGCCGTCCACCCCGGACGCGGCTGGGTATCCGCCAGGAATATCCGCAGATCGGCCGCTTGCGCATTGTCGTGGATGGGCTGGCGCTCATCCGTTGTGCGCGGCGCGGATTCCAGCTGCGTTTGCGCCTGGCTTGCCGTCGAAGAACCCTGGGGCGCCGTCTGGCATCCCGAAATCGCCAGGGCCACCCCCGCCATCACCATCCAGTTACTCGCCATCGACATACGACGTCCTCCAACTGACTGCAAACCTGTATCCTCATTGAGCCATCGGCGGCTCGCCGGCGGGTGCCCCGCCCAGGAAACGACCGCCGCGCACGACGACCCGCGCATGATCGAGCACCTGGTCGTCAGGGCCGCGCAGCTCGAATACGTGGCGTCCGGGCCGGGGCAACCACTCATCCCCCTGCAAACGCTCCCCATCCAGGACCCAGCGCGCCGTGGCGACCCGGCGGGCCGCTGCATCGATCGCCCGTAGCCGCAGGCGCTGCCGCTCGATGGGAATATCCGGATCCAGCGCCATGATCGTGCCGTCCATGGGCTCGGCGATGCGCAAGGCGCGTGCCTCCGCCGCCGCCACCCGCCCGACTGCCCGGTTCGCATCCTCCTCGAACGACTCGCGGGTCGGTCCGGCCGCGAAGATCGCCTGCGCGGTATCTCCCAGGAAAAATTCCTCGCGGTCGGGTTCCAGGCCCGGGGAAAAATGCACAGGGGCATGCACGACGCCAGCGGGCTTGGGAGGCGGGGCGGCGCCGCGGCCGCGGTGCAGCCAGGCCATCAGGTCGTGCCAGATCGGGCCTGCCCCGCTGACGCCGGACACCTCGCGCATGCTTGCGCCCGCGCTGTTGCCCACCCAGACGCCCACGGTGTAGTCGGGCGACCAGCCGACGCACCAGTTGTCACGCATGTCGCGGCTGGTGCCGGTCTTGACCGCCGTCCAGAATGGGGTCGACAGAGGGCTGTCCAGTCCGAAGGTCCGGGCGCGCGCCTGCCGGTCGGCCAGGATGTCGCCCACGATCCAGGCCGCTCCCGGCGAAAAGAGCGGCGTGCCGGTCTGCGGACCTGCGCGCCCGGCCCATGCGGCGGCATCCAGGTCCACCGGCGCATGGCGGCCGCCGCGCGCCAGCGTGCGGTAGGCATTGGCGAGCGACAGAAGGCTGACGTCCGCGCTGCCCAGCGCCAGGCTGTAGCCGTAGTAATCGCCATCGTGGGTCAGCGGCAGTCCCAGGGCCGACAGGCGGCGTGCCAGGGCCTCGGGCGTCACCATCATGGCCACACGCACCGCCGGGATGTTCAACGACGAGGCCAGTGCCAGCCTGGCGCTGACCCAGCCGCTGAAGCGTCCGTCGTAATTGCCGGGAATGTAGAGGCCGCCACCACCGTCCAGGTCCAGGGGACGGTCATCCAGCAGTGAGGCGGCCGTCAGGCGCGCCTCGTCCAAGGCCATGCCGTACAGGAAAGGTTTGAGCGTCGAGCCCGCCTGGCGCAGGGCCCGCGCATGATCCACCGCGCGGGCATCCGAAAATTCGCCGGAGGATCCCACATAGGCCAGGACCGCGCCGCTGCGATTGTCCAACACCACGGCCGCCGCATCGGTGACGCCGGTCCCCCGCAAGTCCCGCAGGTGCCGGCGGATCGAGGCCAGGGCTGCCTGCTGTAAATCCCGGTCCAGGGCGCTGGGCAGCACATCGCCGCCCCTTGCCGTCCGATGCGCGACCAGCAGGCGCGCGAAATGCGGCGCCAGGCCAGGCGCATCCCGACGGTGCGCCGCCGTGCGGCGCAGGGCGCGTTCGACGAGGTCGCGCAGTCCGGCGCAATCCCCTGGATGTCCGAGTTCGCGCAATAATGCGCAGCCGCGCCGGGTCAGAACCGTCGGTGTAGCGTTCGGCCCGCGCAGCATCACCGCGGCCAGGGCCGACTCCCGGTCGTCCAGCGCCGCGGCGCGCTTCTGGAACATCACCCGCGCCAAGGCATCGATCCCGACCAGCTCGCCTCGAAACGCGACCAGGTTCAAATAAGCCTCGAGGATCTGCTGCTTGGTCCAGCCGTCCTCGAGTGCCCGGGCCGCCAGGACCTGGTCGATCTTTTGCATGAGCCCCCGGCCCCCGGGACCGCGCCGCAGATCATCGTCCAACAGCGCGGCAAGCTGCATGCTGAGGGTCGAAGCCCCCTGGACATCGCCGCTGACCACGGTGCGCCAGGCGGCGCGCGCCATGGCCAGCCAATCCATGCCGGCGTGCTCATAGAAGCGGCTGTCCTCGGAGCGCAGCACCGCCCGCTGCAAAGCCACGGAGACATCCTCCAGCGCCACCCAGTCCCCGCGACGGCCGGAAAAATCCATGCGTACCCGCTGGACGACCTCGCCATCGGAGGCCAGCACGCGCACGTCGGACGGCCGATGGGCCGCGCGCACCGCCTCATAGCCGGGCAAGGCCCACCCCTGCGCCGCCCATACGCACAGGGCCAGGCCCGCCAGCAGACGGGCGCCCGCCATCAGGGCGCCTCGACATCGAAGGGCGCATTGGGCACGCTGCCATGGACCTCGGGCTGGTACAAGGCCTCGATGCGCGTGGGCGGCATCTGGAAACGTCCGGGCGCGTCGACCCGCACGGTGTACTCGACGTCGTGGACCCCGCGCGGCAGCACCTCGAAATACGCCCGGTACATGCCGGCATCGCGCTCGACGAAGGTGGGCCTGATGCCCTCGTCCGGCGCCTGTTCGCCGCGGGTGGCGATGGCGGAATCGCGCCCGAGGCCGCCACCCAGGATGGATGCGCCGGCGGGCACCGGATCGCTGAGCACCGCCCACACCGTCGCAGCCCCGGCCTCGATGCGCAGGTGGACGCGATACACATCGCCCGGCGACCAGCGCTCGGGGTGCGCCCGCGACACCGCCGTGATCCGGCGCTCGAGGCGCAGGCCGGCATCTTCGGGCTGATCGGCCGCCACGGCCGTCAATGTGCTGACGGTGGCCCAGCCGCCGCCCGTGCCGTGCGCCTCCAGGCGCAGCACATCCCGTCCGGGGCCGGCCCACGGCAGGTCGATGGTTTGCGTGCGCACGCCGTCGTGCTCGGGCATCGCCTGCCAGGAGAGCGTCTGCGGCGGCGCACCGCCCACGAGACCGATGCGGATATCCCCCTCGCCCGCCTGCTGTTCGAAGGCCTGCGCAAAACGCGCCATCGCCAGGGTGCCCAGCGCGTTGGACGTGGTGGTCGGCCATGCGCCCTGCCGCTGCATGCCCACCAGGCCCATGGCCAGGCGCGGCAGATCCTCGCGCCAGTCCGCCTCGCCCAGCAGCGCCATGATCAGGCGTGCCTGGGTGCCCTCGGCGGAACTCATCAGCCACCAACCGCTGTCGGCCGTGGGGTCGTTCAGCACCAATGTGGTGCCGTGGCGTGCGAGGCGTCCCCGCAGCAGGGCCTTGACCTCGGCCAGACGCTTGGCATGCCGGTCGATGCCGGGCGCATGGCGCAGGATCGACAGCCAGTCCACGAGGGCCGGGCTGGGCCAGTCCGCCACGTGGAGGTCGATACTGTCGAGCATGCCCGGCCGATAGCCGCCGTTGCGCGCCAGGGCCTCGATGGCAATCACCTTGCGCCAGGCCTCGTCGCGCACGGGCGCCCAGGCGGGCGATTCGATCCGGCCCAGCACGAAATCCTGCAGGGCCGCCACCATGCGCTCGCGCAGCGCCGCGGGCAGCTCGTAGGGCCATCCCAGCGCGCGGGCCTCGGCCGTGATCGACAGCAGGTGCGCCGTCAGGGCCACGCTGCCCGTTCCGCCGGGAAAATACGCCGCCAAGCCATGCGCGTCCAGGTAGCCGGGCAGGCGCTGCATCAGGGCCTCCCAGGCCGCCGGATCGCGCAGGCCCAGGGCCTTGGCGCTGAGCTGTTCCACGCAGGTATAGGGATAGTCGGCCAACCAGGCGCGCACGCCGGGCATGACGCCCGCCAGGCTGGATTGCAGGCCGACCCGCACCGCGCCGCGAACCTGGCCGGCCGCATCCTCGAGCGCCGCCGGCGTCGGGTCCACGGGAATCCGCAGCGGCTCGCCGGCCCGCAGCGGCATCAGGCTGGCCTGACGCACCCGGATCGGCACGGCCGGGACCAGTTGCTGGGTGACGACGAGACGGTCCGCCGCGCCATCGCCCCCGCCCGCCGGGGCGCCACGGGCCCGGATATCCCACTCGAGCGTCCCGCGGCCGGCATCATCGGACGCCGCCGGCGCGGTGACCGGCCATTCGAGGACACCGGCCCCACCCGGCTGCAGGCTGAGCGAGCGGGCCTCGAGATCCCGCGCCGCGCCCCCGGCGAGCCCCATCCTCGCCTCGGCATGCACCTCCATGGCTTGATCGGTCCGGTTGCGCACCGTCACGCGCGCCGTGTAAGCATCGCCGCCGCGCACCAGCCGGGGCAGACCGGCGATGAGCTGCAGGTCTTGCGTGACGACGACGTCGGCCTGCCCGGTGCCGAACAGCGAGGGCCCCGAATCGGCGATCGCCACCAGCCGGAAGCGGGTCAGGGAGTCGTTCAGCGGCACTTCGATGCGGGCGCGGCCGTCGCCATCCAGCACCACCTCGCCGCGCCACAGCAACAGGGTGTCGAAGAGCTCGCGCGTCGGGCTGAAACCCCCGCCGCCGCCGTCAGGCACCGCCTTGCGGCCGTAGTGCCGGCGCCCCACGACCTCGCCCATCCCGGTGGCGGTCTCGACCCCGTAGCCGCGCGGGACGCGCATGGCCGAGGACACGTCCCAACTGGCGTTGCCCATCAGCTCCAGCAGCGCCTCGTCCACGGCGGCAAAGGCGACGCTGGCGCCCGCCGCCGGCGCGCCGTCGGGGAGTTTGACCTCGACGTCCACCTGCGCCGTCTCGCGGACCTGATATTGGGGCCGGTCCGCGCGTACCGCCACCTGCAGGCGGTCGCTGCCGTCATCGACCCGGATCTCGGCCAGCCCGAAACGAAACGAGGGCTTGGCCAAATCCACCAACCCGGTCGGCGCGGGGACGTCCTCGGCATCGCGAGACCAGGCCCGGTACCAATCCAGCGGCTCGCGCCAGCCCCACGACAGAAAGGAGGACCAGGGAATTTCGCGGATGCGGCCGCGGACCGCCAGCACCGAGACATAGACATTCGGTCCCCATTCGGCCTTGACCGGCAGCCGGATGACGGGCTGCTCGCCGTCGAGCTCGACCACGCGGGTCTCGAGCACGCCCTCGCGCTCCACCGCCACCAGCGCCTGCGCATGCCTGAACGGCATACGGACCTGGAACTGCGCGGTCTCGCCGGGTTTCCAGGTCTTGCGCTCGGGGATCACGTCGATGCGATCATCCTCGCCACCGCCGAACCAGGTCTCGCCCCCCCAGACCCAGACCGAGGCGGCCGCGCGCGACGCGCGGCCCTGCGCATCCGCGGCGGTGGCAAAGAGCTGGATCTCGCCGGACCGGTCCATGCGCAATAGGCAGGCGAGCACGCCGCGCTCGTCGGTCCTGCCCTGGCACAGCGTGCCCAGATCGTCGACCTTGTCGTAGGAGTCGTAGCGGTAGAAACCGCCCACCAGGCGCTTGCGCGTCGAGTAGACCGTGCGCACACGGCCGTCCAGACTGACCTCGACATCCCGCAGCGGACGACCCGAGGGGTCCAGCGCCACGACGGTGATCTGCGCCTCCTTGCCGCTGGCCACGGAGCCGCCGGCGCGCAGGCCGACCACCACCGCCGAGGGCCAGACCGGCACCGCCCGCGCAAGGGTCTGGACCCGGCCATTGGGATCGGTGAAACTGGCCTCGACCAGCCAGGACTGGGGCTCGAGCGGCACGGGCAGATCCGGCAGGTCGACCCGCGCACCGCCCTGCTCGTCGAGCCGCAGCGCGCGCTTGTCGAGGATCAGCCGGCGCAGGCCCTGGATGCTGTCCCGATCCTCGTCGGTACGCATGCCGTCGGGCACGCCGAATGCAAAATCCTCGTAGCCGTCGAATTCGACATCCCGCGGCCGGGAGACCGCGGACAGCAGGACCTCCTGCCCGGCCGCCGGGCCGCCCGACACGTAGGCGAGCTGCACGTCGGCCCGCACCGATTCGGGCGCAATCAGGGCGCCTGCGGATGCCTGCGGGCCGTCGAGCTTGAGGCTGCCCGTCAGCACTGGCAGTTCGAAAGACTCGACCCGGAATTCACCGGCCTCGTAGGCGGGCGCACCCATCCAGCGGTCCGCCTCGTCCGGCGGCGGTCCCTCCAGCCTCACGGCGTAGCGCCCGAGTTTGGCCGTGGGCGGCAACGCGTAGTGCGCCAGCGCATACTGACCGCCGCTGGGGCTCAAGACCCAGTCCAGGTCGATCTCGGTCCGCTCGCCGGAGCCTTCGTGCTCGATCACGGCCTGCGGCGGCAGGCGCGAGGCCGGGGGATTGTCCAGGCCGGCACGCGTCAGGGTGCGCGCAAAGAGCTTCATCGACACGGTTTCACCCGGATGCAGCAGGGTCCGGTCAAATACGGCATGCGCCGCCAGGTCGGGCGTGTGCGACGTGTCGGTCGACACCGGGAAGCGCCAGGATTCGATGCCGCGATTCCAGGACGTCCAGGCGAAGGAAAAATCCGCCTGGCCATCGGCATCGGGGTGGCCGGCGGGTATGCGCGCCGTCACGAACAGGCCCGAGGACTGGCCGAGGCAATCCCTGGATTCTTCGAGGGCCCCCATGCGATGCCACAGCCCGTCGGCGTCGGTTTCGCCCCGGTCCAGCCGCGCGCCGGCGCAATCGAGGACCGACACCCGCGCATTCGCGACCGACCGCCCGTCATCCAGCGAGGTCACCCACACCAGCATGTCGTCGCGACCGGTCTTGATATGCACGGCTAGATTGGTCACCAGGACGGCGGTGCGCACATGGACGGATGCCTGCTCGCCCAACAGCGCGGCGCCGAGCTGCGGGGACTCGACCTCGATCACGTGAAAGCCCGGTTCGGCCACAGGCACGCCCACCACCTCGATCGTCGGATCCTGCGACACGCCCGGCAGCCGCAGGGTGCGCGCCGCATCCGCCGCATCGAACAGCGACACCTTGCGCAGGTCGATGCGGGGCGCCTCGGGCGCCTCGTCGCGCAGCGGCCGCAAGGCGCGCGCATCCTCGATCTGTCCGGCGGTCAGCGCGCCCCCATCGAACAGCGCGACCTTGGCATACCAGCGCAACGCCTCGACATCATCGGTGGTCACATGGTCCCGTGCCGTCCCTGCCGACAAGGTCAATTCGCGCGTCAACAGGTCCGGCCCGACGCGGCGCAGCGCCAGCGGCACCGCGGCGATCGCCTCGTCGGAGGCGGCCGGCGCCTCGGCAAATCGTTCGATGAGCCCGAAAGTCCCCGACGCGAATTTCACCAGAGGCGGCAGGGCCGCGGTCCGGATCGACAGCGGGAACCGGGAGCGGTTCGTCAGGCGGCGGCCCGCATCGTCGCGGACATCCGCGGGCAAGGCCAGGCGCAGGGCCGCGTTCTCGGGGAACGGCGCCTCGAAACGCAGCTCGTCGACGACGTCGGGCGCGTCCTCCCCCAGGGCCGCCGGGCGGCGCTCGCCCTGCGGGGTCTGCAGCGTCGCGGCCATCGCCAGCTCAGCCGGCACCGGGGCGGAGAACCGGAGCACGATATCGCCCAGCGGCGAGCAGTCGGCCTGCGCATGCTCGCGCAGGCAGCGCATGCCGGCCGAAAACGACTCGCGCACCTGGAAATCGAAACCGCGGGCTTGCGTGCCGGCCACCGCCGCACCCCCGGCGGCCGCCAGCGTCCGGACCCCGCGCCCCACCTCCAGCCTGACCCCGCCCTTTGCGGGCAGCATGCGCTTGCACTGCACCAGTTGCGTGCCGGCATCGGCGACGGCGTCCTCCATGCCTGTCGCGGAAAGAATCTGGCGCCGGGCCTCCCCCTCGATCAGGCGCACCGCCACGGCCTCGCCCATGCCCTGCACGCGGCACACCGTATGCGCGGCCACCGACTGCGCGGCCACCGGCGCATCAAAGGACAGGACGAACACCTGGTCCTCGTCGATCGTCGAGCCCCATGGCCGGCGCAGCGTAGGGCGCGGCCCCCCTGTCGTGAACGCATAGGGCGCCGCCTGGGGGAGCGGCCAGCCGTCCAGGTCACGAAAATCGGGGTTGACGCTGGCCGAGCACGACGCCGCAGCGGCCAGCGGCTTGCGGAAGGTATAGACCCAATGCTGCGGATCGACCCAGCGACCCGTCCCGGCGGACGCCCCGGCATCGCACTGAATCAGGAACGGGTCGAGGGCCTCGTCGTCGCCCAGGGCGACGGCCGGCGCCGTGAAATCGGCCTGGACTTGCGCCACACGGGCGGCCACGCCTTGGGGGGTGAACCGGGCGACTTCGACGGCGCCGGCCGCGCAGGCCCCCGCCATGGCCAACACCCCTGCCAGGAGTCCTCCGGCAATCCGCCCCATATGCCCTCCGTCCTTGTTGTTCCGGCGAGCTTACCATCCATGCGGGGATGGCACGCAAGCCAGTGGTGACAGATTGCGAGACGCCCGGCGCCCAGCCGGCGCTTGCCCGTAGGGCATCGTCTTGTGCCATAATTGCCTGCTTCGCCCTGGCGTCTGGCAGCAGGCAGACAGTCGCCGAGCGGCGGATCCGGGCCTCTAGCTCATGCTTGGTTAGAGCAGCGGACTCATAATCCGTTGGTGCCGTGTTCGACTCACGGGGGGCCCACCAGGATGCGCAGGGAATTCAGCCGCCGATGGCTGGTTTCCCTTTTTTGTGCGCGGCGTGATGCCGCGGCGCCTGCGCCTGCCCCACCCCTCGATGCGACTTGTTTCCCGGCCAAAATTGTAGTAATGCAACTACATAAATTGGTGCAGGAGGCGCCCTATGACCATCACACCCTATCCAGTCGCGAGCTGAACCAGGACGTGACGCGGGCAAAGAAGGCCACCAAGAGCGGCCCGGTGTTCATCACGGATCGCGGCAAGCCCGCGCATGTACTGTTGAGCTTCGAGGACTATCAGCGGCTGACGCAGCAGCGGCGCAACATTGCCGATGCGTTGGCGATGCCGGGTGTCGCGGACATCGAGTTTGAACTGCCGCGCGTGACCATTGGAGTCCGGCCGGCCGATCTCTCATGATGTACGTGCTTGACACCAACGTGCTGTCGGAACTGCGCAAGCTGCGGCTTGGCAAGGCCGATGTGAATGTGGCGGCATGGACGGAAGGCGTTGATACCGCCGACCTCTTCGTATCGGCCATCACCGTCATGGAACTGGAACTCGGCGTTCTATCGATCGAACGCAAGGACGCTGCCCAGGGGGCCCTGCTGCGCTCGTGGCTGGAGCAGCACGTGCTACCCGAGTTCTCCGAGCGCACCTTGCCTATCGATACCGCTGTGGCACAGCGCTGCGCCCGCTTGCATGTACCAGACAAGCACGGCGAGCGCGACGCGCTCATCGCGGCAACGGCGCTGGTGCACGGCATGACAGTGGTCACGCGCAACGTGGCGGACTTCGAGCCGACGGGTGTGGCCGTCGTCGATCCATGGGAATCAATCAGCGCGTGATTGGTTTCCGGCTCTTTCGTCGGGCAACCCGACTTCGCCCGCGCATCAGTCCTGGATCTCGGCCGGCGAATAAAAGCAGTAGCCCCGGTTGCGCAGCATCTTGACCGGCAGGATCTGGCCGCAGTCGTCCTGGATCTTGCGCCGCAGCCGGCTCATCTGGGCATCCAGGCGCTGTTGCTCGTCGTCGCGGGCCTGCGCGCCGAGCGCCCGGTTGATTTCCTGGTGGCCCACGACCGTGCCGGCCTGTTGCATCAGGCAGTGCAGCACCGCCGCATCCTGTTGCGACAGCGTGACGGGCGGCGCCGAGGGGGCATGCAGGCGTCTGGCACCGACCTCGAGCCGCCAGCGCTCCCGCGGGCGCAGGTCCAGGCGCTTGGCCAGGGCCGACAGCGTCGAGGCCAGCTCGTCCAGGTCGCAGCCTTTGCCCAGATAGTGGTCGGCCCCGACGTCCAGACCGGCGATCTTGTCCGTGCTGGTTCCGCGCGCGCTGAACACGACGATACCCAGGCCCAGGCCGGTGGCGCGCAGGCGCTCGATCAATTGCAAGCCGTTGCCGTCCGGCAGCCCGATGTCTATGATGGCCACCCGGTGGCGCCCTGGATCGAACCGCTGCTCGAACTCGGCCATGCTGGCGGCACACGTCGCCTCATAACCGCGCGATTCCAGAAATTCCGCGATCTCCTCGCGCAAGGTGGGCTCGTCTTCGAGCAGGATCAGATCGACCATGAGCGCGTCGTCGATGTTAAAAATGAATGCGCACCAAGCATGCCATCGATTACAACACGAATTTCGCATCTTGTCGGATCAGGAGGAGCGCGCTGGACATGCATTACTTTCATGCGATCGGGGGGCTTCGGCGCCTGGCCCTGGGCGGCCTGCTGTGGGCCGCCCTGACGGCCGTCGCGGCCTCGGCCCCGCTGCGCCTGACCAGTGAGGAACCTGTTTTCCATGCGGCCGGCCACCTCGAGATGCTGGTGGATGCGGGCGGCAGCCTCGATGCCGCGCAGGCCCGGCAATCCGACGCCTGGACCGCCCTGCCCGGCAGCCTGAGCGCCGGTTTCACCGACGCGGCGATCTGGCTGCGGCTGCCGCTGGACGTGGGGTTCCGGCCCCCCGGCGGCTGGATCCTGCGCCTGAACAATGCCCTGATCGACGACGTGCGGCTCTATGGCGAGCGGGACGGCGCATGGACATTGCTGGGCACGGGCGGCGAGAACGTGCCGCGCGACCGCTGGTCGGTCGGCTACCGCAGCCCGGCGTTCCTGTTCCTGCCCCAGCACGAGGGGCCCCAGACGCTGCTGGTCCGGCTGCAGTCCAAGAACGCGCTGGCCACGCAGGCCGAGATCTGGCAACGATTGGATTTCGACAATGTCACGCGGCGCGAAGGCCTGTTCTTCGGCCTGTACTTCGGCTTTTACCTGCTGCTCATCTGCGTGCATGCCGTCTTCTGGCTCGCCACCCGCGCGCCCCTGAGCGGCCTGTTCCTCGCCTACCTCGGCGGCTGCGTGTTCAACGAGGCCATGTCGCTGGGCCTGATCCAACAGATCACCAACCTGCCGGTCTGGCTCAGCGACCGCCTGCTGGGCGTCAGCATCGCCTGCAGTCTGGTCATCGCCTCCCTGATGACCCTGCGCCAGCTGGCGCTTGAAACAGTCTATCCGCGCCTGGACCGAGCACTGGCGATCACCGTCGCCGTCATCGCCGCCGGCTGCGCGCTACTGATAGTCGTGGGCCGCTATGCGGCGGGGATCCTGCCGGTCCAGTGGGCCGCCCTGCTGCTGATCCTGGTCTTCAGCGCACTGGCGGTGCATCTGCTGATGCGCGGCCATCGACCCGCGCGGGCCTTCCTCCTGATCTTTGGCGTTTTCTACCTGGGCGTGCTGATCAGTTTCCTGCGCAACCTGGGCATCCTGCCGGTCAATGCCTGGACCGAGCACGCCTCGGCCCTGGGGACCATGCTGCACATGGTCCTGCTGGGCAGCGCCATCATCGGCGGCCACGAGCGCGCCCGCCGCGCCCGCGAGCGGCAACAGGCCAACCTGGTCGCGGAACTGGCCATGCAGGACAACCAGCGGCTCGAGCAAAAGGTGACGCGCCGCACGGCCGCGCTGCGCGATGAAATCCGGCGCCGCGAGGTCCTCGAGGAGGAACTGCGCGCCGCCCTGCAACTCGAGCGCAGGGTGCGCGAGGAGCAGCGCGACTTCGTCGCCATGGTCTCGCATGAATTCCGCACCCCGCTGGCCGTCATCGGCACGTCGGCCCAGCAGCTGGGCAACAACCTGGACGCCCCCGCCGAAAAAAACCTGCAGCGCTGCCAGAACATCCGGGACGCCGCCAAGCGCCTCCTCACCTTGGTGGACGACTACCTCACCGACCACCGCATGGGGGAAACCCAGGTGGAGCCGCTGCTGCAGGCCTGCGACCCCCATGCCCTGATCGAACGTCTGCGCCTGGAATTCCCCGCCGAGCGCCTGGCCTGCGCGCCCGCGCCGCGGATCGAGGGCCTGGTCAGCGACGCCAGCCTGCTGCACATCGCCCTGCGCAACCTGCTCTCCAATGCCGACCGCCACGCCCCGCCTGCCACGGCCATCGACGTCACCCTGCGGACCGAAGGCGGCCGGGTCTTGTTCGACGTGGCCCATCCGGGCGCGCCGATCTCGCCGCAGGAGCGAGACCATCTCTTCCAGAAATACTTCCGCGGCCGCAACGCCCAGCACCGCCCGGGCGCCGGCCTGGGCCTGTATCTGGTGCGCACGATCGCCCGCAAGCTGGGGGGCGACGTCGAGCTGACGGGCTGCGGCGGCCAGGCGCCCATTTGCTTTCGCCTGAGCGTGCCATTGACGGCCCAGGGCGGCTCGCCGCCAAGCCCCGCCGCGCCGGACTGAGCGTGCGCGAACCCGGACGGCCGCCCCCGGCCCGGCCCTTCACCCGATTGCCCACTCGACTGATACTAAATCTATAATATGCAACCGCCTCATACGGACACTCAAACACAGCATGAAGCGTAACAACAGCATAATGACCCGGAGACACGCCCATGGGGCCGACAGCCACGCTCGCTGAAACTGGCGCACCCAGCCAGGAATCCGCCCCGCCGCCTTGCGTGATGCGGCGCGAGCCCCTCCTGGACAAGAACCGCGGGCTGGTCGGATACCTGCTGCAGCCCCTGTGGCTGGAGGACGGACGGCACGACCCGGGCGAGGCGATCATCGCGCACTGCCGGACCCACGACGTCAACCGGGTCCTGGGCTTCCTGCCGCATCAGTTCGCGGCCAGCCCCGGGCTGCTGCGCCAGTCCTTTACCCACATGCTGCCCCACAATCAAACGCTGCTCGAGATCCCCGAGGGGCTCGAGATCACGCCGGAACAGGTCCAGGCCTTTGCGGGAATCTCGCGCTCGGGGCTGCGCTTTACGCTGCGCGCGGACCTGGCTGCCAGCCCGGCCTACGAGCCCCTGCTGCCGTTCTGCCGGGCGATCTGGTTCGATCCCGAGCGCAGTTCCAAGGCCGAGATCTTTCGTCAAAGCCTGCCGCACAAGCAGGCGGGGCGCCAGCTGCACCTGGGCCAGGTCCGCTCGCACGAAGAGTTCGAAACCTCGCTGCTGCTGGGCTTCACGCGCTTCCAGGGCGCCTGGCCCGCGCCCGGACAGGCGGCGGGGACGGCCATCAGCGCCCGGCAGAAACTGCTGCTCAAGCTCGTCACCCTCATCATGGGCGACAGCGAGATTCCCGAGATCCAGGCCTGCCTCGAACAGGATCCGGAGCTCGTCAGGACCTTGTTGAACATGGTCAACACGCCGGCCTTCGGCCTGCCCAAGGAAGTCGAGTCGCTGAACCAGGCGATCATGCTGCTGGGCCGCCGCCAGTTGCAGCGCTGGATCCAGATGCTGATGTACACCGAGGCGGGCCAGCCCAAAGGCTACCTCTCGCCCATCCTGGTCCAGGCCTGCGCCCGTGCCCACTTCCTCGAGCACCTCTCGCTGCTGCGCCATCCCGAGCAGCACGTGCGCGCCGAGGCGGCCTTCACCACCGGCATGCTGTCGACCATGGATCATCTGTTCGTCGGCCTTTCCATGTCCGTCCTCCTTGGCCAGATCACGGTCGACGCCCCGATCCGCCAGGCCCTGATCGACCGCTCGGGGCCGCTGGGGCCGGACCTGCGCCTCGCCGCCCTGGTATTCCCCATGGCGGGCGATGCCGCCGAGGATCCGGCGCCGCTCACGCAGGCGCTGGGCGTCGATGCCGGAGCACTCGCAGGCCTGATCCAGCAAGCCTTCGAATGGAGCCACGCCATCACCCAGGCGGCGCAATAGGCGGACGGACCCTTCATGCAACAAGCCCTGGCGTTCCTTGGCCGCTGGCTGCGGATTTCGCACGTCTCTTCAGGCTTCATCGCCGTGCTGGTCGGATACACCAGCTCCGTGGCCATCGTGTTCCAGGCCGCCAGCGCCGCGGGCGCCGATCCGGCTCAATTGGGCTCGTGGATGTGGGCGCTGGGCATCGGCATGGGCGTGACCTGCATCGGGTTGTCGCTGGCCTGGCGCACGCCCGTCCTGACCGCCTGGTCCACGCCGGGCGCCGCCCTGCTGGCCACCAGCCTGGGCGACATCGGCATGTCGCAGGCGATCGGCGTGTTCCTGTTCTCGTCCGCATTGATCACGCTCAGCGGAGTCACCGGATGGTTCCAGCGGATCATGGACCACATGCCGCGCAATCTGGCCAACGCCATGCTGGCGGGCATACTCCTGCAATTCGGCCTGGCGCTGTTCGGCGCGGTACGCGAGCAGGCGGCGCTGGTCCTGCTGATGTTCGCGACGTTCATCGTCGCCCGTCGCCTGCTGCCGCGCTATGCGGTGCCGTTGGCCTTCCTGGCGGGCATCCTGTGGGCCGCCGGTGCGGGCATGCTGCACCTGGGCGGCCTGGACTGGACGCCGACGCGGCCGGTCTGGATGGCGCCCGAATTCTCGTGGCCGGCGCTGCTGGGGATCGGCATCCCGCTGTTCATCGTCACCATGACGTCGCAGAACGTGCCGGGCCTGGCCGTGCTGCGCGCCAACGGCTACGACACGCCGGCCTCGCCGCTGATCACCTGGACCGGCCTGGCGGGCGTCGCGCTGGCGCCCCTGGGGGGGTTTTCCTTCAACCTGGCGGCGATCACAGCCGCCATCTGCATGAGTCCCGATGCCGATCCCGATGCCGCGCAACGCTACAAGGCCTCGGTCTGGGCGGGCTTGTTCTACCTCGCCACGGGTGTCTTCGGCGCGACCGTCGTCGGCCTGTTCGCCGCTTTCCCGGCGGCGCTCGTGGCCGCCATCGCCGGCCTCGCGCTGCTGGGCACGCTGGGAGCCGGCATCTCGGAAGCCTTGCGCGAGCCCGAGGGCCGCGAGGCGGCGCTGGTCACGTTCCTGGCGACCGCCTCGGGCATGAGCCTGCTGGGCGTGGGCAGCGCATTCTGGGGACTGGTGCTGGGCGGCCTCTGCCACGCGCTGGCGCGCCGGCGCCGCTGAGCGCCCGGACGCCCCGCCGATGGGCGGGCGCATGATCCGAACGGAACAGGCGGCGCGGAAAGATCCGCGCCGCCTCGGACATCAGGCGTCGCCGGCCGGTGCCGTGCCCAGGCCGAGGGGCGCGGGCGCCAGGTTGGCGATGCGCTTGAAGAGCTCGGCATACTGGTTGTGCTCGCCCTTCCAGGGGTCGCCATTGCGGGCGAAATCCTGGTTGATCACCCGCCAGTCCTCGGCGCTCAACAGCCGTCGGGCGGCGGGCAGGATGTAGCGCTCTTCCTTGCCCAGGTGCACCCACTCGTCGGCGATGTAGGCGCGCACCGCGTCGCGAAAGACGCCGAATCCCTCGGCGCCCGCCTGCACATAATGCACCAGTGCGCGGTCCATGCTGGCGGTGGCCTTGGTCGCCACCGCGTGCTCGGCCTCGAGCTGATCCAAGTGTGCGTCGACCTCGCTGGTGTACTGGCGCAGGCGCGCAAAGATCTGGTCCTCTTTGGGATGGTGGATCTTGTCGGGCATCTCGGAGATGTATTCGATCAGGCTCGCCAGCAGCTTGAAGTCGGGCTCGAGGCGGCCCGCCTCGATCTCGTCGATCAAATGGGTCAGGCATTGCAGCACGGCGGCCAGGGCGCGGTGTTCCTCGCGGATCATCTCGATCGCGGGGATGCGGGCGGGCTGGCCATCCGGCTCCGGCGCCTCGGCGGTCTGCGCGTCGGAGGATACGACACCCAGCCAGCGATCCAGCGCCCTGGGATTGTCCAGCAGCTCGGCGCTGGCCCCCTGGTAGACGATGCGTCCGCGCTCGAGGATGAGGGCCTGCCGGGTGATGGGCAGGATCTGCCGGGCATGCTGTTCGACCAGGATGACGGCCATGCTGCCCTCGGCGACCATGCGGTCGATGATGTGCAGCAGTTCCTGGGCGATCAGCGGCGCCAGCCCCTCGAGGGGTTCGTCCAGCAGCAGCAGGCGGGGATTGAGCATCAACGCGCGGCCCATGGCCAGCATCTGCTGCTCGCCGCCCGAGAGCTGGCTGCCGAGGTTGGCGCGGCGCTCGCGCAGCCGCGGAAACATGTCGTAGACGCGATCCAGCGTCCAGTCGCCCGGGCGCGCGATCACCTGCAGGTTTTCCTCGACGGTGAGGGAGCGGAAGACCTCGCGTTCCTGCGGGACCCAGCCCAGGCCCGCGTGGGCCCGCTTGTGGCTGGGCACCTGCGCGATGTCCCGGCCTTCGTAGACGATGCGCCCCTTGCGCATGCGCGTCGCCCCCATGAGGGTGGCCAGCAAGGTGGTCTTGCCCATGCCGTTGCGGCCGAGCAGGGCCAGGCTCTCGCCGGCATTCAGGGACAGCGAAATGTCCTCGAGGATCGTGGCGTCCCCGTAACCCGCCCAGACGTTCTCCAGGCGCAGCAGCTCAGCCATGGGTGTTTTCTCCGAGATAGACTTCCTTGACGCGCGGATGATGCGCGATCACGTCGGGGGTGTCCTCGACCAGCAGGGCGCCGTTGACCAGCACCGAGATGCGTTCGGCGAACTTGAATACCAGATTCATGTCGTGCTCGATCAGCAGGATGGTCACGTCCCGGGGCAGCTGGGCGATCGTTTCGAACAGTTCCTGGCTTTCGCTGGTGGGCACGCCGGCCGCGGGCTCGTCGAGCAGCAGCACCTTGGGTTGCAGCGCGAGGGCCAGGGCGATCTCGATCAGGCGCTGGCGGCCGTAGGCCAGGTTGCGCGTGACCTCGTAGGCATCGTCGATGAGCTTAAGTCGGCGCAGGATCTCGGCCGCCTCGTCCACCGCCTCGGCATACGAGCCGACGGGATTCCACCAGCGGCTGCCAAGGCCCATGCGCTCGCAGACCGCCATGGTGACCGATTCCAGCACCGTCATGCCGACGAACAGCTGATTGATCTGGAACGTGCGCACCAGCCCCTTGCGGCAGCGCTCGTGCTGCGACATCTGGGTGACGTCCGCGCCCATGAGCTCGATGCTGCCGGAGGTCGGCGCGAGGAACCCGGTCAGCAGGTTGATCAGCGTGGTCTTGCCGGCCCCGTTGGGGCCGATCAGGGCATGGCGCGCGCCCTGCTGGATCGACAGGCTGACGTCGTCGGTCACGACGAAGCCGCCGAAACGCTTGACCAGATTGTGGGTCTTGAGAACGGTGTTCATGATTGACCCTCCTGGCCACGGTCCCGGTCCCGGGCCCGGTGTCGCGCGTTCTCGATCCATTGCAGCGCCGTGCCCATGATGCCGCCGCGAGCGAACAGCACCACCAGGACCAGGATCAGGCCCAGCCAGAACTGCCAGTACTGCGGATTCATGTCGGACAGCAGATAATTCATCACCACGAACACGATCGAACCGAAGATCGCCCCATAGAGATACCCCGCGCCGCCCAGGATCAGGATCAGCAGCAAGTCGGCCGAGCGCTGGAAGCCCAGCACGTCGATCGAGACGAACTGGTTGGTCTGCGTGAGCAGGGCCCCCGCCACGCCGGCATAGGCGGCGCCGATCGTATAGACCTTGACCAGGCGGCGCGTGACCGGCACGCCCAGCGCCGGCATGCGCAGCGTGTTCATGTGGATGCCGCGCAGGCTTTGTCCGAAGGGCGAATGCACCAGCCGGCGCGCCACCCAGAACAGCACGAACAGCACCACGGCCGAATAGACGTAGGCGACCCGCCCGTACATGTCGAACTCGAACAGGCCCAGGATGGGCTTGACCTCGACGCCCGGCAGCCCGTCGACGCCGCCGGTGATGTCGGTGAACTTGTTGGCCAGCTCGTAGAGCATGAGAGCGACGCCCAAGGTCACCATCAGGCGCGAGAGGTCGTTGCCGCGCAGCAGCAGGAAACTGCTGAGAAAGCCCACGAAGCCGGCGACGATCGCCCCCAGCAGCAGGCCCAGCAGCGGATCGCCCAGGCCGTAGATTCCGAGCATCCCGGCGACATAGGCGCCAACGCCGAAGAATGCCGCATGGCCCAGGGAAATCACGCCGGCATAACCGAAGATGAGGTCCAGCGATATGGCGAACAGCGCCGTGATCGCGATCTGGCTGAGCAGGAGATAATTGTCGGTGAACAGGAAATAGGCCGCCACCGGAATACACCAGAACAGGTATTCCAGGGGGTGCCAGCGCGCCCCCTGGCGGAAGCGCCTCAGGAAGTCCGGCCGGTCGGCAGCGCGGGGGGCCGCGCCCGTCGTCGTTGCATTGGTAGTCATTTGTCTGGGCCCTATTTATGAGAGCGACCGAACAGGCCTTGGGGACGGAAGATCAGGGTCGCGACCATGACGGCGTAGATGATGAATGCACCGATCTGCGGGACGTAGTATTTCCCCGCGACGTCGGCGACACCCAGGATGATGGCCGCGTACAGCGAGCCCATGATGTTGCCGCTGCCGCCCACCGACACCACGATCAGGAAGTACACCAGGTACTTGGCCGGAAATTCGGGATCGAGGCCGAGCATTTCAACGCCCAGCGCGCCGCCCAGGCCCGCCAGGGCCGAGCCCAGTGCGAACGTCAGGCTGAATACGCGGTTCACGTCGATGCCCATGCCGCGCGCCACGCGCTGGTTGTCGACCGAGGCCCGCAGGCGCGCGCCGAACGGCGTGTTGACGACCGACCATTGCAGCATGACGGCGATGATCAGGCCGACGATGATCAGGAACAGACGATAAATGCCGACATCCAGACCCGGCAGATGGATCTGGCCCGTCAGGAAATCGGGCAGATGCAGCGGCTGCTGCTGTGCGCCGAAGAAATAATGCGCCGCCGCGATCGCCATGAACATCAGGCCGATGGAGAACAGCACCTGGTCCAGTTCGGAGGCGGCGTACAGGCGCCGGTACAGGGTGCGCTCGAGGATCATGCCGGCGATCGCAGGCAGGAGTATGGCCACGGGCAGCGTTGCAAGGAACGGCACGCCGTAGCTGTTGAGCAGCACCACGGAGGCATAACCGCCCAGCATGGCGAACGCGCCATGCGCGAGATTCACGAAGTTCATCAGCCCGAGGGTCACCGAGAGCCCTACGCTGATCAGGAAAAGCAGCATGCCCGAGGCAATGCCGTCAAAGAATATAGTCATTTGGATCGTCCCCTGCCATGAGACGGGCGGGCCGCCGGTTCCCCGATGGCGTCCCGCCCGCGGGCGATGTGTTTACTGCTTGCCCGGGTCCTTCACCGCTTCGATCTTGTCGAATTCGACGTTCTGCAGCACGCCGTCGACGCGCTCGACCTTGCGGATATAGACGTCCTGGATGATGTCGCGGGTGTCGGGATCGATCTGGACCGGACCGCGCGGGCTCATCCACTTCATGCCCTTGACGGCCGCCATGAAGGCGTCGGCGCTGGCATCGCCCTTGGTCTGCTCCAGGGCCTGGTAGATCATGTGCATGCCGTCATAAGCCGCCACCGCCATGAAATTGGGCCGGTCGTTCGGATAGGCCTTGGCATAGGCCTCGGTAAAAGCCTTGTTCTCGGGCGACTCGTGCACCTGCGAATAGTGGAACGAGTTGATCATGCCGATGGCGGCATCGCCCATCGCGTCGATGACGTCCTCGTCGGTCACGTCGCCGGTGGCCAGGGCCTTGATGCCGGCCTCCTCGAGGCCGCGTTCTTTATAGCCTTTGGCCAGGGCCACGCCCTGCTCGCCGTTGGGCACGAACAGGAACACCGCCTCGGGCTTGAGGTCCTTGATGCGCTGCAGGTACGGCGCGAAGTCGGGGTTCTTGACCGGCGTGCGCACCTCGCCGACGATCGTGCCGCCGAGCTCGGTGAAGGTCTTCTTGAATTGCTTCTCGGCATCGTGGCCCGGGCCGTAGTCGGCGACCAGGGTGTAGATGTTCTTGATGCCGTTGTCATAGGCCCACTGCGCCATGGGCGCGGTGACCTGCGGGAGCGTCATCGACACGCGCACGATGTTGGGCGACTTTTCAGTGATCGAGGACGTGGCGGCATTGAGGATCACCATCGGCACCTTGGCTTCGGTGGCCAGCGGCGCAACCGAGAACGCGTTCGGGGTCAGGGTGAAGCCGGCCAGGATGTCGACCTTGTCCTTGATCAGGAGTTCCTGGGCCTGGCGCTTGGCCACCGCCGGCGCGACGCCGGTGTCGTCCTTGATGATCAGCTTGACCTTGCGGCCGGCGACCGTGTCGCCGTTCTGGGCGAGGAACAGGTTCAGGCCGTTGGTCATCTGTTTGCCGTGCGAGGCGAAGGGCCCGGACATCGGGATGACGACGCCGATCTTGAGGTCATCGGCCGCCTGCGCGCCGGTGGCCATGGTCATGGCGCCCAGCGCCAGTGTCAGCATGCCGAATTTTTTAGTGAAATTCATGTGGGTTCTCCTGCTCCTTGTGGAAACGATGTTGCTTGGGGGGGGGGCTTCGGCCGGACCGTTACTGCCGAAGTTGTTGCTCGAGTTGGTGCAGAACGCGGTAGCACGGCAGCACCTGGCGCACGCTGGCGTTGGGCTCGCGCCCCTCGCGGATCGCGGCGAAGAATTCGCGATCCTGCAGCTCGATGCCGTTCATCGATACCGCCACCTTGCTGACGTCGATCGCCTCTTCCTTGCCGTTGAACAGATCGTCGTAGCGCGCGATATAGGTCGCCGTGTCACCGATATAGCGGAAGAACGTGCCCAGCGGACCGTCGTTGTTGAAGCTGAGCGACAGCGTGCAGATCGCGCCGTTCTCGGCCTTGAGCTGGATGGACATGTCCATCGCAATGCCGAGTTCCGGATGAATGGGGCCCTGCAAGGCGTTGGCCTGCACGACGGGGCTACCCGCCTGGTAGGCGAACAGGTCGACGGTGTGCGCCGCATGATGCCACAGCAGGTGGTCGGTCCAGCTGCGCGGCTCGCCCAGGGCGTTCATGTTGGTGCGACGGAAGAAATACGTCTGGACGTCCATCTGCTGGATATTGAATTCGCCGCGTGTCACCCGGCCGTGCACATACTGGTGGCTGGGGTTGAAACGCCGGGTATGGCCGCACATCGCGACCTTGCCGCTGCCGGCCGCCAGCGCGACCAGCGCCTCGGCGTCCTCGAGACTGTCGGCCATGGGGATCTCGACCTGCACGTGCTTGCCCGCGCGCAGGCAGGCCATGGCCTGAGAGGCGTGCATCTGGGTGGGCGTGCACAGGATCACCGCGTCGACCTCGGGGCGCGACAGCGCCTCGTCCAGCTCGGTCGTGGCGTGCCCGATGCCGTACTTGTCGGCGACTGTGCGGGTCTTGTCGATGTCGCGGCTGACCAGCGAGACCACCTCGACGCCCTCGATGTTGCGGATGCCGTCCAGATGCTTGATGCCGAAGGCCCCGGCCCCGGCCAGGGCGACCTTGATCGTTGTTTGGCTCATGCCTGTTCCTCCAGAATCAGGTGCCCCACCGCCGTGTTGGACGCCGGGACATGATAGAAACGGTGGACGACCTTGGGCGGCGGGCCGCCGACGCCATCGGCCATCGCGCCGCGCGCGATCAGCCACATGACCAGTTCGATGCCCTCGGACCCGGCCTCGCGCACGTAATCGATGTGCGGCACTGCGGCCTGGCCCTCGGGGTCGGCGATCAGGCGGTCCAGGAATGCCTGGTCGAAGGCCTTGTTGATCAGGCCGGCGCGTGGTCCCTGCAGTTGATGGCTCATGCCGCCCGTGCCCCAGATGTGGACGTTCAGGGGCTCGTCGTAGGACTCGATGGCGCGGCGGATCGCGCGGCCCAGTTCAAAGCAGCGGCGGCCCGAGGGCACCGGATACTGCACCACGTTGACGGCGAACGGGATCACCGGGCAGGGCCAGGCCTCGGGCTGGCCGCACATCAGCGACAGCGGCACCGTCAGGCCATGGTCCACGTCCATCTTGTTGACGATGGTCAGGTCGAAATCCTGCTGGATGACCGACTGGGCGATGTGCGCGGCGAGTTCGGGGTGGCCCACCACGGTGGGCACCGGACGCGGGCCCCAGCCCTCGTCGGCGGGTTGGAATTCCGCCGCGCAGCCGATGGCGAAGGTCGGGATGAATTCGAGGCTGAAGGCCGTGGCGTGATCGTTGTAGACCAGGAAGATCACGTCGGGCTTGTTGTCGCGCATCCACTGCTTGGAAGGCTCGTAGCCCTGGAACAGCGGCGCCCAGTAGGGCTCGGCCGTCTTGCCCAGGTCGAGCGCCGCCCCGATGGCCGGCACGTGCGAGGTATAGACGCTGGCGCTGATGCGCGCATGCTGCTTGGTCATGACTTGGATTCTCCCGTCCTGCGATTGCCTTCGATGCTGCGGCCGCCCGCCACCATCATGTCGCGGTATTCCTCCTGGGACATGCCGGTCATGCTGGCCGCCATGTACTGGAAGGAGCGGCCGTCGGTCGCACCGATCTTGGCCAGAAAATAGATGTTCCCGCCCAGGGCCAGGCAGCGGTTCAGGTCGCGGTCCAGCACGGCCTGCTTCTGCGCCTCGG
This sequence comes from Castellaniella sp. S9, assembly GCF_027257175.1. Taxonomy (GTDB): domain Bacteria; phylum Pseudomonadota; class Gammaproteobacteria; order Burkholderiales; family Burkholderiaceae_B; genus Castellaniella. Next base: position 171,168 of record NZ_JAPFGD010000006.1, on the reverse strand, counting down.
TCATGGGCCACTCGTCCAGGTAGGCGCGCTCGTCGGCCTTGAAGCGCTCGCGGTTCTCGGCCTTCATCAGCGACATGCAGAACTGGTTCAGGTGATAGCCCTCGCGCGATCGGTCGGCGTCGAAAATGATCGTGCCGGGGACATCGGTATAGGGTTTATCGAGTGACATGGCTCACCTCCAATACAAGCGGTTCGGGTTGTCGACCAGGAGCCTGCGCTGCAGTTCCCCGGTCGGCGCAATCTGGGGGATGTAGTCCACCAGCAGTCCGTCATCGGGCATGTGGTTCTTCAGATTGGGATGCGGCCAGTCGGTGCCCCACAGCACGCGGTCGGGAAAGGTCTCGACCAGGCGGCGCGCGAACGGCACCACGTCCAGGTAGGCGTGCTGTTGCCCGTCCAGCGCCGGGGGGCCGGATTTGCTGAGGCGTTCCGGGCAGCTGACCTTGCTCCAGATGTTCGGATGGTCGTGCATCATGCGCACGAAGCGCTGGAACTCGGGGCCGTCCACCGGCTGGGCCACGTCGGGCCGCCCCATGTGGTCGACCACCACCGTGGTGGGCAGGGTGGTGAAGAAATCATACAGTTCGGGCAGGTCCTGGGCCTCGAAGTAGACGACGACGTGCCAGCCCAGCGGCGCGATGCGCGCGGCGATCTCGGCCAGGACCTCGCGCGGGGTGAAGTCGGCCAGGCGGCGCACGAAATTGAAGCGCGTGCCGCGCACGCCCGCCTCGTGCATGTCCTGCAGTTCGGTGTCCGTGACGTCGCGCGACACCGTGGCCACGCCGCGCGCGCGGCCCTCGGAGGCGCGCAGCGCATCGACCAGGGCGCGGTTGTCGGTGCCGTGGCAGGTCGCCTGGACGATCACGTTCTTGGAAAATCCCAGGTGGTCGCGCAAGGCGAACAAGGCCTCCTTGGGCGCGTCGCAAGGCGTGTACTTGCGCTCGGGGGCGTAGGGAAAGACGGCGCCCGGCCCGAAGACGTGGCAGTGCGCGTCCACCGCACCCTCGGGGACGCGGAAACGGGGCGTGCTGGGACCGTCGTAGTAGTCCAGCCAGCCCGGGGTCTTGGTGAAAGTTTCGATCGCGGTGTGCGGCATCGTGCGTCCTTGGGGTCGTTCAGTCGATGTACTTGAGGCCGGCCTTCTCGAGGCCCTCGCGCATCTTGTAGTAGTCCAGCCCCAGCACGCCCGAGGCGAAGATGTCGCGCTTGCCACCCTCGTTGTCCTCGCGGGCCTGGGCGCGATCGGCCACCTCGCCGGCGATCGCCGCGGGCACCACCACCACGCCGTCGGCATCGGCGATGACCACGTCGCCCGGCATCACCTGGGCGCCGGCGCACACCACGGGCACGTTCACCGAACCCAGGGTGGCCTTGACGGTGCCCTTGGCGCTGATGGCGCGGCTGAAGACCGGAAAGTCCATCTCCTCGAGGGTGTCGACGTCGCGCACGCCGCCGTCGATGATGAGGCCGTGCGCGCCGCGCGCCTTGAAGGACGTCGCCAGCAGGTCGCCGAAGAAGCCGTCGGTGCTGTCGGCCGTGCAGGCCGCCACCACCACGTCGCCGGGCCGGATCTGCTCGGCCACCACGTGCATCATCCAGTTGTCGCCGGGCTGCAGCAGCACGGTGACGGCGGTGCCGCACATGCGCGCGCCGCGATAGACGGGACGCATATAGGGTTTCATCAGGCCGACGCGCCCCATGGCCTCGTGGATGGTGGCCACGCCGAATGCCGAAAGGCGCTTGGCGGCGGCCGGATCGGCGCGCTGGATGTTGCGGTAGACGACGCCCAGGTTGTTCAGGGGAGGTGCCATGTCAGTAGTCCTTATTCGTGATGCCGAGGGTCAGAGGCCCTTGGCCTTCAGCGCGGCATCGAGCCGCGGATAGACGCGTCGCGCATTGCCTTCGTAGATCTGGAACCGGTCCGCGTCGCTGAGCGTGGTCGCAGCCTCGATGTAGCGCTTGGTGTCGTCGAAATAGTGGCCGGTCTCGGGATCGATGCCGCGCACCGCGCCGATCATCTCGGAGGCGAACAGCACGTTCTTGACCGGAATCACCTTGGTCAGCAGGTCGATGCCCGGCTGGTGATAGACGCAGGTATCGAAATAGATGTTGTTCAGCAGGTGCTCGTCGAGCAGGGGCTTTTTCAGGGCCTGGGCCAGCCCGCGGAAGCGTCCCCAATGATACGGCGCGGCGCCGCCGCCATGCGGAATGACGAAGCGCAACGTAGGGAAATCCTTGAACAGGTCCGAGGTCAGGCACTGCATGAAGGCGGTGGTGTCCGCGTTCAAGTAGTGCGAGCCGGTCGTGTGGAAGCACGGATTGCAGCTCGTGGACACGTGGATCATGGCCGGGATGTCGTACTCGACCATTTTTTCGTAGATGGGATACCAGGACCGGTCCGACAGCGGCGGCGCGGTCCAGTGGCCGCCCGAGGGGTCGGGGTTCAGGTTGATGCCGACCGCGCCGTATTGCTGCACGCATTTCTCGAGTTCGGGGATGCAGGTGGCCGGGTCGACGCCGGGCGACTGGGGCAGCATGGCCGCCGTGGCGAACTGGTCGGGAAAGAGCTGCGAGACGCGATAGCAGAGCTCGTTGCAGATCGCGGCCCAGGTGCTGGAGACCTGGAAGTCGCCGATGTGGTGGGCCATGAAGCTGGCGCGCGGCGAGAAGATCGTCAGGTCGGAGCCCCGCTCGCGCATCAGCCGCAGTTGATTGGCCTCGATCGTTTCGCGCAGATCGTCGTCGCTGATCCGCAGGTCGGACGCCTTGGGCATGACCGAGGGATCCGCGATCCCGGCGATCTGGCGGTCGCGCCAGTCGGCCAGCGCCTGGGGCGCCGTCGTGTAGTGGCCGTGACAGTCGATAATCAGGGGATTTCTGCTCATCTCAAACGTGTCCTTCTAAGCTAGCGGGTTTCAGGATATGCGGACGCCGGCACCATGACCTCGCCGCGCATGATCAGGCGCGCGGTGCGCAACAGGGCCGCGCGCGACACTGTCTGGTCGTCGTCGGGATCGAGTTCGAGTTCGACGCTGAACTCGCCGCTGGGGTGTTCGATCGAGACGGTCTTGCGGGCGCCCTCGGGCATGCGCGCGATCCCCTGGGTGACCGATCCCTCGAGCACGCAGGCCGTGCCGACGGTGACCGCGGCCAGCACGCCGATGGCCTCGTGGCAGACGTGCGGGATGAAGCAGCGCGTGCTGATGCTGCCGCCGGCGCGCGGCTCGGACACCATGGTCATCTTGGGATAGTTGCGGCTGCGGACGTCGCCCAGGCCCATGAGCTCGCTGGCGCGCAGGCGCAGGGCCTCGATGCGGGCCTTGAGCGGGGCGTCGGCATTGAGCTCCGCCGGGGTCTCGTAGCCGCTGCGGCCCAGGTCGGCCGCGCGGAACATCACCAGCGGCATGCCGTTGTCGATACAGGTCACCTCGATGTCGAAGGCCTCGAAGTCCTCGCCCTCGCCGGGTTCCACACGGACGGTGTCGAGCACCCGCCCCGTGGGCAACAGGCCGGAGCAGACGGAGCCGGCGGTGTCCAGGAAATTGATGGTGATGGGCGCCGAACGGCCCGGCACGCCGTCGATGCGCGCATCGCCCTCGTAGCTGACGCGGCGGCCCTCGGGCGTCATCGGCGTGCGCACCGTGATGTCGCACTGCATGCCGGTATTGCGGGTCAGCACCCGCACCGTGGTCTCGTCGCCCTGGGGCAGGACCAGGCCGCGCTCGATGGCGAAGGGCACGACCGCCGCCAGCATGTTGCCGCAATTGGGGGTGGTGTCCACGGTGTCCCGATCGGGCTGCAGCTGGGCGAACAGAAATTCCACGTCCACGCCCGGCGCGGTGCCGCGACGCACGATGCCGACCTTGCTGGTCAAGGGGTGGGCACCGCCCAGCCCATCGATCTGGCGCGGGTCGGGCGAACCCATGACCGCCAGCAGCACCCGGTCGCGCGCGGCCGTGTCGGCCGGCAGGTCGGACTCGAGGAAAAAGGGCCCGCGCGACGTGCCGCCGCGCATGAACAAGGCAGGAATGGCTTTTTGCATGATGAGGCCATTATGGGCGCAAGCAGACATTCGGATAAGGCCTGTTACTCACTATCAGCTATGCCGAGATGTTATGATACGCCGCAGATCATGCCGTTCATAGACAGATGATATGGACCTCAAGCAACTCGAATATTTTCTCCGGGTGGCCGAGCTGGGCAGCTTCACTCAAGCCTCCCGCGCCCTCAACATCGCGCAGCCGGCCCTCAGCCGGCAGGTGCGGATGCTCGAGGTCGAGTTGCGGCAGAACCTCCTCAATCGCAACGGCCGCGGGGTGACCACCACCGAGGCCGGCAAGCTCCTGCTCGAGCACTGCCGGGGCATCCTGCACCAGGTCGAGCGCGCCAAGGAGGACCTGGGCCGTGTACAGGGCGCGCTGGCCGGGCGGGTCGCCCTGGGGATCGCGCCCAGCGCATCAAAAATGATGACGGTGCGCCTGACACGCAAGGCGCGCAAACACCTGCCCAACGCCTCGCTGTCGATCAGCGAAGGGCTGTCCTTCGTCATGCAGGAATGGCTGCTGGCGGGCCGCCTGGACATCGCCCTGCTCTATAACCCCAGCCCCTCGGCAGAACTGGACATCGCCCCGCTGACCTGCGAGTCGCTGTACCTGGTGGGGCCGCGCGGTCCCCACCCCTCGGACAAACCCATGGCGCTGGAGTCGCTGACCCACATCCCGCTGGTGATTCCCAACCGTCCGCACACGATCCGGATGCTGCTCGAGGCCGAGATGTCGGCCATCGGCCACAAGCCCAATATCCGCCTGGAGATCGACGGTGTGCCGGCGATCCTGGACCTGGTGGCGGACGGCGCGGGCTATGCGGTGCTGACCGAGCACGCGGTGCTGACCTCGGCCCGCCCCGAGCTCTATCACATCCGTCCCATCGTGCGGCCGCAACTGATCAGCCGCTTGTGCATGGCCACGGCATCGGGCCGCATCACGACCCTGACGCAAAACGCGATGCTGGGCCTTATCCGCGAGACGGCGCGGCAAGTCTATCCGCCGACGATGATTCAAACAGCCTGAACGAATTGACCAGCGCGCCGAGCTTTTCCGCCTGATGGCGGATATTGCCCGCCGCCGCCGCGGCCTGGGCCACCAGCGCGGCATTGCTGCGGGTCGCACCGTCGATCTCGGTCATCGCGAGGTTGACCTGCTCGATGCCCTGCCCTTGCTCCTGGCTGGCCAGCGCGATCTCGTGGACGATGGCGACGAACTGCTGCACGGCCTCGCGCGCCTGGCCCGAGATCCGGCCCGCCTCGCCGACCATGTCGGCCCCCTCGCCGATGGCCTGCACCGACTGGCTGATCAGGGTTTCGATCTCGCGCGCCGCCTCGCCCGTGCGCTGGGCGAGGTTGCGGACCTCGGCGGCGACCACGGCGAAGCCCCGCCCCTCCTCGCCCGCCCGCGCCGCCTCGACAGCCGCGTTCAGCGCCAGGATGTTGGTCTGAAAGGCGATGCTGTTGATGACACCCGAGATGTCGGCCACCCGGCGCGCGCTGTCCTGGATGCGCGTCATGGTGTCGACCGCCCTGCGCATCGAGGACTCGCTTTGCGAGACCTGCTGCTCGGAACCCGAGGCGAGTTCGCTGGCCTGGCCGGCATGGGCGGCGTTTTGCTTGACGGTGCTGGCGAGCTGTTCGATCGAGGCCGCGGTTTCCTCGAGGGAGCTTGCCTGGGTATCGGTACGCCGCGACAGGTCGTCATTGCCCTGGGCGATCTCGCGCACGCCATGGACGACGATCGAGGCGGATTCCTTGATGCGCACGATCAGCAGTTTCATGTTGATCTGCAGGATGCGCAGGCCGTGGGCGAGGTTCGAGAGTTCGGCCGCCCCGTCGACACGGACCCGCCCGGACAAGTCGCCGGAACTGATGCGCTCGATGTCGGCGCGCATGTGGCGCATGGCGCCGGCCATCGGGCGATACAGCGCCAGCCCGCCGAACAAGGCCCAGGCGGCACCGGCGGCCGCCAGCCCAAGGGCCGGCGGGCTGCCGGCGCCCAGGACGCCGAGCGCCGCGAACAGGCCCGCGCCGACCACGGCCTGCACCGCCACCCGGGCGCGCAAGGATATGCCCGCCATGGCGCCCAGGAGGCGCGTCAACGGACCCGCCGTCGAGATCGCGCCCTCGCGGATGCGGACCCCGCGCCGCCCCTCGGCCATGGCCCGGTAGGCCTGCTCGGCCGCCTCGACCTGGTCGCGTGACGGTCGCGTGCGGATGGAGGTGAAGCCCGCGACCTGGCCGTCCTGGAAAATCGGCGCCGCCTGGATGTCGACCCAGTAGTGATCCCCGTTTTTGCAGCGGTTCTTCATCAACCCCGACCAGGATTTGCCGCGCCTCACCGTGCGCATCAGGTCGGCAAAGGGCTCGCGCGGCATCTCGGGATGGCGCAGGATGCTCTGCTGGGCGCCGATCACCTCGGCGGGCTCGTGCCCGCTGATGCGCAGGAAGTCCTCGTTGACATAGGTGATGCGGCCTTCGAGATCGGTCGCCAGCACGATGGTCTCGCCCTCGCGCAGCACATATTCCCGGCCGCTGACATGCAGGTCTTCGCTCATTTCCCCCCCTTCGCGCAGGCCTTTTTATCGGCCCTTTGCGTGCGCGATCAGCCGATCGGCATACGCCTGCCAGCCGCCGGCCTTGTCGACGTCGGCGAACAGGCCCTCGGCGGCCAGGCCGGCCACCCAATCCTGCTTGGCCGCGGTCGCGCTGGCCATGAATGGTTCGAACCCCGCCTCGCGCACCGTGTTGGCCACCTCGCGCATTTCCTCGGCGCGCCGGCGTCCGTGCTGGACGACACGGCTATAGAAATAAGCGCCCTGCCCGGACCAATCGATCGAGGGGAAGGTTTCCTGCAGCGTCGGCAGCACGTGATCCTCGACACCGTAGGCCCGCGCGGCGGTGTAGCTTTCGATCACCAGGGCCTCGAGGCCCTTGATCATGACGCTGCGGCACATCTTGATCGCCGAGGCCACCCCCAGTTCGGGCGACACGGCGGTCGCATCCATGCCGGCGTCGCGCAGGCGCGCAGCCAGGGATTCGGCATGGGATCCGCCCAGCAGCATGGGCACCCGGATGCCGTAGGGCGGCACGGAAGTCATGACCCCCGCCTCGACGTACAGGCCGGCGGCCGCCTCGATCAGGGCGGCGGCCTCGCGCTTGGCGCCCGGCGAGGCGGAATTCAGGTCGAGGAAGACGGTGCCCGGCCGGATGTGGCGCGCGACTTCGCGGGCCACGTCGACGGTGCTCGAGGCGGTCACCGCGGACATGATGAGGTCGCTGCGGCTGCACAGTTCGGCCGCCGAGCCGCACAGCGGCACGCCGTCGTGCTCGGCGCGAGCCCTCAGCGGCGCGCCCGCGCCGTCGGCGGCGAGCTTGATGTCCCAGGCCTGCACGCTGGCCGCCTGGTCCTTCAGCCCGGCGCAGAATATGCCGCCGACCTCGCCATAGCCCATCAAACCCAGATTCATGCTTTGCATCACGGTGCTCCTTGAAACGATTCGGTGTCGACCTCGGCGATATTCGCCGCGCCGTGGCGCGCGCCCTCGACCGTGCGATCGTTGATCAGGGCGTCGAGCTCGGCCAGCGTGGCCTCGTCGAGCACGATGTCGGCCGCGCCCAGGTTGTCCGCCAGGTGATGGAGGCGGGTCGTGCCGGGAATCGGGATGATGTCCTCACCCTGGTGCAACAGCCACGCCAGCGCCAACTGGGCGGGCGAACACCCCACGCGGGCAGCGATCCGGCGGTAGGGCTCGAGCAGGCGCAGGTTGCGGGTGTAGGCCTCGGGCTGGAAACGCGGCATGCGCCGGCGCAGATCGCCCTCGTCGAGCACGGCCGGATCCGGCAGGCCGTCGGCCAGGAACGCGCGCGCCAGGGGACTGTAGGGAACGAACGCCGCGCCGATCTCGCGGCAGGCGGCGAGGACCGCGATCTCGGGATTGCGCGTCCAGAGGGAATATTCGCTCTGCACGGCGGCCACCGGATGCACGGCATGCGCCCGGCGCAAGGTCTGGGCGGACACCTCGGACAGGCCGATGTGGCGGATCTTGCCGGCCTGCGCCAGTTCGGCCAGCGCCCCGACACTGTCCTCGATAGGGACGGATTTATCCCACCGGTGCAGATAATAGAGGTCGATCACGTCGGTGCGCAGACGGCTGAGGGCCTCCTCGCAGGTGCGGCGCAAGGTGTCCGGCCGGCCGTCGATGCGCCGCTTGCCATCCTCGCGGAAGATCCCGCATTTGCTGGCCAGCACGTAGCGGCTGCGGTGCGGCGCCAGCACCCGGCCCAGCAATTCCTCGTTGTGGCCGAACCCATACAAAGCAGCGGTATCGAACAGCGTCACGCCGCGGTCCAGCGCACCCAGCAGCAGCGCCTCGGCCTGGGCCGGATCGGCGGACGGGCCGTAGCCATGGCTCAGGCTCATGCATCCGAGGCCGATCGGAAAGACCTCGAGGTCGGCGATTTTACGTAATGTCGTCATATCGAATCATTATGCGGACAAGCCCACCAATTGTTAAGCCGGCCTTGGGGACTAGCAGCTATGCCGGACCGCTATGGAAAGCAAATCGCAGCCCCAAAATGCAGCACACCCGGCTGCTAACCGGGTGTGCTGTTTTGTTGCGAGACGATGTTACGACATGAATACCGCCCGAGGCGGCAAAGCCTACTCTTTGCCGGGGTCTTTGAAGTCGGCGATCTTGTCGAACTCGACGTTCTGCAGCACGCCGTCGACGCGCTCGACCTTGCGGATGTAGACGTTCTGCACGATGTCGCGCGTGGCCGGATCGATCGAGACCGGGCCGCGCGGGCTCATCCAGCTCATGCCCTTGACCGCCGCCATGAACGCCTCGCCGCCGGCATCGCCGCCGGTCTTTTTCAGTGCCTCGTAGATCAGGTGCATCCCGTCGTAGGAGGCGGCGCCGACCATATTGGGTCGCACGCCCGGATAGGCCTGGGTATAGGCCGCCACGAAGGCCTTGTTCTCGGGCGAGTCATGCGCCTCGGAATAATGGAAGGACGTGATCATCCCGACGGCGTTGTCGCCCATGGCCTCGAGCACGTCCTCGGTCACCACGTCGCCGGTGGCCAGCAGCTTGATCCCGGCCTCGTCCAGGCCGCGTTCCTTATAGCCCTTGGCGAAGGCCACGCCCTGGTCGCCGTTGGGCACGAACAGGAACAGCGCATCGGGGGCCGCGTCCTTGATCTTTTGCAGGAAGGGCGCGAAGTCGGGCTTGGTCATCGGCGTATGCAATTCGCCGATGACTTCGCCGCCCGCGGCGGTGAAGGTCTTTTTGAACTGCGCCGCCGCATCATGGCCCGGGCCGTAATCGGCCGTGATGGTGTAGACCTTCTTGATGCCGTTCTGGGCCGCCCAGGTCGCCATGGGCGCGGACACCTGCGGCAGGGTCATCGACGTGCGCACGACGTAGTCGGACTTGGTGGTGATCGAGGAGGTGGCGGCATTGAGCACCACCATCGGCACCTTGGCCTCGGTGGCCAGCGGCGCGACGGCGAAGGCCGCGGGGGTCAGGCCAAAGCCCGCGAACAGGTCGACCTTGTCCTTGATCAGCAGTTCCTGCGCCTGGCGCTTGCTGATGGCCGGATTGACGCCGGTGTCGTCCTTGGCGATCAGCACGACCTTGCGGCCGGCCACCGTGTCGCCATGCTCTTTCAGATAGAGCTGCGCGCCGTTCATCATCTGCTGGCCCGTCGAGGCGAAGGGCCCCGACAACGGCACGATCATGCCGATCTTCAGGTCCTGCGCCTGGGCCGCGCCGAGCGCGCCGCCGGCCAGCGCAAAGGCTGCCAGCGTCTTCAGTAGATTGAATTTCAAGCTTGTCTCCTTGGTTTTGGAAAGCGCGCATGCGCCGGACTAGAGGTCGATGACCAGCATCGGGGTTTTCGAGCGGGAACAGCACGGGGTGAACTGGTCGTTTGCCGCATGCTCCTCATCGGTCAGATAGCTGTCGCGGTGGTCCGGGTCGCCCTCGACCACGCCGGTCAGGCACGTGCCGCAAATGCCTTCCTCGCAAGACACCGGGATGAAGACCCCGTGCCGGTCGAGGGCCTTGGTCACCGGCTCGTCGGCCGGGATGTCGAAGACCTCGCCGGTGCTGGCCAACCGGACCTGGAAGGCCTGGTCGCCCTGGACCGGCGCCACCGGTTCGGAGGCGGCGAAGCGCTCGAAGTGAATGCGCGAGTCCTCGAACCCGGCCGCCCGGGCAAGGGCGACGACATGATCGATGAAACCCGCCGGCCCGCACACGTACACGTGGGTGTCCGCGCCGGCCGAGGCCAGCAGGGCCGGCGCGTCCAGCGCCGTGTCAGGCTCGTCGTCGAAATGCAGCCGCGTACGCGCGGCCAGCGCGGAGCCGCCGATGTCATCGAGGAACGCGGCGCGCGCCCGGGTGCGGCAACTGTAATGAAACTCGAAATCGGCGCCCGCCGCGTGCAGTTGGCGGGCCATGCACAGGATCGGCGTCACGCCGATGCCGCCGGCCAGCAGCAGGCTGCGCGGCGCCGCCTGCAGGGCGAAGCGGTTGCGCGGCTCGCTGATGCGCAGGACGTCGCCCACCTCGATGCGGTCGTGCACGACAAGCGAGCCGCCGCGGGAGGCGGCCTCGCGCAGTACGCCGATCCGGTAGCGCGTGCGTTCGGCGGAATCGTTCAACAGGGAATATTGGCGGATCAGCCCGCCGGGCAGATGCACGTCGATATGCGCGCCCGCCGTGAAGGCAGGCAGCGGCGCGCCTTGGGCGTCGACCAGCTCGAGGCTGACGACGTCCTGCGCCTCGCGGCGCTTGTCGGCGACTCTGACGGACAATTCTTGCATGTCGAAGGCAACCTGTATGTGGGAATCGCGCGGCGCGCCGTCGTCCGGGCGCCTCGAGTATACGTCAAGCATACGTCAGGCGAGCTGCGCCTCGGCGGCATCCGCGGCCGTCGTCATGGTTTTTTCCGCCTGCACGAGCCGATCGATGATGCGCCGCGCCTGCACGCCGCCGGCATCGATGTTCAGGGCCAGCAGGCGCCGGTCGGGAAAGGTCCGCAGGTTGCGCTGCTGCGCCTCGAGCACGTCGAGGTCCTGGCTGAAGATCCGCCCCTGCCCTTCGCGGATCGTTGCGGTGAGCGCCGCGTCCTCGGGCTTGAAATGCCGCGCCATGCCCCAGAAATACCAGTGCGAGGTCTCGGTCTCGGGCGTCATGAAATCGACCACCACCGCCGACGCCTTGTATTCGGGCGCAGCCTCGAACCCGCCCTTGCCCGCCAGCGCGACACCCACGTCGATCAGCACGTGGCTGGGCGCGGTAAAGCGCGAAATCTGCCAGCGGTCCACGGGCGCATCGGGATCCAGGCCGTTGGCCCGCATCGCATCCTGCCAGAAGGGCGGCGCGGTGACGTTCTGCATGATCCGGCTGGTGACCACGGTCTCGCCCTCCATGCGCGTCCTGACCGGCGAGGCGTCGATCTCGTCCTGGCCGATGCTGCCGACGTGCACATAGGCCTCGTGCGTCAGGTCCATGAGGTTGTCCACCATCAGCCGGTAGTCGCAACCGATGTGGTAGAGGCCGCCGCCAAAGGCCCATTCCGGATTGTCCGACCATGGCAGCGCCGGGATCGCCGCCTCATCGGCCAGGGCCGCATCCCCGGGCCACAGCCAGACGAAACCGTGGCGCTCGACCACGGGATAGCTGCGGATACAGGGGAAGCCGCCCACGCGCTGCATGGGCATGGACACCGTCTTGCCGTCGCAGCCCATCACCAGGCCGTGGTAGCCGCACATCAGGTTGTCGCCCACCACACGGCCCAGGGACAGCGCGGCGCCGCGATGCGGACAGAAATCCTCGAGCGCCGCCACCTGACCGCCGGCACCGCGGTACAGGGCCACCCGCTGGCCGCACAAGCTGCGGCCCAGCGGTCCGTCGGCGAGTTCGTCGGGGGTACAGGCGATGTACCAGGCATTCTTCGGAAACATGTGATTCTCCTTGCATTGCGCCCGCCGTGGCCGCTCCCCGACCGCCACAAGCTTCAATATCTAATATTCAGCACACTGAACGTTAAGATCAATTCTATTTTTTCGACAGGGATATGCCATCGGTATAAACCCTAGATCACCGGCCGGCGCGCGGTGTCGGCACCAGCGGCGCGCGGCTCTGGTGATTGTTGACGTCGACGAGCTTTTGCAAGAGGTCCATGAACACCGCCTCCTCGTCGGCGGTGAATTTTTCGAAGATCCGGCGGTGCAGGCGCTCGATGGCGTCGTTCGCCTCGACGAGCAGCGCCCGCCCCTGCGCGGTCAGTTCGAGGATGCGCTGGCGGCGGTTGGCCGGATCGACGCGGCGCGTCAGCAAGCCCTTTTCCTCGAGCCGCATCGCCACGCTGGCCGCCGTCGAGGTGTCGATGGCGGCCAGGCCCGCCAGCGAGACCTGGTCTATGCCGGGATGCGTCAGCAGCACGCACAGCACCGCGTATTGAATGGGTGTGGCGAGCGTCCCGAGTTCGTCATGGAAGATGGATGCTGAAATCTGCTGGGCCCGCCTGAGCAGGTGGCCGGGCTGGACGTACAGGGGTTCGCGCAAAACGGGATCTGACATGAAAGGCCTCGCAGGATGTCGCGGCATAGAGTAGCGTATCCTAACGTGCAACACGACCACTCTGGAGCATGCCATGGCGGCATCCACGCCCACCCCCACCTTCGTCCTGCTGCATGGCCTGCTGTGCGACGGCCAGACCTGGTCCCACCTCGCCGGTCCGCTGTCGCGCCTGGGGCCGGTCCTGATTCCGCGCCTGAGCGGGCTGGACTCGCTGCCCGGCGCCGCCGCCGAGACGCTGGCGCACACCCGGGGCCCCCTGGTCGTGGTGGGCCATTCGATGGGTGGGCGCATCGCCTTCGAGATGGCGCGCCAGGCGCCCGGGCGCTGTGCGGGCCTGGTGCTGATGAATACCGGCTACCGGGGACTGGGCGACGGCGAGACGCCGCGCCGGATGGCCCAGGTCGAGGCGGCACGGGCCGGCGGCATCGAGGCCATCGTCGACGCCTGGCTGGACGGCATGATCGCTCCGCGCACGCGCAACGATGCGGCATTGATGCGCTCGATGCGCGACATGGTCCTGCGCTCCAGCCCGGAATCCTTCGCCGGCCAGATCCAGGCCTTGATCGGACGCCCCGATGCCACGGAGGTGCTGGGCCGCATCGCCTGCCCCACCCTGCTCATGAGCGGCGAGGAAGACAGCTGGAGCCCGCTGGCCCAGCATCACGACATGGCCGCGCGCATTCCCGATTCAGAGGTGGCGGCGATCCCGGCGGCGGGCCACATGGCGCCCTTCGAGGCGCCCGAGGCCGTCACGCGGACCATCCTGGAATGGCTGGACCGCCGGGGACTGGCGTCCGCGGCGGCCCGTTAGGGATCCCTCGAGGGATCCCCGACCCCAGGCTCGACGGCTGTCAGGCGGCTTCGAGGACCAGCAGTCCGGTCGCCGTGTTCGAGATGGGGATGTGGTAGTTGGAATGCTTTTTGGTGACGGAGGCGGCCCCGTCCAGGGCGCCGCGCGCCGCCACCCACATCAGCAGCTCGATGCCTTGGGTGCCGGTGAGCTCGACCAGTTCGTCGTTCGAGTACTGCGTGACCCATTCCGGATCGTGGACCAGGCTGTCCATGAACTTCAGGTCGAATTCCTTGTTGAGGAAGCCCGCGCGCTCGCCGTCGAGCTGGTGCGACAGGCCGCCGCTGCCGATGATGAGGACGCGCTTGTCGCTGTCCCAGGATTCGACGGCGCGGCCGATGGACTGCCCCAGGCGCCAGCAGCGGGCGGCCGAGGGGTACGGGGCCTGCACGGTGTTGATGCACACCGGGACGATCTCGACCGGCCACTCGCCGCGCGCCTGATGCTCGGGCCACAGCAGCGCCAGCGGCAGCGACACGGCATGATCGATCTGGGCCTCCTGGCAGGTGGTGATGTCGAACTCGTCGGCGACCAGGGACTCGACCATGTGCCAGGCCAGTTCCGGATTGCCGGGTGCCGGCGCCAGCGCCGGAATGCCCCAGCCTTCGTCGGCGGTATCGTAGACCGCGGCCGTGCCCACCGAGAACGTGGGCATCTTGTCGAGGAAGAAATTCAGGCCGTGGTCGTTATGGATGATCACAACCACGTCGGGACGGGCCCCCTGCACCCATTCGCGCGCGGCGGGATAGCCGTCGAAGAAGGGTTTCCAGTACGGTTCCTGCTGGAGGTTGCGGGCGATCGCCCCCCCGATGGCGGGGACGTGGGAAGTGCTGACGCTGCCGATGATGTGAGCCATGATTATTGCCCCGCTGCGATGAGTTTGGCCTTGAAGGCGTCCTTGGTCATGCCGGTCTGCTGAGCGCCGATGTCCTGCATGTCGAGTTTGAAGATGCCGGCGAACTTCGCCAGGTAATAGGGATGGCCGCCGGCCGCGATCAGCTCGAGCACGTTGCGGTTGCGGATCGCCTGTTTTTGCGCGTCGTTGAGCTTGTATTTGCTCATGTAGGCTTCCTCGTCGCGCTGGAACGCCTCGCGGCATTCGGCGGAATTGAAACTGAAGCACATCTTGTTGAGGGCATAGCCGATGCGGGCCTGGTCGCCGTCGAAGATGACGGTTCCCGGGATGTCCCGCTTGAGTCGGGGGGTGCTCATGCGTGTCTCCTGGTGGGTGCCTGCGGCACGGGGTTGTGAACACCGTCATGATGCGCCAGGCCCGGGTTGTACAGAATGGACTTTTCTGTTTTAAAAAAGTACATTTCGCGTATATGAAGATATTAAGGGGAAAACCCTTGGACGACTTGCGCCCCGGCCCGCCCGCTCACGACCACACGTCGATTCCCATATACAAGCTGTATGGTTATGGCAATGTCTGGACCACCCCGGATCCGATGTACTGCGAAACGATCGCTGCGCAGCAAAAACTGCACAATTGGCATGTCAAGCCGCACAAGCACGCGGACCTGTTCCAGATCCTCTGCCTGATATCCGGGAACGTCGTCGTGCACCTGGACGGATCGATCCACACCATGGGCGGCGGCCAGATGGTCCTGGTGCCCCAGATGGCGGTGCACGGCTTCCAGTTCGACCCGAACGCCGAAGGCTACATCCTGACCATGACCTACGGCCTGATGGCCGAAGTCTGCGAGCGCATGGGCCTGACCCTGACCGCCCTGTCGGAGCCGTCGTTCCTCACCCTGGGCGAGGATGACGAAAGCCGCCACACGCGCCTGGCCTTCACGCGCCTGGACCAGGAGTACCGCAGCCCGTATTCGCCGCAGCGCGGCGCGCTGCTCGAAGCCCTGCTGTCATGCATTCTCGCCTGGGTGCACCGCCGCAGCCTGGCCGGACGCGCGGCGCCCTCGGCCGCGGCGCCCGGCCAGGACGTCGGCAGCCCGCACCTCGCCCGCTTCACGCAATTGATCGAGGCCCACTACAAGACCCGGCACCAGGTGGCCTGGTACGCCTCGCGCCTGGGCATCACCGCGGCGCACCTCAACGTCGTGTGCCAGGCCCTGGCCGGCAAGTCGGCCCTGCGCCTGATCCACGAACGCCTGCTGCTGGAGGCGCGGCGCGAATTGATCTATACCCCCCGGACCGTCAGCACCATATCCGATTCGCTGGGCTTTGCCGATCCGGGGTATTTCACGCGCTTTTTCAAGCGCGTGTCGGGACAGTCCCCCAAGGCGTTCCGGCGGCTTACTCTTTCTCCGGATCCTTGACCGCCTCGAAGGTGTGGAATTCGACGTTCTGCAGCACGCCGTCGACGCGCTCGACCTTGCGGATGTAGACGTTCTGCACGATGTCGCGCGTGGCCGGATCGATCGAGACCGGGCCGCGCGGGCTCATCCAGCTCATGCCCTTGACCGCCGCCATGAACGCCTCGCCGCCGGCATCGCCGCCGGTCTTTTTCAGCGCCTCGTAGATCAGGTGCATCCCGTCGTAGCCGGCCACCGAAATCATGTTGGGACGGACCTGGGGGTAGGCCTTGGCGTAGGCGGCGACGTAGGCCTTGTTCTCGGGCGAATCGTGCGCCTGGGCGTAGTAGTACGAGGTGATGATCCCCAGGGCGCTGTCGCCCATGGCGTCGATCATGTCCTCGGTGGCGATGTCGCCGGTGGCCAGCAGCTTGATTCCGGCCCGGTCCAGGCCCCGTTCCTTGTAGCCCTTGGCGAAGGCCACGCCCTGGTCGCCGTTGGGAATGAACAGGAACAGCGCATCGGGGGCCGCGTCCTTGATCTTTTGCAGGAAGGGCGCGAAGTCGGGCTTGGTCAGCGGCGTATGCACCTCGCCGATGATCTCGCCGCCCGCCGCGGTGAAGGTCTTTTTGAACTGGGCGGCCGCGTCGTGCCCCGGCCCGTAATCCGCGACGATGACGTAGACTTTCTGCACGCCGTTGTCCTTGGCCCAGGTGGCCATGGGGGCCGCGACCTGCGGCAGGGTCGTCGAGGTGCGCGTGATGTAGTCCGATTTGGTCGTGATGGCCGAGGTGGCCGCGTTCATCACCACCATCGGGGTTTCGGTCTGCTCGGCCAGCGGTGCGGTGGCGAAGGCGCCGGGCGTCAGGCCGAAGCCGGCCAGCACGTCGACCTCGTCCTTGATCAGGAGCTCCTGCGCCTGGCGCTTGGTGATGGCCGGGGACACGCCGGTGTCGTCCTTGACGATCAGCACGACCTTGCGCCCCGCCACCGTGGCGCCGTGCTCCTGGACGTACAGGTTCACGCCGTTCATCATCTGCTGGCCCGTCGAGGCGAAAGGCCCCGACAAGGGGACCACCAGTCCCACTTTCAAGTCCTTGGCCTGGGATACGCCCGAGGCCATGGCGGCCAGCGTGAACGCAGCCAGCGCACATTTCAGCGTTTGCTTCAAGGTTGTCTCCTTTGATGTACGGCCGGCGCCTGTCGCCGGACCGGTCCGCCCCACCGGGTCCGCGGCCGCCGTGTCTGCGCACGATCCGGGCCGCGCCCGCGGCAAAAATGCTAGCCTATGCGCGCTCGGTGCGCCAGCCCGAGGCATAGTGCTCGCGCGCCACCTCCGAATAAGGGGCTGAGCTGACGACCACGCGGATCTCGGTCTGGCGATGGCGCTCGACCGTCGCCTTGCGCGTGCCGCCGTCCTCCTCGCCCCAGACGACCCGCAGCTCGGCGCCCAGGGGCACCTCGTGGTCGACGACGGCCAGGGACAGGCCGCTGCGCTCGTTGTAGCTGTAGCCCGTGAACATCGACAGCCCGACCGTGCGGCCGCCGGCGTCGACCACCCGGTCGTAGTTCGAGAATGCGTAGTTCGCCTGGGGCAGGTCGAAGTATTTGAAATTGTGGCCCTCCGGCTCGAACATCGAGGCCAGGACGCGCGTCAGGTCCTCGCGATTCCAGGCCAGCGTGACCTTCTTGCGCTGGGTCGCCGGATCCAGGGCCTCGAGAGCGTCGCGGCCGTGGAAGTCGTGATCGAACTTCATGAAGGAGCCGTAGCCGAGCTCGTAGGGATTGAGGTAGTAGTCCTCGATGTTGTCCGACACGAAGCTGCCGCCGATGCTGCCGGTGGCCTCATAGCTGTCCGCACCCAGCCAGCGGCGGTAGTCCTCGAGCTTGTCGCCGGTATAGATGGCGGGCAGCGGCGAGGGAATCCAGCCGGACTCCAGGGTATTGGTGGAATATGCGCGCGCGCCCACCGGCAGCAGGCCGTGGTCGGCGCCGGCGTCCAGAATGGCCTGGCGGATCTCGTCGCCCTCCTCGTACGGCCCCCAGACCTCGAGGCCGGGCTCGCCCGCCATGCCGTGGCGCAGGGCGCGCACGCGGCGCCCGGCGATGTTGATCTCGCCGATGTGGAAGAACTTGATCGGGTCGATCTTGCCCCCGTTGAGCTGTTCGAGGATGGGCCAGGCGTTCGGGCCCTGGACTTGATAGCGGTACAGGCGGCGCAGGACCGGCTTGCCCATCGGCCGCGAGGGCGAGCGGCCGTCCCTGACGAGTTCGACGTCATATTGGCCGGTCTGGGCCTGGTACATCAGCCAGTTGGTCACGGGCGCGCGTCCCACATAGATGAAGGTGTCGCCGGGCTCCCAGAACAGGATGCCGTCGCCGATCACGTGCCCGTACGGGGTGGTGGGGACGTATTGCTTGGCGCGGCCCGGGTTGAAGTTCGAGAACGTGTTGATGGTCGTCTCGGACAACATCTTCAGTGCGTCGCGCCCGCGGATGAACAGATTGTCCATGTGATGCGACTGGTCGTACAGGACGGCGGTTTCACGCCAGGCGAGCTGCTCGCTGCGCCAGTTGGAGAACTCTGGCGCAACGACCGGGTACACATAGGCGCCCACGCGCGAATTGCGCAGCATGTCGACGGTATTGCCCTGTTGCCGCAGCAGTTCTTCGAGGTTTTTGGCAGTCATCTCTCTCACCTTTGATTGTCGGTATGGAACGTTGGGGGGATGGGTACGGATGGGTGGAACCGGGTCCTAGAACACGACCGTCTTGCCGCCGTTGAGCAGCACGCGGTCCTCGAGGTGGTAGCGCACGGCGCGCGCCAGCACGCGGCGCTCGATGTCGCGCCCCTTGCGCACCAGGTCGTCGGGGCCGTCGGCATGCGTGATCTGCTCGACCTCCTGGGCGATGATCGGCCCTTCGTCGAGGTCGGCGGTCACGTAGTGCGCAGTCGCGCCGATCATCTTGACCCCGCGCGCATGGGCCTGGTGATAGGGCCGCGCGCCCTTGAAGCCCGGCAGGAAGCTGTGGTGGATGTTGATGCACCGGCCCTCGAGCCAGGCGGCGAACGCATCCGACAGGATCTGCATATAGCGGGCCAGGACGACGAGCTCGGCGCCGGAGTCCGCGATCAGGCGCATGACCCGGGCTTCCTGCTCGGCCTTGCGGCCGGGCTCGACCGGCAGGTGATGAAACGGGATCGCCCCGATCAGCGAGATATTGAGGGATTCCCGCGGATGATTCGAGACGATGCCCACCACCTCCATGTCGAGCTCGCCCACGCGGCAGCGATACAGGAGATCGCCCAGACAGTGGTCGAAGCGCGACACCATGAGCAGCACGCGGCGGCGCTGGCCGACGGGACGGATGCGCCAGCTCATCGCGCCCGCATCCACCGCGCCGGGGAATTCGGCGCACAGGCGCTCGAGCTGTTGGCCGCCGTCCAGGTCGAACACCACACGCATGAAGAACCGGCCCGACAGCAAGTCGTCGAACTGCTGGGCCTCGAGGATGTTGCCCCCGTGGCGCGCCAGCGTCCCGGCCACGGCGGCCACCAGCCCCGGCCTGTCCTCGCAGGACAGGGTGAGGACGTGGCCGCGCGCCGAGGCCGCATCGGCCTTCGGGTGTTCAGCGGGCGCCGCTTCGGGCACGGCCGTTGCGCGCGCGGGCACGGCTGCCGGGGGCCTCAGCGGGCTATCCATGGCGAGCCTCGCGAAAGGAACGGATCCATTCAGCGGTGTTCTGGAAGCCGCCGAAGGCATAGAAATGCAGGGCTGTGTCCGGCGCCCCGCCCAGGCCAGCCATCAGGTCGGCCACCAGGGTGGCCGGACCGACGGTGTTGACCAGGCGCGTGATGGACAGGCCATAGCGGCTCATGACGCGTGCCGACGCGCCCACGCCGCACTGGGCCGCATAGCGCAGCAAAGTCCCCATCCGCGCCGGACCGGGCACGCCGATGCGCACCGGGCAGGTCATGCCTCGCGCCCGCAATTCGCTGTACCAGGCCAGGATGGGCGCGGCCTCGAAGCCGAACTGCGTCACGATGAAGGGGTGGATGTCCTGCTGGGACAGCGCGGCGGACTTGGCCGCCAGCGCGTCCCACAGGCGGTCGCACGGGATCGCGGGATGCCCCTCGGGATACGCGGCGATCCCAGCCTGGCGTATGCCGTGGCGCACCAGCGTGCCGCTGCGGATCAGCGCCAGGGCGTCGGCATACGGCCCGAGCGGACGGTCGGGGTCGCCGCCGACCACGAAGACGCGGTCGACCTGCGCGGCGTCGACGAGCGCCCCCAGGAAATCGTCGAGCTCGGCCGCCGCGCCAATGCGGCGCGCCGATAGATGGGGGACCGGCGTGAAACCCAGGCGGCGCACCCCTCGCGCCGCCGCCACGCGCGCCGCGTAGTCCTCACCGGGGAGGAAGGTGATCGCGATCGGCGTACCGGGCGCGATCGCATAGGCGGCCTTTTCGAGCGCCGACAGGCCGTGCGCGGTCATCTCGAGGGAATATCCCGTGAGCAGGACGGACGGGGCCGGGCCGTCGCAGACCCGGGAACGGGTCAATTCCATTTCCATGGCTGTCTCCTTTTATTGTATACAAGTAGTATACATTCAATTGGAGCGGGTGCAAGCCCTTTCGAACCTCATCCCGGCGCTGGTTATAATTCCTCCAATCGCTCGCGCGCCACGCCCGGCCACCGGCCGGCGGCGCCGAACGCAATCACGCACCGGCCGGCACACCGACCCGGCCCCGACGCAATGGCCGCTACCGACTTTCCCTCATCGACCCCCAACCAGACCACCCGCGCATTGCTGGAATTGCGCAATCTGATCCTGAATGGCGAACTGGCGCCCAACGAGCGCCTATCGGAACTGGCGGTGGTCGAGCGCCTGGGAGTGTCGCGCACGCCGGTGCGGGCCGCCCTGCAGCGGCTGGCCGAGGAAGGCCTGCTCGAAGAGATCGTGGGCGGCGGCTATGCCGTCAAGACCTTCACCGAACGCGACGTATACGACGCGATCGAGCTGCGCGGCACCCTGGAGGGCATGGCGGCGCGTTTTGCCGCCGAACACGGCGCCAGCCCCGTGCTGCTGTCCAAGGCGAACGAGATCGTCGCCGCGGTGGACCGGATCATCGGGCAGGCCGAGATCACGGCCGAGGATTTCGAGCGCTACATCAAGTACAACGAACAGTTCCACAAGCTGTTGATCGCCATGTCGGGCAGCGAGCTGCTGGCCCGCGAGTTCGACCGCATGACGCGCCTGCCGTTCGCCTCGCCCAGCGGCTTCGTCAAGGCGCAGGTCGACGCCCCCCAGGCGCGGCTGATCCTCACACTGGCCCAGGAGGGCCACCGCGCCGTGGTCGAGGCGATCGAGCTGCGCCAAGGGGACCGGGCCGAGTCGCTGATGCGCGAGCACGCCCGGCTGGCCCATCGCAACCTGCGCTATGCGCTGGCCAACCGCACGGCCATCCGGCTGGTGCACGGGGGCGCGCTGATCCAGGCGCCGGTCGCGCCCTGAAAAGACGAGCGGGCCGCCACGGCGGCCCGCTCGTCTTGCGATCCGGCGGTTTCGATTATTCCTTGCCGGGATCCTTGAAGTCGGCGATCTTGTCGAATTCGACGTTCTGCAGCTGATCGCCCACCCGTTCCACCTTGCGGATGTACACGTTCTGGACGATGTCGCGCGTCGCCGGATCGATCGAGACCGGGCCGCGCGGGCTGGTCCAGCGCATGCCCTTGGCCGCTGCGATGAACGTGTCGCCGCTGGCATCGCCGCCGGTCTTCTTCAGTGCCTCGTAGATCAGGTGCATGCCGTCATAGCCGGCCACCGACATGAAGTTCGGACGATGGTCCTTGCCGGGATGGGCCTTGAGATAGGCCGAGACATAGGCCTGGTTTTCCGGCGAATCATGCGCCTGCGAGTAGTGGAATGACGTGATCACGCCCACCGCCGCATCACCCATGGCATCGAGCACATCCTCGTCGGTCAGGTCCCCGGTGGCGATCAGGCGGATGCCGGCCCGGTCCAGGCCGCGCTCTTTGAATCCCTTGGCAAAGGCCACCCCCTGCTCGCCCGCGGGAATGAACAGGAAGACCGCGTCGGGCTTGGCATCCTTGGCCCTTTGCAGGAAAGGCGCGAAGTCCGGCGTCTTGACCGGGGTGCGCGATTCGCCGACGATCGTGCCGCCGCCGGCCGTGAAGGTCTTCTTGAATTGCGCCTCGGCGTCATGGCCGGGGCCGTAATCGGCAACGACGGTATACACCGACTTGATGCCGTTGTTCAGGGCCCAAGTGGCGATGGGGGCCGTCACCTGCGGCAGGGTCATCGACGTGCGGACGATGTAATCGGACTTGGTCGTGATGGCCGAGGTCGCGGCGTTCATGACGACCATGGGGGTCCGGGTCTCGGTCGCGAGCGGCGCCACGGCAAAGGCCGAGGGCGTGAGGCCGAAGCCGGCCAGCACATCGACCTTGTCCTGGATCAGGAGGTTCTGCGCCTGGCGCTTGCTGACGGCCGGGGCCACGCCCGTATCGTCCTTGGTGATCAGCACGAGCTTGCGGCCGGCCACCGTATCGCCGTGCTCGGCGATGTACAGCCGCGCGCCGCGCTCGATCTGCTCGCCGTAGGCCGCGAAGGGGCCGGACAGCGGCAGCACCATGCCGACCTTGACATCGGCGGCTTGAGCCGAAGCCGCCGCGGCCACGACGGCGAGTGTCGCGAACGACCTCAGTGTAGTTTTAAGCATGTTTCCTCCTGTAGTAATATGCCCGGCCTCGAAGGTGAGCCCGGATTGTTGCCCATGCCCCGGAAAACGGGATGCAGGTGGCCCCGCATCGATCGTCGTTTACTCGATGATCTCGTAGGGCAAGCCCACGTAGTTCTCGGCGATGCTGGTGCGCGCGGCCACCGTGCTGATGCAGTACGCCGCCTCGGCCTGCTGGATGCGCTCGGAAAACGGGTCGTGGTCGAACCGATGCAGCA
The DNA here is from genome assembly GCF_027257175.1 of Castellaniella sp. S9. Taxonomy (GTDB): domain Bacteria; phylum Pseudomonadota; class Gammaproteobacteria; order Burkholderiales; family Burkholderiaceae_B; genus Castellaniella. Next base: position 148,443 of record NZ_JAPFGD010000006.1, on the reverse strand, counting down.
CCGAGGTCATCCACCACGAGAAGCGCTCGGCCTTCCAGATGCGCCGCAGGCAGATCTCGGAATAGCGCCGCAGCATCTCGGGACGATCCTCGAAGTAGGCCTTGCACAATAGCTTATACAAAGTATAGACGTCACTGGCTGCCAGATTCAGGCCCTTGGCGCCGGTGGGCGGCACGATGTGAGCCGCGTCGCCCACCAGGAACAGCCGTCCGTGCTGCATGGGCTCGACCACGAAACTGCGCAGGGGCGCGATGCTCTTTTCCAGGGAGGGGCCGGTTTCCAGCTTGTCCGCCACGTCCGCGGGCAGGCGCGCGCGCAGTTCGCCCCAAAAACGCTCGTCGGACCAGTCCTCGACCTTCTCGGTCAGCGGCACCTGCACGTAGTAGCGGCTGCGGGTGGGCGAGCGCATGCTGCACAGAGCGAAGCCGCGCGGATGGCTGACGTAGATGAGTTCGTCCTCGACCGGGTGGGTGTCGGACAGCAAGCCCAGCCAGCCGAAGGGATAGACGCGCTCGTACTCGCGAATCACGTCGTGCGGGATGGCCTGCCGCGAAGGTCCGTGGAAGCCGTCGCAGCCGGCAATATAATCGCACTCGAGCGAGAGTTCGCGCCCGTCCTTGCGGAAGGTGACCCTGGGATGCCCGGAATCGATGTCATGCAGCGCCACGTTCTCGGCTTCATAGAACGACGGTGCGCCGCTTGCGGCGCGCGCGGCCATCAGATCGCGCGTCACCTCGGTCTGGCCGTAGATCATCACGGTATGGCCGCCGGTCAGGCCCTTCAGATCGATGCGTTCGCGCCGGCCGTTGAACAGGATCGAGAACCCGTCGTGGATGTGGCCCTCGCGTTCCATGTGCTCGGTCACCCCGGCCTCGCGCATCAGGTCCACGAAGCCGTGCTCGAGCACGCCGGCGCGGATCCGGCTCAGGACATAATCGGGGCTGCGCCGCTCGAGGACGACATTGTCGATGCCGCGCTTGTGCAGCAGCTGGCCGAGCAGCAGGCCCGAGGGCCCGGCGCCGATGATGGCGACTTGAGTTTTCATGGTGATCTCCGTGGGAACGGGCTTGCGTCCCGCCTGGATCACCATCTTGCACCCGCCCCGATACTTTTTGAATGGATTTTTGACAGTTAAAATTGTGAATATGGAATACGCGCGCCAGGTTCCGATCTTCAAACTGTACGGCGGCCATGACGAATGGCCGACGCCGGACCTGGTCCATTGCGAAACCATCGCCTCGCGCAGCAAGTTGCACAATTGGCATATCCGCCCTCACCGGCACACCGGGCTCTACCAAATCCTCTACCTGCACCAGGGCAATGCGGTCGTGCAGCTCGACGAGCGTCGTCACCGGCTGGCGGGGCGCCAGGTCGTGGAAGTCCCGCAGACCATCGTCCACGGCTTCGAGTTCGACCACGACTGCCAGGGCTATGTGATGACGATCGCCTATCCGCTGCTGACGCAGCTGGCGCGCAATCTCGACGAGAGCGCGCCCCTGCCCACCCTGCCCCACATCCACGTGCTGGAGCGCCGCCTCGACCAGGACGCCATACGCAATGCCTTTACCCGCCTGAACGCCGAGTACACCGCGCAGGCGCCTTACCGCGGCATCCAGATCGAGGCCTTGCTGACACTGGTCTATGTCTGGCTGCGGCGCAATCGGCCGATCGGCCAGCGCATCGCCCCGCGGCCGCGCAGCCACGAGCATTTCAGCCGCTTCGGCGAATTGCTGGATCAATCCCACACGGCCCATCACGACGTGGCCTGGTACGCCCGCAGCCTGGGGATCACCCCCGCCCACCTGAACGTGGTGACGCGCGGCCATGCCGGCAAGTCCCCGCTCGAGCTGATCCATGAACGGCTGCTGCTGGAGGCCGGCCGCAGTCTGGTCTATACCTCGATGACCATCAGCGAGATCTCGTACGAGCTGGGATTCTCGGACCCGGCGTATTTCACGCGCTTCTTCAAGAAAGCCTCGGGCCTGTCGCCCAAGGCCTTCCGCCTGCGCGCCGGCACTTGAAGGCGCGCAAGGCGCCCGGGCGGGCGGCCCGGGCCCGCCCTCAAAAGAAGCCGAGGGCGTCGGGGCTGTAGCTGACCAGCAGGCACTTGGTCTGCTGATAGGCGTTGAGCGCCATCTTGTGGTTTTCCCGGCCGATGCCGGACTGCTTGTAGCCGCCGAAGGCGGCGTGCGCCGGATACAGGTGATAGCAGTTGGTCCAGACGCGGCCGGCCTGGATGGCGCGGCCCATCCGGTAGGCGCGTGATCCATCGCGCGTCCAGACACCCGCGCCCAGGCCGTAGAACGTGTCGTTGGCGAGTTCCACCGCCTCCTCCTCGTCCTTGAACGTCATCACCGAGGCCACCGGCCCGAAGATTTCCTCCTGGAAGACGCGCATGCTGTTCTCGCCGAACAGCAGCGTCGGCTTGACATAGAAGCCCTCGTCCAGGCCTTGGCCGGGGGCATTGCGCGCCCCGCCCGTCAGGCAGCGCGCGCCTTCCTCGCGGCCGATGTCGATGTAGCCGAGGATCTTGTCGAGCTGCGCCTGGGAGACCTGGGCCCCCACCATGGTGCCCGCATCGAGGGGATGGCCGGTCTTCATGCCCTCGACGCGCTTGACGGCCCGTTCGATGAAGCGCTCGTAGATCGATTCCTGGATGAGGATGCGCGACGGGCAGGTGCACACCTCGCCCTGATTCAGCGCGAACATGCTCAGGCCTTCGAGCGCCTTGTCGAAGTAGGCGTCGTCCTGGTCCATCACATCGGCGAAAAAGATGTTGGGGCTCTTGCCGCCGAGCTCGACCGTGCTGGGGATCAGATTGTCGGCGGCCGCATGCAGGATATGCCGCCCCGTCGGCGTGGAGCCGGTGAAGGCGATCTTGGCGATGCGCTTGCTGCCGGCAAGCGCCGCGCCGGCCTCCTTGCCGAAACCGTTGACGATATTGAGCACGCCGGGCGGCAGCAGATCGCCCACGAGTTCCATCAGGACCAGGATGGAGGCCGGGGTCTGCTCGGCCGGCTTGAGGACCACGCAGTTGCCGGCGGCCAGTGCGGGGCCGAGCTTCCAGGCCGCCATCAGCAGCGGGAAGTTCCAGGGAATGATCTGGCCCACCACGCCCATGGGCTCATGGAAATGGTAGGCGACCGTCGTCTTGTCGATTTCGGAGATGCCGCCTTCCTGGGCCCGGATGCAGCCGGCGAAATAGCGCAGGTGATCGATGGCCAGCGGCAGGTCGGCGGCCATGGTCTCGCGCAGGGGCTTGCCGTTGTCGATGGTTTCGGCCACCGCCAGCATGCGCAGGTTCTGCTCCATGCGGTCGGCCACACGCAACAGCACGCCCGCGCGTTCCGTCACGGAGGTTTCGCCCCAGGCCTTGCGGGCGGCATGCGCCGCGTCCAGCGCGGCATCGACGTCCGCGGCATCCGAGCGCGGCACCTCGCAGAACGCCTGTCCGGTGATGGGCGAGAGGTTGTCGAAATACTGACCGGCCGAGGGCGCCACCCAGCGCCCGCCGATATAGTTCTCGTAGTGCTTCTTGTAGGGGAAGCCGATGTCGATGCCAAAGTTCTGCAGATCGCTCATGTCCATAATGGGTCTCCTGTTCGAATGACCGGCCCGGGGGCCGGGGCCCGGCCGCGCCTGCGGCGGGTCGCGTCTTCATTCAAAGCAATAAGCGTGCCGGGTCTTGGGCACCAGGCGACAACGCCGGCGAAATCCCGGACCCTGCTTCCCATCGAGGGTCCCGGATGGCATACTTGTCTTGCAAAAACAAGGAATTAACTCAAAACGCGACACCGCGCTGCCGCATTCTGCGACACCCTGCTGTCGCAATCCTGGACCTGGGAGGCCCCATGCCGACACCCCCGCCCTTGAGCCTGTCGCCCCGCGCACACCAGGATCCGCTGGCCCGCATTCAACAATCCTGGGCGCGCTGCGCCCAGCTGGACCCGGCCCTGCTGGCCGATCCCAACCCGCTGGCGCGTGCCGACCTGAGCGCGCGCCGCGAGGCGAACCGGCATCTGCTGCATCATGCCGGGCCGGGGATCGGCGCCTTGGGCGCCATGGCCGGCGCGGCACGCGGCATCGTCCTGCTGACCGACCCCAGCGGCCTCATCCTGCACGAGGAAGGCTGCAAATCCTTCCTCGACAAGGCGCGGCGCGTCGCACTGCAGCCCGGTGTGAACTGGGCCGAAACCATGCGCGGCACCAACGCCATCGGCACGGCGCTGCACGACGGCAGGCCGGTGCGTGTGCACGGTTCCGAGCACTTCCTGCGCTGCAACAGCATCCTCAGCTGCCACGCGGCGCCGATCTTTTCGGCCACCGGCGACATCCTCGGCATCCTGGACCTGTCCGGTCCCGCCGACGACGTCCAGGACTACGCATTGGGCCTGGTCTGGACGTACGCCCGCCAGATCGCCGACCGCCTGCTGTGCGACACCGCCTACACCCGCCTCGAATTCGCGCCCGAGGCCGCGCGCCATGGCGAGGCCGGCCGCGCCATCCTGCTGCTGGACGACGACCGTCGCATCACCGGCGCCAATGAGGCGGCGCTGGCGGCGCTGGAGACGGACTGGGGCCTGATCGGCACCCCGGTGGACCGGTGGCTCGACGGCCAGCTCGATACGCGCGAAGGCCTCTTGCGCCGGCAGGACGGGCGGCGCATGGCCGGCCGCCTGCACGCCTCCGCCCCCGCGCCCCTTCGAGGCTCCACTGCCGCGCGCCCGGCCCGGACGGCACCCGCCGCGCACGGCCTGCCCGCGCCCGATGCGGTCAGCCGCCCCTTGCTCGAGCAGGCCGTGCGGGCCGTGGACATGGGCCTTGCCGTCCTGCTGCAAGGCGAAACCGGCACCGGCAAGGAGGTCCTGGCGCGCCATGTCCATGCGCACAGCGCCTGGCGCGCCGGCCCCTTCGTCGCCATCAACTGCGCCGCCCTGCCCGAACACTTGATCGAGTCCGAGCTGTTCGGCTACGAACCGGGCGCCTTCACCGGCGCGCGGCGCGAAGGCGCGCGCGGCCTGCTGCGCCAGGCGCAAGGCGGCGTGCTGTTCCTGGACGAGATCGGCGACATGCCGCTGGCGCTGCAGACCCGGCTGCTGCGGGTCCTGCAGGAACGCGAAGTCCAGCCCCTGGGCTCCGACAAGCGCGTACCGCTGGAATTCGGCCTGGTCAGCGCCAGCCATCAGGACCTGAAGGCACTGGTGGCGCAGGGCCGGTTTCGCGCCGACCTGTACTACCGGCTGCAGGACATGCCGATCCAGCTGCCGCCCCTGCGTAGCCGGCCCGACCTGGCCACGTACCTGGACCAGGGCTATGCCGCGCTGGGCGGCCGTTTGACGCCCGCCGCGCTGGCGCTGCTCTCGGGATTGCCATGGCCCGGCAACTACCGGGAAATGCGCAGCCTGCTCAGCCGCCTGCGCTGCCTCCATCCCGGGGCCGAGCCCGTCGACGTCCACATGCTGCCCACGGACGTGCTGGATCCGCTGCCGGCCGGCGCGGCGGCCGCGGCGCAGGACGGGGCACCGGCCGGCAGCGCCGCCCGGATGCCGGACGCCGGCGCGATGCCGGCGGCGCCCACCCTGCGCCAGATCGAACACCAGGCCATCGAGCAGGCCCTGCAGGCCTGCCAGGGCAACATCAGCCGCGCAGCCCGGCTGCTGGGCATGCACCGCAGCACGCTGCACCGCCGCCTGCGCCGCTGACGCCGGTGCCGTCCGTAGACGCGGAAAGGCCGCCCGATTGAGCGGCCTTTCTACTTTCCAGCACATGCCGAGGCAACCCGCCCCGGCGGGCCGCCGTCACTGGCTCTCGAGGAAGCTCTTGAGTTTGTCGGCGCGGCTGGGATGGCGCAGCTTGCGCAGGGCCTTGGCCTCGATCTGACGGATGCGCTCGCGCGTGACGTCGAACTGCTTGCCGACTTCCTCGAGGGTCTGGTCGGTGCTCATCTCGATGCCGAAGCGCATGCGCAGCACCTTGGCCTCGCGCGGCGTGAGCGAGTCCAGGACCTCTTTCACCACGTCGCGCATCGAGCCGTGCAGGGCCGAGTCCGAGGGCGACACCGTGCCGGTGTCCTCGATGAAGTCGCCCAGGTGGGAATCGTCGTCATCGCCGATGGGCGTTTCCATCGAGATCGGCTCCTTGGCGATCTTGAGGATCTTGCGGACCTTGTCCTCGGGCATGTCCATCTTTTGCGCCAGAGTGGCGGGATCGGGCTCGGCGCCGGTTTCCTGCAGGATCTGGCGATTGATGCGGTTCATCTTGTTGATGGTCTCGATCATGTGCACCGGGATGCGGATGGTGCGCGCCTGGTCGGCGATCGAGCGGGTGATGGCCTGCCGGATCCACCAGGTGGCGTAGGTCGAGAACTTGTAGCCGCGCCGGTATTCGAACTTGTCCACGGCCTTCATCAGACCGATGTTGCCTTCCTGGATCAGGTCGAGGAACTGCAGGCCGCGGTTGGTGTATTTTTTCGCGATGGAAATCACCAGGCGCAGGTTGGCCTCGGTCATCTCGCGCTTGGCCTTGCGGGCCTTGGCCTCGCCGGTGGCCATGCGCTTGTTGACGTCCTTGAGATCCTTGAGAGGCAGCACGACGTTGTGCTGCAGCTCGATGAGCTTTTGCTGGATCTCCTGGATGGCCGGCACGTGGCGCTCGAGCGTCTCGGAGTAGCCATGGCCCGCGGCGACTTCCTCGAGCACCCACTCCAGGTTGGTCTCGTTGCCGGGGAACACCTTGATGAAATGCGCACGCGGCATCCCTGCGCGGGTCACGCAGATGTGCATGGCGGCGCGCTCGTGCATGCGCACCTCGGCAACCTGGGCGCGCAGGGTATCGGCCAGGCGCTCGACCATCTTGGCGGTGAAGCGCACGCCCATGAGTTCGTTGAGGATGGCCTCGCGCGCGGCGATGTAGTTGGCCGACTTGTAGCCCTCGGTCTCGAAGGCGACGCGCATCTTGTCGAACCAGGCGGCGATCGTCTCGAATTTCTTGAGCGACTTGGTGCGCAGGTACTCGAGCTGCTTGCTGCTCATGCCGCCGGCCGGACCATCGTCCTCGTCGTCGCCGCTGACCCCCGAGCCCGCGTAGTCCTCGCCTTCCTCGTCGATCAGGCCGTCGACGACCTCGTCGATCTGCGCCGAGCCGTCGCGCACGCGCTGGATGTGGTCGAGGATCTCGTTGACCGTGGTCGGGCAGGCGGCAATCGCCATCACCATGTGCTTGAGCCCGTCCTCGATGCGCTTGGCGATCTCGATCTCGCCCTCGCGGGTGAGAAGCTCGACGGTGCCCATCTCGCGCATGTACATGCGGACCGGATCGGTGGTGCGGCCGAAGTCGGAATCCACCGTCGTCAGCGCGGCCTCGGCCTCGTCCTCGACATCGTCGTCGCTGGAGGCCATGGGCGCGTTGTCGCTCATCAGGAGGGTTTCGGCGTCGGGCGCCTGGTCGTAGACCGAGATCCCCATGTCGCTGAAGGTGCTGATGATGCCGTCGATCGCCTCGGCGTCGACCAGGTCGTCGGGCAGGTGGTCGTTGATCTCGCCGTAGGTCAGGTAGCCGCGGTCCTTGCCGAGCTTGATGAGGATCTTGAGGCGGTTGCGGCGGGCTTCCTGTTCCTCGGGGCTCATCTGGCTGCGCGAGGGCGCGTCCTTTTCGGCCTTGCCGCGCTTGCCGCGCTTGGGCAAGGGCTTGAGGTCGGGAATGACCTCGCCGTCACCCGCGTCGTCGTCGACGAAATCGCCGGCATCGCTATTGGCGTTCTTGGCCGGGCGGCCCGGCTTGCGGCCCGAGGGCGCCTTGGCGGCGCGCTTGGCCGCCTTGGGCGCAGCCGCGCCCTGGTCGGCCGCCGCGGCGGTCTTGCGCGCGGCCTTGGCCGTCGTGGTCTTGGCGGTCGCTGTCTTTGCGGCCGCCGTCTTGGCCGTCGTCGTCCTGGCCGCCTTCACCGCCGCCTCGAGCTCGGCGCTCGCCGCTTTGGTTTGCTTGGCTGCCGTTTTCTTGGCGGCCTGGGAGGTCTTGCCAGTTCCTTGGGTCATGAGTGCCTTTCCATAGATGCTTGCAAGGGCGCGACGCGCGCGCCCGGCCCGACCGCAATGATCGGGGCCAGCATGCCGAGCCCGGCATGCCTAAGACGCAATGACGAAAAACGCGCACGGCAGCGCCGCCCAAAAGACGGCAATCGGCGCGGGATTCGCACATTACTCATTGAAAACTCTGCATTTTACTTCACTTGCATAGAAGATTCATCCTTGTCCCGCCTTCAGCCTGGCCAAACGGCGCGACAGGGCCTGGTAGCGCCGCTGGTCGTCCTCGGTCAGCAGCCCGCCGGCGATGAGCTGGCTGCATTGGTCCTGCACCGCCTGCAGCTCGATCTGACGCAAGGCGTCGTTCCATTCGGCCTGCGGGTCGGGCAGGTCCTGCCCCAGAACCTCGCCGGACAGATCGAGCATGGCCTGTGCGAGATCGGAATCCGGATCGGCGGCCTCGATGAGCGCGCCGGCATGGGTCGCGCCCAAGGTGCTGGCCAGTTCGATCAAGTCCCGCACAAGAACCAGATGGGGGCTGCGGGCCAGAAGTTCAAGCTGCTGGTCGCCCAGCTCGGCGACCAGCTCGGGATGCGCCAGCAGCAGGCGCAGCAACCGGCGCGCCATCGGCGTGACCATGCGCGAGCCCCGACGCCCCGCGCGGGGGCGCGGCGGCTCGCCGGAGGGTGCGCGGCCCGCCGCCCGCCCCTCGATCGGGGGAAAGGCGAACGGCGACTCGTGCGCCGCGTCGGGCGCCTCGGCGCCGGTGGACCGTGCCTCGGGCGCCCCGCCGGATGGGCCCGCGCGTTCCATCGCGGCGCGCCGCGCCTCGGAGAAGTCCCGGGCGAGCTCCTCGGGCGTCAGGCGCACCCGCGCGGCCAGTTCGCGTTCCATCTGCAGGCGGAACCCCCCTTCGGGCATCTGCACGAACAGGGGGCGCGCCTCGTGCATGCACGCCGCGCGGCCCTCGGCCTCGTCCAGGTCGTGACGCAGGGCGAGCTCATCGAGCATGAAGCGCGACAAGGGAATAGCCTCGTCCAGCGTGGCACGGAATGCCTCGACCCCGTAGGTCCTGACGTAGGAATCCGGATCCTGGCCCTCGGGCAGGAACAGAAAGCGGATCGCCACGTCCTCCGCCACCCACGGCAGGCAGGCATTCAAGGCCCGCCACGCGGCCTTGCGTCCGGCCGCATCGCCGTCGAAGCCGAAGACGATGCGATCGCTGGCGCGCCGCAATTTCTGCACGTGGTTCGGCGTGGTGGACGTCCCCAGCGTCGCGACCGCATTGCGCAACCCATGCTGCGCGAGGGCCACCACGTCCATGTAGCCCTCGACCACGAGGACGCAGCCTTCTGTGTGGATGCCCGCCCGCGCCTCGTACAGGCCGTAGAGTTCCTTGCCTTTTGAGAACAGGCCGGTTTCGGGGGAGTTCAGGTATTTGGGCTCGCCGGCCTCGATCAGGCGGCCGCCGAAGCCCACCAGCGCGCCACGCGTATTGCGGATGGGAAACATCACCCGGCCGCGAAAGCGGTCGTGCCGGCGCCCGTCCTCGGACTCGACCACCAGGCCGGACTCGAGCAGGGCCGGATCCTCGTAACGCTCGAAGACGGCGGCCAGGCCGCGGCGGTCACGGCCGGCCCAGCCCAAACCGAAATGCGCGGCGATCTCGCCGCTGAGCCCTCGGCGCTTGAGATAGGCCACGGCCTCGGGCGTGTCCTTCAGGGCGCGCCGGTAGTGCGCCTGAGCCTGGTCGAGGATCTGCTGCTGGCGCGAGGCTTCCTGACGCCGCTGGCGATCCGCCTCGCGCTGCCGGGGACTGCGGGGTTCCTCGGGCACGGTCATGCCCACGCTCGCGGCCAGGCTGCGAACGGCCTCGGGAAAAGAGGCGCCGGTGTGCTCGGTCAGGAAGCGAATGGCGCTGCCGTGCGCGCCGCAACCGAAGCAGTGATAGAACTGCTTGGTGGGGCTGACGGTGAAGGAGGGGGTCTTTTCGTTGTGAAAAGGGCACAAACCCAGCAGGTTCGCGCCCCCTTTTCGTAGCTGCACATGCCGGCCGACCACGTCGGCGATGTCAATGCGCGCCAGCAGCTCCTGGACGAAAGACTCGGGGATCAATCAATAGAGGCGCGGCGGCAGTTGCTGGCTGCGGATGCGCTTGTAGTGGCGCTTGACAGCGGCGGCGCGCTTGCGCTTGCGCTCGGCGGTGGGCTTTTCGTAGAACTCGCGCGAACGCAGTTCGGTCAAGAGGCCGGTCTTTTCGATGGTGCGCTTGAAGCGGCGCAGTGCAGCCTCGAAAGGCTCGTTTTCTTTCAGGCGAACAATAGGCATGTATTTCCTTGAGCCCTTGGATAATGTGTTGGAGACGATTTGAGGTAACACGAGATTCTAGCATAAAAACCGCTGGAATCATCAGCCGCCCGTCCCCATCAGGCTTGCCTATTTCGGGTGCGCGGTGCGCAAGCCCTTGCGGATCCAGGATTCCAGCTGATGCGGACGCAGGCTGTCATAGTCCTCGAACGGTTGGTGGATCCAGGGATTGGTGGGGAGCTGTTCGACGTAGTAGTCGGGCTGGATCTGGGCGTGCCCCTTCCACCACAATACGCCGGTGCGCAATTCCGTCACGCCGGGGAACTGCCGAAGCAGATGGTCATGCACGCGGCTGAAGGTCAGGCCGGTGTCGACCATGTCGTCCAGCAGCAGGACCCGTCCGTCCAGGGTGCCGCGCGTGATCGTGATGAACTGGGCAATGTCGAGCTGGCCCTGGACGGTGCCGGCCGCCTCGCGATAGCTGCTGGTCGCCAGGATGCCCAGCGGCACGTCGAAGATGCGCGACAGCACGTCGCCCACCCGCACGCCGCCGCGCGCCAGACAGAGAATCTTGTCGAAGACCCACCCCGACTCGTGGACCTGCAGTGCCAGGCGCTCGATCAGGCCATGGTATTGCTCCCAGCTGACCCAGAGGTCGCGGTCGGTGCTCGGCGGCAGATTCATGATGGATTCCGATGGTCGATGGTCGATGACGGTCAGCCCTGGAACGGATGCCGCAGGACGATGGTTTCGAGGCGGTCGGGTCCGGTGGACACCATATCGATGGGCACGTCGCAGATCTCGGCGATGCGCTCGAGGTAGCGACGGGCGTTGACCGGAAGCTTGTCGTATTCGGTGATGCCCACCGTGGACTCGGACCAGCCCGCCATTTCCTCGAGCACGGGTTCGGCCTCGGCCGCGGCGTGCGCCCCATAGGGCAGCACGTCGAGGAATTTGCCTTTATAGCGATAGCCCACGCCGATCTTGATGTGCTCGACGCCGTCGAGCACGTCGAGCTTGGTGATGCACAGGCCGGTCACGCCATTGATCATGACCGAGCGTTTCATCGCGGCGGCGTCGAACCATCCGCAGCGGCGGGGACGGCCGGTGACCGAGCCGAATTCCTTGCCCACCGTGGCCAGGCGCAGGCCGGTGTCGTCGAGCAGTTCGGTGGGAAACGGCCCCGAGCCCACGCGCGTGGTGTAGGCCTTGGCGATGCCCAGTACATAATCCAGGATCTGTGGCCCGATCCCCGCGCCCGCCGAGGCGGTGCCGGCCACGCAATTGCTGCTGGTGACGAAGGGATACGTGCCGTGGTCGATGTCGAGCATCGAGCCCTGCGCGCCCTCGAACAGCAGGCCATGGCCCGCGCGATGCGCCACGTGCAGGCTGCTGGAGACGTCGGCGACCATGGGCTCGAGTTCGGGGGCGAGCGCCATCACCCGGTCGCGCACCTCGTCGGCCGACAGCGCCTTGGCCCCCAGGTATTGCGTCAGCACGAAATTGTGGTAATCCAGGACCTCGGCGAGCTTTTCATCGAAGATCTCGGGGTCGTACAGGTCCTGGACGCGCAGCGCACGGCGCGCGACCTTGTCCTCGTAGGCGGGGCCGATGCCGCGGCCGGTGGTGCCGATCTTGCCCTCGCCCTTGCGCGCCTCGCGCGCCTGGTCCAGCGCCACGTGATAGGGCAGGATCAGTGGGCAGGCGGCCGAAATCTGCAGGCGCGGCCGCACCTCGAGGCCGGCGGCCTCGAGTTCCTTGATTTCGGTCAGCAGCGCCTCGGGCGACAGCACCACGCCGTTGCCGATGTAGCAGGTCACGTGGGGGTGCATGATGCCCGAGGGGATCAAGCGCAGGATGGTCTTGTGGCCGTTGATCCAGAGGGTATGGCCGGCATTGTGCCCGCCCTGGAAACGCACCACCCCTTGGGCGGACTCGGCGAGCCAGTCGACGATCTTGCCTTTGCCCTCGTCACCCCACTGGGTCCCGATCACGACGATGTTCTTGCTCATATGCACCAATCAATAGGCGACGAATGACCGCCGCAGGAAACGAAGTAGTTTAAACCATTGAGCCGGATCTTCAATCCGGACGGAATCCTGGGTTTCCCTCAAATATCCTTGAGAATCCAGGCACCGCCCTCGAGAACGAGTTCGCGGTCGACGAGGAACTCGTCGAGCGGCTGCGCCTGACCGGCAGGCGTCTGGATGACGATCGCGCCTTGCGCGCGCAAAGCATCCACCGCCTCGGCAAGCGCCGCGTCGCGCCCCCATGGCGCCCGGACGGCCCGCGCGGGCCGGGCCTCGGGCAGTCCCGACGACAATTTCCGCAGGTCGAGGCTGAAGCCGGTCGCCGGACGGATCCGGCCGAACTTGCGGCCGATGCCGTCGTAGCGCCCTCCCCTGACCAAAGCGTCATGCCAGCCCTGGGCGTAGATCGAGAACACGACACCCGAGTGATAGCCGTAGCTGTCGCCCATGTCGGCCAGGTCGATGGCCAGCGCATGGTCGGGCAGCGCGGCGCACAGGCCGGCCAATTCGTCGAGTGCGGCGCGCACCGCCGGCAGCGGCGGCAGGCATTGCGTGGCCCGCTCGATCACCTCGATGCCGCCATACAGCGTGGTCAGCGTCCGCAGCGCCTCGATGCTGTCGGGGCGCGCACCCCGCTCGGCCAGCAGGGCCTCGATCCCCGGCACGTCCTTGGCGCTGAGCAGGTCGTAGATCTGGCCCGCGGCCTCGGCGAGCGCCGGATCGTCATCGACCAGCGCACGGCCTACGCCCCGATGGTTCAGGTCCAGGCGCGCCTCGCGCACGCCCGCCCGCCGCACGGACTCCATGGCGAGCTGTATGGCTTCGATATCCGCCTCGACCCCGGCATGGCCGAAGATCTCGGCACCGATCTGCAACAGTTCGCGATCCGACAGCAAGCCCGAGGGGCGCGCATGGATGACCGGCCCGCAATAGCACAAGCGCGTGATGCCCTCGCGATTGAGCAGATGGGCGTCGATGCGCGAGACCTGCAGCGTCATGTCGGCACGCACGCCCATGGTCAGGCCCGAGAGCTGGTCGACCAGTTTGCAGGTGCGCAGCCTGAGCGCCTCGTCGTCGGCGAACATCAGCGAGTCCAGGTATTCGACCATGGGCGGCGCCACGAGCTCGAAGCCGTAGGTGCGATACAGGTCGAGCAGGTCGCGACGCAGTTCCTCGATGCGGCGCGCCTCGGCAGGCAAGACGTCCGACAGGTTTTCCGGCAACAGCCAGTTCGACATCATGGCAGCGGTCCGATTCGTCCTCAACGCGCCGGCGCGGCGTCCAGCGCCCCGCCGCGGGCATCGTTCCAGAATCGGAAGAACTCGGAATCGGGGCTGAGCACCAGGGTGTTGCCCTGCTCGGCAAAGCTCGAACGGTAGGCCTCGAGGCTCTTGTAGAAGCTGTAGAACTCCTCGTTGCGCCCATAGGATTTCGCATAGATCGCCGCGGCCTGCGCATCGCCTTCGCCGCGCGTCGCCTGCGCCTCGGCATAGGCCTTGGCGAGGATCTCGAGGCGCTTGCGGTCGGCCTCGGCGCGGATGCGCTCGCTGTCGGCGGCACCGGTCGCACGCAGACGGTTGGCTTCTTGTTTGCGCTCGGCCTCCATGCGCCGATAGACCGATTCGGAAATCTCGGGGGCGAAATCGATGCGGCGCAGACGCACGTCCACCACGTCCACGCCCAGCGGCGAGGCGCGGCGCGCCACCGAGGTCTGGATTTCCTTCATGATGGTGTCGCGGTCGCTCGAGACGACCTGCTTGACCGTGCGCACGTTGACCGCCGCGTTCAGGGCATCGCGGATCTGCGCCTGCAGGCGCTCGACCGCGGCGCTGCTGTTGGCGCCGAAAGTCACGTAGTACTGACGCGGATCCGAAATGCGCCACTTGACGAACGAGTCGATCAGCAGGTTTTTCTTTTCGGCCGTCTGGATGCGCTCGGGATCGCGGGTCTCGATCGTCTGCAGGCGCTTGTCGAGGTAGACCACGTTCTCGAACGGCGGTGGATACTTGAAATACAGGCCGGGCTTGGTGATGGTCTCGCGCACCTCGCCCAGGGCGAAGAGCAGCGCGGAGTCACGTTCGCGCACAATGAACATGCACGAGGACAGCACCGCGATCACCACGAGGAGGCCGACCAGGACAGGAAAGAAACGTTGCATCGAAGGGCTCCTAGCGCGAATACGGGCTGACCATCAGCGAATCCAGGCCGGACGGCCCGGTGCCGCGCCGCGCCGCCGAACCGTTGTTCGCCGATCCGCTGGCCTGGGCGCCGGCGGCCGCCTGCGCGGGCGCCGTGTTCGCCCCCGAGCCCGAACTCGATGAGTTCGAGCCGGCCGAGGCGCCGTGCGCGGAGGTGCCGGCCGCCTGCTTCATGATCTGGTCCAGGGGCAGGTACAGCATGTTGTTGCCCACCTCGGCATCGATCATGACCTTGCTGCTGGCCGTCATGATGTCCTGCATGGTTTCCAGGTACAGGCGCTCGCGGGTGATCGACGGCGCCTTGGCGAACTCGGATTCGATGCTGTCGAAGCGCGCCGTGTTGCCCTGGGCCTGGCCCAGGATCTGGGCGCTGTAGCCTTCGGCGTCCTGGATCATGCGGGCGGCCTGGCCTTCGGCCTCGGGCACCACGCGGCTGGCATAGGCATTGCCCTCGTTGATCTGGCGCTCGCGGTCCTGCCCCGCCTTGACGGCGTCGTCGAACGCCGCCTGCACCTGTTCGGGCGGCTGGACGTTCTGGATCGCCACGGTGCTGATCTGGATGCCGGTCCGGTAGCGGTCGAGGATGCTCTGGGCCAGGGCCTGGACCTCGGAAGCCACCTCGGTACGGCCCGAATACAGCACGAAGTCCATGTGCTTGCGGCCGACGATCTCGCGCATGGCGGTTTCCGCCGCCTGCCGCACGGACTCGTCGGGCTGGCTGGTGTTGAACAGATAGGCCGGCGCCCCGTCGGGCAGCAGGCGATACTGGACCACGAACTGCACGTCGACGATGTTTTCGTCGTGCGTGAGCATGAGCGATTCCGGCAGGACCTTGTTGCGCGCCGAACCCCGGAAGCCGACCTCGAAGGTCCGCAACTGGGAGATGTTGACGTCCTGGGAGTCCTCGATCGGATACGGCATGCGCCACTGCAGGCCGGGATTGAGGGTATGGGTGTACTTGCCGAAGCGCGTCACGACCGCGACCTGGCCTTCCTGGACGATCATGAAGCCGCTGGCGAGCCACAGCAGCACCGCCACCATGAACAGGCCCAGCAGGAACTTGGGCGAGGGACCGGGCAATTGGGGCAGGCCGCCGCCACCGCCCGAAGGCGGGCCGCCGCGCCGGGAAGAACGTTTGCCCAGCAGGCCGCCCAGGCGCTTGTTGAAGTCGCGCCAGACCTCGTCCAGGTCCGGCGGCCCGCCCGACTGGCCGGGCTTTTTGCGCGAAGAATCGGGATCCTCGTTGTTGCCCCGGCCCCAGCCCGGGTCATTCAGATTGAATAATTTCATTGACCGTATCGTTTCCCGTCATTCCTGCCGACTCGGCGATCGCCTGCCGCAAACCATCCAGTCCGCTGCGTTGCAGCGCACTCACAAAGACTCGCGCAATCGTACCATGTTCGTCTCGCTCGACCCGGGGTTCATATCCCGCGGTGTCGATTTTGTTATAGACCAGGATCTGCCTGATCCCGTCGGCGCCGATCTCGTGCAGCACCTTGTTGACCTCGGCCACCTGTTCGTCGCGCTGCGGGCTGGCGGCGTCGATCACGTGCAGCAGCAGGTCCGCGTGCACGGTTTCCTCGAGGGTCGCCCGGAAGGCTGCGATCAGCGTGGTCGGCAGGTCGCGGATGAACCCCACGGTGTCGGACACCACGACCTGGCCGGCGCCCTCGATCCAGGTGCGCCGCGTGGTGGTGTCCAGGGTCGCAAAGAGCTGGTCGGCGGCGTAGGTGTCCGCGCGGGTCAGGGCGTTGAACAGCGTCGACTTGCCGGCGTTGGTATAACCGACCAGGGACACGGACAGGGTCTGTCCGCGCGCGCGCGCCCGCCGCTGGGTCAGGCGTTGGCGCTGGACCCGGACGAGGCGCTCTCGCAGGGCGCGCACGCGCATGCCGATCAGGCGGCGGTCGGTCTCGAGCTGCGACTCGCCGGGGCCGCGCACGCCGATCCCCCCGCGCTGACGCTCGAGGTGGGTCCACATCCGCGTCAAGCGTGTCGAGAGGTGCTGGAGCTGGGCGAGCTCGACCTGTAGCTTGCCCTCGTGGCTTTTGGCCCGCAGGGCAAAGATATCCAGGATGAGGCTCACGCGGTCGACCACCCTGACCTCGAGGCGGCGCTCGAGATTGCGCTGCTGGGCCGGGCTCAGGGGCTGGTCGAAGAGCACGACTTCGGCCTCGACGGCCTTGACCAGCGCCGCCGCCTCGTCGATCTTGCCCGAGCCGATGAAGCCCGCGGCGTCGGGGCGGGCGCGCCGCACCGTCAGCACCTCGAGAACCTCGGCGCCCGCCCCGCGGGCAAGCATGAGGAATTCTTCGGCATGCGCCGCGTAATCGGGTTCCCCTAGGTCGACGCTGATGACCAAAGACTTCATGGATATCTCATTAAAAGCAACGCCCGCCGGCGCGGTCCGCGCGGCGGGCGATGCGATCCGGAAGGGACGAAAGGATATCAGTCCGCCGAATCATCAACCTGGAACGCAACGGGGCGCGCCGGCACCACGGTCGAGATGGCGTGCTTGTAGACCATTTGAGTCACGGTATTGCGCAGCAGGACGACATACTGGTCGAAGGACTCGACCTGGCCCTGCAGCTTGATGCCGTTGACGAGATAGATGGATACGGGCACGTGATCCTTGCGCAAGGCGTTGAGGAAGGGATCTTGTAGTATTTGCCCTTTGTTGCTCATGGATGAGGCTCCGGTTATTTAATTTATAGTCAGGGATTCCACTGTACAGGGTTTTCCCGCATCCTGCTTGCGCAATATGCGGCCCATACCGCCGGAATCAATTTTAATGCGATTCGGACAGGATTTGAGCGAGCGCGCGGCACAGGCGCGCGCATTCTTCGGGCGTGCCCACGGTGATCCGCAGAAACTGCTCGATCCGCGGCGATTTGAAATGCCGCACCAGGATGGCCTGTTCGCGCAGAGCCCGCTGGATGGCCGCCGCATCCCGGGCGGGATGGCGCGCGAACACGAAATTGGCCTCGGACGGCAAAACCTCGAAACCCAGTGCGCGCAGTTCGCCGGCGAGGGTCTGGCGCGCGTCCATCACCGCGCGGCGGCTCTGTTCGAAATAGGCCTCGTCCTCGATGGCCGCCTGCGCCCCCGCGAGCGCAATGCGGTCCATGGGATAGGAGTTGAAGCTGTCCTTGACGCGCGAGAGCGCCTCGACCACCGGGGGATGCGCAAGCGCGTAGCCCACCCGCAGACCGGCGAGTGAACGGGACTTGGACAAGGTATGGATGACGACGAGGTTGTCGTGGCGGTCCATGAGCGCGGCGGCCGAATCGGCGCCGAAATCCACGTAAGCCTCGTCCACCACCACGGCGGAATCGGGGCGCGCGCGCGCGATGGCATCGATCGACGCCAGGGGCAGCGCACAGCCGGTGGGGGCGTTGGGATTGGCGAATATGATGCCCGAGGGCTCGACCGCCATCGGCCCGGCGTAATCCTCGACCCGGATCGCAAATTGCGCGTCCAGGGGAACCAGCCGGTGGGGCACCTGGTAGAGCCGGCAATAAGTCCGGTAAAAGCTGTACGTGATGTCGGGCACCAGCAGCGGACGGCCCGCGCGCAGGAACAGGGCGTTGAACACATGCGCGAGGATCTCGTCGGAACCGTTGCCGAGGAAGACCTGGCCGGCGTCCAGCCCGTGATGCCGCGCGATCGTCTGGCGCAGCGCCAGCGCGCTGTAGTCCGGATACAGGCGCAAGTCGTCGCCCAAGGCGGCCCGCATGGCCTCGAGCGCCCTGGGCGACGGCCCATAGGGGTTTTCATTGGTGTTGAGCTTGAGCAGGTTGGGCATGCGCGCCTGCTCGCCCGGGACGTAGGGCACCAGTCCGGCGACGTGGTCGCTCCAGAGCTTGCTCACCTCATTCATCCTTCAGATAGGGGTTGCGGGAAGACTTGAATTCGATGGACAAAGGCGTGCCGGCGAGCTTGAACGCCTCGCGGAACTGTCCCTCGAGATAACGGCGATACGAATCCGGCACGGCGTCCAGGGCGTTGCCGTGGATGATGATGCGCGGCGGATTCTGGCCGCCCTGGTGGGCATAGCGCATCTTGGGGCGGAAGATGCCCTTGCGCGGCGGCGGCTGCTGCTCGACGGCGGCCTGCAGCGTGCGCGTCAGGCGCGGCGTGGAGAGCTTGGCGAAGGCCGCGGCGTGGGCCGCGTCGACCGCCTGCATCACCGGCCCCAGGCCCTGCCCCTTGAGCGCCGACAGGTGCAGCACCTTGGCGAACGACAGGAAGCGCAGCTTGCGCTCGTATTCGCGCTGGACCCACGCGCGCTGCTCGGCGTCCACGGCGTCCCATTTGTTCAGCCCCACCACCAGCGCCCGGCCCGCCTCCACCGCGAAACCCGCGATATGGGCGTCCTGGTCCGAGATGCCTTCCCGGGCGTCCAGCAGCAGCAGGACCACGTTGGCGGCCTCGATGGCCTGCAGGGTCTTGATGACGGAGAATTTTTCGACGGTCTCGAACACCTTGCCGCGGCGGCGCAGGCCGGCGGTATCGATGAGGGTGTAGCGGCGTCCCTTGCGCTCGAATTCGATCTCGATGGCGTCGCGCGTCGTGCCCGGCAAGTCGTAGGCAATGACGCGTTCCTCGCCGACCAGGGTATTGATCAGGGTGGATTTGCCGACGTTCGGCCGGCCGGCGATGGCTAGCTTGATGCGATGGTCGACCGCCTCGTCCGCCTCATCCGCCTCATCCGCCGCATCGGCCTCCTCATCCGGCGGCGCCGGATGGGCGGCCGCCAAGGGCGCCAGGGCCAGCTCGATCAGGTCGGCCACCCCGTCGCCATGGGCCGCCGAAATCGGCAGGGGTTCGCCCAGGCCGAGTTCGTAGAACTGGGCCATGTCGGCATGATGGCGCATGCCCTCGGCCTTGTTCACCGCGAGCACCACGCGCTGCCCGGTCTTGCGCAGCAAGCGAGCGATCTCGTGGTCGTGCGCATTGGCCCCCTCGCGCGCATCGACGAGAAACACCACGACGTCGGCCTCGGCAATGGCCTGCTCGGTCTGGCGTGCCATCTCGACGAGAATGCCGCGTGTGGCGACAGGCTCGAAACCGCCGGTGTCGACGACGATGAATGGGTGGTCGCCCACCCTGCCCTCGCCATAATGGCGATCGCGGGTCAGGCCCGAAATATTCGCCACCAGCGCCGCGCGCGAACGCGTCAGGCGATTGAACAGCGTGGACTTGCCGACGTTCGTGCGCCCCACCAGGGCCACGACGGGCTTGAGCAGCGTGTCAGTCACGGACGCCCACCAGCATCACGGCACCGCTGCCGGTCTGCACCAGCGCGCCCTGGTCGGTCGTCTGGGGAGGCGAGGTGAGCGCGCCCCCGCCAACCTGCAACCGGGCCATCAGGCGGCCATCGGTGCGCGACAGGAAATGCAGGTAGCCCTCGTAATCGCCCATGGCAATGGCCGGGCCGACCACGGCCGGCGCGCTCAGGCGCCGGTTCAGCAGCGCGGATTGTTTCCAGAGCTCCTCACCGCCCCGGACATCGAGGGCGTACACCACGTCGCGGCCTCCGGGAACGTAGATGCGCTGGCCATCGGTGGCCATGCCGGTGGAGGTGGAAATCTGGCGATCCCAGATCAGCCGTCCGCCCTGGGACACGTCGAAGCACGCCACCCTGCCCTGGTAGCTGGCGCCGCATAGCAGCGGGCCCAGGGGCAGCGGCGCGCCGACCACGTCGCTGATGCGCTCGAGGTCGGAGGCGCCGCGCGACACCGAGACCGAGCCCTCCCAGCGCACCGCGCCGGACGCCGCGTCGATCACCATGAGCCGCCCATTGGGCATGCCGGTGATGAGCACATTCTGCACGATCAGCATCCGCATGCTGGTGCGCAGGGCCAGCGCCGGTCCCGGACGCTGGACCTCCCAGCGCAGCTTGCCCGTGTCGGCATCGAACGCCTGCACGCGATAGTCGGTGCTGCGCACCGCCACGATCCCGCTGCCGACGACCGGCGGAATGTTGACCGCGCTCGCGGCCTGCGCGCGCCAGCGCTCGGCGCCCTGCTCGGCATCCAGGGCGATGACCTCGCCGGTGTCGCTCACGACCGCCACGGTCCGGCCGTCGCTGCCCGCCCCGGCGCTGAGTTTGTCGATGTTGGCCTGCCAGCGGACCGCGCCGGTGGACAGCGCCAGCGCCGCCACACCGCCTGAAGGCGTCGCCGCATACACGGTGTCGCCGATCGCCTGCGGCGCAAATCCATAGCCGCCGCCGCTGCCGATCGAGGCGTTCCAGCGGACCGCCACGGCGAGTTCGGGCGCATACTCGGTCAGGGGCGCAGGATCGTAGCGTGCATCAGTATGCGAAAACAGGCCGCAGCCCGACAGGATCGCCAGACCCAGGCCGAGTGCGGCGATGCGAAACAGACGAGCGGGGGTACGCATGGGGTCAGGCTCCGTTCAGGGCGTCGATCTTCAGTTGCACGATCTGGGTGGCGGGGTCGGCGCCCAGGGCCTGGATCGCGTCGCGCCAGGCCTGGACCGCTTCGGCGGCCTTGCCCTGCGCCGCCAGGATGTCGCCGCGCCGATCGGCATACAAGGCGGCAAAGCCCTCGGGCGCCTCGCCCTGCACCAGCGACAGGGCCTCATCGTATTTCTTTTCCTGCAACAGCACGCCGGCCAGGCGCAAGCGCGCCACCGGCGCCAGCGCGGGCGCGGACGAGTTCTTCGCGAGCCACTGCAACTGCTCGCGGGCGCCCTCCAGGTCGCCGCGCTGCTCGAGCGCCCAGGCCGCC
Source organism: Castellaniella sp. S9 (assembly GCF_027257175.1). Classification (GTDB taxonomy): domain Bacteria; phylum Pseudomonadota; class Gammaproteobacteria; order Burkholderiales; family Burkholderiaceae_B; genus Castellaniella. The sequence goes on along the minus strand of NZ_JAPFGD010000006.1, from coordinate 127,132 downwards.
ACCAGGACACCGCGCGCGGCATAGCCGGAATCGGGATAGTCCTCGCGCAGCGTGGCGCTGGCGGCCTTGACGCGCGCCACGGCATCCTCGCCTTGCTGGCCGGCGGCAGCCTCGAGCGCCTCGAAATAGCCCATGGCCTGGCTGGCCTGGTGACCCTGGTACCACTGCCAGCCGCGCCACCCCGCAAAGCCGGCGACCACGACGAACACCAGCGCCATGCTGATCGTGCCGTAGCGGTCCCACCAAGCCTTCAGCGCGTCCAGTTTTTCCTGTTCTTCGAGATCGTATGCCATGCCTTTTCAAATCCTCGATTGCAATTCTTCGGCCAGTCGATCGAAGGGGATCGACTCTTGCTGTTCGCCTTCGGGCGCCCCCCGGCGCAGCCACTTGACCGTCGCCCGGCCCGAAGCCAGCTCGTCGCCGCCGACGACGACCGCCACGGCCGCGCCACTGGCGTCGGCGCGGCGAAATTGTGATTTAAACCCAGTCGAACCCGCGTGGACAAGTACCCGCAGTCCGGCGTCGCGCAGGGCCTCGGCCAGGGACGCGGCGCGGCGCTGGCCGTCCTCGCCCTGGTGCGCCACGTAGACCTGGCACTCCGCCGGATGCGCGTACTGGTCCTTTTGCGACCAGAGGTCGAGCAGGCGCTCCATGCCGATGGCGAAGCCCACGGCCGGCGCGGGCTTGCCGCCCAGGAGCTCGATCAGGCCATCATAGCGGCCGCCGCCGCAGACCGTGCCCTGGGCGCCCAGCCGATCGGTCACCCACTCGAACACGGTGAGGTTGTAATAGTCCAGGCCGCGCACCAGGCGCGGATTGAGCGTATAGGTGATGCCCGCGTCCTCGAGGCGCGCGCACAGGCCGCGATAATGGGCCAGGGACTCCTCGCCGAGGAAATCGAACAGGCGCGGCGCACTGTTGGCCATGTCCTGCATCGCGGGATTCTTGGTGTCGAGCACGCGCAGCGGATTCGAGTGCATGCGGCGGCGTGCCTCGTCATCGAGCACGTCGACGTGGCGCTGCAGGTGCTCGATCAGGGCGGCCCGGTGGGCCGCGCGCTCGGCCGCCTGGCCCAGGGAATTGATCTCGAGCCGGATATCGTCCAGGCCCAGCCGCCGCCACAGGCGCGACAGCATCACGATGAGTTCGGCATCCACGTCGGGGCCGGGGAAGCCCAGCGCCTCGACGTCGATCTGGTGGAATTGCCGGTAGCGCCCCCGCTGGGGGCGCTCGTGGCGGAACACCGGCCCCAAGGCATAGACGCGGCGCGGCCGGTCATAGAGGACGTTGTGCTCGATGACGGCGCGCACCATGCCGGCGGTGAACTCGGGACGCAGGGTCAGGCGCTCGTCGTTCAAGGGATCGACGAAAGAATACATTTCCTTTTCGACGATGTCGGTGACCTCGCCGATGCCGCGCGCAAACAAGCGCGTGTGCTCGAGCACCGGCGTGCGCAGGTTCTGGTAGCCGTAGGCGGCCAGCCAGTCCCGCACGATGGCCTCGAGGGCCTCCCACTGGACGCTTTCGGGCGGCAGCGCATCCTTCATGCCCGTCAGGGCACGGACTTTCTTGAAATCGGACATGTCGATCAATCCGGATGGCGCGCCACGACGCCCGGACGGCGCGCGGGCGGCTCGCCCGGCTCCTGTCCGAAACGCCGGGCGACGTAATGTTCCACGATCGCCTTGAATTCCTCGGCGATGGTATCGCCCTTAAGGGTCACCGTGCGCTCGCCGTCGACATAGACCGGTGCGGCGGGCACCTCGCCGGTGCCCGGCAGGCTGATGCCGATATCGGCGTGGCGGCTTTCGCCCGGGCCGTTCACCACGCAGCCCATGACGGCGACGTTCAGCGTTTCGACCCCGGGATAGCGGGTCTTCCAGACCGGCATCTGGTCGCGCAGGAACCCCTGGATGCTGGCCGCGAGTTCCTGGAAGACGGTGCTGCTGGTGCGCCCGCAGCCCGGACACGCCACCACCATGGGGGTGAAGGCGCGCAGGCCCATGGTCTGGAGGATTTCCTGGGCGACGACGACCTCGCGGGCGCGGTCCCCGCCGGGTTCCGGCGTGAGCGAAATGCGGATGGTGTCGCCAATGCCGCGCTGCAACAGCACGGCCAGGGCGGCGGTCGAGGCGACGATGCCCTTGCTGCCCATGCCCGCCTCGGTCAGGCCCAGATGCAGCGGGTAGTCGCAGCGCGCCGACAGGTCGGTATAGACGGCGATCAGGTCCTGCACGTGGCTGACCTTGCAGGACAGGACGATGGCGTCGCCGCGCAGGCCGAGTTCCTCGGCGCGGCGCGCGTTGCTGATGGCCGAAACCACCAGGGCCTCGCGCATCACGGCGTTGGCCGTCAAGGGCTGCGCGCTGGCGGCGTTCTCGTCCATCATCCGCGCCAGCAGCTCGTGGTCGAGGCTGCCCCAATTCACGCCGATCCGGATCGGCTTGTCGTGACGGCAGGCGACCTCGATCATCTGCGCGAAATTGTCGTCGCGCCGCTTGCCGCCGCCCATATTGCCGGGGTTGATGCGGTATTTCGAGAGCGCCTGCGCGCAATCGGGAAACTGGGTGAGGAGCTTGTGGCCGTTGTAGTGGAAGTCGCCCACCAGCGGCACCTGGACGCCCATGCGGTCCAGGGCGTTGCGCAGCGCCGCCACCTGGGCGGCCGCCTCGGGCGTGTTGACCGTCACGCGCACGATCTCGGAACCGGCACGCGCCAGGTCGCGCACCTGCAGCGCGGTGGCCTGCGGATCGGCGGTGTCGGTGTTGGTCATGGACTGCACCACCACGGGCGCCCCGCCGCCGACCTGAACGGCATGGTCGCCCCAGCGCACGACGACCGCGCGGGTGGGCCGGCGCGCAGCCGCGCAGGGCTCGGCGCCCGATACAGTGGAACTCATGGCTTCAAGGCCTTCAACCAATCGAAAATCAGCCATTCATCGGGCACCCAGCCGCGATTGATCGCATAGAGGCCGGCTACGCACAGCAGCACGAGGATCAGCAGCAGCCAGCTCCAGGTGCGATGGGCGGGTTCGCCTTTGGGGGCCATGTCGGCGGCACGCAGGGTCTGCGAGGCGCCCAGCGAGGCGACCGTGGGACTGGGCCGTGTCGGCCCGACCTCGTCATCGAGCAAGCGCAGCATGGCCTCCACGTCGGCATCGAGGAAACGGGCGTAGTTGCGAACCAGCCCCCGCAGCGGCACGCCCCCCGGCAGACGGGCCCATTCGTGGGCCTCGAGGTATCCCAGCTGCACGGCGGAATACTTGATGCGCGCGGAAACCTCCTGAAGGGTGAACCCCCGGGCCTCGCGCATGCGCCTGAGAGCCTCGCCGATTCCCAGCGGCGCGTCCTCGGGCGCCGACTCCCGCATCCGCATATCGAACTCGGGGACTTGGTTCATCCATGCTCCTTTTTTCTGATGACGATGCGCGCCCGATCGGGCAGGCGTTCGTCGATGCGCGTGCGGTCCCGAACCTCGCCAGCCAATTGGCCACAGGCCGCATCGATGTCGTCGCCGCGCGTCTTGCGCACCGTCACCACCAAGCCGGCGTCGACGAGACGCTGGGAGAACAAGCGGATCCTCGCCGCCGGCGAGCGTCGCAGCCCGGATTGCGGAAAGGGGTTGAACGGAATCAGATTGAACTTGCAGCGCACTTGCCGTGCGATCTGAATCAACTGGCGCGCGTGCTCGTCCGTATCGTTGATGCCATCGAGCATAATGTACTCGAATGTAATGAAGTCGCGGGGCGCATGCTCCAGGTATCGGTTGCACGCAGCCAATAACTCAGCCAGCGGGTGCTTGCGATTCAGCGGCACCAGCCGATCGCGCAATTCATCGTTGGGCGCGTGCAGGGACACCGCCAGCGCCACCGGACAGTCGCGCGCGAGGCGGTCGATCATGGGCACCACCCCCGAGGTCGACACCGTCACGCGGCGCCGCGACAGGCCGTAGGCATGGTCATCGAGCATCAGGCGCAAGGCGCCCAGGACCTGGTCGTAATTCAGCAGGGGCTCGCCCATGCCCATCATGACCACGTTGCTGACGGCGCGCCCGGCCTCGCCCGCCGCCCCCTCGAGGCGTGCCGCCGACGGATCATCGCGCAGGGCGCGGTTCGCATGCCAAAGCTGGCCGATGATCTCGGCCGTGGTCAGGTTGCGGCTGAAGCCCTGGTACCCCGTGGAGCAGAACGGGCAGGCCACGGTGCAGCCGGCCTGGCTGGAGATGCACAGGGTGCCGCGGTCGTCCTCGGGAATGAAGACGGTCTCGATGGCATTGCCCTGCCCCATGTCGAACAGCCACTTGCGCGTGCCGTCCGCCGAGCGCTTTTCCAGATTGACCACCGGCCCGCCGACCGTGCAGTTGGCCTCGAGGCGCGTCCGGAAATCGCGCGCCAGGTCGGTCATCGCCTCGAAACGGTCCTCGCCGCGCTGATGGATCCAGCGCGAGAGCTGGCGCGCGCGAAAGGGCTTGCCGCCCCACTGGGCGACCAGGCTGGTCAGGGCGTCGGGATCGAGCCCGAGGACATTGATGGATGGAACGGCGGACATGCGGTGTTCGGCGATGCGGGGGCGCCCAACGAGGGGCGCCCGGCCGCGTCAGCGGCTGTGGATGTTGCTTTCGGGGAAAAAGAAGGCGATCTCGACGGCCGCGGTCTCGGGCGCGTCGGAGCCGTGGACGGCATTGGCGTCGATGCTCTCGGCGAAATCGGCGCGGATGGTGCCCGCGGCGGCCTTCTTGGGATCGGTGGCACCCATCAGGTCGCGGTTCTTGGCAATCGCGTCCTCGCCTTCGAGCACTTGGACGAACACCGGACCCGAGACCATGAAGTCGACCAGATCCTTGTAGAAGGGGCGTTCCTTGTGGACGGCATAGAAACGCTCGGCCTCGTCGCGCGAGAGCTGCTGCAGGCGGGCGGCGGCGACCTTCAGGCCGGCCTGTTCGAAACGGGCGACGATCTGGCCGATCGCGTTCTTGGCGACGGCATCGGGTTTGATGATGGAAAGAGTACGTTCAATAGCCATGAAGAATCCGCAATGAAGGTTGGGACGGCGGGAAATCGGTTTTCCCAATGAAAACAATCACTTTATTCAAGTTTATGTCAACCGCGCATTTTACCATGCCACACCCGTCTCCCCAGCGCATAAAATGAGCCTTTTTGCGTCCATCGCGCCCCGCGCACAACTTCCCACCGACATGACCGCCTCAGCCGAATCGCCCAGCCAGTTGCCCAAGAGTTTCGAACCGCAGGACATCGAGTCCCGCTGGTATGCGCAATGGGAACGCAGCGGCGTATTCGCCGGCGGCCGGCATGCGCCGCCGCCCGACGGCCGCGCGCCGGCCTCTTTCGCCATCCAGTTCCCGCCGCCGAACGTCACGGGGACGCTGCACATGGGGCATGCCTTCAACCAGACCATCATGGACGGCCTGATCCGCTATCACCGCATGCGCGGCGACGACACGGTGTTCATCCCGGGCACCGACCACGCCGGCATCGCGACGCAGATCGTCGTCGAACGCCAGCTGGACGCGGAAAAGATCTCGCGCCACGACCTCGGCCGCGAAAAATTCCTCGAGCGGGTCTGGGCCTGGAAGGAAAAATCCGGCAGCACCATCACCGGCCAGTTCCGCCGCCTGGGCTCGTCGTGCGACTGGTCGCGTGAATACTTCACCATGGACGAGCGCCTGTCGCGCGGCGTGGTCGAAGTCTTCGTGCGCCTCTACGAACAAGGCCTGATCTACCGCGGCAAGCGCCTGGTGAACTGGGACCCGATCCTGGGCACTGCGGTGTCCGACCTCGAGGTCGTCAGCACCGAGGAAGACGGCCACATGTGGGAAATCCGCTATCCCCTGACCCAACCCTCCGGCGGACTGGATCACCTGGTGGTCGCCACCACGCGGCCCGAGACCATGCTGGGCGACGTGGCCGTCATGGTCCACCCCGAGGACGAGCGCTATGCGCACCTGATCGGGCGGACCGTGACCCTGCCCCTGGTGGGACGCGAAATCCCGGTCATCGCCGACGATTACGTGGACCGCGAGTTCGGCACCGGCGTGGTCAAGGTCACCCCGGCCCACGACTTCAATGACTACGCGGTGGGCCAGCGCCACGGCCTGCCGATGATCAGCATCCTGACGCTGGACGCCCGCATCTCGGACGAGGCGCCCGAAACCTACCGGGGCCTGGACCGCTTCGAGGCGCGCAAGCGCGTCGTCGCCGACCTCGAGGCCCAGGGCCTGCTGCAGGCCGTGCGGGCGCACAAACTCATGGTGCCGCGCGGTGACCGCACCCACTCCATCATCGAGCCCATGCTGACCGACCAGTGGTTCGTCGCCATGAGCCGTCCGGCGCCCGAGGGCAGCCTGCATCCGGGCAAGAGCATCACCGAGGTCGCCCTCGAGGTGGTGGCCGACGGCCAGGTGCGCTTCGTGCCCGAGAACTGGACCACCACTTACAACCAGTGGCTCGAGAACATCCAGGACTGGTGCATTTCGCGCCAGCTCTGGTGGGGCCACCAGATCCCCGCCTGGCATGCGCCCGACGGGCGGATCTTCGTCGCGCGCAACGCGGACGAGGCCCAGCGCCAGGCGCGCGAGGCCGGCATCGAGGGCCCGCTCACGCGCGATGCCGACGTGCTCGACACCTGGTTCTCGTCGGCGCTGGTGCCCTTCACCGACCTGGGCTGGCCCGAGCAAACCCCCGACCTGGCACGCTATCTGCCCTCGGCCGTGCTGGTGACCGGCTTCGACATCATTTTCTTCTGGGTCGCCCGCATGATCATGATGAGCATGCACCACACCGGGCAGGTCCCCTTCCGCACCGTCTACGTGCACGGGCTGGTGTGCGACATGGAAGGCAAGAAAATGTCCAAGTCCAAGGGCAACACCATCGATCCCGTCGACCTGATCGACGGCATCGGCGTGGACGCCCTGGTTGAAAAACGCACCGCGGGCCTGATGAATCCCCGCCAGGCCGAGGCCATCCGCAAGCGCACGCGCAAGGACTACCCCGACGGCATCCCCGCCTACGGCGCCGATGCGCTGCGCTTCACCATGGCGGCCTACGCGACGCTCGGCCGCAACATCAATTTCGATCTCAAGCGCTGCGAAGGCTACCGCAATTTCTGCAACAAGCTCTGGAACGCCACGCGCTTCGTGCTGATGAACGTCGAGGGCCACGACCTGGGCCGGGCCCAGGCCGGCGACCTGTCCTTTGCCGACCGCTGGATCATCGACGGCCTGCAGGAGCTGATCGACGAGGTCCACACGGGATTCGAGCAATACCGCTTCGACCAGGTGGCCGACCGCCTGTACCACTTCATCTGGGACGAGTACTGCGACTGGTACGTCGAGCTGGCCAAGGTCCGTCTGCAATCCGGCGACGCGGTGCAGCAGGCGGCCACGCGCCGCACCTTGATCCACGTGCTCGAGACCCTGCTGCGGATGATCCATCCGATCATGCCCTTCATCACCGAGGAACTTTGGCAAAAGGTGTCCGTGGCGGCCGGCCTGCGCGGCGGCCAGGCCGAGGCCAGCATCAGCACCCAGCCCTACCCGACGGCCCGCGGCGACCTGCGCGATGCGGCCGCCGCGGCGCGCATGGCCGAATTCAAGTCACTGACCGACGCCATCCGGGCGCTGCGCGGCGAAATGGGCCTGGCCCCAGGCCAGCGCGTGCCGTTGCTGATCCAGGGTGAGATCACCGACCTCGACGATCTACGCCCCTACCTGATGGCCCTGGCGCGGCTCGACAGCGTCCAGGCGGCGGCGCAACTGCCCGACCTGGGCGCGCCGGTCCAGGTCCTGGGTGCCGTACAGCTCATGCTCCACGTCGAGATCGACGTGGCGGCCGAACAAGCGCGTCTGGACAAGGAAATCGACCGGCTGGACAAGGAAATCGCCAAGGCGCGCGGCAAGCTCGGCAACGCCAGCTTCGTCGAACGCGCGCCCGCCGCGGTGGTCGAGCAGGAAAAGGCCCGTCTCGCCCAATTCGGCGACATGCTGGACAAGGTCCGCGCCCAGCGCGCGCGCCTGGACGCGTAACAGCGGGCGCGCGCAGCAACCCCGGGCACCCCTCGGCGCACGGGGCGCCCGGGCGGCCCGGGGGGCATCGTCATACGCCCTGCGGCATCAGCCCCGCGGCTTCAGCCCCGCAGCATCAGCCCCGCGGCTTCAGCGGGCACGTCCGGATGCCCAGCAGAGCATACATGGGGCAAAAGCGAAACAGGCCGGTGGCCAGCGGGATCACGCCCAGCCAGCCCCACCAGCCCACCGTTCCGGTTGCCGCGAGCGCGATGAGGACGATGCCGACGATGATCCGCAGGATGCGGTCGGCCGTGCCGATATTGAATGTCATGGTGACTCCTTCGTGGGGGGGGAATCGTCGGCGGCCCCGCGCATCGAGGCAAAGGCCGCGCGTTGCCGCGCACCCTCCTCGATCTGGCGCAGGATGCTGCCGCAGACCAGATCGCACAGCGCCTCCACAGACGGATCGGCAATCTGGTAATAGACACTGTTGCCGCGCGCCGCGCGCACGACCAGGCCGTGTTTTTTCAGCACGGACAAGTGGCGCGAGACGTTGGCCGTGGTATAGCCGCATAGCTCGGCGAGCTCGCCGACATTGTGCTCGCCTTGCCGCAGCAGGCTGAGAATGTGCAGTCGCGTCGGCTCGGACAAGGCGCGGAAGTAAGCCGCGACAGGCTCGAGCACTTCGGGCGGAAGTAGACCCATGTCAATAAAGTCGGAAGGATATGAGCGCATAGTGTACGCCAGGCGTTCAACTGAGTGACTTATATATTAATTGACTATTTGCGTAATTAGTTAAATAATAACATGCAATCGCAGGTTTGTCTTCCACGATTTTTCGACCCTCCATGAGAGCAGACGATCACCCCGCACTCCCGCCACCGGCCACGCTCCGATGGCCGATCCCCTGGATGCCCGGCCCCGCCTGGCTGCTGGCCGTCCTGCTGGGGCTCGGCGCCGGGGCCCAGGCCGCCACCCTGGAAACCGCCGCCGTGGAATCCGTCATGGCCGCCGATCGGCTGGAGGTCGACGGCACGGTCGTAGCGGTGCGCGACACCACGATCTCGGCGCAGGTCGCCGGCGAGGTCGCGGACGTCGGGGCGCGGGCCGGCCAGGCCGTGCGCGCCGGCCAGCTCCTGCTGCGCCTGGACGCCGAGGGCGCCCGGCAGGCCCGGGCGGCGGCCGACGCGCAGGTGCGCGAGGCCGAGTCGGCCCTCGCCCTGGCTCGGGCCGACCTCAAGCGTCAACAGGCGCTGCGCGAACAGCAATACATCAGCCAGGCCGCCTACGAGCAGGCCCGCGCCCGCTACCAGGCCGCGCAGGCCCGGGTCGCTGCGCAGCGGGCGCAGGCGCTGGCCGCCGGCGCCCAGGCCGATCACTTCCTGATCCAGGCGCCCTACGATGGCGTCATCGCCTCCTTCGAGGCCCATCAAGGCGACATGGTGATGCCCGGCCGTCCGCTGGCGACGATGTTCGATCCCTCTGCCCTGCGGATCGAGGCCCGGGTCCCCCAATACCTGCTCCATCGGCTGGCCGGCCGGGCCTGGATCCGCTGGCCGTCGGAGCTCGCCCCGACGCTGCCGGACACGCTGGCCATCGAGGTCCTGCCCACCCGCCAGGCGGCCAGCCTGACCGGCACCATACGCCTCGAACTGCCCCGCGGCGCCGCGGGCCCGGTTCCCGGCATGCCCGTGCGCCTGTCCATCGAGATCCCGGACAGCCTGCGCGAGCGCCTGCGGATCCCATCGGGCGCCGTGCTGCGCCGCGGCGAGCTGACCGGCGCCTACGTGCTGGACGGCCAAGGCGCCGCACACCTGCGCCAGATCCGCACCGGACCGGCGGACGGTCCATGGGTCGAGGTGCTCTCGGGTCTGCAGGCGTCCGAACGCGTGCTCGTCGACCCGGCACGCGCCCCGGGCGGGGGTTGAGGCCATGGGGACCAGGCTCGGCATCGCAGGCCGGATCACGGCCCTGTTCCAGGACAACCGCCTGACCCCGCTGCTGGCGGGCGCGCTGCTGCTGATGGGCGTGTTCGCCCTCCTGGCCACACCACGCGAGGAGGAGCCGCAGATCGACGTGACCATGGCCACCGTATCGATCGCCTGGCCTGGCGCGTCGGTGGGCGAGATCGAACGGATCGTCGCGGGCCCGGCCGAGCGGATCCTCGCGCGCATCGACGGCATGGATCACGTCATGACGCTGTCCACGCCGGGCCTGGCGGTGCTGACCGCGCAGTTCCAGGTCGGCGTCCCGCGCACCGACGCCCTCGTGCGGCTGCACGACACCTTGCGCACGCACGGCGACTGGCTGCCCATGGATCTGGGCGTCCTCGCACCCACGATCCGGCCCAAGGGGGTGGACGATGTGCCTATCGTCACACTGACCCTGCACGCCGCACACGCGGACACGCATGCCCTGCAGCGGGTCGCCCGCAGCATCGAAACCGATCTCAAGCGCGTCTCCGGCACGCGCGACGTCTGGCTGATCGGGGGGGCGCCCCATACCGTGCGGGTGGACCTGGACACCGCGCGCATGGCCGCCGCCGACATCTCCCCGGACGAGGTCGTTCAAGCCCTGGGCGCCGCCAACGCCGGCGTGCGCGCGGGCGAATTGCTGTCGGGCAATCGCAGCATCATCGTGGATGCGGGCCGGTTCCTGCGTCGTGGCGAGGATGTCGCGAGCCTCATCGTGGGACTGCGCGACGGTCGCCCGGTCTATTTGCGCGAACTGGCCCGGATCCGCGAGGGTGCGCCGCCGCCCGAGGACTACGTGACGCATCGCAGCGTGGCGGACGGCGGCGATACGGCCCGCCCCGCCGTGACCCTGGCCATCACCAAGAAACCCGGCGAGAACGCCATCGAGGTGGCCGACGCGGTGATGCAAAGGGTGTCCGAGCTGCGCGGACAGGTGATCCCGGACGGGATCGAGGTCGCGGAGACCCGCAACTACGGCGCCACCGCCGACGACAAGGCCCGCACCCTGATCCAGAAGCTGGTCTTCGCCACCCTGTCCGTGGTGCTGCTGGTCATGGTGGCGCTGGGCCGGCGCGAGGCCCTGATCGTGGGCCTCGCGGTCGGGCTGACCCTGGCGGCCACCCTGTTCGCCTCCTGGGCCTGGGGGTTCACATTGAATCGGGTGTCGCTGTTCGCCCTGATCTTCTCGATCGGCATCCTGGTCGACGATGCCATCGTAGTGGTCGAGAACATCCACCGGCACGGTATCCTCCACCCCGAGGCGCCCCTGCTCGAGCGCATCCCGGCGGCGGTGGACGAGGTCGGCGGGCCGACCATCCTCGCCACCTTCACGGTGATCGCAGCCCTGCTGCCCATGGCATTCGTCAGCGGGCTGATGGGCCCCTACATGAGCCCCATCCCCATCAACGCCAGCATGGGCATGCTCATTTCGCTGCTCATCGCGCTGACGCTGACCCCGTGGCTGGCGATCCATGTCGGACGCCATGGCCCGGCCGTGCCCGGACGCGCCGCGCCGGGCCGCGGCCGGGCCTGGTTCGGACGGATCTTCGCACCCTTCCTGGACGGGCCACGCGCGGGCCTGCACCGCCGCCTGATGGGGCTGGCGGTGCTGGGCCTGATCGCCGCCTCGGCCCTGCTGCCGGTGGTGGGCTGGGTGGAGCTCAAGATGCTGCCCTTCGACGACAAGTCGGAATTCCAGGTGGTGGTCGACATGCCGGCCGGCACGCCCCTCGAGCGGACCGAGGCCGTGCTGCAGGAACTCGCGGACCACCTGCTGGCCCTCCCCGAGGTGAACAACGTCCAGACCTATGCCGGCACGGCCTCGCCGATCAATTTCAACGGCCTGGTGCGCCAGTACGACCTGCGCCGGGATCCGGCCCTGGGCGATCTGCAGGTCAATCTGGCGGACAAGGGCGAGCGCAGCGCGCAAAGCCATGACATCGCCATGCGCGCGCGCCCCGCCCTCGCCGCCATCGCCGCGCGCCACGGCGCGGTCCTCCAGGTGGTCGAGGTCCCGCCCGGCCCGCCGGTGCTGGCCCCGATCGTCGCCCAGGTCTACGGCCCCGAGGCCGAGGGCCGCCTGGCCCTGGCACGCGCCGTGCGCGGCGTCTTCGAGCGCACCGAGGGCATGGTGGACGTCCACGACAGCACCATCGCCACGGCCCCGCGCCTGAGGCTCGAGATCGATCGCGAGCGCGCGGCGCGCGCCGGCGTGCCACAGGCGACCATCGTCGAGGCGCTGCGCACCGGCCTGGGCGGCGCCGTGGCCGGCTATCTGCGCGATGGCGCGACACGGCCGACGCCCATCGTCCTGCGGCTGCCGCCGCAGCGCCACGGCGACCTGGGCGCGCTGCTGCAGTTGCGCGTGCGCGGCGCGGGCGGCGAGGCGGTGCCCATCGGGGAGCTGCTGCGCGCGGTCCGCGACACGCGCGAACAGCCCGCGCACCGCAAGGATCTGCTGCCCGTCCAGTACGTGACCGCCGACATGGCCGGTGCGGTGGACAGCCCGCTGTACGGCATGTTCGCCGCGCGCCAGGCGATCCTGGCGCTGCCCACGCCCGATGGCAAGCCCTTGCGGGAACACTTCATCGCCGCCCCCGGGAATCCCTACGCCGGCTATGCCATCAAATGGGACGGCGAGTGGCAGATCACCTATGAGACCTTCCGCGACATGGGCCTGGCCTATGCGGTGGGCCTGCTGCTGATCTACCTGCTGGTGGTGGCCCATTTCGGCTCCTACCTGATCCCGCTGATCATCATGGCGCCCATCCCCCTGACCCTCATCGGCGTGATGCCGGGCCACGCGCTGCTGGGCAAGCAGTTCACCGCCACCAGCATGATCGGGATGATCGCGCTGGCCGGCATCATCGTGCGCAACTCCATCCTGCTGGTCGACTTCATCGCCCTGCGCCTGCGCGCAGGCGCAGCCTTCGGCACGGCCGTGACCGAGTCGGCCGCCGCGCGCGCGCGGCCCATCGTACTGACGGGGCTGGCGGCCATGCTGGGCGCCTTCTTCATCCTCGACGATCCAATCTTCAACGGACTGGCGATCGCCCTGATCTTCGGCATCCTGGTCTCCACCGCACTCACCCTGGTGCTCATCCCGCTGATGGTCTACAGCGCCTACCGCAAACATCCGCAAGCCCTTTTTCATCAAGGAGACTGACATGACTTCCTGGCAACTCGTACGCCTGTTCGCGGGGTTCTTCATCCTGCTCTCGCTGCTCCTGGGCGCCCCCGCCAGCCCCTGGTTCACCAGCCAGTGGTGGCTCGCGTTCACGGTCTTCGTCGGCCTGAACATCCTCCAGAGCGGCGTGACCCGGTGGTGCCTGCTCGAACGCATCATGCGCCGCCTCGGGGCGCGCCAGGCCGACTGAGCCGGCGAGGCGATGGTGAAACCCTCCGATTCCACCGCCGGGCGCCCGCGCGAACCGCGGACGCATCCGGGCCGCCGGCTCGGCCTCGTCCTGGGCCTGGCCGGCGCCCTCGCGCTGGGCGCGTCCGCGCACGCCACGGACCTGCTGCAGGCCTGGCGGGCGGCGCAGGAACACGATCCGGAACTGGCCGCCGCGCAGCAGGCGCTGGCGGCGGGCGAGACCCGGATCGAACAGGGCAAGAGCCTCTGGCGGCCGACCATCGAGGCGCGCGCCTCGGCCGGATACGGCACCCAGGAAAGCCGCACGCGGGGCGCCGAATTCGCCGCGCCGGGCTTCGGCGGCGCGACCGGGGCCGAGTTCAACACCTCGGTGCGCGGCGGCACCCGGACCGAGTACGGCATCCACCTGCGCCAGCCGCTGATCGATCCCGCGCGCCAGGCTGCGCAACGGCAGCTGGAGCACTCGGCAGCACAGGCGCGGGCCGCGTGGGAGGCGGCCACGCAGCAGGCCATGCTGCGCACGGCCCAGCGCTATTTCGAGGTGCTGCTGGCGCGCGACGGCTTGCGCGTCCTCGAGCAGCAGCATCGAACCGTCAGCGGCATGCTGGCGCGTGCGCAGGCGCGCTTCCGGCTCGGCGACAGCTCGATCCTCGACGTGCACGAGGCCCGCGCCCGGCTCGACCAGCTCGAGTCTCGGCGCCTGCTCGCGCGGGTCCGGCTCGAGATCGCGCAGGCGGCGTTCCGGGACATCACCGGCCTGCCGGGGCTGGACCTCGCCCCCCTGCCGGCGGAGGCTGCGCGGCTGACCGCGGCGCCTGCCGAACCCCTGCACGACTGGCTGGCGCAGGCGGAGAACGCCAGTCCCGACATCCGCCAGAGCCAGGAGGCCGCCGCCATGGCGAGCGAGGAGGCCGACAAGCATCGCGCCATCGCGGCGCCCACGCTCGAACTCATCGGCGGCATCGGCCGCAGCCACCTCAGCGGCACGGGCGAATTCGGCCCCGCCGCCAACACCGCGAGCCAATGGTCGGCCGGGGTGCAGCTGCGCATCCCCCTGTACACCGGAGGCATGCGCAGCGCCCGCTACCAGGAGGCCCTGGCGCTGCGCGACCAAGCCCGTTTCCAGTCGCGGGCCGCCGGCCAGCGCATCGCGCAGGCCGTGCGCGCGGCCTGGCTCGGCCTGGACACTGCTCAGGCCCGCATCCGGGCGCTGCGGCAGGCCTTCGAGGCCAATGCGGCGCGCCGCGACGCGACCCGCCTGGGCCTCGAGGTCGGCGAGCGCGGCACCCTGGACTGGCTGGACGCCGAGGACGCGGTGGCACAGGCGGACCTGGCCCGCCGCGAGGCGCTCGCCGGAGTCGCCATGGACCGCCTGCGCCTGTCCGCACTGGCCGGGCGGCTGGACGACGACGCACTGAAATTCGTCAATTGCGCCCTCGCAGGCGCGCAATGCCCCTGACCCGCCGCGGGGCGGGCCGATCACCCACGAGGAGACTCGCGATGCCGACAGACCATCCACTATCATGGCCCCCGACGCTCGAAGGCAGGCGGGCGTTCCTCGCCCGATGCGCCGCCGGCGCCGGAATCGCGCTGCTGCCCGCGGCGCGCCCGCGAGCGGCCGAGAAGGTGCGCAGCCCGGTCCGCATCGTCATCCTCGGCGCGGGCGCCGCGGGGCTGACCTGCGCCTCGCTGCTGACCGCGCGCCTGGAGGGCGCGCGGATCACCCTGGTCGACGCCCGCAAGGCGCATTACTACCAGCCGGGCTACACCCTCGTGGCGGGCGGCATCAAGCCCGCCCGCTACCCGGTCTCGACCACGGCCGAGCACATCGCCCCCGGCGTCCAGTGGGTGACCGAGGAGGCGGCCGAGATCGACCCCGACGGGCGGCGCGTCCTCACACGCGGCGGCCAGGCGCTTGCCTATGATTTCCTCATCGTCGCCTGCGGCCTGCGGCTGGACTATGCCGCGATCGAAGGCATGGACGAGTCCCTGATCGGCAGCAACGGCCTGGGCAGCCTCTACCTCGGCCCCGAGGCCGCCCAGGCCACCTGGCGCGCGATGTCCGAATTCGCCGACCGCGGCGGGGTCGGCGTGTTCCTGCGCCCGGGGACCGAAATGAAATGCGCGGGCGCCCCCCTGAAATACGCGTTCATCACCGAGGACCACCTGGCGCGCAGAGGCAAGCGCAAGAAAGCCGAGCTCATCTACAACGCCCACAACAAGGCTCTGTTCAGCGTTCCCATCGTGTCCGAGAAGGTGCGCATGCTGTTCCAGGAGCGCGGCATCCGCGTCCATTACGACCGCATCCTGAAATCCGTGGACCCCGGCAGGCGCATCGCCACCTTCGCCTCGCCCGAAGGCCCCGTCGAACTGGGCTACGATTTCATCCACGTGATCCCCCCGATGCGCGCTCCGGACGTGATCCGCCACAGCCCCCTCGCCTGGCGCGCGGGCCCCTTCGCCGCGGACGGCTGGATGGAGGTCGACCAACAGACCCTGCGCCACGCGCGCTATCCAGAGATATTCGGCGTGGGGGACGTGGCCGGCGTCCCCAAGGGCAAGACCGCCGCCAGCGTCAAATGGCAGGCCCCTGTCGCGGTCGACCACCTGGTCGCCGCCCTGCGGGGCAAGGACGGTGATTTGATATACAACGGATATACATTCTGTCCCTTGATCACCCGCCTGGGGCGCGCCATGCTCGTCGAGTTCGACTACCAGAACAACCTGACGCCGTCCTTTCCCGGCGTGGTGGCTCCCCTCGAGGAGCTCTGGGTGACCTGGGTGATGAAGACCATGGCCCTGAAGCCCACCTACATCAGCATGCTGCACGGCCACACTTGAGAGGACACGACATGGATACCATCGATCCCCTGACCCTCATCGCCATATTCCAGGAGATGCTGGGCGTATTCCTGTGGCCCCTGCTGGCCTTCGGCGTGCTGGCCCCGCTGCTGTTCATCGCGGCGGCCTGGCGCGACCGCGGCCTGCGCGCCAGGCGCCTGGTCTGGTCCGAGGCCCTCGGGCTGGCCGGAGGCGCGCTGGCCCTCGGGCTGATGGCGCTGGTGTCGTCCTCGGGCTTCACCGACGCGGGCGGCCCCATCGACTGGCTGCTCATCGTGGCGATCTTCGTGCTCGGCATGCTGTGGACGGCCTTTGCCGCCTACGGGATCGCGGCGATCGTCAGCCGCTGCAGGCAGCGTCCATTGGATCAGAAAACCGGCTTACAGGCCTGATAAAAGGAATTCAGCAGCGAATCGTAAAGCCGCTCACACGCCGCCTATCGGCAGTGACAATAGATACAAAGTAAAGCTAGCTATTCGCCCCTGCATGCCCCAGACTGAATAAATCGAGGCAACAGTCATTCAGGGCCGATCTCCAGCCACCCAACAGATCGCGCCGCCTCCGTCAAAATCGCACATCCTGAACGTGCGGCCCCTTGCACACCGATTTCGTTGAGATCGGAACGTTTCGCGATGGGCAATCCTGGCCCAGATATACACAACAAACCGGCCAGTCTACTTGGAATCCTCATGATCATTTCCCTATTGCCCGCCGGCCTCATCGCGCCAAAGCTGCACGCTGTTGACATGGACTGGCCGCCCCCACCGCCCTCTCCGTTTGACGAAACCGAGCGCACCAGACGACGGATCGAACACCGCAACCATTTTCTCAAGCTGATGAAAGAAAAATTTCCCGGATTGCCATACTGAACCCGCACTCTGGCCACGCAGTGGTACTGCCCAACTCCTAACCCAACATCCGCGTCATCAGCCTATTTTGGGCGATGGCAACAGAAATCCCGGAGCACACCATGGAACAGAACACACCCAGCAACACCCCTCCCTTCAACCAAAAGAAGGGCGAACTGCAACAGAAACCGGATCCCAAGAGCAGTCCTCAGGAACCCGCTGAGCAAGAGAAAGGGGATCGAACGGCGAAAAAGTGACCGGTAGCCGGAAGGCTACGGTAGGAAAGGCCTAACAACCCTTCCTTCGACTCCGCCATCAGCCGCCCACGGGCGGCTGTTCTTTCGCACTTCAATCCGTCCGGCGCACGCCAAGATCGTGCACGCCAATGGCCTATTCGCCTGCACAGCCCCCTACCGTCTCATTGTGCTTCAGCAGCTGATGCCAGGGTTGCGTCCACATCGGCCGGCGGCTGAGGCGCTATGAGGCCTGACGCCCCAGGCGGCCGGGCCGCGCGCGCATGCGCCGCCCCTGCGCCAGCCACACCAGCGCGAGGATCAGCAGAGCCGGAACGTAGATCCAGAACTCGGACGGCCGCGAGGGATTGGGCACCAGCACCTCATGGATCACCCAGCCCTGCTCCCAGCCGGCGCGGCGCGCCGTGCTGCCAAAGCGGACATTGGCGATCTGCACCTGGCCGCCCAGGGCCACGGCCGTGACGCCCGCCGTCGCCAGGCGCTGGCGCCCGGCGGCCTCGCCGTTGAGGTCGCCGTCCTCGGGCAAGGCCGGCAGCGTCACGGCGACGGTTTTGGACAGGTCGTCGCCCTCGAGGTTCATGCCCTCCATGACCACGATCAGCCGGCCCTTGTCCGGCAGCGCCGCGGCGACCTCCAGCATGTGCGACGCCGGCTGGACCTGGTAGCGAGGCGCCACGAAATCCATGAACCAGCCGGGTCTGAACAGCGCGAAGGTCACCAGCAGCAGCAACAGCACCTCGAGCAGATTGCAGCGGATGCGGAACCAGAACATCGTCGCCGCCGCGAACGTCATGGACGCCAGCGTGGCGCCCGAGACGATCAGGATCAGTTCGCCCCAGCCATTCACATCGATCAGCAGCAGCAAGGGATTGAAGATGAACATGAAAGGCAGGACGGCGGTGCGCAGCGCATACCTCACGCCCTGGATGCCGGTCTTGATGGGATCCTCGCCCGAGATCGCCGCCGCGGCAAAAGTCGCCAGTCCCACCGGCGGCGTGATGTCGGCCATGATGCCGTAATAGAAGACGAACATGTGGACCGCGATCAGCGGGATCACCAGGCCGCTTTGCGCGCCCAGCTCGACCACTACCGGTGCCATCAAGGTGGCCATCAGGATGTAGTTGGCCGTCGTCGGCATGCCCAGCCCGAGGACCAGGCAGACAGCGGCGGTGAACAGCAGCATCAGCAGCACGCTGCCCATGGACACCAGTTCGACGAAGGCGGTCATGCGCAGGCCCAGGCCGGTCAGCGTGATCGCCCCCACGATGAGGCCGGCGGTGCCGCAGGCGATGGCGATACCCACCATGTTGCGCGCGCCTTCCTGCAGGCCGGTGACGGCCTCGGACCAGCCCAGACTCCAGGCGTGCGCCGTCGGCTGGCGCCTGAACCAGGCAATCAGCGGATGCTGGGTCACCATCTGGATCAGCATGGCGATCACCGCCCAGAATGCGGACAATCCGGCCGAGAACATCTCGACGGTCAGGCACCAGACCAACACCCCGATGGGTATCAAATAATACAGCCCGGCACGCACCGTCGGCCAAATCGGCGGACGCGTGGGATGCGTGATGTCGATGTCGGTGGGCAGGTCGGGATGGCTGGCCGCGATGCGCAGCAGCCACAGGTACAGCAGCGCCAGCATGGCCAGCAGGATCCAGATCGCCCAGGCGCCCGCCAACCGCTGCACACCCACGCCGATCCAATACACCAGGCCCATGACCGCGATCGATCCCGACAGGCCCATCCCCCAGCCGGCGAGGCGCTGCAGCGGCGTGCGGGGTGTGCTGTCCGAGAGCATCGGCTCGATGCCCAGCTGCAACGCCTCGAGGTGCACGATGTAGAACAGCGCGATGTAGGAGATCGACGCCGGCAGCAGCGCATGGCGAATGATGTCGGTGTAGGGAATGCCCACGTATTCGATCATGAGGAAGGCGGCCGCCCCCATGACCGGCGGCATGATCTGCCCATTGATCGAGGACGCGGTCTCGATGGCGCCGGCGCGGATGCCGCCATAGCCGGCGCGCTTCATGAGGGGAATGGTGAAAATGCCCCCGGTCACCACGTTGGCCACCGATGAGGCCGACACGATGCCGTTGACCGCCGAGGACACGACCGCGACCTTGGCCGGCCCGCCCCTCAGGTGGCCCAGCATCGCAAAGGACACTTGCATCATGTAGTTGCCCGCACCGCAGCGATCGAGCAAGGAACCCAGCAATACGAAGATGAAAATATACGAGACCGAGACGCCCAGGGCCACGCCATAGACGCCCTCGGTCGTCAGCCACATATGTGACATCAGGCGCTCGATCGACGCGCCGCGGTGCGACAGGACGTCGGGCAGCCAGGGCCCGAGCAGCGCGTAGGCGACGAACACCGCCCCCAGCACCGCCATCGGCGCACCCAGGGCGCGGCGCGTGGCCTCGAGCAGCAGCAACAGCCCGATGCCCGCCACCACGACGTCGCGCATGAGCGGGATGCCGGGCCGCGCGGCCAGCTCTTTGTAGAACAGGAACAGATAGGCGCCGCAGAATCCGGCCGCCAGCGCGAAGATCCAGTCATGCAGGGGTATCCGGTCGCGCGGCGAGGCCTTGCGGGCCGGAAACGCCAGGTAGCCGAGGAACATGGCGATGCCGAGGTGAACGGCGCGCGCCTCGGTATCGTTGAATATCCCCAGGTGCAAAGCAAACGGAATGGGCGAGGCATACCAGAGCTGGAACAACGACCACGCCAGGGCGGTCAGCAATACCAGCGTACCGGCGAGTCCCTGCAAGTCCCGGCCGCCGCGGTCCACATCGGCGACCAGTTGCTCCAGGTGGGCATTATCCATCTGCTTCATGTCCTCTCGCATCGGCCTTCCCCATGCCCTCGATGATCGGCGGCCGCGCGCGCGGCCGCCCCATGGACCGTCACCAGGCCCTGCGGACCCCGGCGAGCCGGGCGCACGCGCCCCGCCCTTGGATCACAGCAGGCCTTTTTCCTTGAAGTACTTTTCCGCGCCCGGATGCAGCGGCGCGGACAGGCCGTTCTTGACCATGTCCTCGGCGACGAGGTGGCCCAGCGCGGGGTGCAGCTTCTTGAAGTCGTCGAAATTATCGAAGACCGCCTTCACCACCTGATAGACCGTATCCTCGGGCACGTCGGCGGAGGTCACGAAAGTCGCCAGAACCCCGTAGGTCTGGGTTTCCTGCGGATTGTTGGGATACAGGCCCGCGGGGATCGTGGCCTTGGCGTAGTAGGGATACTTGTCGACCAGGCCGTCGACCACGGGGCCGGTCAGCGAGACCAATTGCGCGCCGCAGGTCGTCGTCGGATCCTGGATGTTGGCCGAGGGGTGGCCCACACCATAGAAGAACCCGTCGATCTTGCCGTCGCACAGGGCCGACCCGTGCTCATCGGGCCGCAACTCGGAGGCCAGCGAGAAGAAGTTCAACCCCTGACCCATGGCCTCCAGCAGCATCTCCATCGATGCGCGCGTGCCCGAGCCGGGATTGCCGACGTTGAAGCGCTTGCCCTTGAAGTCCTCGAAAGTCTTGATGTTGGCATCCTTGTTCGCCACGACGGTGAAGGGTTCCGGGTGGATCGAGAAGACGGAGCGCAGCTTGTCGAACTTGCCGGAATCCTTGAATTGTCCTTCCCCGTTGTAGGCATTGAAGCCCACGTCCGACTGCACCACACCCAGGTCGAGTTCACCCGCCTTGATGGTGTTGACGTTGAAGACCGAGCCTCCGGTGGACTCGACCGAGCAGCGCAGGCCATGCGAGGCGCGGTCCTTATTGACCAGCCGGCAGATGGCGCCGCCCGCGGCGTAGTAGACCCCGGTGACGCCGCCGGTGCCGATGCTGACGAATTTCTGTTGCGCAGCAACCGGCGCGGACATGCCGGCGCACAGGGCGGCAACGGCGGCCGACAGGGCCAGGCGCCGGCCGAGGCGCAGGGATGGCATGAATGAATCGCGCATTGTGTTCTCCTTTTCAACCCGCGGTAAGCCCGCATTAAGCGAACGGACAGGATAAAACACTTGTTGCCGCGATGGCTACGAAAACCTCGACTGTTTCATTCGGGGTTTTTACCAATTTCCGAGGAAATCCAGCCGGGCCTCAGGCCCTGCGCCAGGCGCCCAGGCGTTGTGAGAGACGGTCCGCGAGCCTGCGCATGGCTTGCCCGGCGCGCTCCTCGAGCGCCTCGTCGACATCGTCGGCCCGGATGCTGACCGCCACCCCGGCCACCGCCTCGGGATTGTGCGAATCGAAGACCGGCGCGCCAAAGCAGTACATGCCCTCGCGCACGGCCTCGCGATCGATGGAATAGCCGCGGCGGCGCACGCGGCGCAACTCGTCGATGAGGGCCTCGACGTCGCGCAGGCCGTTGGCCGTCAGTGGCACAGGCCAGGCGCCGGGCGCGCCCATGAGTTTGCGCACACCCTCGTCGGGCGAGGTGCTGAGCATGGCCTG
The DNA here is from genome assembly GCF_027257175.1 of Castellaniella sp. S9. GTDB lineage: Bacteria > Pseudomonadota > Gammaproteobacteria > Burkholderiales > Burkholderiaceae_B > Castellaniella. Next base: position 105,367 of record NZ_JAPFGD010000006.1, on the reverse strand, counting down.
GCCGGTGGCCGTGTAGACCGACGGCAGGCGCATGCCTGAACGAAAGGTGAAGCCCAGCGGCCGCACGCCGTTGCGGCAGGCGATGTAGACCACCTCGCGCCCGTCGCGCACGGACAGCGTGATGGTCTCCTCGGGCAGGACGCGCATGTCATCCCAGGAGGCAAAGAACTCCTGGGTGATGTCGATGCGCGCCAGGAACGCATTGGCCCACATCATCACATGGGGTCCCAGGGTCATCTGGCCGCTGTCCAGGCGGGTGAGCAGGTTGAGTTGCTCGAGGGTGGCGCACAGGCCGTGGAGGGTGCTCTTGGGAATGCGCAGCGCCCGTGCCAGTTCGGCCAAGGACTGCGGCTCGCCCGCCGCCGCGATCCGATCGAGGACGGCGGTCGCCCGCGCGACAGCGGGTGCGGCGGGACGGTCGGGCGTCAATGGATCGTCTGCCATCGGTGGTGTGGATCAGAACGTCGAGGCGCAATGCCCGCCGCTGGGGGCCTGCCCGGAGCCGGCGGCGATCAGCGGCGGCTCGGCGCGCACGTCGACGGCGGTGCTGTGCGCCCAGTCCCAGGCGAAAAAGCCGGCGATCAGCGCCCAGAACAACACGGCCATCAAAGGGTTCTTCATGCCGCCTCCGATCAGAACGCGAAACGACGGCGCACGCGCACGCCCAGCAAGGAGCCGAGGAACGCCATCGGCACCCAGATCCAGCCATGCAAGCTGCCGGTCGAAATGCCGCTGACCATGGCGCCGATGTTGCAGCCAAAGGCCAGGCGCGAGCTGTAGCCCAGCAGAAAGCCGGCCACGATGCCGACCAGCCATTGGGTGCCGTTCAATCCCTTGGCGGGTTTGCCCGCGGACTGGCCCGCCGCGATCCACAAGGCGCCGGCGAGGATGCCGAGGTTGGTGATCGAGGTGACGTCCAGGAACACCGATTGGCCCAGCGTGGTGGCGTTGACGGTTTCGCTCCAGAAGGGGTTGGCGGAGGGGTCGAACACGCCGGCCGCGGTCGCGAGCTTGGCCGCCCACAGGCCAAAGCCGTAGACGATGCCCCAGGGCTGGCCGGCGATCACCAGGTTCAGGGCGGCCAGGGCGGCCAGCAGCACAGCCCCGATCAGCAGCTTGCGATCGAACAGCCGGGCCGAACGTCCGGCCCAGCGCACCACGCCCAGCCCCACCGCGGCCAATCCCGCCAGGGTGAGCGCCAGCGCCACCGGAGCGCCGAAATGCGTGACCAGCCCATACGGCGGAACCGCGCCCAGCGCCAGCCAGCGGTCCAAGGTCGCCGAGCCCAGGAAACTGCCGATCGCGAACAACGGCAGGATCGCCATGTTCAGGGGGATGCCCAGGCCCGCCTTGTACAAGGTGCCCGACCCGCAGCCGTCGGCCACCTGCATGCAGGCGCCGAACACGAAGGCGCCCACCAGCAGGCTGATGCTGGGCGGACCCAGGGCGGCGCCCAGGTCGGTCGGAAAGGCCGCCAGCAGCGGCATGGATACCGCGGCGGCCACGGCAAGCAGCAGCAGTTGCGCCAGCACGCCACTGGGGTCGCGCTGCTCGATCAGCCGGCGCCAGCCGGTCGTAAAGCCGAAACGCGCCCCGGCCAGGACGGCACCCATGCCCACACCCACGAGGAACAACAGGGCCTGGCGCAAGGCGACGGACCAGGCCAGGAAAACCATGAAGGCGATCGTCAGGATCGCGACGGGACTGCGTTTCACGCGATCTCCTTGAGGGGGAACCGGGCCTCAGCCCAGCAGGCCCTTGAGCTTGTCGAGAATCTGCGAGCCGCGGCCCGGCACGTTGTCCATGGGCAGCGCGCTGTCATGCGACCACTCGGCGAGCGAAGCGGGATACAGACGGACGTTCTTCTGGCCCACCACCTCGGACAAGGCGAACCAGTCGGTGGCGGCCCAATGCCCGGTATTGCAGAAAGAGATCGTTTCGTCGGCCGGTTCCGGCAGGGACTGCGCGGCGATCCGGCGGGCCTCGTCGGCCGAGACGAAGATCGAGGTGCCGGGCTTGAACCACTTGCCGTTTTCGAGATTGACGGCGCCCTGGATGGTGCCGGGGACCTGCGCGGTGGGCGCCTTGACCTTGCCCAGGTAGAAATCCAGGGGGCGCGCATCGACCAGGCGCACGGCGGGATTGCCGACCTGGGCCGCGACCTGCTCCGTCGTGGCGATGAGGCTGTCGTCCAGCCGGGCCTCGAAGGCGCTGGCGGTGACGGCCGGGGCCGCCTGGTCCTGGGGCAGGCCGGCGTCGGCCCAGGCCTTCAGGCCGCCGTTGAGGATCGAGAGATCCTTCAAGCCCAGGTATTTCAGGGTCCAGTACACGCGGGCCGAGGCGCCGAAATCGGTGGCGTCGGCGCCCGAGGACACCACGATCGCATGCGTGCCGGCATCCACGCCCAGGCCGCGCACGAGCTCGGTCAGGCGCGAGACGGGCGGCAGTTCGCCGGGATTGTCGGCCGGGCCGCGCCATTGCCCGTAGGGCGCGGACACGGCGCCGGGAATATGGCCCGCCGCGTAGGCGTCGGGAGGCCGGATGTCGATCACCCGCACCGCGGGATCCTGGCGGATCGCCTCCAGTTCAGGCGGCGTGAGCAGCGGCTGCGCAGCCCAGGCCGCGGACGAGGCACCGAGCGCCACGACCGCGGCGCCCAGGTAGGAAGTCAGGGATTTCATGATGATGACCTGAAGCAATAAGAACAGGGGTTCTTATTTTCTCAGACTTTAAGGCCCGGCGGATGAGGCGCGATAGATCGCCTGTTTATTAGCTTCTATTTCCGGGGGATAAGGATCCCGGGGATGCCTGTGAGACCTCCCGCAAGGCGCCCGCCAGATTGGCCGGCAGGACCTGAAGGATGCGGGCCGCGCTGGCCGCCGCCTCGGTCAGGGCCCGGGCGGGATCGGCGCCCTGTGCCCATTCGTGCACGAAGGCTGAGGCGTAGGCATCCCCCGCACCTACGGTGGAGACGACCTCGACCGCCTGGGCGGGAGCGAAATGTCCGGCGCGGCCGTCATGGAACAGCGCCCCACCCTCGCCCAGGGTGATCAGGACGCCCTGGCCCTCTCGCGAGAGAATGCGGCGTGCCAAGGCCTCGGCGCGCTCGGGCGGAAATTCCTCGTGCGCGGCGGCAGGCGCCTCGCCGCACAAGCGGCTGGCCTCATCGATGTTCATGCACAGCAGGTCGGCTTCGCGCCGCAGGATCCGCAGCGCCTCGGGCTGCGCGATCTGGCGGGCGCCCGGCGTCACCACCAGCCGCCATCCCCGCCCGCCCGGCGCGCTCAGGGCGGCATCCAGGTGTGCCTGCGACTCCAGCGACAGGCCGGTGACATAGGCGACGTCGCAGGCGGCCAAGCCCGGAAATCCATGCCCACCCACGCGGGCGCTCGCGCCGCGCTGCGCATAAGCGCGGGCGGCGCCCCGCTCGTCGACCATCACCACCGCCTTGCCGGTGGGCTCGGACACCGTCTCGAACGCGACATGCACGCCGTGCCGCGCCAGCAGGCCCGCGATCAAGCCGCCTTCGAGGTCGGCGCCCACGCCGGCCTGCACCGTCGCCTGCGCACCACGCGCGGCGAAATTCAGGGCGGCGTTCACCGCACCGCCGCCCGCGTACAGGCCGATGTGGGCCACGTCCTGCTTGGCGCCGCGCATCGGCAGGACGCGCGCCACCACGATGTCCACCACCGCGGCGCCTATCGTCAGGATTTTCATGGCAAGCCCTCGTCAGTGCAGGTCGCGCGTGTAGACGAACTTCGGCATGCTCCAGCCAAAGCGCAGGGCCAGCAGCCGCAGCGCGAGGCCGACGATCATCGCCACCGCCATGACGGCCTCGTGATGCCATTGCAGGGCGTGCCCCGCCACATACAGTCCCCCGGTGACGACGGAGACCGTGGCGTAGAGCTCGGCGCGAAACAGCAGCGGGATCTCATTGCACAGGACGTCGCGCAACACCCCGCCCACGCAGCCGGAAATCAGGCCCGACGCGATGACGACCCCGACGGGCATGTCCAGGCCGATGGCCACATTGCAGCCGATCACCGTGAACACCACCAGGCCCACCGCATCCAGGAACAGGAACAGCCAGCGCAGCTGCGCCAGGTGCCGGGCAATGGCGATGGTCAACAGCGCGGCAACACCCGTGACCGCCAGGTAGGAGGGATGGGCGACCCAGCTCAGCGGATGATGGTCCAGCAGGATGTCGCGCACGGAACCGCCGCCCAGGGCGGTCACCCAGCCCAGCAGGCACACGCCCACCCAGTCCATTTCGCGCCGCCCGGCCGCCAGCGCCGCCGTCATGGCCTCGGCCGAGATGGCGACGAGATAGAGAATCTGCAAGAACAGGGCGGTCGAGGGGGCTTCGATCACAAGATTCCCTTTGAGAGCTTGATTTCCCTTAGAATTTACCGCATCCGACAGAACACATTCCGTCACGTCTCCTTCCAAACTGAAAAAAGGAACTCGTATGAAACGCTGGATGCTGCTTACCGCCGGATTGATTCTGTCCGCGAACGCCGGGGCGGCGGGCCCGGCCCAATGGGCCTACGAGGGCGCCGGCGGGCCCGCGCACTGGGGCGCGCTCAGCCCCGAATTCACAGCCTGCTCCCAGGGCCGCAATCAATCGCCCGTCGATATCAGTTCGACGGTCAAGGCCCAGCTGCCGCCCTTGCACATGCGGTATGCCGCCGGTCCGGCGACGATCATCAACAACGGCCACACCATCCAGATCGACTTCGCGCCGGGTGGCGCCCTCAATCTGGACGGCCGGGATTTCGAGCTCAAGCAGGTCCATTTCCATGCCCCCAGCGAAAACACCATCGACGGCCGCCTGTTCCCCCTCGAGGCGCATTTCGTGCATGCCGACGCCAAGGGTGCTCTGGCCGTGATCGGGGTCATGTACGAGACCGGCGCCGCCAACGAGGCGTTGGCGCCGGCCTGGGCGCAACTGCCCGCGCAGCCCGGGCCGGCGCAGCCCCTGGCGCAGCCCGTCGATGCCACCCGGATGCTGCCGGCCGCGCTCGACTACTACCGGTTCAGCGGCTCCCTCACCACGCCGCCCTGCTCCGAGGGCGTACGCTGGCTGGTGCTCCAGAAACCCCTGACCGCATCCAGCGAACAGATTGCCGCATTCGAAGGCATCATGGGCGGGCCGACCAACCGGCCGGTGCAGCCCCTCAACGGCCGCCTGATCGTCGAATAGGTCCGGGGCCTCCGGATCATGCCGCGCCGCCTGCTCGCGACTCTCACGCTCAGCGTGGGCGCCCTGCTCTGGCCGATGCAGGCGCCGGCGGCCACGCACTTCGGCTGCCACGGTATCCGCGACCTGGCCGTCGTCGCCCACATGGACGACGACTTGCTGTTCATGAATCCGGATATCGCGGATACCCTCGACGCGGGCGGCTGCCTGCAAGTCGTCTATCTGACCGCCAGCGATCGCGGCGAAGGCGCGCCTTATATGCTGGGTCGCGAACGCGGCATCCGGGCCGCCTACGCCCGCGCCGCGGGCGTGCGCGACGCCTGGCGCGAGGACGTGCTGACATTGGACGGGCGCCGCCTTGCCCGCTACACCCTGGAGGACCGTCCGGCCATCCGCCTGGTCCAGATGCGCATCAAGGACCCCTGGCTGGGCAAGGGCTGGGGCAGCCTCACGCCGCTCAGCCAGGCGGAATCCGTGCCTGGCGCGGAGGCGGAATCGATCGGTCCGCTGGTCGAGCGCTATGTCCGTTCCGGCCTGGTGACAGTCCTGGCGGCGTTGATCCGGGATTACGCGCCGACCTCGGTGCGATACATGGACGCCACTATCGCCACCCCCTATGCCGAGCTGTGCTGGCGCTGCGCCGGGGACGACCATCCCGACCATATCGCCGGCGCGCGGCTGGTGCGCGACGCCATGGCGCGGGCCCCGGGCATCTATGCCGAGATCGGCTACCTGAACTATCCCAGCCAGGAACGTCCCAGCAACCTGCCGTCCGCGCAAGCCGCCGCCAAGACCGAGGTTTTCCTGGCCTACATGCGCCACGACTACCGCTATTGCCGCGATCCGGCGCGTTGCGCACAGCCGGCCGGACCCGAGGCCGCATGGGTGTCAAGAATATATTATGTATCTCATGGAAATACCCCCGCGGCGCTGCTGGCGCAATCCGGCGGCCCCATCCTGCTCACGGTCGACGAATACTCCAACAATGCCAGCCTGCTGGCCGACGGGCGCATTCAGGCCCTGGGCCAGGGACCGCGCAGCGCCGATCCGGTGACGGTATTCAGATTGGCGGCCCCGGAAACCGGCGCCCTGCTGCGCAGCCCGGACGGCCGCATCCTGTCTGTCTTGATCGATGCCGCCGGCGGTCCGACGGCCTGGCGGCCCGTCGAGGGGGCGCGCCTGACGCGTGCGCCGGTGGTCACCCGCGGCCCGGCTCCGTGGGCGCTGGGCATGGGCCACGACGGACGCCTGCAACTGTCCCGCTGGGACACGGCGCGCCGGCAATGGGCGGGATGGCGGGGATTGCCTCCGCTGCCGGCGGCGCGGGCCGACGCGGCGATCGCCGAGGACCGCAACCAGGGCGTCCTGGTCCTCGCCACGGACGAGGCCGGGACGCTCTGGTGCGCCAAAGGCGGCGAACCGCTGCCCGAGGGCGTCCCGGCGCAGTGGCATCGCATCCGGGGCATCCGCAGCAGCGGGGGCCTGGCCGTGCTGCAGAATGCCGCCGGGCGAATGGAAGCCTATCTGCGCGACGCGCGCAGCGGGCGCATGATGCGCATGACGCAGCGGCGCCAAGGCGCCGGTTGCGGGGCATGGGGTCGGCCCGAGGACCTGGGCCTGGTCTACCAGGGCCGCCCCGCGATCCTCCTGGGACCGGACGGCCATGTCGTCGTGGCCGCCCGCGAACGCGACGGCGGCCCGCTCTGGCTGATCCGGGATGGCCGCGCGCGCAGGCTGCCCGGGGCCCCGGCATCCGACCCCAGCCTCGATGCAGTCGACGGCGAACTGCACGTCGTCACGCGCCAGATCGGGCCCGGCCAGGACTACCTGGTGCTGAGCCGGCGCGGCGGCACCTGGCGCGGCGACATCGTCGGCCGCCCGCCGCCGCAGGCCAGCGGACTGGCGCCCAGGCCCCGCCCACCGACGCTCAAGACATCGGCACCCCCGGCCTGAACGCCGTACCCGAATCAGGCACAATGCCAATATTCGAACCCCTCGAGGACATCATGGCCGATCTGTCAGCATTCCCCATCACCCGCAAGTGGCCGGCTCGACATCCAGACCGCATCCAGCTGTATTCCCTGCCGACCCCCAACGGCGTCAAGGTCTCGATCATGCTGGAGGAAACCGGCTTGCCGTACGAGGCGCATCTGGTCAGCTTCAGCACGCAGGATCAGCTCTCGCCGGAATTCCTGTCCCTCAACCCCAACAACAAGATTCCCGCCATCATCGACCCGGACGGCCCGGGGGGCCGGCCCCTGCCGCTGTTCGAGACGGGGGCGATCCTGATCTACCTCGCCGACAAGTCCGGCCGCTTTCTGCCCGCCGACCCGGCCCTGCGCTACCAGGCGATCCAGTGGCTGATGTTCCAGATGGGCGGCATCGGGCCGATGTTCGGCCAGGTGGGCTTCTTCAACAAGTTCGGCGGCAAGGACTACGAGGACAAGCGGCCGCTGCAGCGCTACGTGGACGAATCGCGCCGGCTGCTGAAGGTTCTCGAAGGACACCTTCGGGGCCGCGCCTGGATGATGGGGGACGACTACGGCATCGCCGACATGTCGATCTTTCCGTGGGTCCGCAATCTCGTCGGTTTCTACGAGGCCGGCGAACTGGTGGGCTTTGGGGACTTTCCCGAGGTGGCGCGGGTCCTCGAGGCTTTCGTCGCCCGTCCCGCGGTCCAGCGCGGCCTGGATATCCCGCCGCGCGGCTAGGGCCTGTTCACACTAAGGCACCTGCGGCTCAGTCCTCGCCGTCGGCCTCGTCCTTTGCCGGCGCCGCCTCGAGCAGGTCGGGGCGGCGTGCCAGGGTCAGAGCCAGCGATTGACGGCGCCGCCATTCGGCGATCTGCGCATGGTGCCCCGACAGCAGCACCTCGGGCACCGGCACGCCGTCCCAGACTTCGGGGCGGGTGTAGTGCGGACTGTCCAGCAGTCCCCCCAGTGCGGGATTGAAGGAATCCTGCTCGGCGGACTGCGCATCATGCAGGACGCCGGGCAGCAGGCGCAGCACACTGTCCATGACGACCATCGCCGCCAGCTCGCCGCCGGACAGCACATAGTCCCCCAGCGACAGTTCCTCGGTCACGTGTCGATCGATGAACCGCTGATCCACGCCCTCATAGCGGCCGCAGATCAGGATCGCGCCCGAGGACCGCGCCCAGCGCTGCGCCAGCCGCTGATCGTGACGCCGGCCGGCCGGGGACAGCAGCACGACCGGCACGCGATCCGGATCCTCGGCCGACTCGGCATGGCGCGCGGCACGGGCCGCCGCCACCGCGCGCGCCAGGGGCTCGGCCATCATGACCATGCCCGGCCCGCCGCCGTAAGGCCGATCGTCCACCGTGCGATGGACGTCCTCGGTGAAATCGCGGGGATTCCACACACCCAGGGACCAGAGTCCCCGCGCGTGGGCACGCCCGGTCACCCCCTGGTCGCGCAAGGCGGCGAACATGTCGGGAAATAAAGTGATCAGATCGAATCGCATGCTTGCGCCCCGCATCGAAGCAAACGCCCTGCGGCGCTCAGAAATCGGCGGGCCAGTCGCTGTCGATGCGCCGGGCCGCCAGATCGACACGCTGCACGTGGGCCTGCACGAACGGCACCAGCACATGCACCGGCCGCCCGCGGGCATCCGCCTCGGGCTGGAATCCGCCCTGCCCGTCCAGGACGCCACGCGCCACGCGCAGCACCGCATGGGCGCCATTGTCGAACACCTCGTCGACGCGGCCTAGAAAACAGGAGGCCTCGCCGGACTGCCCAAAGAAGTCGCAGCCGATCAGGTCGACCCAGTAATACTCATCCTCGCCGGCTTCTGGAAAGGCGGCCCTGGACGCCCAGACGGTGCACCCCTGCAGGGCCTCGGCCGCAGTGCGATCGGCGATGCCCTCGAACTGGGCGACGACGAAACGCCCCCCATGCAGGCGGCTGGTGCGCACCTCGATGGCGCGCGCCGACGGCGCCATGCCGGCCTGCGGGCCGGCCGCGGGTAGCTTCAGCCACCAGATCGCCGCGCGCAGCAGAGCCTGCGCATCGGCGGAATAGGGCTGGATCTTGAGCCAGCCGCGCACACCATGGGCCGCAACGATCCTGCCGACCTCGACCAGATCATCGGGCACGGAGTCGGCGCCGGATGCGCGGCCAGCCATGGCGCGCACCGTTGATCAGGCGGCAGCCTTGGCCGAATATTCCTTGACCAGACGGGCAACCGTGGGCGAGAGCTGCGCGCCGTTCTGCGTCCAGTGCTGGATGCGATCGAGGGCGATGCGCAGGCCTTCCTGGCCTTCGCCCGCGACGGGGTTATAGAACCCCACGCGTTCGATGAAACGGCCATCGCGGCGATTGCGCGAATCGGCTGCAACGACATTGTAGAAGGGACGCTTCTTCGAGCCGCCGCGGGCCAGACGAATCACAACCATTGATAATCCTTTGAAAATACGATGAAAAACGCAAAATTTTAGCACTTTTGGATGCCTGGCGGCAATCCGTGCGCACCACGGCTGGGTGCGCGCCCAAAAAACAACAGGCGGCGCGCTTAGGGGCCCTCCGGCCAAGTGCCCGCCGGCTCGTGCAGAAATTCCCTAGCGCCGCCGCAAAACATGCATGGTCACGCCGTCGGGCCGAGCGTCCTGCACCAGCAGGGCATTGCCCGTCTGCCGGCAGAACGCCTGAAAATCGCGCACAGCATGCGCATCCGTGGTCAGCACGGCCAGGACCTGCCCGCTGTCGAGCCGAGCCAGGGCCTTTTTGGTGCGCAGGATGGGCAGAGGACAATCCAGCCCCGTGGCATCGATCTCGAGATCGACCGGGACGGAAGGATCGGACGGCTGCATTCAGGCCTCCAGGCGCGCCTGCACCCAGGCGCGCACGCCCGCGAGGGCACCGTCCAGGGCGCCCACGTCGGTCCCGCCCCCCATCGCCATGTCGGGACGCCCGCCGCCCTTGCCGCCCACCTGGGCCGCGACGGCGCCCACCAGATCGCCCGCCTTGATCCGTGTCGTCAATCCGGGGCTGACGCCGGCGACGAGACTGATCCGGTCGTCGGAGACCGCCGCCAGCAGGATCACGGCATCCTGCAGCTTGGCCTTGAGCTGGTCCACCATGCCGCGCAAGGCCTTGGGATCCACGCCCGAGAGGCGGGTCGCCAGCAGGCGCGCGCCGGCCAGTTCGACGGCCTGGCCGGCCAGATCATTGCCGGCGGCGGCGGCCAGCTTGTCCTGCAGACGTTCGAGGTCGCGCTCCAGGTGGCGCGTCTGCTGCTGCAAGGCCTGAATGCGTTCCGGAATATCGGCGGGCTGGGTCTTGAGCAGGCCGGCCGCCTGGTCCAGCATGCTCTGGGCATCCTGGACCCAGCCGAGCGCCTTGCGTCCGGTCACGGCCTCGACGCGACGGATGCCGGCGGCCACGCCGCCCTCGGAGACGATCTTGAACAAGCCGATGTCGCCGGTGCGCGCGACGTGTGTGCCGCCGCACAGCTCGCGCGAAAAGCCGATGTCCAGCACCCGCACCTCGTCCCCGTACTTTTCGCCGAACAGCGCCACCGCGCCGCCCTCGACCGCCTGGTCGTAAGGCATGAGCCGGGTACGCACGGCCTCGTTGGCCAGCACCTCGCCGTTGACGATGCGCTCGACCTCGGCGACCTGCGCCGGGCTCATGGGCGCGTCGTGGGCAAAGTCGAAGCGGGTCTTGTCGCCATCGACCAGCGAGCCGCGCTGCTGGACATGGTCGCCCAGTACCTGCCGCAGGGCCTTGTGCATCAGGTGCGTGGCCGAGTGATTGCGCATGGTGTCGCGACGCCGCGCCTGGTCGACGTGCGCCTCGACGGTATCGCCCACCGACAGCGTGCCCTCGAGCAGGGTGCCGTGATGGCCGAAGACGTCGCTTTGGATTTTCTGGGTGTCGGCCACCTGGAAGCGCGCGGCCGCACTGGCCAGCAGGCCGGTATCGCCGACCTGGCCGCCCGATTCGGCATAGAAGGGCGTGGCATCGAGCACCACGACCGCATCCTGCCCCTGGGCAATGGTCTGGACCTGGGCGCCATCCACATACAGGGCGGTCACGGCCGCCTGCCCGTCGAAATGCTCGTAGCCGTCGAATCGCGTGGCCACGCCCTCGTAGCTGAGGTCCGCGGCGGCCTTGAACTTGCCGGCCGCGCGCGCCTGTTCGCGCTGCTGCGCCATGGCCCGCTCGAAGCCGTCCAGGTCGACCTCGACCCGGCGCTCGCGGCAGATGTCGGCGGTCAGGTCCACCGGGAATCCGTAGGTGTCATAAAGGGTGAACAGCGTCTGCCCGTCCAGGGCCCGGCCCTCGGGAAGCTCGCCCAGCGCAGCCTCGAGGATGCGCATGCCGTTCTCGAGGGTCTCGCTGAAGCGTTCCTCCTCCTGGCGCAAGACCTGCTCGACGCGGGCCTGCTGGGCGGCGAGCTCGGGATAGGCCTGGCCCATCTGGTCGACCAGGTCGGCGACCAGCCGATGGAAGAACGCGCGGGTCTGTCCGAGCTTGTGCCCGTGGCGCAGGGCCCGCCGGATGATCCGGCGCAGCACGTAGCCCCGGCCCTCGTTGCCCGGGATCACGCCGTCGACGATCAGGAAGCTGCAGGCGCGGATATGGTCGGCGATGACCTTGAGCGAGTTGTTGTCCAGGTCGCCGGTGCCGGTCTCGCGCGCGGCGGCGCGGATCAGGGTCTGGAAGAGATCGATCTCGTAGTTGGAATGCACGTGCTGCAGCACGGCGGCGATGCGCTCCAGGCCCATGCCGGTGTCGACGCAGGGCCGCGGCAGCGGATGCATGACGCCCTGGGCGTCGCGCTCGAACTGCATGAACACGAGGTTCCAGATCTCGATGTAGCGGTCGCCGTCCTCCTCGGGCGATCCCGGAGGCCCGCCCCAGATCTCGGGGCCGTGATCGTAGAAGATCTCTGAACAGGGACCGCAGGGGCCGGTATCGGCCATCTGCCAGAAATTGTCCGAAGCGTAGCGCGCGCCTTTGTTGTCGCCGATCCGGATGATGCGCTCGGCGGGCACGCCGATGTCCTCGGCCCAGATGCCGTAGGCCTCGTCGTCCTCATGGTAGACCGTGACCCAGAGCTTTTCCTTGGGCAGGCCGTAGACCTCGGTCAACAAGGTCCAGGCATAGCGGATGGCATCGTGCTTGAAATAATCCCCGAAGCTGAAGTTGCCCAGCATCTCGAAGAACGTGTGGTGGCGGGCGGTGTAGCCGACGTTTTCCAGGTCGTTGTGCTTGCCGCCGGCGCGTACGCAGCGCTGCGCGGTCGTCGCCCGGCGATACGGACGCGTGTCCTTGCCGGTGAACACGTCCTTGAACTGCACCATCCCCGAATTGGTGAACAGCAGCGTCGGATCGTTGGCCGGCACGAGCGGCGAGGACGGCACCACCTGATGCCCCTTGGATTCGAAAAAGGACAGGAATTTCTGGCGTATCTCGGAGGTTTTCATTCGTCATGCCGCTGGGGAAAGTAACCGGGAATTATAACGTCTTGGGTCCTCAAGCATGCGCCGCCAGGAAATCGGCCAGCGTCAGCGCAACCACCTGCGTCGCCGCGCACAGATCGGACAGCGCCAGGTTCTCGTCGGCCTGCTTGGCGCGCGACTCCATCAGCGTGCGCGGGCCCGCCCCGTACAGCACCACCGGCACGCCGTGCTCGCCATACAGACGCGCATCCGCATACAGCGGCGTGCCGCAGACCTGGATCGGCTCGCCCAGCACCGCCTCGGCATGGCGCCGCAGGCTGGCGACGATCCGCTCATGGCCGGGCAGCGCGCGCAAGGGGTGCGCCAGCAGGATGCGGCGCACATCCACGCGGATGCCGGGCAGGCCGGCGGCCGCGGACTGGATGAAGGCGCGCACCTCGGCCTCGACCTGGACGGGATCCTCCTCGGGAATCATGCGGCGGTCCATCTTGAGGACCACCCTGCCCGGCACCACGTTGGTGTTCGTGCCGCCGTCGATGCGGCCCACGATCATCGTGGGGCTGTCGATGCCGGGGAAGGCCGAGCGGATCCGATCCAGCGCGTCGGCCTGGCGATAGATCTCGTCGAGCACGCGCGCGGCGGCGCGCAACGCGTCGTGACCGGACTTGGGCATGGAACCGTGGGTGGCCTTGCCATCGATCGTGACCTCGAACTGCAGGCAGCCGTTGTGCGCCGTGACGGCGGCGTAGCTGAAGCCCGCGCACAGGGCGTAGTCCGGCCGGGTCAGGCCCTGTTCCAGCAGCCAGCCCGGCCCGAGCAGGCCGCCGAACTCCTCGTCATAGGTGAAGTGCAGTTCGATGGTCCCGGCCAGCGCCGCGCCGCTGGCCTCGAGCGCACGCACCGCATGCAGATAGGTGGTGAAGTCGCTCTTGGACACCGCCGCCGCGCGGCCATAGATGCGGCCGTCGGCAATCTCGCCGCCATAGGGCGGATGGGTCCAGCCCTCGCCGGGCGGCACCACGTCGCCGTGCGCGTTCAGGGCGAACACCGGCCCGCCCTCGGCGTAGCGGCGCCGCACGATCAGATTGGTGATGCTGCGCATGCCGTAGGCCCGCACCTGCTCCTCGGGCACGGGATGCCGCTCGACCTCCCAGCCCCAGCGCTCGACGATGCGCGCCACCGCATCGGCATGCGGCGCCGTGTCGCCGGGCGGCGTGTCGGTGGGAATGGCGACGAGGGTGCGCAGCAGTTCGACCTGTTCGTCGAAATGCGCGTCCACCCAGGCGCGCAGGCGCGCCCGCAGGCCGGCGTCGGCGGGCTGGGAATGTGGTTCGGTGGTCGGGGACATGGCGGCCTCGTTCGAAAATCGTCCATATGAAGCAGGCACCTCGCGGTGCCTGCGGCAAAACCAGTGCTGCGCGCGCAGGGTCAGCGCGCGAGCCGGCCCCAGATGCGCACGCGGCTCAGGCCGCCGTCGGGAAAGATGTTGACGCGCACGTGCGAGACCGGGCCGATGGCCTGGATCTGCGCACCCTCATAGAAATGCTGCTTGTCCATCTCGGTCTTCTGTTCGCCGAGCAGCTCGGGCCAGAACATCGCCTGGGTCACCAGCGACTGGTCCGTGGATTCGGCCACCAGCGCCGCCTGGATGGATACGCGGTCGGGATAGTTGCCCTTGAAGTGGGCGGTGTCGATCTCGATCTTTTCCACGGTCACGGGATGGCCCAGCTCGAGGATCAGCCAGTCGTTGCCCGGCTCGCGGCGGCGGCGGGTTTCCCAGCCGTCACCCATGTTGACGCCGCGGCCCGGCTTGATGATGCCGGTGGGCACACCGAAGTGCGCATCGTTATAGGCCACCACGCGCCCGCCATTGGCCAGGGCCGACACCTCGTACAAGGCCGCCGGGTCGCGGCGCGCCCAGTCGCAGGCCGGCTGGCCGTAGACCCGCAGGCGGGCGACGCCGCCGTCGGGGAAGATGTTCAAGCGCAGGTGCGTCCAGACACGGTCGTCCTGGATCTGGACGAAATGGTGGGAATTGCCCTTGAGCGTGGTCGCCGGCACGATCTCGACCCACTCGGTCGCATCGTCGGGATCGCCCTCGCTGCGGCAGGCCAGCACCGAGGCGGCCGGCGGGAAGTTGCCGGTGAAGTGGCTGGTGTCGATGTCCAGGCCCTTGACGACCCCCGGCAGGCCCAGGGCGATGATGGCATGGTCGTGGCCGCCGTTGCGCCGGCGGCGGGTTTCCCAGCCATCCATCCATTTGCCGTGCTCGTCGAACTTGCCGACGACGAACACCGGGCCGGCCGCCTGCAGCATGCGCCCGGCCGAGGCAAAGAACTCGTCCGTGCAGGACACGACCCGCGCGCCCAGCTCGGCGTCGGCGAGGTTCGGATGGCGGGTCGCGAACGCGGGCAGCTCGACCGCGGGGGCATCGATGACGGTGCCGACGGGCAGATTGGGGGTAGCCATGGTGACATGCTCCAAAACAAAGTGACCGGTCCGCCGGAACCGACCGGAGGACCGTGAGACGCAAGTCCGCCGACGGACTTGCGGACAAAGGGATTCAGGCGGCGCGCCAGGGGTGTTGTTCGACCCAGTGGCGGGCGATGTCGGCGCGCGTGGCGATCCACACCCGCTCGTGCTTTTGCACGTGGTCGAGGAACCGCTGCAGGCCGGCAAAGCGGCCCGGACGGCCGATCAGGCGGCAATGCAGGCCCACCGACATCATCTTGGGGGCGGTCTCGCCTTCGGCATACAGGACGTCGAAGGCATCCTTGAGATAGTGATAGAAATGATCGGCCGTGTTGAAACCCTGCGGCGCGGCAAAGCGCATGTCGTTCGTGTCCAGCGTATAGGGCACGATGAGCTGCGGCCGCGTGTTGCCGTCGGACAGTTCCACCTCGGTCCAGAACGGCAGGTCGTCGCCGTAGTAGTCCGCGTCGTAGAGAAAATTGCCGTCCTCGGCGACGATGCGCAAGGTATTGGGGCTGTCGCGCCCGGTGTACCAGCCATCGGGGTGGCGGCCCAGCAGCCGGGTGACGATCTCGACACAGCGCCGGAAGTGCTCGCGCTCGACGTCCTCGGGCACCGACTGGTAATGGATCCAGCGATAGCCGTGGCAGGCGACCTCGTGACCCAGCTCGACGAAAGCGCGCGCGGCTTCGGGATGGCGCTCCAGCGCCATGCCCACGGCAAAGACTGTCAGGGGCAGTCCGCGGCGCTCGAACTCGCGCAGGATGCGCCATACACCGGCGCGCGAGCCGTATTCATAGATGGATTCCATCGACAGGTGGCGCGCAGGATAGGCGGCCGCGCCGATGATCTCGGACAGGAACTGCTCGGAGCCCGGATCGCCGTGCAGCACGCAGTTCTCGCCGCCTTCCTCGTAGTTCAGGACGAACTGCACCGCCACGCGCGCCTGGCCGGGCCAGTTCGCATGGGGCGGATTACGGCCATGGCCGACGAGGTCGCGCGGATAGGCGGTGCTGCTGGGCATGTGGGTCTCCTGGTGATCAGATCTTGACGCTGAACGCGGCCCACGGGTCGAGCGTACCACCGGCCGTCTCGCCCATGCGCTGCTCGCAATCCAGCAAGTGATGGCCCATGGCCTCGCGTGCGCCCGCGGCATCGCCGCGGGCGAGCAGGTCCAGCACCTCGCGATGCTCGATGTAGGAGCACGCGCTGTCGTTGGGCGTGTCGTGGAATGCAATGATCAGCGTCGTGCGCGCGCACAGGCTGTGCAGCATGTCGGTCAGCACCTGGTTGTCGGCCAGGCGCGCGAGCTCGACGTGGAAGGCGTTGGACAGGCGGATCCAGCTGATGCGGTCGCCGCTTTCGAAGGCCTGCTGCTCGCGCTCGACCATGTCATAGAGCGGGCGCAGGGCCTCGGCGATGTCGGCGCGGGCGACCAGTGCGTCGATGACGATGTATTCCAGCGCCCGGCGCATGGCGAACACATCGCGGGTTTCCTTGGGCGTGGCCTGCCAGACGGTGGCGCCGCGGTTGGGCTCGATCACCACGATCTTGTCGTGGGCAAGCTGCGACAGCGCCGTGCGCACCGTGGCCCGCGAGCAGGAAAAGATCGTGCACAGGGTCGCCTCAGTGAGTTTCGCGCCCGGCAACAGGCGGCGGTCCATCGCCGCGTCGAAGATCTCGCCATAGACACGGTCGACTTCCGAGCGCGCGCCGGCCGACCCAGGCGGGTTGCGCAGCGAAGACGCACTGGGGGCGCCGGGGCCGTCCGGCGCGGCTGAAGGTTTCAAGCGAAGCATGAGGACATTTTGTACGACCAGAGTTGTTGACAATTATTGTAGATCAGACGAAAATCGTCAACACAAATTGTTTACAATCATCCAACTATCCTGCCCCGGAGTCGACCACAGGCATCAGCCGCAGACTTCGCGAACCGTCGCCGCAGGCGGCGGGCCGGCCATACCGGGGGCCTTTTGGCAGGATGCTGACCGGAGACAAATCCCATGGGAAAACTATCCACCCATGTGCTGGACACCGTCCATGGTGTGCCGGCCCAGGGCGTCGCCCTGGCACTCTATCGCCTCGATGAGGACGGGACACGCACCCTGCTCAAGCACGCGGTCACCAATGCCGACGGCCGCTGCGACGAGCCGCTGCTCAGCGGCGCCGACCTGCGGCGCGGCACCTACGAACTGGTCTTCCACGCCGGCGATTACTTCGCCGCGCGCGGCGTCCAGTTGCCCACGCCCCGATTCGTCGATCAGGTCATCCTGCGTTTCGGCGTGGCCGAGCCCGCCGAAAACTACCACGTACCGCTGGTCGTGACGCCATGGACCTGGTCCACCTATCGCGGCAGCTGAGCCGCCCGCGCATCGTCCCGGAACCCATCAGACCATAAAGGCACCCCATGGAAGGATTCCTCCTGGAATACGGCAATCTATTGCTGCGCTGGCTGCACGTCATCGCCGCCATCGCGTGGATCGGCGAATCGATCTACTTCGTCATGCTGGACTTGAGCCTGCATCCGCCCCGCAATGAACACGGCAAGAAGCTCGGCGTCTTCGGTGAAATGTGGGCCGTGCACGGCGGCGGCTTCTACCACAACCAGAAATACCTGACCAACCCCGCCGAACTGCCCGACGACCTGCACTGGGCGTTCTGGAAGGCCTACAGCACCTGGCTGTCGGGCTTTGCGCTGTTCGCCCTCATGTACCTGTCCAAGCCGACGTTCTACCTGGTCAATCCCGCCAGCCCCTGGGCCTGGGCGACGGGCATGAGCGGCACCCAGGCCAGCATCGTGGCGGTGGCCTTCCTGGTCGTCGGCTACATCGCCTACTCGCGCATGTGCCGCCTCATCAGCCCGACCATGAACCGTGACGGCCTGCTGAGCCTCGCGGTGGGCGTGATGATGGTGTTCGTCGCCTGGCTCAGCATCCAGATCTTCCCGGGCCGCGCCGCCTTCCTCATCACCGGCGCGCTGATGGCCACCTGCATGTCGGCCAATGTGTTCTTCTGGATCATCCCCGGCCAGCGCCGCATGGTGAAGGCCCTGAAGGCCGGCCAGACCCCCGATCCGCTGGACGGCAAGCTGGGCAAGCAGCGCTCGGTGCACAACACCTATTTCACGCTGCCGGTGGTGTTCCTGATGCTCAGCAACCACTACTCGTTCACCTATACGGGCGAATACGCGTGGATCATCATGAGCCTGTTCATTTTTGCCGGCGCGGTGATCCGCCAGTACTTCGTGCTGCGCCACACCGGCAGGAACGATCTGCGCTTTCCGGCCGCCGGCATCATCCTGCTGGCCGTCATCGGCTGGCTGGCCGCACCCTCGGGCACACCGGCCCAGGCCGGCGGCGAGCAGGCCGCCGTCACCCTTGAACAAGTCCAGGGCATCGTCACCGCGCGCTGCACCGAATGCCACTCGGCCAAGCCGACCTACGCGGGCTTTTCGGCGGCGCCGGCGGGCGTCATGCTGGATACCGCCGACGAGGTCCTGCTGCACGCGCAACAGATCAAGACCGTGGTCGCCAACCAGTACATGCCTCTGGCCAACCTGACCCAGATGAGCGACGAGGAACGCGCCGTCATCGCCGCCTGGAGCGGCCAGTAGGTCCATGGCGGCGCATCATTGCGCCGCCATGCAGATGAAGCCGGACGTCCGCCCCTCGGCGGACGCCAGCGTACCCGCGTCGGACACCATGACCGGCGCATAGCCGAAGGGACAGCTGCAATAGCCCGTGGCCGGGTTGCCCCGGTATGCGCCCGTGCCGTCGTAGCATCCCCGGTGGCTGTTCGACAGGAAGCCGCCGCCATCCACGCGGCCGGCCGAGCGCCAACGGCCCTGACGGCACAACAGGATGCCGTTGTAATCGCGTTCGATGGTCAGGGCGCCCTCCTCGCCGCAGCCCTCGTATTCGACGCCGGGGCGCTCCAGCACCAGATAGTCCCTCGCCCGCAGCGAAGCCCCGCTGCGGATGTTGCCGCCCACCGTGGCATCGCCCTGAAAGTCGGGGTCCCGATCGTCACCGACCTTCAGGTAGGGGCCGAGGTCTGGATCCGCGCCAGCCGCTGCCGCAACGTCGGTATCGTCGGCCGCGAGGGCCACGGTGCCCGGCGGCCAATCCTCCGGGGCGGGAAGCCGCCGGGCGGCGCCTGCCAGGGCGTCGGGGGCGTGCGGCCACACCACCAGTCCTTGGCCGCGCACGGCCATCAGCCACTGCGCCACCAGGCCTTCGTCGACCGACCGCCCATTGCGGGTCAGCAGCGGACCCCGCGTGTGGACCAGCGCCGTGAGGCGGCACGCAGGCCCCGGACAGACCTGCGAACGCAGGATACGCAAACCGGCGGACTGACCCAGCGGTCCCGCCTCGAGCCAGCCTGACGGAACGAGGCCGGCGGCGCGCAGCTCGTCCCAGCCGGGCGCCGACCAATCGTCGAACCCTTCGTGCGCCAATGCGCCCGGGCCGTCCGCCAGGGCCAGCGCCGGCCCGTGCCGCCTGAGGTAGGCCCGCGCAGCCTCGTGGGCCACGGTCATCCACACCGCCAGGGACTGGGCCTGCAAGTCGCGCACGCGCTGCGCCCAGGCGTGCGCGGCCCAGACCGAAAGCAGCGCGAGGATCAGCCCGGCCAGGGCCAGCTCGATCAGCACGAAGCCGCGCGGCCCGGCGCGCCCGCCCGCGAAGCGACGCACGCCCGGCGGGCTCATCGCGCGTAGAACGCGAACTGGTTGACGTCGCCGCGCGCGCATGCCGATTCAGCCGCCAGGGCGCTGTAGGTGGTGGAGGCATCCTTGACCACCCGCCCCTGGCCCGCGCCCTGCCCCACGGTGATGCTGTCGGCGACACGCTGCAGGACCGAGGCGATGGAGGGGCAGGCGGCATGATTGACCGCGTTCAGGCGAACCACGAAGCCGGCGCCGCTCTCGACCGTCTCGATCTGGACGACACCCTGTCCGCCGAGGCCGTGGCGCACGGAACCGTCCGCCGCCACCGTCAGCACCGTCGAATCAGCCATCATATTTGCCAGGCTGGCGGTCGACAGCGACTCGTAGGGCGGGACATCCCCGGTGTTGGCGTTCACGCGCGCCTGCAGAATGAAGCGGGTGAGCTCCTCGCCCACCCGGGGAACCTTGTTTTCGATCACATAGCCACCGATCGCCGGAATGCCGATGACCGCGACCAGCAGGATGATGGCCGTGACGATCGAGACCTCGATCAGGGAAAAACCTTGCTGCCGGGCGCGCCGCGCGCTTGCTGTGGAAACTGCCATGCTGTTCTCCTTGCCGGATGACCGGCACCGATCCGCCGGCCCCTAATGGCCGGCTTGAAATACCATCCAGGCGCGCCGCAGCTCGTCCATTGCGGCGTAATGCCACAGCGCCGCGCCCAGCACCCAGGCAAGTGCGGCCAGCAGCGCCAGCCAGCGCAGCGCCTGCGCCTGGCGCGACACGCGACCGAGCAACTGCGCGGCAAGCCGCAGGCGCGTCGCCCGCAATCCCTCATGCAGGCCGCGCGCCGCCGTCATATCCTCGAGGTACCAGTAGGCCTCGCGATCCAGCAGTCCGGTATCCAGCGAGGCCACGCCCGCCCATCCCCAGTCGATGCGGGCCAGCATGCGCGTCAGGTGCAGCCCCGCCCAGGGCTGTGCGCCATCCCGAAGCATGCCGATGGCGGTGCGCAGCTGGGTAGAGGCGCCCGGGCCGGCATCCAGCAGGATCTCGAGCAGCGCCAGGATGCGCAGACCCTGGACTTGCCGATACAGGCGCCAGATGCCGTGGCGGTCCAGGGGACGCCGCCAGGCACCCACGCCGCGCGGCAGCGACCAGATCGCAAGGAACGAGACGATCGCGGCCCCTGCGGGCAACAGCACACCATAGGCGGCGAGCCAATCGGAAAACGCAAACAGCGCCCGAGCGTACGGCCCATGAAAGGCGGGCGGCAGGCCCTGGAAGGCATGCGCCAGCCCAGGCACGGTGAAGGCCGGCAGTGCCAGCGCCAGGAGGCTGGCGACGATCATCGCCGCCGCGGCCGTACCGAGGGTCAGGACCAGGATACGGCGCGCCTGCGCCATCAGCGCCAGATGCCTGGCCAGCGCCTCGAAACAGGCCAGCAGGCGCTCGTTGCCGAACGCCTGGGCGGCGCGAACCAGCACCAGTTCGTCGGCAGGAAAGCTGGCGATCCACGTGGCGTACAGGTCGCCGCCGCTGCGCTCGCAGGCGCGCGACCACGCGGCGGACAAGCGGCCGCGCACGCTGCCGGCGCCATAGCGCCGCGCATCCAGGTCGAAGAGCTCGCGCAGGGTGCGCCGGCCGAGCATGCCCCGCAGCACGCCTTGCAGATAGTCATAGTATTCGGCCCGCGCCGAGGCGAAGCGCCAGGCGTCCAGCCGCAAGCCCGGCCCCGCACGCCAGCGTTCCCCCCAACCCCGCCTCATGGGAGGCGTCCTTCGCGCAAGGCGAGCGTCTCGAACGCCATGAAGCGCACCTCGACGTCACGCGGATCGATCTCGCCGCGCAAGGCCTTGTCCATCGCGTGAGCCATGGCGCCGCGCCCGGGCACATGCGGTACAAGCGCGCCCCGCGGCAGGCCCGGCTCGAGGCATTCGGCAGCCACAGTCCGGCCACGATAGCCGGCCAATTCCGGCAATTGCGCAACCCGGCACTGCCCGCAACCCGCCTCGTTGCGCAGGCGCAGCGCCTCGCGCGAGCATGGCCATGCGGATTCGATGCCCGCGAGCCAGTGCTCCCAGTAGGCCGCCGGGCGCGTACCGCCTCGAGCCAGATGATGGGCCTGCGCCGGCATGGCGCAAGCCGGACACAGGGTGGGCAGCAAGGCCTGAAAGACCAGGAGCTTGAGGATGCCGGGCGTCTGGAGGAAATCACGGGGGATGCCGACGAACTCGGAGGCCAGCCGGTCGACGATTCCAGCGGCCGAGGGCGCATGGACGGTCGTGTAGACGTTCACCCCCGAGCCGGCCAGGTCCATGAACGCCCTGCCGGTTTCCGCATCGCGGATTTCACCCAGCAACACGTCGGTCATCGCCGAGCGCTTGAGCGCTCTCAGCTTGGCCGCATAACCGTCATGCGCCTCGCGATCCAGGTAGCGCCCGATGGTGTTCTGCACCGCGTGCTCGATGCGGTACTCGACCGGTTCCTCGAGGGTGATGACCTTGCGATGCGGCGGCAGGCCGGCAATCAGCGTGGCCAGCGTCGTGGATTTGCCCGAGCCGACCGTGCCGGCGAAGACGATGGCGCCGCCCTCGGAGCGCATGACGCGCTCGATCTGTTCGACTTGGTCGCGGCGATAGCCGAGAGCCTCGAGCGACGCCGGCCGGGGTCGCGCGTGGCGCTCGAGGAACCGCAGGCAGACGCTGGGGCCGCGATCCGCGGCCAGGGAGGCCCAGCGCAGCGTGATGTCGCGCCCGTCGACCTGGCGCAGCAGGCTGCCCTGCTGTTCGGCCAGGGGATCGAAGACCGCTCCGTTGCCGCCGCGGATGTCCATCCAGGCGACGGCCAGGACATCGAGCAGCAAGGCGGTGGGCATGCGGCGGAAGCGCTCCGGGGCGATATAGCGCCCCGCCAGCGTGTAGCGCACCTCGGATTCGGCTTCATCGCGGCAGACATTCAGATGCAGATCGCTGGCGCCATGGCGCACGCCCCATTCCACCATGTCCTGAAAGACGCCGGCCAGCGCAGTGGGTGTACGTTCGCGCGGAAACGAGGTCGCCGGTTGTCCCGCGCCGCCGCGCGCCAGCGCCAGCAGCAAGGCGGCCGACAATACGTAGCGCGGCGGATCCGCCATGCGCCTGCCGGCGGATTCGATTCGCCGGCTGAGTTCGTCGGCCTGGTCGCTGCCCACATGCTCGGCCAATGCGAACAGGGCGACTGTGCCGTCGGCCATTTCGGCGGGACAGATCCGGTCGGACAAGGCCCGCGCCCCGAATTCGGCCGCCAGCGGGCGGCGCACCGGCGGATCCAGATCGGCCAGCCCGCGCGCACCATCGAGGACGACCGCACGCGCGCTGTCGAAGACCGCGAGGCGAGCCGCCGCCGGGGCGGGCGTCCGCCGGGGCCGCCAGCGGACCATCATGGCCTGGCCTCGCCCAACATGGCCCGCAGACACAGGGCGTGCCGCTGCGCACCGCGCTCGAGGCGCACGCACGCGCCGTTCATCTCGCGCAGCCGATAGACGGCGGAATCGCCCGCGTGGCCCACCGGCAGCGCCTGGCCGCGAACATACAGGAATGCGCGCCCGCCCACCTGGACCTCGGCCATCAGCCTGCGGCCGACACCATACATCGCCACGAGCCGTGGCTGCGCAGCCGATGCGTCGGCCGGCTGGCTGGCGCGCGCCGCCGGAACCCCGCCCCGCGCCGGCGCCGGCCGCAGGGCCTCCTGGAGATCGCGCCGCAACAGCTCGCGCACGGACTGGGCCTGCCACTCGAAATCCTCGCCGCCCTCGATGCCGGCCTCGGCGGGCGAGGATGCGGGGACGGCCGCGGGCCCTGCATCCCCTTGCACGACGCCCGTGGCCGGCGCGGGGCTCGGCTGGGCCGACAGGGCCAGCATGGCCGCAACGATCACCGCCTCAACCAGGCGGAGCCGGGAGGTCTTGGGTTTCATAGAGGACTCCCTCTAAATGAAGATTGATGGGACTGTCGGAGAGCCCTGCGGCGGGCCGCCGGCCGATCGACAAGGCCGCCTTGCGCCAGCCGATATGCTGCGAGATGGGGATCAGCAGCACGGCCGAGCGCAGCGGACCGTCGACCCGCAATTCCCGCAAGGCATAGCGGCGCATGTCCGGGGGCCGCGGCAATTCCACGCCGTCCGCATCCCGCGGAGGGGTCGGCTCCAGGGCCCGGCTGGCATCGAGGCGGAACGCGGAAAAGGCCGGCAGGATGCCCTGTGCCCGGCTGGCCCAGTCACGCGCCTGCCCCTGCGCGGACGGCGGCCGGGTACGGTCCGGGACCTGCGCCGGCAGCGATAGCGTCCAGGAGGCGCGCGCGAGGCCCAGGGACGGGAAGTCCAGACGCCAGTCGCGCGGCGCCCGGCGCAGCAGCCCGCGATTGTCGGCCCGGCGATCCGCGCGTTCATACTCGCCCAGACAGCGCCAGGCGCCGTCATCGGCCTGCCGACAAGACAGCAGGCGCAGCCGCCAGCCGGCGATCGCAGCCGGCTGCCGATGAAGAGCGGCAAGCAGCGCGCGCGTGCCCGCCGCGCCATGGACGCGGTGCTGCTCCAGCAGGCGGCGCTGGGCCTGGTCCCAGGCCTGGCGGGCATCGATACGCGGCGGTCCGTTCCGGGCATCAGCCAGACTTTGCCACGCCAGCGGCGCGGCCACGCACACCGCCAGCCCCACGAACCCGACGCGCCGCCAGCCCCACCACGGCGCCCGCCGCAGGCGGGATTCGTCGCCGGCGTGGCCGGCCAGATCCTCGAGACGGACCGCAAGCTGCGACGACGGGCGGCGCAGGCGGGGATACGCCAGGCGCAATTCATCGATCACCGCCTGCGCCAGCCCCGGGTCCTGGTAGATGCGGTCCGCCCGCGACAGGACGACCCCCTCGTGGGCCGCCAACACGCAGACACTGCCGTCGCCCAGGTCGAGCACGTCCGCCACCGTACCCCGGGGGTGGAGCAAGGCGAAGATCTGCGCACCCGAATAGGGCTGCGCGGACGACTTGCCATCCAGCCAGGCCAGCCCCACGGCCGCCTGGTCGGAGCCCGACAGGACGGCGTGCGAGGCCCGGCGCCGCCGGGTCAGCCGGCGCGCCAGGCGATCGGGATGCTCGCCCACCAGCGGCAGCCACTCCATGCCGAACGCCAGCGCAACCCGGCCGACCTGGAGAATCCGCGTGCCGCGCATGGCCTACAGCCCCTCCTCGACACGCGCGGTGATGACCAGGAGGGTCGTCAGGCGCTGTGCGGCGATCTGGTCGCCGCCGCCGAACACGGCGGGCATGCCCGGCCCGAGGCGGCGCTCGGATGTTTCGGACTGATGCCGATCGAAGCCGGAGATCACCAGCGGCTGGCCGGGCTGTACCGCGAGTTGTTGCACGGTACCGTTGCCGTCGATCGTGAGCTGCTGCAGTTGCAGCGGATTGGCCTTGTCGCCGAAGGTCACCGACTTCAGCGGCTGGGCCACCGTATTGTCATAGGCGATCGACAGGAAGATCTGGCCGTCCTCCTGGGCATCCGGTATGACGGTCAGCAGCGAACCGACGGTTTCCTCCTTCTGGTTGACCGACACGGCAGGCAGCGCCATCCCGGCGCCGCCGGGCATGGAAGTGGTTTCGACCCGGTCGATATATGAGAACGTGGTGCGCACCGCATGGGTCACGGGACGGCGGTTGAGGGTCAGCATGGGCACAGTGCTGCTGCGCACCAGACGCCCGGTCTCGCCCAGAGCGCGAACCACCGCCTCGCTGCCCGAGAGCGGGCCCTGGGTGATGCCCACGCCCAGCGAGCCCGACGGCGCCGTGCCCAGCGCCGGCACCGCCAGGCTCGCGGCCACGCGCGTGCCCGCGAAGATCAGGTTCCAGTCCAGGCTGGCGAGTGCCTGGTCCGTCAAGGCCACGGTCAACTCCTCGAACACCAGGCGCACACGACGGGTCAGGGCGCGATTCTCGATGTCGAGGTAGCGCGCGATCCGCTCGAGGGCGTCGGGCGTGTCGGTGACCACGATGCTGGCGCTGGCACCGGGCTCGGCCACCAGCAGGCCGGCGCGCGACAGGAAGGGCTCGATGCGGGCCCGGATGGTCTGGATCACATCCAGGCCGCCGCCGGCGAGGCGGGTGCCGGAGGTGCTGACGAAACCGCCCGCGCCGCGCGCCCCGGCGAACCCCAGCGAGGCCTCGGTCTGCGCCTCGAGCGCCAGTGCGCGGACGTTGAAGACCCGCGTCTGGGTGCGGAAAAATTCGATGCGGCCCTCGTGAAAGCGCCACAGGACCCCGAAGTGCGCGCACAGGCGATCCAGCGTCTGGGCGAGGGGTCGCGACGCATCGGCGAGGATGAAGGGCTCGGGCGCCGGCGCTGCGGAGGGGCCGGCGCCGGCCACCCCGGTCAGGCGCGGCAGGAAATGCCAGGCGGGCAACAAGGCGTCCGGCCGCACGTGCACGGGGATGCCCGTCACCGCCGAGATCCGGCCGCCGATGCGGCGCAAGTCATCGTCGCCGTCGGCAAACAGCAGGGTCGTGCGCACGTTGGCCCGCAGCGCCGGCGGCAGGCTCAGTTCCCGGGCCAGGGGCTGCGCCCGGCCCGCGAGCCAGGGCCGGTCGACGTCCTGGGCGGCGTGGCGCGCCTCGACATCGTCCCGCGCGTCGGCGGCGAAGGCTTCATGCCCCTGTGCAAGAGCCGCCCGTGCCTGCGAAAACTCGAGGGCCGCCTCGCGCAGACGCTGCGACAGGGCGCAGCCGGCGAGCAGCCCGCACAGGAGAACGCCCGCGATCGGCCGCCACGCCCTCACGAGGGTCTCCCGGGGCCTGATGTGCGATCGCAGCGCTGGGCCAGCGGAATGACCCGCAAGACCCGGTTGGCGTAGAAACAGGGCTGCAGGGGACGGTCGCCGAGTTCGGTGGCGGCCAGCAGCGCGCGCACCGCGGGGCGGAATCCCTCCCCGAAGGCCGCCGACCCCGCCAGGGGAATGTCGACGTCGACCGCCCAATGCTCGGCCTCGAATACCCAACCCGCCTCGCGCGCCCAGCGGCCCAGCGCACTGCGGATGTTGAGGTCCGCCGGGCCGGCCTGGAACGCCGACGGCTGGAACGCCGGGGGCTGGGGCGGTGGAGGCGGAGGCGGAGGCGGCGGGACGGGCGCCGGCAGGTGCGCGGACAGCGGCGCCGGTGCAGGCGAGGCGCGGACCGCCGGTGACAAGGAGGCCAGCCGGGGCGCGGGTGCCTCGACCGGCACGGCGGACGCCTCGGACATCGGGATCGAAGCCGGGACCTCGGCCACCGAGGCCGCTGCCCGATCCTCGACTGTGACCCCCGTCGTGCGCCGCGCCTCGGCCGCCAGATGCCCGCCGCGCATCACCAGGTGGGGCGGCACCCCCTCGAGGACCAGGTAGTCGCCCCGCCGCACGGGCATCAGCAGGCGGTCGCCGCGCGCCGTGCGCTGGAACAGGGCCGGCACGGCCTGGTCGGCCGGATACTGCAGCCAGGTGCGCTGGCCGTCGTCGAATACCTGCAGCGGCGCGAGGCCGGGATCACCGTCGATCCGCCAGTCGAAACCGAACTGCCGCGGCGCGGAATCGGCCGGCTTGCGTCCGTCCACCTCGAGCCACGCCCAGGCGGACGTTTGTGCGCAGCCGGCCAACAGGACCGAGGCGGCGGCCGCCGTGAGAACCTTCAACATAAACGCATCCCCCATCAACGAAACAGGCACCGGATCCAGCGGATCGGGTGCCTATCTTGGGATGGATGCCGGCCCTGCGCCAGACCGGCGATTACGGATGGAGGAAAGCGCCCCTGCGGCGGCGCGCCCCGCCTTGTCGGCCGCGCGCCGGAGGACGGGGCACGGGAATCAAGGCCTCATTTCTGGCGGACCATCTTGTTGGCCTCGGTCGCCGCCAGCTGCAATGCCGTCACCGCGGGCTGCTGGCCCTGGAGGGCGTTGTCCAGGATCTGGTGGAAACGCGCGCGGATGCTGGGATAGTTGTTGATGCGGAATCCCTGGCCGGTCGCGCTGGCCTTCTGCGAATACACGGCCACCAGCTCGCGCCATTGTCCCAGGCCCTTGTAGTACTTTTCCGGGGTCTGGTCGAAGGCCGCGTGCGTCAAGGGCAGGAAGCCCGTGTCCTGGTGCCATTTCGCCGCCTGCTCGGGCTGCGCCAGCCAGCCCAGGAACTTGATCCGGGCCTCGGTGCGGGGCTTGTCGGTCTTGGTCAGCCACAGGCCCGCGCCCGACACGAAGGGGCTGCCGGGCTGTTTGGTGACCTCGGGATAGTACGGCAGGCCCGAAACGGCATAGCGCAGCAGGCGCTTGTCGTTGAAGCGGCCGATGTGGCCGGAATTGGACATCAGGATCGCGCAGTCGCCCGCCGCGAAACGATCCACCGACTGCGGCCCGAGCTTGGGCCCGACCATGATTTCGCTGCGCACCCAGCTGATCATCAGCGACAGGTGGCGCACATAGGTGGAATCGAAGGAAAAGCTGGGCAGCCCCTTGACTGTGAGGCCGTTGCCCCCGCTGGCAAAAAGCTGGTTGTTCACCGCCGCCAGGTTCTCGAGGTTGATCGAGACCGGCAAGTCCGAGGTCAGCGGGCACTTGCGCGAGCCGTTGTTCGCCAGCTCGACCAGCTGGGCTTGCAGCTCGAGCCAGGTGCGCTGCGGCACCGCGGGCTCGATGTCGGCTTTCTTGAAGGCATCCCGGTTGTAGTACATGACCGGAACCTCGAGCATGTAGGGAAACGCCATCAGGCGCCCCTTGGCATCGTGGATGAAGGCGTTGTCGGACGACAGGAACCAGCGGGCGTTCTTGAGCGCCGGGCCGTTCTGCTGGGTGTAGAAAGGCTGAATATAGTTGCGCCGGGCGATTTCCTCGAGGGTGTGGTCGTCGCCCAGCTCGACCAGCGCAGGCAGGTCCTTGGCGCGCGCCGCCTCGTCGAGGGCGGCCTCGAGTTTCTGCGGGGTCTCGAACACCCGCAGCTTGACGCGGACATCGGACTGGCCCCGGTTGTAGGCATCGACCAGGTCCTCGAAGGCCTCGGCATTGTGCTCGTCCATGGTGTGCCAGACCTGGATATCCGTCGCCGCGAAGGCCGGACCGGCTGCCAGGGCCGCGACGAGCGCCCACGCGGCATGGCGCCCCAGGCGCAAAAAGCCGGGGTGGCTGATGAATTTCATATTGAATCTAACCCAAAAAAGGAAAATCGACCTCTGGCGTCCGACCGGACACCAGATCCGCCAAGGCCTTGCCCGACCCCACGCCCATCGTCCATCCCAGGCTGCCATGCCCGGTATTCAAATAGAGGTTGCCGATCCGCGTACGGCCGATCAGGGGAACGTTGGAGGGTGTCGTGGGCCGCAAACCGGCCCAGAACTGAACATTACCAAAATCGAGTGCGCTTGGAAACATGGCGCGCGCCCGTTGCACCAGATTATTGCAACGCCGTGTATTCAAGGCCCGCGAATAGCCGCCGATTTCCGCGGTGCCGGCCATGCGCAAATGGTCGCCCAGGCGCGAGAACACGATCTTGGCCTCCTGGTCGATCAGGCTGACCTCGGGGGCGGCGGCCGGATCGCGCAGGGCGAAAGTCGCCGAATAGCCCTTGGCGGGATAGACCGGACAGTCGATGCCCAGCGGACCCGCCAGGTCGGGCGTGAAACTGCCCAGGGCCAGCACGTAGGCGTCGGCGCGCAGGGGCCGGAACCAGCCATCCGGCTCGACCACCTCGGCCACCGCCACGCGCCGCTCGCCCGGCACCAGGCGGCTCAAGCGCGTGTCGAAGCGAAACACGACGCCCGCCGCGCGGGCGCGCTCGGCCAGCGCGCGAGTGAACAGGTGCACGTCGCCGGATTCGTCGTCGGCGGTATAGTCGCCGCCCAGGATCTGCCCCCGCAGGGCCTCGAGCGCCGGCTCGATGCGCAGCACCTCGTCGGCATCCACGATGCGGCGGTCCACCCCCAGTGCGCGCATGCGCTCGGCGCTCTCGCAGGCATGGTCGAATTCGCGGGCGTCCCGATAGAAGGCCAGGATGCCGCGTTCCAGGTGGTCGTAGCGAATGTCGAGATCGGCGCGCAGGCTGCGCAGCGTCGACCGGCTGTATTGCGCCATGCGCACCATGGCCGCCACGTTGACGGCATAGCGCGTGGCCCGGCACTCGTTCAGGTAGCGGGCGCACCACAGCCACTGCCGGGGGCTCAGCCGTGGCGAGAACGCCAGGGGCGCGTCGCGCCTTCCCAGCCAGCGCAGGACCTTGCGCAGCGTATGCGCGCTGGCCCAGGGCTCGGCGTAGCACACTGAAATCTGGCCGCCATTGGCGCGGCTGGTCTCGAGCGCGACACCGGGGCGCCGCTCGATGACCTCGACCTCGTGGCCGGCCTGCGCCAGCCACCAGGCACTGGAGACGCCGATGATGCCGGCGCCGAACACGGCGACTTTCATACGCCGGCCTCGAGCCGATCGATCTCGGAGGTGAAGGCGTCGGCGTAGAATTCGTCGCCCGGCAGGCCGCAGGACTGGACGAAGTCCCGGCGGGCGGCCTCGACCATGGCCGGCGCGCCGCAGGCATAGACCTGATGGCCCGACAGATCGGGCAGATCCGCCATGACGGCGCGGTGGACCAGGCCCTCGCGCCCCGTCCAGCCGTCGGCCGGCCGGGCCTCGGAGACCACGGGGACATAGCGGAATCCCGGCAGGCGCTCCCGCCATTCCCGCGCCAGGGCGTCCATATACAGGTCGGCCGGACGGCGGCCGCCCCAATACAGCGTCGCGGGCCGCCGGACACCCGTGGCGATCATGTGCTCGACAATGGCCTTGATCGGCGCGAAGCCCGTGCCGCTGGCCAGGAAGACCACGGGCTTGTCGGTGTCCTCGCGCAGGAAGAACGAGCCCAGCGGACCCTCGATGCGCAGGATGTCCCGCGCCTTGAGCGCCGGCTCGGCCGCGCCGAACACCTGGCTGGTGAAGGCCCCGCCGGGCATGTGGCGCACATGCAGGCGCACCGTGTGGTCCTGGCTGGACGGCGCGGCCATGGAATAGGCGCGGCGCCGGCCGTCCTTGAGGATGAACTCCAGGTACTGGCCCGGGTTGTAGCGATAGGCCTCGGCCGAGGGCAGCTGCAGGGTGATTTCCATGACGTCGTCGGCCAGGGGCTGCAGGGCCAGGACGCGGACCGGCATCTTGCGCACGTGGATGTCGCCCGCCATGCGGACTTCGCGCGCCTCGATGACCAGGTCCGACGACGGCCTGGCCTGGCACAGCAGGGTGTAGCCGCGCGCCAGATCCTCGGCCTCGAGGATGTGCGCGGGCGCTTCGCCCGCAGCGTACTCGCCCGACACCACGCGGCCGCGGCATGTGGAGCATGCGCCCGTGCGGCAGCTGTAAGGCAATATCAGGCCGGCGGCCAGCGCCGCATCCAGCACCGTCTGCCCGGGCTCGACCGCGAAGGCCTGGCCGCCGGGCAACACCGTCACCTTGAAGCTCATGACCCGTCCCGCATGGCGTTGAATGACATCCCGAATTGCATGACACCCGACATTCTAGCCCGCGGGCCACAGACTCGGCTGTTTGACCTTGACGGCCAGAAGCTTGCCCTTGCGCGCACGCCGCCCCTCGTATTCACGCAGGGCCTCGCGATCCAGCGTCAGGACGGTGTCCTTGGCCCGATACACGCCGCGCAGGCTGACCCCGGCGGGTCCGACCGCGGCCCACTGCTCGAGCCGGTCTTCGGCATCGAAGCCCATCAGGATCGTGCCGCGGCCGCCGCCCGACAGGGTCTTGACCTCGTCCAGGGACAGCACCAGAAACTTGCCTTTTTTGCTGAGCAGGGCCAAGGCGTGGTCGTCCTCGCGCAGCATGAGCGGCTTGAGCAGGACATCGCCCCGGTCCAAGGTCACGAACTGCTTGCCCGCATGCTGGCGGGTGCTCAGGTCGCCGATGCGGGTCAGAAAGCCGGTGCCGGTGCGCACCCCCAGCATCACCCGGCGGTCCGCCGCGCCCGCCACCATATGGACGATGCGCGCCCCGGCCTCCATCGAGACCATGGCGGTCACCGGCTGCCCGTCGCCGCGCGCCGACGGCAGGCCCGCCACGGCGATGGCGTAGCTGCGGCCGGTACTGGACAGGGCGATCAGCTCGTCGGTGCTGCGGCACTCGATGGCATCGTACAGAGCGTCGCCGGTCTTGAAGCCGAACTGCGCGGGATCGTGGCCGTGCCCCTGGCGCAGGCGCAGCCAGCCTTTTTGCGAAATCACCACGGTCACGGGCTCGTCGGGCACCTGGGTCTCCATCACGGCCCGGCTGGCCGCCTCGATCAGGGTGCGCCGCTCGTCGCCGTACTGCTTGGCGTCGGCCTCGATCTCGCGGATCATCAGGCGCCGCATGGCCTCGGGCTTGTCCAGCAGTTCCTGCAGGGCCAGCTGTTCCTCGCGCTTTTGCGCGAGTTCCTGCTCGATGCGGATGCCTTCGAGGCGGGCCAGCTGGCGCAGGCGCATGTCGAGGATATCGTCGGCCTGGCGCTCGGTCAGATGGAACCGTTCCATCAGCGCCGCGCGCGGTTCCTCGGCCTCGCGGATGGTGCGGATCACCTCGTCGACGTTCAGATAGACGATGCTGCGCCCTTCCAGGATGTGGATGCGGTCCAGCACCTTGTCCAGCCGGAAACGGGTGCGCCGCGTGACCGTGGCCGAGCGGAATGCCAGCCAGGACTCGAGGACCTGGCGCAGGCTGCGCTGCCCCGGGCGGCCGTCGGTATCGATGCAGACCAGGTTCATCGACACATTGCCTTCCAGGCCGGTGCGCACCAGCAGCATGTTGACGAACTCGTCGCGGTCGATCCGGCTGGTCTTGGGTTCGAACACCAGGCGCACGGCGGCCTGCTTGCCGGATTCGTCGCGCACGGCGTCGAGCATGCCCAGGACCAGGGTCCGGGTCTGCTGCTGCTCGGCGCTCAGGCTCTTCTTGCCGGCGCGCGGCTTGGGATTGGTGAGGTCCTCGATGGATTCGAGGATTTTTTGCGCCGAGGTGCCCGGCGGCAGCTCGGTGACCACCAGCTGCCACTGCCCGCGGGCCAATTCCTCGAAATGCCAGCGCGCCCGCGCCTTGATCGTGCCGCGCCCCGTGGCGTAGATCTGGGCGATGTCCTCGGGCGCCGAGATGATCTGGCCGCCGCCCGGAAAGTCCGGCCCCGGCACCAGTTCGTAGAGCGCCTCGTCGCTCAGGGCGGGCTTGCGCAGCAGCGCCACGCAAGCCTGCGCGACCTCGCGCAGATTATGCGCAGGGATTTCGGTCGCCATGCCCACCGCGATCCCCGAGGCGCCGTTGAGCAGCATCACCGGCAGGCGCGCGGGCAGGCACACCGGTTCTTGCTGGCTGCCATCGTAATTGGGGATGAAATCGACGGTGCCCTCGTCGAGCTCGTCGAGCAACAGCCGGGAAAACGGCGTCAGCCGCGCCTCGGTATAGCGCATGGCCGCGGCATTGTCGCCGTCGCGCGAGCCGAAGTTGCCCTGCCCGTCGATGAGCGGGTAGCGCAGGCTGAAGTCCTGGGCCATGCGCACCATCGCGTCGTAGGCCGCCTGGTCGCCATGGGGATGGTATTTGCCCAGCACGTCGCCCACCACCCGCGCCGACTTGACCGGACGCGACTGGGCGCCCAGGCCCATCGCGTCCATCGCGTAGAGGATGCGGCGCTGGACCGGTTTCTGGCCGTCGGAGACCTCGGGCAAGGCGCGGCCCCGCACCACGGAAACCGCATAATCGAGATAGGCCTGCTCGGCGTAGCGGGCGAGGATCAGGCCCTCGTCGCCATCCTGGGCCGGTGTAAGGTCTTGTGTTGCGTCCATGCTCATGTCCTAGGGCCTGTTCACACTAAATGTCGATATCGGCCAGATTGCCCTTTTCCTCGAGCCAGGCGCGCCGCTGCGCAGCCTCGCCCTTGCCCATGAGCATGTCGAACATGCGCCGCGAGGCGCCGGTGCCCTCGCCGCCATGCCGCACACGCTCGAGGCGCCGGGTGTCGGGGTTCATGGTGGTGTCCCAGAGCTGCTCGGCACTCATTTCGCCCAGGCCCTTGAAACGGCTGATGCGCCAGGCGCTCTCGCGCAGGCCCTCGGCGCGCAGCTTGTCCTGCACGGAATCGAGTTCGCCCTGGTCCAGGCAGTAGATCTTGCGCGCCGGGCGCTTGCCGGCGGCCGGCACGTCGACGCGAAACAGCGGCGGACGGGCCACATAGACATGGCCCGCCTCGATCAAGCGCGGAAAATGGCGCAGGAACAGGGTCAGCAGCAGCACCTGGATGTGCGCGCCGTCCACGTCGGCGTCCGACAGGATGCAGATGCGCCCGTAGCGCAGCCCCGACAGGTCGACCGCCTGGTCGGGGCCATGCGGATCCACCCCGATCGCCACGGAAATGTCGTGGATCTCGCTATTGGCGAACAGGCGGTCGCGCTCGACCTCCCAGGCGTTGAGGATCTTGCCGCGCAGCGGCAGGATCGCCTGGAATTCCTTGTCGCGCCCCATCTTGGCCGATCCGCCCGCGGAATCGCCTTCGACGAGGAACACCTCGGTGCGCCCCGGATCCGAGGATTCGCAGTCGGTGAGCTTGCCCGGCAGGACCGCCACGCCGGAGCCCTTGCGCTTTTCAACCTTGCGCGCGGCGCGCGTGCGCGCCTGCGCCTGGCCGATGGCGAGCTCGGCGACGCGCTTGCCGTATTCGACGTTGGCGTGCAGCCACAGTTCGAGCGCGTTGCGCAGGAACCCGCCGACCAGGCGCACCGCGTCGCGGCTGTTCAGGCGCTCTTTGATCTGGCCCTGGAACTGCGGATCCAGGACCTTGGCCGACAGGATGAAGCTCGCCCTGGCATAGACGTCCTCGGGCAGCAGCCGCACGCCCTTGGGCACCAGGTTGTGCAGTTCGGCAAAGGATTTCACCGCGTTGAACAGGCCTTCGCGCAGGCCCGCCTCGTGGGTGCCGCCCGCGGTCGTCGCGATCAGGTTCACATAGGATTCGCGCACCACCGGCCCCTCGGCGGTCCAGGCCACGACCCACTGGGCGCCCTCGCCCTCGGCGTACTGCTCGTCGTCGTCGGCCGCGTACTGGCCCCCCTCGAATAGCGGCACGATCGTCTCGCCACCGCCCAGCGCCTCGGCCAGGTAGCCGCGCAGCCCCGATTCATAATGCCACTCGCGGCGCTGCCCCGACTTTTCGTGCAGCAGGCCGACGCGGATGCCGCCCAGCAGCACCGCCTTGCTGCGCAGCGCATGCTCCAGGTCGCCCAGGGGGATCTGGGCGCTGTCGAAATAGCGCGGGTCGGGCCAGACGCGCACCCGGGTGCCCGTGCGCCGCCGGGCGGCCGGACCGATGCGCGCCAGCGGCTCGGCGGTCTCGCCGCCCGCGAAGGCGATGCGGTATTCGCCGCCGTCGCGCCAGATCGTCACCTCGAGGCGGCTGGACAAGGCATTGGTCACCGACACCCCCACCCCGTGCAGACCGCCCGAGAACGCGTAGGCACCGCCATCGGCCTTGTCGAACTTGCCACCCGCGTGCAGCCGGGCATAGACCAGTTCGACCACCGGCGCATGTTCCTCGGGGTGCTCGCCCACGGGGATGCCCCGGCCGTCGTCCTCGACGGTCACGCTGCCGTCGGCGTGCAGCGTGACCTCGAGCGTGCGGGCAAAACCCGCCAGGGCTTCGTCGGCGGCATTGTCGATGACCTCCTGCAGGATATGCAGGGGATTGTCGGTGCGCGTGTACATCCCCGGGCGCTGGCGCACGGGCTCCAGCCCCTTCAGGACGCGGATCGAGGACTCGTCGTAGCGTGTGGTGGCCAATGTCGTTCCGTAGTCGGTGTGGTCGAAGACCGGTATTTTACGGAAGTTCGCCGGCGCGCCGCTGGCGCACAGTGGGAACGGCGCGCAACACCGCGCGACAATGCGCCTCGCACAGTGGTATGCTTTATCGCATTGTGCCGGACCGACGCAAAACCCCAGCGGCGGCCCTGCGGCAGGGGCGTGACCGCGCGCCGGCGCCCATTCTCCATTCCTCTCTGATTCCTAGCACAACCATGAGCGACTCCATCAAGCACGTCAGCGACGCGTCCTTCGAGGCCGACGTTCTCCAATCCGATCTACCCGTCCTGGTGGACTATTGGGCCGAATGGTGCGGCCCTTGCAAAATGATCGCCCCGCTCCTCGAAGAAGCCGCCGCCAAATACCAGGGCCGTGTTATCATCGCCAAGGTCAATGTCGACGACAATCCCGACAGTGCCGCAAAGTACGGCATCCGGGGCATCCCGACGCTGATGCTGTTCAAGGACGGCAAGGTGTCAACCACCAAGGTTGGCGCCCTGTCCCGGACTCAGCTCCAGGCGTTCCTCGACGACTCCATCTGATTCCGTAAACATCGATCCGGTCAATCCGCACGCTCGCGCGAGCCCGTTCAGGGCTCGCCGCCGATCCAACGATCCCTTTCTCCCCCTCTTCCCATGCATCTCAACGAACTCAAAGCACTGCACGTCTCGCAGCTGCTAGAAATGGCCGCCGGTCTGGACATCGAAAACGCCAGCCGCCTGCGCAAGCAAGAGCTCATGTTCGCCATCATGAAGCGGCGCGCCAAGCAAGGCGAGCAGATCTTCGGCGACGGGGTGCTGGAAGTCCTGCCGGACGGGTTTGGATTCCTGCGCTCGCCCGAGACGTCCTACCTGGCCAGCACGGACGACATTTATATCTCGCCCTCGCAGATCCGCCGCTTCAACCTGCACACCGGGGATTCGATCGAAGGCGAGGTGCGCACGCCCAAGGACGGCGAGCGCTATTTCGCGCTGGTCAAGGTCGACAAGGTCAACGGCATGCAGCCCGAGGCGATCAAGCATCGGATCATGTTCGAGAACCTGACGCCGCTGCACCCCGACGAGCCCATGGTGCTCGAGCGCGACATCAAGAGCAAGGAAAACATCACCGGGCGGATCATGGACATCTTTGCCCCGATCGGCAAAGGCCAGCGCGCCCTGATCGTGGCCAGCCCGAAATCGGGCAAGACCGTGATGATGCAGCACATCGCCCACGCCATCACGTCCAACTACCCCGACGCGGTGATGATCGTCCTGCTGGTCGACGAGCGGCCCGAGGAAGTCACCGAAATGCAGCGCACCGTGCGCGGCGAGGTCGTGGCCTCGACTTTCGACGAGCCCGCCACGCGCCACGTGCAGGTCGCCGAAATGGTCATCGAAAAGGCCAAGCGCCTGGTCGAGCTGAAAAAAGACGTGGTCATCCTGCTGGACTCCATCACCCGCCTGGCGCGCGCCTACAACACGGTCGTGCCCGCCTCGGGGAAGGTGCTGACCGGCGGCGTGGACGCCAATGCCCTGCAGCGGCCCAAGCGCTTCTTCGGCGCCGCGCGCAACCTCGAGGAAGGCGGCTCCCTGACGATCATCGGCACCGCGCTGATCGAGACCGGCAGCCGCATGGACGAGGTCATCTACGAGGAATTCAAGGGCACGGGGAACTCCGAAGTCCACCTGGAACGCCGCCTGGCCGAGAAACGCATCTATCCGGCCATCAATCTGAACAAATCCGGCACACGCCGAGAGGAACTCCTGATCAAACCGGAACTTCTACAAAAGATCTGGGTGCTGCGCAAGTTCATACACGATATGGACGAAGTCGAGGCCATGGAATTCATCCTGGACAAGATCCGGGCGACCAAAAACAACGCAGAATTCTTTGACATGATGAAAAAATAAGCGAGCATCCTTGATGACAAACCCTTCACTCGAGCAGTTTCTATCCCAGGTCCAGGCCCGCGATCCGCACCAGCCCGAATTCATGCAGGCCGTCACGGAGGTCGTGCACAGCCTGTGGCCCTTCATCGAGAAAAATCCGCGCTACGGCAGCCAGGCCCTGCTCGAGCGCCTGGTCGAACCCGAGCGCGCGATCCAGTTCCGCATCTCCTGGATGGACGACACCGGCCGCATGCAGGTCAACCGCGGCTTTCGCATCCAGCACAACTCGGCCATCGGCCCCTTCAAGGGCGGCATGCGCTTCCACCCCTCGGTGAATCTGTCCATCCTCAAGTTCCTCGCCTTCGAGCAGACCTTCAAGAACGCCCTGACCACGCTGCCCATGGGCGGCGGCAAGGGCGGATCGGACTTCGACCCCAAAGGCAAGTCCGACGCCGAGGTCATGCGCTTCTGCCAGGCCCTGATGCTGGAACTGCACCGCCATCTGGGCCCGGACATCGACGTGCCGGCCGGCGACATCGGCGTGGGCGCCCGCGAGGTCGGCTTCATGGCCGGCATGGCCAAGAAACTCTCCAACTCGGCGGCCAGCGTCTTCACCGGCAAGGGCCTCTCGTACGGCGGCAGCCTGATCCGCCCCGAGGCCACCGGCTACGGCACCGTGTATTTCGCCGAGGAAATGCTGCAACGCGTCGGCCAGTCCCTCGAAGGCTACACGGTCTCCATCTCGGGATCGGGCAACGTGGCCCAGTACGCCATCGAGAAATGCATGCAGCTGGGCGCGCGCGTGATCACGGTCTCGGACTCGCACGGCTGCGTGGTCGACAAGGCCGGCTTCACGACCGAAAAGCTCGCCGCCCTGATCGAACTCAAGAACCAGAAGCGCGGCCGCGTCGAGGAATACGCCAAGCAATTCAACCTGGTCTACGAGGCCGGCAAGCGCCCCTGGCACGTGCCGGTGGACGTGGCCCTGCCCTGCGCCACCCAGAACGAACTCGACATCGATGATGCACGCACCCTGATCGCCAATGGCGTGCGCTGCGTGGCCGAAGGCGCCAACATGCCGACCGCCTTCGACGCCGCCGAGGCATTCATCGCGGCGGACGTGTTGTACGCCCCGGGCAAGGCCAGCAACGCCGGCGGCGTCGCCGTGTCGGGGCTGGAAATGAGCCAGAACGCCCAGCGCCTGCACTGGACGCGCGACGAGGTCGACTCCAAGCTGCGCGCCATCATGCGCGACATCCATGAAAACTGCGTGCTCCACGGCGGCAACGGCAGATCGGTCAACTACCTGAATGGCGCCAACATCGCCGGCTTCGTCAAAGTGGCGGACGCGATGCTGGCGCAAGGCGTGTACTGAGGCCGGCCATGCACCGTTTTCGCCACGCTTGCCAAAAGGCTCCCCTCGGGAGCCTTTTTTTGCACACAGGGACTCGGCCTGCGGTGCGCAAGGGCATTTTCCGCGTGCAATACACGTTCTTTCGATACACTGAACGGTTCCCGACCGCCACCCGCCCTCGATCCACATGCACCTCCAACGCCACGTCCTGCACAACGAGCTCCACGCCCGTCCTTCCATGTACTTCGAGGCGCCCGCGCAGATCTTCCACCTGGCCCTCCTGGACGAGGACGACACGGCCGGCACCATCGTCCGCACACTGTGCGACCGGCACGTCGCCATGGCCGACCCCGGACAGCCCCTGGGCGAAATCCCCCTGGGCGAAGCCAGCCTGCGCTGGGAACGCCATACCGAGTTCCTCACCCTGACCCTGCTGATGCCGGGCCGCCACAGCAGCCCCTGGCCGGAACTCCCCCCTGTGCTGGCCGAGGTCGCCGAGGCGCACAGCCGCCTGCTGATCAATGCGGACCAAGTGTGCATCGAGTCCGCCGCCGACTGGACGGGGGACGTCGAGGCCTATGGATTCGAGGATCCGCTGGGCTCGATCCTGGACCGGGACAAGGCCACCGTCTGGAGCGACCTGCGCCTGAACGGCTCGGGGCTGAACCGCATGCTGGTGGTCAATCGCCAGCTCGACGGCCGCCGGCTCGGCCGGATGGTCCGGCGGCTGCTCGAGGTCGAAACCTACCGCTTGATGGCCTCGCTCACGCTGCCGATGGCGCGCGCGCTCAACACAGAGCTCAAACACTACGAAGCCGAGCTCGCCGCACTGTCCGACGACAACGCGCGCGCCGGCGCGCGCGAGGCCAAGGCCCTGCTGGAACGGATCACCGCGCTGTCGGCCCGCGTCATGCAGACGCGCGCACGCACCCGCCTGCGCTTCAGCGCCACCGAGGCCTACGCCCAGCTGGTCTTCGAGCGGATCGCCGAGCTGCACGAAAGCCGCACCGGCGACTGCCAGCAATTGGGGGCTTTCATCACCCAGCGCTTCCGTCCCACGGTGCGCTATTGCGCCTCCACCGACCGGCGCCTGTCGGCCATCGGCGAGGCCGTCGCGCACCTGGGCGAGCTGCTGCAGGCCAGGGTCCAGGTCGAAATGGAAGAGCAGAACGCCCAGATCCTGCACAGCCTGAGCGCACGCGCCGACACCCAGATCAAGATCCAGAAAGCGGTCGAGGGCCTGTCGATCATCGCGATCAGCTATTATCTGTTCAGCCTGTTCAAGCTGCTGTACGAGGGCCTGCTGGTGCTGGGCGCCGATCTCTCACCACGGACCGCCCTGCTGGCGGGCACGCCACTGGGCCTGCTCATCATCGCCGCGGTCGCCCACCGCATCCGCGACACCAAGCGGCACTGAACGCACCGGGATCACCGCGAAACCATGCAAACGTCCACCCTACATTTCCGCAGCTTCCTGCTCCTGCTGGTCGCCGTCTCGATCGCCTTCCTCAGCATCCTGCTGCCCTTCTACCCGGCCATATTCTGGGGCGGGGTACTGGCCGTGATCTTCGGCCCCCTGCACCGGCGGCTGCGGGCGCTGGTGGGCGAGCGCCGCAACCTGGCGGCCTTCCTGATGGTGCTGATCATCATCCTGATCGTCATCCTGCCCATGACCTTCATCGCCGGCGCGCTCGCCAACGAGGCGGCGGGCCTGTACAACCGGATCAACAGCGGCCAACTCAATCTGGGCGGCTACTACGAACAGATCGTCACCGCCCTGCCGGCTTGGGTGCATGGCTGGCTGGACTCCTGGGGCGTGGGCGACCTGCTCAGCATCCGCGAGAAACTGTCCGCCGGCGCGCTGCAGGGCAGCCAATTCCTGGCCAAGCAGGCCGTCAGCCTCGGCCAGAACACCTTCCAGTTCCTGATCGGCCTGGGCGTCATGATGTATCTGCTGTTCTTCCTGCTGCGCGACGGCCATGCGCTGGTCCCGCGCATCAAGAGCCTGATCCCGCTGTCGGACGCCCATCGGCGCCACCTGTTCCAGAAATTCACGACCGTGGTCCGGGCAACGATCAAGGGCAATATCGTCATCGCCATCACCCAGGGATTCCTGGGCGGCGTCATGTTCGCCTTCCTCGGCATCCAGGGCGCCCTGTTCTGGGGGGTGTTGATGGCGTTCCTGTCGCTGTTGCCCGCCGTCGGGGCTTCGCTGATCTGGGCGCCCGTCGCCATTTATTTCATGGTGACCGGCGCCTATGGCGAGGGCATCATCCTCATCCTGTTCGGCGTGCTGGTCATCGGCCTGATCGACAACCTGCTGCGCCCTATCCTGGTGGGCAAGGATACCAAGATGCCCGACTACGTCGTGCTCATTTCGACCCTGGGCGGGCTGGCGGTGTTCGGCCTGAACGGCTTCGTCATCGGCCCGCTGTTCGCTGCCCTGTTCATCGCCTGCTGGGATCTGTTCCCCGATGCGGTATCGCTCAACGCCCGCGCGACACGGGACGAATCGGCGGCCCCGCCGCCGGTCAAGCCGGCGGGATCGCCGGCCGCGCCGCCCCCAAAATGACCGGGCGCACGGCCCGCGCCGTGCCCCCATCCAAGCCGCCACATTCCATGTATAATGCTTGGCTTTGGTGGGCGGCTGACGATAGCCGATGCCGCCATCGCCGGTGTAGCTCAGTTGGTAGAGCAGCTCATTCGTAATGAGAAGGTCGAGGGTTCGACTCCTTTCACCGGCACCAGTCACCACGCCCCGCACCACAGCGGCAGCCCGCCGCACCAGCACACCGCCGCATGCCGGCAATCAGAAAAAACAACACCATAGCGCGCCGTCCAACGATTCGGATGACAAATGTATTCGCCCAGAGTACTATTGCGGTCATCGAAGGGATGCGTCTTGCATGTCTTCGTTATTGATGCCGTTGTCACCTGCAATGGGTGCCTTTGGGTTCGTCGGAGAGTCGAGCCCAATGTCCGGATATGATCTTCACGATATTCGGCCTGCCGCATCGTTGTCCACCTCCAAAACGTAGCCGCCTCCGTATGCGTCCGTCCTCTGGATCCGCATCCGGTGGGCGGGTTCAGTGACCGCTTCGACCCGAAGCGCTCAACGGAGATGAAATCCTATGAAGATCAAGCAACTGGCCCTGTATGCCGTCGCCGCCGGCGGACTCGCCATTTCCCTGCCCACCTTGGCGCAGTCCACGGCCACGGGTTCGATGGACGTCCAGATCGTCATCACGGCCAACTGCACGGTGTCCGGCTCGACCAATACCCTGGACTTCGGCAGCAACGCCTCGACCGCCTCCAATGCGACGGCCAGCAACGGCGGATTCTCGGTCACCTGCTCGAACATGACACCCTACAAGATCGGCCTGAAGTCCAATTCGAGCGGCGCCGGCGATGATGGCGCCGGCGTGATGGCCTCGACGGCACCCGGCGTCACGCAGACCATCGGCTACCAGTTGTACCAGGATACCGGCATGGCCACGGTGTGGGGCAACAGCACCACCGGCACCATCAACACCAAGGCGGCCACCGGCACGGGCTCGGCCCAGGCCTACACTGTGTATGGCAAAACGACAACATCGCTGAACGTCCCCGCAGCGACTTACACCGATACCGTCGCCATTAATGTGTACTATTGAGGTTTTCACGAGCTGAGGACTGACCCATGGGGATAGCCCATTTGGCCAGATGGGCGGTTGGCGCCGTCCTTGTCGCATGGGGCGCAATCCAGGGCACGGCCCTGGCTGCGGGTCTGCAGATCTCGCCGATCAGCATCACCATGCCGGCGGATAAAAAGGCGGACGAGGTCTGGCTGCGAAATTCCAGCGCCGAGGTCGTGCATGCCCAGGTGCGGGTCTATCGATGGTCCCAGGCCGACGGCGAGGACGTCCTGTCCCCGGAGCAAAACATGGTCGCCAGTCCGCCCATGGTCCAGATCGAGCCCGGCCAGCAGCAACTGGTTCGCCTGGTGCGTGTTGGACCGCTCGGCGGCCCGGCCGCCGAGGAACGCTCCTATCGGCTGCTGATCGACGAGCTCCCCGTCGACCGGACGACCTCCAAGGCAGGACTGAATTTTGTCTTCCGTTACTCGGTACCCGTATTCATCAGCGGCACCGCGCCCGCCAAGCCCGTCCTGGACTGGTCGCTACGACAGGACGGCGGCCAGGTCTGGCTGCGAATCGCCAACTCGGGGACCAGCCATGCGCAATTGGCCAATATCGAATTCACGCCTTCGGGGGGGAAAACGATCATGGCGGTCAACGGCCTGGCGGGCTATGCGCTGCCGGGCCAGTATCGCAGCCTCCGGCTGGATCTGCCGGCCGGCACATTTGCGCGGGGCGGGGTTTTCTCCAGCTTGATCAATGCCGCCAAGGTTGAAACGCCCGTCCAGCCGATTGGCAAGACTCCTTAGCCAGAGCATCCTCACGGGGCTGGCCATGGGAGGCGCTATCGCGACTTCCGCCCAGCCCGCCGACATCCCGCCGGCCGGAACCGGCCAGGATATGGCGCGCGGCGAAAACGGCAGCACCGTCTTTTTATCCGTCACGCTCAACGGCAGCGCGGGCCACGACTTGGTTCCATTCGTCGAGCGCGGCCAGGCGCTCTACCTGCCGCGGGAAAGCGCCCTGCAGCTGAAATTCAGCACCGCCTTCCTGGACACCGTATCCGAAGACACGCCCCTGGCCGACTACCCCGGCGTCAGCTACGACTATCACCGTGATCTGCAAAGCATCGACATCAC
Source organism: Castellaniella sp. S9 (assembly GCF_027257175.1). GTDB lineage: Bacteria > Pseudomonadota > Gammaproteobacteria > Burkholderiales > Burkholderiaceae_B > Castellaniella. Next base: position 61,779 of record NZ_JAPFGD010000006.1, on the reverse strand, counting down.
GGCGCCGCTCTCCAACCTCACGCTGGACACGACCGTGCTGGGAACACCGTCCAACCCCATCACGCATGCGGCGGCCTCGCCGGGCATGCTGCTCAACTACGACCTGTATTCCTCGTACACCAACAGGGACGATCTGAGCCTCAGCGGATTCACCGAATGGCGAGGCTTCGGCGACCTCGGCCTCGTCAGCAGCTCGCATTTGTTCCAGGGCCTGCGCAGCGGCGGTCAGCCAAACTGGGAATACACCGCGGTGCGCATGGACACCGTCCTCGAGCATTCCCTGCAGGACGAGCAGATCACTTTCCGCCTGGGCGACACCTTGACCAACGGCACCGCCTGGAGCCGCAGGACGCGCATCGGCGGGTTCCAGGTCTCGCGCAATTTCTCCTTGCAGCCCTATCGGACCACCGCGCCGCTGCCGGCCTACTTCGGATCGGCGACACTGCCGACCTCGGTGGAGCTCTACATCAACGGCATCCAGCAGTACACCGGCCAAGTGCCTGCCGGCCCCTTCGAACTCAACGCCCTGCCCACGGTCAGCGGCGCCGGCAATGCCCAGGTGGTCCTGACGGACGCGCTGGGCCGGCGCACGTCCGTCGACTTCCCCTTCTACAATTCCAGCAGGCTGCTGCGCGAGGGGCTGTCGGACTGGTCGTTCGAAACCGGCTACGTCCGCACCGATTACGGCTATCGTTCGTTCGGCTACGACAGCCGTCCCATGGCGTCCGGCACCCTGCGCTATGGATTCACGAACGTCCTCACGGGCGAATCGCACCTGGAGGGCGGCCAGGGGATTGTCTCGGGCGGCGTCGGCGCGGTCATGAACATCGGGACGATGGGCACCGTATCAGGCTCCTGGGCGCAAAGCCGCAACGAGGGCACCCGCGGCGGGCAATACACGATCGGCTACGAACTGCAGCATGGGTTCGTCGGCCTGGGCGCCAACCTGCAGCGCGCCGACGCCGGCTATCGCGACGTCGCCAGCGCCTTGGGGGGCACGCCGGTGTTGCGCAGCGACAGCGCCTATATCGGCTTCAACGTCGGCGTGCTGGGCAGCATCTCGATGAACTATGCCTACCTGCAGCAAGCTGAGCAGCCGCGCTACCGCTACGGCGGCCTGTCCTGGTCGCGCAATTTCGCTCGCGGAGCGGCGCTCAGCCTCAGCGCGAACCAGAACCTGGACGATCGCAGCGACCGGTCTGTCTATCTGACGCTGACCATCAACCTGGACGGCGGCCTGTCGACCTACGGCTCGGCCGCCCAGTCGAAAGAGACGAGAACCTATTCGGCGGGCGCCCGGTACACGGCCCGCGCCGATACCGACTGGAGCTGGAACGTCCAGGGACAGAACTCGGAATCCCGAGGGATGAGCGCCAGCGCCCAAGCCAACCGAAGCTTCCAGGTCATGGACCTCAACCTGGGCGTCAACAGCGCGGGCAATGACCAGAACGCCTATGCGGGCGCCTCCGGCTCCGTCGTGCTCATGGGGGGGAACCTGTTCGCCTCGCGCAGGCTGTCGGACGGGTTCGCCCTGGTGTCCACCAGCGGAGTGCCAGGCGTGCCCGTCAAGAGCGAAAACCGCCCGGTGGGCGTGACCGACGGCGGCGGCCGGCTGCTGGTGCCCCGCCTGCGGTCCTATCAGCATAACAAGATCTCGATCGATCCCCTGGGCCTGCCCGTCGACGTTCGCATCGACACCATCAGCAAGGATGCCGTTCCCCGCCACGGATCGGGCCTGAACGTCGAATTCCGGATCGAACGCGTGCAGGCCGCGACCGTGATCCTGCAAAACAGCGCCGGCCAGTTCATTCCCATGGGCGCCCAGGCCACCCTGAACGATGCGCCGCAGTCCACCAGTTGGGTCGGCTACGACGGCCGCCTCTACCTCGAGGGCCTGCAGGCCCAGAACCACCTGACCATCCAGGACGGGGACACACAATGCGCGCTGCGGTTTCCCTATGTCTATGCGCCCGGCACCTTGCCGGAGATCGGCCCGCTGGTTTGCACGCCATGAACGCGCAAGCACCCCTTCCCCACACAACAGCGGACCCGCCCATGGCGTCCCGACACAGCTCATCATCGACATGAAAACCTTGATCTCCCTCTTGCGCGCGGGCCTGCTGGCCGCCGTGTTGACCGCGCTGCTCCCGGCCACGGCCGCGGCGGCAAGCTGCAACGCCTACTCGGGCAATCTAGTGTTCGGCACCGTCACCCTGTTGAGCGGCGGCGTCAAGGACAGCAGCGCCGTCATCAACTACGGATGCAGCGCGAACCCCGGCGAACGCGTGCTGCTGTGCTTCAGCATGGGGGCGGACCCGGGCACGGGCCTGTACGCGCCGCGCCGCCTCAGCAGTTCCGGCAAGTACATGGCGTTCAACCTGTACACGAATGCCAGCCGCTCGACCGTCTGGGGCAGCACGGATTCGGCAGGCGGCGCTTATCCGCCGGTCGCGCTGGCCATGGACTTCGGCGCCGGCGAATACTACAAGACGGGTTCATTGACGGTGTACGGCCGCATCAACCCCGCCGGACAGACGGGGCTGCCGGCCGGCTATTACGATACGAACGCCATCGGCGGATGGCCCATGGCGCTCAGCTACAAAATCATCCCGACATCCGCGCCCATCGACTGCGCCACCGGCGGATTGGCCAAAAACAGCGCCACGTTCTACATCCAGGCCATCGTCGTGAGCGAATGCCGGATCGACTCGTCGACCACCATGGATTTCGGGACGGTATTCATGAGCCTGACCCAGAACGTCGACAGCACCTCGACAATCACGGTGACCTGCAACGGCGGCCAGTCGGGCAATGGCTACCACGTGCGGCTGGGCGATGGCCTGTACGCCAGCGGCCAGCAGCGCCGGATGCGGGGTTCCATGGGCTACCTGAATTACGAACTGTACCGCGACCCCCAGCGCACCAGCCGCTGGGGCAATAGCGACTATCTGGGGGTCGCCGGGACCGGCAACGGCCAGCCGCAGGCGCTGACCGTCTACGGCCGGGTGCCGGCACAGACACCGCCCGGGCCGGACCGCTATTCCGATACCGTCGTCATCACCCTGAGCTATTGAACCCGGACGTGGATTTTCCGCAACCGCGCGCCCGGCCCCCGATGCTATAGTGAGCACATATGCACTGCCACGGATTCCAACGGAACGCAAGGCGCCTGTCCCAGGCCGCCGCACTCATCGCCGCGCTGGCCGCGGCGACGGCTTCTGCCAGCCCTTCGTTCGAGGCACGCATCACCATCCGGTCGCAATGCAGCATCCATCCCTTGTTCGGGGCGGCGGCTGCCACCGGTGACGCTGCCGTGATCTGCCAGCCGGGCGTGACGCCATACCAGTCGCTGGACATTCCGCTAGACGGCGACACCGGGCCCTTGGCCACCTCCGACATCCTCTCGATAGCCAATGGCGGGCAGGCCCAGGCCACGTTCTGGCTGCGCCAGGCCATCGCGATTCCCCCGCCCTTTTCCAACACCACCGCCAAGAGCAAGCTCCTCTACATCATTTTCTGAACGGCCGGCACGCATGCGCCAGAATCCGTGCGACCGCGGTGGCTCTTTCCTGGAGACCGCAACATGTCCTCCGGCATCTCGCTGCATCAACGCGTACAGGGCGCCCTGATCGGCGCCTTCGTGGGCGATGCGCTCGCCCTTGGCCCCCACTGGTACTACGACCTCGTCGCGCTGCGCGCCGACTACGGCGCCTGGATCACCGACTACACCGACCCGCGCCCCGGGCGCTACCATGCCGGATTGAAGGCGGGCCAGTCGTCCCAGGCGGGCTACCTGCTAGAGCTCACGCTGCGGTCCCTCGTCGAGCGTGGCAGCTACGACGAGGCCGATTTCTGTGACCGGATGGACACGGACCTGTTCCCACGGATCGACGGCACGCCGCAGTCGGGACCGGGGGGCTATACCAGCCAGTCCATACGCGAAGCCTGGCGCTTGCGCACACGCGAGGGCCTGCCCTGGGGCCGGGTGGGCGGCCTGGCCGACAACACCGAGGCCGCCGAGCGCACGCTCGCGATCGCCGTGCGCTACGCGCTGCAACCCGGCGCGCTGGCCGTTCACGTGGGCGCGAACACCGCGCTAACGCAGGTCGATCCCACCGTGGCCGCGATGACGGTCGCCTACGCCTGCGTGCTGGGTCTGCTGGTGCGCGGCGAGGCCCTGGACGAGCAGACCTCGGGGGTGCTGCTGGACCTGGTCCGCGCGGGAACCCTGCCCTTCCACACGGTGACCTCGCCTGGGGAAAACATCCCGTCCCCGGGGCCCGAGGCGCCCCGCCAGGCCGGCCAGTTCGCCTCGCCCGACGCCCTGCTCACCGCATCCAATATCGCCCGCGCCGCCCAGGATCCCGACATCCGCATCGAGCCGCCCTGGAAGGTTTCCCTGGTCTACGGCATGCCCTGCGCCGTTTATCACCAGTTTCCCGCTGCGTACTATCTGGCGGCCTGCTTCCAGGATGATTTCGAGTCCGCCGTGCTGCACGCGGTCAACGGCGGCGGCCAGAACCAGGCGCGCGCCATGCTGACCGGCGCGCTGTGCGGCGCGATCGGCGGCCTGGCGGCCATTCCGGACCGGTTCATCGAGGGCCTGGAGTCCGGCCGCGAACGCCTGGCCCTGGCCGCGCGTCTGGCGCAGCAAATGGACTCGGAAGCGGAAGCCGGCACCGCGACCGCACGCTGACGCATGCCGAGGGGTTCTGGTCCGCACCTGCCCGCTAGCGCACGGGCAGGAAATTGAAGAACAACAGGCCCTGCAGATAGTTGATGCCCACGCGGCGCAGGTTCTCGTCCAGCAGTTCCGCCACCAGGTCGAGCCGGCCGATCAGCCGGCCGAATTCGCGCTCGAAGCTCAGGTTGGTCCCGCCCTCGCCGATCTCGTTGGACAGCAATAACGGCCGGCCCCGCGGATCGCGACGGCTGGCCAGCATCCAGGCGGCGATCTCGACGTTGCGCGCAGCGTTGAAGATCCGCTGTCCATCGAGGGCATCGGTGGCATAGAAACGCACCTTGCCGCCATGCGCGGCAATCAGCATGTCCGCCAGGCCCAGGACGTAGGCCGCCACCCGATCACCGCCATATTCCGGGTCCATCGCCACCGACAGCACCTCGATGTCCCGCAGACCCTGCAGATCGGCGGGCACCGCGCCGGCCTGGATGGCCGTGCGCCCCTGCTCGACGGCTGCCTGCAGGTCGACAAAGCCGCCCTTGCGCCATTCGGCTGGATTGCGGCGATAGAGCTTCTCGAGCAAGCGCTCCAGGCTGTCGAGATTATCGCGCATCGCCATGGTCACGGTCCGGTTGAAATCCGTCTGTCCCAATTGGTCGAACGACATGGACTCGCCCTGGGGGCCGCCGTGCGGTCCGGGCGTGCTCGTGCATGCCGACGCGCCCAAGGCCAGGGCGAGTGCCAGGCCCCGCAGGCGCCGCATCAGTACTGCTGCTCCGGATCAACGATTCCCGAAATCGGCTCGCCGCGCCCGTAGGCCCGGATCTTGGCCGAGATCTGGCGCACCGTCTGCCCCATGAGGCTCAAGCCGGCGATGTGCGGCGTGACCTGTACGCGCGGATCTGCCCAGAAGGGGTGCTGCGCGGGCAGCGGCTCGTCGACGAAAACGTCCAGGGCCGCCCCCCTGAGCAAGCCCTCGTCCAACGCGCCCAGCAAGTCCGCCTCGACCAGATGGCGGCCGCGCGCGATGTTGATGAGGTAGCCGTCTGGCCGCATGCGCTGGAAAGTCGTGCGACAAAGAATGCCTTCGGTCTGCGCCGTCAGCGGCAGGACGTTGATCAGCACGCGGGTGCGGGCGAGGAATGCGGGCAGGCCGGCATCCCCGCCGAACACCTCGATCCCGTCGAGCGCACGGCCGGAGCGCGACCATACCGCAACCGGGTACTCCAGGGCCGCCACCGCCCGGGCCACGCGCGCGCCCATCACCCCCGCGCCCATCACGCCCACCGGCCAATCCTCGCGCGCCATATCCCCCAGCGACTGCCAGCGGCGCTGGGCCTGGAGCTGCGCGTACCGGTCGAAGTCGCGTGAGACCCGCAGCAGGAAATGCACCGCGTATTCGGCCATCTGCACCGCCATGCCGCCGTCCTCGAGGCGTACGATCAGCACGTGTTCCGGCCGGCCCGGCATGCGCAGCAAGGCATCCACGCCCGCCCCCAGGTTGAACAGGATCCTGAGCCGCGGTTCGCGCTGGAACAGGTCCGCCGGCGGATTCCAGACCACCGCCACCTCGGCGTCGCCCTCGGGCGCGCCGTCGCCCCAGGCACGCACCCGATCCTGCGGCAAGGCGTCCTGAAAGGCCCGCACCCAGTCCCCCGGATGCCTCTCAATCCGGGATGCAAACACGACCTCCATCGAATGCTCCTTTCCAGCGTAACGGATCGCCACAATTGAACGCGCGGCCACGAGCCTGGCGAGTTCGCGCGGTGCTAATATGAACCGAAAAAAACATCAATATACCCGACCGCCTCCGGGAGGACTGCATGATCCGGCTCGACCACGCAATGCTCGTGCGGAGGGTGTCCGATCTCACCCGCCGCATCGCCGCGCGCACCTTTCCCTGGACCGAGTACCATCCCGGCCTGCATGGCGGCCGGCTCGGCAACCTGGTGTTGTTTGCGGGCGAATGGCTGCGCGGCCCGGCAGCCGTCGGCGCCGTCTGTTCCAGCTCACGCTGGTTGGCGCGCGAGATCGCCCGCCATGTCCCGGCCGGCGGGGGCCTGGTGGTCGAATTGGGCGCCGGCACGGGCATCGTGACCCAGGCCTTGCTCGAACGCGGCATCTCGCCGGGCCGCCTGATCGCCATCGAACGATCCGAGGCCTTCGTCGCACACCTGCGGCGCCGCTTTCCCGGCATCACCGTCATTTGCGGGGACGCCGCGCAGCTCGATGGCCTGATCCCCGAGGGCCTGCGCATCGATGCCCTGGTCTCGAGCCTGCCGCTGCGGTCGCTGCCGCTGCCCGAGCGCCGCCGGATCCTCGATCAATGGGACCGCGCGCTGGATGCGGATAGCATGCTGATTCAGTTCACCTACGATATCCGGCCACAGACCCGCACCTGTTCCTGCGACCAGGCCTTCGAGGTGCGCAACAGCCGTATCGTCTGGGCCAACCTGCCGCCGGCGCGCGTGCTGCTGGCGCGGCGCGCAGGCCGGCGGCGCCCGCCTCCATGAGCCTCCCGGTCAGGAGGCGCACGAAGAATCGCCCGACCAGGGGGCAAAGGCATCCGCCACCGCGTCCCGGCCACCCGGGCAGTGTCGCAGCACCAGCGCCAGCAGCACCCGAGCCTTGCGGCCGTCGAGGCAGCCCGAAACCAACAAGCCGCGGCGCTGCAGGTCGATCTCGCTGCCGGGAAACCCATAGGTGCCTGTCAGCGTATCGCCCACACCGATGCGCGAGGCGAGGATCACCGGCATGGCGCGGGCTGCTTCTTCGAGGCTTTCCGCCATGCCCAAGGAGACATGGCCCCCGCCGGTGGCTTCCACGACCAGGCCATCGAATCCACCCGCTGCGAGCAGTGCGCGCACCTGTTCACCATTGTCGCCCAAGCCGGCGGCCACCAGCGCCACCTGCGCCGGCCGGCCCTCGCCGGCGAGAGCAAGCCCCGGCATGCGTGGCGGACGCAGCGCCAGGCGAAAGCGGCCCTCGGCCACCCAGCCGATACGCCCACTGGCCGGCGACGCAAAGGCATCGGTGCGGCTGGTGTGCATCTTGCGCACGAACCGCGCCGCATGCACCTCATCGTTCATGACGACCAGGCACCCCAGCCCGCGGGCCGCATCGCTGATCGCGACCTGAACCGAGGCCAGCACATTGGCCGGCCCGTCGGCCCCCGCCACGGTGGGATTGCGCATTGCGCCGGTGACGACGACCGGGCTGTCGATATCGAGCAAGCGATCGAGCGCGAACGCGGTTTCCTCGATCGTGTCGGTGCCCTGGGTGATGACGAAGCCCCGCGGGCCGGCCGCATCGAGCTCGGCGATGGTCTGCGCGAGCGCCTCGATGTCTTCGAACTGCAGTTGGGCGCTGGGCAATTGACGGAACGAGCGTGCCTCGATCGCGGCGATCCGCTTGAGCTGCGGCACGGCGGCAACGAGCGCGTCGCCTGAGAGCGTGGGCACAACCCCGCCTCGATCGCTCTCGGTCATCGCAATGGTGCCGCCGAGGGAAAGAATGATGACTGAAGGCAAATTCATGAAAACCTCTGTAGATCCCGCTAATGAAAGACGTGCTCGATCGAGTTCACACAATCGACCAACAGCCGGGTGACCTGTTTTTGCCGGCTGTCCATCATGCGCTCGCCGATGGACGCCACAAAGACCGATGCCACCGGCGCACGGCCGCGGTCGTGCACGGTACGGCCGATAGCCGTCACGTCAAGGGCCGCGTTGCCGGCGTCGATTGCGATGCCGCCGCGGCCACGCGTGTCGTCTATGGCTTTCAGTATGCGTTCCGGCGTGATCTGATAGGCCTGCAGGCGGGGCTGCACGGCTTCGAGCACCAGGCGAATTTCGGCATCGCGCATGGATGCCAGAATCGCGAGCCCGCCGGCTCCGACCCCCAGAGGGTGGCGATCGCCTTCGGTCCGCGTCATGGTCTGGATCGGGTAATTGCCCGCTATCCGGCTGAGGCAGATCGATTCGTGCCCGCTGCGCCCGACGAGAAAGACCATGTCGCCCGTCGCCTGCGCGAGGGTATGCAGATACGGCTGCGAGACCTCGCGCAGATTGGTTCCCGGCAGCGCCACCAGGCCCAGCTCGTAGATCAGCGGCCCGAGCCGGTAGCCGCGAACCGGATCACGCACCGCCAGGCGTTCCAGCACCAGCCGCTGCAACAATCGTTGGGCCGTCGATTTGTCGAGCGAAGCCATCTTGGCGATGTCCACCAGACGCAGGCTCTGGTTGTGGCTCGAGGCAATGATCCTCAGCAGCAGCGCGGCGCGCCCGACCGTCTTGGCGGGCGACTGCGCGGCGGATTTGGAAGCAGGCGGCATGATGTCAATGGAGCAATTCACGGAACGAGTAGCAGGCGGGCGCCAGGCGGGAGGCTTCCCCGCACGGAAAGCCGCTCATCGTGGCCGCATAGTAGTCGGACTGTCATGGAACCACAATTCGGCATTTTGCCAAGGCATTGCTCGCCAAGTCAGAACAGCAGATCACGCAGCCACAGTGTGGATTGCGGGATGTAGGTCACGATCGCAAGCGACACCAGCATCAGCAGCAAGAACGGCATCACCGCCTTGAGCGTTTCCTTGTAGCTGAGCTTGAATGTCGCCATACCGACGAACAGGTTCATGCCGAACGGCGGACTGATCATCCCGATCGCGAGGTTCATGGCGACGACGGCACCCAGGTGGATAGGATCGATCCCCACCTGCAAGGCCGCCGGCATGACCAAGGGCGTCAGGATGATGATGGCCGAGTTCACATCGACCAGCATCCCGGCAAACAGGAATATCAGGTTGATCACCAGAAGCACCGTCACCGCGCTGTCGAAGACACCGATGTTCGCGACCAGCTGCGGCACCTGCTGGAGCGTCAGGTACCAGGTCAGCAAAGAGCCGCCGACGATCAGGATCATCACCATCGCGATCACTTTCGACGACGAGCGCGCGATCGAAACCAGGGCCGCCCAGTTCAGGCGTTTGTAGACGTAGATTTCGACGAGCACCGCGTAACCGACCGACACCGCGGCCGCCTCGGTGACCGTCGTGATCCCCCCATAGATCCCGCCCAATATGATCAGGGGAAACAGGATCGCCAGTGATGCGCGCCGCGCTGCCGCCACCAACCCCTCGAGACTGAATTTCTGGTCGTTGCCCAGGCCGCGCACGCGGACATAGACCAGCGTGAAGGCGATCAGAATGATGGCGAAGACGATGCCTGCGGCAAGCCCCGTCAGGAAGGTCTGCGCGATCGACTGGTTGGCCTGCAGCCCATATAGGATGATGGCGACGCTGGGCGGGATGAGCATCGATAAAGTAGCGCCGGACAAAATGAGCCCCAAAGCGAAGCCCCGGCTGTACCCGCGCTTCAAGAGCACGGGATACGCGATCGGGCCGATGCTGACGATCGCGGCCACGCCGACTCCTGAAATGGCGCCAAAAAGCATCATGGTCATGATCGTCGCAATCGCCATTCCGCCCGGAATATGGCCAATGGCGGCTTCCATCAGGGCAACGAGCCTGTCTGCGATTTCACCGCCCGCGATGATGTCGGCCGCGAACATGAACAAGGGTACGGCCAGCAAGGCGGGAATTGAAACGCCATTGATCGCGTGCTGCACGACCGCCACGGGCGGCATGCTCATGTCGAACCAGGTCAGGCCGGCGATCGCCGGCAGCAACAGGGATATGAATATCGGCAGTGACATCAGCAGCAATATCACGACCGCGAGAATTACGCCTGGGAGAGCCATCTTGTGTTCCTTTTCGCTATACGTCCGCCGTCATTCTTCTGACGGATCATCCTGCTCTTGAATGCCCGGATAGCTCTCCGGCTTGCCCATGATCACGCCCCAGCCCAGCACCAGCGCATTGCACAGCATCAGAAGCATGGCAACCGTGACAAACGCGTAGATGTATCCTTGCGAGATCCCGAGGGTCGCCACCTTGCCCCCCCGCATGAACAGCTGGTAGGCCAGCTGGGCCCCGTGCCAGACGAAGAAACAGCTGATGACGGCCGCCGTGACCGCCGTCAAGAGGCCGATCAGGCGGAGGAGGCCCTGCCGGTTGCGCACCATCCGCAAGAAGAAGTCGACACTGACGTGGCCGTACTTCAGGATGATCACGGCCGAACCGATGAACGTGATCCAGATCATGAAGTAGACGGCGAGCGTCTCTGTGCCGATGAACGACTGGCGGACCACGTTCCTGGCGAACACATTCACGAGCATGAGCCCGCTCAAAGCCAGCAGGGCGAGAGCCGCAGTCAGCTCCGCTATATTGTTAATGCGTTTCATGATGACGACTCTCCCCCGTCAAACCCCTACTTGACGCCCATTTTCTTGAACTCGTCCTCGAACTTGGCCGCCAGTTCCGCGCCCTTCGGCCCGACCATGTCGACGTAGTAGTTCTTGACGGCGGGTTCCAGGACATCCTTGATCGCGGCGACTTCCTCGGGCGTGAGGTCCACGATGGTGGTCCCGGCGGCCTTGATCTTGACCAGGTCTTCCTGGATCAATTTCTCGTTCACCTCGAATGTCGTCTTCCCGCCTTCCGCCACCGCGGCCCGGATCTCGGAATGGCAGGCCTCCGGCAGCTTGTCCCAGAAGACCTTCGAAATGGCGAACACCTGATCCAGGATCCCGTGGTTCGTCATCGTGATGTATTTCTGCACCTCGTAGAACTTCATGTTGTATATGAGCGGGATCGGGTTGTCCTGGCCGCCGATGGTGCCGCTTTGCAATGCGGAATACGTATCGCCGAAATTCATCGACACATTCTGCATGCCCAGCAGCTCGTTCTGCTTGTGCAGGACCTTGGACGGCATCACCCGCACGATCAGCCCCTTGAAATCGGCCGGCGTGCGCAAGGCCTTGTTGGAAGTCCAGTTCTTGTAGCCGGTATGCCAGACACCGGGCACGATGAAGCCATGGGGCTCGGGCACCTTCAGCAGATCGGCCATGGCCTCGCTTTCATAGACTTTCAGCAGTTCATGGGGATCCGAGGGCCAGAAATACGGAAGGTCCAGTATGCCCATCAACGGCTCGTAGGGCACCAGGTTCGCGGCCGGTGCAATCATCACCTCGACGCCGCCCAGTTGGACCTGCTCCCAGATCGACTCGCTTCCGCCCAACTGGTCGGAGGGGAAGACCTGGACCTTGATGTCGCAGGTCTTGCTTTTGTTCAGGATGTCGGCGACGACGTTCGCCCCCTGGTCGCGCGGGTCGCCCGGCGCGGCGGAGTGCGAAATCTTCATGGTGTATTTTGCCGCGTACGCCGCCGGGGCGAACGCAAGCATGCCAGCCAGGCACGTGGCCAGCCCGGTCTTGATGAATTGATGCATGGCGATCTCCAAAGCCAAAGGATTGCTTGACTACAGGGTTACTCTCGTTCGTCCTTCAGGCGGTTCGGTTGACGTGAGGCACCGACCATTCTTCGACCTTCTTCGGCTCGAGGACGGGGTCGCCGAGGAAGGGTGTGGACAGGCAATACAGCCCGGAGTGTGTCGCCACCCAGATCAGGCGTCGGTCCCACTCGATGAAGACGGCCTCGGTCGTGCCGCGGCGCCAGCTCATGTAGTCCGAGATCTCGCCGTCGCGCGGCGGGACGAAGTACGCCACTTCCTTGGGCGCAGTGGGTTCCGAGATGTCATACAGGCGGATGCCCGCATTCAGGTACGACATGGCGACCAGGTTGGGCTGGGCCTTTCCGGGGGCGATCCAATGCTGCATCACCCGTGAACTGAACCGCCCGCGCGCCATTGCAAAGTCCTTGTAGGGCGCGTCGGGATGAGGCATGGGCCGGGGAAAGAGCCCGATGATCCGGGGGTTCGCCGGATCCTTGGCGTCGATGACGTACGGCAGGTGAAAGGGCTCGCGACAATCGGCCTCGAGCGCTTCCGGCAGCGCGATGACCAGGTTCTGCAGTTGAGGGTGCTCTGTGGCGGATGCCCCCACGACAGGCACGACGTGGTGATACGGAATGCCGCCAATGGCTTCCAGCGGATGCGCCGTCTTCCCGTACACCTTCGGGTTCTTAATGTCGGACAGGTCGTGCACATAGAAGCCGAAATGCCCCCAGCCGCCATAGCCCACCGTGCCCCCGTCCTCGACCCGCTTGGGAACGATGCAGGGCGTGCGATTGCAGGTCCAGGAACATTGGTCGCCGGCAAACGGGTAGGTGCTGCGATACAGTTCTTCTTCCTCGAGCCGCTGGCCCGGGACCCACCAGCGCGAGACTTCCTTGACGGCGGCGGGGTCGGACATGTCGACGATCATGAGCCCGTGGCTATTGACCCGCTCGGAACTCTCCATCCGCAACTGATCGTCCCAGCCGCAGGCGAGATAGGCGTACTTGCCCCCGTCATAGAAGGACAGGTGTACCCCGTTGCCGGTGTCCCCCGTCGCAAACTCGTTCAGCAGCACCGGCTTTTCCGGATTGGTGACGTCATAGGTCTTGATGCCGCGAAAGCCGGCATACGATGCCGCCTGCTTGCGGTACTCGGGGTGATATTTGCCACGGGGGTATTCGACGGTGCCTGGTGTCAGCGGAATCTGGTGGGCGACGATGCGTATCCATTTCTTCAGGCGTTCGTTGTATATGCAGCTCTGGAACGGCGCCAGGCCGTCTTCCTCGATCACCGTGGGCGCCTTGGGTTCCGTGATGTCGATCCAGCCACCCTGGAAGGCGAGCATGCGCCGCCGGCCTTCCGTCCATAGGCATGCGTGCTCGTCTCCGAAGAAGTCGACCTTGATCGACGGGTAGAACCCGATGACCTCCATGGACGAGATGTATTGATTGCGGTCGAGATAGTCCAGCGCACCGGCGGGCAGCCGCATGGGCACGGTGCCTCCCTCCTGCATGACGCCGTGGATGGCGGGGTTCACCGATGAGTTCTTGTCGTGCTCAGTGGACATGTCGTGCTCCTCCAATGATGATGAATGCGACTTCAGTTCTGTTGCGCCTGCGAGCGATACCATTCGAGCATCTCGGCGCCCGTCATCGGGACGACGCCCTCATGCCCGAGGATGTAGTCCAGGAGCTGCTCCAGATACTTGATGCGGTGCGGCACCCCGGTCAGGAAGGGATGGATCGAGATGGACATCACGCGGACCGAGTCGGCGCTTTCCTGGTATAGACGGTCGAACTGGTCCTTGCCACGGCGCCAGATCTCGTCTGAAGGCTGGAGTTGGACGGCGCTGATCACGACGTCATTGATCTCGACCGGGTATGGCAGCGCGGTCATGGTTCCGGTGCGGGTGTGGACCGGCACCGGCTGATCATCCAGAACCCAGTTGGCCACGTACTCGATGCCCGCCTCGGCAAGCAGGTCGACTGTTTCGTCGGTTTCGGTCAGGCCCGGGCTCTCCCAGCCGCGCGGCGCCTCGCCGGTGAATGCCTGGATGGCCTCGATCGTCTTCCGTATGGCCTCGCCTTCATCTTCCACCGTATGCATCGGCGCCTGCACGTAGCCGTGTCCCATGAACTCCCAGCCTGCATCGCGGGCGGCTTCACAGGCCTCTGGATAGACGGTGCAGGCACTGCCGTTGACGGCAAGCGAAGCCTTCAGATCGCGGCTGCGCAGTGCGTCGAGATAGCGCCAGAAGCCGACGCGCATGCCGTATTCATGCCAGGCCCAGTTCGGAACATCGGGCAGCATGGGCTGGCCCATGGGCGGCGGAAGGACCACACGCGGCATCGGTCTTTCCGGGCGCCAGTTCTCGATGTTGACGATGACCCACAGGATGATTTTTCCGCCGTTCGGCAGATGCAGTTTTTTTCTCTTGTGTATCGGCTCATAAGGAACACGTGTCCGGACACTGCTTCCCGCCTTCGACATCTCACTTCTCCATCAATAAAAACCCGCGAGCCAGGGAAACGGCTCAGCGGTGTCATATGCGAATCATCCTAGGGTCCGGCTTCTGCAGTGTCAATCAACAGATCGAATTTATCTCATTTAATGAGAATATTAGGGATAATCCCCTATGCATATTCTATAAGAGCGTTATCCTGTTTCATCACTGATTATGAAGGGATATATTGTCGAATAAGTACTGTTCACCGCGTTGAATTCTTCCCTGCGCTGCAGGGGCCCCATTTTAAAGTATCATTTAATGAGAATTTTGGATTGCGTTTGAAATAGGTGCGGACTATCATGGCGTCCGATCCCCACGTCGGGGAATCCGGGAAGATCGTCGATGCCAAGAAGCGCCATAGCAGGTGGACTGGCGATTGGGGCGCTGGTGCTCCTCGCCTTCAATCTGCGCCTCATTTTTCCGAGCCTGTCCGTTCTCTTGCCGGAAATCACCAGGACGACCGGGATCTCCGCGGCAACGGCCGGGTACGTGACGGCACTGCCCATGATCTGTCTGGGCGTGTTCGCACCGATCGCACCGCTGTGCGTGCATCGCTTCGGCGTCGAACGCACCCTGGTCGTCGCCTTGCTGGGCCTGGCCGCCGGCACGGCGCTGCGGGGCTTCCACGGCCTGCATGGGCTGGTGCTGGGCTCCCTGTTGGCCGGCGCCTGCATCGCGGTCTGCAATGTATTGCTGCCGGTCCTGGTCCGGCGCGATTTCAGCGGCCGGGTTGCACTCGTCACGGCGCTCTACGTGACGGCGATGAACCTGGGATCGGCCGCGGCGGCGGCACTGACGATCCCCCTGGTTCGCGCGCTGGATCTCGCCTGGAGCAGCGGTCTCGCGCTATGGGCGCTGCCCGTCGCCCTGGCCGGCGCCCTCTGGCTGCCGCGGTTCAAGAGGCTGCCGGATCGCCGCGCTGGGACGTATGCCTGCGGCGATGTCTGGAGGAACCGGCTGGCCTGGCAAGTCACCCTCTACATGGGCCTTCAATCATCGATGGCTTATACGGTCCTGGGCTGGATGGCGCCGATCCTGCGTGAGCGCGGCATGGATCCGACAACCGCGGGCCTGGCAACCTCGGCCTGCATCATCGCGAACCTGGCGGGCAATCTATTGGCGCCCGCCGTGATCAAGCGGGCGCCTGACCAGCGGCTGCTGAGCCTGGTCCTGGCACTGGCTTGCGGCATACCGCTGATCGGCCTGCTGATCGCTCCGGTAGCCTGGGTGTTCCCGCTCTCGCTGGTCCAGGGGCTCGCCCAGGGCGCGACGTTTTCGACCGCCTTGACGATCATCGTGCTGCGTTCGCCCAATACCGAGACCGCCACGCTGCTTTCGGGCATGGCCCAGAGCGCCGGCTACACGATCGGCGCCCTCGCCCCTTTGCTCATCGGCCTGATCCACCACTGGTCCGGCAGCTTCATCGGCGTACTGTGGCTGCTCGTGTTCGTGACCCTGGGCACGGCACTGTCCGGATGGTCCGCGGGGCGAAACCGGTATGTGGTGCTTCCCGGTGGATCTTCGCCGGCGGCCTCAACCCCGCATTGAACCCGTCCGCCCGACGTATCGTGGCCGGCAAACAAAACACTAGCGGATCAGGCCCGCCGCCCTGGGCAGCCACAGCGACATCTCGGGCAGGAAGGTGATCAGGGCCAGCACCACCGCCATCACGGCGATCGGCCATCCGGCCTTGCGCCAGACCCGCACCGGAGGCCGCTCGGCCACGTTGGCGGCGACCAGCAGACAGATGCCATAGGGCGGCGTCACCGTCCCGATCGCGCAATTGAACACCACCACCAGCGCGAAATGAATGGGGTCGATCCCGAAACTGGCGGCGATCGGCAGGAGCACGGGCGCGACGATCAGGATGGCGGCGATCGTCTCCATGAACATCCCGATCAGCAAGAACAGGCCGTTGACGAACAGCAGGAAGACCAGCGGGCTGCTCGATACGCTGCGCAGCCATGCGGCGAGCATGTCGGGCACGTTGGCGTTGGCCACCAGCCACGAGAACACCGTCGCCGTCCCGATGATCAGCATCACGGCGGCCGACAGCGAGGCCGAGCGCAGCACGATTTGCGGCAAGTCCGCCAGGCGCAATTCCCGGTAGATGAACATGCTGATCAGCACGCCATAGAAACCGGCCACCGCCGCCGCCTCGGTGGGCGTGAAGATGCCGCCGATGATGCCGCCGACGATCACCACCGGCATGCCGAAGGCCGGCAGCGCGACGTACGTGCTGCGCGCCAGCTCCCGCAGCGAGAACGGCTTGGATTCCCGGTATTGCGGTCCGCCCTTGCGCGCGTACACGTAGGACACGCCGATCAGCAGGCCGATGCACAGCAGCCCGGGCACCACGCCGGACAGGAACAATGCGCCGATCGACATATTGCCGATGATGGCGATGACCACCATGGTCAGGCTGGGCGGGATGATCTGCGCCATCGATCCCGCGCAGGCGATGATGGCGGCCGAGAAATCCACGTTGTAGCCGCGCGACTTGAGCTGCGGCTGCATGATGGACGAGACCGCCGCCACGTCGGCCGAACCCGACCCGGAAATGGCCGCCAGGCCCGCCGAGGTCACGCAGGCCACGTGCAGCAGGCTGCCCGTCACCCAGCCGATCAGCGCCGAGGAAAAGGCCACGATGCGGCGCGATATGCCGCCCGCGTCCATGACGACGCCGGCGAAGATGAAAAACGGAATGGCCATCAAAGTGAACGAATTCAGCCCCGCGAACACGCGCTGGCTGACCAGCGTGACCGGCACGTCCGTGGTGATCACCAGCGTCAGCAGCGCCGAGGCGCCCAGCACGAACACCAGCGGCACGCCCAGCGCCAGGAACAGCAGGAAGCAGACCAGGATCACGATCATGACGCGTCCTCCGCCTGCGCGTCGAT
This sequence comes from Castellaniella sp. S9, assembly GCF_027257175.1. Taxonomy (GTDB): domain Bacteria; phylum Pseudomonadota; class Gammaproteobacteria; order Burkholderiales; family Burkholderiaceae_B; genus Castellaniella. Next base: position 44,340 of record NZ_JAPFGD010000006.1, on the reverse strand, counting down.
CTGGGCGAAGGGCTCGTCCCAGCGCCGCGCGACCGACACGACCAGTTCCAGCGCGATGTAGAACGCGCCCAGGGGCAGGCAGCCGTAGACCGCCCACAAAGGCACGCCCATGGCGGGCGACACCTGGTGCACGCCCAGGCGGATCAGCGGGATGCTGCCGTAGGCCATGGCCGCGAGGAACCCCATCGTCACGCAGGCGACCAGCACACTGGCGATGCGGGCATAGCGCAAGGACAGCATGGCAGGCAGAAAGTCGATGGCCATGTGCTGGTTGCGCGCCATCGCGACCCCCGCGCCCAGCAACACCAGCCAGACCTGGCAATAGGTGGACAGCTCGGTGGCCCAGGCCGTGGTGTAGTCCATCAGATAGCGGCTGCCGACCTGCAGCAGCACCGCGCCCATCATGACGCAGAACAATACGATCACGATGCCCGACATGAGCCGCCTGAGCCCATCGATGCACCACCAGCAAATTCCGGAATACTGTCGCATGGCGTCTTCCCGCAAGGGATTGCCGGGGCAGACCGGCATGCGGCCCGCCCGCCCCGTGGGTTGAAGGGCAGGATCAATCGATGGCGCGGATGATCCGCAGCAATTCCTTCTGCTCGTCGGTCTTCACGTGCGTACCGTAGATCTTTTCGGACGCCGCGCGGAACGGGGCCGTGTCCGGATGCGTGATGTTGACCGGCAGCTTCTTGAGCTCCTCGAAACGGCGCTGGTCGCTTTCGCGGTAGGTCTTGCGCTGCACGGCGGCCGCCTCGGTCCCGGCCGCCAGCAAGGCGTCCTGCACATCCTTGGGCAAGGCATCGAAGCGCGCCTTGCCCATCACCACCGGCGCCACCAGCTCGATCCAGCCCACCATGGCCCAATTGGGCGCCACCTCGTAGAACTTGCGCGAGTGGTAGTTGGTGTTGGCGGCCTCGGCGCCATCCACCACCCCCGTCTCGAGCGCACCGTAGAGCTCGGTATAGGCCATGGGCGTCGGGTTCGCGCCGAAGCTCTTGAAGGCATCAATGTGGATGGGATTGTTGAGGGTGCGGATCTTCATTCCCTCCAGGTCGCCGATCGCGTTGATCGGCTTCTTGGACATGATGTGGCGTGTGCCCGCGAAGAACAGGCCCACCAGCCGATATCCCTTCTTGGCCAGGACTTCATTGAGATACTCGTGCACCTCGGGCGAATTGGCGACGCGATCCATGTGCTCCGGACCCTTGAACAGATAAGGCAGGCTGAACACATTCATGTCGGGCACGAAGTTGGCCATCACCTCGTTGGCGGTGACGGCGATGTCGACGATGCCGAGCTGGGTGCCCTGGATGCTTTCGGCCTCGTCGCCCAGCTGGGCGTTGGAAAACACCTGGATCTCGGCCTTGCCACCCGTCTTTTCCTTGAGCAGCTCGCTCATGCGCATCATGCCGGTGTGGTAGGGCTCGTCCTGATTGGCGTTGTGGCTGGCCTTGAGCACGATCTCGGCCGCGGCCGCGGCCGCGGGCAATGCCGACGCGGCAAGCAGGGTGAGCGAGGCGAATATCGCGGCCGGCAGCCGGGTTGTCTTGAAGTTCATCACCGATTCTCCTTTGGGTTCCATGCTGGAAATATGCGATGGGGTGTCAGCCCGCGATGAGGCCGAGTCCATCCAGGACCTCGCGCAAAGGTTCGCGCCTGTGCGCAGGCAATGGCAGACGCGGCGCGCGCGGCGCGCCCACCGGCCTGCCGATCAGCGCCAGCGCAGCCTTGGTCGCCGATACGTACAAGTCGCCCGCCAGGGCATCGAGCAGCGGGGCGACCCGATCATAGATGCGTCGCCCGCCCTCGCCGTCGCCCTGCTCGACCGTCACAGTGAACATCTGCGCAGACAGCGCGGGGGCGATATTGGCGAACACCGACACGTATCCTTGCGCGCCCACCCGGTAGCCCTCCCAGGGGTGATAGCCGGCGAACACCGTCATCCGCCCCTTGGACAGCCTGAGGATCTCATTGATCCGCGCGACGCTGCCGCTGGATTCCTTGATGTATGAAATATTGTCGATCTCGGAGAGCCGCGCCACCAGCGGCGCGCGCAGATCGACATTGGATGTGTTGGGATTGTTGTACACCATGACCGGGATGCCGATGGCCTCGGCGATGCGCCGGTAATGATGAAAGATCTCGTCCTCCGTGGGCGAGGAATAGTAGGGCGGCACGATCATGACGCCATCGGCGCCCAGGCGCTCGGCCTCGCGCGAGAGATCCACCGCCTCGTCGGTCCATTCCGCCGCCGTGCCGACCAGCACCGGCACCCGGCCGGCCGCCTGCTCGACCACGATCGACGCCGCCCGCGCCCTTTCCTCGCGTGTCATGGACAGGAATTCACCCGTGCTGCCCAGGGGGATCAGGCCATGCGCCCCTTGTTCGACCTGCCAATCGACGAAGCCGCGCAAGGCCTGCTCATCGAGACGCCCCTGCTGATCGAAAGGGGTCACCATCACCGTATAACTGCCGCGGAATCCGGCCATTTGTCGTCTCCTTATAGGAATATTGATCCTGATTTGATCAATTTTTTGATTTGTTAATTGACATTTGATCATCTTAATAATTATGCTGTCAACAAATAAAACGTTGCAGGAGGCACCATGCCCTTCATTGAAGTCTTCGATTTCGACGCCACCCCGGCCCAGCGCCAGAACGCCACCCGGGCCCTGACCGACAGCTTGTGCGAGGCCTACGGCATCTCGCCCGCCATCGTCTCGGCCTACTTCTTCGATGTCGGCGGCATCGGCTACGGCCATGGCGGAAAGTTCGGCCCGGAGGCTGAAATGAAGCGCATCTTCATCAAGATCCACGCTTTCGGACGGTCGGAGGCACACCGCGGCCGGGCGGCCGACATGATGACCAAGGCGGCCATATCGGCCTACCGGGTCCTCCCCAAACAGGTCGTCATCTATTTCCTCGATCGAGACCCCAGCCAGGTTTCCCACGGCGGCCTGCTGGAATCGGCCGCCTGAGGCTTGCCGATGCGTGGCGGCTTGCGGCGGCGTACTGTTTATTGATCAAAACCGGTCGAATAGCCTTTTTTTATTTTCTGGATGAGACATGGAACGCTTCTACACCGATGAGCAGCGTCAGCTGCGTGACACTGTCAGGCGCTATACCGAACAGGCAGTGATGCCGGCCGCGGCCGGCATCGATCGCGATGACCGCTTTCCGCGCGAGCTCTACGAAGGGCTGGCCGGGCTGGGGCTGTTCGGTATCGGCCTGCCGGAGGCGGCCGGCGGCAGCGACCTGGGCACGGTGAGCACCTGCATCGCCATGGAAGAGATCGCCCGCGCCTCGGGCACCCTGGGCAACGCCTACGCCCTGCCCGTCGAGGCCGCGCTGTTTCTGGACGCCCACGGCAGCGACCGCCACAAGACCTTCATTCCCGGCATTCTGGACGGCTCGGTGCTGCCCGCCTCGGCAGCCACCGAACCCGACCATGGGTCGGACGTGGCCGCCATGCGCACCACCGCGGTGCGCGACGGCGACGACTACGTCATCAACGGCACCAAGGCCTGGGTCACGTTCGGACGCATCGCCGATTTCATCATGGTCTTCGCCAAGACCGACCGCGACGCCGGCCACCGGGGCATCAGCTGCATCCTGGTCGAAGCCGACCGCCCCGGCGTGGTCCGGGGCAAGTCCGAGGAACTCCTGGGCATGCACGGCCTGGAGGATTGCCAGGTGATCTTCGACCAGGTGCGCGTGCCGGTGGCCAACCGCATCGGACCCGAAAACCAGGCTTTCAAGATGGCCATGGGCAACTTCAATTTCTCGCGGCTGATGATGTCCTCGATGGCGCTGGGCATGGCGCAGGCCGCGATGGAGGACGCCCTGTCCTATGCCCGGACGCGCCGCCAGTTCGGCGAAGAGATCATCCGCTTCCAGGCCGTGCAGTTCATGCTGGCCGACATGTCCACGGACATCGCCGCCGCGCGCCTGCTCATCCACCATGCCGCCCGCCTGCACGATGCCGGCCATCCGATCGCCAAGGAGGCGGCGCACGCCAAGCTGTTCACCACCGACATGGCGATGAAGCATGCCTCGAACGCCCTGCAGATCCACGGCGGCAACGGCTATTCGCGCGAATACCGCATCGAGCGCATATTCCGCGACCTGCGCCTGGCGCAGATCTACGAGGGCACGAATCAGATCCAGCGCCTGATCATCGCCCGCCAGCTCGAAAAAGAATCCACCTGAAAGGAGTCGACATGATCAGCCTGATCACCGCACGCGAGGCCGCCGCCCTGGTCAAGGACGGCGACGTCCTGACCGTCGGCGGCAACGGCGGCACCGGCGTGCCTGAATCCGTGCTGGCGGCGCTCGAAAGCCGCTTCCAGGAAACAGCCAAGCCCGAAGGCCTGACGCTGTTTCACGTCACGGGCATCGGCGCCGTCACCGAGAGCGGCCTGTGCCGCCTGGCCTACCCAGGCCTGATCTCGTGCGTCTACGGCGGCAACTTCGGCCTGCAGCTGCCCTTCATGAAACTGATCCGCGAAGAACAGATCGAAGGCTACAACTTTCCGCAAGGCGTGATGACGCAGCTCTGCCGCGCCATGGCCGGCAAGCAGCCGGGCGTGATCACCCACGTCGGCCTGCACACCTACATGGATCCGCGCCATGAGGGCGGGCGGATGAACGCGCGAACCCGGGAAGAGCGGATTTCACTGCTCGAACTGGACGGGCGCGAGTATCTGTTCTATCGGGCCCCGACGCCCAACATCGCGTTCCTGCGCGGCACCAGCGCCGACGAGGACGGCTACGTGTCCATGGAGCACGAAGCCACCACCCGCGAGGACCTCTCGCTGGCCCAGGCCGTGCACAACGCCGGCGGCATCGTCATCTGCCAGGTCAAGCGCCTGGTGCGCCGCGGCACCCTGCACCCCCAGATGGTCAAGATCCCCGGATTTCTGATCGACCATTTCGTGCTGGAACCCGACCAGAAGCAGACCTATGCCACTCAGTACGACCCCAGCCGCTGCGGCGAGACGCGCGTGCCCATCTCGACCCTGCGCCCCGACCCCCTGACGGAGCGGCGCGTGATCGCACGGCGGGCCGCGCTGGAACTGCGCAGCGGCGACGTCGTCAACCTGGGCGTGGGCATCTCGGCCATGATCCCCAACGTCGCGGCCGAAGAAGGCATCGACGAGCACATCACCCTCACCGTGGAATCGGGCGTGATCGGCGGCGTGCCCGGCTACGCCCGGGAGTTCGGCACCGCCTACAACCCCCGGGCCATCATCGATCAGCCCTACCAATTCGATTTCTACGACGGCGGCGGCTTGAACTGCGCCTTCCTGTCGTTCGCCGAAGTCGACGCGCAAGGCAACGTCAACGTCACCCGCTTCGGCGACCGCTATGACGGTTCGGGCGGCTTCATCAACATCACTCAAGGCGCGCAGCGGCTGGTGTTCAGCGGCACTCTGACGGGCGGCGGGCTGGACGTGGCCGTCACGGACGGCCGGCTGCAGATCCGCCGCGAAGGCCGCTTGCGCAAATTCGTGCCCGAGGTCGGCCAGATCAGCTTCAACGGCCGCCTGGCGCGCGAACGCGGCCAGGACGTCACCTTCATTTCCGAGCGCGCCGTCTTCAAGCTCGACGCCGAAGGGCTGGTGCTGGTCGAGATCGCCCCCGGCGCGGACCTGCAGGCGGACGTCCTGGAGCAGATCGGTTTTCCCGTGCGGGTCTCGCCGGACCTCAAGCCCATGGACGAGCGGCTGTTCCGGAACGGCTCCATGGGCCTGGACCTGCGACACCCACCGGCGAAAACCGGCATTCAAGAGGAGGCCATCAATGCCTAAGCACGACATTTCACTCGACGGCGTGACCGTCGCCACCGTCCTGCCCTTCAAATCGGACCTGTCCATCGACTGGGCGAGCTACGATCGCCTGCTGGCCTACTGCACCACGCCGCGTGGCATCAACGCGGTATTCGTCAACGGCCATGCCGGCGAAGGCGCGACGCTCGATGCTCGCGAACGCATCGAGGTGATCCGACGCACCCGCGCCTTCATCGGCCCCGACAAACCCTTGCTGACGGGCATCATCCCGTACTCCACGGCCGACGCCGTGGCCCAGGCCAAGGACGCTGAACAGGCAGGCGCGGACGTGGCCGTCCTGTTTCCCATGCCGCAATTCGCGGCCGGCGCCTCGGGCGATCCACGCTATGTGCTGCACTATCTCGAAACCATCCTCGAGGCGACCACGCTGCCGGTGTCGATCTTCCAGCAGGACGTGCGCTCGGGCACCGGATTCAGCACCGCGGTGCTGAGCGAACTGGTCAAGTACGATCGGGTCATCGCCATCAAGGAAGGCAGCGGCGACATCCAGCTCTACGAGGACAATCTGCGGACCCTCAAGGCGCTGGCGCCCGACGTCGCCATCCTGCCCTCCAACTATCACTGGCTGTTCGCTCAGGTCGCCCTGGGCGCCGACGGCATTCTGTCGGGCATGGCCAGCATGATTCCCCATCTGCTGTGCGAACTGTGGGCAGCGACGCAGGCAGGCGACCTGAAGGCCATGCGCGCGGTCAACGACCGCCTGTACCCGATCGTGCGCACCATCTACGGTCCGCCGCCGCTGATCGACATGCACACGCGGCTCAAGGCCGGCCTCGCGCACCTGGGCGTCATCGACGATGCGACCCCGCGCCCGCCCCTGCTGCCCGTGCCCGCCGACACGGCGCGGCAAGTGGCCCTGACCGTAGACCGCGCCAACCTCAAGGCGGCCCTCGCCTGACGCGCAGGCGCATCCCGCTGCCGCCGCCGAAACACCGAACCCGGAGACTTTTCACATGCAGACCAAACCCCGCGAAGCCTTCATCGACCTGTACTACGAGGACGTCGTCGTCGGCGACGAAGTCCTGACCGACAGCCACACCGTCACCACCCAGGGCATCCTGCAGTTCGCCGACACCACGCGCGACCACCATCCCCTGCACACCGACGAGGCCTATTGCCGCAACACCGAGTTTGGCAAGCCCATTGCTCACGGCCTGTTCGGCCTGTCGCTGATCGAAGGCTTGAAGTCCGAGCTGCGGCTCTACCAGAACACCTCCGTCGCCTCGCTGGGCTGGGACAAGGTGCGCTTTCGCCAGCCGATCTTCGCCGGCGACACGGTGCATGTGCGCGTGGTCTTCATCGACAAGCGCGAGAGCCGCAGCGGCCCGCACGGCATCGTGATCGAACGCACCGAAATGATCAACCAGGACGGTGCCGTCGTGATCGACGCGGAGCACGCGACCCTGCTGTTTCGCAAGGCCGCCGCCGGGCAAGCGGCGGCGCAGCCGCGGGCCGAGACGCGATCCTGAGGCGCGCCATGGACACCCACACCGCCGACACCGCCGCATCCGGCGAGGCCGCCATGGGCGACATCCTGCAATCGACGCCATGCGAGGGCGTGCTGCTGATCCGCATGAATCGACCGGCGGCGCGCAACGCGCTCAGCATCCGCTTGCTGGGCGGCATCGCCGGCGCCCTGCGGGCCGCCCAGTCCGATCCCGGCGTGCGCGCCGTCGTGCTCGCCGGCGACGACAAGGCATTTTCAGCCGGCGCCGACATCAAGGAGATGCCTGACAACGGCATTCCCATGTGGGGCCAGAAGGAACGCCTGCTCGCCTGGAAGACGATCGAACGCTTCCCCAAGCCCCTGCTGGCGGCCGTCGAGGGCTACGCCCTGGGCGGCGGCTGCGAATTGACCTTGTTGTGCGACATCGTCATCGCCGGCGAGGCGGCGCGGTTCGGCCAGCCCGAAGTCCGGATCGGCGCCTTTCCCGGCGATGGCGGCACGCAGCGCCTGCCGCGCGTCATCGGCAAGTCGCGCGCCATGTGGATGATCATGACGGGCAATTTCATCGACGGTCGCAAGGCCTGCGAATGGGGCCTGGCGACCGAGGCCGTCGCCCCCGGCCAGGCCTTGCCGCGCGCCTGCGAGATCGCACGCGAGATCGCCGGCATGTCGCCGATCGCCATCGAGATGATCAAGCAGGAAGTCCTGATGACGGACTCCAAGCCGCTTGACGAGAGCCTCAGCCTTGAACGTAAATTGCTGCTGTGGCAGACCGAGGACCATGACGAGGGGATCGCCGCGTTCATGGAAAAACGCAAACCCGTCTTCAAGGGGCGATAATCCTCGTCACCGGGAACACGATTCGCGCACACTTGAGCAGCCCACCACATGGCCACGAACAAGAAAACAACCGCCCACCCGCGGGCACCCGCTGCGGGCGAGGACGCCAGGTCAGAAGACGCCTCCAGCACCCTGGTCGACCTGGTCACCGAAGTCATCCGCGAGGCCATCCTCTCGGGCGGCTATTCGCCGCGCGAACGCCTCAAGGTCGCCGACCTGTCGCGGCGCTTCAATTTCAGCGCCATGCCGATACGCGAGGCCTTGCGCACGCTCGAGGGCGAAGGCCTGGTCGAGATCACCCCCAACCGGGGCGCCACCGTCCGCCAGCTCGACAGGCAATTCATCGAGGACCTGTTCGAGCTCAACACCGAGCTGCGCATCTTCGCCATACGCCGCGGCATCAAGGCCATGACGACGGCCAAGCTGGACATGCTGACGGACATCGCCCGGGATTATGCCGCAGCGGTGGAAGGCGGCGACCTCGACGCCTCGCTCAAGCTCAACCGCAAATTCCACGGCAAGCTGATGGAGATCGGCGGCAATATGGAGGCCTTGCGCGTTTTCCAGCGCGGCTGGGAGCTGATCGGCGCCTTCCGGCGCCACTACGGCTACGGTCCCAGCCGGCAGCGGGGCCTGGCCCGCGAAAAAAGCATGCTGATCGAGGCCTTGCGCCGCATGGACCTGCAGCAGGCCGAGGCCATCCTGCGCATGCAGCACGCCGCCGCCGTCGAGGACCTGATCCAGCGCTTCGACGCCATGGGCAATGGCTAGTGTCCTGTTTGCTTAATCCATGCATTTAAATTCGGATGGATGCGCTGTCCGGACAAGGCGCAAACCGCAGCGATAGCCTGGCTATCGCGAGGATTTGCAACGCAGGCCGGGCAGTGCAGACGCCGAATTTAAGCATGAGTATTAAGCAAACAGGACACTAGACACGCATGCCGATCACGATCGCCTGACGATTTTGCGCGCATCCCTCGAATTAGTGTATGATTTCGTTCTTCGCAAAATGCGATGGGCTGTTAGCTCAGTTGGTAGAGCAGCGGACTCTTAATCCGTCGGTCGAGTGTTCGAGTCACTCACAGCCCACCAGGGATATCAAGGACTTAGGTGAAAACCTAGGTCCTTTTCTTTTGCCTGTATGTGATGCGATATGTGAGACCATCACATATACAGTGGTTTTCGGCGCGTGGCAGATCGTAGCCATGGAATCCGGCATGGAGCCGGTCGAAGTCGAGGCCGTGGCCGCCGTGCGCCGTCGAGTCGTTCGAAGTTGACCGCGTCGACAAACGCGCCGAAGAAGGGTTCGAGGCGGCGCGCAAGGGGGCCGCTAAAGCGCACTTACCATCGGCCTCATCCTGGGCGTCTGCGCGTACCCGCAGCCCAAAGCTGTCGCATCACTCCCGGAGGTGTCTAAGATCTTGTGCCAGTCCCAAGGCGGGACTATCATTAAGCACATGAGAGTGATTGCCGTCAGCACCTTGCGTCAATTCTGGGAAATCCACCCGGCAGCAGAGCAGCCCCTTAAGGCTTGGTTCAACGAGGCCACTCAGGCCAAATGGGCCCAGCCAGCCGACCTCAAGGCCCAATACCGCAGCGCCAGCGTACTGAAAAACCGGCGCGTCGTCTTCAACATCAAAGGCAACGACTACCGGCTGATTGTTGCCATCGCCTATAAGCTGGGGGTCGTCTACATCAAGTTCATCGGCACCCATGCCGAGTACGACAAGATTGACGCCGAAACTGTAGAAATGGAGTGAACCATGGACATCCGCCCTATCCGCACCGAAGCAGACTACAAGACTGCGCTCAAGGTAATCTCCCGTCTCGTGGAGGTCGACCCGGACATTGGCACGCCCGATGGTGACCGCCTGGATGTCCTGTCCACGCTCGTCCAAGCCTACGAAGCCAAGGCCTTCCCCATTGACCTGCCTGATCCGGTCGAGGCAATCAAGTTCAGGATGGAGCAAGCCGGTCTGACCGTAAAGGATCTGGAGCCGATGATAGGCCAACGTAACCGCGTCTACGAAGTCCTCAACCGCAAACGGTCCCTGACGCTGCCGATGATCTGGCGACTCCACAAGGGGCTCGGGATACCTGCTGAGAACCTGATTCAGCCTCCCGCGCATGCCTGACACTAACCGCCTGAGCCAATTCGAACGCGATCTGTTTCATCTGAACTGCGCCCCTATGCCGATTTCCGGCGTCCTTCAGCCGACGCGGGCGCCGCCTCAGATCCGGGCCGCCAGCTCGGCCGCCAGGCCGATATAGGTGCGTGGGGTCAGCGCAAGCAGCCGGGCCTTGGGCTCGGCCGGCAGATCCAGGCCCTGGATGAACTCGCGCAGCGCCTCCTCGGTGATGCCCTTGCCGCGCGTCAGCGCCTTCAACTGCTCGTAGGGCTGCGGCAGGCCGTGGCGCCGCATGACGGTCTGGACCGGCTCGGCGAGGATTTCCCAGCACTGGTCGATGTCGGCATCGACGGCGGCGGCGTTCAGTTCGAGCTTTCCCAGGCCGCGCAGACAGGCGTCATAGGCGACCAGGCAGTACCCCAGCGCCACCCCCAGGTTGCGCAGCACGGTGGAATCCGTCAGGTCGCGCTGCCAGCGCGACACCGGCAGTTTTTCGGACAAATGGCGCAGCATTGCGTTGGCCAGGCCCAGGTTCCCCTCGGAGTTCTCGAAGTCGATGGGATTGACCTTGTGCGGCATGGTGGAGGAGCCCACCTCGCCTTCCTTCAGGCGCTGCTTGAAATAGCCCAGGGCAATGTAGCCCCAGACATCGCGATCCAGGTCCAGCAAGATGGTGTTGGCGCGGCCGATCGCATCGAACAGGGCCGCCATCCAGTCATGCGGTTCGATCTGGATCGAATAAGGATTCTGCGTCAGGCCCAGGCCACCCAGCACGCCCGCGCTGAAGGCCGGCCAGTCGAGGTCGGGATAGGCCGCGAGGTGCGCGTTGTAGTTGCCGGTGGCCCCGTTCATCTTGGCCAGAGGCTCGACGGCGCGCACCGCGGCCAGGGCGCGCTCCAGTCGCGCGGCGACGTTGGCGAATTCCTTGCCCATGGTGCTGGGGGTGGCAGGCTGTCCATGCGTGCGCGACAGCAGGGGCTGGCCGGCATGCGCGCGGGCGAGTTCGCGCAGCCGCGCAAGCACGGCCTCGAGCTGCGGCACGATGGCGCGATCCCGCGCGCGGCCCAGCATCAATGCGTGCGAGGTGTTGTTGATGTCCTCGGAGGTGCAGGCAAAGTGAATGAACTCTGCCGCACGCGCCAGTTCCGGGTGGTCGGCCACGCGCTCTTTCAGCCAGTACTCCACCGCCTTGACGTCATGGTTGGTGGTGCGTTCGATCGCCTTGATGCGGGCCGCGTCGGCCTCGGAAAAATCGCGGACCAGCGCCGCTAGACGCGTGCGCGCCTCGACGCTGAACGACGGCAGTTCCGGCAGGCCGGCATCCGACAGGCCAATCAGCCAGGCGATCTCGACCTCGACGCGATGGGCCATGAAACCCGCCTCGGACAGCAAGGGCCGCAAGGCGTCGGCCTTGGCGGCATAACGGCCGTCCAGCGGCGACAAAGCATTGAGCGTACTGAGCGAGGCGTCGATCTGCATGGGGAAATCACCAGTTGAAAATGCAGGCTGAATTCTACCATTCGCACCAGCACCGTCCTCTTGGGGCGGATATACCACAGAATGTTCGATGTGCGGCCCCGAACCGCGGCAAACGTGGCCAAACCGCCCCACCCCGCCCGTCGATCCCCCCTGCTCCTGCTATACTCTTCAAGCCCGTGACTCCCACGTTTTGCCATGAAATTGATCGGTACGCTGACCAGTCCGTACGTCCGCAAGGTGCGCATCGTACTGGCAGAGAAAAAGCTGGATTACGAGTTCGCCCTCGACGACGTCTGGGGCGCCGGATCCCAGGTTCCGCCGCACAATCCGCTAGGCAAGGTGCCCTGTCTGATCATGGACGAGAACGGCGCGCTGTTCGACTCGCGCGTCATCGTCGAATACCTGGACACGCTCTCGCCGGTCGGCCGGCTGATTCCGCCTCCCGGACGCGAACGCACCCAGGCCAAACTGTGGGAGGCCCTGGCTGACGGGGTCATGGATGCCGCCGTCACCGCCCGCCTCGAGCAGACCCAACGGCCGCCCGCACAGCGCAGCCAGGATTGGATCGATCGGCAACTGGGCAAGATCACCGCCGCCGTCGATCACATGGACGAACTATTGGGCGAACAAGCCTTCTGCATGGGTGTGAACCTGTGCCTGGCCGACATCGCCGTGGGCGCGGCCTTGACGTATCTGGACTTCCGTTTTCCCGACATGGATTGGCGCGCCGGGCACGAAAACCTCGACCGCCTGATGCAAAAGCTGCTGGCGCGCCCCTCGTTCGCGGGCACCCAGTACGCGGCGCCCAAGTAAACCCGCACGCAATGCCGCGGCCCCGGGCGCACGGGCTCACGCCCCGATGACGCCACCGCCCAGGCACACCTCGCCGTCATAGAGTACGGCCGACTGGCCCGGCGTGACGGCCCACTGGGGTTCGTCGAACGCCAGGCTGAAGCCGCCGTCCTCGAGCCTCAGCACGCACAGCGCATCGGCCTGCCGATAGCGCGTCTTGGCACCGTAGCGCCCCGGGGGCGGCGCCTCGCCGGCAATCCAGCTCACGTCCTGCGCCTGCAGGCTGCGGGCCAGCAAGCAGGGATGCTCGTGGCCCTGGACGACGTACAGCACATTGTCCTTCAGGTCCTTGCGCGCGACGTACCAGGCGTCGGCCGTGCCGTCCTCGCGCTGCCGGCCGCGCACGCCACCGATCCCCAGGCCCTTGCGCTGGCCCAGGGTATAGAACGCCAGTCCCTGGTGCCGGCCGACCACCTTGCCATCGACCGACAGTATCGGTCCGGGCCGGGTGGGCAGGTAGCGATTCAGGAATTCGCGGAAAGGGCGTTCGCCAATGAAGCAGATCCCGGTGGAGTCTTTCTTTGCCGCATTGGGCAGGCCGAGTTCACCGGCGATGCGGCGCACCTCGGTCTTGTGGAGCTCGCCCAGGGGAAACAGCGTGCGTGCCAGCTGGCCCTGATTGAGGCGATGCAGAAAATAGCTCTGGTCCTTGCCGGCGTCCACCGCCTTGAGCAATTGGCTGTGCACGCCCGTGGGCGACTCGACGCGGCGCACCCGGGCGTAATGGCCGGTGGCGATGTAGTCGGCGCCCAGGGTCATGGCGTGGTCGAGGAAGGCCTTGAACTTGATCTCGGCGTTGCACAGCACGTCCGGATTGGGCGTGCGGCCCGCGGAATATTCGCGCAGAAACTCGGCGAACACCCGGTCCTTGTACTCGGCCGCGAAATTCACCGCCTCGATGTCGACGCCGACGACGTCGGCCACGCTGGCCGCGTCCAGCCAGTCCTGGCGTGCGGAGCAATACTCGGTATCGTCGTCGTCCTCCCAGTTCTTCATGAACAGGCCGACCACCTCGAATCCCTGCTGCTTCAACAACCAGGCCGAGACCGACGAATCCACGCCGCCCGACATGCCGACGACGACCCGCGCCCCCGCCGCGATGCGGTCACCCATGGGCCATGGCCTCGTCGACGACCTCGATCCAGTGGCGCACCGGGGCCTGCGTGCCGCTTTGCAGGTGTGTGATGCAGCCGATATTGGCCGAGACGATGCGCTCGGGCAGGGTCTGGGCGATCGCCTCCAGTTTGCGATCACGCAGGGCCTTGGACAGTTGCGGCTGGGTGATCGAATACGTGCCCGCCGAACCGCAGCACAGATGGGAATCGGCGAACAGCTGCAGGTCGAAACCCAGGTCCGCCAGCAGGCGCTCGGTCACCGGGCGCAGGCCCTGCCAATGCTGCAGGGTGCAAGGCGGATGAAACGCGGTGCGCCCCGGTGCGGTGCGCATGCGGGCCCGCACATCGGCGGCCATGGGGGCGAGGAATTCCGCCACGTCCTTGACGTGCTCGTCCACGCGGGCGGCCTTGTCCGCATACGCGGGATCGTGGCGCAGGTGATGGGCGTACTCGCGGACCATGCCGCCGCAGCCCGAGGCGTTGATGACCACGGCCTCGACCTCGCCGGACTCGATCAGCGGCAGCCACGCGTCGATATTGCGGCGCATCTGGTCGCGCGCGGCCTCCTGGGCATCCAGGTGAAAATTGATCGCACCGCAACACCCGGAGCCGGCCGCGAACCGGGCGCCCACGCCGACCGCATCCAGGACCCGCATGGTGGCGGCATCGATGGACGGCATCATGGCCGGCTGCACGCAATTGGACAGCATCAGGACCTGGCGCGCATGGCGGCGCGGATCGGCGGGCAAGGCGCCCGCGGGCCGCGCCTCGGGCATCTTGGCGCGCAGCACGGGCGGCAAGGCGGGCCGCACCAGGCGGCCGAGCCGATACAGGGGTGTGAACCAGGACGAGCCCAGCAGCCGGCGCAGGGTTTCGCGCAGCAGCCGCTGGCCCAGGGGCCGGCGCACGCGCTCGCTGACGATCTGGCGGCCGATGTCGACGAGCTCGCCGTACTTGACGCCGGACGGACAGGTCGTTTCACAATTGCGGCAGGTCAGGCAGCGGTCCAGGTGCTGCTGGGTCACCATGGACGGCTCGGCCCCTTCGAGGACCTCCTTCATCTGGTAGATCCGGCCGCGCGGGCTGTCGAGTTCGTCGCCCAGGATCTGGTAGGTCGGACAGGTCGCCAGGCAAAAGCCGCAATGCACACAACGGCGCAGGATCTCATCGGCCTCGCGGCCGAAATCGGTATCACGTGCCCAATCCGCGAGATTGGTTTGCATAGTCTGGCCTCAGAATTCCGGGTATAAGCGATGGGGGTTGAACAGGCCCGAAGGATCGAATTCGTGTTTCAGGCGGCGATGGATCTGCAGCACGCCGGCCTCCAGGGGATGGAAGACCGGCTGGCCGCCGGTCTCGCCGTCGTGCCGATACAGGCAGGCCGAACCGCCGGCCGATTGCACGCGCGCGCGCAATGGCGACCCTGCCTCCAGGGGCGCCGCGACCCAGCGCAGGCCGCCCTGCCATTCGACCAGCGTAGGCCCCAGGCCCAGCGGCGGCGTTGGCGGCGGCACCGCCACGCGCCAGAGGGGGCGCTGCCCGAAGAACGGATGCGTCTGGTCACGCAGCGCGCGCCAGAATTCGGCATCGGCCGGGGCATCCAGGGCGTCCCCGCCGATCGCGGCGCCCGCCTGCGCGACGGCCGATTCGTTGCCCGAGAGACGCACGTACAGCCGCCCGCCCGCCCCGCCGGCATCGGCGACCCAGGCGGTGGCGGACACCGGCAGGGGTTGTGCGCGCCACCGCACGCACAGGGCCAGCGCCTGTGCCTCGTCGGCCTGCAGCACACGGGTGGTCTCGCGACGCGGGCGAGGCACGACCTTGAGGGACACCTCGATGATCGCCCCCAGCACCCCCAGCGACCCGGCCAGCAGGCGCGACACATCGTATCCCGCGACGTTCTTCATCACCTCGCCGCCAAAGCGCAGCACATTGCCGTTGGCATCCAGCAGGCGCGTGCCCAGGACGAAATCGGACAGCGGGCCGGCCGCCATCCGCCGCGGCCCCGACAACCCTGAGGCCACGCAGCCGCCCAGCGTACCCTCGGGTCCGAAACGCGGTGGCTCGAAGGCCAGCATCTGGCCGCGCTCGGCCAGCGTCTGCTCGATATCGGCCAGCCGCGTCCCGGCGCGCGCGGTGATCACCAGTTCGGACGGCTCGTAGCCGATGATGCCGTGATAGCCGGAGACGTCCAGACAGACACGCTCGGGCCCCTCGGGCACCGCGGGTTCGCCGTAGAACATCCGGGTCCCGCCGCCACGGATATGCACCGGCCGCTGGGCGGCGCGCGCGGTGGCGACCCGGTCGCAAAATTCAGAAAGCACGAAATCCATGATCAAGCCGTGGCGCAATACTGGAACTAGAAACGGGGAATGTCCGCAAAGCGCAGCTCGCCGTTGTGGACATGCATCTTGCCGTACTCGGCACAGCGCACCAGCGTGGGGATGAGCTTGCTCGGGTTGAGCAGGCCGTAGGGATCGAAGGCGCGCTTCAGGGCCGAGAACGCATCGAGCTCCTCGCGCGAGAACTGGCTGCACATCTGGTTGATCTTTTCCAGCCCCACGCCGTGCTCGCCGGTGATGGTGCCGCCGACCTCGACGCACAGCTCGAGGATGGCGGCGCCGAAGGCCTCTGCGCGCTCGACCTCGTCGGGCTGGTTGGCGTCGAACAGGATCAAGGGATGCAGGTTGCCGTCGCCCGCGTGAAAGACGTTCGCACAGCGCAGGCCGAACTGGTCCTCCATGGCCTCGATCGCCGACAGGACCCGGCCGAGGTGGCGGCGCGGAATCGTGCCGTCCATGCAATAGTAGTCGGGCGAAATGCGGCCGGCGGCCGGAAAGGCGTTCTTGCGTCCCGCCCAGAAGCGCAGGCGTTCGTCCTCGGACGCCGAGACCTGGATCCGCGTGGACCCCGCCGCGAGGAACAGTGCCTCGACGCGGGCGATCTCGTCGGCGACTTCCTCGGGCGTGCCGTCGGATTCGCACAGGAGGATGGCTTCGGCCTCGAGGTCATAGCCCGCGTTCACGAAGGGCTCGACCATGTGGACCGAGCGCTTGTCCATGAGTTCCAGGCCGGCCGGGATGACACCGTCGGCGATCACGCGCGTGACCGCATCGCCGGCGGCCTCGACGCTGGGAAAACTGGCCATGACGACCTGCGCGCGCTGCGGCTTGGGGACCAGCTTGACCGTGACCTCGGTGACCAGTCCCAGCATGCCCTCGGAGCCGATGAAGGCCGAGAGCAGGTTCAGGCCCGGCGCATCCGGCGCCTCGCCGCCGAGCTCGAGGACCTCGCCATCGATGGTCACGACCCTCACGCGCAGGACATTGTGCACGGTCAGGCCGTACTTCAGACAGTGCACGCCGCCGGAGTTCTCGGCGACGTTGCCGCCGATCGAACAGGCGATCTGGCTGGACGGATCAGGCGCATAATACAGGCCGTGCGCCGCGGCGGCCTCGGAGATCGCCAGGTTGCGCACCCCCGGCCCCACCACTGCGACACAGGCCTGGGGATCGACGCGGTGGATGCGGTTGAGCTTGGCCAGGCCGAGCAGCACGCCCTGGGGATGCGGGGTGGCGCCGCCCGACAGGCCGGTGCCGGCGCCGCGCGGCACCAGCGGCACGTTGAACGCCCGGCAGGCCTTCAACACCGCGATCACCTGCTGCTCGGTCTCGGGCAGGATCACCACGGGCGGGCGCTCGCGGTACAGCGCCAGGCCATCGCATTCGTAAGCCGTCGTCTGGTCGACCCGGGTCAGGACGCAGTGCGCCGGAACGTCGCCCGCAATGCTCGCCAGCAGCCCCGGGAAGTCAGGCGCGGCATCCGGCACCTGTCCCCGACTGGAAGTATCCATGCTCATCGTTACCCATTCATGGGGCCGGCGGCCGCGGCAACACCTTCCCCGGATTGAGAATGTCGTGCGGGTCGAGGGCGGCCTTGAGGGCCGCCATGACATCCAATGCATCCTGGCCGTGCTCGGTGCGCATGAACGCCTGCTTGTGCAGGCCCACGCCATGCTCGCCCGTGCAGGTTCCCTGCATGGCGATGGCGCACTCGACGAGCCGGTGGTTCAGTGCCTCGGATTCCGCCCATTCGGCCGGACTGTCCGGGTCCAGAAGCATCAGGACGTGAAAATTCCCGTCCCCGACGTGTCCCACGATTGTATAGGGAAAACTCGCCTGATCCAGTTCGGCGGCCGTCTGGCCGACACATTCGGCCAGGCGCGAAATCGGCACGCAGACGTCGGTGGTGCTGGCGCGGCAGCCGGGACGCAGCTGCAGGCCGGCGAAATAGGCGTTATGGCGGGCGGTCCACAGGCGATTGCGGTCCTCGGGCTGCTCGGCCCATTCGAAGTCCATGCCGCCATTGCCGTGCGTGACCTCCTGCACCAGGGTCGCCTGCTCGCGCACCGAGGCGGGGCTGCCGTGGAATTCGAACAGCAGCAGCGGCGTCTCGCGCAGGCTCAGGTGGCTGTATTGATTGGTCGCGCGCACGGCCGCCGCGTCCATGAACTCGACGCGCGCCACCGGCACACCGAGCTGGATCACCTCGATGACGCTGCGCACCGCCGAGTCCAGGTCGGGAAAGTTGCAGATCGCCGCCGAGACCGCCTCGGGCTGGGGGTACAGGCGCACCGTGACCTCGACGATGATGCCCAGCGTCCCCTCGCTGCCGACGAAGAGGCGCGTCAGATCGTAGCCCGCGGAGGACTTTCGCGCCCGGTTCGCGGTCTCGATGATCCGGCCGTCGGCCGTCACCACCTTCAGCGACATGACGTTCTCGCGCATGGTGCCGTAGCGCACCGCATTGGTACCGGACGCCCGCGTGGCCGACATGCCGCCCAGGCTCGCATCCGCCCCCGGATCGATCGGAAAAAACAGGCCGGTGTCGCGCAAGGCCTCGTTGAGCTGCTTGCGGGTGACCCCCGCCTGGACCGTCGCCGTGAAATCCTCGGCATGAACGTCGAGTATCTGGTCCATGCCGGACAGGTCGAGGCTGATGCCACCCTGCACCGCCAACAGATGCCCCTCGAGCGAGGAGCCGGCGCCATAGGGGATCAGGGGCACGCGATGGTCATGGCAATACCGGGCCACCCAGGCCACGTCCTCGATCGTCCGGGCGAACACCACCGCCTCGGGCGGCATCGGCGGATACGGCGACTCGTCGCGTCCGTGATGCTCGCGCACCGACTGCGCCAGCGAACAGCGCTCGCCGAACTGCGCTTGCAGGGCCGCCAGGAACCCGTCCGGCAGGGGCCGGGGCCGTTGTACGAAGGTCGGAGTATCCATGTGCATGTCCTAAGGGCCGGGGCCCGGGTATCGGAAGTTCAGGCGGCGTCGCCCACCGTCGCGGCGGCGGTCCCGGCGGCGGCGCGGCGGCCCACCACCGCGGCGGCCAGCCGCTCGAGCACGGTCACCGAGGTGTCCCAGTCGATGCAGCCGTCGGTGATGCTCTGCCCGTAGACCAGCGGCCGGCCGGGCACCAGGTCCTGCCGGCCGGCGACCAGGTGGCTCTCGACCATGACGCCGAAGATCCGCGTGTCGCCCGCCTCGACCTGGCGGGCGATGTCATCGATCACCTGCGGCTGGCGCGAGTAATCCTTGTTGCTGTTGGCGTGGCTCGCGTCGATCATCAGGCGCGGCCGTATGCCCGCCTTCTCCATGGCCTGCGCGGCCGCCTCGACGCTTTGCGCATCGTAGTTGGGGTTCTTGCCGCCGCGCAGGATCACGTGGCAGTCCTCATTGCCGACGGTGGATACGATGGCGGAATGCCCGCCCTTGGTCACCGACAGGAAGTAGTGCGGCTGCGAGGCCGCTTTGATGGCATCCAGGGCGATGCGGGTATTGCCGTCCGTGCCGTTCTTGAAACCCACCGGGCAGGACAGGCCCGAGGCGAGTTCGCGGTGGACCTGGCTCTCGGTCGTGCGCGCGCCGATCGCCCCCCAGGACACGAGGTCCGCGATGTACTGGGGCGTGATCATGTCCAGGAATTCGCTGCCGGCCGGCAGGCCCAGGCTGTTGATGTCGAGCAGCAGCTCGCGCGCCGTGCGCAAGCCCTGGTTGATGTTGAAGCTGCCGTCCAGGCCCGGATCGTTGATCAGCCCCTTCCATCCTACGGTAGTGCGCGGCTTCTCGAAATAGACGCGCATGATGATTTCCAGCTCGCCCTTGAAGCGCTCGCGCTGCTCGGCCAGGCGGCGCGCATATTCCAGCGCGCCGGCGGTGTTGTGGATGGAACACGGCCCGATCACCACCACCAGCCGGTCGCCCCTGCCCTGCAGGATCTCGTGCACGGCCCGGCGCGCCTCGTAGACGCCCTTGGAGACGGCCGGCGTGCAGGGAAATTCACGCATGATGTGGGCGGGAGGGGCGAGCTCTTTGATCTCGCGGATACGTAAATCATCGGTATTGTGTGACACGGTCAGGCTCCATCGGATGCCGGGTTCCGGGGGCGGCGACAAAAAAAAGCCGCCTGGCTGCGCCGGCGGCTTTTTCGGGAATTTTGTTCGACTACTTTTTTGTACAGCGATCCCCTTCCTCCACCAGCGGCGTTGGAAACGTAAAAAAATAAAAAAAATAGGGGGCGGCGTACATGGGCGAAATCCTAGCATATCCGGCCTCGAATGCCAAACGGTAAATCGGGCGGCGGCGCCTCCGATAAAGGCGTCCGTCATCATTCCCAAGCAAATGATTCCACCAAAATTGATTCGTATCGAAACCATTCTATAATTGATCATTCGACAGTACATCATTTGACGTGAATACAGGAGACCCGCATGATCAATAAACGCAAACAATTCGTCCTGGGCCTGGCCGGGGCCTGCGTCATGGGCCTGGCCGGCGCGCCGGCCGTCTCGGCCGACCTGGCGG
Source organism: Castellaniella sp. S9 (assembly GCF_027257175.1). Lineage (GTDB taxonomy): Bacteria > Pseudomonadota > Gammaproteobacteria > Burkholderiales > Burkholderiaceae_B > Castellaniella. Next base: position 23,754 of record NZ_JAPFGD010000006.1, on the reverse strand, counting down.
AGATCCAGAAAAACGGCGTGCTGCGCGTCGCGGTCGCCAATGAAATTCCCTACGGATACATGGACGTGAACGGCGAGGCCAAAGGCGTCGGCCCGGATGTCGCCAAGCACATCGCCGAGGCCCTGGGCATCAAGAAGATCGAATGGACGACCACCAATTTCGGCTCGCTGATCCCCGGGCTGAAGGCCAACCGCTACGACATGGTGGCCGCCGAGATGGCCATCCTGCCGCAGCGCTGCGAACAAGTGCTGTTCTCGGAGCCCAATAGCTCGTACGGCGAGGGCCTGCTGGTCGCCAAGGGCAATCCCAAGGATATCCACGACTATGAAAGCTTCGCCCAGTCGGACCACAAGATCGCCATCATGGCCGGCGCCGACCAGCTCGAAATGCTGCAGGCGCTGAAGGTGCCCGAATCCCGGATCGTCACGATATCCAACAACGCCGACGCCATCTCCACGGTGTCCACCGGACGGGCCGACGGCTATGCCGCCACCAGCCTGACCGTGGGCGAGCTGGCCTCCAAGAGCGACAAGGTCGAGGCGGCCCAGAACTTCAAGGATCCCGTGGTCAACGGCACGCCCGTGCGCAGCTGGGGCGGCTTTACGTTCGACAAGGATTCGACGGCGCTGCGCGACGCGGTGAACACCGAGCTGGCGAAATTCAAGAAGACCCCGGCTTGGGAAAAAATCCTGACCGGCTACGGCTTCTCGGCCGAGGACGCCAAGGGCTCCTTCACCAAGACCACCGCCGAGCTCTGCGCCAAGTAAGCGGCCCAACCGCATGGACTGGCTGGATTACGCCCGCCCGCTGCTGCTGGGCGCACGGGTCACGATCGAACTGACGCTGTATTCCACCGTGCTGGGCGGGGTGTTCTCCTTTGCCTTCGGCATCGGGCGGCTGTCAGGGAATCGCCTGCTGCGCTGGTTCTCGATCGCGCTGATCGAGGTCTTCCGCGGCACGTCCCTGCTGGTGCAGCTGTTCTGGCTGTTCTTTGCGTTGCCGGTGGCCGGCGAACTGCTGGGGGTGGACCTGCGCCTGTCCCCGGTCGTCGCCGGCACCCTGGCGCTGTCGCTGAACATCGGCGCCTACGGGGCCGAGGTGGTGCGCGGCGCCATCCAGGCCGTGCCGGTCACGCAGTACGAGGCCGCCAAGGCCCTGGACTTCACCCCGCGCCAGATCCTCTGGCGCATCGCCGTGCCGCAGGCGGTGCCGGAAATGATGCCGAGCTTCGGCAATCTCGCGATCCAGAACCTGAAGGACACGGCGCTGGTCTCGCTGATCGGGCTGGGCGACCTGGCATTCCAGGCGGAGCGCATCCGCAATTTCACCCAGGACAGCGTCTCGGTCTACACCGTGCTGCTGCTGATGTATTTCGGCATGGCACTGGTCCTGGCCGCCATCATGCGCATGCTCGAGCGCCGCGCCGGGCGCTGGCGCGCCAAGGGGACCTGAGCCATGCTGTTCGGAATCGAATGGAATACCGCCGACAACTGGACCTTTGCCTGGTCCATCCTGCCGATCCTGCTGCGCGGAATGGTGGTGACCATCCAGGCGACGCTGCTCGGCTTTGTCGTGGCGGCCATCCTGGGGCTGATCCTGGCGGGCCTGAAGAGCGCCCGCGCGCGCTGGATTTCCTGGCCGGCGCGGGTGTTCACCGAATTCTTGCGCGACACGCCGCTGCTGGTGCAGCTTTTCTTCCTCTATTACGTGCTGCCGGAATACGGCCTGGTGCTGCCCGCCTTCATGACGGGCGCCCTGGCCCTCGGCATGCAATACAGCGCATACACCTCCGAGGTCTACCGGGCCGGCCTGGAGTCCATCACCCATGGGCAGACCGAGGCCGCCCGGGCCCTGGACATCTCGCCGATGCGCACCTTCGGCGTCATCATCCTGCCCCAGGCCGTGCCGCGCATCATCCCGGCGCTGGGCAACTACCTGGTGTCGATCATGAAGGACGTGCCGGTGCTGTCGGTGGTGTCCATCCTGGAAATGCTCAACGTCGCCCGCATCATCGGGGATCGCAGCTTCAACTACATGGTGCCGCTGACCATGGTCGGCGGGCTCTACCTGATCCTGACGCTGGTCGCCTCGGCCGGCGTGCGCATCCTCGACGAACGCCTGCCCAAACAAGGAATCCCCCTGCGATGAACGAAGCCATCATCACCATGGAACAAGTCGTCAAGCGCTTCGGCGAGGCCGTCGTGCTGGACCATCTGGATTTCGAGGTCCGCAAGGGCGAGAAAGTCACCATCATCGGCCCCTCCGGGTCGGGCAAATCCACCGTGCTGCGCATCCTGATGACGCTCGAGACCATCGACGAGGGCATGATCCACGTCGCCGGCAAGCCGCTGTGGCATGAATACCAAGGCGATCGGCTGGTGCCCGCCGGCGAAGCCCACCTGCGCGCCATGCGCAAGGAAATGGGCATGGTCTTCCAGCAGTTCAATCTGTTCCCCCATATGACGGTGCTGCGCAACATCACCGAGTCCCCCATCCACGTCCTGGGCCTGGACAAGGCCGAGGCCCGCGCGCGCGCCGAGGAGTACCTCGAACTGGTGGGCCTGTCGGAGCATGCGGAAAAATTCCCCAGCCAGCTCTCGGGCGGACAGCAGCAACGCGTGGCGATCGCCCGCGCGCTGGCCATGCGACCCAACATCATGCTGTTCGACGAACCGACCTCGGCCCTGGATCCCGAACTGGTGGGGGAAGTGCTGACGGTCATCCAGCGCCTGTCCGAGGAGCACGACCTGACCATGCTGCTGGTCACCCATGAAATGGGTTTCGCGCGCCAGATCTCGGATCGGGTCTGTTTTTTCGACAAGGGCACGATCGTCGAACAAGCACCGCCCGAGGAGATCTTCACCGCGCCGCGCGAAGCGCGCACGCGCGAGTTCCTCAAGGGCTTCATGGAAGAGCGCCAGCCCGCCGGCTGAGGCGAACAGGCGGACGGACGCCCCGAAAGGCGCCCTGCGCTTACCTCAAGCCGCGGCCGTAGCGCGGCTTTCTCCGACCTTCAGCGGCGCGGGGGTCAGCACCTCGGGCTCGCCCCGCGCGGCGATGTGCGACGGACGGGGCTTCATCCCGTGAAACGGATCGACCAGGGTGTTGTGCACGCTGTTGTAGACCATGAACGCATTGTTGCGCGGCCACGGCGAAAGATTCCCCACGGATCCGTGCAAGACGTTGCAGTCGAAGAACACCACGGAACCCGCCGGCGCCACCACCGCGTGGATACCGCCGCCGTCGGCCAGCAGGCGCAGGCTGACCGGATCGGGAACGCCGATGTCCTGGCGGCGCAGTGAACTGCGATAGTTGTCCTCGGGCGTCTCGCCCACGCAGGACACGAACTGCCGGTGCGATCCCGGGATCAGCATCAGGGGTCCGTTGCTGGCCTCGTTGTCGGTCAGCAGGACCGAGCAGCTGAGCGCGCGCATCGACGGCATGCCGTCCTCCACGTGCCAGGTTTCGAAGTCCGAGTGCCAATAGAACTCCCGACCCTCGAAACCCGGTTTCATGTTGGCGCGCGACTGGTGGATATAGACCTCGGAACCCAGGATCTGGCGCGCCACGTCCAGCAGGCGCGGATCGCGCGGCAAGTCGGCCAGCAGGCGGCCGATCTCGTGGATCCTGAAGATCGAGCGCAAGGCGTCGCCGCCCGGCTCGCGGATGACCTCCTCGCTGGCCTGGACCGACGGATCCCGGCAAAGCGCATCGACCTCGTCGCGCAAGGCCTGGACTTCGTCGGTCCCGAACACCTCGGGCAACACGATGAAACCATCGCGCTCGTAGGCCTGCAGCTGGGCGGGGTCCAGCGCCTGGACGTAGGTCCCGCCTTCATACACCACGGGCTCGCGCCGCGCCAGCAGGCCGGCGCTGCGCCCGCGGCGGGATTCGTAGAAATCCTTCATGTTCGACTCCTCATGCTTCTTGCTCCGTCGCGGCCGGCAGGGGATAGACGCCTTGCGCGTCATGGACCTCGCGGCCGGTCAGCGGAGGATTGAAGACGCAAATCACCCGCAGGGGCTCGCGCCCCCCTCTGAGCCAATGCTCGTCATTCTGGTCCAGCGCATAGACCACGCCGGGGCCCAGGGCGTATTTGCGGCCGTCGGCGACGGTCTCGACCTCGCCGTCGCCCTCGACGCACCAGACCGCCTCCAGGTGATTGCAATAATGAATATGGGTTTCGGTCCCCGGGAAAATCACCGTCTCGTGGAACGAGAATCCCATGCCGTCACGTGCGAGCAGCACGCGGCGGCTGGTCCAGTTGTCGGTGATGATCTCGTTTTCCGTACCCACCACCTCGTTGACGTTTCTGACGATCATTACACGCCTCCCGCCACTTTCAGCGTGCGGGGCCGACGCCCCGCCCCAGCCAGGACCTCCGTCGTGGCGCGCTCGATGATCTCCAGCCCGTGTTCGAGCTGCTCGCCGGGGATGGTCAGCGCCGGCAGCACCTTGAGGACCTCATCGTGGGCGCCCGAGGTTTCGATCACCACGCCCAGCTCGAAGGCCCGGTGGGCGATGCGATTCGCCAGGCCCTCGCCCGGCGGGGTCACCAGCCCCTGGATCAAGCCGCGGCCGCGCACGCTCAGGCCCGCATCGCGGTAGCTGTGGGCGAGGTTCTCGAGCCAATCGCGCACGATCGCCTCCTTGGCATGGACGCCTTGCTGGAAAGCATCGTCGCTCCAGTAGGTCTCGAGGGCCTGGGCCGCTGTCACGAAGGCCAGGTTGTTGCCGCGGAAGGTGCCGCTGTGCGCCCCGGGCTCCCAGACATCCAGCTCGGGCTTGAACAGCACCAGCGACATGGGCAGGCCGAAGCCCGACAGCGATTTGGACAGGGTCACGATGTCGGGCGAAATGCCCGCCGACTCGAAGCTGAAGAAGCCGCCGGTGCGCCCGCAGCCCACCTGGATATCGTCGACGATCAACAGCATGTCGTGCTGGCGGCAGAGGCGTTCGAGCTCGCGCAGCCAGCGCTGGGACGCCACGTTGACGCCGCCCTCGCCCTGCACGGTCTCGACGATCACCGCGGCCGGCAGGTCCAGGCCGCTGCTGGGATCGGACAGCATGCGCTCGAGGTAGACGATCGTATTGACGTCGGGGCCGAAATAGCCGTCAAAGGGCATGAAGCTGGTATTGCCCAGCGCCATGCCGGCGGCCTTGCGGAACTTGCTGTTGGCGGTCGCCGCCAGCGAGCCGCCGGACACGCCGTGAAAACCATGCGTGAACGAAATCACGTTGTGCCGGCCCTTGACCTGGCGCGCCAGCTTGAGCGCCGCCTCGACCGCGTTGGTGCCCGTCGGGCCGGTGAACTGCAGCGTATAGCGCAGGTCCCGCGGCTTGAGGATCAGCCGCTCGATCGTCTGGAGAAAATATTTTTTCGCGCTGGTGGCCATGTCCAGGCCATGCACCACGCCGTCGGCATTCAGGTACTCGATCATGCGGTCCTTCAGGACGGCATTGTTGTGGCCATAATTGAGCGTGCCGGCGCCACTGAAGAAATCGATATAGCGCCTGCCGGATTCGTCAAACAGCTCCGATCCGCTGGCCTTGCTGAAAATCACCGGGAAAGACCGGACGTAGCCTCTCACCTCGGACTCCATCCGGTCAAAGATTTTCAAGTCCATATGTACCTCCTTTTGTCTAGCAAATAGCGCCCGCCGTAACGGCGGACGTCTCGAATGGGCCGATACGCAACAGCGGTTCTGCTTCGTGGTCGCCGGCCCCGAACAAGGCGGCATCAAAGAATGCCGCCTCGACGATCGACGCGCGCAGGCTGTGCGCAAGCCCGGCGAATAGTCGCCGGGAAGCCGCATTGCCCGGGCCGACCGTGGTTTCGATATAGTGGATTTCCGCCAATTCCGGGCGCTCGATCAGCGCGTGCAGCATGCGGCGCCCCAGCCCCAGGCCGCGGGCGCGGCCCGCCACCGCGACCTGCCAGACAAACAGCGTGTCGGGCCGGTTGGGCGGCAGATATCCGGTCACCAGACCCGACAGGCCCTCGTCGTCCTCGGCGAGGATGCAGGTATCGGGAAAATGTTCGGCCAAAAGTAGGTAGGCGTAGGCCGAATTGGCATCGAGAGGCGGGCAGGCGCGGACCAGCCCGCACATCGACGCACCATCGGAACGATGGGGTTTGCGCAGCCTCAAACCACCAATCCCGATTCAGGCGCAACACCGCCGACCGGGACTTCGAGCATGGGGGATTGCGGGTCGGCGGGCTGCTGTATGCCGGCACCGGACTCCATCAGGGCCACGACACGCTCCAGCGACAGCGTGATCGTGGCCTGCTCGAGTTCGGGCAGCGCCTTGAGCGATTCGGAGAGCTTTTGCTGCAGGGGGGACGGCGTGTCGCGGGCGAGCTCGCGGCCGGCCTCGGTCGCGGTAATGAATACGATCCGTCGATCCTCGCGGCCGCGTTCCCGTACGATCAGGCCCTTGTCCTCGAGGCGGTCCAGGATGCCGACCACCGTGCTGGCGCTGACGTGAACCTCGCGGCTGATCGCCGTGGCGGTCATGGGGCCATGCTGGATCACGGTGCGCAGGCAGACGAGCTGGGGTCCGGTGATGTGGCTGCACGCCGCGAGCTGGCGCGAATGCAGGGCCACCGAGCGCGTAATGCGGCGCAATGCGCGCAGAATGCGCAAATCGTAATCCTGCTGCTGCGTATCGACCATTTTGCTCATAGCCTGCTCACAAGTGTCCCTCGATCGCTCATCGATCAAAAATGCGGCGAAAATCCATTTCGATTGAAATGATAAGCCCACGAATCAAATGGGTCAACCGCCGGACGGCTCAAGGCCGCCGCAAAAGCAAAGGGGCCCGCCATCATGGCGAGCCCCCTTGCGCGGCAACGAACAGGCCTCAGGCCGTGCCGCCCACCGTCAAACCGTCCATGCGCAGGGTCGGCATGCCCACCCCCACCGGCACGCTCTGGCCTTCCTTGCCGCAGGTCCCCACGCCGCTGTCCAGTTGCAAATCGTTACCAATCAAGGCGATGCGGCTCATGGCCTCGGGGCCGCTGCCGATCAGCGTCGCGCCCTTGACGGGGTGGGTGACTTTGCCGTTCTCGATCAAGTAAGCCTCGGAGGCCGAGAACACGAACTTGCCGCTGGTGATGTCGACCTGCCCGCCGCCGAAATTGACGGCGTACAGCCCGCGATCCACCGAGGCAATGATGTCCTGCGGGGGCGTGTCGCCGGCCAGCATGTAGGTGTTGGTCATGCGCGGCATGGGCAGGTGGGCGTAGGATTCGCGGCGTCCGTTGCCGGTGGCGGCCTGCCCCATCAGCCGCGCATTGAGCGAATCCTGCATGTAGCCCTTGAGGATGCCGTCCTCGATCAGCACGTTGTGCTGGGTCGGATGGCCCTCGTCGTCCACGTTCAGCGAGCCGCGCCGGTCGGCCAGCGTGCCGTCGTCGACCACGGTGACGCCGCGCGAGGCCACGCGCTCGCCGATGCGTCCCGAAAAGACGCTGGAGCCCTTGCGGTTGAAGTCGCCCTCCAAGCCGTGGCCGACCGCCTCGTGCAGCAGGATGCCCGGCCAGCCGGAACCGAGGACCACCGTCATCTGGCCGGCAGGCGCGGGCCGGGCTTCGAGATTCACACGGGCCTCGTGGACGGCGCGCCGCACGTACCCTTCCAGCACCTCGTCGGTGAAATACGCCAGGCCGGTGCGTCCGCCCCCGCCGCCGCTGCCCATTTCGCGGCGGCCGTGGCGCTCGGCGATCACGGTGACCGACAAACGGACCAGCGGGCGCACGTCAGCGACCAGGCGCCCGTCGCTGCCCGCCACCAGGATCACGTCGTACTCGGCCGCCAATCCCGCCATCACCTGGATCACCTCCGGGTCGGCGGCGCGCGCCATGCGCTCGACGCGCTCCAGCAGCGCCACCTTGTCGGGCGCCGAGAGCGAGTCGACCGGATTGACGGGCGCGTACAAAGTCCGGCGGCCATCGGGCGGGCCGTCGATGCGCCGCCGCCCGGCCCCCTGCCGGGCGATGGTCCGCACCGCGCGAGCCGAGGACATCAGCGCCGATTCGGACAGGCTGTCCGAATAGGCAAACGCCGTTTTCTCGCCGCTGACCGCGCGCACGCCCACACCCTGGTCGATGGAAAAGCTGCCGGTCTTGACGATGCCTTCCTCGAGGCTCCAGCCCTCGCTGCAGCTGTACTGGAAATACAAGTCCGCGTAATCCACCTTGTGCGCATGGATCTCGGACAAGGCCCGCGCCAGGTGCGACTCATCGAGCCCCCAGGGCTCGAGCAGCAGCGATCGCGCTGTGGCCAGGGACTCCATGCCCGGTTCTATCAGTTTCATATCCTTCCTTTGTCTTCGACAATCACATCACGCGGTGGCGCAGGGCCGGCAGGGATTCACGCAAACGCTCGAGGCGCCCGGCATCGAGCCCGCCGCTCACGACGCCCTCGCCCTCCGGCAGGCAGCCGAGAACCTCGCCCCACGGATCGACCAGCATGGAATGGCCCCAGGTCCTGCGGCCGTTGCCGTGCTTGCCGCCCTGGGCGCTGGCCAGCACGTAGCATTGATTCTCGATCGCTCGCGCGCGCAGCAATATTTCCCAGTGTACTGAACCCGTGGTGTAGGTAAAAGCCGCGGGCAGGACCATCAGGCGAACGTCCCCCTGCGCGCGGAAAAACTCGGGGAAGCGCAAATCGTAGCAGATGCCCAGGCCCGTACGGCCGAACGGCAGTTCGAAGACCTGCGGCGCATTGTCGCCGGGCCGGATGGCCACGGATTCATCGTAGGATTCGTCGCCGCGCCGGAAACTGAACAGATGGACCTTGTCGTAGCGCGCGCAAACCCCGCCGTCGGGGCCGAAGACCAGGCAGGCGTTATATATGCGGTCGGCATCCGGACTCTGCAAGGGCAACGTCCCGCCCACCAGCCAAATATCATGCCGGCGGGCCTGCGCGGCCAGGAATTCCTGGATCGGCCCGCGACCGGCGGTCTCCGCGATGCCGATCTTGTCCGCGTCGCGTGCGCCCATGAAACAGAAATACTCGGGCAGGACCACCAGGCGGGCGCCGCCGGCCGCGGCATCGGCAATCAGTGCGCCGGCGCGCGCCAGATTATCCTCGACGGAAAACCCCGATACCATTTGAACGGCGGCCACCGGAAAGAGCCGTTCTTCCGCGCATCTTGTCTTTTCCAAAATCAAACTCCATCCAAGAGGCTAAACCCAGCGGAAACTTTCAAATACACTGCAAGGGTGCCACAAAACATTAATATTGAATTAAAATTACCGCCACGTCCGATTATTTATCCTCAACCACCCTCAATACGGAAAATATAATGGCCCGAGCAAGCTATTCGACTCAAAAGCTGAAACTCGAGAAAGAAATCACCAAACTCCAAAAGCAGATGCAAACCTTGCAAAGCAAGCAGCGCGCGCCTGTGATCGCTTCTATCGTCCGATCGATGCGTGAATACGATATCAGCCTCGAGGAAATCACCGCTGCGCTCGGACGACGCGGGGGCGGCGCCCGCAAGGCCGCTGCGAAAACCACCAAGCGCGTCATTCCTCCGAAATACCGTCATCCGGAAACCAAGGCGACCTGGACGGGACGCGGCAAGGCGCCGCGCTGGATCACCGACGCCGAGGCGCAGGGCCAATCCCGCGACACCTTCCTGATCCAATGAGGCGCGCGGCGGCTCTCAGCCGCCGCTACCCCCCATCGGATACTCGACCTCGATGACCTGGGCATTATGCCCGGGAAATCGATCGAATATCGCCCGCGCCAAATAGGGCATCACCACTGTCAGATTATCGGACCGGCCCAAGCTGACCGCGGTGGCGCGATAGACCTCGCGGTGGTCGTGCCGTCGATCCTGAATCGTCACCGTCAAGGTATGGCGATACAGATCGACGGGCACGTTCTCGACCGGCGGTCCGAACGCCCAGCCGCCCCAGGGCCGGTACATGCCGACATAAGGCCCGTTGAATCCATAGAAGCCGCCGGAATAATAAAAGGGGTCGACGGGGCGCGAGATCCAGGCGCGCGTCATCGGGCTGCCATAATCGATCCGCACGTCGAAGCGCGCATCGCCCTCGCTGCGGGCCTCCACGAGGCCGGTCACGCCGATCGCGGCGCGCACCATGTCCGTATAAGCCTGGAATTGCAGGTCGTTCTTTTCGCCTTCGGCGGCCAGGATACGATAGTGCGCGCCCGCGGCGTCGGACGGCCACTGCTGATAGCGGGTGACCTCCGCGGAAAATGTGGATGCGCATCCCGCCAGCAGAACTGCGGCCCACGCCATCCCGCCCAGACGCACGATTCGCGCACAACGCGAGAGCCCCGCCAATACCATTTCGCACCTCTTTCACGACGACTCGGCCGCCCGGGCCACAGGCTTTCATCATAGGGCTTGCGGCACCCGTGCGGAACCCTGCGGTTGCACACCGATACACGGGCGCGGCACCGGCGTGCGCACTACAATGAGGGCCACGCCAAATTCCGTTTCCATCTCGAAAAAATGCGCACCGATACCGCCCAGACCGTCCATCGCCTCGATTATGTTCCATACCCCTATCGCCTGCCCGAGCTGCGGCTGGAGTTCGATCTGGATCCCGAGCGCACGCTGGTGCGCTCGACGATGTGCTTCGAGCCGGCCGCTGAACCCGGCGGACAGCCGCTGGAGCTCTACGGCGAGGACCTGGAACTGCTCTCGATCGCGCTCGACGGGCGCCTATTGTCGGCGAACGACTATGTGCTGGACGGCCAGATCCTGAGGCTGCGGCCGCCGGCGGGCCGGCCCTTTACCCTGATCGTGACCAGCGCTTGCCGGCCCGCGGAGAACACCAGCCTGATGGGCCTGTACGTCTCGGGCGGAAAGCTGTTCACCCAGTGCGAGGCGCAGGGCTTTCGGCGCATCACCTGGTTTCCCGACCGCCCGGACGTCATGTCCCGCTATCACGTCACGCTGCGCGCCCAGCCCGGCCCTTTTCCGCTGCTGCTGTCCAACGGCAATCCGACGGCGCAGCGCGTCCTGGACGACGGCCGCCACGAGGCCGTCTGGGAGGATCCGCACCCCAAGCCCTGCTATCTGTTCGCGCTGGTGGCCGGCGACTTCGACCGCATCGAGCGCACCGAGACCACACGCAGCAGCCGCCCCGCCGCCCTGCAGGTCTACAGCGACCGGGGCTGCGGTGAACAAACCCGCTGGGCGCTGGATTGCCTGGCGCGGGCGATGCACTGGGACGAGCAGCGCTTCGGCCTCGAGCTCGACCTGGACCGGTTCATGGTCGTCGCGGCCCGCGACTTCAACATGGGGGCCATGGAGAACAAAGGCCTGAACATCTTCAACGCCGCCTATGTGCTGGCCGACCCGGACACCGCCACGGACGCGGCCTATCGCGGCATCGAGGCGGTGATCGGACACGAATACTTCCACAACTGGACCGGCAACCGGGTCACGTGCCGCGATTGGTTTCAGCTGTCTCTGAAAGAGGGCCTGACGGTATTCCGCGACCAGGAGTTCTCGGCCGACATGATGGCCTCCGGCCTGCCCGAGCGCGAGGCCGCCAGCGCCCGCGCCGTCAAGCGCATCGACGACGTGACGACTTTACGCATCGCGCAGTTTCCCGAGGACGCCGGCCCCATGGCGCACCCCATCCGGCCCGACAGCTACCAGGAGATCGCCAATTTCTATACGGCCACGGTCTACGAAAAAGGCGCCGAGGTCATCCGCATGCAGCACACATTGCTGGGCGAGGCGGGCTTTCGTGCCGGACTCGACGAGTATTTCCGGCGCCACGACGGCCAGGCCGTCACCTGCGATGATTTCGTCGACGCCATGGAATCGGTCTACCGTCGGCTGCGGCCCGGCGAGGACTTATCGGTCTTTCGCCGCTGGTATGCCCAGGCGGGCACGCCGCGCGTGCGCGTCCAGGTGGCGCACGACGCCGCGGCCCGGACCTGCCGCATCACCCTCAGCCAGCATTGCCCGCCGGTCGGGCTCGAAACCCGCCACGATCCGGTCGAGCACAAGCCACCCCTGCACATCCCCTTTGCCATCGGCCTGCTGGATTCCGACGGCACACCCATCCCGATCCCATGGGAAGGCCAGATGCAGGACACCGTGGTGCTCGAGCTGCGCGAGGCGTCCCACAGCTGGACCCTGCCGGGCATCGAGCGGCGGCCTGTGGTGTCGCTGCTGCGCAATTTCTCGGCGCCGGTCATCGTCGAGGCCGACCGCCCGGATGCCGAACTCGCGCTGCTGGCACGCTGCGACACGGACCCGTTCGCCCGCTGGGAGGCCGGACAGGAACTCGCGCGGCGCCACCTGCTCGCCTGCGTCGCCGCCTTCCAGGCACAGGCGCAGCCGCCCGCCATCGATCCACTGCTCGAGACCTGGCGCGCAGCCCTCGCCGACAATACCCTGACGCCGGCCTATCAGGCCCGGCTGCTCGCCCTGCCCTCGCCCAAGGAAATCCTCGAGCTCACCCAGCCCATGGACCCGGCGGCGACGATGCAGGCCTGGACGCACGTTCAAGGCGCCATCGGTACGGCGCTTGCCGAGGCCTGGCGCCGGATCCACGATCGCCGTGCCGAGGACGACGGCCCCTACCGGCCGGACCCCGTCTCCTCGGGGCGCCGGGCGCTGCGCAATCTCGCCCTTGCTTATCTCGCGGCCGGCGGCGCGGGCGAGGGCCGCGAAAGAGCACTGGCGCAATACCGGGACGCCCGCAACATGACCGCGCGCATGGGCGCCCTGGCGGCGCTCCTGAACCAGGACGGCGGCCACGAGGCGGCCGATACCCTGCTGGCCGACTTCCACACCCGCTGGCGGCACGAGCCCCTGGTGGTGGACCGCTGGTTCGCCGTCCAGGCGGCCGCGCCTTCCTGCGACATCGCGCGGGTGCGCGAACTCATGGCCCATCCGGATTTCTCGCTGCGCAACCCGAACCGCGCCCGCTCGCTGGTGTTCCGCTTCTGCATGGACAACCTCAAGGGCCTGCACACGCCCGACGGCTATGCATTCTGGGCCGAGCAGGTGCTTGCCCTGGATCGCATCAACCCCGAGATCGCCGCCCGGCTGGCGCGCGCCTTCGACAACTGGGCCCGCTACGCACAGGGCCCGCGCGACGGCATGCGCGAAGCCCTGCGCCGCGTCCACGAGGCGCCCGGCCTGTCGCGCAACGTCGCGGAAATCGTCTCCAAGGCATTGACCGTCTGACGGCGGCCGCCGAGCCATCCACTCACACCAATATATAAAGGGGGAACCACCTTGAAATTCAAATCCCTGACCCAGTACCTGGTCGAGCAGCAGCGCGAACACCAGGCCGTGTCCGCCGAGGTCCGGCTGCTCATCGAAACCGTGTCGCGCGCCTGCAAGGCCATCAGCCATGCCGTCAGCAAGGGCGCGCTGGGCGGCGTGCTCGGCAGCCTGGGCACCGAGAACGTCCAGGGCGAGGTGCAGAAAAAGCTCGATGTGCTCTCGAACGAGATCCTGCTCGAGGCCAATGAATGGGGCGGGAACCTGGCCGCCATGGCCTCCGAGGAAATGCAGACCATCCACCGCATCCCGAATCAGTATCCCAAGGGCCAGAATCTGCTGCTGTTCGATCCCCTGGACGGCTCCTCGAACATCGACGTGAACGTCTCGATCGGCACGATCTTCTCGGTCCTCCAGGCGCCGGCCGAGGCCGCGGGCCGCGAGATCGCCGAAGCCGATTTCCTCCAGCCCGGCACGCGCCAGGTGGCGGCGGGCTATGCCGTCTACGGCCCGCAGACCATGCTGGTGCTGACCGTGGGCGCCGGCGTCGTGGGCTTTACCCTGGATCGGGAAATGGGTTCGTGGCTGCTGACGCACGAGGACATCCGCGTTCCCGAGGATACCGCCGAGTTCGCCATCAACATGTCGAACATGCGCCACTGGGAGGCGCCGGTGCGCCGCTACATCGACGAATGCCTGCAGGGCGAGACCGGCCCGCTGGCGAAGAACTACAACATGCGCTGGATCGCCTCGATGGTGGCCGACGTGCACCGCATCCTGACGCGCGGCGGGGTCTTCATGTACCCGCGCGATGCCCGGTCCTCGGGCCGCAAGGGCAAGCTGCGCCTCATGTACGAGGCCAACCCCATGAGCTACATCATCGAGCAGGCCGGCGGCGCCGCCATCGACGGCGACACGCGCATCCTGGAACTGCAGCCCGCCGAACTGCACCAGCGCACCGGCGTGATCCTGGGGTCGCGCAACGAGGTCGAACGCCTGCGGCGCTACCACCGGGATCCGGCCTGATCATCAATCCAGGGTCAGCACCGTGGCCCCGGTCGTGCGGCGCTCGGCCAGGGCGCGGTGCGCCTCGGCAACGTCCTCGAGGGCGAAGCGCTGGCCGATGGCCACCTGGATGTGGCCGTCCACGACCTGCTGGAACAGGTCCGCCGCCGCCTCCTGCATGGCCTGGGCCGAGGCGACGTACGTGCCCAGGGTGGGCCGCGTCACGTACAGCGAGCCCTTGGTCGCCAGTTGGCCGAGCTTGACGCCTTCGACCGGCCCGGACGCATTGCCGAAACTGACCATCAGGCCCCTGGGCTGCAGGCAATCCAGGGAGACCTCCCAGGTGCTCTTGCCCACGCCGTCGTAGACCACCGGCACCTTGCGGCCGTCGGTCAGTTCGCGCACGCGCGCCGCGACGTCCTCGCGCGTATAGTCGATGACCTCCCAGGCGCCGTTTTGCCGGGCCAGCGCGGCCTTTTCGGGCGTGGAGGCGGTGCCGATCAGACGCACGCCCAGGGCACGGGCCCACTGGCAGGCGATCAGGCCGACCCCGCCCGCGGCCGCATGAAAGAGGATGGTTTCATCGCCCTTCAGGCGGTAGGTCTGGCGAAACAGGTACTGGACGGTCAGGCCCTTGAGCATCAGGGCGGCCGCCTGCTCGAAATCCACCGAATCGGGAATGGCGACCACGCGGTCGGCCGGCACGTTGCGCAATTCGGCGTAGGCGCCCAGCGGGCTCTGGCCATAGGCGACCCGATCGCCCACCCGCAGGTGCCGGACCCCGGCGCCCACGGCCTCGACCACCCCGGCGGCCTCGAAGCCCAGGCCGTGCGGCAAAGGATTGGGGTACAGCCCCGTGCGACAATAGATGTCGATGAAATTCAGGCCGATGGCCTTTTGCCGGATAAGGACCTCATGGTCAGACGGCGCAGGCACCGCCTCGGTCACGATGCGCATGACCTCCGGACCGCCATGCGCCTCGATCCGGACCTTCCTGCTTTGCTCCATAACGATCTCCTTGAGGCGCGGGGCCGCGCCCAACGACTGATTTCCAAAGACCGCATTAGACTAGCATGAACACTCGCCAGGCCCGGATATCCATTCACGCCGCCTGCCAGAAGCAGACACAGAGGGTAAAATCAGTCTTTTACCGACGAACCGATTGAAAGACTGACGCTTATTATGGCCGGACACAGCAAATGGGCAAACATCCAGCACCGCAAGGGGCGCCAGGACGCCAAGCGCGGCAAGCTCTGGACCAAGATCATCCGTGAAATCACCGTTGCCGCCCGCGCCGGCGGCGCGGATCCGGATACCAATCCCCGTCTGCGGCTCGCATGGGACAAGGCCACGGCGGCCAATATGCCCAAGGACAACATCCTGCGCGCCATCCAGCGCGGCGCAGGCGGCGCCGATGACGCCAACTACGAGGAAATCCGCTATGAAGGCTATGGCGCCGGCGGTGCGGCCGTGCTGATCGACTGCATGACCGACAACCGCCAGCGCACCGTGTCCGAGGTGCGCCACACCCTGACCAAGCACGGCGGCAACCTGGGCCAGGACGGCTGCGTGTCGTTCATGTTCAAGCATTGCGGACAGTTCCTGTTCGCGCCCGGCACCTCCGAGGAACAGGTCATGGAAGTCGCCCTCGAGGCCGGCGCCGAGGATGTGCAATCCGACGACGAAGGCGTGATCGAGGTGATCTGCGAACCCGGCCAGTACGCCGAGGCCAAGGCCGCCTTCGAGGCGGCGGGCCTCGTCCCCGAGGTCCAGGGCGTCGTCATGAAGGCCCTGAGCGAGGTCGAGCTCTCGCCCGAGGACTCCGAACGCATGCAAAAACTGATCGATACTCTCGAAGGCCTGGATGACGTCCAGGAGGTCTTCACCACCGCCATCCTGGACGAAGCCGAATGAAACTCCTGGTCATCGGCGCGGGCGGCCGCGAACACGCCCTCGCCTGGCGTCTGGCCCAATCGCCGCGCGTCCAGACGGTCTACGTGGCGCCCGGCAACGGCGGCACCGGCCACACACCGCAGCTCCAGAACCTCGACGTCGACGACACCGAGGGGCTGATCGATTTCGCGCGCCGCGAAAAGATCGCCTTTACGGTGGTCGGCCCCGAGGCGCCGCTGGCCGCCGGCATCGTCGACGCCTTTCGGGCGGCCGGCCTGCGCATCTTTGGCCCGACCCGCGAGGCGGCCCAGCTCGAAAGCTCCAAGGACTACGCCAAATCCTTCATGCAGCGCCACGGCATCCCCACCGCGGCGCACCAGACCTTCACCGATCCTGCCGCCGCCAAGGCCTACATCCTCGGACGTGGCGCGCCCATCGTCGTCAAGGCCGACGGGCTGGCCGCCGGCAAGGGGGTCGTCGTCGCCGCCACCCTCGACGAGGCGACTGCGGCCGTGGACCACATGCTGGGCGACGGCCGCCTGGGGGCGGCCGGTGCGCGCGTGGTGGTCGAGGACTTCCTCGAGGGCGAGGAGGCCAGCTTCATCGTCATGTGCGATGGGCATCACGTCCTCGCCCTGGCCACCAGCCAGGACCACAAACGCCTGAACGACGGCGACCAGGGACCGAACACCGGCGGCATGGGGGCCTATTCGCCCGCACCCATCATCACGCCCGCCCTGCACAACCGCATCATGCGCGAGATCATCCTGCCCACGATGCAAGGCATGGCACGCGACGGCATACCGTATACCGGATTCCTGTACGCGGGCCTGATGATAGGACCGGGCGCCGATGCCGCGCGCAGCCTCAAGGTGCTGGAATTCAATTGCCGGCTGGGCGACCCCGAGACCCAGCCGATCATGATGCGCATCAAGAGCGACCTCACGACCGTCTTCGAACACGCCCTCTCGGGCACCCTCGATCAGGCCGAAATCGACTGGGACCGCCGCACGGCGCTGGGCGTGGTGCTGGCGGCCGCGGGGTATCCGGAATCCCCGCGCAAGGGCGATCCCATCAGCGGCCTGGCCCCCGACACCGACACCTGCATGATCTTCCATGCCGGCACCGCCCTGCGTGATCAGGCCCTCGTCACCAACGGCGGACGGGTGCTCTGCGTGACCGTCCTCGCGGATTCGATCCGCCGCGCCCAGCAGGCCGCCTACGACGCCGTGTCGCAGACCGTTTTCGAAGGCCGCCAATTCCGCCGGGACATCGGCTGGCGCGCCCTGCCGGCCGCCAGACCCTGAGCCCAAGGATATCCATGCCCGTCCCCACCCATCGCGTCCACGACACCTTCATCGACCTGCAGGCCGGCATCGTGCGCGCCCTCGAGGCGCTGGAGGGCGGCGCCTTCGGGCACGACGCCTGGACCCGGCCGGAAGGCGGCGGCGGGCTGACGCGCCACCTCGAGGGCGGCCGTGTCTTCGAGCGCGCCGGCGTGCTCTTCAGCCATGTCCAGGGGACGACGCTGCCGCCCTCGGCCAGCGCCCATCGCCCCGGGCTGGCGGGCCGGGCCTGGGAGGCCATGGGCGTGTCGATGGTGCTGCATCCGCGCAATCCGCATGTGCCCACCACGCACATGAACGTGCGCCTCTTCGTGGCGCGCGGGAGCGACGGCGCCGAGGATGTGTTCTGGTTCGGCGGCGGGCTCGACCTTACCCCATACTATCCCCACGAGGCCGATGCGCGCCATTTCCACAGGGTCTGCCGCGACGCGGTCGCCCCTTTCGGCGAGGACAAATATCCCGCGTACAAGACCTGGTGCGACGATTATTTTCTATTGCGCCACCGGGGCGAGACCCGGGGCGTGGGCGGCCTGTTCTTCGACGACCTCGACGCACCGGACTTCGAGACCTGCTTCGCCCTGACCCGCGCCGTGGGCGAATGCTTCCTGCCCGCCTACGTGCCCATCGTGGAACGCCGCAAGGACGCGCCTTACACCCAGGCCCAGCGCGACTTCCAGGCGTACCGCCGCGGCCGCTACGTGGAATTCAACCTGGTCTACGACCGGGGTACGCTGTTCGGGCTGCAATCGGGGGGCCGCACCGAATCGATCCTGCTGTCCATGCCGCCCATCGCCCAATGGCGCTATGACTGGACGCCCGAACCCGGCAGCCCGGAAGCCGCGCTCGCCGACTACCTCAAGCCCCGGGAATGGGTGTAGTGCCGCGGATCGGGCTCCTGGGCGGCAGCTTCGATCCCGTCCACCGCGCCCATATCGCACTGGCGCAAGCCGCGCTCGAGGCCCTGGCGCTCGACCGCGTCGAGCTGCTGCCCGCCCATCGGCCCTGGCAGCGCCAAGCCCTGGGCGCCGGCCCCGACCATCGCCGGCGCATGCTCGAGATCGCCTGCCGGGACGACCCGCGCCTGCTGGTGAATCCGATCGAACTCCAACGTCCGGGCGCGACCTATACCATAGACACCCTGGACGCCCTCCCTCCGGCCCGCTACACCTGGATCCTGGGGGCCGACCAACTGGCGAATTTCTGTACCTGGCACCGCTGGCGCGACATCATCGCACGGGTCCGCCTGGCCGTCGCCCAGCGTCCGGGATCGGTGGATACGCCGCCGATCGATCTCCAGCAGGCCCTGGACCAGTCGGGACACGCGCTGCTGCGCATTCCCTTCCCACCCCTGGCGATCACCGCCACCGGCATCCGGCACGCCCTGCGCACGGGCGGGCCGGTCGATGATATGCTGGACCCGAACGTGCTCGAATACATCCGGACGCACCACCTCTACTCCGATCCGGCGGCCACTCCGGACCCCAACCGCCCTCTATGAACATCCAGAAACAGCAACGCATCGTCATCGACGCCCTCGAGGACGTCAAGGCCCAGGACATCAAGGTCTACAACACCACCGGCCTCACCGGCCTGTTCGACCGGGTCATCATCGCCAGCGGCACATCCAACCGGCAGACGCGCGCCATCGCCAGCCACGTCGCCGACCAGGCCAAACGCCGCGGGATCCAGGTGATCGCCTGCGAAGGCGAGGAATCCGGCGAATGGGTGCTGATCGACCTGGGCGACATCGTCGTGCATTGCATGCAGCCCGCGATACGCGCGTACTATCACCTCGAGGAAATCTGGGGCGCCAAGCCCGTGCGGGTCAAGCTCCTGCCGCAGGGGCCCGCCCAGGCCGCCTTCGAGGATTGACGGCCATCGCCCGCCGCACATGAAGATCCAGGTATACGCTGTAGGCGTGCGCATGCCGGCCTGGGTGCAAGAGGCCTGGAAAGACTACGCCAAGCGCCTGCCCCCCGACTGCGCGCTGGAACTCGTCGAGATCAAGCCCGAGCCCCGCAGTTCCGGCAAGACACCTGCGCAGCTCATGCTGGCCGAGGCACAGCGCATCGAGGCCGCCCTGCCCGCCCAGGCCTGGCGGGTCGTGCTCGACGAGCATGGCCGGGACCTCGACACCGTGGGCCTTGCGCGGCTCCTCGAGAACTGGCGCGGCGAGGGCCGGGATGTCGCCTTCCTCGTCGGCGGGCCCGACGGGCTGGATCCGGATCTGAAGCGACGTGGGCACCAGACGATCCGGCTGTCCTCGCTGACGCTGCCGCATCCCATGGTCCGCGTCCTGCTGGCCGAACAAATCTACCGCGCCTGGGCCATACTGTCCGGGCATCCCTACCATCGCGCCTGAACGGAGGCCCCGCCATGAATGCCCGCCGCCGCACCAAGATCGTCGCCACCCTCGGCCCCGCAAGCTCCTCGGCCCAACGCATCGAGGCCCTGATCCTCGCCGGGATGGACGTCGCCCGCCTGAATTTCTCGCACGGTACGGCGGACGAGCACCGCGAGCGGGCCCGCCTGATCCGCGACATCTCGGGCCGCCTGGGCCGCCACATCGCCATCATGGGCGACCTGCAGGGCCCCAAGATCCGCATCGCGCGCTTCGCCGAGGGCGCGGTCACCCTGCATGCGGGCGATCCCTTCACGCTGTCCACGGACCACCCCGCCGATGCCGGCGATTCGCACATCGTCGGCATCGACTATCCGCCGCTGGTGCGCGATTGCGCGCCGGGCGACGAACTGCTGCTGGATGACGGGCGCGTGATCCTGCGGGTCGACCGGGTCGAGGACAGCAGCGTGCACACCACCGTCGCCGTGGGCGGGCCGCTGTCCAACAACAAGGGCATCAACCGCCGCGGCGGCGGCATCTCGGCGCCCAGCCTGACGGACAAGGACCGCGAGGACATCCGCCTGGCGGCGGAACTGGAACTGGACTACGTGGCCGTCTCGTTCCCGCGCACCGGGGCCGACATCGAACAAGCCCGCAGCCTCGTGAGGGCCGCCGGCAGTCCCGCCTGGATCATCGCCAAGATCGAACGCGCCGAGGCCGTCGCCGACGACGAGGCCCTCGACGGGCTGATCCGGGCCAGCGACGGCGTCATGGTGGCGCGCGGCGACCTGGGGGTCGAGATCGGCGATGCCCGGCTGGCCGGCATCCAGAAGCGCATCATCCAGCATGCGCGCACCCTGAACAAGCTCGTGATCACCGCCACCCAGATGATGGAGTCCATGATCGCCAGCCCGCTGCCCACGCGCGCCGAGGTCTCGGACGTGGCCAACGCCGTGCTGGACTACACCGACGCCGTCATGCTGTCGGCCGAAAGCGCCTCGGGCCAGTATCCGGTCGAGGCCGTCGCCGCCATGGCGCGGGTCTGCCTGGGCGCCGAACAAGAACCCACCAGCACCCGCTCGCATCATCGGCTGGGCGAGACCTTCACCCGCTGCGACGACACCATCGCGCTGGCCAGCATGTATGCCGCCAATCATTTTCCGGGCATCAAGGCCATCATCAGCCTCACCGAAAGCGGCCACACGCCGCTGATCATGTCGCGCATCCGCTCGGGCGTGCCCATCCACTGCTACACGCGCCACGTCACCACGCAGCGGCGCGCCGCCCTGTTTCGCGGCGTCTACCCCGAGGCTTTCGACGCCGCGGCGCTGCCGCCCGCGGAGGTCAGCGATGCCGCCATCGACATCCTGCGCGCCCGCGGCCTGCTCGAGGCCGGCGACTGGATCATCCTGACCAAGGGCGACTTCTATAGCGACAGCGGCGGCACCAACGGCCTCAAGATCCTGCGCGTCCAATGACTTGTACGGATATCCTTCATAGATCCGTCCCATGACGGCCGCCCCGCTCTATCTGGCCTCGGCCAGCCCCCGGCGCCGGGAAATCCTCGACCAGATCGGCATCGCCCACCGTGTGCTGCGCGTCCCGGCGCCCGAGGGCGAGGACGAGCCGCAATGGCCCGGCGAGGCCGCCGAGGACTACGTGCGTCGCACGGCACGGGAAAAGGCCGAGCGCGCCATCCTGTGGCTGGCCGGCCCGCAGCGTCCGGAAGGCTTCCTGCCGCCGGATCAGGCATTCGTCCTTGCCGCCGACACGACCGTCATCCTCGAGGGCCAGGTCCTGGGCAAGCCGCGCGACCTGGCCGACGCCGAATCGATGCTCACCCGCCTTTCGGGCCGCAGTCACCGGGTTCATACCGCCGTGGCGCTGGCGTCCAAGGGCCGCATCCTCGAAGGCCTGAGCGCCAGCCAGGTCCGCTTCAAGCCGCTCTCGCGCGCCGACATCCAGGCCTACTGCGCCACCGGCGAGCCGCTGGGCAAGGCAGGGGCCTACGCCATCCAGGGACGCGCGGGCGTGTTCGTCCAGCACCTGGCGGGCAGCTATACCGGCGTCATGGGGCTGCCCGCCTATGAAACCGCGCAGCTCCTGGAGCAGGCTGCGGCCATTCATGAACGCAAGGGATAACCCTGTAATCATTCGCATTTACTTGACCCGTATTCGCTTGGCGCATTAGGATCGCGGTACCCCCTTACAATTTCCTGTCAGGGTATGGTGATGGCCATGGCTGCATGGCATGGCCACCGTTGCAAGTATCTTCACTCACGAAAAAGGTATTGCACATGGTCACTCAAGCCAGCGACACGGGTTCGCCCCAGATCGCACCCGAAATCTCCAGCGTCAACCTACCTCCGGTCACCTACCGCGACCTCCCCGAACCCCTCCCCCTCAAGCAAGTCATCGGCCCCAGCGTGCTGCTGCTGGCGGGCTCGATCGGATCGGGCGAATTCGTGCTGTGGCCGTACATCTCGACCCAGACCGGCCTCGCGCTGGTGTGGCTGGCCACGATCGGCATCCTCACCCAGTACTACCTGAACATGGAGATCACCCGCTACACCCTGGCCACGGGGGAAACGGCGGTGACGGGGTTCACGCGACTCTGGAAACCCTGGAGCTGGCTGTTCATCATCATGGCCGTGGTCCCCTGGATGTGGCCGGGATGGGCGACCGGCAGTTCCACCGCGCTGACTTACGCCTTCGGGCTTTCCCAAGGCGCCGTGATCCCAATCACGATCGCATCGCTGGTCCTGATCGGCATCGTGTTGACCGTCTCTCCCGTGGTCTACAAGACGGTGGAAAAGATCCAGTTCTTCCTGGTGGCCCTGATCCTGCTGTTCATGCTCTACATGATCTTCGGCCTGCTGGGCGGCTCCAGCTGGTCGGCGCTGCTGTCGGGCTTCACCACCGAGATCCCGCAGATCCCCAGCGCCATCGGCTCGATCCCCACTGCACTGCTGCTGGGTGCCATCGCCTTCGCGGGCGCCGGCGGCGTCATGAACCTGGCCCAATCCAACTGGGTGCGCGACAAGGGCCTGGGCATGGGTGCGCACCTGCCCAAGATCGTCTCGCCGATCACCGGCCAGGAAACCACCAGCGCCTCGATCGGCTATTTCTTTCCGCAGGACGAGGCCAACATGGCGCGCTGGCGCGGCTGGTGGCGCGTCGCCGACCGCGAGCAGTTCATCACCTTCTTCGTGCTGGGCTGGCTTGCCATCATGCTCTTCATGATGCTGGCCTTCACCTACGTCGGGGTGGGCAGCACCGCGCAGAACTTCGACTTCGTACGCCTGCTGGGTGAAAGCCTGAACACGGATGTCGGCAGCTGGGCGGGTCCCGCCTTCTGGTTCACGGGCGTCGCCGTACTGCTGTCCACCAACCTGACGGTGGTGGACATGATCGCCCGTATCGTGGCCGACATCATCAAGGCCAACTGGCTGCGCGACAGCCAGACCTGGAGCGAAAGCCGGCTGTACTTCCTGGTGGTCTGGCTGATGGTGATCTTCGGCTCGGTCATCCTGCTGGCCGGCGTCAGCCAGCCGCTGGTGCTGCTGGTCATCGCCTCGGCGCTCAATGGGCTGGTGATGTTCGTGTACTCGGTGCTGCTGATCAAGCTCAACCGCGGCATGCTGCCCAAGGCGCTGGGCCTGGGCGGCGTGCGCTACGTGGCGGTGCTGTGGGCGGTGATCTTTTACGGCGGCTTTTCGATCTACCTGATCATCACGCAGTTCGGCAAGCTGTTCTAATGGGCCCGGGCGCTTTGCGCCCGGATCTTATTGGCAGGGAACGCCCATAAAAAAACCCCCGCAAGGTTGATCCTTGCGGGGGTTTTGCATCAGAGCCTGACGATGACCTACTTTCACAGATGTCCATCCACTATCATCGGCGCGAAGGCGTTTCACTGTCCTGTTCGGGATGGGA
>NZ_JAPFGD010000005.1 GCF_027257175.1 Castellaniella sp. S9 | reverse complement strand
AGATCGTTCGCCCGCTACTGCGTTGCAACGTCTTGCGAACTGCCTCTTCCTTGAAGGCCTGGCTGTATGTCGTCAAATTCATGTGGAGAACCCAAATTCGATGCGACAACTATGCTGACACGGGGGGCGTTGTTGTCGGTTTGTGCGCGATGGTTGGCGGCGAACAGCGCCGGTGGGGTGCGGCCACAACTACTGTGCGGACGAACCTCGTTGTAGTCCCGCCGCCAATCGGCGATTACCTCGCGAGCCTGGGCCAACGATGTGAACCAGTGCTCGTTGAGGCATTCATCGCGGAACTTGCCGTTGAAGCTCTCGATGTAGCCGTTCTGCATGGGCTTGCCGGGTTCGATCAGGATGTGTTCGACGCCATGCTGCTGCGCCCAGGTGATGAAGGCGCGGCTGGTGAATTCCGGACCATTGTCCGTGCGCACGGCACGGGGATAGCCGCGGAAGCAGGCGATCTGCTCCAGCACGCGCACCACGTAGGCACCGCTGATGCCATGATCCACCGCGATATCCACGCACTCGTGGGTGAAGTCGTCGGCGACGGTCAGGCACTTGATGCAGCGGCCATTGGCCAACCCCGGCGGCCACCCAAACTGCCCCACTTATGGCCACCCAAACTGCTCCACTCTGGCCGCGGTGATCTGACGCATTGAGCATGGTGCGTCGGGCGCCGTGAGTCCCGACCCGGCAGGACGTTACTTTCGCTCCCTTATCCCGAGGGAGCCCGAGGTTGAACGTCTTGAAGCCACATCTACAAACCACCATCTGGACGCTGCTCAAGGGCGGCGCCACCCAACGCGAGATCGAACGCATCACCGGCATCTCGCGCCACACCATCCGCTCGTATCAGCAACGCTTTGCCGCCGACCCAGCAAACTGCCCCGGGGTGGCCACCGACTCTCCCATCCAAACTGCTCCACCCTGGCCACCGACCCTGACGCCGGTTGCAACACCGGTGGCCACCTCCAGGTGCGAACCCCACCGCGCCTTCATCGACGCCCAGTTGCGCCTGGGCCGCAACGCCACCGCCATCTACCAAGACCTGGTCGACCTTCACGGCTTCGATGGCGCGTACAACTCCGTCAAACGCTTCGCGGCACAACTGCGCCACAAGGAACCCGAGCAGTTCGATCGCCTCTCGTTTGCCCCGGGTGAAGAGATGCAGGTCGACTACGGCGAGGGCGCGCCCACCCGGGTACCCGGCACCGAGCGCTGGCGCAAACCCCGCCTGTTCGTGGCCACGCTGCGTTACTCGCGGCGCAGCTTTCGCCGCGTGGTCTGGAATTCCGGCCAGCAGATCTGGGCCGAGCTGCACGAGCAGGCCTGGCGCTACTTCGGTGGGTCTGCCCGGTATGTCGTGCTGGACAACCTCAAGGAAGGCGTCTTGAAGCCCGACCTGTACGAGCCCGCTCTCAACCCGGTCTATGCCGCCACGCTGGCCCACTACGAGGTGGTGGCCGACCCGGCTCGGGTGCGAGACCCCAATCGCAAAGGGACGGTAGAACACGCCATCGCCCACACCCAGGCCACCGCGCTCAAGGGCCGGCGCTTCGAGAGCATCGAGGAGCAGAACGCCTTCCTGGAACACTGGGAAGTGAAGTGGGCAGCGTCTCGCATCCACGGTGCCGAACGCCGCCAGGTGCAGGCCATGTTCGAGGAGGAGCGCGCACACCTGCAGCCGCTGCCGATCACCGGCATGTCGTACTTCACCGAGGTGCAGCGCACGGTCTGCGACGACAGCTGTGTGCGCATCGAGCACAGCAGCTATGCCGCGCGCCCCGCACCCATTGGCGCCAAGGTGCTGGTGCGGATCTTCGAGCGGCGCATCGAAATTCGGGACTTGCGCACCCAGGCCTTGCTGCGCACCCACGCCCGGGTGGATCGGCCCGGCACCGTGGTGTTGCCCATGGCCGAGCGCGTGTTCAACCCCTCGCGTGAGACCCGTTTCATTCTCAGCCAGGCCCAGGCCATCGGCCCTCAGGCGGCACGGCTGTGCGAGATGCTGTTTGCCATCGAAGGCCGGGTGGGTCAGCGCAAGCTCTGGGGCATCGTCAACCTGGCACGGCGCTACCCACACCGGTTCATCGACGCAGCCTGCGAGGCGGCCATGGAACAAGGCGTGCACAGCTACCGCCACGTCAAGGCGCTGACCGAGCGGCTCGTGGCCGATGCCTTGGCTGCCCTGGAGGCCGACGCCCCGACACCAGCGCTCACCCAACAACACGCGCTCATTCGCAGCGCTGACGAGTACGGCGATCTCTTTGCCCACGCCGCCACCGCCACCCAATCCCTTGAGAGCGCCCAGCCATGAACATGATCGAGATCGAACGCGCCCTGCGCGAGCTGCGCCTGTCTGGCATTGCCGAGACCCTGTCGACCCGTGTGATGCAGGCTCATGCCGCCCAGCAGCCCTTCCTGGAGACCTTCTCCGCTATGCTCCAGGACGAACTGGACCGGCGCCGCTCTCGCTTGACCGAGCGCCGCTTCAAGCGCTCGGGTCTGGATGAGCGGCCCTCGCTGGCGGACTTCGACTGGCGTTTCAATCCGAAGCTTCCGCGCAGCGCCTGCTTCGAGTTGCACACCCTGAAGTTCATCGGCGAGGGCGCCAACGCGCTGATCATTGGCAAGCCCGGCACCGGCAAGAGCCATGTTGCCAAGGCCGTGGCCTACCAGGCCACGCTGCAGGGATACGACGTGCGTTACGTGGAGGCCGACACCGAGTTCGCCCACTACGGGCTGGCCAGCACACAAGAACAGGCCGAACAGCTCAAGAGCTGGATCGAGCCCGACCTGCTGGTGCTGGACGATCTGTTCCTGGCCCGGCGCATCGCCGATGTGAGTGCCGAGTTGCTGCAGGCCATCGTGCACCAGCGCTACAAGTTGCGCCGCGCCATCGTCATCACCTCCAACCGCGTGGTGCAGGACTGGGGCAAATACCTGGGCGACGCCACCATGGCCACCACCATCCTGGACCGACTCATGCACCGCTGCGCGATGCTGGAGTTCGAGGGAAAGAGCTACCGTTTGAAGGAGGCCGCCTCACGCATCACCGCCACGCCCGTATAGTCACCATCCGACCGTCCTGTCTGGAGCAGTTTGACCGGCCATAAGTGGAGCAGTTTGGGGTGGCCATCGGGGGGCAGCGAGGCCCTCTCTAACGCATGAAAATCAATCACTCCTACGCTATCCGGTATTCGTAAAGGAGGGAGGGTTTCACGCAGATGCACCAGCAGGTCGTCCAAGGGAAGCAGGGTGCGGCGCCTGAAATCGACCACCATCGCTTCTTCAGCATCCGAGAGCCGGACGCTACATGGTTTGGCAGGCCCCATGGGTTTGTCTGTTGTCGTCGAGCGCGAACCCCACTTGGCTACGGTCTTGACGTTCAGTCCGTAGCGGGCGGCAAGGGCGCGCGTCGACTCTTGCGACGCTTGGAGCTCGGCTCGAACTCGCGGGGCGGTGTTGTGCGGGCTGAGCCATGAAGACCTGTTGCCATAGCGCATCCTCCTGATGAGGGCTCAAGAATGCACCATGACTTCGTGGGACTGCACACCTAGATTCTTTCTTGCAGCGCCTTGAGGAAGGCATCGATATTCTCATCGTGGCGTTTGTAGTAGGTCCAAGGGCCGATCCGCTGCGATGTCACCAATTGCGCGCGCTGTAGAGCTGCGAGATAAAGCGATGTCGTTGACTGCGAGAGGCCCGTGCGCTCTTGGATGATACTGACGCACACGCCTACCGTTTCTGGGTCGACCTCCTGCCCGGGAAAGGCTGTCCTGGGATCCTTGAGCCAATTGAGGATGGTAAGGCGCATCGGGTTCGCCAATGCTTTCAGGGCTTCGTTGACGTCAATAGTCATGAATTTTTTATACCTACTCTTCCGATATCTGGATATCTTCCTGATTCACGCAGCAAATTGGAAGGCTTCACCATGATCTCCGCGCCTGCCCTTCGCAGTGATGGGCAGGCTTGGACTGGAATCCTATTGTCCTGTCAGGTAGGACTATCGGACACCTGTGCGCCGAATTGCGGGACGATATGTTTGCCAAGTTCCTCGATAACCTCTGCTGCGGGGCGTTTACCATACTTGAGGTTCAGGATGACGTGATCTACACCGATTTCCTGAAGTGTATCCAGCAAGGCCAGAAGATGGTTACGTCCCAGTCGAAATCCTAGATGGATAGGCGAGGGCGGCGTGGATGGGTGTTCGTCCAGGTCGATATACAGCGATTGCAAGAACGGCTTGTAGATAGTGCCACATTGTTTAGCCGTTTCCTGTCGCCAATCTTCCACGATGAGTCGCTGTATTTTTGGCGGACGTGGATAGTTGATCCATCCATGGCTTTCACGCGCGATCCAATCGAGCGACTGGCGGCTATGTCCGGTTACGAATAGCGGTATTTCCCGAGTCGTAGGTTTGGGAACGAGATCGGCCCCCAGTAACTCACCGTGACTCCAGCGAATGGGCTCGAAGTGTGTTCGATGGGCTTGGCGTATCACATTGAGGTTTTCTTGAAAGGTCTCGCCGCGCTGTTCTGGATCAACGCTGAATGCGGGAAACTCCACGGGACGATCGCCAGAGGCTACTCCCAGGAGCAAGCGACCTCCACTTAACTGATCAATGCTCGCTGCGGCCTTTGCCGTGTGCAAGGGATTACGCAAAGTAAGGGCGATGGAGGCGGTGCCTAGTGCGATTTTTGTTGTATGGGCTGCCATGTAGCCCAGATACACCCAAGGGTCGAAAACCTGGCCGACATCGCCGAAGCTTGGGTCCCTGAGCGGCACGTCGCGAAACCAGAGCGCCGAA
The DNA here is from genome assembly GCF_027257175.1 of Castellaniella sp. S9. Classification (GTDB taxonomy): domain Bacteria; phylum Pseudomonadota; class Gammaproteobacteria; order Burkholderiales; family Burkholderiaceae_B; genus Castellaniella. The sequence continues at coordinate 387,636 of NZ_JAPFGD010000005.1, read as the reverse complement.
AAACCAAGTGCCTCTGCACGTTTGGCCAGCGCGACCTGATCCAGCATGCGCGGTGTGTCACCCTCGAAAGCCTCCAGGGGAAAGAACAGCCCAAGGCTTAGATGACCCTGCCTGAAGGTCCGTTTGAATCCCCTATGCTCTTGGTAGGGAGTCGTGCTCGGTTGGTACATGCTTAACTTCCTCGGTCAGCAAACGCTGAGCCACGCCCCTGAGTTATGGGGCGTGGCACTGAGCGCTTAGGGTGTGTAAGTAGGGTAGTCGGTGTAGCCCTTATCGGTACCGCCGTACATGCTGCTTGGATCAAGTGGGTTAAGCGGCCAGTTGTTGGCGATACGCGCGGGCAGGTCGGGGTTCGCAATGAAGGGGCGACCAAAAGCGATCAGGTCGGCCCAGCCAGCTTTTATCACGCGATTTCCTCGTTCAGCGGTGTACTTGCCGGCATAGAGAATCTTGCCGCTGAAGGTCTTACGAACAGCTTCCCGGAACGTCTCGGGCAGCTCGGGTGCGTTTTCCCAATCGGCTTCAGCGAGCGACAGGTAGGCAATGCCCACTTCCTCGAGGATCTTCACTGCCTCGATGTAGGTTTGGTGAGGATCTTCTTCGACCAGGCCGAGGTAGACGCGGTCTTCGTCTGTGGTCGCGAACAGCGGGGCGAAGCGAACGCCAACGCGCTCCTTGCCGACCACACCAGCAACGGCGAGGGTGATTTCGCGCAGGAAGCGAAGACGGTTCTGCAGCGAACCGCCATATTCATCATCACGCTGGTTGGTATGCGCCGAAATGAACTGGTTTACCAGGTACCCATTCGCGCAGTGAAGCTCCACCCCGTCAAAACCTGCGTCCAAAGCATTTCGGGCTGCTTGGGCGTACAGCTCAACCAGTTCCTTTACCTCCTTGGTGGACAGGGCTCGTGGGGTCGAAGGGTCGGCCAGTGTACCCGTGCCGGGGCCAGTTTCGATGAACACCTTGACGATGTCCGCGCGGATGGCTGATGGCGCCACGGGCGCTTCGCCACCGGGTTGCAGCGATGTGTGCGACACGCGGCCTACATGCCAAAGTTGAGCAAAGATCACCCCTCCTTCGGCGTGAACAGCGTCGGTGACCTTACGCCAGCCTTGTATCTGTTCCGGGCTATGAATGCCGGGTGTCCAGGCATAACCCTGTCCTCGGGGTTCAATCTGTGTGCCCTCGGTCACCATGAAGCCAGCACCGCTGCGCTGACGGTAATAGGTAGCCATCAGGTCGTTCGCAATATTGCCGGGTTGGGAGCTGCGCGAACGCGTCAGTGGCGGCAGAACGATACGGTTCTTGAGGGTGTATGGGCCCAGCTGAGTGGTTTTGAAAAGTTCTGATTGTGTCACTTCATTTACCTGCATATCTAAATTAATAGATGTCATAAGTCAAAGAACATGGATCAACGAGGTCAGAAGAGCCTAGCGGTGCTTCGTTGAGGCTGACGTAGATATTCTTCTTCTGGCTGTAGGCTTCCAGCATTGACTTGTGAGTTTCCCGTACTAGGCCAGATTTCATATAGCCACCAAAGGGGCATGGGCAGGGATCTCATGATAGGTATTTACCCACATACGTCCGGTTTCCACCGCGCGTGCCAAACGTAACGCACGGTTGATGTCTTGAGTCCAGACTGCACCGGCTAGGCCGTACTCGGAGTCGTTGGCCATGGCGATGACCTCTGCTTCATCCTTGAAAGGAATCACGCACTGAACAGGGCCGAAAATTTGCTCGTAGGCTACGCGCATATCGTTGCGAATACCGGCCAGGGAAGGTGATTCGGATGGGTATCGCTGGAATCTTTCATAGGGCTACCTCCTGAGGTTTCTAGCGCGGGCTACGAGTCAATACTATTCGCGATATCTGCATATGTCAATATGTCGCTACTGTTCCCGGCACCTATGCATATTTTTCCGAGGTCGAGCAGTTCGTTAGACGATCACAGACCTTGCAGTAGCTACGTCGGCAAAGCCAAGAATTTCAGAGAGCTTTTCCAGCGCAGTCGTCAAGCTTGCTTGGTCGCTGGCGCCTCCAAGGGAAAGGCGAATGGCGTTGGGTGCCGGCTCTTGTACGCAGAAGGCATCGGAGTTCGCTACGCCCAGTCCCTGTTCTTGGGCGGTCTGGATCAATCGGTACTGAGCGAGCTTCTCGGGCAAGGCTAGCCAGAGGTGCAACCCGTGCGGGTGCGCATGCAGGATGCCCGGCAGAATCCGTGCGGCAAGCTTTTGGCGCTGCTCGAGCTCACGCCTGATCTTCTGCAACATCTCGCGCGCCTGACCGTTGCGAACCCAACTGGTGGTCATTAAAACCATGCTCTGGCTGGTCATCAAAGTAATGGCGCGCAGCGCATCCAGCATCGGCTCCATGGGCCTTGCCTCGGGCATGACGACATAGGCGGTTCGCAAGCCAGGCGCGAGACATTTCGAAAGCGTAGAGATATAGAAGACCGCCACCTTCGCGGAGCGTCCCGCCAGCGTTGCCAGCGGCGGCGGTGCGTCGCCTGCCAGGAGCCAGTACGGATCATCCTCGATGACTGCAGTCCCGTATCGAGAGGCAACCGCGTAGATCGCCTCGCGCCGTTCGACGGACATGGTCGTGGCGGTTGGGTTGTGGATGGTGGGAACAAGGTAAATGAACCTTGGACTCTGCGTTTTACACACCCTGTCTAGGTCGTCGGGACGCATGCCTTCGTGATCTGCAGCCACCGAGACAACGGTTCGTTGTAGCACACGGCCTGCGGCTAAAAGTCCTGGGTACGTCAGGTTCTCCGCGGCAATCACGTCGCCAGGCTGCGAATAGGCTAGCAGAATCGCACTCAGCGCCGATTGAGCCCCCGGACACACCAGGATTCTGTCGGGGCTGATGCGTCCCAACACTGGTTCCAACCAAGTTGCCGCCGCCTCGCGATCGGTCTTCGAGCCGGCACCGACGTGATAGCTCATCAAGGTGCCATCACTGAGCTGTTCCTGGGCGTACGCCATGCCCGTCTGTATCATCCGTCCGAATGCATCGCTACCCAACAGAGGGGGGATGTTCATACCGAGGTCGACGGTTTGATCCCTCTCAGCCAACGAGTTGGCGATGTAAGACCCGCCGGCGCCGTGAGCATCGAGCAGCCCCGCATGACGCACTTCGGTGTACGCGCGCGTCACCGTTGTTAGGTCGACACCCATCGTCTGCGCCAGGTCGCGCTGCGGCGGCAGCCGATCTCCTGGGCGCAACACCCCATCTCGTACCGCATCAACGATCTGGCGGGCTATCTGCTGGTAGCGCGCCCCGGCCCCGTCCTGGAAAGGCTGAATCCAGGCTTTGTTCGCCTTCTTGAGCTTACGACCTAACTGCGGATTGTTGTTCATGGGTGAAATCTTGCCCCCTTTTTAGTTCCAATCCATGCAAACTTACCATACAATACTGTCGTTGCATGGATGCCTCTGGATTGTTGTATGGATACGAGCTCGCACGAGCGGCCTCAACTGACTGATTTTACCTTCCATGCAATACCGCGTACAGGCGCATTCAAGCCGACATGTACGCCTACGTTTGGTGGCACATCACTTCGAGAAGGTCTGGGCATGATGAAAACTTGCTGGAACCGTATCCGCTAACGTGTAGATCACAACATGGACTTGCGACACTTACGTTGCTTTCTAGTTCTGGCCGAGGAGTTACATTTCACGCGGGCTGCCGAGCGCTTGCATATCGAACAGCCCCCTTTGTCTCGAGCCATCAAAGAGCTTGAGGAAGATTTGGGTGTTCTGCTTTTCGATCGGAACCGCCGAGGAACCGTGCTGACCTCAGCAGGCGCGACATTCTTGCAGGACGTTCGCAGGCTATTCACCATCTTGGAACAGGCGCGTGAGAACGCCAAGGCCGTCGGTTCTGGCTTGCGAGGGAGCATCCGCATCGCTATCTCGGACGGGGCAATCGATCCTCGGCTGTCGGCCTTTCTCGCACGTTGCCGCGTAGAGGAGCCGGAGATCGAAATCCGCCTATCCGAACTGCCTTTGGCCGATAATTTGCGTGGCCTGCGGTCTGGCGACTTCACGATTGGGTTCGCGCATACGGCGGATGTCGGTGAGGGCATTGTTGCCGAACCCATGTGGCATGACCCGCTGGTGATCGCAGTGCCAGCGCGGCACGAGCTGCTCGCCCACAAGGAGGTCCCTCTTCATGAACTGGGGAGTCACCCACTTGTGTTGTGTGATCCGCACGTATGCGAGGGCTATTGCCGTGAACTGGCACGCCTTCTTCGGTCGCTGGAACAAGAGCCCAATGTTGTGGAGCATGTGTCCTCACTGGACATGATGCTCACTCTTGTCGGCGCAGGCTTCGGCGTCGGTTTCACCACGGAGACCAGAATCGCATCCTGCCAACGGCCGGACGTGGTGATCCGTCCGTTGGCGCTGGCTTCAGCCGTGATCACGACCTACCTGCTTCGGCCTAGTGACGACAGCCTGCCGGCTCCGCTGGAGCGATTTATCGTTCGCCTACGCACCCATTTCGGTGGCTAACAAAGCTGCCCGCTGGAAATCCGCTCAAGAATCTGGGCCGAGACCAATATTGCGCTCTGTTGCAGTCATCAGTTCAGCAGAACTTATCCTGAGCGCAGTGGCTACTTTCAGTATCAGGGCCAGCGTGGGCATATGCTCTCCACGCTCGATTTTTCCCATGTGCGAGCGCTCAATGCCGGCCAAAGAGGCAAGCTCTTCTTGAGCGATCCCTCGGCCCATACGAGCGGCACGCACCGCTTGACCGAAAGCCTGTGCCGGCTCGGCTTTATAGGTGGTTGTGCCAGGGGGGCGGCCCCGTTGAACGCTACGCTTCTGCATTGGCAGAAGCGTCAAGCAATCAATGAAACTTAACCACGTTAAACTTAACTCTTTTGGTTATCATGTTGGCTCGCCTTTTTAACCCGATTGCTTATTGGGGGCTCTTATGCACGACGCCACCAGCCAGTTATCCCGCTTCAGGCTTGCTATCGCGCCGGGCGTACCGTCATCGCAACTTTCGCAGCTATTTGCGCTACAACGCGCGGAAGAGCCAGACATCACCCTCGCAATTTTTGAAGTCACGGGCGACGATCTGTATGAGGGCCTTCGAGAAGGCCGCTACGACGCAGGGGTGACGCTTCAGGGATTGAATGATCCGTCTCTAGCGAGTCAACCGTTGTGGACCGAGAACATGGCTGTCGCCGTGCCGCTGTGCTCCCCGTTGCTCGCCCATACCAAGCTCACGAGCGCCGAGTTGGTGCACTATCCTGTGTTTCGCTGGCAAGCAGAAACCTGCCCCCTGCTGGATCAGCGGCTATCTGCCCTCGTGCCCGTGGACGAGCAGAACATTCAGCGCGTGACTTCCTTCGAGATGATGGCGCTCTGGGTCGCGGCCGGCTATGGCATCGGGCTGTCCGCACAGCCCCGCATCCAACGAGCTTCTGGATGGGGAATCGGGATGCGAGCGCTATCCGATGGCCCTTACGAAGTCGTGACGCACCTGCAGCGACCCAGCGGACACGTCAACCCTGTGTCTGAGCGGTTCGAGCGGAGAGCGCTACAGGTCGCCCGAGCGAGCGTAGCCTGAGCCGGCAGCCAATGGCCGGGGCAACCCCGGCCATTGGGTCTTATAGTGCCGACGTTTAAGCCCCTTCAAGCACCGCAGCGCTATCCATCAGCCGGCGAACGCTCTGCCGAACCTCGTCGGGAACAGGCCGCGGCGAGATAGCCTCGGGAGCATCCGCATCCTGTTGGCTGCCTGTGATGACCTGGACGACCACACCCAGGTTGCTCGGCGTCACCATATCGATGGCGGCGCGGTCGCCCAGGTCCGGATGTGGCCGGGTCAACATGCGGTAAAGCTCCCACGAATCCGCCTGCGGGCACTGGGTCATGAGCACTCGGGCCAGCTTGTGCTTGAGCGGCACCAATTGCCAGTCGGGAACACGCTGCCCCCGATTGCCCAGGCTGATGGATAGCAGCTTGCCCGCCTTCAGCTCGCGGTTGATCTGGTCCTTGGACTTCCCGGCCAGCTTGCCGAACAGGGGGACCGGCAGATTGTTCGGTGACTCGTACATGGCCAGCATTTCCTCGCGCTCGCGCTGGATTGCGGAGATTTCCGGCTCCGGTGCGTGGGTCGGAGGCGGCGGCACCTGCGACAGCCGCTGGAACGTGATCCCGCCACTGTTCGGGGTCACGACAATAGGCGTGGCCACCACGGGTGGGACGCTGGGAGAAGCGGGCTCGATCATCGTGGGAGGCGCGCCCACTGCTTCCTCCACTTCCGCCATCGCCGGCACCCCGTCGATACGGATAGTCAGGTGCGCGCTCGCGGCTTCCACTTGGCCCTGTTCGAGCAGGTCGAGGCGATCAGCCCAGTCCTGCATCATGCGGCGGCGCGGTTCCACGTACTTGGCGTGGTTGTAGGCCGAACTCACCTTGTTGGGGTCGGAGTGCGAAAGCTGCGCATCCACCCAAATCTTCGGGTAGCCGATCTCGTTGAGCGCCGTCGAGATGGTGCCGCGAATGCCGTGGCCGGTCAGGCGCCCCTCATAGCCCATGAACTGCACTGCCTTGTTGAGGGTGTTCTCGCTGATGCGTTTCTTGAGTTCACTGCGATGCGACAGCAGGTACTTCTGCGCCGGCCGCATCACGCCCAAGAGGTAGCGCACGATCTCGATGGCCTGCAGGGACAGTGGCACGATGTAGGGCGGCACGTCCTGCGGCCGCTTGCCAGCCTTGCGCATTTCGTCCTGGAGCTGCTTGACGACCTGCGGCGGAATGATCCACAGGCCGCGGTCAAGGTCGAACTGTTCAGGTTCGGCCAACCGCAGTTCGCCCGTGCGTACCCCCGTCAGGAACAGTAGCCGGACGCCAAGCTGAGTCTGCCAGCCGCGCGGGTTGTAGAGCCGGAGCTTCTGAAGGAACTCGGGCATCTCGGGCAGATGGAGATAAGGATTGTGGGCCACCGGAGGCTTGGGTTCGGCCACCACGTCCAGGTCGGCGGCCGGGTTGACCTCCAGCCCCTCGGCGATGACCAGGGCATAGCGGAACATCTGGTTGAACCAGGTACGGACCTTCTCGGCGGTGGTGAACGCCTTGCGCTTCTCGATCGCCGCCAGGACGCCCAGGAGCTGGGGCCGGCGAATGTCGTAGATGGACATCTTCCCCAGGGTGGGTAGCACGTCCTTGTTGAAGATACGCAGGATCTGCGAAAGCGTACTTTGGCGGCCTTCCTTGAGTTCCTTGCGGCGATGCTCGACCCAGGCATCGAAGACGTTCTTGAAGGTGTATTCGCCGGCCAGCTTGGCCGCATGCCGACGCTGATCGCGTTCGATTTGGGGATCGATCCCCCTGGCGAGCAGGGCCTGGGCCTTGTCCCGCTCGGCGCGGGCCTCGCGCAGACTGATGGCGGGATAGCCGCCCAGGGCCATGCGCTTTTGCTTGCCCAGCCAGGAGTAGCGGAATATCCACGACTTGCCGCCTGCGACAGAGACCATCAGGCTCAGGCAGTCGTTATCGTAGAGGGTGTAGCGTTTGCCGGTGGTCTTAGCCTGCCGGACGATCAGATCAGAGAGTGCCATTTCGAGGCTCCTAAGTAATGACTTAGGCCCTATGCTCGTCATGGTCCCCGCTCAGTCCCAGCAACTATCCGGAAGCCGCCTCACCCGTATTCCTGTGCCTAGATTGGCGCCTAAAAAAGGCTGGCTGTGGGTGGATTTCCGTGGCGCTCGCTGGAATGAAAAAAGGGGCCGAAGCCCCTCTTTTCAACGACTTACAGACGTAAGTAGAAGTCTGTAGATCATAACTTGGAGCGGGAAACGAGTCTCGAACTCGCGACCTCAACCTTGGCAAGGTTGCGCTCTACCAACTGAGCTATTCCCGCGTTAGCTATCAAGCTAAGCCCTGCATTCTAATGCCGATTCCGACGTCTGTCAAGAAAACCTTGACCACTTCGGCCTTCCCAGGAACCCCATTTCCGCCGCCTGCAAGGCTGCGGCAAGGACCGGGAAAACCATCGTCACCGATGCAAGGAGGCGAATTCTAGCACGCGCGACGCCAGGCCTGTCAAACGCGCCTGGCGGCATCCGCCAGGCGTCCCACCGCATCCCCGCGTTATGCTTACGTTTTTGCCGCAAACTGGGATGCGCATGGCGCCGGACATCACCGAACAGGACCTCCGCAGCAGCAATACGCTGGGCCTGCCGGCGCGCGCCGCCGTGCTCCGCATCCGGGACGAGGCGCACGCCCTGGCGCTCAGTGCGCTGGCCGACGCGGGGCGCGAGGTTTTCGTGCTGGGGGGCGGCAGCAATGTGGTGATGCGCGAGCGCCCGCGCCACCTGGTGGCCCGGGTCGAGCTGCGTGGCGTCCGCCTGCTGCGCGAGGATGATGAGGCCTGGGAGGTGGAGGCCGCCGCCGGCGAGTCCTGGCATGCGTTCGTGGACGAATGTCTGCGCCGCGGCTGGCCGGGGCTCGAGAACCTGGCGCTGATTCCGGGGACGGTGGGCGCTGCGCCGGTGCAGAACATCGGCGCCTACGGGCTGGAGCTGGACCAGCGCCTGGCGGGCGTGACGGCCTGGGATATCCCGGCGGGGCGGCGGGTGGACTTGGCGCCCGGGGACTGCGGCTTCGCCTATCGCGACAGCCTGTTCAAGCGGATGGGGGCCGGGCGCTGGCTGATTCTGGCGGTGCGCTTTCGCCTGCCCAAGACGTGGCGGCCGGTGCTGGATTATCCGGACTTGCGATCGCATCCGGCGCTGGCCGGGGCGGCGACGCCACGCGCGGTGTTCGATGCGGTCTGCGCCGTCCGCCGGCGCAAGTTGCCCGATCCCGCCGTGCTGGGCAATGCGGGCAGTTTCTTCAAGAATCCGGTGGTGCCGGCGGCGGTGGCCGAGGATCTGCGTGCGCGATTCCCGGGCCTGCCCATGTATGCGCAGGCCGATGGCGGCCTGAAGCTCGCGGCCGGCTGGCTGATCGAACAGGCAGGCTGGAAGGGCAGGCGCCTGGGGCCGGTGGGCATGCATGAGCGCCAGGCGCTGGTGCTGGTCAATCACGGCGGGGCGGCGGCGGACGACGTGCTGCGCCTGTCCGAGGCCGTGCGCGAGGACGTGCTCGCGCGGTTCGGGGTGGCGCTGGAAAGGGAACCTGTGCTGCTGGACTGAGGCGCTCAGGTCGCCAGGACGTCCTGCATGTCGAACAGGCCGAATTCCTTGCGTGCGAGGTAGCGCGCGGCCCGCAGGCTGCCCTGGGCGTAGGTGGCGCGGCTGCTGGAGCGGTGGGTGATCTCGATGCGCTCGCCGGTGCCGCAGAAATACACGGTGTGGTCGCCGACGATGTCGCCGCCTCGCACCACCGAGAACCCGATGTGGCCGGTCTCGCGCACGCCGGTGTTGCCGTGGCGCGCCCAGTCGGCGACCTCGTCGAGGGACACGCCCCAGGCGCGGGCGACGGCCTCGCCCATGGCGAGGGCGGTGCCCGACGGGGCGTCGACCTTGTTGCGGTGGTGGGCCTCGAAGACCTCGACGTCGTAGCCGCTGTTGAGCAGGCGCGCGGCCATGTCCAGCAGTTTCAGCGTGGCGTTGACGCCGACGCTCATGTTGGGCGCGAACACGATGGCGGTCTTTTGGCTGGCGGCGCGTATGGCCTGCTTGCCGGCCGCGTCCAGGCCCGTGGTGCCGATGACGGCCTTGACGCCGTGGCGCACGCAGGCCTCGAGGTGGGCGAGGGTGCCCTCGGGGCGGGTGAAGTCGATCAGGCAATCGGCGCCGGCCAGCGCGTCCAGGTCGTCGGTGGTCCGCACGCCGGTGTCGCGCCCGAGGAAGGCGCCGGCGTCCTCTCCCAGCGAGGCCGCGCCCGGGCGCTCCAACGCAACGGTCAGTCGCAAATCGGCGGTGTCCAGCACGGCCTCGATCAGCATGCGGCCCATGCGCCCTCCGGCGCCCGCGATGGCAATACGCATTGGTTTACTCCTTTGACGCGTCCGGGCCTGTGTCGCCCGCCGGCGCGTTCGCCGCATCCTGGCCGGCGGCGCCATCGGGGCTGATGGCGTCCTTGCCGCTGTCGGCCTTCTGGAAGGGCTGGCGGTCGGGTTGCGGATCGCCGGACCAGCGCACGAGCTGGTCGTGTTCGAACCAGACGGTGAACTTGCGCAGCTCATCCTTGCCGTAGCCCGGCTGGTTGTAATAGGGGTAATCCCAGCGGTCGGCGTGCAGGGCGTCCTGCAGGGTCGGCGTGCCCAGGATGAAGCGCACCTGGTCGCGCGTCATGCCGACCTCGAGCTGGGCGATTTGTTCGGTGGTGATCCAGTTGCCTTGCTGGATGGTCGCCCGATAGGGAAAGCCCCAGTTGGTCGAGCCGCAGGCCGAGAGCGTGGCCGCCATGATGCCCGCGACCAGGCAGACCTGGATCCGGCGTAGGTGTTCGGTGGCTAGGATTCGCACAAATCTTCCCTGTGTCGAAGTGTGGGAGTACGGTTGGAACCCCCTAAAACCGCTATCATAAAGGTATTCGAACTTGCGCATCATAGCGCGGACCGCACCCGTGCATGCGCCGGGGGATTTTGGGCGGCTTGCCTTCCAGGGCATTACCCGGGATACTTCAACCATGAACGACCAGCTTGAACTCAAAAACATGGGTTTGAAGGCGACTTTTCCTCGCCTCAAGATCCTCGACATATTCCGCAAGGCGGAAGACCGGCACCACAGTGCCGAGGATATCTATCGCGCCCTGATCGCCGAGGATGTCGACATCGGCCTGGCCACCGTATACCGCGTCCTGACCCAGTTCGAACAGGCCGGCATCCTGATGCGCAGCCAGTTCGACGGCGGCAAGGCGGTGTTCGAACTCAACGACGGGGATCACCACGACCACCTGATCTGCACCAATTGCGGCACGGTGGTGGAATTCTCGGACCCCGAGATCGAAAAGCGCCAGCATCGCATCGCCAAGGACAATGGCTTTACGCTCGAAAGCCATACCGTCATGCTGTACGGCATTTGTCCCAAGTGCGCGACCAAATAACCGGATGGCACGTCCGGCGTTGACCCCGCCGGATGCCCGGCCCTAGGTTCCCAGCATCTCCCGCGCGTGCTTGCGGGTGGTGTCGGTGATCGTCAGCCCGCCCAGCATCCGGGCGATCTCGTCGACGCGGGCGGCTTCGTCCAGCGCCAGGATCGCCGTCGAGGTGGCGCCTTCCGTGGTCGACTTGCTGACCTGGAAATGGTGTGCCGCACAGGCGGCGACCTGCGGCAGATGGGTCACGCACAGCACCTGGTGGCGCTCGCCCAATTCCCGCAGCAGGCGGCCCACGACCTCGGCCACGGCGCCGCCGATGCCGGCGTCGACTTCGTCGAAGATCAGCGTGGGCACCCGCGCCGCGCGGCTGGCGATCACCGACAGCGCCAGCGAGATGCGGGCGAGTTCGCCGCCCGAGGCGACCTTGGCCAGCGGCCGCGGCGGTACGCCGGCATGGCCGGACACCAGGAATTCGACGGACTCCAGGCCGTGTGGGCCGGGCTTGGTCTCGTGCAGGGCGACCTCGAAGGTGCCGCCCGCCATGGCCAGGGCCTGCATGGCGCGCCCGACCTCGTTGCCCAGATGGTGGGCGGTGGCGGCGCGCGCCTGGCCGAGCTCGGTCGCCGCCTGCCGGTAGCGGGCCTCGGCCGCCCGGCGGGCGTCCTCGAGGGCCTCGAGATCGAGCGCGGCCTCGCCGGCGCGGGCCTGCTCGCGCAACCGTTCGTGCAGTTCCGGCAGGGCTTCGGGCTCGGTGTGGAAGCGCCGCGCCGCGTCGAACATGCGCGTCATGCGCTGCTCAGCACGGGATAGGGCATCGGGATCGGGTTCGAGCCGGTCGATGTACGCCGCGAGGCCGGACACGGCCTCGGCGCAGACGATGCGCGCGGATTCGATGGCCTGGCAGAATTCGTCCAGGGCGGGATCGTGACGCAGCAGGGGCTGGAGCGCATGCCGCGCGGCGTACAGGGCCTGGGCGGCGGAGCCCTGTTCGCCGTCCAGGGCCTCGATGGCCTGGCCGGCGCCTTCCAGCAGGGCCTGGGCGTGGGCGAGGCGCGCCTGGTGCGCGCACAGGTCCTGCCATTGGCCGGGCTGGGGGTCGATCTCGTCCAGGACGGCGAGGTCGCCGGCCAGGCGCTCGCGGGCCTGGGCCAGGTCCTCGGCGTTGCGCCGCGCATCCTCGAGGGCGGATTCCGCCGCGCGCCAGTCCTGCCAGGCCCCGGCCACCGTTCGCGCCAGCGCCTGGTGGCCGCCCTGCGCGTCCAGCAGCTCGCGCTGGCTGGCGGCCCGCAGCAGGCTTTGGTGGGCATGCTGCCCGTGGATGTCGACCAGCAAGGCGCCGACCTCGCGCAATTGGGCGAGGGTCGCGGGCGTGCCGTTGATGTAGGCCTTGCTGCGGCCCTGGCGGTCGATGACGCGACGCAGGATGAGCTCCGGCCCGTCCAGCGATTGTTCGGCCAGCCACGCGCCGACCGCCTCGGGGGCGTCGAACAGCGCGCTGATGTCGGTGCGCTGGGCGCCCTCGCGCAGCAGCGCGGCCTCGCCGCGCTCGCCCAGGGCGAGGGACAGGGCGTCGATGAGGATGGATTTGCCTGCGCCGGTCTCGCCCGAAAACACCGTGAAGCCGGCCTCGAAATCCAGGCTGGCCCGGGTGACGATGACGAAGTCGTTGATGTGCAGCTCGCGCAGCATGTCGTGACGGGCCCTAGTCGGTGTCGGTATCGGTGTCGGGGTCGTGCCAGGGCTGCAGCATGCGGTTCCAGTTGAGCTTGCTGCGCAGGGTGGAAAAATAGCTGTAGCCCGTGGGGTGCAGGAAGCGCACCCGGTGCGGGCTGCGGCGTACGTCGATGCGGTCGCCCTCCTGGCAGTTCGACCAGGTCTGCATGTCGAAGTGGATGCTGGCGCCCGATTCGACCCGGCCCAAGGCCCGGATGGTGATGTTGAGCACGCCGTCGTCGGGCAGGGCGATCGGGCGGTTGGACAGCGTCTGCGGCGCCACGGGCACCAGCACCAGGGCCTCGACCTGCGGATGCAGGATGGGGCCGTTGGCCGACAGCGCATAGGCCGTCGACCCGGTGGGCGTGGCGATGATCAGGCCGTCGGCGCGCTGGCTGTACATGAATGTGCCGTTGAACTGGACGCGCAGCTCGATCATGCCGCCGCGCCCGGCGCGGTTGATGATGACGTCGTTCAGGGCCAGACCCGAGTACATTTCCTCGGTGCCGCGCATCACCCGGCCCTCGAGCAGGATGCGCTCGTCGGGTTCGTAGCCGCCGTTGAGGATGCTGGCGACGGCCTCGTCGGCGCTGTCCAGGGGGATGTCGGTGATGAAGCCCAGGCGGCCGTGGTTGATGCCGATCATGGACACGCCGCTGGTGGCCAGGCGGCGGGCGGCGCCCAGCATGGTGCCGTCGCCGCCCATGATGACGGCCAGGTCGGCGCGCCGGCCGATGTCCTCGAACGAGGCGAGGGGATATTCGGCGACCCCGGTGTTGCGTCCCGTGTCGGCCTCGATCAGCACGTCGCAGCCGGCGTGGCGCAGGGTGCCGGCCAGCCGGCGCAGCGGCGCGTCCAGCCCGCTGTCCTGGTATCGGCCCACGATGGCCACGGTCTTGAAGTGCATGGGACGGAATACCTCGCCGATTAATGGAATAATAGGGCAGAATCCGATTATAGGGGGATGCCCGGTGCGGCGCTGCCGTAGTGACCGCAGGACGGGCCCCCGCACTGGGACAGCACATGGATGACAGAGCCAAGGCGCTGCTCAAGGCGCTGATCGAACGCTACATCGACGATGGCCAGCCGGTGGGCTCGCGCACGCTTTCCAAGATGTTCGACCTGTCGCCGGCGACCATCCGCAACGTGATGGCCGATCTCGAGGACCTGGGCCTGATCCACAGCCCCCATACCTCGGCCGGCCGGGTGCCCACGCCGCGCGGCTACCGCATGTTCGTGGACACCCTGCTGACGGTCCAGCCCTACGACTTGGAACCCGCGGCGCGCATGCAGGAATTCCTGCCGGCGTCCGAGCCCGGCCGCGCCGTGACCGCCGCCGCCTCGCTGCTGTCCAATCTGTCGCAATTCGCCGGCGTGGTGCTGACGCCCAAGCGCTCCCAGGTGTTTCGCCACATCGAGTTCATCCGCCTGTCCGACCGCCGCGTACTGCTGATCATCGTCACGCCCGATGGCGACGTCCAGAACCGCATCCTGTTCGTCACCCGCGAATACACCGAGGTCGAACTCCTCGAGGCCAGCAATTTCTTCAACCGCAACTTTTCGGGGCGCTCGTTCCACGAGGTCCGCCTGTCCCTGGCCAACGAGCTGTCTTCCCTGCAGACCGACATCTCACGGCTGATGCAGGCGGCCGTCGAGGCCGGCACCAGCACCGAGGCCTCCGAGGACGACGCGGTGGTGATCTCGGGCGAGGGCAAGCTCCTCGGGATCTCCGAGATGACCGCCGACATGGACCGCCTGCGCCGCCTGTTCGCCCTGTTCGAGCACAAGACCGAACTCCTGCACCTGCTGGACGTCTCCAGCCAGGCCCAGGGGGTCCAGATCTACATCGGCGGCGACTCGCGCCTGGTGCCTCTGGAGGACGTCTCGGTCATCACGGCGCCCTATGGCGCGGACGGCAAGGTCGTCGGCACGCTGGGCGTGATCGGCCCCTCGCGTATGGCCTACGAACGCGTCATCCCCATCGTGGACCTCACCGCCCGCATGCTGTCCAACGCCCTCAGCCACGCATCCCCCTGAGGCGGCGGGGCCGCGCGCCCCATCCCGCACCACATTCTCCGCACGTACCCGCCAGTCCTTTGCCCATGCCCCGCTACCTGTCCGAACCCCCGAACCCCCAGGCCCTGAATCTCGAGGTTCCCGATACCGGGCCGGGTCCCGTGGGGGTGTTGATGATCAACCTGGGAACACCCGACGAGCCCACCGCCGCGGCGGTGCGCCGCTACCTGGGCCAGTTCCTGTCGGATCCGCGGGTGGTCGAGCTGCCCCCGCTGTTGTGGCAGGTGATCCTGCGCCTGTTCGTGCTCACCCGCCGGCCGGCGGCGGTGGCGCCCAAATACCGGGACATCTGGCTCGAGCGCGGCTCGCCGCTGCTGGTGTACAGCCGTGATCTGGCCGACGCGGTGGCCGCGGAATTGGCGGGGCGCGGCCTGGATGTGCGCGTGCACCTGGCGATGCGCTACGGGAACCCCTCGATCGCCGAGGGCGTCGACGCGCTGCGCTCGGCGGGCTGCGGCCGCATCCTCGTGGCTCCCATGTATCCCCAGTACGCCGCCAGCACCACGGCCACCGCGGTCGATGCCACCTGCGCGTACCTCGCCCGCCTGCGCCGCCAGCCGGCACTGCGCGCCATGGCATCCTTTCCGCAGGAACCCGCCTACATCGAGGCGCTGCACGAGTCCCTGCGCGAGCACTGGGCGCAGGCGGGCGTGCCCGATCGCGTGCTGCTCAGCTTCCATGGCTTGCCCGAGGCGTCCGTGCGCCAGGGCGATCCCTATTTCCGGGAATGCCTGGCCACCGCCCAGCGGCTGCGCGAACGCCTGGGCGCGGACGGATCCCGCCTGCACGTGGCCTTCCAAAGCCGTTTCGGGGCGGCGCCCTGGCTGCAGCCGTACACGCTGCCCACCCTGCGGGACTGGGCCCGCGAGGGCGTGGGCACCGTCGACGTGATGTGCCCGGGCTTTGTCGCCGACTGCCTGGAGACCCTCGAGGAAATCGACATGCAGTGCCGCGAGGCCTTCCTCGGCGCGGGCGGCCGCGCGTTCCGCTACGTGCCTTGCCTGAACGCGCGGCCGGCGTGGGCGCGCGCCTATGCGGACCTGATTGTCCGCGATCTGGGCGGCTGGCTGTAAAAGGGGTCTTGAAATCCGCGCGGACGCCCCCATGTCCACTAACATCGTTTTTCGTCCATCGTTCTATCCGTAGTGGAGACTCCCCGTATGTCGGCATCCGAGCAAGACCTGGATCCCCAAGATAAACCGATACCCGACAGCCGGCCCGGCCCCGAGGACGCGGCTGCCGAAGGTGCCGCGCCCGCAGAGGCGGGCGAGGACTTGGCGGCCCTGCTGGCCGACGCCGAGGCCAAGGTCGCCCAGTATCACGATCAGTTGCTGCGCGCCCACGCCGAGGTCGAGAACGTCCGGCGCCGCGCCCAGGAGGACGTCGCCAAGGCCCGCAAGTTCGGCATCGAGTCCTTTGCCGAAAGCCTGATCCCGGTGCGTGACAGCCTCGAGGCGGCCCTGGCGCAGGCCGGGCAGACCGCCGAGGCCTGGCAGGAGGGCGTCGAGGCCACCCTGCGCCAGTTGAACGGCGCCTTCGAGCGCAACCAGATGCGCGAGATCGCCCCCGCTGCCGGCGATGTCTTTGATCCGCACCGCCACCAGGCGATCTCCAACGTGGCTTCCGAACACCCGCAGGGCACCGTCGCCCAGACACTGCAGAAAGGCTACCTGCTGGCCGACCGCGTGTTGCGCCCGGCGCTGGTCATGGTGTCGGCCGGCCCCGCCGACACCGCCTGATTCCGGCACGGACCCGGCGCGCTTCGCTTGAAATCGCGCCAGGCACCCCCACATTAGAGCCATCGGTGGATCACCACCCCATTCATCCAATCATCGACAGGATCCGCAAACATGAGCAAGATCATCGGTATCGACCTGGGCACCACCAACAGCTGCGTGTCAGTGCTGGAAGGCGGCAAGGTCAAGATCATCGAAAACTCCGAGGGCACGCGCACCACGCCCTCCATCGTCGCCTACATGCCCGACGGTGAAATCCTCGTGGGCGCGCCGGCCAAGCGCCAGGCCGTCACCAATCCCAAGAACACCCTGTTCGCGGTCAAGCGCCTGATCGGCCGCAAGTTCGACGAGAAGGCCGTGCAAAAGGACATCGACCTGATGCCCTACCGCATCATCAAGGCCGACAACGGCGACGCCTGGGTCGAAGCCCAGGACAAGAAGCTCGCGCCGCAGCAGATCTCGGCCGACATTCTGCGCAAGATGAAAAAGACCGCCGAGGACTACCTGGGCGAGGAAGTCACCGAGGCCGTGATCACGGTGCCGGCGTACTTCAACGACAGCCAGCGCCAGGCCACCAAGGATGCCGGGCGCATCGCCGGCCTCGAGGTCAAGCGCATCATCAACGAGCCCACCGCGGCGGCCCTGGCCTTCGGCCTGGACAAGGCGGAAAAGGGCGACCGCAAGATCGCCGTCTATGACCTGGGCGGCGGCACGTTCGACGTGTCCATCATCGAGATCGCCGACGTGGACGGCGAAAAGCAGTTCGAGGTGCTGTCGACCAACGGCGACACCTTCCTGGGCGGCGAGGACTTCGACCAGCGCATCATCGACTACATCATCGGCGAATTCAAGAAGGAATCCGGCGCGGACCTGTCCAGGGACGTGCTGGCCCTGCAGCGCCTGAAAGAAGCCGCCGAAAAGGCCAAGATCGAACTGTCCTCGACGCAGCAGACCGAGATCAACCTGCCGTACATCACGGCCGACGCCTCCGGCCCCAAGCACCTGAACATCAAGATCACTCGCTCCAAGCTCGAGGCCCTGGTCGAGGAGCTGATCGAGCGCACGATCGAGCCCTGCCGCATCGCCATCAAGGACGCCGGCGTCAAGGTGTCCGACATCGACGACGTGATCCTGGTGGGCGGCATGACGCGCATGCCCAAGGTCCAGGAAAAGGTCAAGGAATTCTTCGGCCGCGATCCGCGCAAGGACGTGAACCCCGATGAGGCCGTCGCCGCCGGCGCCGCCATCCAGGGCTCCGTGCTCTCGGGCGACCGCAAGGACGTGCTGCTGCTGGACGTGACCCCGCTGTCGCTGGGCATCGAGACCCTGGGCGGCGTGATGACCAAGATGATCAAGAAAAACACCACGATCCCGACGCGGTTCTCGCAGGTGTTCTCGACGGCCGACGACAACCAGCCGGCCGTGACCATCAAGGTCTATCAGGGCGAGCGCGAAGTCGCCGCGGGCAACAAGGCCCTGGGCGAGTTCAACCTCGAGGGCATTCCGCCCGCTCCGCGCGGCCTGCCGCAGATCGAGGTGACCTTCGACATCGACGCCAACGGCATCCTGCACGTGTCCGCCAAGGACAAGGGCACCGGCAAGGAAAACAAGATCACGATCAAGGCCAGCTCCGGCCTGACCGAGGACGAGATCGAGCGCATGGTCAAGGACGCCGAGGCCAATGCCGAGGAAGACCACCGCATCGCCGAGCTGGCCCAGGCTCGCAACCAGGCCGACGGCCTGGTGCATGCCACGCGCAAGTCGCTGACCGAATACGGCGACAAGCTCGAAGCAGCGGAAAAGGACGCGATCGAGGCGGCCATCAAGGATCTCGAGGACGCCATCAAGGGCGACGACAAGGCGGCGATCGACGCCAAGTCCGAGGCGCTTGCCACGGCCTCGCAGAAGCTCGGCGAAAAGATGTACGCCGACATGCAGGCCCAGGCGGCGGCCGAGGGCGCGGCGTCGGCCGATGCGGCCCAGCCGGCCGATGACAACGTGGTCGATGCGGACTTCAAGGAAGTCAAGCGCGACTGATCGCGACACGCCTCGTACGGGCCCGGTTGCGGCGCTTCGGCGCCGCGCCGGGCATCTTTCCTTCCAATAGCTGCGCAGCGCAGGCACGTAAATATCAATGGCAAAACGCGATTTCTATGAAATCCTCGGGGTGGCCAAGAACGCCTCGGACGATGACATCCGCAAGGCCTACCGCAAGCTGGCCATGAAATACCACCCGGACCGCAATCCGGACAGCAAAGAAGCCGAGGACAAGTTCAAAGAGGCCAAGGAGGCCTACGAGGTCCTGTCCGACGAGGAAAAGCGCGCGGCCTACGACCGTTTCGGGCATGCGGGGGTCGATCCGAATGCGGCCGGCGCCGGCATGGGCGGCGCCGGTGGCTTTGCCGACGCCTTCGGCGACATCTTCGGCGAGATCTTCGGCGCCGGGCGCCGCGGCGGCGGGCCGCAGGTCTACCGGGGCGCAGACCTCAAGTACAACCTCGAGATCAGCCTCGAGCAGGCCGCCAATGGTTTCGACACGGAAATCCGCATCCCCAGCTGGGAATCCTGCGAGACCTGCCACGGTTCGGGCGCCAAGCCCGGCACCTCGCCGCGCACCTGCCACACCTGCGGCGGCAGCGGGGCGGTGCGCATGCAGCAAGGCTTTTTCAGTGTGCAGCAAACCTGCCCGACCTGCCACGGCTCGGGCAAGGAAATCACCGATCCCTGCGCCGATTGCGACGGCGTCGGCCGCATCCGCAAGAACAAGACCCTGCAGGTCAAGATCCCGGCCGGGATCGACGACGGCATGCGCATCCGCTCATCGGGCAACGGCGAACCGGGCCTGAACGGCGGGCCGCCGGGCGACCTGTTCGTCGAGATCCGCATCAAGCCGCACGGGATCTTCCAGCGCGATGGCGAGGACCTGCACTGCGAATTGACCATCCCGTTCACCAAGGCGGCGCTGGGCGGCACCCTGGAGGTGCCCACGCTGTCGGGCCGCGGGGAAATCACCATCCCCGAGGGTACCCAGACGGGCAAGACCTTCCGCCTGCGCGGCAAGGGCATCAAGGGCGTGCGCTCCAGCTATCCGGGCGATCTGTACTGCCACATCGCGGTGGAAACCCCGGTGCGCCTGAACGACGAGCAGAAAGCCCTGCTGCGCCAGTTCGAGGCCTCGCTGAGCAACGGCGGCGACCGCCACTCACCCAAGAGCGAGTCCTGGACCGACAAGGTCAAGAACTTCTTTTCCTAGGACGGATCCGGATCCGCCGCCACCGCCACGCTGAAGCCCTCGGGATCCAGCGTGGCGCGCAGCGCGGCGTTCACCTGTTCGGCATCCAGCGCCCGCAGCTTGGCCTGGAAGTCCAGCAGCCAGTCAAAGCTGCGGTCCGTGCGCAGGTAATGCATCCAGCGCAGCGCCAGGCGGCGATCGCTCGAAAGCCCGAGCTGCTGGAAATTCAGCAATGAACCCACCGCATCGCGGACTTCATCGTCGGTGAAGCCGTCGCGCAGTGCCGCGCGCAGCGTATCGCGCACCGCCGATTCCAGCGCGGCGGCGTTCTGCGGCGCCATGCTGGCGAACAAGGTCCACGAACCGGACGGCTCCCAGGGCGAGGCGTCGAGCGCGCTGCCGACGCTGTAGGACAGGCCGTCGCGCACGCGGATGCGCTGCCACAGGCGCGAGTCCTCGGATCCGCCCAGCAGGTAGTTGGCGACCGTGAGGGCGGGATAGCGGGGATCGGTATCCTGCAGCTTCAGCGGCAGCGTGGCCAGGTAATTGGCGTTGGCCTTGCCCGGCGTGGGAATGTGGAAGGCCCGGGCCGGCACCGCATGCCAGGGGCGCGGGATGCGCGTATAGGCCGGCGCCGTGCGCCAGCCCTCGAGCCCTGCGCGCAGGCTGGCCTCGAGGGCCTCGGGGTCGAAGTCCCCCACGACGGACACGGCCACGTCGCCGGCGCCGTAGAACCGCTCATGGAAGGACGCCAGATCCTCGCGCGTGGCCCCTTCGACCTCGGCGAGGGTTTCCTGCGGGGTCGGGGTGTAGCGGATGTCATCCGGACCCCAGGGCTGGCCGTGGCGCTCCAAGGCGTTGGCGGCGAGCGAGCCCGGGTCCGACATGGCGAATTCCGTGGCGGTCGCCACGCTGCGGCGGATCTTGGCCAGCTCGTCGGCCGGGAAGGTCGGCTCGCGCAGCAGCCGCAGGACCAGCCCGATCAAGTCGGGCAGGTGTTCGCGGGTGGTCTGCATATCGACGCGCACGGTGTTCTCGTCGCCGTCGATGTCGATCTCGGCGTCCAGGGCGTTGAGCCGGTCCTCGATCTGCTGGCGGTCCAGGCCCTGCGCGCCGCGCTGCAGCATGGTCGAGGTCAGTGCGGGCACGACGCCCAGGCCCTTGAATTGCTCCACGGATCCGAAGCGCAACTGCAGCACGGCCTGGACCTGATCGCCGGGCGTGGGCTTGGGCAGCAGCGCCAGGTGCAGGCTGCCGTTGGGCATCTCGACGGTCCGCCGCTGCGTCGCCGCGTCGATGGCCTGGGGGCTGGTGTCGAAGTCGGCGACCTCGGGGCGCGAGGTGCCGGTTTCAAGCGGCGCGAGCAGGGTATCCAGATCCACGGCCGCCGCCCGGGGCGGGTTCTGCGGTTGCGGGGTCGGCAGATAGAGCCCGGTGGTGCGATTGGCGGGCAGCAGCCAGGCATGCAATTGGGCCTGCACCTGTTGCAGCTCCAGGGCCTCGACCTGGTCGCGCACCAGGAAGAACAGGCGCCAGTCGCCCAAGCCGGCGGCGTCCGACAGCGCGGAAGCCAGTGCGCCGGGCTGGTTGTAGATCTGTTTCCATTGCCGCAGCCAGGCGGTGCGCACGCGATCCAGGGCCGCCTGGTCCAGGGCGTCGATGCCCGGGCCTTCGAGGGTGGAGGCCAGGGTGTCCAGTGCCTTGTGCGCATCGGCGCCGGGCTGGACCTGCGCGCCGAACACCACATAGCCGGGCTGCGCCAGGCGCCGCGCATCGCCGAATACACTGCTGGCGAGACCCTCGTCGACCAGCGCGCGGTACAAGGGGCCGGAGGGCGCATCGGCGAGCATGTCGGCGCCGATCGACAGGGCGGCGGCCTCGGGGGCCGGGCCGGCGGGGATGTGGTAGAGCGCCAGGGCCAGGGGGCTGCCGCCGGGGCGGCGCAGCGTGATCGAACGTGCGCCCTGCTGGACGGGTTCGACCGTGTATTCGGCGGGCAGGCTGCGTTCGGGGCGCGCGATCGGGCCGAAATCCGCCGCGATCCAGGCCAGGACCTGGTCCGGATCGAAGCGGCCGGCGACGATCAGGACGGCGTTGTCGGGCTGGTAATAGCGGTCGTAGAAGGCGCGCAGCCGGGGGATGTCGACGTGCTCGACATCCGAGCGCGCGCCGATCACGCTGCGGCCGTAGGGGTGCCACATGTAGGCGGCCGCGACGGTCTGCTGCAGCACGGAGCCGAAGGCGCTGTTCTCGCCGCGCTCCATCTCGTTGCGCACGACGGTCATTTCGGCGTCCAGGTCGGCGCGGCTGACGCGCGCGTGGCGCATGGCGTCCGCCTGCCAGGCGAGGAACCAGCGCAGGGTGTCGGGATCGCTGGCAAAGGTGGCGTAGTAGTCGGTGACGTCCAGGCCGGTCGAGCCGTTGGCCGCCAGGCCCCGGCGCGAAAACTCGGCCAGCGCGTCGGGCTGGGTCTCGGTGCCGCGGAACATCAGGTGTTCGAGCAGATGCGCCATGCCGGTCTCGCCCGGGCCTTCCCGCCGCGATCCCACGAGGTAAGTCATGTTGACCGTGGTCTGGGGGCGCGAGGCATCGGGCGCCAGCACCACCCGCAGGCCGTTGTCCAGGCGGTATTCGCTGACGCCCTGGACCATCGGGCCCGCCTGGATCCCGGCGGGCGGCGTCGGTGCCGCGGAGACCTGCGCGACAGGGGCGGCGGCTGTTTCGGCCTGGCCGGCCTGCGGCACGAGCGGCCAGGACAGGACGAGCAGGGCGGTCAGGGCGAGGCGGAGCATGGGCTGTTTCATGGAGGGCGCGGGAACGGACGGGCGCGCCCGGGCTGGGCGCAAGACCCTTACCTTAACGCAGATTCGGCTACTATCGATCCATGGAAATCCGCCAACTGCGCTACTTCGTGTGCGCGATCGAGCAAGGCAGCATGGGCAAGGCCGCGCGCGAGCTCGGCGTGGTGACCTCGGCGCTCAGCCAGCAGATCAGCCGCCTCGAATCCGAGCTCGCGACCCGCCTGCTGCAGCGCACCGCGACGGGCATCATCCCCACGGATGCGGGCATCGCGTTTTTTCGCCAGGCCCAGCTGGCGCTGCGCAACATCGACGCCGCCGCGCGCGCGGCGCGCCAGGCGCGCCTGTCCGGCCATGTCAGCGTGGGCCTGGCGCCGACCACGGCGGCCGTCCTCGGGCTGCCTCTGATCCTCGCCATGCGCGAGCGCTATCCGGACGTGCGCCTGCACCTGGTGGAATCGCTCTCGGGCCACCTGGGGGCCATGCTCAATGCCCGCCAGCTCGACCTGGCGATCCTGTTCAACGACGATGCGGGCCGCAAGTGGTCGGTGACCCCGCTGCTCGAGGAGCGCCTCTATGTGATCGCAGCCCAGGGCTTCAAGGGTTTTCCACGGCGCAAGACCGTGCGCCTGGCGGGCCTGGCCGGGCTGCCGCTGGCCATGCCCACGCACATGCACGGGCTGCGCAGCGTCCTGGCCTCGGCGGTGCGCCGCCAGGCGGTCGGGCTGGACGTCACGATGGAGATCGATTCGCTGGCGTTGCTGATGGATGCGGTGGCCGCCGGACTGGTGGCCACCATACAGCCGGGCGCGGCCGTCACCCGCCTGGCGGCGCACGGCCTGGCGATGGCGCAGATCTCGGACCCGGGACTGGTGCGCCGCAATCTGCTGGCCAGCCTTTCCGACGACGAGCTCTCGCCAGCGGCCCTGGCCGCCCGCGTGGTGATGCGCGATACGGCGCGGGCGCTGGCCGACGGCGGCCGATGGGTGGGCGCGCATAGTCTTCACGAAGCGTGAACAGGGCTTGAGGCCACGCGGTCTAGCGGGCCGCCGCCGCCCGACCTATGCTCTACAGGGTGTTCAATCCCTGGTGTGCCGATCATGCTCGATGTCCTGGTCATCGGCGGCGGAAACGCCGCTCTGTGCGCCGCGCTGATGGCGCGCGAAGCCGGCGCCGAGGTGCTGGTGCTGGAGTCCGCCCCGCGCGAGTGGCGTGGCGGCAATTCCATGCATACGCGCAACCTGCGCTGCATGCACGACGCGCCCCAGGACGTGCTGGTGGACGCCTATCCCGAGGAGGAGTTCTGGCAGGATCTGCTCAAGGTCACGGGCGGGCGCACCAACGAGGAACTGGCGCGCATCGCGATCCGCGCCTCGGCGACCTGTCGCGGCTGGATGCGGCGCCATGGGGTGCGTTTCCAGCCGTCCCTGTCGGGCACGCTGCACGTGGCCCGCACCAATGCGTTTTTCATGGGGGGCGGCAAGGCCCTGGTCAATGCCTACTACCGCAGCGCCGAGGCGCTGGGCGTGCGCATCCGCTATGACGCCACGGTGGACAGGCTGGAACTGGAGGACGGGCATTTTCGCGCCGCCTGGCTGGGCGACGAGCGCATCGAGGCGCGGGCCTGCGTCGTCGCCTCGGGCGGCTTCGAGTCCAATCGCGAATGGCTGCGCGAGGCCTGGGGGCAGAACGAGGCGGGCGAATGGCCCGCCGAGAACTTCCTGATCCGCGGCACGCGTTTCAACCGCGGCGTCCTGCTGCGCGACCTGCTGGACCAGGGCGCGGACCGCATCGGCGATCCAACGCAGTTCCACTCGGTGGCGATCGACGCGCGCGCGCCGCTGTACGACGGCGGGATCTGTACGCGGATCGATTGCGTGTCGCTGGGCATCGTGGTCAACCGCCAGGCGCTGCGCTTCTACGACGAGGGCGAGGACTTCTGGCCCAAGCGCTATGCCATCTGGGGGCGACTGGTGGCCCAGCAGCCCGGCCAGATCGGCTATTCCATCATCGACGCCAAGCCGATCGGGCGCTTCATGCCGCCGGTGTTCAAGGGCGAGCGCGCCGACACCCTGGGGGAGCTGGCCCGGCGCGTGGGGCTGGACGAGGCCGCCTTCGTGCGCACCGTGACCGAGTACAACGCCGCCTGCCGCGTCGGGCATTTCGACCACGAGGTGCTGGACGACTGCCACACCGAGGGCCTGTCCCCGCCCAAGACCCATTGGGCGCGGCCCCTGGATACGCCGCCATATTACGCGTATGCGCTGCGCCCCGGCATCACCTTCACCTACCTGGGGGTGCGGGTCGATGCGCAGGCCGCCGTGCATTTCGGCGGCCAGCCCAGCGACAACCTGTTTGCGGCCGGCGAGGTCATGGCCGGCAACATCCTGGGGCAGGGCTACACCGCCGGCGTGGGCATGAGCATCGGCACGGCCTTCGGCCGCATCGCCGGCGCCCAGGCCGCCGCGGCCGCCGTGCGGCAGCCCGCCCCAGCCATTGCATAGCCACGAGGAATCCGGATGCAGACCCTGCAAACGCTCACCCAGGACGCGGTGTCCACCCTGATGCTGTCGCCCGAGGAGTCCGAAGTCGACCGCGTCATGACCATCTGCAATGCCTGTCGCTATTGCGAGGGGTTTTGCGCTGTATTTCCGGCGATGACGCGCCTGCTGGAATTCAACAAGGCCGACATCCACTACCTGGCCAATGTCTGCCACAACTGCGGCGCCTGCCTGCATGCCTGCCAGTACGCCGCGCCCCACGAATTCGACGTCAACGTGCCACGCGCGCTGGCGGCGGTGCGGCCGCAGACCTACGCCGAGTTCGCCTGGCCGCCGGCGCTGGGCCGGCTCTACCGGCGCGCCGGCCTGACGATGGCCCTGGCGACCGCGGGCGGCCTGGCGCTGTTCCTGTTGCTGGTGCTGGTGATCAACCAGGGGTCCTGGCTGCATGCGCCGCTGGCGGGCAATTTCTATGCGATCTTTCCGCACAACACGCTGGTGCTGATGTTCGGCACCGTGTTCCTGTACGCCGTCGTGGCCCTGGGGCTGGGGGTCGCCTCGTTCTGGCGCATGCTGTCGCCGCCCGCGGTCGGCGCTGCGGTCATGGGGGCTGCGAGCCTGGATGCCGCGGGCAAGGCCTTGACGCTGAAATACCTGGACGGCGGCCACGGCGAGGGCTGCAACGACGAGGACGACCGCTATACCCTCAGGCGCCGGGTATTCCACCACCTGACCTTCTACGGCTTCGTGTGCTGTTTCATCGCCACTTCGGTGGCGACCCTCTATCACTATCTATTGGACTACCAGGCGCCGTATCCGGTGATCAGCGTGCCGGTGCTGTTCGGCATCGTGGGCGGGATCGGCCTGCTGATCGGGCCGGCCGGCCTGCTGTGGCTGAACCTCAGGCGTCATCCCGCGCATGCCGTGGCGGCCCAGCAGCCGATGGACCGGGGCTTCATCGCCCTGTTGCTGCTGGTCAGCGCCACCGGCCTGGCGCTGCTGGTCTTTCGCGACACGGGGGCGATGGGATTGTGGCTGGCGCTGCACCTGGGCGCGGTCATGGCGTTCTTCCTGACCATGCCCTATGGAAAATTCGCCCATGGGGTGTTCCGTTCCGCCGCCTTGCTGAAGAACGCGCTCGACAAGCGCGCGCCGCAACGCCAATCCTAGACCAGGCCGCCGTTGGGCTGGATCACCTGCCCGTGCACCCACGAGGCCTTGCCCGAGGCCAGGAAGGCGACCACCGCGGCGACCTCGGCCGGATCGCCCACGCGGTTGAAGGGACTCATCGCCGCCGAGCGCTGGATGGCCTCGGGGCCTTTGCCCGCGCGGAACAGGTCCGTGTCCACCGGGCCGGGCGCCACGGCGTTCACGTGCACGCCGCGCGAGGCCACCTCCTTGGCCAGCGAGCGCACCAGGCATTCGACGGCGGCCTTGGTCGCGCTGTAGGGTCCGATACCCGGGACGGCGTGGCGCACCAGCGAGGTGGTCACGGCGATGATGGCGCCGTCGTCCGCCACGTTGCGGGCCGCCTCGCGCAGCACGTTGAAGGCGCCGACGATGTTCACCTCGATCAGCCGGCGGAAGTCCTCGGTGCTGAACTGCGCCAGGGGGCTGGGGGGCACGTTGATGCCGGCGTTGGCCACCACGCAGGCGGGCGCGCCGCCGAAATCGCGCGCGACATCGGCAAAGACCCGGGCCACTTGCGCCTCGTCCTGGATGTCGGCCGCATAGCCGGCGCAGCGCGCCTGGCCGATGCGCTCGGGAAAATCCCCCGCCTGGGCGACATAGGTATAGGCGACGTCGAAGCCGTCCTCGGCCAGGGCCTGGACGCAAGCCGCGCCGATGCCGCGCGAACCGCCGAATACGAGGGCTGTTTTCTTGCTCATGGGGAATCCTTTGGAATGAGGGTCGATGGGGTGAAAGGCGCGGGCCGGCGCGGGCGCCGGCTCACAGCCAGAGAATCTGCTTGCGGTACTCCAGATCGGTCAGCAGCGGTTGGGCCGGCCCCTCGTGGAAGACCGAGCCGCGCTCCAGCGCATAGACCCGATCGGCCAGCGCCAGCACCAGGTCCAGATTATGCTCGACGATGATGATCGAGATGTGTTCGCGCAGGCGATCGAATACGGTGAACAGTTCCTGCACCACCGCAGGCGCCAGGCCCTCGAAGGGCTCGTCGAGCAGCAGCAGCCGCACATTGCCCGACAGGGCGCGGGCCACCGCCACCATCTGCTGTTCGCCGCCCGACAGATAATCGGCGGCCACGTCCATGCGTTCCTTGATGCGGGGAAAGAACTCAAAGATCCGCGCCTCGTCCCAGACGACCCCGCTGCGCCCGTCGGTGGGACGGGCCTGCCGCCCCAGGGCGAGGTTCTCGGCCACGGTCATGCCGGCGAACAGCCCGCGGCCCTGCGGCACGTAGCCGATACCCATGCGGGCGATGTCCGGCGCGGCGAAGCCCGAGATCTCACGGCCCGACAGGCCGATCGTCCCGGAGGCGGGGCGCACCAGTCCGATCAGGGTCTTGAGCAGGGTGGATTTGCCGGCGCCGTTGCGCCCCAGCAAAGCCACGATCTCGCCCTCGCGCACCTCCAGCGAGGCCTTGTCCAGGATGTGGCTCTTGCCATAGTAGGCATCGACCTGGTCGACACTCAGCAGCAGGGGCCGGTCGGCGGTCGGCGTCGCCGAGCGCCCGACCACCGGGGGCGTGCCGGTGCCGGTGTAGATCTCCTGCACCCGGCGGTCCTGGCGGATGGCCTCGGGGTCGCCGGTGACCAGCACCTCGCCCTGGTTCATCACCGTGACCTGGTGCGAGAACGAGAGGACCCGGTCGATGTCGTGCTCGACGATCAGGACCGGGATGTTGTCCGCGATGGTCTGGATCAGGCGCGAGACGCGTTCGCGCTCGGCGGCCGCGAGGCCGGCCAGCGGCTCGTCCAGCAGCAGGACGCGCGGCTTGGACCCCAGCGCGATGCCCAGGTCCACCAGCCGTTGCCCGCCATAGGACAGCTGGTCGCCGCCGACGTCCTCCATGCCCTCCAGCCCGAGGAATTTCATGAGCTCGGCCGTTTCCGCGTGGACCTCGGGATAATCGTCGATGTCGCGCCACAGGTTGAAGTGCCCGGGCCGGCGCGCCTGCAGCGACAGGCGCAGGTTTTCATAGATCGACAGCCCCTTGAACAGGCTGGTGATCTGGAACGAGCGCGCCAGGCCCAACTGGCAGATGGTCTCGGGGTGCTCGCGGTGGATCTCGCGTCCGTGCAGCAGGACCTTGCCCGAGGTCGGCATGAACATGCCCGAGATCAGGTTGAAGGTCGAGGTCTTGCCCGCGCCGTTGGGCCCGATCAAGGCGTGGATCTGCCCGGTCCGCACGGTCAGGTCCACGTCGCGCACGGCCTGGATGCCGCCGAAGCGGACGTTCAGGCCGCGGGCCTGCAGCACCTCGCCGGGACTGGCATCGGGGCGCAGGAAGGCGGGCAGCGGCAGGCCCTCGTGGATCTTGCGCCGGCTCATGGCGGCGCTGTCGGCCGGCGGCGGCTTGAGGCGCCCGCGCAGCGCGGCCCAGATGCCGGTCAGGCCGGAGGGCGAGAACAGCACGAAGGCCATGAAGATCAGGCCGAACCACAGCAGCCAGTTGTCGGTATAGATGGAGAACAGTTCCCGGAACAGCAGGTAGAACAAGGCCCCCAGGGCGGGCCCCAGCAGACTGTGCATGCCGCCGATCACCACCATGGCCAGCAGTTCGCCCGAGAACGCCACGGTGGTGGATTCCGCCGCCGCGAGGTGGTGCAGGAAGACCAGCAGGGCGCCGGCCAGCCCGGTGACGCAGGCCGACAGGATGAAGACGACCAGCTTGTAGTATTCGACGCCGTAGCCCTGGAACGTGGTGCGCAACTGGTTTTCGCGGATCGCCACCAGGACATGGCCGAAGGGCGAGCGCGTCACGCGCAGCAAGGCGTACAGCACCAGGGTCGCGATGACCGCCGTCATGATGTAGTAGGCCAGGTAATCGTCCAGGTCGATGGGTCCGATCGCCCCGCGCTGCAGCCCGCCCAGGCCCCCTTCGCCGCCGGTCACGCTGGTCCAGCGAAAGGCGACTGCGAAAGTCAGGGCGGACAGCGCAAGCGTCAGCAGGGCGAAATACACCCCTCGGCGGCGCAGGATGAGGAAACCGGTGACCAGCGCCACCAGCGCCGTGAAAGCGATCGAAAACAGGATCGGCATGAAGATCTGGCCGGGAAACCAGTGGATCTGCGCGAGGGCCGCCGCATAGCCGCCGATGCCGAACCAGGCGCTGTGGCCGAAGGACACCAGGCCGGTGTAGCCCACCAGCAGGTTCAGGCCCATGGCGGCCATGGACAGGATCACCACCAGCGTGGCGCTGTCCAGCGTCAGGCCGATGCCCTGAAAGACGACCGGCAGGAGGGCCAGGCAGAGCATGCCGATCCACAGGGGTTGGTACTTGTTGCGGTTCATCTGTCCAGCCTCACTCGAAGCGCTCGATCCGCTTGCCGAGCAGCCCGCGCGGGCGGAACATCAGCACCAGGAACATCAGCACGTACATCGAGGCCTCGCCGGCGGCGGACTCGAAATAGATCGTGATGCCGCGCACCACGCCGACCAGCATCGCAGCCAGCACCACTCCCCAGAAACTGCCCAGCCCGCCGATGATGACCACCACGAAGGCGACGGTCATGATCTCCGTGCCCATGGCGGGGTGGACGACTGCGATCGGCCCGAACAGCACGCCGCCCAGCGCGGCCGTGCCGACGCCCAGCATGACGATCGCCGTCATGTAGGGCTGCAGGCGGATGCCCAGCGCGGCCACCATGTCGGGTTTCTGCACCCCGGCGCGGATGACCCGGCCAAAGGGCGTCTTGTGCAGCAGCAGCCAGATCCCCGTCATCACGATCAGGACGACCAGCAGGATGAACAGGCGGTATTTCGAAAACAGGAAGTCGCCGGCGGACACCGAGCCCTTGAAGACCGCGGGCATGGTCGAGGGCAGCGGCGAGGCGCCCCAGATCATGCGGATCAGCTGTTCGACCACCATCGCCAGGGCAAACGTCACCAGCAGGCTGAGAATGGGGTCGGCCGTGTAGAAGCGGCGCAGCAGGAATCGCTCGAACAGGATGCCCAGCAGGGCCACCAGCACCGGCGTGATGATGATGCTGCCGCCGAAGCCCAGGTGGCGCATGACCTCCAGCGAGACATAGGCGCCCAGGGCGTAGAAGGCGCCATGGGCGAGATTGACGATGCCTCCGACGCTGAAGATCAGGGACAGGCCCAGAGCGAGCAGCAGGTAATAGCCGCCGAGCACCAGGCCGTTGACGGCCTGTTCCAGGAAAAAAATGAATTCCATATCCGTCCAGAGGGAAGGGGAAAACGCGGCCGCGCGCGCCGGGCGAAGGGCCGCCGGCGGCGCGGCCGTGCCGGTCCTACATGACGCAGGTGTTTTCCGATTTGGGCGGCGCCAGCACCTCGAGCGACTGGTCGGCCGCCGGGACCGGGTCGCCGAAGACCAGGAAGTCCTGCGGCCCCTTGACCTGGTCGGCCGGCATCACGGTGAAGGGATAGGCCTCTTGCATGAGCTGGTGGTCCCATGGGCGGAAATAGGCCTTGCGCGCCTTGAGGATGTCGAATTCCGCGCCCGATTCCAGATAGGCGATGAGCTTGTCGGTATCGGTCGATTGGGTCTCGGTGATCGCCTGCGCGAGGATCTTGAGCGAGATGTACTCGATCCAGGCGTGGTT
This sequence comes from Castellaniella sp. S9, assembly GCF_027257175.1. Lineage (GTDB taxonomy): Bacteria > Pseudomonadota > Gammaproteobacteria > Burkholderiales > Burkholderiaceae_B > Castellaniella. The sequence continues at coordinate 356,815 of NZ_JAPFGD010000005.1, read as the reverse complement.
CTCGGGAATCTTGTCGTATTTCTTGGTGAACTCGGCGACGAAGGCCTGGGTCCCGGGGGTCTGCAGCTTGTGGTGCCACACCGTCGGCCAGATGCCGCTGAGGTTGCCGGGGCCGGCCGCCCACGCATCCGCCGTATTGAGGTTGAAGCCGGCGATGGGATACTGCAGGCCGAATTCGGCGTATTGCTTGACGAAGTTCGTCACCTGGTTGCCGGCGAGGTTGCAGGCGACCACGTCGGGCCTGGCCTGGCGGATCTTCAGCAGGTAGGGGCTGAAGTCGGTGACGTCGGTGGCCACGAGTTCGTCGCCGATGATGGTGCCGTCGTGCGCCTTGACGAACTTGCGCACCGCCGCCGACAAGTCATGGCCGAACAGGTAGTCGGCCGTCAGGGCGTAGATCTTTTTCCCCTTGATGAGGCCGTCGCGCGCCAGGGCCTCGCCGGCGGCATTGACCATCACCGTGACGGGGATGTCGATGTGGAAGGTATAGCGGTTGCAGTCCTTGCCGCGCAGCGTGTCGGAGCGCGCGCCGGTGTTCAGGAACAGGACCTTGTTGCGGGCGGCGACCTGCGAGATCGCCAGGGCCGATGCCGAGCTGATCTCGCCCATCAGCGCCATGACGTGGTCGCGCTCGATCATGCGCTGGGCCTTGGAGGAGGCGACCTGCGGATTGACGGAGTCCTCGGACACGACGTCGAGCTTGCGGCCCAGCAGCCCGCCGCCGGCGTTGATCTGCTCGGCGGCCAGCTGGATGCCCATGACGGCGTAGTTGCCCAGGGCGCCGAGGAACCCCGTCATGGGGGTCAGGTGGCCGATCTTGATGGGATCCGACTGGGCGTGGCCCAGCAGGGGGAAACCAAATGCTGCGCTACCGATCAATGCCGCGCCGGATTTCAGCACGGTCCGGCGCGGAACTGACGCGCTCGTATTCTGCCTGCCGTTCTTCATGGCGATGTCTCCGATGGGTGGACGATGCAGGGATGCCCCTGCGGCGTACTTCTGCTTCTTGTTTGAATGACAAGTCGATGATAGGGGTTTATGCCCCTCATCATGAAATACCGTTTTTCGAGATAGGGTATAGGCTATTCCTATGGCCCCGCCATGCTCGACCTCCTTTATTTCTCGCTGCTCGCGCCTGTTCGTTCCGCTTTGGCTGCGCGAATGGATTTTTCGATGCCGGCACGTAGATCGTATCGAGGGCTGTATCCCAATTCCGCCTGTGCTCTGCTGATATCCAATGCGCCTTTGCGAGCCGTTGGGAACTGATCGCCGTGCAGGTACGGGCCTGGGGCTGTCGAGACGTCGGCGTCGGGGATGAATTCACGGACGAGCCTGGCCACGTCATCGATGGTGGGCGCCTGCCCCGTTGCGATGTGGTAGGCGTCGAACCGATGGTTTTCTTTGTCCAGGGCCAATAGGACGCCGGCCACTGTATCGTCGATATAGACCTGGTCCACCGCCAGATCACCGCCGGTTTTCAGGTGGTAAGCGGTTCCTTCCAGTGCGGCGTCGATAAATACCTTGGGAACACGCGCCCTGGGCAGCTTGGGGCCGTAGACCCAACATGTGCGTGCATTGATGCATTCCAGGCCATAGCGATCCGTGTAGATGCGGCCGTAATGCTCAGTGGCGAGTTTGGTCAAGCCGTAGATGCTGGTGGGTTTTTGGGGGTGTTCTTCGGTAATGATAGGCGCGGTGAAGTCGCCATAGGTTTCTTCGGTGCTGACATGAACCACCCGTTTGACGCCATGGTGGCGCATCGCCTCAAATAAATTGATCGAGCCCTCGGTGTTGACCCGCAGGGCTTTGATGGGCACGTCCGCAGCCAACACGACTCCGACAATCGCGGCGGTATGGACGACTGCTGTCGGCTGGTGAGTGATGAAGACATCGACGACCTGGCTCCACTCCCCGAGATCCGCCTCGACCAATGTCAGTGCGGGTTGCGCCGCGGCTAGCTCGATCGATGCGGGCGATGATCGCAGGTCCAGTGACACGACATGGTCACCACGCGCCAGCAGCGCCTTGACGATTGCGATCCCCAGCCAGCCAGAAGCCCCAGTGACAAGAATTTTCCGCGACATGTTGCGCCTCTCCTCATTCATCCGTCGGCGGGGTGGTGATGACCAGGAATACCAGTGTCTCGGTCCCCGTGCAGTGCAACTCGTGCACTACACCCGGCGGAATGAACGCCACGTCGTTGGCGCGGACCACGCGTCGTTCACCATCGGTAATCAGTACGCCTTCTCCGCTGAGTACGTGGTAGATCTGTTCCTGGACCTTGTGGACGTGGCTTTCGACAAACGCACCGGGTTCATAACAGGAAATCCGGTGGTCAAAGAACTTGCTGCCGTTCTGCTCCGGTGTGACGATGGCCTTTGAGAGTGCCTGGTGGTGATGGCCCGGGTATTCGATCCAGAAGAGCTCCGCGAGATTGCGGGTGACGGAGGGGGCATACGGCTTGGTCGGGTGGTCTTCGTTGGTCCGTGGGTTTTGAGCATTCATGATGTGTCTCCTGGGATGTTGGGGGAATGATCCTGGTCTCTATTCGATCAGGCTGCGTTGACTGAATTCAGGGATGAAACCCAGTCGCTCTTGCGCGGGTCGCAGGTCGTAGAGCGATGCATAAGGATTCTGACGGTACAGTTCAGGATTTTTGACGTCGACCGATCGACCCAGGATGCGCTCCAGCCGTTGGACGGTCGGTTCAGGGGCCAGTGTGTCCCTGGCGGCGAGATAGAAGGCCTCGAAGGGGCAAGCCGGTGTTCCGGGTGCTTGCATTTGCAGGGCCAGCCAAAATGCGCGGGCAAGGTCACGGGGGTCAATGTGATTGAACAACGGGCCACCGCCTGCGGAGGATGGCCCGCCGGCCTTTCGGCCGGTGTAGTGCTCCGGGTCCTGCGCGCGGGCGCGAATCTCGCCTTCCATCTCGGGGTAGGCGACGAATACGGTGCGCAAGGCGATGACCTCGAGCCCTCGTAGCGCAAAGGACCTGCCGATGTCCTCGCCCAGGACTTTGCTGAGGGCGTAGGGATCGGTGGCTCGCAGGGGATGAGCCAGATCCACGGGCACATAGTCAGGCGGGACCATCGCGCCTTCGCGCACGGTGTAGCCGGCCACGGAATCGCTCGAGCAGAACACCACACGCCGGATGCCTGCTTCTTCGCCGGCACGAAATGCGTTCCAGGCGCCTATGGTGTTGATGCGCAGGATATCGTCCCCGTCGCCCGCCCAGATGTTGGGCCTGGCGGCAATGTGCAGGACGGCGAAGCAGCCCTCAACTGCACGCCGCAGACAGTCGAGATCGGTGATGTCGCCCGTCTGCCAGTCGATGGGCTCCTCGGCTTGGCGCAGATCCAGCCCCCGGACCTGGAGGCCTTTGCGCAGGAGCTCGCGCACAACGTGCCTGCCCAGCAAGCCCGCGGCGCCGGTCACCAGGACTCTGGGCTTGTCCGGATCGAAATGGGCCGGTTGTTTCGTGGTCATCGTGGTTTCCTGATTGCGACCAGGCCATGATCAGCCAGAGCGTCGTGACTGTGGAGGATCGAGCCCAGGGCGTCTTGGTCAATAATCTCGAGCAGAATCGGTCCCTCATAAGCTTGCGTCTGAAGGGCCGCAGCAAGCCCACCGAAGGGGACGTCGCCCTTTCCAACAGGATCGTGGCGCCAGGCATTGCGTGTCGTGTCCGAGCAGTGCACCAACCGGATGCGCCCACCTAGGACGTCGATGCCTTCCTTCGGGGCTTCGTGGATAAAATGGGCGTTGGCGACGTCATAGCAGGCACAAAGCACATCCGCATTTCCCATCTCGTCGAGGAAAGATCGAATGTCGCTGGATCTGGGCAGGGCCGCGAAGGGTACATTCTCTATCGCCAATCCCACGCCCAGGTTTCGCGCGAACGGAATCAGCTCGCCAATCGTGTCCTGCACAAAATTCCTGGACATTTTCCGAGGACAAGGCAGCAAAGGATTGACGCGTCCGGGCACTGTCACCAGGAGGGGTGCGCCGATGTCGGCCGCCAGGACCAGGGCTTGCTGGAACATCGTGATCGTATAGTCACGAGTATGCGCGAATGGGCTTGCCAGATTCGTATCCAGGCTGGGGAGATTCAGCGATGTGAACGACAGGCCCTCGCCATCCATGTAGGCACGCAGTGCCCGCCGCTCGGTGGTGGAGGCTTCAAAATCGAGGTGAGGCGGATTGATCACACCCTCGAATTCCCGATATCCGAACGGCGCGAGCTGTTCGAGACAGCTTTTCAGCGGATGGGACCATATATACCCATAGGTATTGATGCCGGCTGGAGGACGTGTCATGCCGCCTCCCGTTGTTGTCCGACGCCGAGCAGGCGTTGTTGCAGGTCGCTGTCCGCATTGAGCTCAGCCGCAGTGCCGGCATATGCGATCCGGCCATTGACCAATACGTAGGCTCTGTCGGAGAGCAACAGCGCGGATTCCGCGTGGTGCTCCACGAGGATCATGCTGACCTGATGCGATATGCGCTGAACGGCTACGCGGATATCCTGGACGATCGCGGGTGCGAGCCCTTCGAAGGGTTCGTCGAGCAATATGAGGCTTGCAGGCGACATCAGCGCGCGTGCTACGGCAACCATTTGACGTTCCCCGCCTGACAAGTTCTCCGCTTTGGATTTTGCCAGCACCCGCAGCTTTGGAAACAGGTCGTAGACTTCTTCCATGCTCGAGCCTCCCGCCCGCGCCGCAATGCGGAGGTTTTCCTGGACAGTGAGGTTGGGGAACAGGCGGCGACCTTCCGGCACGATGGCGATGCCTTGCCGATTGATCTCGTCTGGACGCAGGCGGGCGATATCGCGCCCCTTGAAGCGCATCTCTCCCGCGCTGACGCGTACGGTGCCCATGATGGTGCGCAGCGTGGTGCTTTTTCCGACGCCGTTTCGACCGAGCAGTGCGACGACTTCGTTGGGATGGACGACGAGATCGATACCATCGAGTACGGTTCCCCCACCATAGCCTGCCTTGACGCCGATGAGCTCCAGCAGTGGTTGGACGTTTGATGATGTGGACGAAGCCTGGCTTGGTGCGGCGTCGGTTACGGTTTCGGCCTTCTCCTGTGCGGGTTTGCCATGCTGTTCCCCCATATAGGCGGCAATGACGTCTGGATGCTTGGCGACGTCTTGGGGCGCGCCATCGGCGATGAGCTTGCCTTGATGCAGTACGGTAATCCTGTCGGACAGCGCCAGAACCCGGTCGATGTCGTGCTCGATCAGAAGAACGGCATGGCTACGCGCCAATCTGACAATTAGGGCCGATACAGTTTCGCGATCCGCTTCGCTCAGGCCAGCCAGCGGTTCGTCGAGGAGCAAGACACGTGCGTTCCCAGCCAAGGATAGGGTGATCTCCAGTAACCTCTTTTCCCCGTGCGACAGTTCTGAACAGAGATCGGCTGCCCGGTCGGTGAGTCCGACCGCGTCCAGCAGCGACCATACGCGGGCATTGTCCGCTTCATTCTGATAGGCATCGAGCCAGAAGCCGCCCCATGGTCCCGATCTGCCCTGCACGGCGACTCGAACGTTCTCGAAGGTGGTCAGGTTCGGAAAAATGCTCAGAATCTGGAATGACCGCGAAAGTCCGCATCGGACACGCTGATGGGTGGACATATGGGTGATATCCCGGCCTTCCAGCAGGACTGTGCCGACATCCGCCCGAAGCAGGCCCGTCAGGATGTTGAAGAAGGTCGTCTTGCCGGCGCCGTTGGGTCCAATCAAGCTGTGTAGCCGCTTATCGTGAACGTCTAGCGATATATCCCGTGATGTGACGATCGATCCGAATTGCTTGGACATTCCGCGGACCGAGAGAATGGGTGCATCGGAACTGCCGGCCCGTTCTTCTTGGGGAGGCGGCGCATAGGGGGTGATTGATGCGGGGCGCGGGGGGATCTGGTGGCGCACCAGCGTCCAGCGCGCGTCGCGGCCCGTGATTCGTCGCAATATCCCGTGCATGCCCTCGGGGGACAGGATGGCGAACAGAATGATGATGGGGGCGAACATCAGCCACCAGTTCTCTGTGATGGCGCTCAGGCGATCCTCGAGAATGATGAAGGTGGCCGCCCCCCAGAGAGGGCCGAGAAAATGGTGGACGCCTCCCAGGGCGGCCATCAGCACCGGGTCACCGGCGTGCTGCCAGCTGAGGTTGTTGGCGTATGCGCCGCGCAGGAGCAAGGCCATGAGGCCGCCACCGATACCAACCAGTATTCCAGAGAGGCAGAAGGCCGCGAGCTTCAAGGAGAAGGCGTTGAAGCCGAGGCTGGAAACGCGTTGCTCATTGTCGCGTATGGCCTGCAGCACCCGGCCGAATGGTGAATGAACGATACGCCATAGAACGTAGATCGATGCCAGCACCACGGCGATCGTAAAGAAATGAAATGCCAAGGTCGAGCCAAAGAGCGGCCGCGGCACATCCTGAATTCCATTTTCCCCGCCGGTCACAGAGGTCCAGCTATATGAAATTTCGAACGCGATCTGGGAGCAGGCCAGTGTGAGGAGGGAAAAGTAGAGGCCCCGACGCCTTAAGATCACTGCACCCAAGGCCAGCGCGAGGCCCAGCGAGAACAACACGGTAAAGGCCAGGGCGACGAACTCGTTCGTTGCCAACGTTTTTGCGATCACCGCTACGCTATAGCTGGCGACGCCAAAGAAGAACGATGCCCCGAAAGGCACGAGGCCCACATAGCCGATCAGGAAGTTCACGCCGATACCGTACAAGGTATAGATGGCGACCTGCGTAATCTTGGAGACCGGCATGCCGAGCATCAGCACGCCGGCGGTCAGCACCAGCAGGAATGCCGCGATAGCTAGAACCGGATGGAGGGCTTTGTGCGCGCCTTTCATTCGAAACGCTCCCATCGTTCACCGAGCAAGCCGCGTGGCCGCAGCAATAAAATAAGGAACATGAATACGTACATGGCTGCCCCCGCGGCATGGGGATAGAACTGTATGGTCAGTGTCGTCACGATGCCGACCAGCAAGCCGGCAACCGTTGCCCCTCGCAATGAGCCCAGGCCGCCGATCGTGACGATGACGAAGGCCGGCATGACGGCGCTGGCCGACATCGACGGAGATACATTCCATAAGGGTCCGGCAAGCACTCCTGCGATGGCGGCGAGGCCGCAGCCCAGGCCAAATACGGCAGTCATGACCCGCGGCAGCCGGATGCCCAGCATCTCGACCATCTCAGGATCCCGGCTGCCCGCGCGCAGAATCCGGCCATAAGGCGTGAACACGAGGAAGGCCCACAGTGCGGCCAGTGTCAGGACCGTCGCCACCAGGACCGCGACCCGGTAGCTGGTCATCAGGAGGGGGCCGGCTTCGAATACCCCATTCAGAAATGGCGGCGCACTGAATGGCTTGCCGTCCGCTCCCCAGATGAAGCGGATGATGGCCTCGATCAACAGCGCCAGGGCAAAAGTGACGATCAGGCTCAACAGTGGCTCTTTGCCGTACAAGCGCCGGATGAGGACGATCTCCACCAGCATGCCTACCACGGCAACGAGGACGGGTGCGAGGGGAACCGCAGCCCACCCGAACCACTGGTACAGCATCAGGCCGAAATAGGCTCCCAGCGCAAAGAACGCACCATGTGCGAAATTAATCACCCCCAGCAGCCCGAAGGTGATGGAAAGGCCCGCCGCAATCAGCACATAGAGGAAACCCAGCACGACCCCATTGGCCGCCTGCGACAGGACAATCTCATTGAACATGGTGCGAACTCCCGGACTGAAATGAAGGAGTGGCTACAAGGACGGCATGTTGCAGCCGACTTCTTCCTTGGTTCCGAAATCCTTCAGAGTGTCTTCCTCCGTTTTGCTGGTGTGGCTGTCGACATCAAAGAAGTCCCATTTGTCGGTGATGTTGTCTTTGATGGTGACGATGACCGACGGGCGGATCAGTTGGTGATCCCATGTGCGGTAATAGGCGGGAAATGCTCCTTTGGTGTCCTTCCATTGCTCGAGGGCCTGGACCACAGCCTTGCTGTCCGTCGATTTCGCCGCGTCGATCGAATCCAGCAGTGAGCGCATCGACAGCCAGCCGGAGTAGGCCTTGTCGGAGGGCGGCTTGCCGAACTGGTCTGTAAACGCCTTGGTAAACGCCTTTTCAGCTGCGCTGTTGGCCGGATCGTTGTAGTACCAGGGCTTTACATACGTTCCGGTTGACGCCTCAGGCCCGACATCCCAGAAATCCGTGTCGCTGACGGCGATTTCATAGAAGGGGATCTTGCCCTTCATATTCATCGCATTCCATTGTTTGAGAAAGCTGGAGAGGTCCTGGCCGACCAGCCCGCCTACGACGGCATCCGGTTTGGCGGATCGGATCTTGAGAACATAGGAGCTGTAGTCCGCCGTATTGAGCGGTACTTCGTCGATGCCGGCTACTGTGCCTCCGGATTTTTCCAGTATGGTTTGGCCGGTGCGCAGGATGTCCTGGCCGAACGCATAGGCTGCCGTGATGAAGTAGGCATTCTTGCCTTGTTTCTCGACGGTCGGCATCAGGCCGGCCATTTGTACGGGAACCGTGGCCTGGAATCGGAAGGTGTAGCGGTTGCAGTTCGAACCCGTGACTTCGCGCGCCGCGGCCCCGGCAGCGATCAGCGGCGTTTTTGTGCGTTCCGCGACGCCGGCCATGGCCAGTGCCGATGCGCTGCTGTTGGCGCCGACGACACCGACGACCTGGTGCTCATCCACGAGTTTCTGGAAATTCTGCTGGGCGGCCTGCGCGTTCGATTCGTCCAGGAAGATGATCTCGACGTCGCGGTCGAGCACCTTGCCGTGCTGCTCGACCGCGAGCATCGCGCCCCGGGACAAGTACTCGCCAATCGAGGCGCTTGGCCCCTGTTTGGGAAATACCATACCGATCTTGATGGGCCCTGTATCCTGTGCATAGGCGCCGGCGGAAGCGCCAAGCAGCATGGCCATCAGCAGGCTCGAACCATAGGCCGCCATACGAAAGGGGGGGTGTTTCTTGTGTGTGGTGGTGCTCTTCATGTCGCACGTCTCCTTTTGTGTAAGATCCGTTGCCGTTCGTGGCTTCGGGTTATTGCGTCCTACAACGACGCAACCATTTTTCCGGCCCTGCGGCCGGATACGAAGGCCCAGGCCAGGTGATGGCCGTGCCCTTTCAATAACAGGCCGCCTTGCCCAGTCGAGCCCACTGCATATAAACCTTCGATGGCTTGTCCTTGACGATCCAGGACGCGATGGGAGGTGTCCACTTTCAGTCCCCCCTCGTTGTGCACGAAGACTGGACGAACGGGTCCGAGTGCGACATAAGGTCCGATGGCCGGCCGACCCTCCATGGCGTTTTGCAGGAGGGCTTCGTCCATTCCGAGATGTTCGGCCAAGGATTCCAGGGTCTGCGCCTGTGTGTGGATGTCTTTTCTGTTGCGTGCGTAATCCGGCAGATACGCATAAGCGACGCCAGGCGCCGTCGAAATGAAATCCGGCCATCTGGAAAAGCGCGATGCAACGCTGTGGTCGAGTATGATCCAGCCGCGATTGTTCGGCTCTCCGGCGAGCGCATACGCCAGCCGTTCAGGACGGGCGTGAACGGCTTTGCCGCTCTGGTTCACCAGTACCGCGCCCGCCTCGAACAAAGACAGGGAAGGCGCCAGAGCCGTCGTCAGAAACTGCATGAGGAACGGCCTGAGCAATGCTTGAGGCATGTGGTCCATGGACCATTGCATGAAGGCGGCCAGGGCCCGCCACGGAGGCAGGCGTCGAACCAGTGTTTCCTTGAGGGGCGGCACGAAGCGAAGTTCGGGCCCCAAGGCCAGGTCGCCGTTCAGAATGGTCGCCCCCAGCCCTTCAGCCATCGTTTGGCCATCTCCGGTGGCGGTCATGTTGACGCCTTCGACTTTGGCCTCGATCGGCCCCATGAAGCGAGCCTTGAGTTCAGGACTGTTGGTGAAATCGCCCGCCGCAAGAATGACGCCTTTGGTTCCGTACAAAACGGCACCACCGTTATGCTGTCCTTGACACCGGACACCGATGACACGTCCATCCTGGGTGACGAGCTCACTGACGTGTGTATTACAGCGGATGATGACGCCGGATTTCCGTGCGCGGCGCTCGAGGTGATATATGAATGCCCGCGAGTTTGGCAGCACGTTATGCATCCGCGGCTGGCGATGCGGGGGCTCCGGCATGGGGCCCATGAAACGGACGCCCGAGTCCAGCAGCCATTGGAAGGCTGCAGGGACTTCATCGCAAAGAATTTTGCGTAGCGCGTCATTATCACGGTCCGACAGGTCGCCGGCGAAACCCGGCATGTCCTCCCAATGGTGCTGTGGATCGTCTGTAATGCCCTTGGCACGCTGATGCGGGGTCTGAGTGGCTGATATGGAGCCGATCGACCAGGCAGTGGATCCGCCGAGCTTCGGGTTCTTTTCGACGAGCAAGACGCGCGCACCGGCGGCACGTGCCTCGATCGCGGCAGCGAGGCCGGATCCCCCGCCGCCGACAACAACGACATCGTACGTTTCGCTGTGTGTGCCCATGGCCGTATCACGCAATCCAGGGCTTGCCAAAGGCCGGTTCCGTGTAGGGGATCGGCGGCAATTGCCAAGTCCCGGTCGACGGTGGGCGGACTTCAGCATCAATGTGCACGTCGATCACGCAAGGCCGGCGATTTCTGAGGGCTTGTTCAACCGCCGGCGCAAGATCCGCACTGCGTGTGATCGTGACGCCGTCCGCACCGCAGGCACGGGCCCATGCGGCAAAGTCCGGGTTGTAGCGCTGGCCGCCGGGACCTTGGTCGCCCTTGTAGAAAGCGGTGCCCAGCTCGCGGCCATCGAACAATCCGTACTGCAGGTCCCGGATGGCTCCCCAGGCAAAGTTGTTCCAGACGATCCAAATGCAGGGCAGCTGATATTCGACGGCAGTGGCAACCACATAGGGCGTCATCATGAATCCGCCATCCCCCACTACCGCGACACATGGGCGCTCTGGCGCGGCGAGTTGAGCGCCCAGCACACTGCATACGCCGAATCCCATCGACGAGTAGCCCCAGCTATTGAGCATGCTGGCGGGCCTTTGGGGACGCCAGAACTGCATGAACCAATTATGGTGGACGCCGGAGTCGAGCGTCAGGATCACGTCCTCAGGCAGCACTTTCTGTAATGTGCCGACGACGTATTCCGGTCGGATAGGCGTGGTAATGGCGCCGAAGTTCGGCGCGATGAAATCGTTCCATTCCTGTTGCCAGTCCGCGATTTGCGCACGCCATGCCGAGAAATTTTCGCGCTTGAGCGTGCCGTGACTGGCGACGCCGCCCAGCAGCTGTTCGCAAAACGTTTTCGCGTCCGCGATCAGGCCGAGCGTCGGCGGATAGTTGCGGCCGAGTTCTGCCGGATCCAGGTCCACGTGCAGCAGCTTGGTGCCGGGAAAATTCCAGGAGTACCCCGGCATCCACGTCGACGAGGATCGGTCGTCGAAACGTGTGCCCACGCAGATCACAAGATCGGCGTGTCGCCCAGCCTGGTTGGCGGGATAGGCGCCGTTGCGTCCAATGAAACCGAGGGTCAATGGATCGTCGGCCGGCACGCACCCCATGCCATTGGGGGAGGTGATCACTGGGATTCCCAATTGCGCCTGCAGCTTGGAAAGCGCAGGCCCGGCTTCCGAGAGCGTTGCCCCTTGACCGATAAAGAACACCGGCCTTTGCGACGCTGTTAGCAAGCTCAGGGCTGCAGCCAGGTCGGACTCGCTGACGGCGGGACGATGGCGCCCGAGCGTGCGGGATGCGGCCGAGATGTCCTCCACCACATCCTCCTCTTGAAAGACGTTATAGGGAACGTCCATGTTCACCGGTCCCGGCCGGCCTGTGAGCATGGTGTCGAACGATTGCCGCAATGCCAGCGGCAACATGTCGACACGCGAAGGCTGGAAACTGCGCTTGACGACGGGGCGCAGCACTTGAGCGAAGTCTGCCTGGTTATGTTTGTACAGCTCCTGGAACGGGGCTCGATTAGCCTGCGATGTAGGGACGTTGGCGGTGATGGCGAGGAAGGCCGAAGAATCGGATAGCGCCGTCGCCAGGGACATGACCATGTTGGCGGATCCGGGACCTGTTGAGGTCAATGTCGCCACCGGTGCGTGGCGAACCCGGAAATAGCCGTCCGCCATGTGGCCGGCGCATTGCTCGTGCCGCGGCGAAACATACTGGATTTCATCCTTGCGCTCGTGGAGCGCATCGAGAATGCCGACGTTTCCGTGTCCGCAAATACCGAACACGTACGGCACCTTTTGTTTGATGAGATAGTCGACAATGACCTCTCCGCCTTTTTGCTTCGTCATCGCTGTTTTCCTCGATTTGTATTGGAAAGGAGCGTGGCGACGCGCTCCTCGCTCATTTCCCGCATGGCGTAGTAAGGGCCTTCCCGTCCGAAGCCACTCGCCTTTGAGCCACCGTAGGGCATCATGTCGACGCGCGAACTCGACGTTTCGTTGATGTGCACCCCGCCGACCTGCAACTCGGTAATGAAGCGAAACGCTTCGTCGAGCCGATTGGTGAAGATTCCCGTTGCCAGTCCGTATGGTGTTGCATTGACTTGCGTGATTGCCTCGTCCAGGGTGGAAAAAGGCACAAGCGACATCACAGGGCCGAAGACTTCCTGACATCCGAGAGGCGTTTCCGGCGAGATGTCCTTGAGTAGTGTGGGGGCGACTACATTGCCCTGCCGGCTGCCGCCGGCCAGGCAAGTCGCACCTGACTGGACCGCCTGGTCGATCCAGTCGGAGATCCGCTGTGCGGAAGCCGGGCTGATGACGGGGCCGACCACCGTCGCCGGATCCAGGGGGTTCCCGGCTGCGAGGTCGCGGACGCGCTCCGTGAGACGTGCCTCGACAATCGGGAATATATTTTTGTGGACCAGCAGCAATTGGATCGATGTGCAAACCTGCCCGGCTTTCCGGTATGCCGCGTTTACGATTTTGGGGAGGGCAAAATCCAGGTCTGCGTCGTCACAGACAATGCCGAACGCGATTGAACCCAGTTCCATCTGGGTACGGCGCAGGCCTGCACGCTGCTGGATCGCCCGGCCGGCCTCGGTGCTGCCCGTAAAGGCATAGAATTTCACGTCCTGTTCGTCCAGCAAGCCCTGAACCACTTCGGCACCGCCATGCAGGACCGAGACCAATCCCTTGGGTGTGCCGGCTTCCATGAGTGCTTCCGCCAGTTGGCATGCGACCAGGGGGGTGTGTGGGGACGGTTTCAATATGATGGCATTGCCGGCCGCCAAGGCGGGCGCCACTTTGTGCGCGACGGTATTGAGGGGGGCGTTGAACGGCGTGATTGCGGCGACCACGCCAAGCGGTATGCGCATGGTCCAGCACATCCGCCCCACCTGGCCGGGTGCGCCCTCCACCGGGACCAGCGTGCCGGTGAATCGGCGCGCCTCCTCCGCCGCGAGGCGAAATGTCTGGATTGCACGTTGTACTTCACCCGCCGCATCGCTGAGGGTGAATCCGGCTTCTGCGCAGATCGTTCGCTGAAGGCTGTCGGACCGTGCTTCGAGTGCTGCCGCCGTCTTGTCCAGAAAGCGCCCGCGCTCATGCGGGCTGAGTTTTCGATTGTCATGGAAGGCGCGGACCGCAGCTTGAACTGCTTCGCGGACCTGTTCGGCAGTGGGAGTGCTGATCTCGGCGAGCGGACGATTGTCGAACTTGTTCAACACAGTGAATGTCGTGGACCGGCCCTGGATCCACTCGCCTGCGATCAGCAGGCTACGCGCCGTTTCCACGTTGTGAGCGACTTGTACTTCCATTCTCGTCCGCCTTTTCCATGGGTGGTGAATGGGGACAGAATACGTGGGCGGACGGTAGAAAAAAAATACTGTTTTTTAAGGATGGGTATAAGCAAAACAGATGGGATTTCGATTCTTCGCTCATTAGGGTCCGACGGGAGCCCAAGACGTTCGGCCGAGGCGGCGCCTGCCGCTACAACAGCTTGACGGTCGGCCAGGCACCGGTTTCGGTCAGCCAGCGAATGGTATTCTTGATTTCGGAGGAAATCAGCGCGGCGGCGGGCGACAACATTTCGGGCGCGATGGTGTACAGATAGTTCCGGCGGCTGATGGAGGCATCCGAAATCGCCAGGGCGCGCCACTCCTTGCCGCGCTCACCCTCCAACAGCAGCGCCGACATGGGTTTGATGGTGGCGCCCATGCCGGCATAAACACAGCTCATCAGCAGTGACAGCGAGTCGATTTCGGCAACGATATGGGATGAAAGGTTGCGCGATTCCAATTCGCTCTCGATACGTTGGCGCAGACCGTGCTTGCTGGTCGGGAGAATGAGGGGTAGTTCAGCCGCTTCAGCCAAAGTGATCTTGGTCCGGCGCGCGTCAACGAGGGAGCTTGAGCGCGGAAGCAAGACAAAGAGCTCCTCTTCGATGATAGGGACGGCGTTGAGATCCGAGCCGACGTTTGGCTTGAACAGGATGGCGATGTCGAGTTGCCCGAGACGAATCATTTGTCCGAGGTGGCCGCTCATGCCCTCCACGACGTTCAGCAGAATGCGTGGATAGCGTTCGTGGATACGACGCACCAGCGGCAGGCCGAGGGCGGACACTGTGGTGGCCGGTAGACCGACCGTCACCATTCCATGGATTTCCATCGTTTCCTGTCGGGCGATCGACAGCGCCTGGTCGAGTTGCCTGAGCATGAACTTGGCGTGGTGGTAGAGTGCCAGGCCGTTGTCGGTCGGTGTGACGCCCTTGGGGGATCGAACCAGAAGGGGCTTGCCAACCTCATCCTCGAGCTTGGTCAATTGTTGACTGAGGGCGGGTTGAGCGATGAAAAGCTGGCGGGAAGCTTTGGTCATGCTGCCGCTTTCCACGATTTGGACGAAATACTGGAGCTGTTTCAGATTCATTTCCGGCCCTGGGCGACTCTATTTCCCTGACTGTGGGCGGCGGCCGGTCTCCCGTTGCGGGTGTAGGCACCGCCACAGCGATATAAGCTGAACGTATAGCGTCGCACTACTCAAGTCATCTCACAAGGGGGGATTACTTGGATGGCGTGCCGGCTACCTTGCCAGATCGATGTTCGCGGCGTGCCGCGCCGCCACATAGCCGAAAGTCATGGCAGGGCCCAGCTGCGCCCCGGCGCCCGGGTATTCCCCGCCAAAGGGGGAATGCATGTCCGCGCCGCAGGCGTACAGGCCCGCGATGGGCCGGCCGTCGCCGCCCAGGACGCGCGCATCCGCATCGGTGCGCAAGCCCAGGCTGGTGGCCAGCGGGGTGGGGTAGACGCGCACGGCATAGAACGGCGGCGTGGCGATGGGCCCCAGGCAGGGATTGGGCTGGTGCGCGCTGTCGCCGTTGTTGCGGTCGTACAGGCTCTCGCCCTTGTGAAAGTCCGGGTCCTTGCCGGTGGCGGCATACTCGTTGACGGCCGCCACCGTGCGGGCGAGGCCGGCGGGATCGATGCCCGCCTGCTGGGCGAGGTCGGCCAGCGTCGCGCCGGCCAGCAGGTAGCCGCCGCGGATGTGGCGGCGCAGGGCCATCGAGTGCGGCCAGACCATGCCCAGCCCGTATTTCCATAGAAAGCGCCGGTCGCAGACCAGCAAGGCGGGAATCGAGGGATCGTCCGGGTGCGCGGCGTACATGCCTCGCGTGAACTCATGATAGGACGCCGCCTCGTTGACGAAGCGCCGGCCGGCGGCATTGACCGCGATCAGGCCGGGCTTGGCGCGGTCCAGGACGATGTGCGGGTAGACGGCGGTCGATCCATCGCGCCGCGTCGCGATGGAGCTGGGGAACCACAGCGCGTTGTCGCCCGTGGGCTGCCCGAGGGCGGCGCCGGCCTCCAGGCCGAGACGGATGGTCTCGCCGGTACAGGCCTCGCAGGCCGCCGTGTACCGTGGGGTGGGCGAGGGCAGGTGGCGTTCGCGCCACCCCTGGTCGGCCGGGAAGCCCCCGCCGGCCAGGACCACACCGCGCCGGGCGCGCAGGGTGCGCTTGCCGCCCTGATGGCTGACGACGACGCCGCACACGGCGCCATCGTCGCTGGTGAGCAGCTGCGACACCCGTGCCTCTAAAAGAATATCCACGCCATGATCCAGCAGGCCCTTGTAGAGCCGCGCCGCCAGTGCGTTGCCCAGGACCAGGCGCGTGCCCCGCCGATAACGCAGACGGTCGGCCAGCAGGCGGCCGGCCAGCGTGGCTCCCAGGCGTACGGCATCCCAGGATGCGGGGCCGCGCAGCAGGCGTGCGGCCTCGCCGCGCGTGACCATCAAGCCCCCGGGCAGCATCAGTTCCCGGATCGGCCAGCGCAGTTGCCGGAAATGGGCGCCCAGCAGGCGGCCGTCGAAAGACAGGGGTTCGAGCGGGCGGCCGCCGGTGGCCGCGCCGGGCAGTTCCTGGCGGTAGTCGGGATGGTGGGGATAGGCCTGGAAGCGCACCTCGCTGCGTGCCTCGAGGTATTCGACCATGCGAGGGCCTTGCGCCACGAAGGCCTCGCGCATCCATCGGTCGGCCCGGTCGCCGACCAGCGCGTCCAGGTAGGTCATGGCTGCCGCGGCATCGTCCCGGACGCCCAGGTCGCGCTGATGGGGGTTATCGGGGATCCAGACCGTGCCCGAGGACGTTGCGGTGGTGCCGCCGACGCAATCCGTGCGCTCGATGAGCACGACCCGCAGTCCCTCGAGCGCACCGACCAGCGCGGCCGTCATGCCGCCGGCGCCGGCGCCCAGGACGATCAGGTCGACGCTATCGGCAGGCGCGCCGGTGGGGTGACTGGGGTCGGGGGTGCCATTCATTGCAATGCCTCGGGGCGTGTGTAGGGCCGGGCCTGCGGCCCGCGCCAGGGGGATGGAACGATTCTAGGGGCGCGGGCGTGGGAATGAAAGCAGGTTTTTTCTCGGGTAGGTATAAGTGGAATGTATAGGGGGCGGCAACCGGTGTGGCCCGGCGCGGCGTAGCCGCGGGGATGGCCGGTTTATTTCGCCAGCAAATGCATGGCCCGCTCCAGGCCCTCGATGCTGATGCCGAACATGCGGTCGTGCATGATCTCGCGCACGATGCCGATCGATTGCCGGTACTGCCAATATCCCGAAGGCTCGGGATTGAGCCATACGGCGCTCGGCCATTGCGTCAGGAGGCGCTGCAGCCATGCGGCGCCGGTCTCGCGGTTGTGGTGCTCCACCGAGCCGCCGGGGTACAGCAGTTCGTAGGGGCTCATCGAGGCGTCGCCCACCAGGATGAGGCGCCAGTCGGCGTTGTGGCTGCGGATCAGGTCCAGGGTGTCGACGCGCTGCTCGCGGCGCCGGTTGTCGCGCCAGACGGTCTCGTACGGGCAGTTGTGGAAATAATAGACCTCGAGGTGGCGGAATTCGCTGCGGGCCGCCGAGAACAGCGATTCGATGCGCTCGACGTGTTCGTCCATGCTGCCGCCCACGTCCAGCAGCATCAGCACCTTGACGGTGTTGCGCCGCTCGGGCATCCAGCGCAGGTCCAGCATGCCGCCGCTTTGCGCGGTGCCGTGGATGGTGCCCGGCATGTCGAGCTCCAGCGCCGCGCCTTCGCGGGCAAAGCGGCGCAGGCGCCGCAGCGCGATCTTGAAATTGCGTGTCCCCAGTTCCTGGCGGTCGTCGTAGTCGCGGTACTGGCGCGCCTCCCAGACCTTGACCGCGCTGCGGTTGCCCGCCGAGGGTCCGCCGAGGCGGATGCCTTCAGGGTGATAGCCGCCGTGGCCGAAGGGCGAGGATCCGCCGGTGCCGATCCATTTGCTGCCGCCCGCATGGCGTTCCTTCTGTTCCTCCAGACGCTGCTGGAACAATTCCATCAGCCGGTCCCAGCCGAGCCGCTCGAGGGCGGCCTTTTCCTCGGGCGTCAGGTGTTTGCGGAACGTCTGCAGCAGCCAGTCCAGGGGCACTTCGGGCGCCCCGGCGGCGCGCGCGGCCAGCCCTTGGCTGAAGGCCGCGAAGATCTGGTCGTAGCGGTCGTACAGGGTTTCGTCCTTGACCAGCACCATGCGCGCCAGGTGGTAGAAATCCTCCTGGGTCTGCGGCGCGGCCTGGCTGCGCAGCAGCTCCAGCAGGGTCAGGTACTCCTGGATCGAGACCTGGATGCCGCCGGCGCGCAAGCGGTAGAAGAAATCGATCAGCATGGGGTGGCCCGCGCCTTAGCGCTGGGCGCGGCGGTTCATGGATGCGAGGCGCTGCAGCAGGCCGAGGTCCTGTTCGTTCTTCAGCAGGGCGCCGGCCAGCGGCGGAATGTCGGCATCGCGCAGCGCCGAGGGCGGCACCGACTCGGCCAGCAGCAGGCGCAGCCAGTCCAGGAACTCGGAGGTCGAGGGTTTTTTCTTCAGGCCAGGCGCCTCGCGCAGGCCGAAGAAAGCGTCCAGCGCCGCGCCCAGGATGTCCGCGCGTATGTCGGGGAAGTGGACCGCGACGATCTCGCGCAGCGTATCCGGGTCGGGAAAGGCGATGTAGTGAAAGAAACAGCGGCGCAGGAATGCGTCGGGCAGGTCTTTTTCGTTGTTGGAGGTGATGACGATCAGGGGGCGATGGCGCGCGCGGATGGTCTCGCGGGTCTCGTAGACGTGGAACTCCATCCGGTCCAGTTCGCGCAGCAGGTCGTTCGGAAACTCGATGTCGGCCTTGTCGATCTCGTCGATCAGCACGACGGTGGGCCGCTCGGACTCGAAGGCCTGCCACAGCACGCCTTGCACGATGTAGTTGCGGATGTCGTGCACCGAGGATTCGCCCAGTTGCGAGTCGCGCAGCCGCGACACCGCATCGTATTCGTATAAACCCTGATGCGCCTTGGTCGTGGATTTGATGTGCCATTGCAGCAGGGGCCGGTCCAGGGCTCGCGCCACCTCCTCGGCCAGCAGGGTCTTGCCGGTGCCCGGCTCGCCCTTGACCAGCAGCGGCCGTTGCAGCACAAGGGCGGCGTTGACCGCCATTTTCAGGGCATCCGTGGCGACGTAGCGCTCGGTGCCGTCAAAGCGTTCGGTGGCGGGCGGCTGGGGATTCGTGCTCATGTCGAAGAAGATTTCCCGGCGCCGGCGCGCGGCCGGCTGCTATAAGGTTCAAAGTTTCAGGACTGCATGCTTGGTTGCAATTATCGTACAATCATCAGGCCGCATCGGTCATGTGGGTTTCCAACCGATCGCATTTTCCGCAGCCTGGCCGCCCCAAGGTAGAAAGTCGGCCCCTTTAGGGGCAGCACGCGGAGGGCGCGGCGTGGGGCCTTTTTTAGCTAACAAAGAGACAATATGAAGTTGCGAATACAAATCGAGCGCTGCCTGGGCCCCCTGGCGATCGCGGCATCCTGTTTGTTTGCAGGGCAGGCCGTGGCGGCGGATGCCGCGCCGGTGACGGGCGATGCGCAGGCGGCAAAGGACAAGATTTCGATGTGCATCGGTTGCCACGGGATCCCCGGCTACAAGGCCGCCTATCCCGAGCTCTACCACGTGCCGATGATTGCCGGGCAGAACGCCGCCTACATCGTCGCGGCGCTCAAGGAATACGCCAGCGGCGCACGCTCGTTCGCCACGATGGAGGCCATCGCCCGGACCCTGTCCGAGCAGGACATGGCCGACGTGGCCGCCTATTATTCCAGCCTCAAATAATAAAGCCGGGGACCTCATGAAGAAATTGACGATCGCCTTGCTCGGCTCCCTTGCCTTTGTCGCTGCCGGCGCACAGGCCGCGGATCTGGCCGCCGGCCAGGCTGCCTTCCAGAAATTCACCTGCGCCTCCTGTCACGGCGAGGATGCCAAGACATCCATGATGCCAGAATACCCGATCCTCGCGGGACAGCACGCCGACTACCTGGCCCACGCCCTCACGGCCTACCAGCGCGGCCAGGCCGGAGCGCCCGTGTCGGCCAATGTGCGCAAGAACCCGATCATGGGCGCCATGGCGGCCCAGCTCTCGCCCACGGACATCGAAAATATCTCGGCCTGGCTGGCCAGCCTGCCGTCCCCGTTGGCGATCCGCAAGTAATCCGCCACGCATTCCGGTGGGCCCCTGAACCAGCGGATCCACCGGAAACACACCCTTCACAAGGCTGAAAACTACGGATCCTGCGTCGCGCGGCGCCGGATCAGGTCCAGGTATCGGTCATTGTCCAGCGGCACGCCCATGCGTTGGGCCTCCCAGACCACCTCGCCCAAAGCCTCCATGACCACGTGCGCGGCCTCGTGCTCGTCGCGGGTGCCCAGCAAGGCGCGCCACGCCGCACGGATGCCCGGCGGATGGTCGATCGAGACCTGCTCGGCGATCGCCAAGTGCATGGACAGGTGCAGGAAGGGGTTGGTGCGACCCGCCTCGACCGGATAGTCGCGCGCGGCGGCCTCGGGATCCTCGAGGTCGGCGTGGTATTCCGGGTGCAGACGGATCAGGTCCGCCGCCATGGTCTCCAGCGGCGTCAGGACGGCGCCGGCGCGTTCCTTGCGCCAGGCCTCGGTGAAAAATTCGCGGACTTGCTCGCGGGTGGGGTTGAACATGGCTGCCTGCTTGCGTGTTTCGACCATTTTACCGCCTTGCGGCGCCGCCCACGGCCGGCCTGAACGGTAGAATAAGGGGTTCGCGCGCCTCAATCCCGCGCGTTTGGGCTAAACTCTTATATAAGACTAAAATCCCCCCTTTCGTCATCATCCTCCCCCAGAGCAAACTGGAGCTTCCATGTCCTATCAACACATCAAGGTCCCGACCAGCGGCCAAAAGATCACGGTCAACGCCGATTCCTCGTTGAACATCCCCGACCAGCCGATCATCCCCTACATCGAAGGCGACGGCACGGGCCTGGACATCACGCCCGTCATGCTCAAGGTCGTCGACGCTGCGGTCGCCAAGGCTTACAACGGCCAGCGCAAGATCCACTGGATGGAAGTCTACGCCGGTGAAAAATCCACCAAGATCTACGGCCCCGACGTCTGGCTGCCCCAGGAAACCCTGGAGGCCGTGCGCGACTACGTGGTGTCGATCAAAGGCCCCTTGACCACCCCGGTGGGCGGCGGCATCCGGTCCCTGAACGTGGCCCTGCGCCAGGAACTCGACCTGTACGTCTGCCTGCGCCCGGTGCGCTACTTCAAGGGCGTGCCCTCGCCGGTGCGCGAGCCCGAAAAGACCGACATGGTGATCTTCCGCGAGAACTCCGAGGACATCTACGCCGGCATCGAATTCGAGGCCGAATCCGAGCAGGCCCGCCAGATCATCGAATTCCTGCAGGACAAGCTCGGCGTCAACAAAATCCGCTTTCCGGCGACCTCCGGCATCGGCGTCAAGCCCGTGTCGCGCGAGGGCACCCAGCGCCTGGTGCGCAAGGCGATCCAGTACGCCATCGACAACGACCGCCCGACCGTGACCCTGGTCCACAAGGGCAACATCATGAAGTTCACCGAGGGCGGCTTCCGCGATTGGGGCTACGAACTGGCCCAGCAGGAATTCGGCGCCCAGTTGATCGACGGCGGCCCGTGGTGCAAGTTCAAGAATCCCAAGACCGGCCGCGACATCGTGGTCAAGGACGTCATCGCCGACGCCTTCCTGCAGCAGATCCTGCTGCGCCCGGCCGAATACGACGTCATCGCGACGCTGAACCTCAACGGCGACTATGTCTCCGACGCCCTGGCGGCCCAGGTCGGCGGCATCGGCATCGCCCCGGGCGCCAACCTGTCCGATTCGGTCGCCATGTTCGAGGCCACCCACGGCACCGCCCCCAAGTACGCCGGCAAGGACTACGTCAATCCCGGTTCGGAAATTCTCTCGGCGGAAATGATGCTGCGCCACATGGGCTGGACCGAGGCGGCCGACCTCATCATCAGCAGCATGGAAAAGGCCATCCTGTCCAAGAAAGTCACCTACGACTTCGCCCGCCTCATGGAAGGCGCGACCCAGGTGTCCTGCTCGGGCTTTGGGCAGGTGATGATCGACAATATGTAATCGGTTTTTGATCGATTCATCGAAGTCCAGAAAGGCCCCGCTTTCATAGGAGAGCGGGGCTTTTTAGTGTCCGGTAGGGTATGGCTAAATCCGGGGCCATCGCATGAGTTTGGGGCCATATTTTGGGGCCATATTTGCTATCATGGCCCCAAAATTTCAGGATCATGGCCCCATGTCTCGTGCTTTTGCCTATGCGCTGCGCCCCGTCGTCATCAATGCCGCCAAACCCAAGGACAAGCCCTATGCCTTGACGGATGGCGGTGGGCTGTATCTGGAAGTATTGCCTACGGGTACGAAGGTCTGGCGCTACAAGTTTCATTTCGAGGGTCGTCGGGACAAGATCACCATCGGGCGTTACCCGACGGTTTCGTTAAAGGACGCTCGACAGGTTCATGCTGAATTGATGGACAAAGTGCTGAAGGGCGAGAACCCCAAGGCAGGCCGACAGAATCGGCCCGGGAGCAGCGGTGATGCCCCTGATCAGCTGACGTTCGAGACCTATGCCAGGAAATGGGTCGAAGAAACCCTGTTCTATCGTTCTGCCACCTACCGGGCGCAGCAACTGCGCTGGCTGGAAAGCCATGTATTCCCGACGATAGGTGGCCGCCCGCTGGCTGCTGTGGCACCCCGTGAGGTGCTGGATGTTCTGGAGCCTTTACGTACCACTGCCGTTACCGCCGAAGGCGTGCGGTCGCTGATTCAGCGCATCTACAACTACGCGATCCGCAATCTGATGGCTGACTCAAACCCGGCGCTGATGGTGCGTGGTGCGATCAGCGTGCCCAAGCGCACCCACCACAAGCATCTGCTGGAGGCGGAAGTCAGTCGGCTCTGGCGACAGATCCCGCGCCAAGGTGCCCATTTCACGACCCTGGTGGCCGCGCAGATGCTGTTCTATACCATGGTTCGTAAAAGCGAGCTGATCCGCAGCCATTGGGCAGAATTCGATCTGACGACCGGAATCTGGGATATCCCCGCCGAACGCATGAAGATGCGCAAGCGTCATCGGGTTTATCTGCCCCGTCAGGCCGTGGCCTTGCTGCAGGCATTGCAGCCCATGACAGGTCACCAGGATTACGTCTTTCCGACTATCTATACCAGCAGTGGCCGTGTGGCCCCCATGGGTGAAGCCAGTCTGAACCACTTCTTCAAACGGATCGATTTCGGTGTTCAAGGGTTTGCACCCCATGGCGTTCGTGGCACAGCGGCTACGCTGCTGCGGGAGCATGGCATCCGATCCGAGGTGGTTGAGCTGTTGCTGTCTCATGCCCCCAGGGGGCAGGTGGAGGCCGCATACAACCATGCAGAGCTGGGCCAGGAGCGCCGAGAGGCTTTGCAGTTCCTGGCGGATCATCTGGACCGGCTGGCTCAGCGGCCAGACTGAGCTTTTGCCATTGCCTGGATATCGGATAGACGCCACACGACGGTGCGGCCGCCGATCCGCATACCCGGTGGTGCGATCCCTTGCTTGACCCATTCGTACCAGGTGGATCGGCTGATCGGCAGAATGCCTGGCTGACCGGTCTTGGGGTTGCGGCAGATATCGGGCACGCGGACCAGAGTGTTGGAGGCGAAGAGTGGCCGGGTGTTTGCGGGAATGTGCGGCGGTGTGTCCATGGAACGATCCTTCTGTCATGCGTGGGTGGCTGCGAATGGGTAGGGATTGCAACCAGTGCTTTGCGGAGGCGCAATGCAGCGCCTGAGTGGGCTGATGCCGTTTCAGGCAGCCTTGCTGCGCTCGATCAGCGCATGCAGGCTGGCCGCCGTGATGCGGCTGGAGCGCTTGCCGATCTTGATGAGTTCCAGCTCGCCTTCATTGACCAGCCGATAGATGGTGGAGCGCGATACGCCCAGCTTGCGTTCTGCCACGCCGATGCGATAGAGCAAGGTGGTGCCGGTGGGCGGTTGGGGGAATTGAGCAGTCAATGTGCTTGTCATCGTCATGAGTCGATCCTTCTGGATTGCTGGTGAACGTGCCAGGCTGGGCGGTAGGTATGGATTGTGTGGCTTTGGTAGATGCCCGGAGGGACATCGGCCAAAGCGGGCTCGCCGGAGCCCTGGGGGCCGACCCGCCAAGATGCCGCGATGGGGGTCGGGTGCTTGGATCATCTCCGGCAGGGCCAGACGCTGGCCCGCCGGTGGCGGTTCGTCTGGGTGCTGGGGACTGCGGTCTTTCCCGCTGTCGTCAAAGGATTACGTCGCCATCCCTGATGCTGGGCATTCGGATGAATGCACCGGGCGCTTCCTGCGAAGGGAAGTCCCCGCCGCACGCAGCCATCCACGCCCCACGCGAGGGGCTGGCTGCGATTGGCGGATTTCATCGGTTTTGCTTCAACCCCGATGCCTGACAGGTTGCTGCGCAATCGCGTGCCGCGTGATCGGGCAGGGCGCAGTATTCATCGCTTGTTTCTTGTTAAAGAGCTGGTCTGCGTGAAGCAGTTAATGCCATTGTCAGCAATCTGCTAAGTTCTGTCAATAGGCAATCAGCTGATTGATTTTCTAAGCGATTCAAGGTTCTACTGAGGGGTGATTGAGCTTAGCGGCTACCTGCGCGAGCTGGAGATACGGAGCTGGGACAAATTGTTTGTGCCTGTGACTATCCCATGCTCAGGTGATGGTTATAAAATCGCCAATCTCCCTAGGGGGGTCGAAAAAAAGTTTGGTTCAGGCCGGTTCAGCTTGTTTCATGCGATAGGCACCGCGTTTTGACTAGCCGTTACAATTTGGCTGGCTGTAGATGAACCTTCATGCCGCAAAACAGCACAAAACAACAACGCCCCGTCACATCCAAATAACGGATTTATCTTATAAAATCCATACTATTAGTATGGTTATGGAAGCATATGGCCGATTTTCAACCTGTTCGAGATGCCTGTGAAGTCATGGGCGGAATGACCCCGTTGGCCAAGAAGCTGGGGTTGCCTGTACAGGTGGTCAGCAGCTGGGCAGCAGGGACGCGTCCGGTGCCCATTATTCGCTGCGTGGAGATCGAGGAACTGACAGGGGGGGAAGTCACCCGCAAGCAACTGCGGCCCGATGACTGGTGGCAGATTTGGCCGGAATTGCGGGGGGAAGACTGACTAAGCGGCCTTTCAGCAGAAAGTAGTAATTGATGGCTGCTTGCCATCGACGTGATTTTATTGTCACAGCCGATCCAATACTGTAAAGTGCAGTACATTTTCAGTGGTTGCCGGAGAGGCTATGAGCAATACCAAGACCGCTACGCTCACGTTTCGTGTCGATCCTGGGCTCAAGAACGGGCTGCGTATGGCTGCAGACCAAGAGCATCGATCTCTTTCCAATATGGTGGAGTTCCTGATTCGCGACTATTGCGAGCGTAAGGGGATCCCGGTCTCGCCCTCCGAAGAAGTCAAGAACAACAACGGAGTGCGGTCATGATCAGGACAGTCAAACAGGCCTGCCGATTCAATCCCATCATTCGTGATTACCGGATGAGTCAGGCGATTGAAAACCTCGCGGATCTCATCAACGATGCAGGCGATGGTCGCGAATTTTTCTCGCGCAACTTTGTCACCCACGGTATGGAACAGCTGTTCCGCGAAGGGTTGCTGCGCCTGTCCGGGAAATCCGACCAGGGGGTCTTCGAACTGACTCAGGCCATGGGCGGCGGTAAGACGCACATGATGATTGCGCTGGGGTTGTTGGCCCGACATACCCATCTCCGCAATGAAGTCCTGCCCACTGATCTGGCGTCACGACTTGAGTTTGGTCAGGCGCGCATTGCCGCCTTCAATGGCCGCAATAATCCGGACAATTATGTCTGGGGTGACATCGCCACCCAACTGGGCGAAGCAGAAGCCATCCGGCCCTATTGGGCCAATGGCCCCAAGGCGGTGGACCAGCGTCAGTGGAAAGCCATTATCGGTGATCAGCCCACTCTGATTCTGCTGGATGAACTACCACCGTATCTGGACAACGCCAGTACGCATAAACTGGGAGATGGCACGCTGGCCAACATGGTGGTCTACAGCCTGTCCAGTTTGATGAGTGCGGCCCTGGAACTGCCGAACTGTGCCATTGTGATTGCCAACCTGTCGGGCAGCTACAAGTCTCAGACCAAGGCGTTGACGGATGCGATCTCGAATCTGCAGCAGGAAACCCGTCGTCAGGCGATGACGATCACACCGGTGCAGCTGGCAGGCAATGAAATCTACGAAATCCTGAAAAAGCGCCTGATCGACGAACTGCCGGACGAGCGCACGATTTCCGAAGTGGCTGAGGAGTACGCACAGCAGGTTAAGAGGGCCGAAGATGGTGGTTACATCATTGCCAGTAGCATCGAGCAGATTGCCGAGCAGGTCAGGGAGACCTATCCCTTTCACCCCTCATTCAAGCACCTGGTGGCACTGTTCAAGGAAAACGAAGGGTTCCGCCAGACACGGGGGCTGATGCAGTTCACCGCCCGCCTGCTGAAAAGCGTGGACGAACGTGCGGCCGATGACGTTTTCCTGATCGGCACCCAGCATCTGAATCTGAACGATGACCAGGTCAAGGACGAGATCGAGCGTATTGCGCCAAAGCTGATGCCGGCGGTGACGCGCGACATTGCCGATGCAGGCAACGCCATTGCAGAACGCATTGATCTGGACCTGGCCAGCGACGCGGCACAACAATTGATGACGATCTTGCTGTCGTCCAGTCTATCGAGGGCCGTTGGTGGGCGTATTGGCTTGTCGGAAAGCGAGCTGATCGAATTTCTGGCGGCCCCGCAGCGCAAGCCAGACGAGTTCCTGCATGCCTTGCAGCAGTTGCGTGAATCTGCCTGGTACCTGCACCGTGAAGAGCAGCGTTTCTTCATCAAGGAAACGGAGAATCTTTCACGGCAGATCGAACGCAACGCTAAAGAAGTTCCCCAGCCCAAGGTGGATCAGGCGCTGATCAATCGCCTGACCGGGGTGCTGTCACCCAATAGCCGCATCGCCTATCAGGATGTACAGGTCTTGCCACGGTTTGAAGATTTGCGGCTGGGCGGCCCGCGCACGCTGATTGTCGTCAAGCCTGATGGCAAGGTGCCTCCCAGCGAGCTGCAGAATTTCTTTGATTATCAACAGGAAAAAAACAATCTGCTGGTCCTGACTGGGCAGGACAGCCTGATGGCGGATGCTGTAGAGGAACGGCTGCGCGAACTGTATGCGATCGAACAGATTTCCAAACGCTTGAAATCCGGCGATACCCTGTACGAAGAAGCGCGTGACCGCCTGGAAGAAGCTGAAGGCCGCTTTGGCAAGGCCCTGTCCGCCGCCTACAACTGCCTGTATGTGCCCATGAATGACGCGACTGACGGGCGCGACGTGCTGGGCAAGGTCAGCATCGATCAGGGACTCAAGCTGGGGCAGGGGGACCAGTCTGCTGAGGCGCAGATTGAAGCGCTGCTGGCCAGCCCACGGGCCGACTATAAACTGATTGCCGCGCTGGGCAGAGACAATTTTGATGAGTGTTTTGCCTTGGCAGAGACCTACCTGTGGCCCTCGGGCAGGGATAATCGGCGTACCCCCTGGAAGGACGTGGCCGCGCGTGCCAAATGCTCGCCCATCTGGCCCTGGATGCCGGGGGCCGGTGGCCTGGATGCGCTCAAGGCCGAGGCGCTGAAACAAGGCCGTTGGCGTTTGGGTGAGGATGGCTATGTTGAGAAGGGGCCGTTCCCCAAAGACAAGGCCACTGTCAACGTGTCGGTGATCAATGTCCGGCAAGAGACAGGTGAGACCGTCCTGTCCCTGACCCCGCGTCATGCAGGGGACAGCCCTGCCGTCTATTGGTCTACGCGCCCCGACGTGTCCGAGCAGGATCAGCGGGTGGATGATCTGGATAATTTCAGCACGGGTGAAGGCACCGTGTACTTTGTCGTACGTGAGCCGACGGGGCAGTACGAGAGTGGTCCCGCCACACGTTGGCTGGCTGACCTGAAGATCCGCCACCAGGTCGAACCCATTGCGGATAAGCGCAAGGTGACCTTGGCGGTGACGCCCCATGCAGAGATTTTTTACACCCTGGACGGATCCAATCCCAAGGACGGCATCCGCTATGAAGCACCGTTCGAGATTGGCTCGGCCAGTTGCCGTCTGCTGGTGTTTGCACAGGCAGGTGAGGCCAACAAGACAGCGGATTTTCCGATCCCCGCCAGTGGTGACAAGACGGTCCAGGTTGTGGATACCGCACCCGCCCGCCTGCAGGGCAAACGTATTTCATTGGATACGACCGAACGTGTCTTTGGTGTCATCAACCGCTTTCGCGATCAATCCGGTGCCCGCTTCAAGGGCGTGCGCGTTGAAATTGGTGAGGGCGAGAACACGGTCAGCATCCGCTTTCAAGAACGTGAAGTCACGGCCGCCATCATCGAGGGCGTGGTCAATAAGCTGCGCGAACTCTTGGGTGAACCGGATGCCTTGGTCAACGTGATGGTTGCCGACGGCATTCAGTTCGATACGGGCTTTGACCTGAAAGAGTTTGCCCGTCTGGCTGGCGTCGAACTGAAGCCGGGTGATGTCAGTCAGGAGCAGTAATCGTGGTAAAGACTGCAGGCAAGACCAAACCCCAGGCGCGTGAGCCCATCCCGCACACGTTGGGCTTTGGTGTGCCTGCCACATCGGATCCTCATCACTTCAGGGTGGTCATCCCCAAGGCCAATTCTGCCAAGGTGCAAATCAGTGAATACCTGGGGCTGCAGGCAGCCAGCCAGGATGCGGCAGTCATAGACCGAGTGTTGCTGGACCGCCCCCGCTGGACGGCGATCCGCGCCGAAGTGCAGCGAGCCTTCAATGCCCGCCTGGCCGCCCATGGCCTGAAAACGGCCACCTGGCGGGTGGGTGATAACCCGGTGGATCGTCTGCTGGGCAAGGAACTCTGCGTTCTGGCTTGGGCTGTCGAGCAGATGGACCCGGACAAGATCCCGGTCGCAGTCCGCAACTGGTTGGCCCTGCGCCCCGAAGAGCGTTGGTGGCTGTTTGGTATGACCGCCATGAGTACCGGCGGTTTGGCTGATGCGGACAGAGGCTGGCGTGCCGCCCTGAAGCACGCCTTGGGCGATGTAGCGCAAAGCGAGCTGCTGGCCCCCAGAGCCCGCAAGGGCAGCCGCAGTCAGACGGAGTCAGTACAGTCCAGCCTGGGGCTGTTCGGCGAGGACGTCTGATGGATGCACAAAGCCTTTTTGATCAGCTTCAGCTGCTGGATGAGTCGGAGCGCGTCGAAGCCAAGACCGCTACCAAGATCGGCACATCGGTGCTGGAGACCGTGTGCGCTTTCGCCAATGAGCCGGGTTTGGGCGGGGGCTGGCTACTGTTGGGGGTCGAGCAAGATGAATCTGCGCGCTTTCCAGCCTATCGGGTCAGAGGGATGGCCGACCCGGACAAGCAGGCCAGCGACCTGGCCACGCAAGCCCGTACCGTTTTCAATACCGCGATTCGTCTGGATATTCGCCCGGAGATCCTGGACGGCAAGACCGTCCTGGTGGTGTTTGTGCCGGAGATCAACTCAGCGGACAAGCCCGTTTATTTCAAGGCCCAAGGTTTGCCCAAAGGGGCATTCCGGCGGATTGGCAGTACAGACCAGCGCTGCACAGAGGATGACCTGGCCCTCTTTTTTGAAGGCCGCAAGCACGAAAGCTTTGATGCCAGCATCGTCCCGGATGCGATGGTAGAGGATCTGGCACCAGAGGCCATCACAGTTTTTCGCACCGCCCGCGAACGCATCAGCCCGACTGCCGAAGAGCTGCATTGGAATGATGATGAACTGCTGCAATCGCTGGGGGCGCTGCGCCGTGATGATGCGGGGGCCTGGCAGCCGACGGTCGCCGGGCTGATCTTGTTCGGCAAGCAGGTTACGTTGCGCCGCGTGTTTCCCATGACGCGGGTCGATTACATTCGCGTGCCGGGCCGTGAATGGGTGCCCGACCCCGACCATCGGTTCGATACCCTGGAACTGCGGGATTCCTTGCCCCGCTTGGTCCGCCGAGCCCAAGCCGCGATTATGGACGACCTGCCCAAGGCCTTTGGCTTGGCAGAAGGCGAGATTCAGCGGCAGGACCGGCCCTTCATGCCGGATCGTGTCATTCGGGAAGCCGTCGTCAATGCCCTGGTGCATCGCAGCTATCGCTCGCACGCGCCCGTGCAGATCATCCGCTACAGCAACCGTCTGGAGATCCGCAATCCGGGCTTTTCGCTGAAGGCCCTAGAGCATCTGGGTGAGCCTGGGTCCGTGCCGCGCAATCCGAAAATTGCTGCCGCCATGTATGACGCGGGCTTTGCTGAGACCAAAGGCAGCGGCATTCGTGTCATGCGCGACTTGTGTCGGGAAGCGGGCCTGGTCCCACCGCTGTTCGAGTCCGATCGTGGACAGGATCAATTTGTTTTGCGGCTTTTCTTCCATCATTTTCTTGGGGAAGCCGACCTGGCCTGGCTGGCCCGATTCAAACGCCTGCATTTATCTGACGATGAAGCGCGGGCGCTGATTGTGGCGCGTGAGAGTGGCGCCCTGGACAATGCCAGCTACCGTGAGCTCAATCGGGTGGATACGCTGACCGCCAGTCAGGCGCTCAAGCGACTGCGGGATGCCGGGCTTCTGGAGCAAAAGGGGCGTGGTTCGGCTACCTGGTATCGGCCGACTGCCGAGATGTTGGGTGATGCGCCTCAGGGGAATTCAGCGGCCCCGCATGATGTTCCAGACGGCACAGCACCGTTACCTAGGGACTTGGGCTCCTTATCTAGGGACCTGCCCCTCTTGTCTAGGAACCCTGATGCCTCAGCTGGCCCGCTGAATGCGGCCACTGATACGGCCCGCCAAGCCTTGCTGGCCGCGTTGCCAGGGACTTTGGGGGTGAAGATTGGTGGTCTGGGCAAACGTAGTCCACCGGCAGATGTGAAAAATGTATTGCTGGCGTTGCTGATCCATCAAACCTGGTCCCTGAGTGACTTGGGCGTGCTGTTGGATCGCAATCCTGAGTATTTGCGGCAGAAATACCTGCAACCTTTGTTGAGCAGCGGCCAGATCGCGATGATCCGCCCTGACAAACCGAATGACCCGGACCAGGCCTATCAGGCCGTCCATCAAAAGTGATGACTATCCCATGAGTGCACAGACAGCCCCCGCCCTGGTTCCTTTTGCGTTGAAAGATGCACCTGCACTGATTGAGACGGTGTTTCCAGTACAGAAGGTGTCGTTTGAGGCGCAGAAGGAGCGTAAATCTGGATCTGCACAAACGCTGACATCACTTGCGATGTTTTGGAAGGGACGCAAGCCGCTGATTCTGGTGCGCGCCATTGTGCTGGGCAGCCTATTGCCTGCTACTGAAGATGCTCGGGCGGATCTGGACATTTTTGAAAAATTAATGGCCTTTGACGATGAAGGCTTGGCCCGCCGCGCCTTGGCGGCCAATGCTTTTTCGGCCAGTAAGCTGCCTGAGCTGATTTCGGTGCCCGACCCCGAGGCCTATTTCAGCGGACGGGGTTGGCGGCGCGACCTGACGAGTGACGATAAGTTGGTCCTCTACCGGCAGGCTTTGGCGACATTCGACAGCTATGAAGCCAAGGCAGCGATTGCCAAACGGCCGGAAGAAGTGGATCAGGAATGGCTCTACGCGCCAGTGTGGGCCGCTGTCAACCGACATTATGCGCAGTGGGGCTTGGATGCGCATTCTTTCCCAGAATTGATCGAACAATTGGGCATGCTGCGCTATGGCCATCGGCCGCGCGTGGGCGATACGTTTTCGGGTGGTGGTTCCATCCCCTTCGAGGCGGCGCGTCTGGGTTGCGACGTGTATGCGTCCGATCTGAATCCCATTGCCTGCATGCTGACCTGGGGGGCCTTGAACATCATTGGCGCTTCGCCAGAACGCCGGGCTGAGATCGAAACGGCGCAGCGCCGAGTGGCCAATGCCGTGGACAAGGAAATCACGGCCTTGGGCATCGAGCATGATAAAGAGGGCAATCGAGCCAAAGCCTATTTATATTGCCTAGAGGCTCGTTGCCCAGAAACGGGCTGGCTGGTGCCTTTGGCCCCCAGTTGGGTGATATCTAAGGCCCGTAATGTGGTGGTGCAGCTCAGGCCAGATTTCAAGAATAAGCGCTTTGATATCCGTATCGCTAGTGGCGTGTCTGCAGCTGAGATGAAGGCGGCCGAGCAGGGCACAATTCAGGGTGGCGAGATGATCTACACGTTGGATAACAAAGTCTGGCGTACGCCCATCAAGACCCTGCGGGGTGACTATCGTCAAGAAGATGGTTCAACGGGAAATCGTCTGAGGCACTGGGAAAAAGAAGATTTTAAACCGCACCCTGATGATGTGTTTCAGGAACGGCTCTACGCCATCCAGTGGATCACCAAAGAGACCTTAAACGCGAGCCGGCAGGAAACGTTCTTTGCTGCACCAACAGACGCTGATCTGAAGCGCGAGCAATGCGTAGAAGAAATCGTTGCGAAGAGCCTGATCGAATGGCAGGACGAAGGCTTGATACCGGATATGGCGATTGAACCGGGCGACGAGACGACGCGCCTATTCCGTGAGCGCGGCTGGACGCACTGGCATCATTTGTTTAATGCTCGTGCGTTACTACTGCTCGTGTTGCTAAACAAAAGAAACTCAGAAGACATCTGGCCTGCTTTTAATAGCAGCGCAAACTATGTATCGAAGCTATGCTATTGGGCAACATCAGGTAAGAGGTTCTCAAAGGCGGATCCTTCTCAACAAACCGGTGGTGCGAGTGATAACTCTGTGAGTGTTTTCGTTAGCCAAGCCCTGAATCCATTTTATAGCTATTCACAACGTGCATTTAGCATAGTGAAAGATGAGTTTAGTGGGAAATATCCTTCCGGCAGAGGGAGGGTTGCGTCATCAGTAGTGGTGAAATCAGAGGCCGCTGCCATGGTAAATGCGACTCAGGATATTTGGATCACTGATCCTCCCTATGCTGACGCAGTCAATTATCACGAAATCACCGAATTCTTCATCGCCTGGCTGCGTAAGAACCCACCCAAACCTTTCGATAAATGGATCTGGGACTCGCGTCGTGCACTGGCGATCAAAGGATCGGGCGACGAATTCCGCCACGGGATGGTAGCCGCCTACAAGGCGATGACGGAGTATATGCCCGATAACGGCATGCAGTGCGTCATGTTTACGCACCAGAGCACGACCGTCTGGGGCGATCTGATTGGCATTTTCTGGGCAGCCGGTCTGCAGGTGGTGGCCGCCTGGTATATCGCCACCGAAACCTCGTCAGAGTTGAAAAAAGGGGGCTATGTCCAGGGTACCGTCACCTTGATGCTCAAAAAGCGTCCTGCAGGTGAGCGTGTCGGTTTCAAGCAGCGCCTGTTGCCTGCAGTACGCAAAGAGGTCGAAAAGCAGATCGAAACCATGCTGCACCTGAATGACTCTGTTCGGGATCAGCACGGAGAGCCAGTGTTCAACGATTCTGACCTGCAGATGGCCGGTTACGCAGCTGCTTTGAAGGTCTTGACGGCTTACACCAAAATTGGTGACGAGGATGTCACGACCTTTGCCTTGCGCCCACGCGCAAAGGGTGAAATAACCGTGGTTGATGAAATCGTGCAGCAGGCGGCAGAGACAGCCTCCAATTTATTGGTACCTGAAGGCCTGGCACCGGATGTCTGGCAGCGTTTGTCCGGTATCGAGCGTTTCATGCTGCGCATGATGGACATGGAGACAGCAGGGGCTGCCAAGCTGGACAATTACCAGAATTTTGCCAAGGCATTTCGGGTAGGTGACTATGCCCGCGTGATGGGCAGTATGAAGCCCAATAGTGCCCGTCTGAAGCGGGTGACGGAATTCGCTTCGCGCGATCTGGGTGACACCACGGAATTGGGTGCAACACATCTGGGGCAGCTCATCATCGGCCTGCAGCAGATGCTGAAAGACACCGAGGCGCAGATCGTCGTCGATCAGCTGCGTGCTGACATGGCCGACTTTCTGGAGATCCGGCCACACCTGGTTGAGTTATTGACTTTCATTGAGCACGCCACTCAGGAGCCGGAGGTGCGCAGTGCGGCCGAGGTGCTGGGTGCGCGCCTGAAGAACTTGCGGCTGGGTGATTGAGGCGTGCAGGCATGAGCATCCGACGCTTCTCCTCGCGTACGCATCGTCTGGATGCCAGCTTTCTGATGCCGCATCTGGCTGGTGCCAAGAGCTACAAGCGTATCGCGGGTTATTTCACTAGTTCCTTGTTTGAAGTCTCGGGCGAGGTGCTGGAACAGATCCCCGAGGTCAAGATCGTCTGCAACGTGGATATCCATCCGGATGATCTGAAGGTCGCCCAGTTGCGAGAGAGCAAGATCCTGGGCCGTTGGAACGAGCGCAGCCTGGAAGCAGAAGCCCTGCTGAACCGCGAACGTTACCGGCGTCTGGATGCCTTCCTGGCCCGTCATGGGCAGGCGGTGCGCATTGCCCCGGATGAGGTATGCGGGTTCGTGCACGGAAAGGCGGGCGTGATCACCCTGGCCGATGGCCGACGGCTGGGCTTTATTGGCTCGATGAACGAGACGCGCAACGGCTGGCAGCGCCACTATGAAATCCTCTGGGAGGACGAGTCGCCCGAAGGGGTGGCCTGGGTCGAGGCAGAATTCGACTTTCTCTGGAATGCTGCCAAGCCCTTGCCGCAGGCAGTGATCCGCGAGGTCCACCGGCGCAGCTACCGGCGCGAGATCGAATTTACAGAGGTCGACGACGATGAGGCGCTGGCGCCAGCCGCCTTGGTCGAATCCCCGCTGTACCGCGAGGGCCAGCAACTGCAGCCGTGGCAACAGGGGTTCCTGACAGAATGCCTGCGGCATCAGCGGCTGTATGGCGTGGTGCGGCTGTTGCTGGCTGATGAGGTCGGCCTGGGCAAGACCTTGTCGCTGGCGACGGCTGCTTTGACGCTGTGCCTGCTGGCCGACAAAGAACAAGGCCCCAGGCGGCCGGTCGTGATCTTTGCCCCGGCCACCCTGACCGAGCAGTGGCAAACCGAGATGCTGGACAAGCTGGGCATCCCCACCGCCCGCTGGGATACCGTGGGGAAAGCTTGGCTGGATGCGGATGAACGGGTGATTTCCGCCGCAGGACGTGAGCAGATCGTGCATTGCCCACTGCGTATTGGCATCGTGTCCACCGGCCTGATGATGCGCGATTCGCTGGAAAAGCAGCACTTGCTGGGCATGCGCTTTGGCGTTGTCATTCTGGATGAGGCGCACAAGGCCAGAAGCCGCCAAGGGTTCAGCAGGGATGCAGGAACACCGAATGCGCTACTGGCCTTTATGCGCGAAATTGCTGCCCGTGCGGATCATGTGCTGCTGGGTACGGCGACGCCTATTCAGACAGACCCACGTGATTTATGGGATTTGCTGGGGATCCTGCACCAGGGCCAGGGGCATTTCGTGCTGGGGCATGATATGGCACCCTGGCATCGCCCAGAAGAGGTGCTGGGTATTCTGGCGGGGAGTTCGCGGGTACAGTCTTTGGATCATGCCTGGAGCTTGCTGCGTTCGCCGCTGCCGCGTACCGAGTCCACCACTGAATCTCGTGCACGGCGTCTGTTTTCTGCGATCCGTGAGGATTTGGGACTGCAGAACGGAGAATGGCAGACCAATCGTGCTTTGGCTGACCTCAGCGAAGATACTCGTGAAATCCTGGAAGAGGAACTGGACCGACTGGTTTCTGGAGCCAGCCTGTTTCAGCGTGAGAACCCCATCGTTCGCCATGTCGTATTGCGCAAGCGCCAGCAGCTGGAACAGGCCCGGGATGCATCGGGGCAGCCGTTGTTGACCCCGGTGGGCGTTGCCGTGTATCCCGACCGGTCGTTGGTCAAACAGCCGCGTGCCTTTGATGTTCTATTTGAAGGCAAGGCATTGCGAACCTCAGAAGATTTTCGTGCTGCCTATGATGGTGCCCGTGCTTTCGGCCAGGTGCTGGCCAAGCGTGGCCGAGGCAGCGGCTTCATGAAAAACATGCTGGAGCAGCGAATCTGTTCCAGTATCTATGCCGGGCTTTCGACAGCCCGGCGCCTGGTGCAGGGTGAGTCCGTGCACGATGAGGAGGACGAGCAGGAAGAAGATGTCCAGCTTAAGACCCAGGAGGAGCACGAGGTGCTGGATGCGTTGATCGCCCGACTGGAACGCCTGGATGGTGATCCCAAGATGCAGGCGGTTGTCCACTTCCTGGATGCAGAAGGGTGGCGAGAACTGGGTGTCATCATTTTCAGCCAGTATTACGACACCGCCAAATGGCTGTCTGATGCCTTGGCTGCCCGGTACCCCGATGAGGTTATTGGCCTATACGCCGGAGCAGGGCGTAGCCGTCTCTACCAGGGGGGTGATAGCGTCAGCGCCGAGCGGGAAACGCTCAAGCGAATGGTGGCCGAGCATCAGATTCGTATCATGGTGGCGACTGACGCCGCCTGCGAAGGCCTGAATCTGCAGACTTTGGGCACCCTGATCAACGTGGATCTGCCTTGGAACCCGACAAAGTTGGAACAACGGATTGGCCGAATCAAGCGCTTCGGTCAAACTCGAAAGACCGTGGACATGCTGAATCTGGTGTTTGAACAGACCGTGGATGAAAAGATCTATGGGCGTCTGTCAGAGCGCATGAAAGACCGTTATAACCTGTTTGGGGCTCTTCCGGATACCATCCGCGATGAATGGATCGAGGATATCGAGACCCTGGGGGAGCGATTGGATGAGTATATCAACGCCCAGAAAAACGCCACGGGTTTTGATTTGCGGTACACAGGCACCATGATTCCACCTGAAAAAGACTGGCGAGAATTCACCGATGTGCTGTCGCGGCGAGACCTGGCTACGCTGATGAGTGCGGCGTGGGGGTGATGATAAGATCGTAATCGGAGGACTAGGCGGCCCGCTACTACCGCCTAATTTTACCCACCACCCAATTGATATAGGAGAAGGGAGGGCGCTTGTGTGTGGGCTGCCAACAGCCATTAAGGGTAAAGCGGAGCGCCGACGCTAATATACCTCACGGCTGCGTTTCGCGTCCAGCTCTTTCCCAAGATCAAATTTATTACCCCAAGCAGTAAACCAGTAATCGTTGGAGGACTGCACAGAGGAGAGACCTACTGCATCCAGGCCAAAAATCCGTCCGATACTTTCCTTGGTGGCGACACTAATGTAGGGACAGGCTATCAGATCGAGCATCAGCATCAACGTCTCGGCATCACGGTTGCAATGGGCCCTCATGTGTTCAAATTTGGCTATTATGTGTTTTTCCACGAAGGCCCTCAGCTTGTCATAGCGAACTTTGTCTTTTATATAGGACAGAAGAACCGTAATGGAAAAGTGATTCATGAAGCCAGCTGGACGAAAATAATCATCTGTATTTCCATCTTCTTTTATTAGGAAGTGTCGGAGAAGGACGGAAACAGGTAGCCAATATTCTCGACCTATCTTTGATAGGCAAATGAGGAGATAGAGGCTTTCAATCTCGCGATGTGTGCTCATCGTGTTTTTTTCGAGCAGTTGCATCACGTTGTCGTGAATGTATTTGAACAGCACATGCTTCAATTCGTATGGTAGGCCCTGGGCATGTAGGAAGTCTACTGTGGTCGTAATTATCCGGCACAGGCGGATTGTATGATTAACTTTCGGGCTCGCAGAATACGTGAAAAATGAAAACTCCATGATTGCCAGCAATGCATTAGAGAGACGCTTACGGTCACGATCCGATCTGTCGCTGGCAGCGTAGGCCTTGAGGAGTTTCTCCGTCTTATTTTCGGCTATGGCGAAGGTATAATTCAGTAGATCGCCATAGGTGACACCCGCCTCCTTGATGGCCGATTTGTACCGAATAATTAGACTGCTTGTGTTTATGGGGCATGCCAAGTTTTGCTTCGACGGCATGGAAGGGTCGGCTGGGGGCTCCTCCTCGCATACCGGATTTATTTCGTCATTAAGAAGGGTCGAGATACGCTCTTTGGCGATAGTGATCTCTGTAATGATTGGCTTTTGATAGTGTTTTATTTTTGCAGTATTAATACTTAGTTTTTTCGATTTGAGAATTTCCTGAAGTGTCTCAAATATCTTTAACTGCGTAGCCTCATCGTTGTAAAAAACGAAGAAATCGTCTACATACCGGAAGATTTCATAATCTACCTTGTGGGTTAAGTTTTGTCCTTCAGCTAGTTGCGTGACCAGTTCCGCATCGATCGACTGCAAAATGATCTCAGCGAAAATCCGAGAAAATTCTGGGCCAATGACAATACCGTTAGTCTCGTTATGGTTCAGGTTTTGCATGAGGGCATCGAACCGCCCTCCGAAAGTAACCTTTGAATCCTGCAGGCTGAATTTTGTCTGGTCCTTACCCAGAACAGACCAGGGCAGCGAGTGAGTGTAGATACTATCGAAGCACTTGTTTACGTCTAACTGCATCAATGCATTATATTTTTTCTCACTACAATGATATTTGTACGATTCAAAAAATCGATGAATATTCCGATATTTCTTGTAGACGAAATAAGAGCCAAGCTGTTCGTACTCGCGTTCCTCCTCTTCAACCCCGACAGTGGTGTCCATGCGCTCTTCATGGAGTTTGTCCTTGAAGTAAGCATAGCGCGACACCGATACTGGACGGCGAATCGAAAACTCGCTGATAGATGTGTAATATAGGATCAGTGCGCTGTGTGTTGCGTAGAACCTCGCCACATCAACCTGATTGCGTGGGTGAACGACACTCAGCGTTCGTCCATCAAGATTATGAGCGACACGAAAGTTGAAAGGGATAGTCGCCATCTTGCATTCTTTGATGGGCACGGAGCGGTACGTTTTTTCTTTACCCCACTCGATCACGACTTCGTTCGAAAAAACGGCCTTTGAGTCGATTCCGAATAGTAGTTGCATTGTCAAGTCGAGATTGTTTGTCTCGCAAATCCAGCGCAGCTTCTTATTTTCGATTTCGACATTGTGTTTCCGCAAGAAGCGATAATACCCTCGGTTGGAGAATGTGGGTGGCACCTCGAACGGTAGCATGTCCGTCAGCACGGACCTTTGCTTCCTGTGAGTGAGGGAGACGCGCCGCTTAGCCATATTTCCAAACCCTCACGATCGTCTGCAGTTCTCCTGTACCGAAATTATGGTACCTACGTTGCTCAAAACCTTTCGTAAATCTGAAATCTTTCAGTTGCTTTTGCAGGCTGGGTCGCTTGAGTTCAGAAATGCGTGACTTGAGCCGTTTATCAAGCAGCTTGAAGCTGGACAAGTTGGTTGCAACCGAATTGTTGAAATATATTCCGGTGACTGCGCATGACTTGCTATTAGAAAGGCGAGTGTTTCCTGTCAGAAATTTTATGCGGCCGACTAACTTTCTGAAAGCGCCCCTTGGATTTACTGGCTTCTCCCGCCAGTAGTCCGCAAACGTCGCATTCATCCGTGCCCGATACTTGGCTACCTTCGCTGCGCTTGGGCTGATTTCGAACCTTCCTGCTTCAATGAGAAAACGATAGCCAAGATACTCGAATTTCTTTAGGCTTGTATCGGCCAGCATGAATTCTGAGGTTTTGCCTGCGTTGTGCTTGAGCCCATTGTTTTCAAGGATCTCGATGATCAGGTCTTTGTACGAGCCGGGGTTTCCACCAGCTGGCGGTCGTGCGAATACCGCTACGATGTCATCAACAAATCGGCAATATAGAACCAAACCGGGGATTGCACGGATCGTCTTGTCTACTGGCGTCAGAAACAGCTCTGCCAGGTATGCGCTGATGCCGACACCTCTAGGAATACCGGTCAATGTGCCAGATATCTCGCCGTATGAGACTAGGACCTGCTTGATGTATTTCTTCGACGCAGGGCTTAATACGTGGTCACGATCCAGCTTTTCGACCAAGCGCTTACGGTCAATACTTTCATAGAAGGATGCGATGTCAGTGCGGACCAGTTCAAAAGGGAATTTGCTGCCGAGCATATCGCGGAGCTGACAGACCAAGTCGTGACGATTAGCCTGTTTAACACCATATATACGATGGATGTTACGCTGAAGCTGCTTGATGACAAAGAAGGTCTCAGGCTCCGCATCGATGCAGAATACTGGCTTTCCCTTTGGCCCATTTTTTTGGGAGAGGCTGATCTTGAAGCTCGGCTTGAGGATCCTCTGGCTGAGTTCATCCATCAGGGCATCAATGGCGGACGATTTAGTCGCTTTTAATGCAACTAAATCGTTCTTCAACGCAAGTAACTGCGCCTCGAGATCATCAGCTGTTAGCGTGCCTTTTGCTTTTCGTAGATCACGGATGGCCTGCACCTTGTCACGTATGGCTAGCGTGTGCGGTTCAAGCGTCGGGAAATAACGAGTTGCCAAGTCGGCACCCTTGCGGTTCTCGGTATCGTAGATGCGGCGAAAGTTCTCCGCAGTGAACATCTGATCGGGCATTGCTGGAAATTTATTCTATTTGGCAGTTAGTGGCGTCGCTGCTTCATCGACATAGCGGGGGTGTTGGAAACTTTGTTAACTCGATGTTACTGCAGCATCAGTCAGACCGTCCTCCGTCCGGTAGCAGCGCTCAGCCGCGCGGCCGGTATTCGCAGTCCATCTCCACGGGCGCGGGCAGCCATTGCCCTGATTTCGTCGCCTAAAACGCCGACTGTATCACTGCGCTCCTTTCTGCAAGGGGTGCGCTTCGCCGGGTACTCACCCGGTCCCTTCGTCTCTCTTCGTTCTCCTTCGGGCTGCGGCTTGCGTGCCCGCCCCTTTCCGGTCGTCCCTTCGTGATCCAGCGCGGCAAGGCGACGAACTCACGGCAACGGTGGCACTCCGGGCCAGACGTAGGTCTGCGGACACCGCAAAACCTACGAAAGGCTCGGAATCTTCGGCCCCGGTAGCCGATCAACCCCGAAAGGAGAAAGCACCCATGAACACGAATAGCACCGCCGCGCTGAGCTATGACAACATGAATGACGCACACCCCCTGTATGTGCGCAGCCCCAGCGGGCGCTATCGGCCCGCGACCGATGACCAGATCCTGGCCGCAGGCCGGGTGGCGGCCGAAAGCCTGATTGCCACTGATGATGCCATGTCACAGCCTGGCCGCGTGGCGAAGTTTTTCCAGTCCAAGCTGTCCGGACTGGGGCATGAATGCGCCGCGTTCCTGTATCTGGATTCGCAGCTGAAGCCCATCCGCTACATCGAGCAGGCCACCGGTACGCTGAGCCACGCCAGCATCTACCCGCGCGAGATCGTGAAGACCGCGCTTCGCTTGAATGCCGCCGCGCTGGTCATGGCCCATAACCACCCATCCGGGATTGCAGAACCCAGTCCGGCCGATATCAACATGACGCGGCAACTGAAGCAGGCGCTGGCCCTGATCGATGTGCGGGTCCTGGATCACATCATCGTCGCGGCGACCGATACCACATCACTGGCGGAACGCGGCCAGGTGTAAGGGATCGGGGCAGGGCGGGTGGCCGCCCTGCCATTTTGGCCTGATCGGCATCGTCGGCCCCTGACGGGCGCCTAGGGTCGCCCGTCAGGGGCCGGGGAAAGAGCGCAATTCAAAAGCAACAAAGCCGACCGGGTCATGGGTGCCCCGGTCGGCTTTGTCGTCTGGTGCCTGTGGCAAGGGCCACTGCGGGGACGCGGGCCATGGCCCAGTCAGAGCCCCGAGGGTGCGGGGCTAGGGGCGCTTGCCGCGCGGCTGCCGTGCGGGGTCATCGCCTGGGTCGGGCCGTCATCCCGTCTTCCGTGACTCCCGCCGCCTGAAACGCCGACGTGTACCACTTCCGCTTCTCCCTGCAAGGAGTTCGCTTCGCCAGGTACTCACCCGGTCCCTGCGCCTGCGGCTACGGGCTGCGGCTTGCGTGCCTGCCCCTTTTCGCTCGGCGCTGCGTGGTCCAGATCGGCACGGCGACGGAACTCACGGAAGACGGCGGCAAGACCGGAAAACCAGCGTAGACCCCACACGGAGGATATACGTTCCGGCTCAAGAATCTTCGGATCCGGTCAGCTGAAAAAGCAGTTCAACCCTTATTTTGGAGAATCAGACCATGAACACCTACGAAGCCAAACAGGCAGCCCGCAAGGCCCGCTATGAAGAACGTGCGGGGCAGGCACATGCACAATCGGATGCAGTCGCATCCCAGGCCAGCCGCATGGCCGATGCCATCCCCATGGGCCAGCCCATCCTGCTGGGGCACTATTCCGAAGGCCGCGACCGTCGCTATCGGGAACGAATCAGCCGAGGCTTTGAACAGTCCGTCGAGCTGCAGAAAAAGGCCGAGTACTACGCCAACAAGGCCGCAGCCGTGGGCAAAGGCGGGATTTCCAGCGATGACCCGGCCGCTATCGAGAAACTGCAGGCGAAGCTCGCCAGCCTGCAGGCGATTCAGGAAACCATGAAGGCCATCAATGCCATTTTGCGCCGCCATGCGAAGGCCGGGGCCGATGCGCAAGTGGCCGCCCTGGTTGCATCCGGCCTGACCTACGAAGAACGCGCCCGCGAGTTGGTGACGCCCGACTATGCCGGTCGGACCGGCTTTGCTCCGTATCAGCTGCAGAACAACAACGCCAACATCCACCGCACCACGGCTCGCATCAAGGAACTGGAATACGCGGCCGAGCGCACCGAGACCGAGCAGGCAGGCGACGGCTACATCTACCGCGAGGATTCGCAGGAAAACCGCGCCATGTTCCTGTTTGACGGTAAACCGGCCAAGGACACCCGCGACGTGCTCAAGCGCTGCGGCTTTCGCTGGAGCCCGACGCGCAGCGCCTGGGTACGCCAGCTGACCGGCAACGCCCAATGGGCCGCCAAGGACGTGATCCGCCACCTGGACGCCTTGAACCAGGCTTGACCACCTTATCCGCCCTGGGCCGGATCCCGGCCTGGGGCATCCCCCCAGACTTTCAATATTGGAGAATCACCATGGCATCATTGAACCGCGCGACCCTCATCGGCAACCTGGGCAAGGACCCGGAGATCCGCTATACCCCGGACGGCGCTGCCGTCTGCAACGTGTCGATTGCCACGACCAGCACCTGGCGTGACAAGGCCAGCGGCGAGCGCCGCGAAGAGACCGAATGGCACCGCGCCGTCTTCTACGGCCGCCTTGCTGAGATCGCTGGCGAATACCTGAAGAAGGGCCGCACCGTGTTTGTGGAAGGGCGCCTCAAAACCCGCAAATGGCAGGACAAGGAGAGCGGCACCGACCGCTACAGCACCGAGATCATCGCCGACCAGATGCAGATGCTGGGTGGACGGGATGACGGCCAGACGGGAGAGGCGAAGGCAGCGGCCGCAGGCGGCAGGACGAAGGGACGTAGTGGGCAGACTGCGGCTGCAGCCCCGGCGGCTGGATCCGCTGCACTGGAGGAGTCGGATATTCCGTTTTGAGAGACTGCATGAGCCCGGCTGGGTGATCCCGGCCTGGTCCTGCGTGGCACCTGGCCCGGCTTTGTCCGGGCCTTGTTGCGTTCTGGCTTGGTGGCTTTTGTGGGCTGCTGCTGATGGGCCAGGTGGTGGCCATTCTGGATCCGCTCTGTGCATCCTGTGGCCTGCCTGGTGCTGATGCTTGGCCCCGTTCCCAGGCTTCGCCTGGGGCCCTGTGCTGTGACGCTGCCTGCCCGGTTCCCGGTCAGGCTGGGCCGTTTAGTCCCCAAATTCGCTGCGCTCATTTGTGGCCTTAAACGTCCCACACATGACGCACCCCTGGCGGGGTGGGGAAAGGTTTTGTGGATCAATGACTTGCTGGAAACGGACCAGTTTTGGTGATGTAGGACAGATAGGGCACTGGAATGGCGCAAGCCATTGATCCAGCGGGAAGAACGGCGGCCACGACTGTGGCCGAATGGCGTGTAGACATTCTGGGCAGGACAAGAAATTTCATTTTGGAGACATGCCGGATACACCACAGAGACGAACCGGATACGCGACTGAGCTAGAGCGGCTACAGCTTCAGGACGGGATAAGGATACTTCGGAGGCGATTAGGGGCCATCCTTGGGGCATCCAGCAGGCAGTTTGGGTGCAGAAAGGCGTCAACTGATCTCCATTGAAGGTTCTGCCGCCTGTTCCAGGGCTGCATCGGGCCTCTGCAGGTGCAGGGTAGGGCTTTCGACTTGCGCCGTGGCCAGGTCATGCGCCAGCCCCTTGGTCCCCAGCCGGTCCACCCGCTCGGGCAGCTT
The DNA here is from genome assembly GCF_027257175.1 of Castellaniella sp. S9. Classification (GTDB taxonomy): domain Bacteria; phylum Pseudomonadota; class Gammaproteobacteria; order Burkholderiales; family Burkholderiaceae_B; genus Castellaniella. The sequence goes on along the minus strand of NZ_JAPFGD010000005.1, from coordinate 312,769 downwards.
GTCGGCATCATCCGTGAACACCGCAACCTCATGCCTCTCGCGTGAGATGCTGACGTAGTAGGTATCCTGGGCCGTGGTGCGGCTAAAGCTTTCCGCGTTGTATAGCACTCGGTCGCAGGTCAGGCCTTGGGCGCTGTGCGCCGTGGTGGTGTAGGCGTAGTCCAGGTGCAGCGGTCGGTCGGTGGGCAGGGTGATGCTTCTGTCGCCAGTTTCGATGGTGACGGTGCTGGCCTCGATGGCGACGACCTTCGCCAGCTGGCCGTTGACCAGGTCATGCTGGGCGTCATTGCGGGTGACGCGTACCTGATCGCCCACGGACAGTTCCGATTCGTTCAGGTGATAGACCGAGAGCTTGCCCATGGTCCGGGGGATGATTTCGATGGGCCCAGGTTTTGATGCGCCAGGGTTCACCGCCTGCACCGTGATGCGATCATGGCGGGGAATACTGGTCACCTGGTACAGTTCGCCGCGCTTCAGGCCGCACTGGTAGTCACGTTCCGGCACGACGATATCGCCCACGGTGTAGTACCGGGCGACACTGCGCTCGGCTCGTGTGGTGTCGTGGCGGGCAAGCAGCTCGCAGCGCTGACCCTTGCCCTCCAGGCCGCGCAGGGCGTGGATGCGGGCATTGATCGCCTGGCGCGAGGCGTTGGTGCCGGTCACGACAATCGTGCTGGCCTGTTGATCGACAGGCAGCCCCACATAAGCCTGGGCGATAGCCTCGTACCGGGCCGAGCTGTCGCGGGTCTTCTGGCCGTGTTCATCGACACTGAACTGATCCGGGATGGTCAGCACCCGATCCAGCAGCGGCAGAGAACGGCTGGCCTGGCCACTGGCGGCCAGCTGCACCGCTTGGCGCAGCCGTTCGGACCGCTGGCGCTGGATGTCGCCCATGAGCACGGTCTTCATGCCGTGTTCCTGCAGCATGGCAAAGGCGCGGCCCGCCTCGATGGCCTTGGTCTGGGCCGTGTCGCCCAGCAGCACCACCTTCGCGCCGGTGGGCTGGATGAGTGCCAGCAGTTTGTCCATCTGGCGCACAGGTACAACCCCGGCCTCGTCGATCACCACCACGGTCTGCGGGCCCAGCTGGCTGGTGAAGGGCCGCTTGTCGCTGGCGGCCAGCACCGAGGCTACGGTATTGGCCGGGACACCGTCCTTGCGGAGGTTCCGCACCATGCCACCGTAGGGGGCAAGCGCTACCAAGCTGTGGCCCTGCTGCTGCAGAATGGCCTGGGTGTTTTGCAGCGCGAAAGACTTGCCGGTCCCGGCCAGGCCCTGGATGCCGGCGATCTGATCGGTGTCGCTGGCGATCAGCATCACGGCTTCGCGCTGGCCTGGGGTCAGGCGCTCATCCAGGCCGGCCTCGGCTGCGGTGCTGGCGATGGGGGCCTGCCAGGCACGGCGGCCGCTGGCTTCAGCCGCCAGGATGCGGGATTCTGCCTCATAGGCCTTGCGTGTGGTGTAGCGCGGGCTTTCCATCAGGAGCCGCCCTTGGGTGATGGCCTGATCAACCAGCTGCAGGGCTGCATCCTGCGAGACCCCGCGCAGGCGCACCGCATCAGCCGCCCAGCCGTCACGGGTCATGGGTGCCGCCTTTGTGTCCTGGGTGCTGCGATAGTGCGGGGCTTCCTGGATCAGTGTCTCTGCCTGTACCCGGGTCTGGATGGCTGACTGGATGGCAGCGATGTCCGTATAACCGCCCGCGTGGCGCACTGCGCTTTGCAGCAAATCGGCCAGCGGCATGACGGATTCGCGCTCGGCCAGGTGCTGGATCGCCCAATCCAGCGATGCTTGGGCCACCAGATCGGAGGTCTTGCTGGTGCCGAGTCGTGGCTGCGCGCTTGCTTGCAGGCCTGCCTGGTCAAACCGCATACCGATGGCGTGGGCAGCTGTCTGCCATTCCTGCTGCAGCTCAGCTCGGCTGTAAGCCTGGGTCTTCTGCTGCCGGTGGGCGAGGGTGATGCCCTGGCGCAAGGCGTGCGAGGCCTGATCGCGGCTGGTACCGCGTGCAGCCAGTTCCGCCGTGATCCCCGCGCTGCGCTTGCTGAAAAATTCAATCTGTTCCCGGCTGATGTGGGCAAGCTCGATGTGGTTCTTCTCGTGGCGCACGGCATAGCCCAGCGCCCGGACATTGCGCTCCAGCGTTGCCTGGTAGATGGAGTCCGTCACCCGCAGCAGCTGAAAGATCTGTTCGTTGGACAAGGCCACCCATTGGCCGTCGGCCCGCTGGGTCAGGTTCATGAGCAGCGCGTGGACGTGCAGATGCGGGTCTGGCGCGGCGTCTTCCGTGGGCCGAGCCGTCTCGTGGCGAAACTTGGCGATGATGAGGTTGCCCGTGTGCTCCACCCGCGACTTGCCGCTCTCTTTCATGCGACCCATGGCCAGGTGCTGCTCGACATAGGTCAGGGCCGTGGCCACGGCGTCATCGTTCGCCTGGATCAGGCGCTCGTCGCCACCGATGAGTGCCTGCAGCGTGATGCTTTTGGGGGCACCGAAGGTCAGATCCAGAGCCGCGCGGGCCTTGGCGTCCTTGCGCACGGATTGACTGGCCGTGATGCCATGGCCAAAATCACCCTGCAGCATGGCTTTGAACCGGGCGGGGTCGATGGCCCCGACCGCGCCCAGGCGCCGGGCACCATCGCCTTGCCAGGTGGCGGCGCTGCCATCGCGGCTGTAGTAGTCGTCGGCCTGGTCGGCATAGTAGTGGGTCGCGAGGGCCGCACGGGCCCGATAGATCTGGCTGTGCGAGATCATGGGGTGCTCCGGGAAGTGAGGGGTGGTAAAAGATCAGCCAGCAGGGGCGAAAGGCGCGCCGGTGCTGGCTGTTGGGCGGAAGGGCAGGGGGATTACACAGGGTTTTCCACAGGAATTGTGGATGGCCTAACGACCCACCGGCGACCATCACAGACCTAAAATTGTCGCCGCTAGGCTACAGATAGGAGTCGCACATAGGCAAGCAGAACGGTACCTCTACGTTATAGATAGACGATACTTGCATCTTGTAGAGAACAAGTTGCGTGCGCCATGATCGGACTGTGCGTGGCAGGTGCGACGCGATTACATAGTTTCCCGGGAGGCATGGGTGGCGAAGATAGTGCGAGCTGAGCAAGAAATTTTTGACGAGTTGGCCAGGCTCTGCACCTCGCCCGGCTACGCGCATGCCATCGCCTATCTCTGTTTCCGTGACAACATGATCCGGTATTCAGGCGAGATGAAGGCCGAGGATATGCAGCACCTCTTTTCGAAGAGTCGGCTGATCCGCACTGAGATATTGACTCTTATCGGGCTTATGCTTAAAAGCCCGATTGACTACACGCTCCCGCCCCCCGGGATCCTTGAAAAGTACATCGAAGCTACGGAAACGCTGCTAGAAGAGATTCACCACGCGATGTCGGCTTCGTTTCGGCAGACCATTGATCCCACCAGGATCACCAAGGCAGGTTTCAATCCTTTCACGAGTGGTGCTGCGCTGCGCGAGCCGATCTTCTATGGCGGTGAGTCCGCGTACAGTTTTCAGTACCGGGACTTTGCGTCCGCAAAGTATGCGAATGATGAATCGTGGCTTATTGCGAACAAAGGCTTCTCGATCCTCGACGCGCGCAACGTCGTCTTTGCTATTTCCCGGTTGCAAGACGAAAAGGCTATCGCTGTCATGCACGCCATGCGTGAAAAGCCTCAAGAGACGTGGACTTTCCTGCCCAGCAATGCATTTTCGGTGCAGGAAATCGCAGACTACGGGTACTTCGACTCGGTAATTGTCGATAAGGTCCTCTCCGCTTTCGCGATCCCACCAGACGAATCTAACGAACGGTTCAGGGCGCTGCACGATTTCAATATCGCCAACGCCAGTCCGCTCATCCGCATGCCGGACGGCAATTTCCTGCTCTTCCATATCTACAGCCTCGTGGAAGCGCTGTATGAAGCGCCGTTTTACTGGATGGGGGATGACAAGACCTATGTCAGCACCGCTATGCGGAATCGCGGTATCTTCACCGAGCAGTTTGCCGTTGAACGCTTGCGGCAGGTATTCGGTGCGGAGAATGTGCTTGCCAACATCGATATTTACGAATCGAAGGATACCAAACTTGCAGAAATCGATGTGTTGGTACTGTTTGGCAATCGCGCCCTGGTCTTGCAGGCGAAATCTAAACGCCTGACGCTTGAGGCACGGAGGGGTAATGATTTACAGATCAAGGACGACTTCAAGAAGAGCATTCAGGATTCCAGTGATCAAGCCTATCGCTGCGCGAAGCTGATCGAGGAAGGCAAGTGCTCCTTCAAAGACGGCTCCGGCAACGTCGTGACGCTACCGGCAAGGCTCAAGCGAATCTATGTGATCTGCTTGGTTTCAGACCACTATCCGGCGTTGAGCTTTCAGGCCCGGCAATTCCTAAAATTCACGGCAACCCACACGATTTCGCCGCCCTTCGTCATGGACGTTTTCGCACTCGACGCGATGACCGAAATGCTCAGCTCGCCGCTGCACTTCTTGAGCTACGTGGATCGCAGGACTGGATACACCGACAAGCTAATGGCGTCGCATGAGCTGACGATCTTGTCCTACCACCTGAAACGAAATCTTTGGGTCGACGATGCGCACACCATGGTTATGCTGGACGACGATATCTCCGCCGACCTTGACCTCGCGATGCTGGTCCGGCGCGAAGGCATCCCCGGCAAGGGTACCCCAGAAGGCATCTTGACGCGGCTCGCCACGACGGCACTGGGGAGCATGGTCAAGGCAATCGAAGCCCGACCTGATCCCGCGACTATAGACCTTGGCTTCACGCTACTGACGCTCGGCGAGGACACTGTGCTTAAGGTCAGCGCTGGTATCGAACAGCTTGCCAAGCAGGGTATCGCTGATGGCAAGAATCATGATTTCACCGTCGGTCTGCGCAGTAGTGGCACCGGCCTTACGATTCACTGCAACGACGACCCGATTGGCGTTGCTGGTCCGGCACTGCAAGGGCACTGCTATGCGAGGAAATACACCGAGCAGGCCCAGACTTGGTTCGGGGTCTGTGTGCGGCCAAGTGATCAGATGCTGCGCTTCGGACTCAATCTGGACTTCCCATGGGAGCAGGACGACACCATGGATGCGCTAACGAAAAACATGGGCAAGCCGACCAACTTGACAGCCTTGCTCCGCCAAGCAGCCAAGGTGCGAACTAAGGTTGGTCGCAATGACCCGTGCCCATGCGGTAGCGGCAAGAAGTACAAGAAGTGCTGCCTTGGCTGACGCCCACCCATGGTCAAGTCGGCCACCGAGTGTTCTTGAAGTAGCCCAGTTCCGCCTGGATCTGATCGATTTTCGTGGTCTCGGCCGGATCCCAGTCCGGTATGTTCAAGTAGAGGATGTCCGAGGAGTGGCCTCGCTTTCCCGCTTGCGGCCTGTCTGTGGCAATGCCAACGACCGTTTTCACTGAACTGCATCGGCCACGGACGACAAGGCACCGCAGCATCAGTTCACGAGCACGCAGTTCTCGGTCTGCCGACTCGCCTGCTGTAAAGACGAATGCGACTTGGCAGTCCGCAACGACCACTCTTGCTGCCACGTGTTTGGTGGTCGGCTGCATGAACTCCAGAAAGGCATCCGCAAGGTTGGCGCGGTGACTGCGGGGTTGCATCGCCATCTCGACCAGCGCGAGCTCGTTTTGAGTGACCTCCCTGCGGAACATGTCAAGCATCCCGTCGGTGAGAAGGTCTTCGACAAAATGCTCGATCAGCCGGTCCCAAGCGTAAGAGGACTCGAGATCTTTGTTCCGTGCAAGGTAGTCAGGATGTTTGATCAGAGCCTCCCAGATGCCTTCTTGGATCAGCGCTAGTGCCGGCTCACCCGTGTTTGGATCGAATAGGCCAAAGTCTTCGCCGTTCTGGACATAGAGCGCAAGCAGGTCCTCTGCGCCAGAGCCAACGAAGATCAGCTTGGCGCCACGTTCGAAGATGCGTTCAGCAGCCAACAAGTAGCGAACGAAGTCTGTGATCGTCGTGAGTTCGCTGAAGAAGGCATGCAAGCTGAACTCATCAAGCAGGTGGACAAATCCATGACCCAAATCGCCCCACTTCAGGGGAACATTCCCTCTGCCGCCTAGGGAGACCGTGATTCGATGGAAGCGGCGGTCAGACTTTGGCGCCAGAACAACCTCTCGGCCATCGCTGCGAACCACCCGATCGGTGACGCGTAGCCAACGCTCGGCCCCCCAGATCTGTTGGACCGACTTGTCGATGGCGGCCTTTTGCCACCGCTCCCAACCCACGGTGTCGCCTGTGTCACGAAACTCAATCTCCTTCACAGAGATGATGATAATGTGGGGGCCGCACACCACCAAGCAGTCACACAGTTCTTTTCCGCCTTTGCCGACTGGGTTCGGGTGCGTCCACAGCCTCATGAAGCTGCGGGAGCTCAGGTCGTTGACCAAGCGTTCAGAAGGTGTGAGACCTACATTCATGAATCTGAGAGACGAGATATCCAAGTGGCAATGGGACCTATGGTGCGGCGACGCTGAAGGCCCGGTCAATTGTCTGGCCGTGCTTAATGCCCAGCCGATAAACAGACAGTTATGATAGACCGTTCATGGCTAATTGCAGTCATTTTCCATCCCGGAATGGCGCAGAGAGCTCGTCAAACTGCTGAATCGGCATTTGCACCCTGGCAACCGGCAAATCCCCCGCCAACGCCACATACCCCTCCAACACCGGCAGCGCCTGAATCTGCGCCGCCGTCACCACGTCTTCCACCGTCCGATCCATATTATCCGACGTGTTCCGATGATCGACACTGCGGCTGACGCTGTATTTTGGCCGCTCGACCTCGTGTTTGCCAAGGCTTTCACTCATGTCCCTAGCTGTCTGCGGGTCGGTGCGGGATCCACCCAGCACGACCAGGTTGCGGAAACTAGCCCGAATGGTGGTGGCCATCGTTCTGCCGTACAGGTGTTCCAGCTGGGATGTGCTCTGCAGGCCAGCCACGATGCGCAGTCCGTTCTTGCGGCCTTTGGTCAGACCCGCTTCCAGTGATGGCAGGGCTTCCAGGCTCGCCAGTTCGTCAATGAAAAGCCACCAACGCCTCCCCGTGCCTTCGGGCATGGACAGAATCGACGTGATGAAGACATCAGCCCAGGAGGACACCAGGGGCCGCATGGAGCTCATCATGTCTTCGCGCCAGTTGATGTACAGGTTGCCGCCGTCCGGCCTGTCCAGCCAGTCCCGGATGGAGAAAGGGCCAGGCTTCATGCTGGTGTGCTCGGACAGCTTGTTGGAGAGCACAAACCGGGCTGACGACAGGGCTTTGCTGGCCTCGCTGGATCCGACAAACAAGGATTCCGCCAGGGTGCCATCCAGGAATTGCTTGAGCACCTTCGGGTCTTCGATGGTGCACAGCCGGAACAGATCCATGATGCTGGCCTCGGTGCCTTGCAGTTGGTGCAGCTTCTTCGCGGTTTCGCGTAGCAGCAGCCGTCCGAAATCGTTCCACTCCTCGGCGTTTTTGTCCTGGCTCATGGGCACCAGGGAGTGCGCCAGGCGCTTCCAGTCGTAGTCGGCACGGACTTCGTTGAAGAAAGACCAGCCTTCGCTTCTCATGTCGTAGGGGTTCAGAATCACGTCGCCGGGTTGCCAGAATTTGCTCAGCAGATCGCCATTGGGGTCGATGACGATCATGCGGTCGTTGCGCATGGGTGGCTGGCCGGGCAGTTGGGACTGACGGTTGCGGGAGCGCGCCAGGACGGACGCCGCCATATTGCGCAGCAGCACCGATTTGCCGGACCCGGTGGCACCGCTGACCAGCAGATGCAGGTTCTCGTTCGCAGTAGGCATAGGGATGCCTGCCACGTCGATTTGTTGCCTGCCGGGTTCTGTGCAGAGCTTTGCCAGGTGTTTGGCGGTCGTCATCCGGGTACCGCGCACGAAACGCTTGTAGGCGGCCCCCTCGAAGCCTTCCGTTTTCGCAGTGCGGCCGATAAAGAGGATCAAGGCCAGGGCCAGCACCAGGCCCACACCCAGCGCCCCGTAGAGTAAGGGGTAGCCAGGGGTGAGTTTCACGAAATGCCAAGCCATCTGGCGATTCCAGTCGCGCCAGGCGATGCCGCTGCCGTAGGTGGCCGCCGTCATCCAGGCCCCGATGGGAAAGAGCGCCAGGGAGAAGGCGGCGATACGCCGCCGGGTGATGGGGGAGATCAGGGTAGACATGGATGCCTTTGTGGAATCAGGGGATCAACCACTGGCCCAGCGCCAGGCCTGCCAGCAGCCCGCCTAGCACACCGGCGGCGCCGCCGATGACCACGGCGATGAGTGCCATGCGCCGGGCGGCGTGGTGCGTGATGTGGGCACACTGGGCTGCCTCCTGGGCCAGGTGATCCAGCCGGGTGCCGGTTGCATCCAACATGGCCTGGATGGCCTGCCGGTGCTGCTCGTGGATGGGCTTGGCGGTGGCTTCCAGGGTGGTCGCCAGATGTCGGGCCAGTTGCTGGGGCAGGACCTGCTGGGTGTCAGCCACGGCCTGAACCTGCTGTTGGGCAGCATCCAGGCTTTGGCTGACGGTTTCGAGCCGATCCACGAGGCTGGCGACCTCGCCCAGCACCTCGTGGTACAGCAGGTCGAGCTTGGTGCGGGCGTGGCCCGGAGCCGGGCCTGGGGTCTGGGTCGCGTCCATGGCGGGATCAGGCAAAAAGCGCCGCAAAGGCTGCATTCATCTGCCGATCCACGGGCTGGGCCAGGGCGCGCAGGGCGTGCCGGTTGGAAAGCTGCGAGATCCGCGCATGGTCGCTGCGGTCGGCCGCCTTCAAGAGCGCCCGGTAATCCGTCTGGTCGGCCAGCACATCGGCGAGCGTCGTGCGCAGGTCGGCCAGTAGCTCGAAGACTTCGTTTTCGTAGATGGCGGCTTTGGGGTTGGCCTGCACTTCGCCGGTCTTCGCGGCATAGGCCAGGATCGAGGGGAATTCATCCTCGACACTGGACTCCACCCGGTTGAACAGGATGCGCACGCGCTCAGGATCCACACCCAGCTCGGCCAGGGCGGCCACGGTCTTGATGGTTTCGCGCTGGGCCTTGCCGGTGTTGATGACGGGCAGCACGAAGCAGCTCATTTCCTCGTGGGCTCCTTCGTAGCGCATCATGTGGTTCAGAAAATCCTCGATGTTGCTGGCCCCCACGTCCACGATGGCATCGTCACGGGTCAGCAGTTCTCGAAAGAGCCTGCCGAAGTGTTCACCGCGCAGCTGATCGACTGCCAGGCCCAGGTCTGCGCCGGTTTCGTTGGTGGACTCCACGGCAAAGATCTGGGCGCCATTCATGCGGGGGGCCAGCAGGTGAGAGGCGACGACGGTCTTGCCGACCGATCCGGTGTAGTTCAGGACTGCGACTTTCATGGGTTCATTCCTTGTCGTGTTGGGTTTCGGTGTCTTGCGATGCCTTGGCCCGGTTGGCCAGGCCTTCGCGGCGCAGGGCATCGAGGTCGATGCGCATGTCGCGGATCTTGCGCAGATCCCCTGGGGTCTGGATGCGGCTGGGTCGCCCCTGGATGGCATCCAGTGGCGGGGTGGGTTTGGCGGCGGGTGTCGTGTTGGGTTCGACTGTAGGCGTGGTGGCCGCCTGGCTTACTTCTTCAGCGGCCAGCCGCCTGGCCTTGCGCCAGCGGCGCAGCGTGGTGATGTAGGTGTTGTGTCGCACTGGCAGGCCTGCAGCGGCCAGATCCTCCATGATGGCGGCGTGTGGCACGCCTGCAGCCACCTGGGGCTCGATGAGCGGATAGAGCGCCCGCAGTTTTGCGGCCTGTCGCAGGCGCGGATCCAGGCTTTCCAGCACGGCTCGATAACGGGCGATGGGATCGGGTTTGAGCGGGTTGTCAGTCATGAAATGCCTTGAGTGAGGATTCAGTGATGCAGGGCCGGTAGTACGGCGGCTTGCTTGCCGTCCAGCCAGGCCAGGCCTGCGGCGTGGGCTTCGTCGTAGGCGCATTGATCATCGGCAAAGCGCACGGACTGGCCACGGGCGGGAAAGTGCCCGCAGCCGACTTCCTGGTTGTGATCGAGCAGGCGCAGCAGGTAGCCTTCGCCGTCGCCTTCGCGCGGCACGATCTCGAACGAGAAGCGCAGCCGGGCCTGGGCCAGCTCCATCTGGAACTGGCGGGCAACCGCCGGGATGCGGGCGGCCCAGTCGCAGCCGATACGATCCAGGGCGTCGGCGATGCTGTAGCCGCGCTCCTGCAGCCAGTCGCTGCGATCCAGCACCAGGGCGGCGGTCAGCGCTTCGCCCAGGCTCAGGGCGCCGATGCCCTCACGGGCGGCCCGATGGGCGATGGCGAGCATCTGGGTGTCGAGATTTGCGTGTGGGTTCTGGGACATGAGAACTCCTTGGCCCTGCGGGTTCAGGGCGGTGATGGGGGGATGGGTGAGGTGTGGCCCGAGCGGGCAGATGTCGATCCCTTGCTGACCGATGCAGCCGCTTGGCGGCTGCGCTGCGCGGCGGGCTGAGATGGACTGGGGATGAGGCGATCAGGTCTGATGGCAGACGGACTTATCCACAGACCGCTTCTGGTAGAGATAAGGTAGAAGAAAGGTAGAGCATGATTTGGACGGCTGAAAACCCGCATGAATGCTGCGTTTCAGCACTTGTGCCCGCCTTCTTATTACGACGAAAACGCCTTCTTATTACGATAAAGCGCCTTGTTATTACGATGCGCCCGCCTTCTTATTACGATGGCTGGAATAGCTTATCCACAGGCTGATTTCGGTTGATTTTTGGTCCTGGTGTCAGGCTCTTGAGCGCCTTGTTATTACGATGCTGACCGGCCGTTATTTCGGACCCAGCTGGCCACTTCCCGGCCTTTTTCCAGTCCGATCTGGGGGCTGGCGATCAAGTTCAGATCTGTCAGTTCTTCCAGTGCCTTGAGCAAGGCGGCACGGAAATTTCTCAGATGTCCGGTGTGATGCGCACGATCCTTCAGCCACTGCAGGCTGTAGCGCTGCTGCGTGTCGGCGGAGGTGGCGATCAGGCGTTGCAGGCTGCGGGCGAGATTGCCGCGCAGTTTCTGGCGCGTCTCCCAGTCAATCAGGGCATATTCCCGGTTGCCGAAGATCTGCGCCCAGCGTGGGTCGATCACCAGGGTGTAGACGCCATCTGCGTAGTCAAAGCCGCCCATCATGGGCAGTACCCGGCAGGCCGGATGCATGCCAAAGCTGTATTTGGCTGAGCCATCTGGCCGCCTGGCTTCGATGCACAGGGTAAAACGGGCTAGATCCTTCATGCCTTCATGCAGCCACTGGTAGCTGGCCCCACTGGTATTGCGCCCGATCCCGCGCAGAAAATCCGCGCGGTTTACGATGGGCCGCTGACCTGCGGGGCTGGTGGCTTGCAGGTACATAGCGTGCATCCAGATATCGGCATGGTCTTCGGATAACTGCTCGCCGCTGCCCGTAATCTGGATGTTGCGGGCGGACAGAAAGACGGTTTCCTTGTGCATGATGCTGGCCCCGCGCCGGATGGGTGCAAAGATGCCAGAGCGGGCGATATGGTTGGGAATGGCACGGGAGGTTTCGGAAATACCGGGCACGATGAAGGGCCGGATATCGAGCCCTGCGGTGGGTGACTGGGTTTTGGCCTCTGCGGCCTTACGGTGGGCAAAGCGCATGGCGTCTTCCAGGCGCTTGGCTGCGGCAGCTGGGGATCGGGTTAGGCGGCTGGTGTGGGTCAGCATGAAAAAGCTCCAGACAGGCCCGGATAAGGCCTGCCTGGTCGTGTGCAGTGCCTCACACGGGTACAGGGGGGATAGGGCCAGCAGACGGGGCTGCAGGCCGTGGATGAATGAGAGGGGTGCCTTACCCAGGCCCAAGCCGTCGCGGCTCGAACCACAGTTCCTTCAACCGGAACCGCTCGAAATACAGCACGATGTCCACGGTCTGGCGCAGGAAGGCCTGGATGGTGGCCAGGTCCAAGTTTCCACCCGTGGGCGACTGTTTGATGAGCACGGCCAGTCGGTCGAAGGTATCGGCTGCACCGTTGGCGTGGGTGGTCGTGACCGACCCTGGATGGCCAGTGTTCAAGGCGGCCAGGTAGTCCCAGGTCTCGGGCCCACGCAGTTCAGCCAGAAAGATCCGGTCCGGGGATAGGCGCATGCAGGCGGCCAGGCTGTCGGTGGCCGACACACGGCCTCGCGTGCCGCCATACATGAGATGGATGCAGTTGCGGTGGCGTGGGAGGATGAGTTCATGCACGTCCTCGATGGTGATAAGGCGTTCGTGGATGGGCACCCGGTCAATAAGCGACCGGGCGAAGGTTGTCTTGCCAGATCCCGTGGCACCGGCAACGACCAGGTTCTTGCGCGCCTGAATGGCCGCGTTCAGGAAGGCGGGGATGTCGCCTGCTGATTTGAGCGCCATCAGTTCTCGGTCGATGTCAGACAAACCGCCTGCACTGCATGCGGCTGCTGTGTCCGTCACCGATTCAAAAGCCCCCTGGGCCTGCAGTTCATCCAGCGTGAAGGCCGCCTGGGTGTGCTTGCGGATGTTGATGGCCATCGTCCCATCCAGGCAGGCCGGGGGCTGCACGATCTGACCGCGTTCGCCGCCCGGCAGCAGCACCGACAGAATTGGTGCTTTGGCCATGTGGTTGTAGGCCGCCAGGGCCGTGGCCAGGGCTTCCAGGTGCGGGTAGGTCAGCATCTCGCACTCGTGCAGCAGCCAGGTCCCACGGATGCGGGTGTAGAGCTCACCTGCCCGCACGATGGCGATCTCGGTGACTGCGGGATCGGCCAGGTGGGGGGCGAGCGGCCGCAAAAAGGTCTTGACCGCAATCGCCCGGTCAAAGGGCAGCGGCTCAGGGGATGGGTTCAAGGTCATAGACTTGGCTGAAGTCCAGGTCACGCGCGACCATGATGCCGATGCGTGTGCCCTGGTTCTTGTAGAGGGTGGGAGGGATGTCGAGCGACTTTTCCAGGATCTTGGCCACAACTTCCTGGCCGCCTTCTCGGGTGTTATCGAACCGGATGTTGTTGCTGCCGGACTGCCCCTGATTGGCCGCCCAGCTGCCGAAGTCACCGACCAGTGAGAGCAGGATGGCATTGCCAAAGCGCTGCCAGAAATGATTGTCGATATGGCCATCCAGGCCAGCTTCGCCCAAGGGTCCCGTACCCGGTGACCCGAGGTTCACGATGACGCCTGCTGGAGTTTCCAGCCGGTTCCAGGTGACAAAGGCGCGGGCTTGGCCCTGCACGATACCGCCGGACTGATAGCCCGTGAACTTGGTTCCGGCGTCGATCAGCTTCACTTTGCCGTTGGTGCTCATCACGTCGTGGGTCGCCAGGCAGGTCAACAGCCCCGCCTGGGTGCTGACCAGCTTGGTTTGCAGCGTGCAGTCGATCATGGTGCCCTGGGTGAGCAGGAAATTGCGGTCACCCAGTTGGCCCGCGACAGACGGGGCGAGCTCCAGGGGCCGTAGCTTGTCGGCAAGCGGTCCGGCGTCGGCCAGCGGCCCGCTGGGCCCCGTGGCGTGGCTGACTGCAGCGCCGCCGTCGGCGGCACCAGCATTCAGGGGGCTCGTGAGCCTGCGCTGGGCGACTTCATCCACGGGAGGCGGTGCGGCAGGCATGGGAGGCGGCACATAATAAGAACGGTTCGGCTCCGCGGCTGGTGCCGGAGTCTCGGGCTTGGGCGTTGGGGCCGGGCGTTCGACCTTGGGGGCTGTCAGGCGGTTGGTGATGCCGCTTTGGTCAGCTTCCAGGCCCGTGGCGCTGGTCTTCTCCGTATCGCGGCTCCAGGCCTTGAACAGCACGCCTGCGGCAACTGCAAAGGCCACGAGGAGGGTGAGCCACAGAAAGGCCCGGGCACCGCGCGGGGCACTGCGGCCGGTGTCGCTCAGGTCCAGGGGTTCGCGCTCCAGCGGCTCGCGCTCTAGCTTCGGGTGGGGTTGTTCATCGTTCATGGGATATTCCTTGCTGGGGCTTGCTTCACCCGGCGCTGCACGGCAGGCGATGTCGTCCCGGTATGCGCCGGTGGTGGCGTTGCGCCGTAGGTCTCGTTGTGGATGGCCAGCACCAGATCGCCCAGGCGCAGATGCCACAGGGCCGAAGTGCGATGCAGCACCATGGTGCGGTCGTCTGCCATGTGGAAATTGGTGATGACTTCCTGACCGTCGGGTGTCACTCGATAGACCGCCGGGATGTCTGCGCCAGGGGCAAACTGCAGCCAGGTCTGGCGGCCATCGTCCCAGGCGTGGACCGGGGCAATGGCGGTGTCGCCACTTCGCGTGTAGGCAAGCCAGTTCACGCGGGTGGGGGTTGCCTGCAGGGATCGCTCGATGGCGGCTTGCTGGGCGACCTGGTCGCGTTTGCGGGCTTCTGCGTCCGGGTAACGGATGACCAACTTGTAGAGGGCCGGGGCGCTGCGGCTGTCGCTGTAGGACAGCCGAAAGCTGTAATCGCGCTGGTCGGTCACCACGATCAAGTTGGTGTTCGCGTCCTCGGCCGTGGGCTTGAAGAACAGATGATTGTCTTTGTAGGTGAAGGCATAGGCCTGGCTGTCACCGAAGACGTGATAGACGTAGCGCTCTTCTGGGGCCAGCACGATGTGGGTGGCCACACCGATTACGGCATCCAGCTGGATCACGTCGGCCGCGTTGTAGTTCACGGTGCGCACGCGATGATCCAGGCGCGAGGCTCTGGGGGTTTCCAGGGCCAAGGCGGGCCCTGCAATCGCCAGGCTCAGCATCACGGCCAGTGCCTGACGGCTGGGGAGGTGGTCAAACATGGGATTTCCTTCTGATGCGGGGGCTGCTTTACCGGGACAGGTCGGCCGCCAGGTCATAGCTCGTCACCTGAAAGCCCAGCGGATTGCGCCGGGCCACGGCTTCGGTGAGCGGCACATCGACGTACTGGTAGGCCATGGTGGCGATGAGATGCCGCACCTTGGTGGTCTCGCCCGTGGTCACGTCGCGTTCGGTCTTGGAAAAGCGCACGATGGCGGCCTGGTTGGCCCCCAGGGTGATGGAGTGCACCTGCACGTCTACCATGCCCTGGGTGCCCAAGCGGGTGGTAACGGCCTCCGGGCCTTCAAAGCGTTTGCCGTAGGCCGTCTGAATGGGTGGAGACGACAGCAGGGCGCAGGTATCGAATTGCTCCTGGATGGTCTGCCAGCTGTAGCCTTCGCAGTTCAGCACATAGCTGTTCAGGAAATACTTGGCGATGCGCTGGCCGTAGTCTTCCAGCGGCTGGCCCAGACGGCTGACATGCTCGATGCTGCCCGTGGCATCGTCCACGCGCACCACATACATTTCCGGCGGCTGCTTCAACGGCGTGAGGCCCAGCACTGCGCCCACGGCTACCAGGGCCAGGATGCCAGCACCGGCCGCCACCTGCCAGGCCCGTTTGCGGCTGGCGATGAGTTCGCCCAGATGGTCGCGTTCCAGGCCTCGGGAGCGCTCCAGGTAGGCGGCGATGTCTTCGGATTTGATGGATTCGGCCATGGCTCAGACTCCGTCAAACGAGGGCGGCGTGGCGTTCACCGGCACGCGGGGAGAATCGGCGGGCTGCGGCGGCTGGGGCGCGTGAAAGGCGCAGCCAGCCAGCAGCCCTGTGAATGCCAGGGCGGCGATGAGGGATTTCATGGGTCAAAGGCTCCTGGCCTGCCGGGTGCGGCGGGCGGATCAGAGATGGGGGGGAAGACCGAGCCGTCGGCTGGCCCGGAGGGGATTACTTGGCGCGGGGGCGCAACATGCTGCGCAGGCGCAGCACCGAGAAGGCCCCATGGGCGGCTGCGCCGATGCCCAGACGGGCACCGAAGCCGTTGGATAGGCCAGCAGCCAAGCCGGGCAGCATGATCATGATGACCAGGCTGGCGATGCCGACCAGCATCTGAGCCCCAAAGAGCGACAAGATGTCTTGATCACCGGCATTGATCTGGCTTGCAATCATGCGGATGAGCTGGATATTCATTTGAAGCATCAGGCCAAAGATGAGGCCGGCCAGTAAGGCCAGGAACACGAAATTCAAGGCCTGAGACACCCAGCTGTTGAAAAGCGGCTTGGTGGGTTCAAACAGGGTGGCCGCAATGAAGATGGGCCCGGCGGCTACGACGAGCGCCATGCCCACCTTGCAGACCACAATGATGACCATCACGATGCTGCCCAGGACTGCGGCGTTGATGCGTACCAGAGTGGCCAGGATGCTGACAAGAATCTTCCATGTGGAAGGAAGAAATCCCAGCACAGCTCCATCTTCATCGGCACCCAGCATGATGTTCGAGGTCTTGCTGCTTTCGTTCTGGAGTTTGTCTACTTCCTGGGCCACATTGTCTGTGCCCATCGCGAGCTCAGTCACGTCGTCTGGCAGGGCGATCATGACTTTGGCAATGTCGTTCTGGTACAGCCCACCAGCGCCGAAGAACAGGGAAATGATGACCACCAGGATAGCCTTGCGAAAGAACTCCGTGACGGTCATACCGCCCTGTCCGTGCATCAGGGCAAAGGCGTAGATCACGAACTGCAGGGTGAGCCCCACGACAATGACCGGCATCAGGGCCTCGAATAAAGCTTGCATGGGACTGTTGACCGCATCACTCAGGACATTCTCGGTCTGGGTCATGACCCATTGCGCAATGTCGCTGGGTGCCGTGGGAGGGCTGATAGGGGGAGTCAGGCCAGACATGATGCTGCCTTACTCGGTCGTGCCAGTGGTATCACCAGCTTTGTTGGCATTTCCGAACCAGCCGCCGTAGACGTGTTCAGCACGAGCCTGCAGCAGATTGCGTTCGGCTTCCAGCTGCTGGGAGGCAAGCTGGATCCGGGCCTGTTCGGCCTGGATATTGGCCTGTTCGATCTGGATGCGTGCTTGGAGCTCCGCGATTTCCTTGGGGTTGGTGGTCTGGTTGATCTTGTCCTGCAGGGCGTCCACATTGGCCAGGCGTCGGGTCATGGAGTCGTAGGCCCTTTCGCTCATGGCCTTGGACGTGGCCTCGATGTTCAGCGCCCGTTTGGACAGGGCCTGGCGATCTTCCTGAAAATTTACTGGGCCCATCACCTGATCGGTGATGCGGTTCACGTCCCCATCCAGGCTGGATCCGCCAGACCGGTCCAGCAGATCCTGCGCACTGGCGGGCAGAGCTGCACGCAGCTGGTTACGGATGTCGGGATTGCCCACGACGTTGCCATAGCCGCTGGACTGGGTGAAGGCAGCCAACTGGCTTTTGGCGGTGGCCAGCTGTTCGGTCAGGTTCTTCAGCTGGTCCCGAGCAGTGAGCAGCTGTTCCTGCAGCTGGGCGATGGTGGCGGCATCGATAGTGGGGATGCCACTGGCGTGGGCAGGGGTCATAAAAGCAGCGGACAGGGCGATGCCCGCCGCAAGCAGCTTGCAGCGTGTCATGGGAATACTCCTGGAATGATTACAGGTGGCCGACGGGCATCGGCCTGTGGGATGCGTGAAGTGAGGCTGCCCGAGCGGGTCAGCTCTTGTTGATGACGCTTTGGTATTGCGCTTCGGTAATGCGGTGGGCCTTTGTGCGGCCCGACACGATGGCGTCTTCCTTTTCGTCGTAGGCCAGGTGAAGCGTGTCGGCTACGACCAATACGTTTTCAGCGTCCTTGATGACGGCGGGTACAGTGCGGGTGCGGTACCCCACCTTTCCGACGATGCTCCATGCAGTCTCTTTGAAGAGAAAGCTGTCGCCGTTGCGTGTGATATGAATGAGTGCCGGGTGGTTGCCTTTGTCAGCCTGCCAATACCCCACGAACTTCTCCCCATCCGGTTCCGTCTTGCATCCGGCCAGGAGAGTCAGCAGGGTGGCGCCGGTAGCGGCAATGAAATGTCGTCGATTCATGGGGTGTCCTGTGGTGAGGGGTTGGTGGAGGTCGCCTGGTGCCGTTTGAAGGCGGCCCAGGCATCAGCCACGCTGCAGGCGGGCCCAGCTTTTGTAAGCCAGGTCGCGCGTTCCGATGGTTTCAGGATGTTCCACCAAGCCATGCCCATGGCTTCGTCGGCGGTGGGTGGCCGATCGAGGTTTGCGGGGGTTACAGACATAGGTCGGGGCCCTCCTGTTCATGCGTCGGTGCCTGCAGCTGCAGAGGGTGATCGAAGCGCACGCCTATCAAATCAGCCACACGCTGGATGTCCACCGGTTCCGGCTGATGGCCATCCACTGCGTGGATGTGCAGGCTGTAATACTTGTGTACACCTTCCTCGAAATATTCCTGGTCCTCGCGAGGGGTGCTGGACGAAAACCAGAGATACGGCGTGTGCCGGGGATCGGAGGCAGAAGGTAGATCCAGGCCGTAGTCCTGGCCGATGCGCTGCAATTCGTCGGCATCGACGACTTCGCGTTCGATCTCGGCGGTGCCTTCGCTGAATTGGCCTGCCTCCCGATCTTCCGGTGTCCAGCGTTCGCCATAGATCGAAATCAGGAAGCGCTCTTCCGGGGGATCGGATTCCAGTGCGGGGCCAGTCAGGTCCAGGCGGTCATAAAAGGCGGGGTCGTGGTGATGCCCCCGGGCTGATTGCAGATCGTTTTGTTTTGACTGCTCCAGATCCTGGCGGCGCAATTCGTCCGCGCGCAGCCGATCCTGAGCATGGCGTTCATGCTTCATGGTGTGGTTTCCTTGTAATGGTGGCCCGTGGCGGATCATCTTCGTGGCGTCACGAAAATGATCTGGCAGGCTTTGTGAAGCTGCCTGCTGCGGGCGTCGGTGGCCGAACCGCTTAACAGTGGGCCTGTCGGACAGCAGCCAGATAGACCGGCAACCAGGCGGCGGGATCCGGCCCCGCCTGAGTCACCGCCTGTTCCGCAATCTCGGCCATGTCGGGGCTACCAGAGAAGACCAGCAGCTCGTCTTCGCAGCCAGACAGGTCGAGCTGCGCGACGGTGACACTTGCCCCTTGCTTGACCAGGAATGTGCGGCTGGCTTCACCCAGGCTTTGCAGCAGGGCGAATTCTGCAGGCGTCAGGCCGAACCCTTCGATGTAATCGCGGGCGCGGGCCTTGGGGTTGGGCAAGAGGATGAGCGTTGCGGTCTGCTGCACGAGTGACGGCCCTACGGGGTTTCCAGTGATGGCCCCCGGTTCCTGGGTGGCAAAGGCCAACACGCCGTTCTTTTTGCGGATCGTGCGGCTCGCGTCCTGCATGGACTCCTGAAAATGTGCGTCCTTTAAGGGATGCTGGCACTCGTCGTACAGATTGATGATGCGCCGCCCGTCGTGCAGGGCGTCGATCCGATGCTTCAGATACAGGGTGGCGGCCCCGCGCACGTCATCATCGTCCAGCAGTTCAGTCAGATCGAACCCGAAGATCGCAGGCTTGCCGCTCGTGGTCTCCAGATCCAGGTGATCGCCGGGATTGTCGAACACCCAGCCATACTCCCCGCCCTGACACCAGGGGGCCAGCCGCGCATGGATGGTGCTGTGCGACTCGTCCTCGCTGTAGGGGTTGGGTAGCAAGGTGTTCAGGGTAGACAAGGTCCGGGCAGGCCGGTCGATGAGCGTCACCAGCTGCTGCACCGCCTGGGTGATGTCGGCCCGCTGACGGGTGCTGACTGCTTCGCCCCGACGTTCGGCCAGGAACACCACCAGACGCACCATGAAGGCGATGTTGCCCTTGGTGGGCTCCATCTGAAACGGGTTCCAGCCAGTGGCTTCGCCCAGGCGGATGTTGAAGTAGTGCCCGCCCAGCGCCATGATGAGCACCTGCATGCCCTGGTCCTTGTCCCAGACCACGCAGGTTGCGCCAAACTTCTGGGCTTGGGTGAGCAGCATCCCCTGCAGCACGGTTTTGCCGGTGCCCGTCATGCCGATGATCATGGTGTTGCCAGGTCGCCGCTTGCCCGTCTCGTCCAGGTCTTCGGTGGAGGCGTGAAAGTTGAAGAAAAAGGGCGATCCGGTCTGGGTCTTCAGCATGGTGACCGCCGGCCCCCAGGGGTTGCCTGCGGGCTTGCCAGTCAGCTGGTTATGCAGGCTGGAAAAGCACAGGAAATTCAGTGAGGTGACTGGTACCGGCCGGGGCCGCCAGTGCCAGTTGCCCGGCAGCTGCGCCCAGAACCCCGCTTCCAGAGCCCGATCCAGTGGCCGAAAACCCACGGCATCTTCGGCCAGGGCCGTGGCTGTTTGGGCGAGCGCCTGGCGCACGCCTTCGGCTGTTTCGCCGTAGATGAGGATTGTTGCGTGGTGATCCCCCAGCCCCAGGCGGGCCGAAGTCAGGTCATCCATCACGTCCGAGAGCTGTGCGACTTGGCTGGCCGAATCGTCGCCTGAATCGACCAGCAGCTTGTGGTGCTTTTTCACGAGCTTTTTGGCTGCGGCACCCGTGTGGCTGCCCCAGGACTGGGTGAGCACGAATTCATGGGGCAGGCCAAGCAAGCGGTCCAGGTGGCCAGGCTTGGTGGCCTCGGGATAGTCGCGCAGTTCCATCATGCCAAAGATCCGGGATCCGGCCACGGTGCGCAGTTCGCCCAACTCCCCGTGCCGCCCGAAAATCGGCCGCGCATGGGGTAGGGTTTCGCGCAGGCGCTCCCGGCTGATTGCGATGGGCCGGTGGAGGCCCAAGAGCAGGAAGCCCAGGAGTTCAGCGGTTTCACTGAAGGCCAGACCGTTGCGGTCCACGATGCCGAGGATCTGCGGATCGTAGCGGTACAGGCCTGCAGTCAACGCCCGCAAGGTGTTGGTCAGCCGCTCGATGGACTCGGCCTGCCAGTGCGCCAGGCGCTGCTCGTTGGCTTTCTCCAGGCTGGCGAAGGTGCCCAGCACAGGATCTTCCACTGGATGAACCAACACCGTCAGGTACAGGTCGTTCACCATGAGGCCCGAGGCGTCGAACGTCGCCCGGTAGGCCGCATCGAACTGGGCGGCAAAGGGCTGCGCAAAGGTGCTATCCGGGTATTCCGTGACGCGCCTGCGGATGATGTGCGAATAGAGACCCAACGAACCCATGGGCAGGCCGCGCAGCACGTTATGCAGGGCTTCGATCCATGCTTTCAGTTCCGCCTGGGCGTAGGCGTCCGGGGCACGGCCTGCCACTTTGATGACCGCCAGGTATTCATGGTTGTCGCACGCGATGATGTGGTCTGTGACGTGGTGGGAATAGGGCAGGTAGCGGGAAACCAGCCGTTCATCGACGGCGAGAGCTGCAGCTGCTGTCATGGGTGATTCCTTCGGTGAATAAGGCTGCGCCAGGGGCGATCACGGTGATAGCCCTGGGGGGCGTAGCTGGATCCGCGCCAGAAGCGCTGGTTGCGGTTCATGCGGCGGGTCTTGAGCTCCAGCCACAGAACGTCGAGCGCCTTGTCGTCGTCGCGGGTGAGAATGGCCAGAGCGGGCATCACCACAAAGAGCAACCCCCACCAGGCGAGACCTGCCGTCATGGCTATGACCGCGATGCAGACAAAGGCCCCGAGCATGAGCGTCGTGGGAATGCCCATGAAGGTCGCCTTGCGCCCCAGGCCCTTGAACACGGGGTAGGTGTTGGGATTTTGGTGGGTAGCGGGTGTCTGGGCGGTGGAATCGGGGTGACCTGACCGTGTGCTGGTGGTGTGCGCTGCCATGGCTTACTTCCAGAGCAGCACGACCAGTTCCGCAGCGGAGCCCGCGAGCAGCACGCCGATGCCCCAGCGGATGGCGTCGTCCTTGCGCATGACTTCAGCGGAATACAGCACGAAGATGATGACGCCGATGATCACGGCGGCAATCGGCAGGATCACGTCCAGATTGTCCTTGAGCGTTTGCAGCGTCGTCTGAGCGCGTGAAAGGCCACCCATGGACTGGGCCAATGCCTCCTGATGGCCTGCCGCCAGTATCCAGAGTGTCGCCAGAGTGCGGGCGAATCGTCCTTGAAGTGTCTTGATTTTGATGCGTTGCAGTATCGGCATGGCATGGCTCCTGCCCCAGGCGCTGCGGTGCGCTGGGGTGATGGGAAAAGGAATGGGAAGTGACCGGGTCAGGTCTGAAGCAGGTTTGATGGCCTGGTCAGCGGTCTGGATCAGTCGGGCGAGTGGGAAAAGCCGTCGGCTGTGGGATAGGCAGTGAAGCCGTCCGGTGCGCCCGGAAGGGTGGTTTCCGCGGATTCGTCTCGCTGATTGGGTGAGCGATCTGGATTTTCCGGATCGTTGCCCGCCGTTATGGCGGCCGGATGTGATGCGGCAGTGCCTGTTTCTGCAGCGGCTGCTGGCTCCACCGATGGGCCGCCCGGATGGGCCACGGGTTTTAGGGCCGGTACCTGGATCCCGGCCTGGGCTAGCACCTTGCCCACATAGCCATTGGCAAAGCCCCGGTGAAAATTGCCCGTGTTGTAGCAGGACAGTGCAGCCCGCAGGGCTTGCTGCTGGTCCCGATGACTATTCAGCGCCCTGGCATAGCAATCGGACAGCACCATCTGGGCGGCCGCCAGATTCCGGCAGGGATCGAAGACCGTGGTGCTGGTAAGGCCCAACCAGTCCCAGTTGCGCACATTGATCTGGCCAAGACCCGCATCGAAGTCGATGCCTTGGGCAATCAGCTTTTCAGCTGCCTGGTTGGCTGCTTCCAGATCGTGCGGTTGCTGGGATAAGGCCTTGCCCTTGTGGTTCACGCCAATGGCATACTGCCGAGCACCAGACTCGTGACGGATCAGTGCATCGAGCGTGATTGGGTGGATGTTGGGTGCGCAGGCCAGGGCCAGGGCGGTCAGTTCAGCAAGCATGGATGACCACCTTCAAAGACTGCCACGCTGCCTGGGGTCAGACATCGAGAAGTTCCAGCCCTGGGCCCACTGACCGCCATGATCGGCATCCCAGCGAGCCTTGGCCGCCTCGTAGTCTTCGGCCTTGACCCAGCGCCCACCCATCGTGGGTCTGCCCACATAGCGCACGGACAGTTCATAGGTCCAGTCGTGATCGTTGTAGGCGACGCACCAGGTCGGCAGCTGAGTCAGCGTTACCGTGGACAGCGTCTGAACTTCATAGACGGGCTCCTGATTGCCGGTCGCGGCATCGTATCGATAGCCGCGCTTGCGCCATTTGTAGGCGGTGTCGGCATAGCTGCGGTTCAGGTAGTCGGCATCACACTTGCCCGCGCCGTGCGAGATGGCCTCCACCCGTTCGGGCATGCCGGGATCGGCTGCGGCTGGGCACTGGCCCAGAAAGGACCGGCGGGCAGCAACAGTAGCGTCCCAGTCCAGACCACGGCGGTTGAATCGCTTGATGCCGAAATAATGGTCGAGGGACGGACTGCATTCACCAGGCCGCAAGCTGGAGGACAAGCACAGCGTGGCTTCGCAGGCCAGACGCGGGATACCGGTCAGCAGATCGGCAGAGTCGGTCGCATGGGCAGCTGGAGCCAGAGCGCAGGCGAACGCCAGCGCCCCAGCCCGCAAGACGGGAAGGGTTTGCATGGGGGGTGTCTCCGGGGAAGGGGGAAAAGAGAAAAGCAGGTGGCCGCAATCGGGCCGAGGAGTGGTCAGCGCAAGCGCTGCAGGTTCTGCCGTGCCAGGTCTATCTGTTCAGGCCTGGCCATGGCGCGGACCAGGTGCACGGTTTCCACGGCAGCCCGGTGGGTGTCGCGCAGCTGGCCCAGGTCGGCCACGATCTGGCGCAAAAGCGTCAGTTCTTCCTGCAGGTTGTCGTCAGCCACCAAGCGACGACGAATGTAGTTGGACAGGGACAGCCCCGATAGGGCTGCCGCCTCGCCCAGGCGCGCAGCATGGGACGGGGTCACCCGGATGCGGATGAGCTCGGAGAGAGGTTCGTTCATGGGGCACCTGTTCGAAGGTTGCTCCGGTTTACATGATCCCCAGATTTTCGTGAATCCGCTGGATCAGATCCGGAAAGGTCAGTTGTTCCTGGTAGTACAGGCCCGCTGTTTTGTGAAATTCCTGCGTGAAGCGTTGCAGCAGTTCAGGGTCGTTGAAGATAAAGGCGGGGTTGTGGGCGATGACTTGCTCATCGCCTGTGCGAAAGCGCTGGGCCTTGCGGGCGACATAAGCGGGTTGCCGCATGAAGTCCTGAATCTCGTCCAGCGCCAGCAGGCAGTACACATCGTAGTAGTGGCGCAGGAAATTGGCCGGAAACTGGTTCGAAGCCTGAAGCTGCCGGAACTTGGTGGAAATCGTCTGCAGCTTCTCGACAAAGGTATGAGTGGGTGCGTAGCACAGGACATCCACCGCTCGATTATCGGTGACCGACACCCCGTGCTTGAACGCAGTATCCAGCGCCCAGGATGAAATGGTCACTGCGCGATTTGGGGCTGTGTCGTCAAAGCCCAGTTCCAGCAGTATCCCTTCCTTGATGCCCGCCACCTGCGGCGTCTGCGTGTCATAGAAGAGACGTATCCCGGCGCTGCGCAGCTTCGGGTCATCAAACTGTTTGTCGCGCGTGATGCTTCCGATACCGGGAATGCGAATGCGCTCGGTCAGCATGTCGTAATACGCGCCCCGTGAGGCGATGTGGGCGGGCCGGTCGTGATTCCGACCCGTCATCACCTTGACGTCGTCCGGTGGTTCGATCCGGATGTCGATGTCTTCCGAGAATCGGTGGATGATGCCAAAGCCTTTGGACAGGGATGTGCCGCCCTTCAACTCGAACTGGAAGCCCTGGGCCTGCAACCCCCACAGGCAATGCATGATCCAGTAGTCCTTTTCCACCAGGCTGGGGTCTATGCCCTTCTGATCAGCGACGACCAGGATCAGATCCCTGAAATCGGGGAGTTCATGCAGGAACGAGCTCATCCATCCAGGCCTTGACGTGTTTGCGGGTGGCTGCGTTGCCGTACAGTTCAGCGGCTTGAAGCAGTTTGGGGGATACGCGGGCGGGCCACAGCGTTCGGGCGCGATCCAGAACGTCATCGCGATCTTCGGCCAGTTCGTCCAGGTTGTTGAGCAGGTCAACGAACAGGAATTCAGGCGTCAGCTGATGGGGAAAGCGGGGTTTTACGCGGAAATCGAATTCCCGGTTGCCCAGCTTGAAGACGCCGTGGCGCTTACGGTTGTAGACCAGCGTGCGGTTGTATAGCTGCGTAGTGCCCAGGCCTACCGTGTTGTAGGCGGATGGTGAGAACAGCAGGAAATCCTTGTCGCCGCGTAGAAAGGATTGCACGACTTGACCGTCCTCCGGGGGCAGCAGCCCGAAGCGCGAAGACTTCGGTGCATGGTACAGGCCCTGTGCCAGTTTTTTCAGTCGTCCGGCAGCTACCAGCTTGCCTAGGTCGCGGTCCACCGCAGACGACAGGCGCGTCAGGTCTTCGCGCCGGTAGACATGTCCAGCACGAAGATAGTGGGCCAGCGCTGCCGCCGAGCCCTTCTGAGGTAGGTTGTCGAGGTGGTGTGTACTCATGGTACGATCAAAAACGCATGAAACTCCGTTGATGTTTCATGCATTTTACCTTGATCCATGATTTATCGGGGGGTCAAATGACGGTATCATTGCTCGCGTATACAGGTTGTCAGGTGTTCAACGCGCAGCCCACCAGGTGCATAGCTGGCTTTTTCGCAAGCGGGGCCATATTTGGGGCCATGATGGCGATATCTAAGTTATATCCATCTGATTTATATGAACATAAAGCAAGATTACAGGTTTTGATCGACAATATGTGATAAGCCTGTTGGATCTTTAGCCGGCCGCAAGGCTGGCTGGTCCGGGCCCCACTCTTCTTGGGAGGGTGGGGCCTTTGCTTTGTGCGCCCAGCATGGGCGCACTCCTGCGGGTGCAAGTCCCGCCACCCGACTTCATTGCTAGAATGGCGACCATCGCCGAACTTAACCTTTCCCGTCAATGGCCCAGAGTAACCCGAACGACATCCCTGGTTCGTTTTTTCGTGTCGACCTACGACGCCTTATCCTGTGGATGTGTATGTTCTTCGTATTTTTGGCCTTGGCGAATAGCTTGCATGCCGCTTACCAGGTTCAGCGCGGTTTGCTGCTTCAGCACAGCCTGGATGCGAACCGCAGCTACGCTGAGAAACTTTCACGCGTCACCGATTCGTTCCTTGAAAAGTCTACACAGGCACTCGCTGCCGCCGCGCTGGACGTCGGTGAGAGTCGGCTCGACCCTGCCGCCACACAAAAGGAACTGGATCAGGTCTCCAGTGTCACCGACACCTTCAACGCTGTTATTGCAGTCGACTCGACAGGGAAAATTTTCGCCGCTGAACCCGCGGGGGAATTCCGGGTGGGCAGCTATTTGCAAGCATCACAAGCCCGGGCACTGCTCGAGGCACAAGATTCCGCAGCAATCAGCGGCGCGTTCAGAGGGCCCGGCAACCGGTGGCTGATCCTTATTTCCTATCCCATCCTCACGGATGGACGTTATGCCGGATTCGTTGGGGGCGCAGTGTATCTGCAAGGGGGCAGCGCACTGCAAAACGCGCTGAATAAACTTCACTATCAAGACAGATCTTACTTCTATATCGTCGATGAAACAGGGGCGGTGGTTTACCATCCGGACCCGGAGCTGATCGGAACTTCGTTCAAGGGCTCGAAGCCCGTCTCTGCAGTGCTGCGCGGCGA
Organism: Castellaniella sp. S9; assembly: GCF_027257175.1. Lineage (GTDB taxonomy): Bacteria > Pseudomonadota > Gammaproteobacteria > Burkholderiales > Burkholderiaceae_B > Castellaniella. The sequence goes on along the minus strand of NZ_JAPFGD010000005.1, from coordinate 286,328 downwards.
AGTCGGAACCGAGCGCACCATCGAGAGCGGCGCTAAGGACCAGCTTGTCAGCTACGCACCCATCCCGTCTCCGAGTTGGGGCGTCGTTGCTCACCGGCCCACGGAGGTCGCATTATCGAATATTGACGAACTGTTCTTGCGCACGCTCTATTACTCCTTGCCGGTGGTTATTCTGAGTCTGCTGGCGATCTGGTGGTTATCTCGATTTATTGCCCGCCCTTTACGTGAGCTCGCAGAAGTCGCCGCCAACCTGGGTGATTCCGCGAACTTCTCGCGCATACGGTCTATCAAAGGTTGGTACCTCGAGGCCGCCCTGATCCGAAAAGGGCTGATGCGGAGCTTTTCGGCCATTGGCAGTCGGATGCGCCAGCTCCATATCGAAGGAACGACGGATCCGCTGACCGGCGCCCTCAACCGCCGTGGCCTGGACACTGCCATGGAACGAATCATGGAGGAAGAGAGAAACGCAGCCGTCGTGATGGTCGACGTCGATCACTTCAAGGCAGTCAATGATGAATACGGCCACGCCGTGGGCGACGAGGTCCTCAAAGCCATTACCGCGTCGATCATGGCTGAAGCCCGTAGCGAAGACGTGGTCGCCCGCATGGGGGGCGAAGAATTCGTGATCTTGTTGCCGGATTCGGGAGTCGGCCCAGCCCAGCACTTTGCAGAACGCTTGCGGTCTGCCATCGAAAGGACTGCTTTCGACAATGCGGGCAGCGTGACCATTTCCCTCGGGGTGGCCTGCTATCCGGAGCATGGCACGGACATACACGACGCGCTGGCTCTGGCGGACACTGCGCTTTACCGCGCGAAGGCGGCGGGCCGTAACCGCGTACACCTTGCATAGCGCCTGTCACTCGTTCTGCCGGTAGGTCCATGTCATCGCTCGACATGATGTATGCGATCACCTCGACGTCGAGAGCCCGTTCGGTCGGCTGCGCCCGTCAGACGTACCGCACCTAGGTGCATTCCCTAAGTGTCACATTTAGATGCGCCGTGCATAATGCGGTTCATGCAGGTGAGGAGACAGCCCTGCTTGGGCACAGCCGAAGATACGGCGTAAATCTGGCAGTACCCATAACAAATAGAATCTTGGCGGGGCCGACGACAAAATCGTCGGCCCCGTTCCATTTCAGGCCCGTGGATATGCGGCGAGGGCGAACCCCTGGATTGCGCGCATTGCGCATCCCGCCGTCATTTGTCGGGTATATCCGGCTTTGGCCGGCAACTCGCTGTCTTTGTGTATAATCTATGGTTTCCTGGCCGCCAGCCCCTCGTGCTGTGGCCCTGGGGCGGCGCCATGCCGCATATCGGCTTTTCCTTTCCGCGCGCGCCCGGCGCGGGACCCCGACTAGGAGCACACCATGCAAGGCCTGCATCTCACTGCGGATCTCTATCGCTGCGACTGTGATGGTTTGCTGATGACCGACGCCGAGGCGCTTGCCGGCCTGTGCCGGGAGGCGACGCTGGCGGCCGGCCTCACGATCGTCGGCGAGAAATGGCACGTGTTTCCCGATTACCAGGGCCAGCCGGGCGGGGTGACGGGGACCCTGTTGCTGGCCGAATCCCATCTGGCCCTGCATACCTGGCCCGAGCGCCGGGGCGTCACGCTGGATGTCTACGTGTGCAACTTCGAGGCCGACAATTCGGACAAGGCCGAGCGCCTCATGGGCGCCCTCGAAAGCGCATTCCAGGCCCGCGAATCGCAGCGCGAGCGCATCATGCGCGGCGACCGCGACGGGCCCGCCCGCGCCGGCGGCGAACTGCTGCTGGAATCCCTGAATGAGGACAGCGTGTATGGTTTTCGCTTTGCGCGGCGCCTGCTGGACCAGCGCACCGATTACCAGCACCTCGAGCTGCTCGAATCCGACGAATTGGGGTTGACCCTGCGGCTGGACGGCAGCCTGATGACTTCCGAGGCGGACGAGTTTTTCTACCACGAGGCCTTGATCCACCCGGCGGCGATCGCCCATCCGGATCCCCGCCGCGCCCTGATCGTGGGCGGCGGCGACGGCGGTGCCCTCGAAGAACTGCTGAAGCATCCGGGCATCCAGGCCACGCTGGTCGAACTCGACGGCGGGGTGGTGGACGTGGCGCGCCGGCATCTGGGCCGCATCAATCACGGCAGCCTGGACGACCCGCGCGCCAACGTGCGGATCGGCGACGGCGCGGCCTTCGTCCGTGATACGGCGGAACGCTTCGACCTGGTGTACCTGGACCTCACTGATCCCGAGACCCCGGCGGGGCCCCTGTATACCGAGTCATTCTTCGCCCATTGCCGGCGCATCCTGGCGCCCGGCGGTGCGTTGGTGCTGCACCTGGGCTCCCCCTTCCACGAGCCGGACCAGGTGAGGGGCCTGGCGGAGGCACTGGGCCGGACGTTCGAGCACGTGCGCGGCTATGGCTTGCATATTCCGCTGTACGGCTCGTACTGGTCCCTGGCCGTGGCCTCCGACACCCTTGATCCGGTGACGCTGCCCGCCGCCGACGTTGCAGCCCGCCTCGAGGTGCGTGGCGTCGAGGACCTGCAATACTACAACCCCGAGGTGCATGGCGCCCTGTTCGCCCTGCCGAATTTCTACCGGCGCCTCATGCCCTGCGATGCGGGCGTGCTGGCGTCCGCCTGAGGCGGCAAGGGCGGCACGCCTCAGTGCCCGCCCGACTTCGAAAACACGTTCAGGACGATGACGCCCGCCAGGATCAGGCCGATGCCCAACAGGGCCGGCCCGTCCAGCGCCTGGTGGAAAAAGAAATAGCCGATCAGGGCGATCGCCACGATCCCCGCACCCGACCACACCGCATAGGCAATGCCTACGGGTATGGTCTTCAGGGTCAGCGCCAGCAAATAGAAGGCGATGGCGTAGCCGACGGCGGTGACGGCCGCCGGCAGCGGCCGGGTAAATCCGTCCGAGGCCTTGAGGGCCGAGGTTGCGATGACTTCGGCCAGGATGGCGAAGCCCAACAGGATCCAGTTCATGGGGTGTCCTTGGACGGTGGTTGGCGCAGCAAAGCCATGACGGCGCCGGCCCCGCCTGCGGGCTCGTCGCATTGAATCCAGGCCTGGACGGCATCGAGCCGCGTCAAACGCCTGCGTACGGCATCCTTGAGGATGGCGACGCCGGTGCGCGAGCCGTGGCCCTTGCCGTGGATGATGCGGACGCAGCGGATGCCGTGATCCAGGCAGGATGCCAGAAACCGGTCCATGCGCTCGTCCATGTGCTCGAGTGTGCTGCCATGCAGGTCCAGGGTGGCCTCGATGGGCCATTTTCCGCGCCGCAGGCCGCGCAGCAGGTCCGGCCCGCAGCCGGCATGGAGGAAGTGGCGGGCTTCCGGATCGTACGGGGCGGCCGCCGGCAGCCCGCGCGTGGCGAGCGGGGCGGTGGGCGCCGGCGCGGGGTCCGGTTGGCCGGCGGCATGGGCGCGGCGCGCCCGCAGCCAGTCCTCGGGGGCCAGGCGTGAGGGGCCGGGCGCCCGGACCGTGGCGCTTCGCAGGGGTTGGACGAAGCGCACGGCCTGGCGAAACAGAGCCCGGTCGGCTGGATCCAGGGCGGCTTCGGCGCGCAGGCGCTCGAGCTCGGCCAGGCCTGCTTTAGAGGCCTTCATTCTCCAGCCAGCGTTGCGCGTCGAGCGCGGCCATGCAGCCGGTGCCCGCGCTGGTGATGGCCTGGCGGTAGACGTGGTCCATGACGTCGCCGGCGGCGAATACGCCCGGCACCGAGGTCATGGTCGCCAGCCCCTGCAGGCCGCTGCGGGTGACGATATAGCCGTTCTCCATGTCGAGCTGGCCCTCGAAGATCGCCGTATTGGGCTTGTGGCCGATGGCGATGAAGGTGCCGGTCACGGCCAGGTCCTCGGTGCCGCCCGTCTGGTTGTTGCGCAGGCGCACGCCGGTCACGCCCGAGTCGTCGCCCAGGACTTCGTCGAGTTCGTGGAACAGCTTCAGGCGCATATTGCCGTTGTTCACCTTGTCCATGAGCTTGTCCACCAGGATGGGCTCGGCACGGAACTTGTCGCGGCGGTGCACCAGGGTGACCGTGCGGCAGATGTTCGACAGGTAGAGGGCTTCCTCGACGGCGGTGTTGCCGCCGCCGATCACCACCGCGTCCTGGTTCTTGTAGAAGAACCCGTCGCAGGTCGCGCAGGCCGACACGCCGCGCCCCATGAAGGCCTGCTCGGAGGGCAGGCCCAGGTATTGGGCCGACGCCCCGGTGGCGATGACGAGGCTGTCGCAGGTATAGGTTTCGCCGGTGTCGCCCGTGAGGACGAAGGGCCGCTGGGACAGGTCCACCTTGGCGATGGTGTCGAACACCATTTCGGTGTTGAAGCGCTGGGCGTGTTCCATGAACCGCTGCATCAGGTCGGGGCCCTGCACGCCGTGCACGTCCGCCGGCCAATTGTCCACGTCGGTCGTGGTCATCAGCTGGCCGCCTTGCTCGAGGCCGGTGATGAGCACGGGCGACAGATTGGCCCGGGCGGCGTAGACGGCGGCGGTGTAGCCGGCGGGGCCGGAGCCCAGAATCATCACTTTGGCGTGTTTTGCGCTAGACATCACAGAAAATCCGTTGATCGATAACCCCGCAATTATAATGAGGCCATGGCAAGAATACCCGCACCGACATCCCGCGCCTCGCGCAATGTGCGCAACGGCCCCTCGCCCTTGCAGGCCCGCCTGACCGGATTGTTGCGCGAAGCGCGCTGGATACTTTTTGCCGCAATGGCGTGCTGGCTGATTTTGGTACTGGCGACCTGGAGCAAATCCGACCCGGCCTGGTCGCATTCCGTGCACAGCGGCGTGACGCAGAATCGCGGCGGCACCTTCGGCGCGCACGTCGCCGACTTCCTGCTGTTCCTGTTCGGCTATTCCGCGTGGCTGTGGGTGGTGCTGCTGCTGCGCCGCGTGGCCGCGGGCTTCTATCGGCTGACGCGCGTCGTCCTGCCCAACACCGTGCCCGAGCTCCTGCCGCGCGTGCGCTGGGAGGTCGGCATCGGCTTTGTGCTGCTGTTCCTGGGCTGCATGGGCATCGAGGCCTTGCGCCTGGGGTCCTGGGCCGGCCACCTGCCGGCGGGCGCCGGCGGACAGTTGGGCCAACTGCTGGCCCAGGGGCTGGCGCAGCTCATGGGCCATGCGGGCAGCACGCTGCTGCTACTGGCTTTCATCGTGATGGGTTCCAGCCTGTTCTTCGGCTTTTCGTGGCTCGACATCTCGGAAAAAGTCGGCTTCTGGATCGAGCGCGGCTTGCGCCGCCTGATCGAATTGAAGACCGCCTACGAGGATCGCCGTGTCGGCGCGACCAAGACCGCCGAGCGCCAGGAAATGGTCGAGACCCGCCAGGTGCAGCTGGTCCATGAACAGCCGGTGCGCATCGAGCCCTCGGTCACGACCGTGCCCAAGTCTTCGCGCGTCCAGCAGGAAAAGCAGCAGTCCCTGTTCACGCCCAAGGAGGATCCCGCACTCAGCGGCACGCTGCCCGCGCTGTCGCTGCTGGACCCCGTCGAGGAGGCGCGCGAGACCGTATCGCCCGAGACCATCGAGTTCACCTCGCGCCTGATCGAGAAAAAGCTCTCGGACTTCGGCGTCAGCGTGGTGGTGGTGTCGGCGCAGGCCGGCCCGGTGATCACCCGCTACGAAATCGAGCCCGCCACCGGCGTCAAGGGCAGCCAGATCGTCAACCTCGCCAAGGACCTGGCGCGCGCCCTCAGCCTGGTGCGCATCCGCGTGGTCGAGACCATTCCGGGCAAGAACCTGATGGGCCTGGAACTGCCCAATCCGCGCCGCCAGATCGTGCGCCTGTCGGAAATTCTGGGCTCGCAGGTCTATCACGCCAGCGGCTCGGCCCTGACCATGGCGCTGGGCAAGGACATCGCCGGCAATCCGGTGGTCGCCGACCTGGCCAAGATGCCCCACCTGCTGGTGGCCGGGACGACGGGTTCGGGCAAGTCGGTGGGGATCAACGCCATGATCCTGTCGCTGCTCTACAAGGCCGACGCCAGCCAGGTCCGGCTGATCCTGATCGACCCCAAGATGCTGGAGATGAGCGTCTACGAGGGCATCCCGCACTTGCTGGCGCCCGTGGTGACCGACATGCGCCAGGCCGCCAATGCACTGAACTGGTGCGTGGCCGAGATGGAAAAGCGCTACAAGCTCATGAGCAAGCTGGGCGTGCGCAACCTGTCGGGCTACAACACCAAGATCCGCGATGCGCAAAAGCGCGGCGAGCCCATCCCCAATCCGTTTTCGCTGACGCCCGATGCGCCCGAGCCGCTGGCGACACTGCCCACCATCGTCGTCGTCATCGACGAGCTCGCCGACCTGATGATGGTGGTGGGCAAGAAGGTCGAGGAACTGATCGCGCGGCTGGCGCAAAAGGCGCGTGCGGCGGGCATCCACCTGATCCTGGCGACGCAGCGGCCCAGCGTCGACGTGATCACGGGCCTGATCAAGGCCAACATCCCGACGCGCATCGCCTTCCAGGTCTCGTCCAAGATCGACTCGCGCACCATCCTCGACCAGATGGGGGCCGAGGCGCTCCTCGGCCAGGGCGACATGCTGTACCAGCCGCCGGGCACCAGCCTGCCGACCCGGGTCCACGGGGCCTTCGTCCATGACGACGAGGTGCATCGCGTGGTCGAGGCCCTGAAGGCCGACGGCGGCGAACCCGACTACGTCGACGGCCTGCTCGAGGGCGCCTCCGAGGGCGAGACCGGCGACGGCGTGAGCGCGGTCACCGGCTTCGCCGACCAGGAATCCGACCCGCTCTACGACCAGGCCGTCGAGGTCGTGCTGCGCAACCGCCGCGCCTCGATTTCGTCGGTGCAGCGCCACTTGCGCGTGGGCTACAACCGCGCGGCCCGCCTGCTCGAGCAGATGGAGCGCTCCGGCCTGGTGTCGGCCATGCAACCCAATGGCAACCGGGATATCCTGGTGCCCGCAGGAAATGTCTCAGATGATGATTAAACATTCACCGACGCGCGCGGCGCGACCGGGCCAGGGAATCCTCAAGGCCTGGCTGGCGGGACTCGTGCTGGCCTGTCTGCCGATGATGGCCCTGGCGGCGGATGCGCGCGCGCAGCTGCATGCCTTCATCGCCGACGTGCACACGGCTACCGGACAATTCCAGCAAACCATGGCCGGCGGCCAGGGCGCGGGCCGGACCCAGTCGGGCGAATTCTCGTTCCAGCGCCCCGGCAAGTTCCGCTGGCAGGTGCGCAAGCCCTACGAGCAGTTGATCGTCTCGGACGGCCGTTCGGTCTACCAGTACGATCCCGATCTGGCGCAGGTCACCCAGCGCAGCGCGCGCCAGGCGATCGGCGCCTCGCCGGCCGCCTTGCTGTTCGGCTCGGGCGCCCTCGAGGATTCCTTCGACCTGCAGGCGCAGCCCGAGCGCGACGGCCTGCAGTGGCTGCGCGCCCTGCCCAAGGGCGGCGATGCGGGCTTCGTGCACGTGGACATCGGCTTTGCCGATGGCTTGCCGCGGCGGCTCGAGCTCCTCGATGCGTTTGGCCAGACCTCGCGCATCGTGCTCGAGGACATCCAGGCCAATCCCGACATCCCCGCGGACCGCTTCGAATTCAAGCCGCCGCCGGGCGTCGACCTCGTCCGGATGGACTGACGATGGCGACTCAAGGCGACCTGCTGGGATCGGGGCCGCCGACGGCGGCGCGGGGCGGCGGTGCGCTGGCGGGCGCACCGTTGGCCGAGGCCTTGCGCCCGCGCAGCCTCGACGAGGTGGTGGGCCAGACGCACCTGCTGGGCGAGGGCAAGCCCCTGCGGCTGGCCTTCCAGTCCGGCAAGCCGCATTCCATGATCCTGTGGGGCCCGCCGGGCGTGGGCAAGACCACGCTGGCGCGCCTCACGGCCGATGCCTTCGATTGCGAATTCATCGCGCTGTCGGCGGTGTTTTCGGGGGTGAAGGACATCCGCGCCGCCATCGAGCAGGCCCAGCAGCACCAGGCCATGGGCCGGCGCACCATCCTGTTCGTCGATGAAATCCACCGCTTCAATAAATCCCAGCAAGACGCCTTGCTGCCGTATGCCGAGTCTGGGCTGGTCACCTTCATCGGCGCAACCACCGAGAATCCTTCTTTCGAGGTGAATTCCGCCTTGCTCTCGCGTGCTCAGGTCTATGTGCTGAAGCCGCTGTCCGAGGACGAGTTGAGGGAGCTCCTCGCGCGTACGCGCGAGCGCGCCTTGCCGGGGCTGGAACTGGATGAGGCCGCCATCGACGCACTGGTCGACTTGGCCGACGGTGATGCGCGGCGCCTGCTGAACCTGATGGAGCAGACCGGCACCGCCGCCGGCGCGGCCGGCATCGCGCGGGCCGACGCCGCCTTCGTGCGCGAGGCGCTGACCTTGAATGCGCGTCGCTTCGACAAGGGCGGGGACCAGTTCTACGACCAGATCTCGGCCCTGCACAAGTCGGTGCGCGGCTCGCATCCCGATGCGGCGCTGTACTGGTTTTGCCGCATGCTCGACGGCGGCGCCGATCCGCGCTACCTGGCGCGGCGCATCGTGCGCATGGCCTGGGAGGACATCGGCCTGGCCGATCCACGCGCCCTGCAGGTCGTCAACGACGCGGCCGCCACCTACGAGCGCCTGGGGTCGCCCGAGGGCGAGCTGGCCCTCGGACAAGCAGTGATCTATCTGGCCGTGGCCGCCAAGAGCAACGCAGGCTACATGGCCTACAACCGGGCCCGGGCCTTCGTCCGGCAGGACAAGAGCCGCGAGGTCCCGGTGCACCTGCGCAACGCGCCGACGAAACTCATGAAGGAACTGGGCTACGGGCACGAGTACCGGTACGCCCACGACGAGCCCAACGCCTATGCCGCGGGCGAGACCTACCTGCCCGAAGGCATGGAGGAGCCCGGCTGGTACCGGCCGGTGCCCCGTGGCCTGGAAATCAGGATCGCCGAAAAACTGGCCCAGTTGCGCCAGTGGGACGAGGAGGCTGGGGGCGAGGACTGACCACGCGCCTCAGCCGAACAGCTTGTTGGCGACCTCGGCGACGTGCTTGCCCTGGAAGCGCGCGCCGTCCAGTTCGTTTTCAGTGGGCTGGCGCGAGCCGTCGCCGCCGGCAATGGTGGTTGCACCGTAGGGCGCGCCGCCCGTGACCTCGTCCAGGCGCATCTGTCCCTGGAAACTGTACGGCAGGCCGACCACGACGCAGCCGAAGTGCAGCAGATTGGCGATGATCGAGAACAGCGTCATTTCCTGGCCGCCGTGCTGCGTGGCGGTGCTGGTGAAGGCGGCGCCGACCTTGCCGTTGAGCTTGCCGCTGGCCCACAGGCCGCCGGCCTGGTCGAGGAAATTGGCCATTTGAGAACTCATCCGGCCAAAGCGCGTCCCCGTTCCCACAATGATCGCATCGTAGTCCGCCAGGTCGGCCACCTTGGCGATCGGCGCGGCCTGGTCGAGCTTGTAGTTCGAGGCCTTGGCGACCCCCTCGGGCACCAGATCGGGAACCCGCTTGATGTCGACCGTCGCGCCGGCGGAGCGGGCGCCTTCGGCAACCGCCTCGGCCATCTGTTCGATATGGCCGTAGGCGGAGTAATAAAGGACGAGAACTTTCGACATAGTGGACTCCTGGTGTCGGGAATGGAATGCCTACGATACCGCAGCGGCGGCGGCTGGGATAGCTCGCGGCGCCGAAGGGTTCGGCGTAATTGAATACAATACGGCTTCTCCAATGATTCTATCCCCGGCCCCTCACCATGCTCGATCCCAATCTGCTGCGCAAAGACCTGCCGCGCGTCGTCGGCGCCCTGGCGCGGCGCGGCCTGTCCTTCGATTCCGACCGCTACCATGACCTGGAGGCCCGCCGCAAGGCTGTCCAGGTCCGCACCGAGGAACTGCAGGCCCGGCGCAATGCGCTTGCCAAGCAGATCGGCCAGCTGAAATCCCGGGGCGAGGATGCCAGCGCCGTGCTGGCCGAATCGCAGGCCATCCCGGACGAATTGAAGGCGCTGGAGCACGACCTGGCGGCGGTCCAGCAGGAATTGTCGCAATGGCTGATGACCCTCCCCAACCTGCCGCACGACAGCGTCCCGGACGGCGCCTCCGAGGTCGACAACGTCGAGGTGCGGCGCTGGCTGCCCGGCATCGCCGGCGCGGACGGCAATCCGGCCGGCCTGGGGTTCGAGCCCCGCGACCACGTTGCGCTGGCCGAGCCTTTCGGCCTGGATTTCGAATCGGCCCGCAAACTGGTGGGCGCGCGCTTCATGATGCTGCGCGGGCCGATCGCCCGGCTGCATCGCGCGCTGACCCAATTCATGCTGGACTTGCAGACCGGCGAGCACGGCTACACCGAGTGCTATACCCCCTACATCGTCAACGGCTCGACGCTGTTCGGCACCGGCCAGCTGCCCAAGTTCAAGGACGATATGTTCTGGGTGACCAAGGGCGGGCAGGGCAGCACGCCCGACGAGGATGAAGGCCCGGCCGAGGACCTGTACCTGATTTCCACGGCCGAGATCCCCCTGACGGGCACCGTGCGCGACACCATCCTCGAGGCCCGCGACCTGCCCTTGCGCCTGACTGCGCACACGCCCTGTTTTCGTTCCGAGGCGGGCAGCGGCGGGCGCGACCTGCGCGGCATCATCCGCCAACACCAGTTCGACAAGGTCGAGATGGTGCAGATCGTCCACCCCGAGCGCTCCTGGGAGGCCCTGGATGAAATGGTGGGCCACGCCGAGCACGTGCTGCAGGCCCTCGGCCTGCCGTACCGCGTGGTGCTGCTGTGCGCGGGCGACATGGGCTTCGGTTCGGCCAAGACCTACGACCTCGAGGTCTGGCTGCCGGCGCAGAATGCCTGGCGGGAAATCTCGTCGGTCTCCAACTGCCTGGACTTCCAGGCACGGCGCCTGCAGGGCAGGTTCCGCCCCGAAGGCCCGAAGGCCAAGCCCGAGTACCTGCACACCCTGAACGGCTCCGGCCTGGCGGTCGGCCGCGCCCTGGTCGCGGTGCTGGAGAACTACCAGCAAGCCGATGGCAGCATCGTCGTGCCCGAGGCCCTGCGGCCGTACATGGGGGGGGTGGATCGCATTGCCGCCGAGTGACGGGACGGGTTTCAGCGGGCGGCGGGCCGCCCGCGCCCCGAAGTCTGCCGCCTGGTTTTATGCTAAGATGCGCGACTCGACACGCAATGCATCGTACCCGGAGAGGTGGCAGAGTGGTCGAATGTACCTGACTCGAAATCAGGCGTACGGTAACCCCGTACCGTGGGTTCGAATCCCACCCTCTCCGCCAGAATCCCCCCGTCAAACATTGATTTGCGGGGGGTTTTTGTTTAGAAAAGAATTTCAGACCCACACATAGGAGACAGTGAGTGACCCATTTTCACGTCCGAATTGGCGATAGTGTCCAGTTCACCAAGACCGTTACGGAAACCGACGTCGTCCTGTTTGCCGGGATATCGGGCGACTTTTCGCCCAACCACACCGACGAAGCGTTCATGCAACAGTCGGTTTATGGCCGGCGGATCGCTCATGGCGCACTGCTGGTTGCGTTCATGTCCACCGCGTCGACGCACATGCAGCAGCGGAGCATTGCACAGGGCATTGACACGACCCCGGTGTCCTTGGGCTACGATGGCGTACGTTTTCTGAAGCCGGTGTTTCTTGGCGATACTGTGACCGTGACCTACAAAATCGCGACTGTGGACGACGAACGCTTGCGGACGGTCGCCGACATGGAGGTCCATAACCAGCGATCGGAGCTCGTGGCGGTGGGCAAGCACATCACCAAGTGGGTATTGAATGCACCCGGGGGGCTCGTATGAAGAAGGTCAGCATTGTCAGCGCAGCGCAGGCGGCCGAGCTTGTCGAAGACGGTTCGACCATCGCTATTTGTGGTTGTGAAAACGTTCTGACGCCCGACGCACTGTTGCGCGCGATCGGTGAGCGCTATGCGCGCACGGGCTCGCCGCGCGATTTGACGGAGATCCATCCCATTATCGTGGGGATGGGCGAGAACCTCGGCCTAGAGCATCTCGCACAGCCGGGCATGGTGCGCCGAGCGATCGGCAGCGGCTATAGCTACCTCAAGACCTCGCGCTATACGGAACTGCTGAAACAGGACGCATTCGAGGCGCACCTTGTGCCCATGGGCACGGTTTTCCAGATGATGCGGGACACCGCCGCTGGCAGGCAGGCCACACTGACCCAGGTCGGCATCGGCACCTTCGTCGACCCCGATGTCGAGGGTGGGGGCATCAATGCCCGGGCCGCCAACTCTCTTGCCCGGCGCGTCGATATCGAAGGCGAAACCTATCTGCGCTATGACGTCGAGCCCGTGCACGTTGCTTTGCTGCGCGGCACCACCGCCGACGAATACGGGAACATCAGCCTGGAGGACGAACCGGTATCCCTTGGGGTCAAGACGCTGGCCATGGCGGCCAAAGCCTCTGGCGGAAAAGTCATCGTGCAGGTGCGGCGCATGACCCAAAGCGGGACATTGCACCCTCGCATGGTCGAGATTCCCGGTATCCTGGTCGATGCCGTGGTTGTGGTCCCCGATCAAAGCGTGTCGGGTGGCGACATCCTCAATCCGGCGTTGACAGGACAGATCCGATTGCCCCTGCAGAACATCGAGCCTTTGCCGCCCAGCGTGTCTCGAATCGTGGTGAATCGGGCGGCCGATGAAACCGGTGAGCACCAGATCGTGAATCTGGGGGTGGGCATCCCCGTGAATATTCCAAAAATCCTGATCGAGCGAGGGCGTTTCGACCAAGCCGTTTTCTTTCCCGAGCACGGCTCCATCGGCGGCGTGCCGGGCGAACGGGCCATATTTGGCACCAATATCAATCCGCACGCCATTATCGACTCCACCCAGGTCTTTGAATATTTTAACGGCGGCGGGCTGGATATGACCTTCCTCGGGTTTGGTCAGATTGACGCCCAGGGCAATGTCAATGTCAGCAAATTCAACGGCATCATTCCCGGATGTGGCGGGTTCGTCGACATTACGCATAGAACGCCACGGGTGGTGTTCTGCGGTTTATTTTCCGCCGGTGGTGCGCGCATCGAAGTCACGGACGGGCATCTCGACATACAGACCGAGGGGCGCTATTCGAAATTCGTTCCCCATGTAGAGCAAATTACTTTCAATGCTCGCGAAGCCTTGCGCAAGGGCCAACAGGTTCTCTATGTCACCGAGCGGGCCGTCTTTTCTTTGCAGGCTGACGGTTTGCAAGTCGAAGAAATCGCCCCTGGCGTGGATCTGCAGACGCAGGTGCTGGACCTGATTCCCTTCAAGGTGCGTGTCAGCCCAACGCTGAAAACGATGCCGGCCGCACATTTTTCCTGAATGAAGCCAGGCGGAGTGCCGCTTGCCAAAGGAGTTGACTGAATGAGTACATTTCGCCGCGAAATTCACACAGACGTATTGGTTGTCGGCAGCGGGGGCGCCGCCTTGCGCGCCGTATTGGAAGCCGACGGCGCCGGCGCCGAGGTGCTGGTGGTGATCAAAGGGGAATTCCGCAAAAGCGGCGCCACATTCCATAGTGTGGCCGAGGTTGGGGCGTTCAACGTGCCCGACGCGGCCGGCGACCCCCTGGACAGCCCCGAGGTGTTCCTGCAGGACATCCTGACTGCCGGACAAGGGATGGCGGATCCTCGTCTGGCGGGCATCCTGGCAAACGAGGCCGAAGACGCGCTGCATTATCTGGAGCAATACGGCGTCCATTTCGAACGGCGGGAGGACGAGGACCGCTACCTCACCTATCGCGCCTGCTTTTCCTCGAAATCGCGCTCGCATGTCATCCAGGATCACTTCAAGCCCATCGTCAAGGCGCTGGGCACCGAGGCCTCGCGGCGGGGCATCCGCGTGATGGATCGCCTGATGATCGTCGATCTGATCGCACAGGATGGCCAGTGCCTGGGTGCCGTGGCGCTGGATCACAATGGCGACACGGTGATCATCCGTGCCAAATCAACGATATTGACGACGGGTGGGGCGAGCCAGCTGTTTGCCAAGAATCTTTACCCCTCGGACATTACCGGTGATGGCTATGCCATGGCCTATCGTGCCGGCGCGCATTTGGTCAATATGGAATTCATGCAGGCCGGCGTCAGTGTCATTACGCCTTTCATCAATCTCTTCGGCAATTATCTCTGGGACGCCCGGCCGAATCTGACCGACCGGAACGGGCAGCCCTTCGTGGAGGACTACCTGCCCGAAGGCTTGTCACTGGACGCGGTCATCGCACAAAAAGAGCGTCATTTCCCCTTCAGTTCCAGCGATATTTCCAGATACATAGAGATTTCCATCCAGAAGGCGATAAACGATGGCCGCGGCACGGACGAAGGCGGCGTCTATATGGATTTCATCGGCCGCGATTTCACGCAGATCCTGGCCGACAAGGACCGCAGCATCGCCCGAATGTGGCCGCTGACTTACCAGTGGTATCAAGAGCGTGGCGTGGATCTATACAAAGACAAGATCCAGATCACGTGCTCGGCGCACGCCATCAATGGCGGTCTGAGGATAGACGCGGACGCACAGTCCAACTTGAAAGGCTTGTTCGCGGCAGGAGAAGTGGCGGCGGGCCCGCACGGCGCTGATCGACTGGGCGGCAACATGTCAGTCACGTGCCAGGTGTTTGGCGGACGCGCTGGGCGGGCGGCCGCGGAGCGTGCGCAGCGGTTGGCAGACCATCCGCCATTGAGCAAGGACGTGGCGGAACACTTGCATCCCGCTGCGTTCAGCGGGCAAGGAAAACACTCGCTCGAGACCCTTCGCCAGGACCTGCAGAAGGCGGCGAATCGCTATTTGCTGATCCTCCGGGACGAAACAGGCCTACGGCAATTTCTGCGGGTTTGCCGGCAGGTGCGTCAGGCGTTGCTCGAGGACACGTGCGTCGAAACGGCTGCCCAGAAGGTGGCTGCACTCGAATTGAGCAACATGATCCAGGTGGGCGAGCTCATGGCGACTGCGGCGCTGGCTCGGCCTGAAAGCCGTGGTAGCCACTACCGCGAGGATCATCCCGAATCCGATGCGCGTTTCTCGCGCAACGTCATACTCGACCGAAACCACCCGGATGGCCACTTTATTGCCCGTCTGGCAGACCTCTAGAAAGGACAGTACCGTGCAATTGCTGCAAGCTTTGAACGACGCGGGACAGCGTCAAGTATTGTTGGTTGACGACGATGACCAGGCACGCGTCCTTGATACCGTGCACAGTGTTTATGCGCTGGCCCAGCGGGCCATTGCCGAAGACAGCACACTTGCCGGCCTGGCCATGAAATTTGCCGGCTCTGCGACGGTCGACATTCAGGCTTTGGCGGCTGAAGGTCGCTTGCTGGCACCGCTGGATCATCCCGATCCGGCCCATTTGCTGGTCAGCGGCACCGGGCTGACGCATTTGGGCAGCGCCCAGGGGCGCGACCAGATGCATCGCGATACCGCCAAATCCGAGCAGTTGACCGATTCGATGAAGATGTTTCGGATGGGTGTCGAGGGCGGCAAACCGGCGCAGGGTGAAACGGGCGTCCAACCCGAGTGGTTCTACAAAGGGGATGGCGACAGCATCGTACAACCGGGGGCCGATTTGTTGGTGCCGGAATTTGCCCTCGACGGCAGTGAGGAACCGGAAATCGTCGGCTTATACATCATCGATGCAGACGGTTGCCCACGACGCCTGGGTTTTGCATTGGGCAACGAATTCTCCGACCACATCACCGAGCGCCAAAACTACCTCTTGCTGGCCCATTCCAAACTGCGTTCAGCCAGCTTCGGCCCTAGCCTTTTGCTGGGCGAATTGC
The DNA here is from genome assembly GCF_027257175.1 of Castellaniella sp. S9. Lineage (GTDB taxonomy): Bacteria > Pseudomonadota > Gammaproteobacteria > Burkholderiales > Burkholderiaceae_B > Castellaniella. Next base: position 270,569 of record NZ_JAPFGD010000005.1, on the reverse strand, counting down.
CGCAGGACGTCCGAGGGACGTCGCGTATCCTGCGCCAGGGCAAGACCCTGTGGGAGAAGCCCTTCCTGTCGGGCGAAGCCAATATGTCGCACAGCCTGGGCAACCTGGAGGCCCACCACTTCAAATACAAGGGGTTCTGCCGTCCAGGGGACGTGCATGTGCACTTCTTCGGGACGGCTACCCTCAGCTTCAGCGATGGCATCCGTACTGAACCGGGCGACATATTCGAGATCGAGGCGTCGCCGTTCGTGCTGCCGCTGCGCAACGCCGTGCGGCGCGAAGCCGCAAGACGCGTGAGGGTGCGTTTGCTATAGCGAATGTCTCGCGCTGGTGGTGGAATAAGCGGGGCGGCCGGATAGGCGTCGATGGGCAGGACGCCGGCGGCAACGGCTCGAAGTCATTCAACAGCTTCCCTGCGGTGCCGTTCCGGCTGCTCCCTTCTAAGTTCGGCCAGGGTTCTGATCTGCCGCCCGTCGCTATTGAAGTTTTCCATCGAAAGCCATGCGAGGAAGGCTTTTTTGAGTGATGGCCATTCTTTGTCGATGATGGAAAACCACGCGGTGTCACGCGAGCGCCCCTTATAGATCACCGCCTGTCGAAATATCCCTTCGAAGCTGAATCCGAGCCGCTCCGCGGCCTTCCGGGATGGGGCATTCAGACTGTCGCACTTCCACTCGTAGCGGCGGTACCGAAGCTCGTCAAAGACATACTTCATGACGAGGAACTGTGCTTCGGTGGAGGCTCGCTTCTGCTTGAGGAGCGGAGAAAAGGCGATGTTTCCGATTTCGATTGCGCCGTGGCCGGGGTCGATCCGCATCAGAGCGAGTGTGCCGACGGCCTTGCCCAGCGCGTTGTCGATGACCGCATAGTGTTTGGGGTCGGCGCCGCGCGAGATGCCTTCGGCGTAGCGAAGGTATTCGCCGGCATCCCGGAAGGGGCCCGCAAACATATAGGTCCAGTCGCGGCCATCCGGCGCGGAACTATAAGCGGCGTATAGGTCCCGAGCGTGATGCTCCGCATCCAGGGGTTCGAGGCGGCAAAAGGCGCCCTGCAGCGTCACGTCCCCCGGCAGCGGGCGGGTGGACCAGTCGGTCAGCGGTTCGCCGATCGGCTGTCCATATGGATTGGAATTCTGGGCCATGGCTTTCCTTGCGCTCTTTCTTGCTTCGACTGGAGCATTCTAGGAAAATAACGTCCTATTCAATAGGGTCAAGAATTGCGAAAATGACTGGGACATCGACCCTGGACCTGCGAGACTTGGAACCGCGGCGTGGGCTGGACGCGCCGGTCTATCTGCAGCTGTACCGGCGCTTTCGGGAGGCGATTGCCGCCGGCAAGCTGCGCCCGGGGGATCGGGTGCCATCGATACGCAGTCTCGCCAGCGAACTCCACTTGGCGCGGGGCACCGTCGAACTGGCCTACCAGATGCTGACCAGCGAGGGATATTTCGAGGCACGCGGACCCGCCGGCACGGTGGTCTCGCCGCGCCTGGGCAGCCTGGGTGGGACGGGTCGTACGGCGTCGCCCAAGACGCCCAGCAAACCGGTGGAGCAGTCGCGGACGGTATCCGACGAGCCCGCACCCTTTCAGTTCGGTTTGCCGGGGCTGGATGCGTTTCCCCGCAAGACCTGGGCCCGCCTGGCCAACCGCAGCCTGCGCGTTCTCGGTGCCGCTGCCATGAATTATCCCGATCCGGCCGGATACGAGCCGCTGCGGCGCGCCGTTGCCGCCTACCTGGGCATATCCCGCGGCGTCGCTTGCTCCCACGAGCAAGTCTTTATCACGGCCGGCTATCGGGGCGCCCTGGAACTGATATGCCGCACCCTGTTGCGCAGCGACGACCTGGGCTGGCATGAGGATCCCGGCTATATCTATACCCGGGAATTTTTGCAGCACATCGGGATGCGCCTGGCACCCATCCCCGTGGATGAGGAAGGCTTGAACGTCGAGGCCGGGCAGCGGCGGGCCCCGGATGCCCGTTTCGTCGTGGTAACGCCCACGCACCAGTGCCCCATGGGCGTGGCGCTGTCATTGCCCCGGCGGCTGGCGCTGCTGAAGTGGGCGCAGCGACGGTCGGCGTGGATCATCGAGGACGATTATGACAGCGAGTTCCGCTACCATGGCCGACCGCTGCCCGCGCTGAAAAGCCTGGACCGGGATGAGCGCGTGCTATACACCAGCACCTTCAGCAAGGTGCTGTTTCCGGGGTTGCGCCTGGGCTATCTGGTTGTGCCAGAGGCGCGTATCGGACAGTTTCGCGAGGCGGCGAACCACCTTCCCGGTCCAGGATCCATCTGGCCGCAGGCGACCGTGGCCGAGTTCATGGCGGAAGGCCATTTCGCCCGCCATCTGCGCAAGATGCGCTTGCTCTACGCGCAGCGGCGTAACCATCTGGTCGATGCGCTGACACCTGTGTTCGGAGCGAGGCTGCACATCGCAGCGGCACAAGTCGCCGGAACACATGTTCTGGCGATGCTGCAGGGCCAGTGCAGCGACAGGGATTTTGCCGCCGCGGCGCAGTCCCATGGCTTGGCGATCCAGGCGCTGAGCCATTGGCGAATGCGCGGACCGGGGCCAGGGGGCGTATTGATGGGGTTCGCCAACATATCCGGGGCCGAGGAGGCCATGGTGCTGACTCGGCGCCTCATGGAAGCCACCAAAACGGTGTGAGGCCACGCACTCGTTCATGGACGTTCACGCTTGGTAGCATTTTATTCCGGTAGCCCGGGCACAATGGACCTCCTTGTGTGTTGGAGCGAAGAATGAAAAAAATCGTATTGGTATGCGCGATGCTGACGATGTTTTCCGCCTGTGCCGTCTATACGCCCAGCGGTTCGGTGATCGTCGATCCGGATGGCCACGGGCAGCGCCACTGCCCTCCCGGCCAGGCGAAAAAGGGCAATTGCTAGTGCCGTGTCCATCTCTGCTTCAGGCGCCCCGCGTTACACTGAGCACAGGTTTTTTTCCGAATCTTCCATAAGGAGTTGTCCATGCTCAAAGGCAAAAAAGCGGTCGTTACCGGCTCGACCAGCGGCATCGGCCTGGCGATTGCGCAGGAACTGGCGCGCCAGGGGGCGGATCTGGTCATCAACGGGTTCGGCGACGCCGACGCGATTGAACGCGAGCGCGCCGGCCTGGAAAAGGACTTCGGGATCAAGGCCGTCTACTTGAACGCCGACCTGATGGATGAGCAAGCCGCGCGGGACTTCATCGCGCAATCGTCCCAGGCGCTGGGCGGTATCGACATCCTGGTCAACAATGCCGGCATCCAGCACACCGACCTGATCGAGGATTTTCCGGTCGACAAATGGAACGCCATCATCGCCCTGAACCTCTCGGCCGTGTTCCATTGCTCGGCGGCCGCGCTGCCGGGCATGAAACGGCAGAAATTCGGCCGCATCATCAATATCGCCTCGGCGCACGGCCTGGTGGCCTCGGCCAACAAATCGGCCTATGTCGCCGCCAAGCACGGCGTGGTCGGCCTGACCAAGGTCACGGCCCTCGAGAACGCGGGCACCGGCGTCACCTGCAATGCCATCTGCCCCGGCTGGGTGCGTACGCCGCTGGTGGAAAAGCAGATCCAGGCGATCGCGCAGCAAAAGGGCCTCAGCATCGAGGATGCCGCGCGCGAATTGCTGGCTGAAAAGCAGCCGTCCCTGGAATTCGTCACGCCGCAGCAACTGGGCCAGGCGGCCGTGTTCATCGCCTCGGACGCGGCGGCACAGATGACCGGCACCACGCTGTCGATCGACGGCGGCTGGACCGCGCGCTAAGGAGGCCTCGCGATGCTGATGGTGCTGTCTCCGGCCAAGAAGCTGGACTACGACACCCCGGTGCGCACCACGCGCCGGTCGCTGCCGGTATTCCCCGACGATACGCGCGAGCTGGTCGGGGTGCTGCAGCGCCTGTCGGCCGGGGATCTGGCCGGGCTCATGAGTCTGTCGGACGCGCTGGCGCGGCTGAATGCGGAGCGCTATGCCGCCTGGGTGGACGCGCCCGATCACCAGCACGCGCGCCAGGCGGCCCTGGCCTTCAATGGCGACGTCTATGAAGGCCTGCGGGCGGCGGAACTCTCCGATGCGCAACTCGATTGGGCGCAGGATCGCCTGGCGATCCTCAGCGGCCTCTATGGAGTGTTGCGGCCGCTGGACCTGATCCAGCCCTATCGCCTGGAAATGGGGACCCGCCTGCGGACGGCCCGGGGTGCCACCCTGTATGCCTTTTGGGGCGACCGGATCGCGCAGGAACTGAACCGGCGCCTGGACGCCTTGTCAGGCGATCGCGTGCTGCTCAATCTGGCTTCCAACGAGTATTTCAAGTCGATCGATCGCAAGGCGCTGCGCGCCCGCGTGGTCGAGTGCGTGTTCCAGGATGAAAAGAACGGCGCCTGGAAGGTCATCAGCTTCCATGCCAAGCGCGCGCGCGGCCTGATGGCGCGCCACGTCATCGACCATGCGATCGAGGCCGTCGAGGATCTGCGCGGCTTCGAGGCCGAGGGCTACGCCTATGCGTCCGAGGCCTCATCGGACGATCGCCTGGTGTTCCGAAGGCCGGCCTGACGAAAACGCCATGCACAAATTCCTGCCGATCGTCCTGTTGGTCATGTCCAATGTGTTCATGACCATCGCCTGGTATGGGCACCTGAAATTTCCCAACAGCCCGCTGGCCAAGGTCGTCCTGATCAGTTGGTCGATCGCCCTGGTGGAATACTGCCTGGCGGTGCCCGCCAACCGCATCGGACACGCGGTCTATTCGGCGGCGGAACTCAAGACCATCCAGGAAGTCATCACGCTGGTGGTGTTCGCCGGATTCTCGGTCCTTTATTTGAAAGAGGCCCTGACGGTGAACCACGCGATCGGCTTCGCGCTGATCTGCGCGGGCGCGTATTTCGTGTTCAAGGGGCCGTTTTGAGGCCGCATGTAGACGCTATCAAGGCCGCGCCTCGGACGTAGCCGCCGCGGGCGGGACGTCCGGCTCCAGCCCGCGCATCTCGTGGCGGATGAGGCCGGCGGCCTTGACCATCTGGCGCAAGGGGTAGGCCAGGGTGGCGAGCTCGCCCTCGGTCTCGAGGGTGGTGGGTGCCGCCATGTCGCGGTCCTCCAGGTAGGCCTGCGTGGCATCCAGCGCCTGCCGGATGCCGTCGGGGACGTGGTCGAGTTGCGCCAGGATCGGGACGACCGCCGAGATCTGCGAGGCCAGGGCGTGGTGCTGGATCAGCAGGTTGTTGAGTTCGGGGACGTGGCGCTGGCGGCGCACCGGCTCGTCCATCATGCGGTAGAACGCCGAGGCGAAGTTTCCGAATGCGATGTGCACGTTCTTGCGCGCCACGCGCCAGCTCATGTCCGCGTCGCGGGCACGTCCGTCGTTTTCGTTCCCTGCGGCACGGGCCGCCCGCGCGGCCTGGGCATACGCCAGCCCGGTCCTGAGGAAGCGCTGGTTGGCCCGCAGCAGGGCCGCCGCCAGCGGCGTCATCACGTTGCGCTCCCACGCGGGCAGGATATAGCTGCAGCTCAGCGCCAGTGCCGAGCCGATCAAGGTGTCGATCAGGCGCTCGCCCACGACGGCGTTCGATGCGGGGACGAGGAAGTGGAACACCAGCAACACGAACATGGTGTTGAACACGGCCGAAAGCATGTAATTCACCTGCACCAGGCTGTAGCCCAGGATGCTGCACACCACCAGGATGGCCAGCAGCGTGGTGCTGCTGTGGGTCAGGGTGAACAGCCCCAGCGCCGCCGCGCAGCCGATCAGGGTGCCGGTCACGCGCCAGCCGTTGCGCTGGCGGGTCAGCGCAAAGCCGGGTTTCATGATGATGATGACGGTGAGGATGATCCAGTAGCCGTGCGCCGCGATACCGGGTGCCACGTCGCGCAGCAGCGGCAGGGCGCCCAGGATCGCCGCCACGGTCATGGCGAGCAGGGCGGCGATGGCCACCCGCAGGGCGTAGCGGAAATGCGGCGAGTCGCTGCGCAGATTGCTGGTGAGCATGCCCAGGCGCCATTTCTGGCGCGACAGGAAGCGGTTCAGCGACTTGTCCAGGCGCAAATCGGCCGGCGGCGTGTCCCGGTCCACCGCATGCTCGGAATGGCCGGCCATGCGCGCGACCAGGCGCGCCATGTTGCGCATCCGCCGCTGGATCTGGACCAGCAGCGCATAGATTTCCGGGTGCTCGGCCTCCAGGCCGCCGCTGCGCGCTTTCTCCATTTCGTATTCCAGCGCCCGCAGTTCCGCCTTGACGCTGTTGCGCTCGCGCGCGTGGCGGTTGCGGGCGACGTTCAGGGCAATGCCTGACACATTCGCCGCCAGCTTGTTCAGCGCGTCGCGCACGAACAGCAGGATGTCGCTGTCGGGCATGGTGCGCCGCAGGGTGGCGTAGTCGGTGTGCGTGGCCACCATGGTGTCCAGCAGCCCGACCATGTCGACGAAAATGTTCAATGAGCTTTGCCGCAGCCGATCGCCGCGCCCCGGCTTGCCGCGGGGCAGCTCGCGCAGGACCATGTCGCGCGCCGCCTGGTGGGCCTCGGTCATCTGGGCCTGCGTCCGGATCAGCTTGCGGTAGCTGTCCTCGAGATCGAGGTCGACGTCGTAGAAGCGGGCGCGCGCCGACATGTAGTCGGCCGTCGCGAACAGCGCCACCGACAGGGCCTGCTGTTCCTCGCGGTGCCACAGCAGCCGATGGGCGAGGGCGCTGTAGGCCAGGTAGAACACCCCGCCCAGAAATGAATAGGCGGTGTGCTGCAGGACGTCCGCGGTCGACAGCGGCGTGCGCATGGTCAGCGTCATGATCAGCAGGCAGGCGAACCCCAGCAATCCGCCCTGTTTGCCAAAGACCGTGAACATCGAAAACACGAAGCACAGCAGCGGCACCACCAGCCAGACCATCACCGGATGCCCCGAAGCCAGGCCGCTGGCGGCCGCCGTCAGCGAGCCCAGCAGCAGCGCCGCCAGCATGCCGTTGAGGCCGTAGCGGCGCGGCCCGCCGGGCTGGTCGATCACGGCCACGCAGGCCGCGCCGATGGCGGCGACCATGCCGATGGCATACAGCTGGAACAGGCCGACGATGACCAGCGCCGGCAACAGGACGCCCACTGCCTGGCGCAGCCCGCCAAAGAAATAGTGGCTGTAGATGAAGCGCTGGAACTGGGCGATGAATGAATTCATGCGATGGCGCGGCAGGCCGGCGGCAACAAAACAGCAGTATAGGGAAAACGGCGCGTTGTGGCGCGCGCTTGCGGCGATTGCTGCAACGCGGTAAAGTAGCTGGCCTGCCGCCATGCGCGGCCGGTTCCCCACAGGCGCATGCCCGGGCCACACGCCCGGTTTTTTACGCCCGCGATTCGTTTGTCCCTGGCAGGGCCACAAGCCTCGGCCGGGACTTCCATTTCTACCTCCCGCGTTCAATGAACGCTTGCGTCACGTGTCAACGGGTGCAGGCTGGTTCCGCAGGGTGTCCGGGCAAAGCGATTCCGTGAATCGCCCAGCGCCGGTGCATGCTGAGGGTCGCCAGGACTGGCCCAGGCCTTCAGGGGCCGGTTGGTGCGTTGCGCTGGTCATGAAAGGAAAACATCATGGAACTCAATGGCGCCGATATTATCGTGCGTTGCCTCATCGAGGAAGGCGTAGACCATGTCTTTGGCTACCCTGGCGGCGCAGTCCTCTACATCTACGACTCCATCTACAAACAAGACACCTTCAAGCATGTTCTGGTGCGCCACGAACAGGCCGCCGTGCATGCCGCCGACGCGTATTCGCGTTCCTCGAACAAGGTCGGCGTCGCACTGGTGACCAGCGGTCCGGGCGTGACCAACGCGGTGACGGGCATCGCCACGGCGTACATGGATTCCATCCCCATGGTGGTGATCACCGGCCAGGTGCCCAGCCATGCGATCGGCCAGGACGCGTTCCAGGAATGCGACACCGTCGGCATCACGCGGCCCTGCGTCAAGCACAATTTCCTCGTCCGTGACGTCAAGGACCTGGCTGAGACCATGCGCCGCGCGTTCTACATCGCGCGCACCGGCCGTCCCGGCCCCGTGCTGGTCGACGTGCCCAAGGACGTCAGCGTGGCGATGTGCAAGTTCGCGCCCAAGCGCGGCGAGACCGTCATGCGCTCGTACGCGCCAGTGGTCAAAGGCCACCAGGGCCAGATCAAGAAGGCCGTGCAGATGCTGCTGGCCGCCGAGCGCCCGATGATCTATGCGGGCGGCGGGGTGGTGCTGGCCAATGCCGCCGACGAGCTGCGCAAGCTCGTCAACATGACCGGCGCGCCTTGCACGACCACGCTGATGGGCCTGGGCGCGCTGCCCGGCACCGATCCCAAGTTCGTCGGCATGCCGGGCATGCACGGCACCTACGAAGCCAACATGGCGATGCAGAACTGCGACGTGCTGATCGGCATCGGCGCGCGCTTCGACGATCGCGTCATCGGCAACCCGCGCCATTTCGCCCAGGTGCCCCGCAAGATCGTCCACATCGACATCGATCCGTCCTCGATCTCCAAGCGCGTGCGCGTCGACATCCCCATCGTGGGCGACGTCAAGGACGTGCTGCAGGACTTCATCGGCCTGTACGGCCAGGCACTGGCCGAAAAAGGCCCTGAGCCCGGCTCGCTCGATGCCTGGTGGCGCCAGATCGACACCTGGCGTGAACGGAAGTGCCTGGACTACGAGACCTCCGACACCCTCATCAAGCCGCAGTTCGTCATCCAGAAGCTCTGGGAGGTCACGCGCGGCCAGGCCTTCGTCACCTCGGACGTGGGCCAGCACCAGATGTGGGCGGCGCAATACTACCCGTTCCCCGAGCCGCGCCGCTGGATCAATTCCGGCGGTCTGGGCACGATGGGCGTGGGCCTGCCCTATGCGATGGGCGTGCAGATGGCCAACCCGGACCGCGACGTCGCCGTGATCACCGGCGAAGGCTCGATCCAGATGAATATCCAGGAGCTGTCGACCTGCAGCCAATACCGGCTCACGCCCAAGGTGCTGTGCCTGAACAACCGGTACCTGGGCATGGTGCGCCAGTGGCAGGAAATCGAGTATGGCTCGCGCTATTCCGAATCCTACGTGGATGCGCTGCCCGATTTCGTGAAGCTGGTCGAGAGCTACGGCCACGTGGGCATGCGCATCGAGAACCCCGCCGACGTCGAACCCGCCTTGCGCGAGGCCTTCACCAAGCACAAGGACAGGCTCGTCTTCATGGACTTCATCACCGACCAGACCGAGAACGTCTGGCCCATGGTCAAGGCCGGCCGCGGCCTGACTGAAATGCTGCTGGGCTCAGAGGATCTGTAAGGGGGAAACCATGAAACACGTGATATCCGTTTTGCTGGAAAACGAGCCTGGCGCACTGTCCCGGGTGGTGGGGCTGTTCTCGGCCCGCGGCTACAACATCGAGACTCTGACCGTCGCCCCCACCGAGGACGCCACGCTCTCGCGCATGACCATCGTCACCGAGGGGTCCGACGAGGTCATCGAGCAGATCACCAAGCACCTCAACCGGCTGGTGGACGTCGTCAAGGTCGTCGACCTGTCCGAGGGCGCCCACATCGAGCGCGAACTCATGCTGATCAAGGTGCGCGCCGTGGGCAAGGAGCGCGAGGAAATGAAACGCATGGCCGAGATCTTCCGCGGACGCATCATCGACGTCACCGACAAGACCTACACCATCGAGCTCACCGGCGTGCAGGAGAAGATCGCGGCGTTCATCGGCGCGCTCGACCGCACGGCCATCCTGGAAACCGTACGCACCGGCGTGTCGGGCATTGGACGCGGCGAACGCGTACTCAAGCTCTGATCCGGCCCTCTGCTTCCCTTTTTCAACCCGAATCCAAGAACAACCGGAGTCATCCATGAAAGTTTTCTATGACAAAGACTGCGACCTGTCCCTGATCAAGGGCAAGAACGTCGCCATCATCGGCTACGGCTCGCAAGGCCATGCCCACGCCCAGAACCTGCACGATTCCGGCGTGAACGTGACCGTCGGCCTGCGCAAGGGCGGCGCCTCCTGGAAGAAAGCCGAAGGCGCCGGCCTGCAGGTCAAGGAAGTCGCCGAGGCGGTCAAGGGCGCCGACGTGGTCATGGTGCTGCTGCCCGACGAGAACATCGCCGAGGTCTACCGCAACCAGATCGCCGGCAACATCAAGGCGGGCGCCGCGCTGGCCTTCGCCCACGGCTTCAACGTCCACTATGGCCAGGTCGTGCCGCGCGCCGACATCGACGTGATCATGATCGCCCCCAAGGCGCCCGGCCACACCGTGCGCAATACCTACACGCAGGGCGGCGGCGTGCCGCACCTGGTCGCCGTGCACCAGGACGTCAGCGGCAAGGCGCGCGACCTGGCCCTGTCCTACGCCATGGCCAATGGCGGCGGGCGCGCCGGCATCATCGAGACCAATTTCCGCGAGGAAACCGAGACCGACCTGTTCGGCGAGCAGGCCGTGCTGTGCGGCGGCACCGTCGAACTCATCAAGGCCGGCTTCGAGACCCTGGTCGAGGCGGGCTATGCGCCCGAGATGGCGTACTTCGAGTGCCTGCACGAGCTCAAGCTGATCGTGGACCTGATCTACGAGGGCGGCATCGCCAACATGAACTACTCGATCTCGAACAATGCCGAGTACGGCGAATACGTCACCGGCCCGCGCATCGTCACCGACGACACCCGCGCCGCAATGCGTCAGGCCCTGGCCGACATCCAGTCGGGCGTCTATGCCAAGAACTTCATCCTGGAAAATGCCGCCGGTGCGCCGGAACTGACCTCGCGCCGCCGCCTCAATGCCGAATCGCAGATCGAGCAAGTCGGTGGCAAGCTGCGTGCGATGATGCCCTGGATCGCCGCCAACAAGCTGGTCGACCAGTCCAAGAACTGATCGCCGCGGTGTACCGGCCAGGCCTGCAAGCCCGGCCGGTCCCCGCAGCACCCCGGGGGCGCACGGCTGAAATGCCGCGCGCCCCGTTTTTTCCGGCGCCGGCCGACCGTTTTGCGCGGTTGCAAAGGGATGATTCCCCGCCGGGAATTGGGTTATCCTTGCGCCTACCATGAAAACTCCCCCATATCCCCATCCCGTGGTGGCGCGCGAAGGCTGGCCCATCCTGGCCATTGCCGTGCTGGTGTCCGTGCTGGTGTCGCTCTGGTCGGGCTGGGCATCCATCCCATTCTGGCTGTTCACGGTGTTCGCCCTGCAGTTCTTTCGCGACCCGGTGCGCGAGGCGCCCGAAGGCGCGGGTGCCGTGCTGTCGCCCGCCGACGGGCGGGTCGTCTGCGTCGAGGACGCTCATGATCCCTACGCCGGCCGCGACGCGCTCAAGATCAGCGTGTTCATGAACGTGTTCAACGTGCACTCGAACCGCTGTCCGGTCGACGGCCGGGTGCGCCTGCTCGAGTATTTTCCGGGGACTTTCTTCAATGCCTCCCTGGACAAGGCCTCGCTCGAGAACGAGCGCAACGCGATGGTGCTCGACACCCCGGACGGCCACGTCGTCACCGCGGTGCAGGTGGCCGGCCTGGTGGCCAAGCGCATCCTGTGCTATGCCTCCGCGGGCCAGGATCTCTACGCGGGCCAGCGTTACGGCTTCATACGCTTCGGTTCGCGGGTGGACGTATACTTGCCACCAGGGGCGCGGCCCCGCGTGGCCATCGGCGACAAGGTGCACGCCACCAGCACGGTGCTGGCCGAGCTGCCCGAGATCTCCGGCGATGCGCCCGCAGCCGGCCCCGATGCCGAAGCGATCCCTGGACATTGATTCGATGACCGACGAAATCCACCGTCGCCGCAGCATCTACCTGCTGCCCAACGCCTTTACCACCGCCAATCTGTTCGCCGGCTTCTACGCCGTGGTCCAGGCCATGAACGGCCGCTTCGAGGTGGCGGCGATCGCCATTTTCCTCGCCATGGTGTTCGACAGCATGGACGGACGCGTGGCGCGCCTGACCAACACCCAGTCGGCTTTCGGCGAGCAATACGACTCGCTGGCCGACATGATCTCGTTCGGCATGGCGCCGGCGCTGGTGATGTACGAGTGGTCGCTGCAGGGGCTGGGGCGCTGGGGCTGGCTGGCGGCATTCGTCTACGTGGTGGGCGCCGCCTTGCGGCTGGCGCGCTTCAATGCCAACATCGGCGTGGTCGACAAGCAATATTTCCAGGGCCTGCCCAGTCCCGCGGCGGCGGCGCTGGTCGCGGGCTACGTCTGGCTGGCGGTGGACAACAAATTTTCCTTTGCCGACGGCATCCTGTCCTGGTCGGCTTTCGGGCTGACGGTCTACGCCGGCCTGGCCATGGTGTCCAACGCGCCGTTTTTCAGCGGCAAGTCCTTCGCCCTGGGGCGCAGCGTGCCGTTCTGGGTGATGCTGGTGGTGGTGGCGGTGTTCGTGTTCGTCTCCAGCGATCCGCCGGTGGTGCTGTTCGGCCTGTTCGTGCTCTACAGCCTGTCGGGGTGGTTCACCTGGGCCTGGCGGGTGCGTCGCGCCCGCCGGCTGGGGCAGCGCCTGCGCGAGGCGGGCGAGGCGCACCAGGATGAGTCCCGCTGACGCCATTCGCGAGCAGGCCTGCAATCCGCTATAATGCCTTGCTTCGCCTATTTCCCGGGCGAATGATTTCAAGTTGTTATATCCCACGGCAGCGCATCCTCGATGCTGCCGCATGTCATTTGAGGACAATGAAATGTCAGTTGCAAATATCGTCAAGTCCGACATCGTCGCGCAATTCCAGCGCGCCCAGGGCGATACCGGATCCCCGGAGGTCCAGGTCGCCTTGCTGACGGCCCGCATCAACGAGCTCACCAGCCACTTCAAGGCGCACACCAAGGATCACCATTCGCGCCGTGGCTTGCTGCGCATGGTCAGCCGGCGCCGCAAGCTGCTCGACTACCTCAAGGGCCGCAACCCGGATTCGTACCGCGCCCTGATCGAAAAACTCGGCCTGCGCAAGTAATGCCCCGGGGCTTGGCTCCCCGCGCATCAACCGCGGACGTCGCGACATCGGTTCGCGGCGACCGCGGTTTTTTTTCGTAAGAATACGTAAGGATAAACTGTAATGTTCAATAAAGTGAGCAAGTCATTCCAGTATGGCCAGCACACCGTCGTCCTGGAAACCGGCGAGATCGCCCGCCAGGCTTCGGGCGCCGTGCTGGTGTCGGTCGACGACACGGTGGTGCTCGCCACGGTCGTGGCCGCCAGGACCCCGAAAGCCGGGCAGGATTTCTTTCCCCTGACCGTCGACTACGTCGAAAAGACCTATGCCGCCGGCAAGATCCCGGGCGGCTTCTTCAAGCGCGAAGGCAAGCCCTCCGAAAAAGAAACCCTCACCTCGCGCCTGATCGACCGTCCGCTGCGTCCCTTGTTCCCCGAGGGCTTCTACAACGACGTCCAGGTCATCATCCACACGATGTCGGTCAACCCCGAGGTCGACCCCGACATTCCCGCCCTGCTGGGCGCCTCGGCGGCCCTGGCGATTTCCGGCATCCCGTTCAACGGCCCCGTGGGGGCGGCGCGCGTCGGCTACATCGATGGGCAGTACGTCCTGAACCCGACCGTCTCGCAGATCAAGGGCGAATCGCAGCTGGACCTGGTGGTGGCCGGCACCGAGGCCGCCGTGCTGATGGTGGAATCCGAGGCCCAGCAATTGCCCGAAGACATCATGCTGGGCGCGGTGGTGTTCGGCCACGAGCAGATGCAGGCCGCCATCAACGCCATCCATGACCTGGTGGCCGAAGCCGGCAAGCCGGAATGGGATTGGCAGCCGGCCCCGCGCAACGAGGCCCTGGCCACCGCCGTCCGTGCGGCCGCCTACGACGGCCTGAAGGAAACCTACCAGATCCGCGACAAGCAGGCCCGCACGGCGCGCCTGCGCGAGGTCTATGCCGAGGTCAAGACCAAGCTCGCCGAGCACGCCGCGGCACGCGGCGACGCGGCGCCCGACAGCGTCGAGGTCGACAACATGCTGTTCGACCTGGAATCCCAGATCGTCCGCGGCCAGATCCTCAACGGCGAGCCGCGCATCGACGGACGCGATACCCGCACCGTGCGCCCGATCAGCATCCGCCTGGGCGTGCTGCCGCGCGCACACGGCAGCGCGTTGTTCACGCGCGGCGAGACCCAGGCGCTGGTGGTCACCACCCTGGGCACCAAGCAGGACGAACAGATCATCGACTCGATCATGGGCGAGTACCGCGACCGCTTCATGTTGCACTACAACATGCCGCCGTTCGCCACCGGCGAGACCGGCCGCTTCGGCGTGCCCAAGCGCCGCGAGATCGGCCATGGCCGCCTGGCCAAGCGCGCGCTGCTGCCGCTGCTGCCCAGCGCCGAGGAATTCCAGTACACGCTGCGGCTGGTGTCCGAGATCACCGAATCGAACGGTTCCTCGTCCATGGCCTCGGTCTGCGGCGGCAGCCTGTCGATGATGGACGCCGGCGTGCCCGTCCGGGATCACGTCGCGGGCGTCGCCATGGGGCTGATCAAGGAAGGCGGCAAGTTCGCCGTGCTGACCGACATCCTGGGCGACGAGGACCACCTCGGCGACATGGACTTCAAGGTCACCGGCACCGTCACCGGCGTGACCGCCCTGCAGATGGACATCAAGATCCAGGGCATCACCAAGGAAATCATGCAGGTCGCTCTGGCCCAGGCCCGCGAAGGCCGGCTGCACATCCTCGGCAAGATGCGCGAGGCCATCGACGGCTCGCGCAACGAGCTGTCCGATTTCGCGCCGCGCATGCTGCGCCTGAAGATCAACCCCGAAAAGATCCGCGACGTGATCGGCAAGGGCGGGGCGACCATCCGCGCCCTGACCGAGGAAACCGGCACCCAGATCGACATCGGCGACGACGGCACCATCACCATCGCCAGCGCCGACCTGGACCGCGCCCACGAGGCCGAACGCCGCATCAAGGAACTGACTGCCGAGGTCGAGGTCGGCCAGGAGTACGAGGGCACCGTCCAGCGCCTGCTGGACTTCGGCGCCATCGTCCAGGTGCTGCCGGGCCGCGACGGCCTGCTGCACATCTCCGAGATCGCCAACTACCGCATCGCCGACATCAACGACGTGCTCAAGGTCGGCCAGACGGTGCGCGTCAAGGTCCTCGAGGCCGATGACCGCGGCCGCCTGCGCCTGTCGGTCAAGGCCCTCGGCGGCATCGAGCTCCAAGGCGGACCCAGCGCCCCCGTGGCGGCCGACTAAGGTTTGTCGACCCGCGCGGCCCGCGGGCCGCGCCTCATGGAAAAAAGGATGCCGTTTGCCGGCATCCTTTTTTCCTGGTGGATTCGGATGGGGCCCCGCGCTATTGGGCCGCCAGCACGATTTTCCCGATCTGTTCGCCCGCGTCCATCATGGCGTGCGCGCGGGCGGCCTCGCGCAAGGGGAAGGTCGCATGGATCACCGGGCGGATGGTGCCGGCCGAGAGCAGCGGCCATACACGCTCGCGCAGCGCGCGGGCAATCGCCGCCTTGACCTCGACCGGGCGGGCCCGCAGGGTCGAGCCGGTCACGGTCAATCGCCGGCGCATCACCTGTCCGCAGTTCAAGGTGCCCTTGGCGCCGCCCAGCAATGCGATGATGACCAGCCGGCCGTCGTCGGCCAGGATGTCGATGTTGCGCGGCAGGTAGTCGCCGGCAACCATGTCCAGGATCACGTCCACGCCGCGCCCCTGGGTGAGTTCGCGGATGTCGGCCACGAAATCCCGGGTCTTGTAGTTGATGCCGCGCGCGGCGCCCAGCGCCTCGATGGCCTCGACCCGTTCATCGCTGCCGGCCGTGGCATAGACCGTATGGCCCAGCGCGGTCGCCAGGCGGATCGCAGTGGTGCCGATGCCGCTGGCGCCACCGTGCACCAGCAGGGTCTCGCCCGGCGCGAGGCCGCCGCGGTCGAAGACATTGGTCCAGACGGTGAAATACGTCTCGGGCAGGGCGGCGGCCTCGACGAGGGATAGGCCCTCGGGGACCGGCAGGCATTGCACGGCCGGCGCCACGCAGTACTGCGCATAGCCTCCGCCGGCCACCAGGGCGCAGACCTCGTCGTTCATCTGGAACCCGCCGGCAGCCGGATCACCGCCGACGATCCGGCCGGCGATCTCGAGGCCTGGCAGGTCCGAAGCCCCCGCGGGCGGCGGATAGCTGCCCTGGCGCTGGAAGACATCAGGCCGGTTGACGCCGGCGGCGGCAACCTCGATCAGGACTTCGCCCGGCCCGGGCACGGGATCGGGGCGCTCGACCCAGCGCAGGACCTCGGGGCCGCCGGGTTGGGAAATTTCAATGGCATGCATCGTTGGGGCTCCTGTGTGTGCACAAAGCGTTCACCGCGGCGGCCTCGGATGTCGTGCCCCAGGCCGCGCGCACGGGGCGAATCGGTACGAGAATGCCCTCTATTATGCGCTACACTGACACGCCGCCATGGGCGGAAGGCCCCGGCGGCCTTGACGGCGCGCTCCTCGCGCATCCGGGGCCGGGCGATGCGTTGGTTTCAGGCGGGGAGGGTGCCACGTGGTCTGCGGTGTCACGCGCGACGGCAAGCAGCCGCCGGGGGCGGCGGTCGAGGTCTTTGCCGGTGCCGTGCCGGCCGATGACCCCGCCTGGATGGGACAACGCCTGGCGCGTGCCGAGTTGGCGCAGGCGGCACGCTTCGTGCACGCGGCCGATCGGCGTGCCTACCTCGCAGCGCACGCATTGCTGCGCGTCGCTCTGGATCACGTCGCCGGCCGGCGTGGAAAATGGGTGTTCGAGGCCGATACGTACGGCAAGCCCAGGCTTCGCAATTCAAAGCCCCAGCTGTTTTTCAGTATGTCCCACGCTCGCGGTCGGGTCGCGGTGGCGGTTTCGCGCCACGGGCCAGTCGGCGTCGACGTCGAGACGGACGATCGTGCGCATGCCCTGTCCGGCATGGACGAGGCGTGGCTATCGGCGAGCGAACGGTGCGCGCTTGCGCGGATGTCGGGCGATGGTCGCGGCGAACAGCGCCTGGCCTGGTGGGTGGCCAAGGAGGCGCTGGTGAAGGCGCTGGGCCTGGGGCTGCGCCAGCCTTTGCACGAACTGGAGCTTCCGGTGTTTTCGGCGCCGGATGGGGTGTGCCGCTGGCCGGCGGATGCCGGGCTCACCGCTGCGGGCGCCTGGATGCACGCCTTGCATTTGCCGCCCGCATTTGGGCCACGAACATCCGCCGCCTGGCCCCTGCGGGTGTTTCGCGGCGCGGGCTTCCGCCTGGGACTGGCCGTGCGCTGGCCCAGCGCAAACGGCCCCGTGCCTGGCGACGTCCGTACGCCCGCCCCCGCCATTGCCTTGCACGAGTTGTCTCTGGATTCGGCCGTACCGGTTTTCATTGCCTCTGCTTGATGGGGATATCCGCGCTGATCGGGCTGTCGGCCCAGGATTATGCGTTACACTCTCTGGCTTCACCCGTGGAAGCGTGCCAGAGCGGTTGAATGGACCGGTCTTGAAAACCGGCGATGGGGCAACCCATCCGTGAGTTCGAATCTCACCGCTTCCGCCAGCAGGCCGTTCCCGATGGGTCCGGGCGCGCCCCAGACATCTAACGTGGCCCATGCTGCCGCCCGTCGCCGCTCAACACGGCCGGGCGGATTTTTCAATGGCCGGGGCCTTGTACGTCATCCACACGCTGCTGCAGTTCATTCGCCGGCATCGCGTCCGTCTTGCCGGGCTCGTGCTGTGCGCCGGGCTGAGTGCCGCACCGGTTGCCGCCGCGGCCTGCGACGGCGAGCGATTCGTGCGCCTGACCGCGGCGGTGGAATTCGACCCCGCGGAACTGGCGGAATTCCGCGCCATGCCTGCCTTGCGCATCGCCTCCATGGACGCCGCGCCCATGACGCGCTACGACCCGGGGCAGGGCACCTATACGGGCATCAGCGTCGACGTGCTGTGCTTCATTGCCGGCCGGCTGGGCTTGCGCTACGAGATCATCCCGGGGCGCGACCAGACCGTCGCCGAAAAAATCCGTCAGGTCCAGGCGGACGAAATCGACATGTTGATGCCGCTGAGCCAATTGCCCGAGCGTACGCAGCGCGGCATTTTTACGGCGCCCTATTACGAAAGCTACTACGCCATCATCGCCCGCAAGGGGCGGCACCTCCCGATCGACGGCCTGGCCGACCTCGCGCGTTATCGCGTCGGGATCGTGGAGGGCGTCTCGCTGGGCCCGGCCCTCGCCCAGGTCGTGCCGGCGGGCCAACTGCGGACCTTCGACCAATCGGTCACCGAGGATGGCCTGTTCCAGGCGGTGCGCAATGGCGAGATCGACGTGGCCGTGTTCAACAAGAACATTTTCATCGAAAAGCGCTACCAGCATGAGTTCTTCGACCTGGAGGTCGCCCATACTCTCTACCACTATCCGCGCGCCTATCGGTTCTACTTCAGCCGTACGCCGCGCCACCAGCGCATTGCGGCGGCCTTCGACCGCTATCTGGAGGCGATGGACATTTCGGACTCCATCGTGGCGCATGAAGATGCCGAGCGCCGGTTCTTCGACCAATACGTGACGCAGCGCAGCCAGCGCATCCTGTTGCAGGGGGCCAGCGTGGCCGCCGCGCTGCTGGCCCTGGCGTTCTACCTGGCGCTGCGCAAGTATCGCCGGCTGACGCATCTGCTGGCCGACAGCAATCGGCATGTGCTGCAACAGCAACAGGCCTTGCGGGCCGCCTACGAGGAACTGGAAAAGCAGAGCCAGACCGACATGCTGACGCATCTGGCCAATCGCCGCCACTTCGACCAGGCGCTGGCGCGCGAGCATGGGCGCTGCCTGCGCACGGGTTCGCCCCTGAGCCTGCTGCTGATCGACGTCGACCATTTCAAGCAAGTGAACGATCACTACGGCCACGCCGTGGGTGACGACTATCTGCGCGCCGTCGCCAAGGTCCTGGCGCGCAGCGTGACCCGCTCCGCGGACCTGGCCGCACGCTACGGCGGCGAGGAATTCGCTTGCCTGCTGCCTGATACCACCATGGACGACGCGTGCGTGGTCGCCGAGCGGATCCGCGAGGGCGTGTCACAGCTGGAACTGCCCAATGTCCGGGCCGGCACCACGCGATTGACCCTGAGCATCGGCATCGCCACCTTGTCGGGCGGCGCAGCCGGCGCGCGGGAATTGGTGGCCCGGGCTGATGCTCAGCTCTATGCCGCCAAGCGCGCGGGGCGCAATTGCATTCGCACCGCGGTGCTCGACAGCTGAGCGCGGCGGCCCTGTACAATGTGCCCTCGGCGCTAGCGAGGGCGGGACGAGGTTCCGTACGGGCGATCGCCGATGGATCATTTTGAACGCATTGCCCGAGTGGTGAAATCGGTAGACACAAGGGACTTGAACAATTTGAGCCTCCGGGGGGAAACGCCCGGAGTGAAGCCCGTCAAAGTCGGCGAACGCCCTGGATACGACCGTATCCGAGCCAACGCCGAGCCAAGCCCGTGCCGCAAGGCGGGGGAAGGTGTAGAGAGCAGACGGCGGGCACCTACGGCCGCAAGGCTATGGTGAAGGCGTGCTCCAGACCACGAACGGTGCGCGCACCGGCGGCGAAAGCCGAAGTGGCAAGAAAATCCCTGGCCGAAAGGCGTGCCGGTTCGAGTCCGGCCTCGGGCACCACTGATGCGTCTACGACGTCGAACATCACTCTTCGTCGGCACCCACAGCTCGTTCTTCGAATGCGGAGCGCACGGCTTCTACCACACGTTCCGCCCGATGGGCATTGTCCAGCTGTGGATACGCTTTCTTCAGCTTGCCGGACACCTGCCAGCCGTTTTCCTTGAGAGAGCGAATGACGCGGTTCGCGTCCTGATCCGACATTTCCAGCACCTCCTTGAGCCGCTCCTGAGCACGTTGGAAGATGATCAGCACACGGGCCTCATCGGCCATTTCGGTGCGAACCGTATGCGCAACGACCTGCGCTGTGTACAGGACGTGCTCGGTCAAGTCGGGATAGCGCCATGCGAATTGCGCGTCGTCGTAGTCATCGAAGACCAGGTTGCTCCGGGTACCATCCTCGTAGACGGCGAGTTCGCCAAATCGGTAGGATGTGGCGTAGCGTTGCATGAATGGCCGCGAAAACACTTCCAGCGTACGGTCGTAGCGCGTCCGGAAATCGATCGAGCTCGTGATGGTGGCCGACACCGGCAGGATCACGCCATCAGGCACCGCCTTATCGCGGATCAGGGTGTCGTTGATCAGGAAGCGATGGATCCGGCCATTGCCATCCCGCATCGGGTGTATATACACAAAGGCGAAGGCAAGTGCCGCGGCCCGGGCCAGCGGCTCGGCGCCCCGTGTCGCCAACTCGAATGCTTTCAGGCCATCGAGCTGTTGCGGCAGCGTCTCATATTGCGGGGCAATGTAGTGCACGATATCCTCGCGCATGGTCGCCTGCCCCACGAAGACAGGTGAGCGCCGCAGGCCCAGTCCGACGGCATCATGGCCCAAAATACCGGCTTGCAACGTGTGCAGACTGTCCTGGCTCAGCGGATCCTCGATATGGCCACAGTACTTGGCGATCACATGGGCAAATCGCTGGACCCTGTCGGCCTTGTCTGCTTCCTTCTCGATGAGAAAGCTCGCACGCGATTCCTTGAACGTCAGCCAACTGGCCGTGCGCATCAGGATGTCGGCGCCAAAGGTCTGGTACAACTCGCGCAGTGCGGCATCCAGGTCGAATTGCAGCGCTTCCTGTACGGCCTCGGTACGGCGGACCATGGGGCAAAACCCCGGTACGCCGGGAAGGTTGTCGTTGATGCGCCAGCGTCGCATCCGCAGCGGCTTGACGCGGGTCAGGTACCGCCGCGGCGAAATGGCATCGACGTAGCCGCCATTGGTCACATCCGGCACATCCAGATGCTGCCCGGTCAGCCACTCGTACAGGAATCCGGTGCGGCGGGCATATTGGCCGAAAGGCGCTTGTCGGCACCAGGCTTCGATGGGTTCTGGGCCAGCCGCCGCAAACAGACGGGCGAAAAATTCGATGTGAATTTCTTCGTACTTGAGTCCAAACTCGAAAAGTCCCGCGAAGTCATCCGTCGGCTGGTAGCTGGCGGGGTACTTGTTTTCAACATATCCGTTGCTCTCGCGGCTCACGCGTGTCGTGCCGATCACTGACTCGACGCGCAGGGGTTGTGCGAGTGCGATACCGTAGCGGTCGGCGAGTGCCTTGAAGCCTACTTGCATTGCCGAATTTCCTAACGAGAGCCAAAAAATGATACTCAGGAGGATATAGTACGTGAAAACGATAATTCAGTGGATGCAAAAACGCTAATATCTGCTTGAATTTGATAACAATCAGGCTATTTACGCCGAAAACGACAAAATTGTCCGAGGCCCTCGGTCCTGGGCCTGGGGCAGGGCGAAGGCCTTGCGCGGCGACGCTTTTCGACCATGCTGCGCGATACGCCCATATCGGCCGCAATCTCGGCGTCCGTCCAGTCTTCCAGACGAAGCCGGATATGGGTCTTCTGGCAAGCCAGGGGCAGCTCCTCCAGCACGATTTCTACTTTGCACAGACCGGATTCTGACGTTGCATCAACAAACAGAGCCATATCGGTTGACACAGAGGTTGCGGCGGCTTACCCTAGGCGCCGATGGATGGTTGGGTTGGTTATTTGCATCCGCGCCCACGACAGGGTGCCGATTCGTATATTTCACGCCTGGTGATCCTGCCTCTGAGCATATGCTCGCAATCAACAGGAGTTCTACATGAGTACGCAACGCGAATTCGGCATTGTCAAATGGTTCAACGACGACAAGGGCTTTGGCTTCATCACGCCCGAGGGCGGCGGCAAGGACCTTTTCGTTCATTTTTCGGAAATCACCGGCAACGGCCACCGCAGCCTTCAGGAAAACCAGCGCGTCAGCTATATCGCGGGCATGGGCCAGAAAGGCCCGCAAGCCCAGTCGGTCGAGGCCGCCTGATCCACGTCGGATCCAGAACAGGCCCGGATCCTTTGCGATGCCGGGCCTCGGGCCATCAGGCCCCCACAGGCAGTGACATGCGGCGGGACCGGGCCTCGGCCTAGGCCTGCCGCCGGCCTTTTCGTCCGAAAAAGTCACTGGCTCGCCGCTGTTTGGCGGCGGACGTCCTTGAAACAAACGCGCTACAATACAGGGTTACTCAATTCTGCCGGAATCGGTGCCTTGGTTTGGGGCGCCGATTCCCGGCGGATTTCGTCTGATGGGATCAACCATACATGAGCCATACCCGCAAGCGCCTTGTCATGGGCAACTGGAAGATGCACGGCAGCTTCGCGGCCAATGCCGCGCTGCTCGATGAACTGGTGGCCGAGGCCCCGCAGGCCGGGGACGCCGAGGTCGCGGTATGCGCGCCGTTTCCCTACCTGGCCCAGTTGCAGGGCACCCTCGCGGGCTCGCCGATTTCCTGGGGCGCCCAGGACGTCAGCATCCACACGCAGGGCGCCTACACCGGCGAGGTCTCGGCCGGCATGCTGGCGGATTTCGGCTGCACCTGGGTGTTGTGTGGACACTCCGAGCGCCGCGCCCTGCATGGTGAAACCAGCGACCAGGTCGCGGCCAAGGCGGCGACCGCCCTGGCCGCCGGCCTGACCCCGGTGGTGTGCGTGGGCGAGACCCTCGACGACCGCGACGGCGACCAGGTCGAATGCGTCATCGGTGACCAGCTCGAGCCGGTGCTGGCCCTCGGCACCGAGGCCCTGGGACGCCTGGTCATCGCCTACGAGCCGGTCTGGGCGATCGGCACCGGGCGCACCGCCACGCCGGAACAGGCGCAGGCCGTTCATGCCTTCATTCGCCAATCCCTGACGCAACAGGGCGCCGGCCAGGTGCGCATCCTGTACGGCGGCAGCGTCAAGGCCGGCAACGCCGCCAGCCTGTTCGCCCAGCCCGACATCGACGGCGCCCTCGTGGGCGGCGCCTCGCTCGTGGCCCAAGAATTCCTGAACATAGCGGCCGCCTGAGGCCCGGAGTCCCCTGATCATGCAATGGATGTCCTCGCTCCTGTTGACCCTCCAGGTCATTTCCTCGATCCTGATCATCGTGCTGGTCCTGCTGCAGCAGGGCAAGGGCGCTGACATGGGCGCTGCCTTCGGCAGCGGCTCGGCAGGCAGCGTGTTCGGATCCGCGGGCGCGGCCAACTTCCTGTCGCGCGCCACCAAGTGGGCGGCGGTCGTGTTTTTCGTGACCACCGGCGCCCTGGCCTGGGTTGCGCACCATCCTTCGGGCTCGCCCCTCGAAGGCGGCGTGATGCAGGGTTTCACGGCCCCGGACAAGAACGTCGCCCCGGCGGGTTCCGCAGTACCCTCGGTCGGCTCCGCCGTCCCCGCCGCCGGCGATACGGCCGCATCCGGCAATGCCGCCTCCGCCGTGCCGTCGGCCACGGGCGTCCCGTCCGTGGACAAGGCGGCGCAATCCGATCCCTCGGTCCCCAGCGTGCCCGCGAAATAAGGAATCATGCTAGAATGCCGCTCTTTGCCGAGAGGCAGACGCCGTCGTGGTGGAATTGGTAGACACGCTATCTTGAGGGGGTAGTGGCGAAAGCTGTGCGAGTTCGAGTCTCGCCGACGGCACCACCGAATAGTCACGGAAGGTCTAAAAAGCCCGTAAGAATCGACGTCTTACTGGCTTTTTTGCCGCCGGGCCGTCCTTGTCATCCTGGGCAATAGCAGGCCCTCCTACCCCAGCAAGGCCCCCCCCGCCCACCAGGCCGCATACAGCAGCACGCCGAAGTAGACGATGGTCAGCACTGTGCCCAGGTAGCCCAGCAGCACGAACACGCCATCGCGCTGGATCATGCCAATGGTCAGCAGCAGGATGCCCACGGCCGGCGCGGTGTTGGAGAACGGGATCAGCCCGAAAGGCGCCATGAGCAGCAGGCCGCCCAGGACCAGCACGCAGCCGTTGAACATCGTCATGCGGCCGGCGGTGATGTGCAGCGCACGGGGTCGCACCCAGGCATCGATGCGCGATACGAGGTTCACCCCTTTGCGCATGATGGGCACCAGCTTGGCGGATTCCAGGCGGCGATCGAGGATGCGGTCGGGCAGCCACGGCATGCGGTTCAGGGTGATGGCGACCCCCAGCAGAACGATGGCCGCCCCGAATACCGTGGAGACCCCCGGTATGGAAACGGGGAACAGAAAGGGCAGGGTCGCGAGTGCGCACAGCAGCAGCAGCCCCTGTTCGCCGATGGCGGCCACCAGTTCACGGAAAGTCACGGTTTCGCCGCGTATGCCATCGATGGCTTGAGTCAGTGTGGCACTGAGCGTGCTCGAGGTGTCGTCGAATTGCATGAAATCCCGGAATATCAGATGGACGATCCGCGTCTTGCCGCGGGCCGTTGCGCCGGACGCGCACAGTTGGAGGAGCCGTCGAGATTGTAGTATCCGATCCCTGCCATAGCCAGCATGTACGACACCGCCTCGCCGCTAAATTTCCGGTCCCACCGGCCGTAGATCATGCTAGGAGTCGCTGATATCCTGAGCGGCCCGCACACCGGATCTTTCAACGAGGCATCGCAGTCATGAGCGCTCTTGAGGCGGTGGCTTTCTCCACGACGCCCGCGGCGGCCGGCGTATCGACCCCCGCCCGCCGGGATACGCCTGCAGGCGAGGTTCATCTGGGCCTGCGCACTGCCGGCACGGCCTCGATTTCCGATGCCGGCCGGGCGCTGGCCGACGCCGTGGGCGGGGCGCGTGGTTCCGATGACATCGAGGACAGCAATCTGCCCGACCAGATCAAGAGCGTACTGCGCCACATCCGCGAACTGCGCCGCATGCTCGAACAACTGGTTCTCCAATTACGGCAGGTACAGGCCGATGCCCGGATGGAAACCCTGGTCAGGCGGGCTCGCGAGCAGCAGCTGCAGGCCCGGATCTCGACGTATAACGCGGCGATGATCGCAGCCATGCACAAGCTCAACAGTCTGATGAACCGCGTGGGCCTGGACAGCGCGCAGAAAATGGCCACGGTGCGACTGGCCTTGAAATAAGCTTTTTTCCCCATGTCCGCCGAATTCTGACATCATGGTCTCGAGACAAGAGACCTATTGCGTGCAGGCCGTGCGCGGCGCTGGCGCATGCGCTGCCTCAGGAGGCGACATGAGCATCCCGGAACCCTCGAGGCGCCGCCTCATGCTGTTGCGCCACGCCAAATCCGACTGGCCCGACGGCGTCGATGATCACGACAGGCCGCTGCTGGCGGGGCGCGGCCGGCAAGCCGGCGCCCTGATGGGCACGTACATGGCAAAGGAAGGCCTGGTGCCCGACCTCGCCCTCGTGTCGACGGCCCGCCGTGCACAGGAGACCTGGGCCTTGGCGGGCCTGGCCTTCGTCCCGCCGGTCGCCCGGCGCGACGAGCCGCGCATCTATGAGGCGGCCGTCGGGTCGCTGTTCGAGGTCGTTCGCGAGGCCGACGCCCAGGTCCGTACCTTGCTGCTGGTCGGCCATAATCCGGGGCTTCATGGCCTCGCCCTCACGCTGGTCGGGGCGGGCGGCGCGGAGGATCTGGCCCTCCTGCGCGCCAAATACCCGACGGCCGGATTGGCCGTGATCGATTTCGGTGTCGGGGGCTGGGACCGGTTGCGGCCCGCCACGGGCACGCTCGAGCGCTTCGTGACGCCGCGCTCGATAGACCCGGCGCGCTGACACGGACGCCGCGTCCGCGGCCCGGCCACGATTCCTTATAAGGCCGGCGGCAGCGACGGGCAGGCAATCAGGTCCGTCACCCCGAAATCGTGGCCCAGCCTCGAGATCAGCGCCGTGACTTGGCCGCGATGGTGGGTCTGGTGGTTGAACAGGTGCAGCAGGATGAATCCACGGGTGTGCGTCTTTTGCTGCGGCACGGATAAGGAGGTGTACGTCAGCGGGGCGTCCAGGTGTTCGGGCCGCATGGCCAATACCAGGTCCTCGAGGTCGGCGGCGGTTTGCCGGTGCTCGCGGGCCAAGGCCTGGAAATCGGCGTACAGCTCCTGGTCCAGGCCGGCGACCTTGAACGGCTGCCCCCGCAGCCTGCCCAGCCATACGCGGTCGGCCAGCAGGATATGGTTCAGGGTGCCGTGAATGCTGCCGAAAAAAGCATCCATGTCCAGCTTGCGCTCGTCGTCGCTCATCTCGGCGCAGACCGTGTACAGCTGATCGTTCATCCAGCGGTTATAGCGGGCCTTGATGTGCAGTATCTCTAGTCCGTGCATGGCGCCATGTCCTCCGTCACCTCGTCGACGCCCGCCGTGGATCGTGCGGGCATGAGTGTCATGCGACCCGGGAAGTGCGCCGGCAGGTCCGCCGTTTGCAGCCATTCCAGGGCATAGGGCCACAGCACGTCCCGAAAGCGCTCGTGGAAAAATGCGAAATGGCCGATCCGTGCCAGGCCGAGGTCCTGCGGATGGATGCACAGGTGGCGGCGCTCGCTTGCGCGGTAATACCTCAGCAGCCGATCCAGGGCCGCCTCGGTGCCGTAAGGATCGTCCTCGGTGCCCACGGCCAGGATCGGTGCCGTGACGCGCTCGAAATTCCGCGCCAGGGCGGCCGCTTCCGGCCCGCCGTCCGGTGTCCTGGCGCCGCGACGCACCGAATCCTCGAAGCGCGGCGTCATGCGCGCCCAGTCCAATGCCACGCCTTTGGGGGTGTCCTCCATCCAGCCCAGGCGCTTGGCCGGCACGTGGCCCAGCGCGTGGGCGAGGATCGGCATCAGCACATGCCATTTCAGGTACATGCCGCGGCGCTTGCCCGGCATGTAGTCGCGCCAATAGGCGAACTGCGCGCCCATGGTGAATATCCGGCGGATCCGGCCCGCCGACTGCGCCAGGCCGATGACGAAGCCGCCGATCGAGTGGCCCACCACATCGATCGGCTGCCCCGGGAAATTCAGGGCGGCATATTGCAGCGCGCCCTCGAAGTCCTTTTGTCCCCAATCGATCCAGTCGGCGTCGAGCCGGCGCAGCGAACCCCGGCGGGACTCTCCGATGCCGCGGTAGTCGTAGGTCAGGACGTCCCAGCCATGTTCGTGGAGGTAATCGGCGAATCGCGAATAGTAGTGGCAGCGCACCGCGGTGGCCGAGTTGATGAGGGCGACGGGTCGCGGGTGTCCGGCGGCCGTGGTGTGACGCCATTGAAAGCCGCCCAGCGGATAGCCGTCAGTGGCGGACATCAGGATGGGCTCAGGCACGCAATCGCTCCATTGCAGCAGGATCCAGCAGGGCGCGCGCGGCCTCGCCGATCCTGCGCACGGCCCACTCGGTCCGTGCATCGAAGGCGCAGGCGTGGCTCAGGCGCATGCAGTTGCGGTATTTGCCCGCGGCGGAAAAGATGTCGCCGTGGGCGATGACGATGCCGCTGTCGCGCAGCATCGGGTCCAGGGTGTGCGTGTCGAAGAGTTCGGGCAGCTCGACCCACAGTGTAAAGCCGCCGCGCGGCTGGCTGACGCGTGTCCCCTCGGGGAAATAGCGCCGTATCCATTCGGTCATGATGTCGCGCTGGCGCTGGTACTGGCGCCGCATCCGCCGCAGGTGCGTCGGATAATGGCCCTTGCGCAGGAATTCGGCGACCGCGATCTGCGGCAGCGGCGCGGTCGGCCCCGAATTGGTGTATTTCATGCGCAGCACTTTGTCGAAATAGCGCCCAGGGGCGATCCAGCCCACCCGCAGCCCGGGCGCCAGGGTCTTGGAAAAGGAGCTGCACAGCAGCACCCGGCCGTCCTCGTCCAGCGCCTTCAGGGCGGGCGGCCTGGGCCAGCCGTAGGCCAGGTCGCCGTAGATGTCGTCCTCGATGATGGGCACGTCGAAGCGCTGCGCCAGGCGGATCAGGCCCAGCCGGCGGTGCTGGGGCATGGTATAGCCCAGGGGATTGTTGGCGTTCGGAATGACCTGGATCGCCTTCACGGGCCAGCGCTCCAGCGCCAGCTCCAAGGCCTCGAGGCTGATTCCCTGCAGCGGGTCGCAGGGGATCTCGAAGACCTGGACGCCGGCTTCCTTGAGGATCTGCATCATGCCGTGATAGCTGGGTGAGGCGATGGCCACGATGTCGCCGGGCGCGCACAGGACGCGCACCGCGCAGCTGAGGGCCTCCTGGCAGCCGGTGGTGATGATCAGCGCGTCGGGGGTGGCGCGGTATCCGGCGTCCGCCGCCAGCCTGGCCAGCTGTTCCCGCAGGGCCGGCACCCCTTGGATGTCGTTGTAATGCAGGCTGGCGATGCCCGCATGCCGTCCTTCACGCGCAAGCGCAGCCTGCAGCGGCCGCAGCGTCGGGGTGTCCACGTCGGGCATGCCCCGGCCCAGCTGGACGGTTTCGCCCTCGCGTTCGAGGTCGAGCAGGTCCTGGACCTGCCCCCAATCCGTGACGTCGGTGGGCCGCAGGTTGGGCTTGCCCATTTGCGGCAGTTCGGGCGCGCGGCGCGCAGCCGGCACGTACCAGCCGGAGCGGGGCCGGGCCTCGACCAGGCCCGACATTTCCAGCCAGCGATAGGCCTGCTGCACCGTCGTCAGGCTGACGCCGTATTCAAGGCTGAGGGTGCGCACCGACGGCAGGCGGTCGCCCGCCGCGTGCAGCCCCTGCTCGATGCGGGAGCCCAGGGTGGTGGCGAGGTCGAGGTAGCGGCTCATGGGGCGGTCAACGGCGTGGGAGACAGATGGATCAGGCTCTACTGTAAGGCTGATTCTGTTTGCCGAATAGATACAGAGTTCCTCGATTTCAGGCATTCATGCCGTTGGTGCGCCGATCTGTATCCTTGAAATTCTCGTTTTCTGTATTGTCGATACAGCCCATGAGGAGGGTCAGAGTTCTGGCAGGAAGCGGCGCAAGGCGCGCTGCATGATCTCGGCGATCAGGGGGCGGCGCTGGTGACAGCGCGACACGGGACCGGCGACGACGATGGAAAGCCGGCGGGACTGGACCGGCAGGGACAGGGACACGCCGATCAGGTCGGGCAGGTATTCCGAATTGCTTTGGAAATAGCCGCGCTCCAGCGAACTGCGGATCTCGGCTTCGACCTCGTCGATGCTCATCGGCGTGGTGTCCGTGAAGCGCTCGAATTTGATCTTGCGGTAGATCGATTGGCGCTCTTGCGGCTTGTACTGCGCCAGTATCGCCCGGCCCGCCGAACTGGCCTGGATGGGGACGAGGCTGCCCACGTGGGCGAAATAGCGAACCGGCTGGGTGGACTCGGCGACGTGCAGGAACATGACGTGGGTGTTGACGCACGTGCCGATGGCGGTGGTCTCGCCTGTCTCGCTCATGATTTCCTTGGCCATTTGCAACAGCGCCTCGGGCAGGGGGTCGGCCTCGCTGATGGGGGCGATGGTGGCCGCCCATTGAGGGCTCGGATAGAACCCGCCGCGCGCGCGCGGTTCGTAAAGATACCCCTTGGAGGTCAGCGTACCCACGAGATTGAAGGTGCTGGAGCGGGGCCAGCCGAGGTGGTCGGAAATTTCGGCCAGCGTGGCCGGACGCCTGTGCTGGGCAAAGAACTCGAGGAGTGTCAGGACATTGGCGGCTTGTTTGACCAGCATGGTGTCTGCCTTGTTGTTGATGTTCGTCAATAAAGATCAAATATTCATGTATGTGAATTATATCCTAGTTATTTCCAATGGAAGAGGGGGATATCGCCTTAGGCACGGGTTTTCACTGATTCCTTCCTCTTCGCCATAATTCAATAATTTGGACAAATAATTCACATACAGGATTTATAAGGAGGCAGGCATGGAGATCGGCGAGGTTGCGGCCGCCCAACCGTCCAGTCACGGCGGGCAGGTGTTGCGCTATGAAAAATTGTTCGTCGGGGGCGAGTGGGTCGATCCGCTGGATGGAGGATTGCTGGACAGCATCGATCCGGCGACCGGACGGGTCTGGGCGCACGTGGCCTATGGCGGTCCGCAGGACATCGACCGGGCGGTCACCGCCGCGCGCAGCGCCTTCGACGGCCCCTGGGGACGGATGCCCGGGTGGGAGCGCGCGGCGCTGTTGCTGCGCCTCGCCGATCTCTACCAAAAACGCGCGCCGGCGCTCGCCATCCTCGAGTCGCGTGATTCGGGCCGGGCGCTGCGTGACGCGCGCGTCGACGTGGGCGCCCATCACCAATGGTACCGGTGGTATGCCTCGCTGGCCGACAAACTCTCGGGACGCACGATCCCGATGGACGATTCCGTGCACGTCTACACCACCCGCGTGCCGGTGGGCGTGGTCGGGGCGATCGTCCCTTGGAACGTGCCCTTGATGGCGGCAACCTGGAAGATCGCGCCGGCCTTGGCGGCGGGGTGCACGGTGGTCCTCAAGCCCGCCGAGCAGACGCCGGTGACGGCGCTGGAATTGGCAAAGCTCATCGAGGAGGCGGGATTCCCGCCCGGCGTCGTCAATGTGGTGCCGGGATACGGGCACGAGGCCGGCGCCGCCCTGGTGGCGCATCCGGGGGTCGACAAGATCACTTTCACGGGCGAAGGGCGCACGGCCAAGGACATCCTGCGCACCGGGGCCGACAGTTTGAAGCGCTTTTCCTTCGAGCTGGGCGGCAAGGCGCCTCATATCATCTTCGCCGACGCGGATCTCGAGCAGGCGCTGAATGCGGCGACCGGCTCGGCCTGGACCCTGTGCGGCCAAAGCTGCGCGCTGGGTTCGCGCGTGCTGGTCGAACGGCCCGTCTACGACCAGGTCGTCGACGCCTTCGCGCAGCGCGCGGCGGCCGTGCGGGTGGGCATGCCGCTGGACGAGGCGACGCACATGGGTCCCCAGGCGCACCAGGCACAGCTCGACAAGACCCTGTCCTATATCGGCATCGGCGTGGAGGAGGGCGCGCAGCTGGTCACCGGCGGCCGGCGCCTGGACGCGCCTGGGCTTGCCGACGGCTACTTCGTGGCGCCCACCGTCTTTGCCGGGGTCCACAACCAGATGCGCATCGCCCGCGAGGAGATCTTCGGCCCGGTGGCGGCCCTGAT
The DNA here is from genome assembly GCF_027257175.1 of Castellaniella sp. S9. GTDB lineage: Bacteria > Pseudomonadota > Gammaproteobacteria > Burkholderiales > Burkholderiaceae_B > Castellaniella. The sequence continues at coordinate 239,709 of NZ_JAPFGD010000005.1, read as the reverse complement.
TCCCTTCGACGGCGAGGATGAGGCCGTCGCGATCGCCAACGACACCTCGTACGGCTTGACGGCGGGGCTGTGGACCCGCGACGTGGGCCGCAGCCATCGCGTCGCCGCCCGCATCGATGCGGGCATGGTCTGGGTCAACACCTACCGCTACATCCGCTGGACCACGCCGTACGGCGGCATGAAGGCCAGCGGCTGGGGCCGCGAGAACGGCATCGAGGCCCTCGACAATTTTCTGGAAACGCGCACCACGATCGTCAGCACGACCGGCAAGTTTCCCAATCCGTACGCCCAATAACAAATCAGGAGATTCGAATGCGTCTGGAAAACAAACTCGCCGTGATCACGGCCGCTGCATCCGGGATGGGGCGGGCCGGTGTGGAGCTGTTCCTGCGGGAAGGCGCCCGCGTGGTGGCGGTGGACCTGAATGCCGAGGCATTGGCGGACCTCGCCGCCACGGTGTCCGCGGGCGATGGCCGCCTGGCGACGGTGGTCGCTGACCTGGGTACCGAGGAGGGTGCCAGGAACAGCATTCACGAGGCCGCCGGCAAGCTGGGCGGGATCGACATCCTGTGGGCGCATGCCGGCATGCCGGGCCCCGGACCGATCGAGGGCCTGGACATGGCGCATTATCAAAAGGCGATGTCCCTGAACGTGACCTCGGCGATCCTCGGTGCGGCCGAGGCGGTGGGATACATGCGCAAGCGCCAGGGCGGCTCGATCGTCTTCACCTCGTCGATCTCGGGCCTGGTGGGCTCCATGTTCAGCCCGATCTATTCGATGGCGAAGTTCGGCATCGTGGGTCTGGGGAAATCGCTGGCCCAGAGCTTCGCCGCCGACGGCGTCCGGGTGAATGTGGTGTGCCCGGGCCTGGCCGACACCCCGATGAAGACCGGATTCACCGGCCGCGGCGGTAATGCCGCCCAAGCCGCCGAGAATGAAAAGCGCTTGCTGTCCACCGTCCCGATGGGCCGGCTCGCGCGGCCCGAGGAGGTCGCCCACGCGGTGCTCTGGCTTGCCTCGGACGATGCCTCGTTCGTCACCGGCGTGGCGCTGCCGGTCGACGGCGGTTACACCTGCCGCTGAAGCGGCTTGCATTTCAAGCGCGCGGCCGCGCAGGCCGCGCATGACCACTCTGGCGACGAGGGTCGCCGCAAGGAGGAGACAATGCAGATGATAAAGACGAGAAAACTGTTGGCGATCGGCGTCTGCGCGCTGACGGCCATGGGATTTTCCTGGTCGACACAGGCGGCCGATACTGTCAAGATCGGCGTGCTGGTTCCCCTGACGGGCGCCACTGCGGCCGACGGCGATCGGCTGCTGCGCGCGCACAAGCTCGCGGCCAAGCAGATCAACGAACAAGGCGGCATCAAGTCGCTGAACGGAGCCCAGGTGGAGCTGGTGGTTGCCGACACCCAATCCAAGCCCGAGGTCTCGCGCAGCGAGGCCGACCGCCTGATTTCGCGCAGCGGCGTCAGCGTGCTCATGGGCGCCTGGGCGTCGGCCGCCACGATACCGGCCCTGCAGGTCGCGGAACGCTACCAGACGCCCTTCATCGTCACCAGCGCGGTGACGGACAGCATCACCGAAAAGGGCCTGAAGTACGTCTTCCGCGTGTCGCCCAAGGGCAGTTGGGCGGCCGACAGCGTCATGGACTTCATGAAATACATGGGCGACAAGGGCGCCTCCATCAAGAAGGTCGCGATCGCATTCGAGGACGGCCCGTTCGGCCAAGGCGTGGCCAAGGGCTACAAGACCCGCCTGCAGGCGCGCGGCATCGACGTGGTGGCCGAGGAAAGCTTCCGTACCGGCTCGGCCGACCTGAGCACCCAGGCCGCGAAGCTGAAGGCCAGCGGCGCCGACCTGGTGTTGATCGTGTGCTACGTGGATGACGAAACGGTGTTGCTGCGGGCGATGGCCGCGCAGGAATACCGGCCGTTCATCCTGGGCTTCGGCGGCCACGTGCATCCCACCCTGCTGCAATTGGGCGACCTGGTCGAAAACACCTTTGGCGTGGTCGAGTGGATGCAGGACGTGAAAAAGCCCGCCGCCGAGGCGTTCGTGAAGGCCTACCAGGCCGAGTACGACGGCGAGATCCCGCTCAGCCATTCGGCGCAGGCCTATGCATCGACCTGGACGGCGGCGCTGGCCCTCGAAAAGGCCGGCTCGGCCGATCCCGTCAAGGTGCGCGACGCGCTCGCCGGCCTGAATCTGCCCGATGGGCCCGCGTCCCTGCTGCCCGAGGAGGCGCTGGCATTCGACGAGCACGGCCAGAACCACGTGCGCTATGTCATTGCACAAGTCATCGGCAACCAGTTCGTCACCGTATGGCCTGAATCCGTCGCCAGCAAGCAGGTCGTGATTCCCAAGTAAACCCGAATCCGGAAGCCACCCCCATGACAGTCGGACTCTTTCTGCAAGCTTTGTTCGGCGGCCTGGCCAACGGCGCGATGTACGGCCTGATCGCCGTGGGCCTGACCCTGGTGTTCGGCGTGATGCGGATCATCAATTTCGCCCACGGCGAGTTCCTGATGATCGCCATGTACGCCGCGTACTTCGCCTGGGCGCTGGGCGGCCTCGATCCCGTCCTGGCCGTCCTGGTGGTGGCGCCTCTGCTGATGGTCTGCGGCACGCTGCTCTACAGCGGTCTGCTGCGGTTCGCGCTGCGCGTGCCCGAGATCAACCAGATGGCGGTGACCCTGGGGCTGTCCCTGTTGATGCAATATCTGGCGCTGCTGTTCTTCACGGGCGACAATCGCCTGGTCATCCTGCCGCGTTCGACCGAAGGGGTCGGCATCGGCTCGGTCATGCTCCAGGTGCCGCAGCTGATCGCCGGCGGGGCGTCCCTGCTGTTGCTGGGCCTGCTGTATTTTCTGCTGCGGCGCACGGACTTCGGACTCATGATGCGCGCGGTCTCGCAATCGCACGAGGGCGCGCAGCTCTCGGGCATCGATATCGGGCGCGTCTACCGATGGGCGATGGCCGTGGGGATCGGGACGCTGGGCGTTGCCGGGCCGCTGCTCGTCTCGGTGCTGTATGTCAACCCGCACGTCGGCGCGCTGTTCACGCTCAAGGCATTCGTGATCGTGATCGTCGGCGGCTTGGGCAGTTTCGGGGGCGCGCTCCTGGGCGGCCTGATCGTCGGCGTGGCGGAAAGCATCGCCGTCGTGTGGTTCTCGGCCTCGATCGCGGCCGCCGTTCCGTTCGTCCTCCTGATCCTCATTCTGCTGTGGCGGCCCGAGGGCCTGCTGACCTGGAAAGGGGCGCACCGATGAAGCAATACACCGCATTGATCGTCGTGTTCCTGGTGGTGATCCTGGCGTTCGCGGGCGCCCTGAGCGACCGCTATCTGATGGACATCTTCATTCTGACCTGCTTCTATGGCGCGCTGTCGGTCGCCTGGAACCTGATGGCCGGCATGGCGGGGCTGATGTCCCTGGGTCATGCGCTGTTCGTCGGCATCGGCGCCTACAGCGTGGCCTGGGGCACCAGCGTCCATGGCTGGCCGCCGCTGCTCACCTGGCCCATGGGCGTGGCGCTGTCGATCCTCGCCGCCTACGTCATCGGCGGTTTGTGTTTTCGCTACGGCCTGCGCGGATATTTCTTTGCCATCGCCACCCTGGCCTTCAGCGAGGTCGCGTTCTTCGTCGTCTCGGCCACCGAGCAGCTCGGGCGCTCGGACGGCATCATCCTGCCGATTTCCGACCAGGGGTTGGCGCAATTGCAATTCATGGAGAAATGGCCGTACGGGCTGATCATCGGCGCCATCCTGCTCGGCACCATGCTGCTCAGCCGCCTGCTGCTCGATTCCCGCACCGGCTATTACTGGCGCGCGCTGCGCGACAACGAGGATGCCGCGCAGGCCCTGGGCGTCGATGCCCGGCGGATGAAGATGCGCGCCTTCCTGATCAGTGCCGCGATCTCGGGCTTGTGCGGCGCGTTCTATGCGAATTATGTGGCGTTCGTCGACCCGCGTTCGGTGCTGGGCATCGATCTTTCCATACAGCTGCTGGTGTTCTCGATCATCGGCGGCATGTCGCAGCTGTGGGGGCCGCTGCTGGGCGCCGGGATCCTGGTGCCGGTCAGCGACTTCCTGCGCAGCCTGACCGCGATCCAAGGCAGCAACGTGATCTTTTATGCCGTGCTGCTGATGGTGCTGGCGCTGGTCCTGCCCCAAGGACTCTCGGGGTGGCTGGTCGCGCGCTGGCGCGGCCGCAGGCGGCCGCGTGCCGCCGAGGCCTCGGGCGATAGCCAGGCGGAGGCCGCGCCATGAACGCCCTGCTCGAGGTGGAAGGCCTGTGCAAATCGTTCGGCGGCTTGCAGGCGGTCAAGGATGTGAGCTTCTCGGTGCGGCCCGCCGAGGTGTTCGCCGTCATCGGCCCCAACGGGGCCGGCAAGACCACGCTGTTCAATTGCCTGTCGGGCGCCTTGCGCAGCGACGCGGGGCAGGTCCGCTTCGACGGTACGCGCATCGACGGCGCGCCGCCGCACGAGATCTGCCGGCACGGCCTGGTGCGCACGTTCCAGATCGTCAAGCCGTTTCGCGGCATGACGGTGGCCGAGAACGTCAAGGTGGCGGCCTTTTCCCGCCACCCCTCGGCCCGCGAGGCGGAGCGCGCGGCGCGGCGCGTGCTCGAGGACGTGGGCATGGACGAACTCGCGGACGTGGACGCCGATACGCTCAATGTGGCGCAACTGCGCCGGCTCGAGATCGCGCGTGCCCTGGCGACCGAGCCGCGGCTGTTGCTGCTCGACGAAATGCTGGCGGGCCTCACCGGCCCCGAGGCGCAGGCCATGTGCGAACAGATCCGGGGCCTGGCGGCCCGGGGAATCGCCGTGATCGTCGTCGAACATTCGGTGCCGGTGGTGCTCAGCCTCTGCGAGAACGCGCTGGTCTTGAATTTCGGCGAAATGCTGACTCATGGGCGGACGGCGGAGGTGATCCGCGATCCGCGCGTCCAGGAGGCTTATCTGGGGAGCACCGGTCAATGAGTGTGTTGAGCGTGGCGGGCATCACCGCCGGATACGGCCGGATGGACATCATCCGCGACATCGACATCGACATACCCTCGGGCGGACGCGTCGCCCTGGTGGGGTCCAACGGAGCGGGCAAGAGCACGATCGTCAAGACCATCAACGGACTGATTCCAGCGCGGCGCGGGACGATTTCCTGGGACGGGCGCGAGATCGGCCGCACCAAGGCGTCGGAGCGCACGCGCGAGGGCATCGCGACGGTGCCGGAGGGCCGCCTGCTGTTTCCCGAGTGCACCGTCGTCGAGAATCTCGTCGCGGCCTCGACGTTCAAGCGCGCCAAGGCCCTGCGCGAGCGGACGCTGGAATACGTGTTCGACCTGTTCCCGCGCCTGTCCGAGCGTGCCGGCCAACGGGCCGGAACCCTGTCCGGCGGCGAACAGCAAATGGTCACCATCGGGCGTGCGCTGATGACGTGTCCGCGCCTGCTGATCCTGGATGAGCCCTCCATCGGCCTGGCGCCTCGCGTGGTCGAGGAGATCTTTTCGGTGCTGGGCCGTTTGACGGAAACCGGCCTGAGCCTGCTGCTGGTCGAGCAGAACATCCAGCTGAGCCTGCGCTCGGTGGACTACGCCTATGTGCTGCAGCGCGGCGAACTGGTCAAACAAGGCCCCAGCGGCGCGCTCATGGACGATCCGCAGGTGCGGGCGGCCTATCTGGGCACTTGACGGGCATGGAATCGAACCCCCCATCCGATGGCCGCGCGGCACCGCTGGACGGCGTACGGGTCCTCGACCTGAGCTCGATCGTCATGGGACCTTATGCGTCCCAGATACTGGGCGACCTGGGGGCGGACGTCGTCAAGCTGGAACCCCCGTCGGGCGACATGATGCGCGCCGTCGGCCCCATGCGGCATGCCGGCATGGGCGCGATATACCTGCATTTGAACCGCAACAAGCGCTCGATCGCCCTGGATCTGAAGGCGCCCGAGGGCCGCGCGGCCTGCCTCGACTTGATCGGCAAGGCCGACGTGCTGCTCTACAACCTGCGCCCGCAAGCCATGGCGCGGCTGGGCCTGGATTACGAAACAGTCGCCGCCCTCAACCCCCGGCTGGTCTACGTGGGCGCCTATGGGTTTGGCGAGGAGGGGCCTTATGCGGGCCGGCCCGCGTACGATGACCTGATCCAGGGCATGACCGGGATCGGTGCGCTCTATGGACGGAGCGCCGAGGGCGCGCCGCGCTATGCGCCGCTGACCCTGGCGGACCGGGTGGTGGGCTTGCACCTGGCCATCGGCGTCCTGGCGGGCGTGGTCCAGGCCCGGGCGACCGGCCGTGGCCAGCAGATCGAGATCCCCATGTTCGAGACCATGGCCCAGATGGTGCTGGGCGATCATCTGGGGGGACGGACCTTCGAGCCCGCGCAGGGGCCTGCGGGCTATGCGCGCCTGCTGGTGCCCTACCGCCGGCCGTACGCCACCGCCGACGGCTACATCAGCGTGCTGATCTACAACGACAAGCACTGGGCGCGGTTCTTCCGCCTCATCGGCCGCGAGGACCTCCTGGGGGATGAACGCTACGCCACGCACACCGCGCGTGCCGAGAATATCGATGCGGCCTATCGCCTGGTCTCGGACGCCCTGTCCTCGAACACCAGCCGCTACTGGCTGGAGGCGCTCAACGGCGCCGACATCCCGGCCGCCCCGCTCTATGGTCTGGACGATCTGATCGGCGATCCTCATCTCGAGGCGGTGCGGGCGGTCCAGACGCTGGCGCATCCCTCGGAGGGCCGGATCCGGACGCCGGCGCCGGCCGGCCGGTACGGCGCCAGGCCCTTGCGGGTGCGGCGCCCCGCCCCCCGCCTGGGCGAGCACACCCGCGAGATCCTGCAGGAGGCGGGATTGGACGATGCCTTGATCGACGACTTGCTGGCCCGGGGCGTCGCCGCAGCCGCCGAATAGCCTAGCCTTGTATTGGAGGATCTTTTCTAAATATTGTTGAACAATTAATATAAATGTGTTGTACTATCTTGGCTCCGACGCGTCTGGGCCAGGACGTGCCCCCAGGTCATTCGCCGGGTCATTCCATACGGCCCGCATACACGGACAGCACCATGCGCTCGGACTGGGTCAGGTAAGCCTCCAGCGTCCTGGCGGCTGCTTCCGCATCGCCGGACTCGAACAATTCCAGCAGATGGGCGTTTTTATCGACGAAGGGCGCATGCAGGTATTCAGGATCGTCCAGCAGGCCGAAGGCCAGCCGCAGTTCCGCGGCAATGTCCGAGAACATTCTGGACAGGCGGGCGCTGTCGGCGAGGGCCACGATACCCGCATGAAAGGCCATGTTGGCCGAACCGACCTCCAGCCACAGGCCGGCGTCGCGGGCCCGGCGCGCATCCTCGTTGGCCTGGATCATGCGTTTGTGCGCGGGATGGCGCGGCCATGCCTGGGCCAGGGCCTGGCATTCGATCAGGCGCCGCACGCGATAGATGTCGATGATGTCCGCGATCGTGGGCACCGCCACCGAGACCCCCCGATTGGGTTCGTGGCGCAGCAGGCCTTCCTTGGCCAGGATGCGGAAGGCCTCGCGCAGGGTGTTGCGCGAGACCTCCAGCTGTTCGCTCAGGGCCGCCTCCGACAGCCGCTGGCCGGCGCGCAGCTGGCCGTCGATGAGCCGCCGACGGATATTTTCAGCGACGGTATCGGTCAGGCTTGGCGTGGCGCCGGGACTGGAATAAGGTCTGGAGTTCATGGGGAACCCTGTGGGGTGTCGGGCACGCGTCCGGGCTGCGGCCCAGGCATGCGGGCGTTGGGGCCGGATTGCTCAACAATCCGGGGCTACGGTTTCAATCATAAGGAAGCGGCATGGACTTGAACAGTGATCTGGGTGAAAGTTTTGGCGCGTGGCGCATGGGCGACGACGCCAGCATGCTCGAGGTGGTGACCAGCGCCAATGTGGCTTGTGGATTCCATGCGGGCGATCCCGCCGGCATCCTGCAGACCCTGCGCGAGGCGGCGGCGCGTGGCGTCGCGGTGGGCGCGCACGTCGGCTACCCGGATCTGGTGGGCTTCGGGCGGCGCAACATGGATCCCACCAGCCGGGAACTCGTGGCCGACGTCATCTATCAGATCGGCGCCCTGCAGGGCTTGGCGGCCGCCGCGGGTACGCGGGTGCGCTACGTCAAGCCGCATGGCGCCCTGTACAACACCATTGCACACGATGCGCGCCAGGCCGACGATGTGATCGCCGCCATCCTGGCGGTCGACGAGACGCTGGTGTTGATGGGCCTGGCCGGCTCGCCCCTGTTGCAACGGGCCCGGGACCGTGGCCTGCGCGTGGTCGCCGAGGCCTTTGCCGACCGCGCCTATACGCCGCAGGGGGCGCTGGTCTCGCGTCGCGAGTCCGGCGCCGTGCTGCACGATCCCGCGCAGGTCGCCGACCGCATGCTGGAACTCGTGCATACCGGCCGGATCACCGCCGTCGACGGCAGCTCGGTGGCCTTGCAGGCGGACTCGATCTGCGTGCATGGCGACAGTCCCGATGCAGTGGCGATGGCGCGCGCCGTGCGCGCCCGCCTGCAGGCCGCGGGCGTCGCCCTGCGGCCGTTCGCGGACGCCCTCGCGGAGTAGTCGACGTGCGTGTCCTGCCCGCCGGCGATCGTGCCCTGTTGGTCGAACTGGACTCCCTCGAGCAGACCCTGGCCGTGTTCCAGGCCTTGCAGCGGCACGCGCCGTCGGGGGTGGAGGAGGTCGTTCCGGCGGCCCGGACCTTGCTCATACGTTATCGGCCGGCAGTCCTGTCGCCGCAGGCGCTTGCGGCGCACGTGCGCCGCCTGGGCGGCATGCCCGGCGATGCGCCGCGTAGCGCCGCCCCGGCGCCCGGCGGACGCCTGGTCGAGATCCCCGTGCGCTACGAGGGCGAGGATCTGGAAGCCGTGGCGGAACTGCTGGGCCTGTCGCGCGTCGAGGTGATCGAACGCCACACGGGCATGGAATTCCAGGCCGCCTTTGCGGGTTTTGCGCCGGGGTTCGTGTATCTGGCGGGCGGCGATCCCTGCTTTCACGGCGTGCCGCGGCGGCCCTCGCCCCGGACCCGCGTACCGGCGGGCTCGGTGGCGATGGCGGGCGACTTCAGTGCGGTCTATCCATCCGAAAGCCCCGGCGGCTGGCAGTTGCTGGGGGTGACGCCGTGCCGCATGTGGGACCTGGCGCGGGCCGAGCCCGCCCTGGTCCAACCCGGATTTCGCGTGCGTTTCCGCGACCTGGCGCGCAGCGGCAAGGCCATCCACCTGCCGGGCGCCGCCGCACCGGCCGCGTCCACCCAGGCCCGGCCGCGCGCGGCGGCCGCCGGCCCCGACCGCCTCGAGGTCGTGGCCCCGGGCTTGCGCACCCTGGTGCAGGACCTGGGCCGGCATGGCCAGGCGGGCCTGGGCGTGTCCCTGTCGGGCGCGCTGGACCACGGCGCCTTGCGGGCGGCCAACCGCATCGTCGGCAATCCCGTGGACGCCGCCGTGCTGGAAAACCTGCTGGGCGGCCTGGCGCTGCGTTGCCATGGGCGAGCGGTGGTCGCGGTGACGGGCGCGGCGGCCGACATTGAAATCGTCACCGCCTCCGGGCGGCGAGTGCCCGCCCGGACGTGGCGGCCGCTGGCCCTGGACGACGGCGAGACGCTGCGCATCGCGACGCCGCACGCGGGCGTGCGCTGCTATGTGGCGGTGCGCGGCGGCTGGGGCGTGGAGCCGGTGCTGGGCAGCTGTGCGACCGACACCTTGTCGGGCATCGGCCCGGCGCCCCTGGGGGCCGGCGACGTGCTGGCCGTCGGCGCGTCGCTCGCACGGTCGTCGCTGGCCGCGGTGCTGCCCGATCTGGAGCCGCCCGCCGGCCTGGCGCGTGCGGGCGATACGGTGGCCCTGGATATCGTCCTGGGTCCTCGGGCCGACTGGTTCACGCCCGCGGCCCTGGCGCTGCTGGCCGCTCAGCCGTGGACCGTGACGCCGCAATCGGATCGGGTCGGCATGCGGCTGGCCGGCACCGGGCCGCTGGCGCGCCGCATCGGAGGCGAATTGCCCAGCGAGGGCGCGGTGGCCGGGTCGATCCAGGTGCCCGCCAGCGGCCAGCCCGTGCTGTTCCTGGCGGACCACCCCTTGACGGGCGGCTATCCGGTGATCGGCGCACTCGCCAGCCATGAACTCGATCGCGCCGCGCAGATTCCCGTCGGCGCCCATTTGCGTTTCCGGCCGCTTGGGCCGTTCAAGGAAATCCAGCCATGATACGTAAAGTCCTGATCGCCAACCGCGGCGAGATCGCCGTGCGCATCGTGCGCGCCTGCGCCGACTACGGGGTGCGCTCGGTCGCCGTCTACGCCGACGGCGATGCCCAGAGCCTGCACGTCCGCATGGCCGACGAGGCCTGGGCCCTGGAAGGCGTGCGGCCGTCCGACACCTACCTGGACATCGACAAGCTGCTGGCGGTGGCGCGCAAGGCCGATGCGGACGCCGTGCACCCCGGCTACGGGTTCCTGTCCGAGCGCGCCGAGTTCGCACAGGCAGTGATCGATGCCGGCATGGCCTGGATCGGCCCGCCGCCCGAGGCCATCGAGGCCCTGGGCGACAAGGTGGCGGCGCGCCGCATCGCCCAGTCGGTCGGCGCGCCGCTGGTCGAGGGCACGCCCGGTCCGGTGGACTGCGCGGCCGAGGCCGTGGCGTTTGCCGAGGCGCATGGCTTGCCGATCGCCATCAAGGCGGCTTTCGGCGGCGGCGGCCGCGGCCTGAAAGTCGCGTGGCGCATGGACGAGGTCGCCGAGCTCTATGAATCCGCGGTGCGCGAGGCCACGGCGGCGTTCGGGCGCGGCGAATGCTATATCGAACAATTCCTCGACCGCCCGCGCCATATCGAGGCGCAGGTCGTGGCCGATACCCATGGCCATGTGCTGGTCCTGGGCGATCGGGATTGCTCGCTGCAGCGGCGCAACCAGAAATTGGTCGAGGAGGCGCCGGCGCCGTTCCTGGATCAGGCGCAACGCACCCGCATCCACGAGGCCGCGCGCGCCATCTGCGCACGCGCGGGCTACGTGGGCGCGGGCACGGTGGAATTCCTGCTGGCGCGCGATGGGCGGATTTCCTTCCTCGAGGTCAACACGCGCCTGCAGGTCGAGCATCCCGTGACCGAGGAAACCACCGGCCTGGATCTGGTCGTCGAACAGTTGCGCATCGCCGACGGCCTGCCGCTGTCGCTGGCGGCCACGCCGGCGCCGCGCGGCCACAGCCTCGAGTTCCGCATCAATGCCGAGGACCCCGGGCGCGGCTACCTGCCGACGCCGGGCCGGATCCAGCGGTTCGCGCCGCCTGCCGGGCCGGGCGTGCGGCTGGACAGCGGGGTCGAGACGGGCTCGACGGTGCCGGGCACCTTCGATTCCTTGATGGCCAAGCTGGTCGTCAGCGGCGCCACGCGCGAGCAGGCCCTGCAGCGGGCCCGCCGTGCGCTGCGCGAATTCCACATCGAGGGCGTCGCCAGCGTCCTGCCGTTCCATCGCGCGGTGCTCGAGGCGGCCGACTTCATCGGCGAATCCGGTTTCCGCGTCCATACGCGCTGGATCGAGACGGAATTCCAGGCCGAGCTGCCGGCCGCCGACAGGCCCGAGGCGGTGGCCGACGCGCCTCTGCTGCGCACCTTCGTCGAACTCGATGGTCGCCGCGTCAGCCTGGGCCTACCGGCCGCGCTGCTGCGCGGTGCGGGACCGGCCGCGGACGCCGGCGACCAGGCGGCGGCCGATCCGGCCTCGGACAAGGCGCCGGATGCGGCCGTTCCGGGCGGCGTGGCGGCCCCCATCACCGGCTCGCTGCTGGCCTGGAAGGCCGAGGACGGCGCCCGCGTCGAGGCGGGGGACGTGATTGCCGTGATGGAAGCCATGAAGATGGAAACCCATGTCCAGGCGCCCTGCGCGGGGGTCCTGCGGCATGCGCGGGCGGCGGGCGATGCCGTCGATGCCGGCGCGACGCTCGGCCGAATCGAGTAGGGTGGTGCCCCGGGTTTTTCCACCTGCTCCTCCGGGATAACGAGCATGTCGAAGTCCTTGCGTTGTACGCGCATCTTTCTATAATTATGAATTATTAATAATTATCTGGAGACGCGGATGGCGGCCCGCATCGTGCAGAAAATCCTCTACCAGGAGGTCGCCGATCGGCTGCGCGCCATGATCCGGTCCGGCGAGCTGAAGGCGGGCGAGTGGATCGATGAGGTGCGCTTGACCGACTTGTTGGGCATTTCGCGCACGCCCCTGCGGGAAGCCCTGAAAGTCCTGGTGGCCGAGGGCCTGCTGCGCATCGAGCCCCGGCGCGGCTGCTTCGTCAACGAGCTCTCGGCCCGCGACCTGGACGATATCTTTCCCCTGATGGCGATGCTCGAGGGGCGCTGCGCCTACGAGGCGGCCCGCAAAGTCAGCGACGCCGATCTCGAGCGCCTCGAGCCGCTGCACCTGGACCTGCGCCGGTACGCCGAACTGGGGGACATCGACCTGTACTACGAGGCCAATGCCCGGATCCACGAGGCGATCCAGGCGCTGGCCGACAACCACTGGCTCTCGGACCTGATCGACAACCTGCGGCAGGTGATCAGCCTGTCGCGCCACCGCAGCCTGGCCCATCCCGGCCGGGTGCGGGAATCCTGCGCCGAACACCTGGCGATCTTCGCCGCCCTCAAGGCGCGCGACGCCGAGGGCGCCGAAGCGGTCACCCGCAAGCACCTGATGCGCCAGCTGGAGGCCCTGCACATCATGGCCCGGCAAGAGGCCGAGCAGCCAGGCGCAAGTCCGGCGGTGGCCGATGCCGAATTGTCCGGAGACGGCTCATGACTTCGTCCGAATCTTCCGAAACGCGCCCGGCCACGGACCTGGCGTTGGCCGAGCCCGCGCCGCAAGGCGCCGCGGGCATCCTGGCGCGCCTGGCGCGCTGGCTGGAGCGCGATCACCTGCCCGACCTGGACGAGGTGCGGCCGATGTTCGAGGCCACCCTGACCGACATGGCCGCCAATCGCCTGGCCAAGCAATGGGGTGGCCGCTACCTGGCGGCCGACGGCGACGAGCGCCGTTCCCTCCTGGCCGGCCTGGTCCGCGCCGGGGTCGAGCTCGAGCCGCGCGGCGACAAGGGGCTGCGCCTGTTTCGCCGGCTGTATGCGCAGAACGACAATCTGCGCCTGCTGGTGGACCTGCGCGCCGACATGCTGCGCTGGCGCAACCAGGTGGCCGGCCTGTCGGTCCTCGAGCAGGAGCTGGGCGGACTGCTGTCGAACTGGTTCGACGTGGGCATGCTGGAGCTGCGCCACATCAACTGGGATTCGCCCGCGTCCCTGCTGGAAAAACTGATCCAGTACGAGGCGGTGCACGAGATCCGGTCCTGGGACGACCTGCGTCGCCGGGTGGCCGAGGATCGCCGCTGCTATGCCTTCTTTCACCCGCGCATGAGCGACGTGCCGCTGATCTTCGTCGAGGTCGCATTCGCCGAGCAGATGGCCGCCAATGTGCAGACCTTGCTCGATCCGGCCAAACCCATGGACGACCTGTCCAAGGCGCGCTGGGCGATCTTTTATTCGATATCCAATACGCAGCCCGGGTTGCGCGGCATCAGCTTCGGAAATTTCCTGCTCAAGCGGGTGATCGACGAATTGCTGGTCGAGCTGCCCCGCCTGAAGTCCTTTGCCACGCTCTCGCCCATACCGGGCTTTGCCGCGTGGCTCGAACGGCAGGATGCCGCCGCCCTGCGCGAGCTGGTGGCCGACAAGGCCGAACGCCAAGCCTTGGCCGAGGATCCGCAGGCGGGCAAGGCGTGGGCCGAGCGCCTGCGCACCGAGGCGATCGGCCAGGCGTCCGATGCCTCGCGCAAGACCGGCCTGCGTCTGGTCGCACATTACCTGACCACCCTGAAGGACGGCCATCCCGTCGATCCGGTCGCGCGCTTTCACCTGGGCAATGGCGCGCGCATCGAGCGCATCAACTGGGCGGCGGACGTGTCGGCCAAGGGGCTGGCGCAGTCCTGCGGGGTGATGGTCAATTACCTGTACGAGCCGGATCGCCTGGATGAAAACCTGGCGCGGCTGGCGGCGGGCAAGCCGCGCGTGGGGCGGGCGGTGCAATGGCTGTAAATACCGGCCATCCCATGTCCGGTGCGGACGTGCCCGCGGGGCGCGTGGTGCTGGGCCGCGAAGCCGCGGTCGCCACGGTCCTACTGGAACACCCCGGCCGCCTCAATGCCATCACCATTGCCATGTGGCGCGCTCTCGAGAACGCCTTTCGCGGTTTCTCGGCCGATGCCAGCCTGCGTTGCGTGGTCGTGCGGGGCGCGGGCGGCCAGTTCGCGGCCGGCGCCGACATCCGTGAATTCCCGCAGGCACGCGCCGACATCGAGGGTGTGACGGCCTATCACCGGGATGTGATCGCGCCCGCGCTGGATGCCGTCGGCGCTTGCATGCATCCGGTCGTCGCGGCGATCGAGGGCGTCTGCGTGGGCGGCGGCCTCGAGATCGCCAGCCGCTGCGACCTGCGCATCGCGGCGCGCGGCGCGTGCTTCGGTGCGCCCATCAATCGCCTGGGCTTTCCCATGGCACCCGACGAGATGCGCGGCCTGCTGGACCTGGCCGGCCATGCGGCCACGCTGGAGATCCTGCTCGAGGGCAGGGTGTTCGATGCCGACGAGGCCATGGCCAAGGGGCTGCTGACGCGGGTGGTCGACGATGAGGCGTTCGACGAGGCCTTGCAAGGCGCCGTGGCCCGCATCGTGGCCGGCGCACCGCTGGCGGCGCGGCTGAACAAGCGGATCGCCGCGCAATTGCGGCGCGCCGAGCCGGCGAGTTTCTCGGACGCGCAATGGCGCGAATTCTTCAGTTATGCACACAGCGGCGACCACCGCCGCGGCATCCAGGCCTTCCTGGATGGACAGGACCCGGTATTTACAGGAGATTGATCTTGGAGTCCAACGCCAATCTGTACGCGGTGCTTGCCGCCGGCTTCCCGGCGGATCGCCGGGGCGTCGCCATCGAGACCCCGGAAAGGCACTATTCCTGGGATGACATCGAGCGCGGCAGCGCGCGCATCGCCAATCTGCTGCGCTCGCTCGCAGACCCGGGGGCGCGCGTTGCGGTGCAGGTCCACAAGTCTCCGGAGGCCCTGATGCTGTACCTGGCGGCGCTGCGCGCGGGCCTGGTCTATCTGCCGTTGAACACGGCCTATCACGAGTCCGAGGTCGCCTATTTCCTGGGCGACGCCGAACCCGCCGTCGTCGTGTGCGACAACGGCAACCTCGAATGGATAGAGCGTGTCGCCAGGCAGGCGGGCACCGCGCACGTGCTGACCCTGGATGCCGATGCGGGCGGCACCCTGATGACCCGCGCCGCGGACTGCGGGGACATGCTGGATCCCGTGCCGCGGCAGGCCGACGACCTGGCCGCGATCCTCTATACCTCGGGCACGACCGGCCGCAGCAAGGGGGCGATGCTGACCCATGGCAACCTGGCCTCGAATGCGCTGACCCTCAAGGCATACTGGGGCTGGCGCGCGGACGACGTCCTGCTGCACATGCTGCCCATTTTCCACGTTCACGGCCTGTTCGTCGCCTCGCATGGCGCGCTGCTCTCGGGTGCCCGGATGATCTGGCTGCCCAAGCTGGACGTCGACCAGGCGCTGCATTACCTGCCCCGAAGCACGCTGATGATGGGGGTGCCGACCTATTACGTGCGCCTGCTGGGCGATGCACGCTTTACCCGCGAGCTCTGCGCCGGGATCCGCCTTTTCGTTTCGGGCTCGGCGCCACTGCTGGAGGACACCTTCCGCGAGTTCGAGGCGCGCACCGGACAGCGGCTCCTCGAGCGTTACGGCATGAGCGAAACGGGCATGAATACGTCGAACCCCTACGACCCAGCCCTGGGTCCGCGCATCCCCGGCACCGTCGGCCCGGCCCTGCCGGGGATCACGGTGCGCGTGGTCGACGATGCCGACCAGCCCGTCGGGACCGGCACCACCGGCCACGTCCAGGTGCGCGGCCCCAATGTGTTCGCGGGCTATTGGCGCATGCCTGAAAAAACCCGCCAGGAGTTCACCGCCGATGGCTGGTTCCGTACCGGCGACCTGGGGGTGCTCGGCGGCGAGGGCATCCCGGATCACTACCTGAGCATCGTCGGCCGCAGCAAGGACTTGATCATCTCTGGTGGATACAATGTATATCCTAAGGAAATCGAGATGGCCATCGACGTCATGCCCGGTGTGCAGGAATCCGCCGTGATCGGCGTGCCGCACAAGGATTTCGGCGAGGCCGTCGTGGCCGTCGTGGTGCCGCGATCGGGCGCCACGGTCGATACCGCCGCCATACTGGCCGGCCTGAAGGTCGAACTGGCCAATTTCAAGATCCCCAAGCAGATCCACGTGATCGACGCGCTGCCGCGAAACACCATGGGGAAGGTACAGAAGAACGTGCTGCGGCAGCAGTATGGCAACCAACCCGCATAGGAGGCGCGCACCCCGTAACTCGCAGACAGCCGCCGGTTCGCCGTGGAGGGCGGGCCTGACAGAAGGCGGCAAGGGCCGGTGTGCAGGCACGCGGGCCAACCCCTTGGAAAACGACAGGAATTCTGGAGACAAACGATGAAGACAACCGTCAAGACTGTACTGAAAGCCACTGCGCTGTGCCTGTCCCTGGGCTTGGCGTGGGCCCCCGGCTCCGCGAGCGCAAAGGATGTGGTCAAGATCGCGTTCATCGGGCCGCTGACCGGCGGCTCGGCCTCGATCGGCCTGGGTGGGCGCAACTCGGCGGATCTCGCCGTGCGCTTGCGCAATGCCGACCCCAACGCGAAATACACCTACGAACTGGTCGTGCAGGACGACGAGTGCCGCCCCAACATCGGGGTGCAGGTGGCCACCAAGATGGCGGCCGACAAGAGCATCATGGGCGGCGTGACGCATTATTGCTCGGCGGTCGCGATCGCCACCACCGGCGTCTACCACCGTTTCGGCATGCCGGCGATGGTCTGGGGCGCGGTGCTGCCCGAGGTCACCTACGGAAACGACTACAAGGAAGTGTTCCGCGTCAACGGCACCATGATCAACCAGAACGAGGTCGCGGTGAAGTTCATGGCCGGGCAGGGCTACAAGACCTGGGGCGTGATTCACGACACGACGGACTACGGCAAGGGGCACAACGAGTATTTCAACCGCTACCTGAAAGAGGTCGGCGGGCAGGTCCTCACCACCTTCGGCGTGACCGCCGACCAGCAGGACTTCACCACCGAGCTCACCAAGATCAAGGAGCTCAATCCGCAAGTGCTGTTCTTCGGCGGCCTCACGCCGCTGGGCGTGCGGATCCGCACCCAGATGGACAAGCTCGGAATCGTGGCGGCCTTCCAGGGCACCTCGGGCATCAAGTCCGACGCCTACATCGAAGGGGTCAGCCCGGCCGTGGCCGAGGGTTCGCTGTCCTTCCTCGAGGGCGCTCCGCTCGAGAAACTGCCCGGCGGCGCGTTCTTCAGCGAGCAGTACGAGAAACAAGGCTACGGCGAGCGGCCGGAGGCCTACGGCCCGTTCGCCTTCACGGCAGCGAACCTGATCATGGACGCCATCGAGAAAGTCGGACCCGACCGCAAGAAGATCATCGCCGAGCTTGGCCAGACCAAGGATGCCGAGACCATCATCGGCAAGGTGACCTTCGACGATCATGGCCAGAACGTCGTGCCGCTGGTCACCAAGTATGTCGTCGACGACGGCAAATGGGTCGTCTGGGAAGACAGCAACTACGGCACGGGCAGCAAGAAGCTCCCTGGCAAGTAATCCCGGCCGGGGCCGCGAGCGCGCGCGGGCTCGCGGCCCCGGGCAGACAGACATCCGCTTTCGGGGAAGACAATGAGTGTCATTGGGCAGTATGTATTCAACGGGCTCATGCTGGGCATGATCTACGCAATGGTCGCGGTGGGCTTCACGCTGTTTTTCGGCGTGCTGGACGTGATCAATTTTTCGCACGGCGACGTGCTGGTCGTCGGCGCCTTCATGGGCCTGGCGGCATCGATCGGCGTGTTGATGCTGGGCTTCGACGCCGCCTGGCTGCAGTTGCTGGCCGCCCTGGTTTGCGCCATCAGCGTCACCTGCCTGTTGGGCGCGGCGGTCGCCAAATTCCTGGTCCTGCCCCTGCGCAAGGCCGATCCGCTGAACACGCTGCTCGCCACGCTGATGCTGGGCACGGTCCTGCGCGAGGCGGTGCGCCTGTTCTATCCCGACGGCTCGAACCCCAAGCGCTTCCCGGCCTTGCTGCCGACCTCGTCGATGGAGCTGGGCGGCTTCACCCTGCGCGCCGACAGCGTGATCCTGCTGCTGGTGGGACTCGTGGCCATCTACGGGGTGCATGTCCTCATCACCCGCACGCGGCTGGGGCGCGCGATTCGCGCGGTCGCCCAGGACAGCGAGACCGCGCGGCTGATGGGCATCAACTTCGAGGCCGTGGTCCTGCTGACCTTCGCCCTGGGCTCGGGGCTGGCCGCGTTGGCCGGGATCATGAACGGCCTGTATTACAACGAGATCAACTTCAGCGTGGGCCTGATGCTCGGGGTCATCGGCTTCGCCTCGGCGATCCTGGGCGGGCTGGGCAGCATGTACGGCGCGATCATCGGGGGCTTCCTGTTCGCCGGCCTGCAGGTATTCGGCAGCGTGGCCTTGCCGGCCCTGGTGCCCGGCATCGCCAGCGCCTACAAGGACGTCTTCGCCTTTGCGATCGTCATCGCGCTGATGGCCTGGAAACCCACGGGCCTGATCGCCGAGAAATCCAGCGAGCGAGTCTGACATGATGAAGCCAAAAACGCCTCTCACAAGTCTCGGCGCCTCGGGCCTGCTGGCCTTGACGACGCTGTGCCTGACCTTTTATCTGTGGATGTTCCTGCACGCCGAGACCCAGCTGGGCGTCGCCGCGCTGCTGGTGGTGGCCGGCCTGGTGGTCGCCGGCGCACGCCGCTACGGCCTCATGGCCCGCGTCGAGCAGGCGGGGGAAATGCACGTGGGACAGTCCAGGCTCTGGGCGGTGGCCAGCGTGCTGATCCTCGTTGTCGCCCTGCACGATTCGCACTTCGAACTGCTGATGATCTGCACGGTGCTGCTCTTTACCACGGCCTGCCTGGGCCTGACCATGCAGTTCGGGTTCACGGGCATCCCGAATTTCGCCGGCGCGGCGTTCTTCGGCATCGGCAGCTACACCACGGCGGTGCTGGCCGAGCACACGGCGGTGCCGCACCTGCTGATCCTGGCGCTGTCCGGCGTGGTCGCGGCCGTGGTGGGCAGCCTGCTGATCCTGCCGGTGCTGCGCACGCGCAGCCACTACACCGCGCTGGTGACCATCGCCTTCGGCATCCTGTTCAAGACCTTCCTCGAGGTCAACGACACCCTGGGCGGCCCACAAGGGCTGCACGTGCCCGGCATGTCCGTGCTCGGCTTCGAGTTCAACCAGGGCTTCGAGCTCTTCGGCGCGGATGTCTCCTTCTATGTCGGCTATACGCTGCTGGCGCTGGTGATCTGCGCCGCGGCCTACCTGGTCGTCGACGTGCTGCGGCGTTCGTGGATCGGCTTGAGCATGGACGTGGTGCGCACCGACGAGACCGCCGCCGCGACCTTCGGCCTGCACATCGCCCGCTGGAAAGTGCTGTCCTTCATCCTGGGCAACTTCATGGCCGGCGTGGCCGGCAGCGTCTACGGCATGACCACCGAGTTCGTGGCGCCGAACAACTTCACCTTCGCCGATTCGCTGCTCATGGTGTCCATCGTGATCCTGGGCGGCCTGGGCAACAGCCTCGGGCTGATTCCCGCCGCGATCATCGTGCTCGTGCTGCCCGAAAAACTGCAGTTCATCCAGGAATACCGGTTCCTGTTCTATGCCGCCCTGGTCATCGTGATCCTGCTGTTCCGGCCCGACGGGCTCATTCCCCGCAAGACGCGTCTGTTCTTCAAAGAGAGGGCCTCGGCATGAGCAGCGGAAACGTACTGAGCGAAGTCACCGACCTGACCATGCGCTTTGGCGGGGTGGTGGCCCTGGACCGGCTCAACATGCAGATCCTCGAAGGCGAGATCCTCGGCCTGCTGGGGCCGAACGGCTCGGGCAAGACGACGTTCTTCAACGTCCTCACGGGCCTGTACAAGGCGACTGCCGGCCGGGTGACCTTCGAGGGCCAGGACGTGATCGGCAGGTCGCCGCAGGAGGTCTACCGCATGGGCGTGGCGCGGACCTTCCAGCGGTCGCGCCTGTCGCTGCCGCTGACCGTGTTCGACAACATCGTGATCGGCGATTACGAGAACATGCAGCGCGGCCTGATGTTCAACCTGCTCCGGCGCAGCGCCTTTCGCGCCGAATACGAGCAATATGTCGAGAAGGTGCGCGCCTTGCTGCGGATATTCAGTCCCATGCTGGTGGACCGCCTGTTCGAGGCGGTCGGCACCTTCACCATGATCGACCGCCGCCGCATCGAGGTGTGCCGGGCGTTGATCAGCAACCCCTCGCTGCTGCTGCTGGACGAACCCTCGGCCGGCATGACGCACGACGAAACGGCCGAGCTGATGGGCGACATCCTGCAGGTGCGCGACAAGATGGCCGGCTTGACGGTCGTGCTGATCGAGCATGAAATGAACGTCATCGAGCGGATCACCGATCGCTGCATCGTCCTCAACTACGGCCAGAAGATCGCCGAGGGCACCTATGCCCAGATTACCGCCGATCCGGCGGTCCAGACCGCCTACCTCGGGGGGGAAGCCGCATGAGCAATCTCGTGATCCGCGATCTGACGACGCGCTACGATACCGTCGACGTCCTGCACGACGTGTCCCTGGACGTCGAGGCGGGCAAGATCACCTGCATCCTGGGCGCCAACGGCGCGGGCAAGACCACGCTGATCCGGTCGATCCTCGGCCTGACGCCGCCGCGCAAGGGGTCGCTGCAGTGGGACGGGCGCGAACTCGCCGGGATGAAGACCCATCACATCGTGGCCAGCGGGATTTCCTGCATTCCCGAGGGACGCAAGGTCTTTCCGCGCATGACGGTGGCCGAGAACCTCGCGCTGGGCGCCTTCCTGGAAAAGGACGAGGCCGTCATGCAGCGGCGCATGGACAAGGTCTACGAAATCTTCCCCCGGCTGGGCGAGCGCATGGGACAGCTGGCCGGCACGATGTCGGGCGGCGAGCAGGCGATGATCTCCATCGGCCGCGGCCTGATGGCCGAACCCCGGCTGCTGGTGATCGACGAACCCTCGCTGGGCCTGTCGCCGCTGTACGTGAAGGAGAACTTCAACGTCATCAAGCGCATCAACGAGCTGGGCATCACCGTGCTGCTGGTCGAGCAGAATGCGCGTCAGACCCTGGCCATCTCGCATTACGGCTACGTGCTGTCCCAGGGCAGGGTCGTGGCGCGGGGCGGCGCCCGCGAGCTGTCCGAGAACGACGAAGTCCGTTCCGCCTACTTTGGATGAGGCCGCCATGAACCAGAGCGTGACGGACTTGCCGGTGCGCGAATTGGCGCGGGGGATTTCGGACGGCAGCCTGAGTGCCGTCGAGGTCACGGCCGCGTTCATCCAGCGAATCGAGGCCGCGGCACCGGTCCGCGCCTGGCTGTCCTTCGATCCCGAGGCGGCGCTGCGCCAGGCGCGGGCCGTCGATGCCGGCGGCGGCGCCCGGCCCCTGGCGGGCGTGCCCATCGGCGTCAAGGACCTGATGGACACTGCGGGCCTGCCGACCGCATACGGCTCGCCGATCTATGCCGGCCACGTGCCGCGCCGGGATGCGGCCTGCGTCGCCCGCAGCCGCCAATTGGGGGCGGTGGTGATGGGCAAGACCGTCACCACCGAGTTCGCGGCGTTCGAGCCGGGGCCGACACGCAATCCACGCAGCCCCGACGGCATGGTGCATACGCCGGGCGGATCTTCCAGCGGATCGGCGGCCGCGGTGGCCGCGGGCATGGTGCCCCTGGCGCTAGGCACGCAGACCGCGGGCTCCATCGTCCGGCCCGCGGCCTTCTGCGGCGTGGTGGGCTACAAGCCCACCCTCGGCGCGGTCTCGGGGGTGGGGATCAAGGCGTTTGCCCCCAGCCTGGATACGGTCGGGGTGCTGGCCCGGCGGGTGGATGACGCCGCCTATTTCATCGGCGCGCTATGCCGCTGGGCGCTGGACCCGCGGCCCATCGAGGGCCTGCGGGTCGGGATCTGCCGCACGCCGTACTGGGACTGCGCCGATGGCGATGCGCGCGGGGTCTTCGAGGACGGCATCCGCGGTTTCGAACAGGCCGGCGCCCGGGTCGTCGAGGTCGTCCTGTCCCCGGCGTGCGCGGGCCTGAACGATGCCCAGGTCACGATCATGCGCTACGAGGCCGCGGCTGCTTTCCAGGCCGAGGCGCAAACCGATGCGGCCGGATTCAGCCCGTCGTTTGCGCAATTGCTGGAGCAGGGCGCGGCGATCACGGGCGAGGCCTATGCGCAGGCGCGCCGGCTGGCCGACAAGGCCCGCGTGGAACTCGCGCGGGTCTTCGAGTCGGTCGACGCGCTGATCGCGCCCAGCACCCCCGGCGAGGCGCCGCAAGGCCTCGAGTCCACGGGCGATCCCGTATTCAACCGGATGTGGAGCCTGCTGGGCAATCCCTGCATTCATCTGCCGATCGGGACGGGGTCGACCGGCATGCCCGTCGGCGTCACCGTCGCCGGCGCCCTGCACGAGGATGCCCGGGCGCTGTCGGCGGCCTGGATGCTCGAGCAGGCCACCGGCGGTCCGGGAGGCGCCCGATGATCAACCCCCATGCGGATGCGGCGGTCCGGGCGGACCGGGCGGTGGATCACGATCGCCTGCAGGCGCGCATCGCGACGCTGGCGACTTACGGTGGGCGCGAGGACGGCGGCGTCTCGCGCGAGACCTTGACCGACGTCGATCGCGCCGCGCGCCGCTATTTGGTCGACGAGGCCCTGTCCCTGGGATGCGAGGTGGCGATCGACGACTGTGCGAATCTGTACTTCCGGCGTGCGGGCACGGAGGACCTGCCGCCGGTCGTCACCGGTAGCCACATCGACACCCAGCCGATCGGCGGCAAGCTGGACGGCGCCTATGGGGTGGTGGGCGGCCTGGAGGCGATCGCCGCCCTGAACGATGCGGGCATCCGGACGCGGCATCCCATCGAGGTCGTGGCATGGACCAATGAGGAAGGCTGCCGGTTCGGGCCCGGCGCGATGGGTTCCAGCGCCTTCGTCGAACCCGCCGGCCTGGCGGGCTTCCGGCAGTCCGAGGACGGGCGCGGCGTGCGCTTCGGCGATGCCCTGGACCGTACCCTGTCCGAGGCCCGCGACTTGGCGCATCGGCCGCTTGCGCGGCCGCTGGCCGCCTATGTCGAGCTGCATATCGAACAAGGCCCGGTGCTGGAGCAGGCGGGCCTGCCGCTGGGCGTGGTCACCGGCATACAAGGCGTGCGCTGGTACCGCGTGACCTGCACCGGCCAGGCGGCGCACGCGGGCACCACACCGATGGACCGGCGCGCCGACGCCATGCTCGCCGCCATGGACCTGGCGCGGCAACTGCACGCGCAGGCCGGCGAGGCCGCCGACACCCCCCGCGTCACACTGGGCCGCTGGCTGGTCGAGCCCAATTCCGTGAACACGATCGCCGGCAAGGTCACGTTCACGGTCGACGCCCGCTGCCCGGACGAGGGCGCGCTGGAGCATTTCGAGGCATTTCTCGAGGCCGCGGCCCGCGACCTGGGGTGGCGTGGCACCGTCGAGGTCGAGAACGTCTTCCGGAAATCGCCGACGATCTTTCCCGCCGACCTGGTCGAGCTCATCGGCCGCAGCTGCGACGCGGTCAGCGCCGCCGCCGGGCATCCCGCCGCGCGGCGGCTGAGCTCGGGCGCCTTCCACGATGCCATGTACCTCGCGCAGCACTGCCCCAGCGCCATGATCTTCGTGCCCAGCAAGGACGGCATCAGCCATAATGCGGCCGAGGCCACCGATCCCGTGGCGCTCACTCTGGGTGCGCGCGCGCTGGCGCATGCCCTCACCGTGCTTGGACAAGGAACCCGACCATGAAAGCAGACACCTTCGACATGATCGCCAGGCTCGTGGCCTTCGACACGGTCTCGCGCAATTCCAACCTGGAACTCATCCATTTCGTGCGCGACACCCTCTCGCGGCACGGGGTCGACAGCCAGCTCGTGCCCAGCCCCGATGGCCGCAAGGCGAACCTGTTCGCCACCGTCGGCCCTATGGCCGAGGGCGGGGTCGTGCTCTCGGGCCACACCGACGTCGTGCCGGTCGACGGCCAGCCCTGGGATACGGACCCCTTCGAGGTGACCCGCAAGGACGGCCGGCTGTACGGGCGCGGCACCTGCGACATGAAATCCTTCATCGCCATCGCCTTGGCCAAGGTGCCCGACATGCTGCGCGCCGGCCTGCGCCGCCCGATCCACCTGGCGCTCAGCCATGACGAGGAAGTCGGCTGCCAGGGCGCCCCCGCCATGATCGAGCGCATGGCGGCCGAACTGCCCAAGCCCAGCGCCGTGGTGATCGGCGAGCCCACCAGCATGCGGCCCATCATGGCGCACAAGGGTCTGGCCATCCTGCGGACCACCGTGACCGGCCACGAGGCCCATTCCAGCCAGATCCAGCGCGGCGTCAGCGCCGTCATGACCGCGGCCAAGCTGATCGGCCGGCTCGAGTCCATGACCGCCGAGAATCGCCGCAACGCGGACCCCGCCTCGCTGTTCGTGCCGCCGTTCTCCACCCTGCATGCGGGGGTCGTGCACGGCGGCACAGCCGTGAATATCATTTCGCGCGAATGCTCCTTCATGTGGGACGTGCGCGTGCTGCCCGGCGAGACCTTGTCCGCCTACCTGGATCCCTTCAAGCGGTATTGCGAGGAACTGCTGGTCGACATGCGGCGTGTCGCGCCCGAGGCCGACATCGTGACCGAGGTGCTGGCCGATGCGCCGCCGATGGCCGACGAGGGCGGCGAGGCCCAGGCGCTGGCCCAGCGGCTGTCCGGGCATCGATGCTGCGGGGTCGTGCCTTATGGCACCGAGGGCGGCCAGTTCCAGCGCGCCGGATTCTCGGTCGTGGTCTGCGGCCCGGGATCGATCGACCAGGCGCACCAGCCCAACGAGTACATCGACATCGAGCAGGTCGGCGCCTGCGAAACCTTCATCGACGGGGTGATCGCGCAATTGGCGGCGTAGGACTGCGTGCTGCGGGCGCACCCTGTTTCGGACGGTTACGCACATCCCGGGCGGCGCACCTTATAGTGCGGGCATGCCAGGAAAAATCGTTCCCATCCCCGCCCGCTGCGCGGCGGTCCTGTTCTTGGTCGCACTGGTGTCCGGCTGTTCCGCGGTCGACTCCGGGGTGACGGCCGCGGCCCGCCTGTTCGGCAACGAATGTGGACTGAGCCGCAACGCGTGTCTCTACGAGGGATCGTACGAGCCGGGCGAACGCGCTTATGCCGAAAACGAGGCGCGGCGGCTGAACCAGGCATCGCTCGACAGGCTGCGCCGCAACGCGGGGGGTTGAACCGCCGCGGCAACGCAAAAGCCGCCTTTATGTCATCTACTTGGTTTGCTGCTGCAGATTTTTTCGATTATATTTTAATCGAACTGATAGCAGGTGATAAATATGGCAACCGAGACGAAGGTGTTGACCGCGCACGTCCCGTTGAGGCTCGCGGAAAAGGTTGAAGCGATGGCCTCGCGGCTTGAACGCTCGCGCGGCTGGGTGATGAAACAGGCGCTCGCCGCCTGGGTCGATCAGGAGGAGGAGCGTCACCGGATGACGCTCGAAGCCCTGGAGGATGTCGATGTTGGCCAAGTGATCGACCATCGGGCAATCCAGGTATGGGCCGACAGCCTCGGGACGGACAAGCCGCTGCCCTCGCCAGTCAAATGAAGATTCAGTGGACCAGTAAGGCGTCGTCGGACCTTGTGCGTCTGCACGAGCATCTGAGTCCGGTCGCGCCCGAGGCGGCGGCGCGCGTGATCCAGCAACTCGCCCATGCGCCCGATCGGCTGCTCGATTATCCGAGGATCGGCGAGAAACTGGAAGCCTATGAGCCGCGTGAGGTCCGCCGAATCATCGTCGGCAATTACGAGATGCGCTACGAGGTCGCGGCCGGGACGATCTTCATCCTGCGCCTCTGGCATTGCCGCGAAAATCGCAGCTTCGAGTCGGAGGAGTAGCGGCGATGGCGTAGGTGAGTCCGGTCGGCGACGCGGCGTTCCACAAAAGCACAAGGGCTTACAGACCAAAATCTGTAAGCCCTTGACTTGTATGGCGCGGCTGGCAGGATTCGAACCCACGACCCCTTGGTTCGTAGCCTCACGCTTGATTTTAAGTTGTTGATTTATAACGGTACTTAATGTGCGTTCGCTGCCGATTCTGCACCGTAACGTACCGTTTTTCAGGGGCTATTCCCCCAAAATTCACCCAGGCTGTTTCGATAGGATTGCCTTCACGTACCCTTGCAGCCCGTTCACGGTGTCTGCCCACTCTGCAGCATCTGCAGCCAGGTCTGCATATTCCCCGTAGCACGCTGCAAAACCTCCGATCCAGTCGGGGCCGGCTGCATCAGATCCGCTGCGGGCTCGGGGATTCTCGAGGTCACGACCATGGGCGCGGAGCACCCTGTCAAGTTGACCACGCACAGCGACAAGATCACGCTCCACAGCCTCGCGGGCAAGAACCGCACCCCGATGTTCGGCATCAGCTCGATCACGTTCATATTGCATCCCCTCGGATAGGGCTGCGGCTGCAAGGGCCGCATCGATTTTCGCCTGGGCATACCCAGCGCGGTACTGAGCGGTGCCGTGGGCCCGCCACGCCAGCCCGATGATGCCGGCCAGGACCAGGCCGCCGGCCGCGGCAATCAGCGCAGTCCTGACAGACATATCTGCATTTCCGCGTTGCGGCGCTTGACCAGGCCGGCCAGCTTCCGGCCGCCCGCGTAGACCCAGCGCGGCAGCTCCTTGCAAGCGCCGATGACGTCGCCGGCGCGCAACTTGCGCAGCAGGGTTGACCCGTTGTAGGCTCCCGGACCGACGTTGTAGACGAAGCTGGCCAGGGCCACCCGAGGGCCGTCAGGCAGGCCCGGCGCGGACGCGTCCACGACAGCCAGGGCCCGGGCAACCTCCTGCCGTGTGAGCGCGTCACACTGCGCTGGTGTGGCTACGTCGCCCATCTTTACACCATGTGTAAAGCCCTCGCAGATGGTGGGGATGCCCACCGGATCGATGTAGGCCACGAGGCTGCGACCTTCGTACCAGCCCACCAGTGCGACGGCGGCGGTCAGTGCACCAGCCGCCGCCCGAGTTGCAAGGCGAGATTTCAGACCCTCAGGAATCACAGCTCGCACCGTTCTTTGAGCGCCGCGATCCGTGCCTCGCTCTCGCGCGTCTCACGTCGATCCCTACGTATCTGGAAGTACGCATTCAGCGCAAGACCGAGGATCGCCACAGCCCCGGTGATGATCGAAATCCAGTTCCATCCAGCCATGGACGCGACAATGCTGCTGGCGCTGGCTCCGTAGGTGGTGGTGGCTGTCGCCTTGATCGCAGCCGCGTCTGCTGAGTGGGGCGGCATGTCTACTATGCGCGCGATGATTGTCCTTATGACACTCATGGCATCACCTCAATTTGATATATTGCGATGCGTTCCATCCGCAAACCCAGACGTACCAGAGACACAGCAGGAACATCACCCAGGTCCACATCCACGGCAGGACCAGGAATATCGCCGCGCAGATCACAACCTTCGTGGCGAACAGAGTTGGCACGACGCCAATCCGGCCCATGGCCCATCGCATGATCGGGTTCAATTCCCGTCCGCCCCGGTTGAGGGTTAGGGTGGTGAGAACAGCATCGGCCCTTTGTGTGGCGAGGAATAATACATAGAGCCAGTGCTCAATGTATATCCTGTCCCCGAGTACATGCAGCGTGTGGGGGAGATATGAAGCTGTTTGTATATAAAACCATAACATGAACTATGGATCAATCTTACCAAACGCCTTCCACGTCCCGGGGGTTCCTGCCGCAACACACACCCATCCGATATTTCCAGCAGCGACGGGGGTTGAGTGATATACAATATCCCCAACTGCCCAAGTCCCGGTTGAGGGGGCTGAAGTATAATAACTAACACGATAGTTGGTGCCACTCTCAAACCGCTGGGCATTATGGATACCAACAACATATGGGTGCGTTGCTGAGTAGTTTCCGGTTATAATTGCTCCCGCAACATTACATTCGATAAAACGCTCTAACACTGTGTAGGGGGCCACGTTAGCGTGTGTGTTGTTTTGAATATAAACACGATCTGCCGTTACTGCTCCCGGGACAAGAATGCAGTCTACATAAGATATGCCAGCAATATTAACCTGCTTAAAATCATTATCGCAAACACGCACGATACCCGATGCGGAGGTTATTGCTACCCCGTATACGAAAATATTTTTAAAGGAATTACCTATAATACTAATGTCTTTAGCACCTTCTTGTACATCCGCGCCGTTGCCCCCGGAGATACCATCAAAAATATTTCCAGAGAAAATAACTTGTTCTGCCGCTCTAATTATAGAGCTAGTCTTTACGTTGCGGAAGATGTTGCCGGAAACTAAGATGTCCTTTGCCGTATAACCCGGATTAGACGAGCTAATAAATATTCCAGTGGCAATGGTGCCTGTCGTACAGTTCTGGCCAATATTATTACTAACGACAACCCGTTTTGGGGCGAACGTATTATATGAAGACTCAGAGGCAAGGTAATAAGCGGCCTGAGCCGAGTTATCGACGAAATTCCCCTGGATTAAAATGTCTTCTCCCCCCACAACTGTAATGCCTCTAGCAAGGCCGTCTATACACGTGTTGTTTACAATTTTTATATAACTCACCGGGGAGCCATTCGATACGTAGGAAACAGCTGCAATACAATCGTCCCCCGTACTTGCTGTTTTGTTTCCCTGAATCAAAACCTCGGTAGATGCCCCTGTTACGTGAATCCCATCCGCCAACGTATCAGTGACGAGATTATTTAGAACAATACCACCTGTGGATTGAGTTATAAAAATCCCTGCTGAAGCAGAATCTGCCACGGAACAGCCAGCAACTTTAAAATTAGTTGCATTATTTATGAAAATTCCTGCTGAGTTGGCGTTCGCTTGCCTAACTCCTCCCCAATCTGCCTTAATTATAATATTTTCGATGGATGGGCTATTTCCAGTTAATACAACTGCATGTTGCGGGTCGGGGGTAGTAGTATCCGTAGATCTTAAAGTTCCACCCCCATAAACTGAAATGGAATCAAAAGTAAGTATTCCTGAGTGACTGAACTCACCAGCAGGAATGTGCAGCGCTACCTTCCAAATTTTGGCTGCATCTGCTGCCGCCTGGATAGCCGCAGTGTCATCGGTGACTCCATCCCCCACAGCACCAAAATCCTTGACGCTGACAACCTCGCGCATCTTGTCGCGCGAGGTCCTTGCGACTGCGCCGGCGCCAGCCTGGATAAATCCAACCATCGACGACCCATCAGGAGCCGCAAGATCAATCTGAGAGGCACCCCCTGCGACATCATCCTGGCTCCACACAAGCGCCCCGAACCAGTCTCTGAGGACGAACGTATAGACTTGTTCAGGATCCAGCCAGACTACAGCCTCACCTCGCGCATCAAGCACGATCGGGTTGGTGTTGTACGCGGTCTGTTCCCGGTCCTTCCACGTCGGGTGTGGCGTGGTGGTCTTGTTCTGGTAGGTGTAGAGCGTGGACCCGACCATGGGACGGCCATTTTGATCGATGGCCTGGAAGCGGGGCATGGTGTAGGATATTCCGGACATATCGTTATCTCATAAAGAAGCCCCGCTCGGGGCGGGGCCTATATGGAAGAAAGCAACTTGTTATGGGGTCACAACCCTATATTGATCGGGTGGCTAGGCGCCATGATCCTACTCGCTGCCTGGCATGCCTGGCGCAGCAAGAAGTGAGCCAGTCGTAGACAATTGCAGCAAGCGATTCGAGGGGGTCGTGACCCGGTCAAGCAGCGCGGGCGATACACGTTGAGCGGCACGTTGTTGAAGCCCCCCCTGGATCGCGCCGATCTGATCCCCAATTCCTAAAATGCGCAAGCCTCGACCTACTGTGCCGAGCGCATCAAACGCGCGCCCAACAAACGTAGTGGCGCTGTTGCTGTTGTTCACAGCGCTTCCCACTGGCTGATTGGACATCAGCCGACCGACGCGAGAAATAGCCTCGAGCTGTTCGATCTCCTGGGGTTCAAAGAACGCCGCCAATTTGTTGCGGCCGAGCTGTTTCAGCGCTTTTGTGTAGTTCGCTGCACTGAATCTCGCTGCACCGATATCGTCCGGCATCCCCGATAGCGCTCGATCTTTCAGATGCTGAACCAAGGCGCCGCGCACCGAATCTCGAGCAGGTGGGTCGGCTGCCAGCAGACGCGCCAATCGGTTGACGTTGCGTGCCGGCACCGACGAACTGATGATGTATTTCTGTAGAAAATTATCCGGCGCTACCGTGCCTTCATACAGGGCCTTAAGCGCTGGGGTGCTTTCTACTTGACGCATCATCGCCCGGTTTGCCGATCTGGCACGATTGAATGCCTCTACCGCTTGCTCGCCGATTTCAGACCCGGTGGTGGCAGGCAGATTGCCAGGATTCACCGCGCGAGCGCCTGCGGTTGTAGTCTGCTGACCCAACGGCAACACAGGAGCATCGTCCAAAGCCTGGCGCACAAGGCCCAGAGCGTAGCGGGCGCTGCCATCACTGGTGCCGCGTTGCAGGCGACCCATCAGAGTTTTCAGTTGCTCGGCATAGTCCACGGTGAATGGCACTTCGCCCGCGCTGATGCGATTCAAATGGTTGCGCACATCTGCTGGCAGCGCGCCGCCCACCAACTGATCATCCAGCGCCTGGATGGCTCGATCTGCAAATGCACGACCATCCAGAGGGAAGCTGCGGCCCGCACTGTCACGTGCAAGACTGTACAGATCATTGATGCGGGCCTGTTGTCCGCCCAAGCGACGTTGCAGGGATTCGATTGCGCGATGCCCGGCAGTCATGGCGTCGTCAGACGCGCCAGCCTGATCCAGGGCCCGCACCAACGATACGTTGTTTTCGTTTTGGATCTGCGACAGGTTGCGACCGCCTGCCACAGTAGAGTTGGCCTGAATCTTTGCGAGATTTTGCTCTCGCGTGATTTGCCCCGGATCCTGCGTGAGCATGCCTCGTGTTGGCGTTGCGCCCTCGATGCGCTGGAAATCAGCCAGTCGTCGCAAAGCCCCTGGGCTCAGCTCATCGCCTTGCCGCAACGCCTGAGAAACCTCGATGCGCATTTGTTGCTGGACGCGTGCTGGGAGATCGTCAAAGTTGGTCCCGGCTTGTGCGAGGGTTTGCCGGATGCGCTGATCAATGTCGGAAAATCGACTTTGGATACCGCGCACGGCAGATTGAGCACTAGAGACCGCCATAGGCGCCACAAGGCCACCAGCGAGAGCTGCCCCTGCCTGGGCCAATGGTGATCCGCCAGCCTCGCGCACGGCGCCCCCAGCAGCCCCAGCACTGGCAGCTGAAGCGACCTGACTTCCGGGGTTGGCCCCAAGCGCCTGTAATGCCGATTGGGTCACGCCCGCCGCCCCGCGCGCCAATGCGTTTGCTGTCCCGGCCACTCCTGCCACGCCCGCCATCAGCCGAGTCGCATCACCGACCACCCGCTCATTGGCAGTCTGTGGCCCTGGGAGCCCCAACGTGTCTGCTGCGGATGATGCAACCTGGGCGGTGTTCGCCGCCTCGGGCAGTCCAGCTGCGCGCAGACCCACATTTAGGCCCTGACGAATTGGCTCAGTCACGATGCCCGCTGCTTGGCCAAGGCCTTCTAATCCGTAGCGTGCGGTCAGCCCGACCTGGCGCGGGATCTCCATAATGGCTGCACCGGCGCGCTCAGCAAAAGAGCGCTGAGGCGGTTCTGCCAGTAGATCCGGCTGCTGACCAGCCTTCAGCCCCATGCGCCCAAAGATTTCTTCATCTGTGAAACCAGCATCACGAGCCTTTTGAATTCTGGCAGACATGTCGGCGTTGGCCTGGATGCGCTTTAAAATTTCGTTGTCGTCAAAACCAGCGGCATGGGCCCTATCGATGCGCGCGCGTATGGATTCGTCCTGCTTAGGCAAGGTCCCGGCCCGTGCCGCTGGCATGATGAAATTCAAGGCTTGCTCCGTCCATGATTGCCGTTTGTCATATGCCGGGACACCGGGGCGCAGGAACTGGTCAGTGAACACGCGCCCGGCTGTCTGTGCGTCTTGTGCTTTTCGGACGCCATCGAGGACGCGGGACTCTGGTGTATCCCTCAGTTCATGCAGCAGGAACTGATAGTTTGCCTCGGGGTCTGTCACATCCATTTTTTGTCCGGCGGCAAATGATTCGAACTGTTGACGACGGGGCCCGGTCCATTGCGCCCAGCCGAAGCCACCACGAGATCCGGGAACTGTCGGATTGCGCTCGTTGATGGCTTGCAATCCATCCGACTCATACCCGAGCTGGCCGACAATTCCAGCGGCCTGCGCAGGCGTCAATTGCAGGTCTTTGGAGAGCCTTGCTATCACCTGCGGGGCGAGTTGTTCCCATGCCATGTTAGAACCCCAGAATTTGATCCAATTGAGCGTCTCGGTCCGTGGCTTGAGTCTCATTGGACCGAGGCGGCGCGCCTTCCGCCGCTGCGCCAAGGCCAGAACGAATAGCATCGAGCGCGGTGCGTCGAGATGTCCTCTTCTGCGCCAGAACCTCGGGGCTATCTCCGGGCTGGGGCAGATACATCTTTCCGTAGATGTCGAATTCCTGGCTGGTGATGGCCGCGCCTGTATCCTTTCTCAGGATGGCCGCCAAGAACTCTCGGCCCGCCTGGTCGGCCCGCTGAAAGTCCGGCGACACGGTGAAGTTCCCAACCAGTGGAATTGCGCCACCGGCGCGCTGGGCAGGGTCCGCGAGCTGTGATCCCAGTTTATCCAGGATGGGGCTGGCCGCCTCGCCTCGGGTCAGATACACCAGGTCCTTGCTTTGCTGTTCGGTCAGTTTTCCGGACTTCGCGCCGCCCGTAGTGACGCTGACCGTCCCATCCGGATTCGTGGTGATGGATAGGCCTTCTCGAGCCTTGGGGGAAAATCCTTGAACCGGCCGCAATGAGCCATCGCCGTAGCGCTGAACCAGCATCGGCACGCCGTTGGGCCCAGTGACTTCAATGGGCGCTCCTATCGGGGCGCCTTGCTTTTCCGACGCCTGCGATGCGCGGAATTGGTTGTCCAACTGCTGCTGGTAGGTCAGCGTCTGCCGTCGTTGCTGATCCACCCATGCGGGATCGTATCGGTCAGGCACACCAGTCAAGGGAATTCCGAGTTGCAGAGCTTGTTGCCGTGCGGCCTGGAAACTGTTCTCGTCTGTGACGCTGCCAAGCAACCTGCCGACCAGATCGATCTGTGTTTTCGCCTGATCGAGCTGGGCCTTTTGGGCGTCGGATATTGCCTTCCTCTGACCCTGGATCGTCTTCGAGAAATCCATGGCCTGGCCAGGCGCGACACGTGCGACTTCGGGCAGAATGGTTGGGTTGATGCCGCCCTGGGAATCGAAGGTTCCCGGCCTCTGAAAGAGAGCCGCCAGCGCGTTCTGTTGCTCCAGTGCCCGGCCGCGTTGAGCAATGTCCATTTCCTGACCCTGGATCGCCAGCGCCTGCAACCGATTCTGGTTTGGCGTGTTGATCTGGGGGGATTGGAAGGACATCGGGATTCGGGTATCGAGTGTGGCCATATCAGCTCCAGCGAAGTCCGTTCAGCGCCACCCCGGTCGACGAGGGCAAGCTCTTGTTTGTGAAGTACTGGCTCAGTGCGTTGGTGACGCCGCCCAGCGCGTTGCCCCATGCATTGGCCTGGCCCATGATC
This sequence comes from Castellaniella sp. S9, assembly GCF_027257175.1. Taxonomy (GTDB): domain Bacteria; phylum Pseudomonadota; class Gammaproteobacteria; order Burkholderiales; family Burkholderiaceae_B; genus Castellaniella. The sequence continues at coordinate 205,798 of NZ_JAPFGD010000005.1, read as the reverse complement.
CCCGCCGCCCCAGCATTTCCGGCGTTGATATACCCGGACGCTGCGGCATTGCCCCCGGCCATCGTCAGGTTCCCTATGTTCGACGCCATGTTCGAGCCCAGGTTTGCCAGTTGGTTCGTGGCCTGCTGGCCTGTTCCGGCAACGCCAGATAGACGGTTGAAGATGTTCGTCTGGTCATTGTTCCAGCGACCGTATGCGTTTCCGAATTCCTGGGACGCAAGGCCGGAATTGAATTCGGTCAGGTCTTTCAGGGCGCGGCCCGAGTCGTACCGGCCAGCAGCGGCAGCGGCGCGGTTGATGGCCTGCTCGCCCTGGTCAATGCGAAATTGATAGCCCGGGTCCTCGAGGTAGTCATCCATCGTGAATCGACGCAGCAGGGATCCGTACTGGGGATCGTTTTGGGCGTCTATCCCGGCCTGCCTCTGTTGCGCGTTCCAGGCGTCGTATGCCGCTTGTTGTTCGGCCATTCTGCGGGCCACGGCAGCATCGAGAGCTGCATAGTCCACCGACTCGGATGTGATCGGCTGTTGATCGTTTAAGCCTGGGAACGGGAGATCGTGCCCGACGAGCCCGAACCCCATATTCAGGCGAGCAGCAAGCTCAGGGCTGATTCCCTCGGGAAGCTGTGCCGCCGCGTTCTGCGTGGTGCGCGTCGTGTACTGGGGCAGTAGCTCCGCGCGGATCTGGGCCTCAGTCATGCGCTGTGGCGCCCCAGTGGGCACGTTCAGCCCCATCAAGTACGCCAGACGGTTGAGCGCGGCCCCGCCAGTGGCCCGCCACGGCTCGAGATCGGCGCGTGACGTGTCGTACTGTCGGCGTTGTTCCTCGATCGCAAGGCGCTGGGCCTCGAGCTGGGCTTGCGATGCGCGATCCGCCGCGGCCGATTGAGTACTGGCTGCGCTGTCAGCGGCATCGGCCCCCATGAGACCGCCGACGATGCTGCCAGCCGCTCCTATTGCTGCTTCAGGCATTTCGATACTCCCATCATGATCATGTCGTGCAGCTTCCCGCGCGACAGAAAGGCGCCGGTAATGCGGCCCTCTTGTGTGTAGCCAGCGCGGCGCGCATAGGCGATCGCGGCGCGGTTTCTGGCCGGTATATTGGCGGTCAATTTTCGGGCTTCGGTGTTGTCCCACATCCAGCGCACACAGGCGCATGCGAAATCATCCGAACGCACGCCCGGCAGCATCGCAACATGCGATTCGTACATCACCGCGCCGACCGCCCGAAATGCAATCACGCCTCGGTCATCGAGACGCAGATAATGCACTCGAGGATGGATAATCGGGCGGTAACCCTCCGTGCGCTGGCCGTCCTCGGAGACCCAGGGCCAGATTCGCGGGTGCGTGAAGATGGACACGAGGAAATCCACGTCCTCAGTGCGCTCAGGCGACAGTTTCATATCCAGATGCCACCATATTCAGGGACGCCGCAGTGCCTGCTACGGCCTGGATCGTCCCGCCCGGGTGGAGTGTCTGCCCCACAGCCTCGCCGATGATCCGGGACTCACCGGGAGATAGGTTGCGCTCGAACAGGATCGCATTCGTCGCGTCGGGCGATCCGCCAGAAGGCACCAGATACACGGTCACGTCCACCACGTTTCCAGTGGTGTTGGTGACTGTCATCGCTGAGATCGTGGTCCACGTCCCGCCAGGTGTCGTGTACATGATTCCTGCGGTGTCTGCGATTGCACTGACCACCAACAGTTTCGGTTCGCGTTTCATTTGTCACCTCGGAATAAGTGTCAGGGTCGGGGCTGAGGTGTAAGCCACCGTCAGTGTGTCGCCCAGGTTCAGTTCGATGAGGTTCCCCGAGACGTCCAGATTCACGCCGGCGCGGGAAAAGGTCAGGGAATCCACGGGGCCGTCGACGTGGATCGCGCAACGCCTGTCGGCAGTGATCGTCATCGGTGATGCAGTGACGGTCAGAGCCTGAGGCGCCAAGGGCGATCCATCGATTCGCAGGACCTGGAATGTGGCCTCGCCACGTTCAGAATCGCCCTGGGGCTGAAAAATAGCGGGCTCCTGGGCTTGGAAACTGTCTGCCGGTGCCTGGGCATGGACCGCCTCGAAAACATCGCCTGTGGCCTCGTTTCGTGAGGCCTGCACCATGTCCCCGAGCATCATCGCGGCCTCTTGCGCATCCTGAGAAAGCGGCGAGGCCATCGTGGCTTCGAGGAAGATTTCATCGATGGTCGGGATCTCGGATGACGGGCCTCCAAGACGCTGCAGGGTCAGTTGAAGCGCACGATAGAACTCCGGCGTCATCTGCACCTTGACGGTCTGCTGCCGACCGCCCGAGCTCGTGGAGAACTGGCCGATGGCGATCCGGGCTGGAAAGAGGGGAAGGGAACTCATGAGTTTCCAGCCTCCCCAGTCATCACGGCCCCAAGGATCACGGCATTCACAGGGTCCGTGATCGAGATTTCCCACACGCGAGCCCGACCCGACCCGAGACGATTCCAGATGCAGCGGGCGCCGTATTCTCCGAGCTTGCCCATGGTGGCGACTCGCACATTGCTCCAGGTGTGGCCACCATCGTTGGACCAACGGAGCATCATCACGGGTTCGGATCCTTGCCCGACAGGAAGACCGACACCGGCCTGCAGGTCAAGCTGCAGGGATGCATAGAACACCCGCCGAAGATCCGCGTCATCCGCGTATGTGGTCCGTACCCGCCGAATCGTTTCGCCAGCGTCCGTGTAGACCCGGGGGTCAAGGATGTACAGGTTTCCCGATTGCCAATCACCGACTACGTGATCCCGGCCAAGCATGAAGTGACAGTTGGAACGATGGCGGTGGAACTGGCCCGATGCATCATCGAAAGCCAGCCACTCGTGCCAGTACGATCCGTTGATGTTGTAGACCCAGGTCTTATCCGCGGTGGGGAAGTGCAGCACGTACCATGCGGATCCACCGAGTTGATAGACGAAACCTATTGCGTCATCGATCCGGGGGTACTGGCGAAGTTCCCATTCAAGCGCGTGGGTCGAGACGCGAAGAGGGTCGTATCCCTTCATCCGCCACACCACACCGTCGCCTGTACGGTCTCGGCCAAGCCAGAAAACGTCACCCAGGGCCTTGCGGACCGAATAGACGGCGGCGCAGCCTGTTTCCCCGAAGGCATTTCCGGAACGTTCAATGGGGAAGGTCGAATTCCCAGTGTTGGTCCAAATCTCGAAAGATGCGTCTCCGAACAGGAACAGGTCTCGGTAATTCACGATGCCGGCGATCAGTGGATCCGGATCACCCTCGGCATTCGCGTATTCTGTGCCGACCCACACAGAACCGTCTCCAAGATCGGAAATGTAGAACCGGCCCGATCCGTCACCACCGACCACGAAATACTGGTCCAGGTACTGCGCCCAGGTCACGCCGTTGGGGAAGTCCACGTCAACGATCTGCGAGACCGTGTTCGCGGTGGTGTCCACGAGATAACCCCTAGATCCATCCACGATCAGGAATTGCCGACCGTTGTACGCCATTCCCACAGGGCCAGTGGCAGATCCGATCGAGCCCGCACGTGACGACACGAAGCCAGGAGACACGCGGTAGACCTCAGGCCCTGACACGACATACACATGACCGCCGTTGATCTCCAAGGCTCCACGGACAGGGCCAGAGCCCACCACTGCACCCAGACGAAGCCCAGGGGTAGGGTAGAGCGTGAAATCGGTCTTGCCGCCTTGCTCAGTGGCCTCGACATACCAATTGATCAGACGCTGGGCTGACTGATTCGGAGAGCGGGTTTCGTAGGCCGGGCCGACGAATGGGACTCTGATTGGACGCACTGCCATATATCAACCCTCCACCCAGTGCGCCTTCTTTAGCCCGCCGCCGTGGCTTCTGGCCAGCGCAAACAGACGCGAATTTCCGTAGTCATGGCAGACTGGGCGGCCATCCAACATCCCCCAGTTGCTGACCTTCATGTCGCAGAAGAGTGCGGGAATTTTGTCGGGCAGTTCGCTGGCCCGAATGGGTTCGGTTTTTCTCTGAATCAGCCAGAATCCATCATTGCTCAGCCACTCGACAGGTGCGAGCCATTTGCTCAAGGGCGTGCCTTCGAGTTCTCGCCACAGGGAAAACTCGAAGATGTTCGAATGGTTGTCTCGCGTGTCGTGCTTGATAACCCACGCCGGGTTGAGCCTGCACTCGAAAACTGTTCGGTAGGCTCCGCTTCCAATCTGTCGTCCGCACACCAGATTCACAAGATCAACGGCTGCTTTCTTTTCCATCGCGTCACCCAGCGGCAAAGGTCCGGTATGCGCCAGTCAATGCCACATCGAACTGCGCTGCCTCGGGCACCGCATTGATGTTGTTGCGCTTGACGGACGCAACAGCGTCGCTCATCAGCTCAGGCAAGCCAGCCGGGATGTCACGCTGGAACTCGACACACAGGTCTATGGCCAGCGTCAGGAAAATGGCGCGATCGTACCCCGGCGCGAATGTGATGTCCTGAGCCGGCGACTCTACGCGGGACAACTGTTGATTGACGATCAGATGGATTTCGCAACTCGAGTTTGGCGTTGGCCACAAGTCGATCCTGGCGTCTGGCATCGTCGGCCAGAATCGGTATTTCGTCGGTCGGTTGACTATAGACTTGTTGTCGATGCGCGAATATTCGTCGTCACCAGCCGGAGCGATGGGGGAGTCGTCAGCTCCGACACGAGAAAATGCGGCGACGATCATTTCGGGACGAGTGCCAACTACATCCCCGGTGGGTCCGATGGTATAACCAACGGAACCGTCGCCAGAGAACGTTATTTCTCGCCGTGCGTAGACGGTCAGGCCATCGATCGACCATTGCTCGAGGATTCCATTGAGTACAGCCAGCGCATCCGACGTTTCGCCGGCCTCAGGCGTTTCGCCGGCCGCAAGGATGCCAGCCCGACGCATTGAGCGACCGATCAGATCAATCGCGGTGGCCATTTATTCCTCGGCCTTGGGCTCGGCCCTTGACGGTCTTCCTCGGCGCGGCTGATCGGAAGGCTTTTCCTCGGCCTTGGGCTCGGCATCGAAATCGTGCCACCCATCGGTGCGCAGTGCATTTTCGTGTTCCGCATCATTGGCGATGGTGTTCTTATCGTCGCGATAGAGCATCTTGGGGAATTCTTGGAACATGATTTCTCCTGTTGGGCCGAGCCGAAGCCCGGCCCGGTTCATCACTCGGTGATGCGCGAGGCGTGTATGCCCCGAACAGCGGCGAACCCGTACAGAACGTCGATACGGGTCGCTTCCTTGTCATTGGTGAAATCACCGCCCGTCATGACGCGGATGGAAAACCCGTTGGGCATCCGAGCGGTGTAGCCCTCGCAGCCCGGCAGGACTTCCAGCGGAACCATTGCGGTCGTGAACGCATCGCGGTGGAACATGATGTTCTGCCGGTACGCAGTGCTGGCCGCGCCCACGAACGTCAATGCCGCCGAGTTGGCGGGAAGCGCCGAAACCGTTTTATTCGGCATCGCCGCCTTGATGGGCGGGTAGATACCGATCGTGCCGGTGGTGCCGGCCGCAGTGAAATCGGCCGTCACGACGAACTGTTGCAGGTGGGCATACGGCAGACCGGTGAGCGGGTGCGTTGCGTAGACCCCGGCGATGGTGAACACGGAACCCTTGGTAATGGTGTCCGCAGCGGTCAGGCCACCAATGGTCAGTTCCGCCCCGGATTGGCTTGCACCGGACACCACCACGCTGGCCACCTTTGTGCCGTTGGTGTGGATGGGGCAGGATTGATGCTCGTAGAAATCCGCGCCCTGGGCCTCGCCGATACTGCCGCGCAGGAATCCGCGATCGATTTCCTTGGCGGTGTGAAAAAGCGCCTTGGACGAGTCGACCAATTCCAGGTTGGCATCGGAACTGAATACCGTGCTGCGATTGCCAGATGGCGCAAGATAATGCTGCAACTTGCTCCGGGCCTCGCCGTAAGTCTTCATGGCCGTGGGCGTGGTTCCAGGGGTGCCGACAAGGTTCGGGACACTGGCGTAAGCCCGTTGCAGCAGATCGGCCTCCACCACCGATGACAATGTTTGGATCGCGGGGCGCAGGAAGCGATCGCGGAACTCGGACAGATCGAGCTTCTTTTGGGCCGCGCCGAACTCGATACCCGTGTGCTTCTGGGTGTCGACCGTGAGCGTGACTTCCTGCTCGCCGAAGTTGTTGGGCGTGCCGCCCCCGGCAAAGGTTGCGCCGTCGTAGACGATGGGCACCGGCGGAATCTTGATGCGAACGCTGTTGCCCTTCTTGAACCCTTGGGTGACGGCGCCGAATTCATCCTGGCGCCCCTTGTTGATGTTGGCGGTGAAAGGCGCTTCCTCCAGAAACATCTTGGCGGATTCACGCGCAATCATTTGGTGTGTGAGTACTTGGGTGGTGGCCATGCTGGCTCCTTAAGACTTGGATTTCTGTTGCGATGCCCACCATTCCGCATCCGTCATGGTTCCTGGATCCTTCTGGAACTGACCGGATGCCGATCGATTCGGCTGGGCTGGGGGCGGGGCTTTCGATACAGACGGCTTCGTCTGCTGTTGGTCTGGCGCATCGGTCTGTTTTCCGATCGAGGCTTCGATCTTGATCAAGTGGCGCAGCTGCTGGCGTGGCGTCATTTCAGCCAGTTCAGCGGCCTCGTCTGGGTTGCTCCCCAGGTGGTAGATCAATGCCGTAGGATCATCGGCGTCCAGGATCGCATGCAGGATCTGGGTGGGCTTACCGTGCGGGTCAAACAGCGGCAATTCATGGCCAAGCTCGAGGACCTTTTCCTTGAAATCGGAATGTTGCGCCTCGCCTTTGGCCGCCACATCATCACAGCGCGCATTGATGCGCTCGAATTCGACCATCTCGCGCGCCTGCCGTTGCAGGTCCTGGCGCGTCGGCGCTGCGGCATTTGCCTGCGTGTCTTCAGCGTTATCCTGGCCCGGCTGGGTGCGGAATTGCGCGAGCTCTGCCTGCAATTGTTGGATCTGGGCTTGGGACTGATACTTGTTGCGCGTCAGCCGATCGATGCGGCGCTGTTGGCGTCGAAGTTCGATATCCTGCGGCGTCTGTTCGGTCTTTTTGCCTTCGTCCTGGCCCTCTTGCTGTTGGCCATCATCGTGCTGCTGCTGGTCGCCATCGATATGGGCGTTCTGCTGCTGCTCGTCGGCTTGGGTGGTCTCGTCGGATGTGGTTTGTTGCTGTTGGTCTGCGGTTTGCATATCAGGTCCTCAAAGGGGGTCATCCGGAATAACGGCGCCGGAAGTCGCGGGAACGGCGCCGGGTGCAATCGGTGACTGCGCTGGCGCAAAATCGGTGGAACCAAAAGAAAAGCCCGCTTGGGGCAGCGGGCTGGTCGGTGATGTGGACTGTTGTGCAGGAGGCGCACCCGGATCTGCCCCGGTTCGGTACGCGGCGGCTGTAAGCGGCGCTGGAGGCTGCAAACGCTCAGACAGCAGCTTGACCATGCCCTTGAGCTCTTCCACGTCCTGGCGGCTTTGTGCGTTGATCTGTGCGACAGCAACACGGCTGTCCGCATCAATGCGGGCCTTTTCGACTCCCGACTGGGCTTCTTGCAACGCTTGCTGGGCCTGTTGCAGCATCTGCTGCATTTGGGCCATCTGCTGCTGGACCTGCGGCGGAATGGCTTGTTGCTCCTCGCCTTCTTCAGGCCCTCGTATCTCGGGCGGGATGGTGCGTTTGATGCGCTCTGCCACTTCGTCTGCGCCGGGCCAGTCCAGATTCCCGATCACCTTGTCGCCTGCGATGTCCATCATCTTTGGCCAGGCCTGGGCAAGCTGGGTCATGCCGTCAGCGGCCTCTTGACGCTGGGTGGTGTAGCTCGGGCCCGCAGTCACGGTCACGTCATATTTTCCGACCGTCAGATCATTCAGGATTCGCTGCGTGCCGTCATCGCCCGTGACGGGCGTGTTGATCTGGGCAGAGTCCAGGGCCTCATCGTCGCCCCGGATTTGCACTACACGCTCGGTGTCGTAATAGTGAGGCAGCATGTCGATGATGCAACGCCCGGCATGTCGAACAGCGCGATTCAGGTTGTCCGTGAAATGGAAGTTCGACAGGTCGCCCTCGCGCTGGCGGGCCATGATTGCCCGGCCCGAGGTCTCGTTGCTGCGCGCCCCCAGGCTGGCGTCGAAAATACCGGTGACCGATTTAATGTCCTCATTGGCGTGCGCCGCCATCTGTAAGACACCAATGGGCACATCAGCCATCGGCTGACGTTGCGGGGGCGGTGCCAAGTGCCCATCAATCGTCTTGGGCGTGTACTGGATGTAAGGCCAACTCCTGAGGTTTGCCGTCGCCCATTTGGCCTTGTCGGCCTCAAATTGCCCTGCGGCACCGATGAATGGGGTCTTGGGTCGAAGCGCGACTTCCTCGGTCGCTGTCGTCATCCAGAAGTTGTACATGCGTGCAGGATCCTTTGCGTCCCGCACCATGCCACGCCGGGTGACCTCACCACCGACATCGATCTCGTCACCGTAGACAGGAAAGACCGGGATCCAGCGACACTGGATGTCTGTCTCTTCCAGCACATCAGCGCCTGTGATCTTCGCCCACCGAACACGCCGCCGGGTGCTTTCGCGCTCGGCGACGATGCTGACGCCTGCCGTCGCCGCAACGTCCGCGTTGAAATCGTCCTTGTAACCGGTCGTGCCGTCCGACAGCATGATGAGTGTGGCCGCAACCTCATCGATCCAATAGTATTCCGCGACCACGACCGCATCACCCTGGAACCAGTGCGCGGCGGACGCCCCGATCGATGCCGCGTCAAAGTCGGCCGATGAAATCGCGGCCTTGGGGTGCTGACGCTTGAACTCGCTCTTTGGCATCGCATCGATGATGAACGCCCACCCCATGTCCGAGCCGTCAGGCTTTGTGGAAAAGGGGTCGATGAATACATTCAGCGGGTTGCGCTCACGCTTGAATCGGATGACCTGGTTAAAGCTTGTCTCGCTCTCATAGTCGGTCACCAGACGGAAGAACCCCCGCCCGCAGGTTGCCGCGCTGTTGACCGCAGTGTCGTAGGCAACATCGGCGTCACTGTCATATTCGATGTGTCGGACGATCCCCTGAATGACTTTAGCGGTCTCGATGTCCGCGCCGGAATCCACCGGATGCACCTTGATCGAAGGTGTGTTCTGTCGCTGATCGTTGGTGATCTGCCGCAGCGATGCGGGCAGCTTGTTGAAGGTCATCAGCGGGCGGCCGTCAATTTTTCGCTGTGTCACGGCTTCGGCTGGCCACTGATCTTCGCCGCCGCGCATGAATTTCAGATCGTCAAGCGCAAGAGCGCGGTCCGCGGAATCGGATTCGACGGCCAAGGCCATGCGCTCTCGAGCTGTACTCAATAGCGTGTCGTGATCTTTGCTTGCCATCATCAACCCCAAAATCCACCACTGGCGAGCTCGGCCACTTCGGGCTCAGGCTCTTCTTCTTTCGGCCACACCAGGTCCAGCCCGGGCTCTTCAATCCGTGCCAGTGCATCCAGCATGTCATCATGCAACGGGACCGGGAACGCCTTATATTCCTGTTCCACGAACACATTGACGAGATCCTGTGTGCGCCCTTCGTAGTCTGTGTAGGTGAGTTGCCGAGGCAACAGAATGTCGCCCTGTTCGAATAGCGGGATCAAACGCTTGATCCTGTCGCTTTTGGCCGTGCGCCCAGCCACCTTCGTAATCTCGAACGTGTACGTTTCCTGGGCCATCAAGGTTTTCAGGTGCTGGATGTCGGCTTGCAGACCGTATTCTTCATAGCGGGTTTGCAGCGGCTTCCATTTGCGATGCATCTTCATCACCTTTGCGCCGCGCTCCGTCAGGTTCAGCCTGTCACGCACGATGTCCAGCACATACCGCTTGCGATCCACGCCGAGACCCAGGGCCCATATGGCGGTGTAATCGTTATGCTTGCGCTTGCCGTTGGCCGCGTCGACCAACAGATAGACATTCATCTTGGATCGATTTGCGCCGTCGTGATAGCGCAGCCATTCATCCTTGAAGCCCTGTGTTTCGTCGCCTTTGGGGTTTTGCATGATTTGACAGGAAAACGTGTAGGGGCCCATGTCGCGTCGTTTGTCAGCCAGCTGACTGCGGCTCCAAAGCGCTGGCGTGCCGTCGAGTGTGCCGTCATGAGTGGCCAGCCGGATCCGTGGGGTCACAGTTTTACGCTCGATCAGCGTTTTGTACGTGTCGTTGTAGTGATACCTGGTACCAATAAACCGCCGAAAGCCGCCATCGGTCCCGAGGTTGTATGAGGTCTCCAAGGCCGCTGTGGTCTTCTGGATCATTTCCGGCGTGGTAACGGACTCGAGCGTCACGATGTCGTCATAAACCAGGCCGTTGAAGTGCTTCGATGTCGGCTGCCCATCAACCAGCCCCCACGCCTCCACGGTGGCCTCTTTCGGGTTGCTCTTGCGCTTGAGCACAATGCCACCATCCTCGGACCATTTCGGCGCCTCGACCTCGGGTCTCGCCCAAATCACATCGGGAAAGAGGTCACGCAGGAAATCGTTCGTCTCGAACTCCCGCTTGATCTGCCGCAGGAAACCCTTTGCGATCGGCCGCGTGTGGCTAAATATGCCGAACGTCAGTTCCTGCCCGCCCCACTGTGGAAGCGGATCACCACCATGACTGGCCAAAATATCCTGAATGGTCTTTGCGTAGGTGATGATTGTTGACTTGTAGTGTTCGCGGCTCCAAAGGTCGAGCATGCTGTCGGGGGCGGTCTGTATCTCCTGGCAACGGTCAAACAACCACTGACGCTGTACATCGGGGCGCGACAGGCCAAACCGCAGCAGGTAGAACAGATCAGTCCTGCACAGGCGGCGCATCGCTGACGCCTGCTGCTGCTTTGGCAAGCTCTGCAAGAGCGCGCTCAGCTGCGTCAGATAGTTCGATAGTTGCATTTGTCTTGATCGGGCCCCCTGCGGCGCCGGTGTGCTCGATGCGATCCTTGAACATTCCGAGGTGCCGGCCAATATCAACCAGCGCGCCCTTTTTGTCGTGGAACTTGACCTTCAGACCTTCCTTGCCTTGAGATATTTCAGCGATCGCTGCGGCCGTGTCGTCATCGATCTCGTCCGCGGCGGTAAGAGCAAGGCCATGATAGATCTCGACCAGCCCCTCATCAGCGCCGTCATTCAAGCGGATTTCGGTATTGCCCCAGCGGACCACCTTACGAATGTCGGCAAAGCCAATCTTAGCCAGCTCCTTGAGCACCATGTCTTGCGTAATCTCGGTGCGCTTAGAGCGCTCTGCCTGGGCCGCCTGAACTGCCTTAGAAATCTCAGGTTTTCTCAGGTTCTCTTCGCCGATGGATGCTGCGGTCTTCTTCGAGTACCCCGCCCTGACTGCCGCTTGCGTGGCATTGAGGTCTATCAGATACTCTTCCACGAAGCGGCGCTGTTTTGCAGTGAGCGCCATTGTGATATTCCAGAAATAGAAGCGCCCCGCGAATCCAAGGACTCAGCGGGGCGCGAAACGATGCCGAAGCATCGGGAGGAGACAACTGGCTGCGGCAACCTGGCGCCACCAGGTCAAAGGCTTTTTGTTTGCAGACCCCAGGATCCAATCTGACCAGCCTGCCGGTACCGCATAATCTATCGCCCGGCGATCAACCCGGGCGGCCTGCCACCTACTCGACAGGACTTAAGCCGCGCCCACGTGGGGCCGGAAAAGCAAAAAGCCCCCGGCGATTACTCGCAAGGGGCTTGCTGTTCCGACTCACGCTTATTTTGTGCGCGCGCCGTCCGCCGAAGGGCTTTCTACTCACCCCGTAGGGCGGCCTCAGTTTGTCTTGGTCCTATTTTACCCCGATATTCCAGAATATCAACAGCCTGGCGGAATCTCTCCACAGCCTCGCACAACAGAGACTCCCATGACAGGAATCTGATCTTCAGCGCGGAGCAAACACGGCGCGGGTCTGCATTCTCGGCCCAGTACGCCCGAATCAGAGCACGGTCCTGCACGCTCACGCGGTACGCGCACATGCACCAATGCCGCTCCATGATCATCGCGTCATCAACGTTAATTTCTGGTCTGGGGTTAGATTCCCTATAGCCGTCTTTCCAGCCCTGGCCCTGCGCGGCTGCGAGTTCTTTGCAGACTCTGTATGTCGCTGATTCCGCAGGCCGGTACTGGTCGCGGTAATACATGCCCCAGTTTTCCAGGCGGGCGATGAATGCTGGATCAAGGTCGGAGATTTTCATCCGGCCATCTTTTTGAATTCGGCCCGCGACATGACCTGGACGGCATCGAGCCTCGCCTCATCAATGCACGAGGAAATTCTTTTCGCAACCGAATCGATGCTCTCTCCCTCGGAAGTCAACACCCCGACTTGAGTGACACCCCCGCCTCTCAGCAATACCACTACCATCGCCAGTCTCTTTCCGTCGCCGGACTCCGGATGCAGATAAACCTTCTCGTTCGGAATTTCCATCATTCGCTCTCCTGTTCGATTGCCCAATGCAGAATTGCCAGCGCGTCAGCCGCGTTATCTGAGTCCGGCCGAAAGCCGCGGCGCTTGGCTTCAGCGATCATCGCGGCCTTGTCGGCATTGCCTTTGCCTGTCCAGTGCCGCTTGATGACCCCGACGCCCACGGGCAGCAGTTCGATGTTGCGTCCCTCGGCGGACATTTCCGTGAGCGCCTGGAATGCGCCGTAGGCGTGGGCGGCTTCGGTGCCGAGGTGCCGGTGGACCAACTCGTAGGTGATCGCGTGGACCTGTTCGCGATCGATGATTTGCGCCAGCCAGGACCGATACCGCTTCCACCTTTGGCCTGGCCCCCACGACTTGCGCGGGCTGAAAGATTCGGTCCCGTGGATGATCGTGCCGTCCCGCCGACGCACGGCCCAGCCGGTGTGCGTGCCCAGATCGAGGGCCAATAGGTTCCGGTCATGAGCTTCCGGTTTTGCGTCCAGATTTGAGGCCCGGATCATGCTGGCAGTGACTTGCAGCATTTCGCTGGCCACAGGAGGGAATGCGAGGTCATCGAGGCTCATTCCAGGCTCCCGAGAAAGTTCAGCGGCTTGCAGCGGGAATCTCCGGTGTATTGCAGGCTCTCTCGGTGATACCAGAGCGGGATGCGCCCCTCCCACTCGCCGTTGCGGTTTTTCTCGCAGCAGAGCATCGCGTCGGGTTTGTCGCGCACTTCGTCGTCCAGCTGTTTGCCCGTAGCCGCAGCCGCCGCTATGGCGCGCTCCTTGGCTTTGTTGCGCCAGACGATCATGAGCTGATCGAGCTGGTCCACGATGGTCCCCGAACCCTTCACGTCCCATTTTGTGGGCGGCTTGTCCTCGTTGTCGCCTTTGCGCACGTGGTGCACGACGTGGATGTGGATGTTCTCGTCTCTGGCCAGCGTGCACAGCATGCCGACGAAATCTTTTTCCCCGTTCCGATCGTCCTCGCCACGAACGCATTTCATCAGACTGTCGACCACCATGTGTTGGATTTTCAGGACTCGGGCGCAGTACCGGATGACGGCGTACAGCATTTTGGGTTCGACCTGCCCCTGCTGGTCGTAGAGCCACATTTTTCCGTCCAGAAGCCGCATGAATCGATCTGTGAAGGATCTTGCCGGCGCCTCGCACATCGCCGCCTGCCGCCGCATCCTGGCCAGCGTGTTCAGGGGCGTCATTTCGAAACTGGCGATGCAGGACCGCTCTTGCTGGGCCGCGAACCCAAGCACAACATTTCCCAGCAGCTGGGACTTTCCGGATCCGTTGATGCCGACCCAGCCTGTTGTCTCGCCGGGCCGAAAGCGGATGTGATCATGGGTCCTGGACCAGGGCAGTTTCGCGCCCTTGATTTGCAGCGGATTATCGGACAGGGAGGCGAGCTGGTCGGCCCAGGTGGATGCGGAATGCACCCTCGCCGCGGGCTCCGCATCGGCGTAGTACTCCGCAAAATCCGCGTCGTCGGATGAGAAAATGACACTCATTTTTTGCTCCAAATTATGGGTGTGTCACCCCAGCAGGCGACGACAGTCGAGGGGTGAAAATGTGTGGCGCGTCGGGCGACAGCACGGACCCTGGCCTCTGTCTCGCCGATGACGTGGACACGGACGCCACGGAGGAACCGCAGGTCCAGCAGTCCCACGACCTCGGATGGGCCGATTTCGACCTCGGGGAAAAAGCCGTTGGCAATCGAATCTTCGGGATCGGCAATGCCTGTCGCCGGGTCTCGGTCCGCGAGGACGAATACGAACACCTCGCTGGGCAGGATGTTCGCCAGACGAAGGCGCGTGATGGCTTCGTGGCCTCTCACAGCGGGACTCCGTACTGGTCGGTGGCACCGCCCTGGTTCCCCTGGCGCGGCTTGTCCTGCTGTCGGGTCAACCACGAGACGATGAACGCATTGATGCCCCGGGCGGTCTTGCGCTTCCGAGGGTTTGCGGTCAGCCAGACGGACATTCGCTTCAACTCGGCTTCGATGTCCACGGCCGGGAATGCCTGTGCCCAGGCCGCAACGTCGTCGGGCATGACCCGATGATCTGGGCCGGTGTTCAACGGCAGTTCAGCAACGGGATCAGGTTCCGGTGCTGGTGGAATTTCCGGGACCAGCGCAAGGGGCTTTTGCTCCGCGCTTATATCCTGTTCCTGTTCCTGTTCCTGTTCCTGGTTAAGGAAGGGTTCCGGAACGGTTTCCGAACTGCTTGAATATTCTTCGTCGGAAATTTCCAGAAAATCACGCCAATCCCGCATGAATATTGGCTTCCATCCACATTCGTCCGGCACACTTAGGGCGATTTTCTTGGCTGCTTTACGTTGATTTGGATTTTCTGGCTTGTTCCACTCAAAATGCTTGCAGATATAGACCCATTTTGTGGTTTCGCAACGGTTAGCGAAACCCTTGCCTAACAGTTCATCAAACCCTTTACTAACCCTTTCCGAGGACCATCCCATGTCCTCGCAAACGTACCCATCAGGCAGTCGAAAAACACCCGATATGGTGCTGTGAGGGCTGGTCAGAAGGTACAGGGCGAGCATCTTCCCGTCGTCTGAGAGCATCCCAATTGTTTTGCTCGACCAGAACGATGTGTGGATTTTTCCGTAGTCACGCATGGGCTGCCTCCCCGTGGACCACCCGCGCCAGCGGCACGATGGCGATCTGATAGGCGGCCTCGACCTCAGCCGGCCACTGGTTGCGCCGGATCAGCAGCGCTCGAGTGCGATCCACGTATTCCCATTCGCGCTTGATGCGCTCCAGGCGGGTCATGCCGCCGCCTTGGTCGTGCTCGCGGTGCAGCTCCGGGCACAGCGGAAAGCACAGGGAGTCGCAGACCTTCAGGCCCATGCCCTTGCCGAAGTTCGCGTGACATGCCTGGGCTGGCCGTCCTGTAATCAGGCAGCCCAATGCAGCCACATTGCGGCGGTGCGCTTCGCTGCGCAGCAAGCCCGATTCACCGCGAGCGTGCTTGATGGCGCGGCCAAGCGATTCGGCGATGCGCTGCGCCAGACCCTTTCCTTTCTTCTCGCGGTTGCGCTGCAGGGGCTTGCCGGGCTTGAGGGTGGAGTTGAAGGTCATGCGGCCCCCTTCATAAATGTCAGCCAGTGCGTCTTTTCGCGCTTGCCGGACTTGTGCCCAAACAGTGGCTTGTGGGGCGTCAGGGCCAGGATCTGCGATACAGGAATCTGGATCGCTGACCACTTGAGAATCAGCACGCCCTCCGGTTTCAGCACGCGAAAACATTCAGCGAAGCCCTGGCGCAGGTCGTCGCGCCAGTCGTCGCTCAGGATTCCGTATTTAGCGCGAAGCCAGGATGTCTGTCCGGCCACACGCAGGTGCGGGGGATCGAACACCACCAGACGGAACGATTTGTCCGGGAACGGCATGTCCCGAAAATCCATGTTCAGGTCGGGCGTGATGTTGAAGGCCCTGCCGTCGCAGAGCGTGTGTTCTTCGCTGCGGATGTCGCCAAACAAGGCGCGTTGGTCCTGGCTGTCGAACCACATCATGCGGCCGCCACAGCAGGGATCGAGGACGGGCATATCCATCATGCCGGCACCTCCAGGTCCTTGCGCGTCGGAAGGCTGTCGCCGTCAGCTGGCGGGTCGATTTTCTTCAGCGTCGACGCGAGCATGAAATCGCCAGGCGACTTCACAATGTCGACCGGGATGGCAGTGCTTTTTCCGCACAGGCAGCAGTCCCCTATTGCGCTGAGCGTCCTTGCAACGGTGAACACTAAGCCTAGGTTGCCCGAATAGCCGCAGCACGGTGCGGGTTTGACCACCATCACGAGATCGCCGGCTTTGATGTTCACGCGGCCACCCCATCCAGTTCGAGAATGACGCCCAGCGGCTCGAAATGCTCCCGCATGGCATCGATGTAGCGGCCGATCTGTCCTTTGTCCATCAGCGACGTGACCGGGAAATACGCCATCACGGCGAGTTTGGTCACGTAGGGCAGGGGCTTGATCGACTTGTCGTAAACGTCGCGGAACTGCTCATCCTCGGCGCGCAGGATTCCAACGCCGAAATGCAGCTTGCAGTACCGCTTCCACCCAGCTGCGTCGTCCTCGGGCAGTGCCTGGGCGATGATTTCGTACAGGACATGCGTACCGGCGTTCTGAGCGCCGGTCCTGGGAGGCGGGGTGATCCGTGCGACCCAGCCATCGGGAGCAGTCGCTACCAGCTTCGCGGCATATTCGCGGGCACGCGGATTGGTGAGGGGGATGACTTTGCGTTCCATTATGACCTCCCAAGCACACGGCGCAGCGCGGCGACTTCCTCGCGCAGTTCCCGGTTCTGACGCTCAACCTCGGTTTCCCGTTTGCGCAGGGAACTCAGGTCATAACCCCGGTTGTGCAGCATCCAGAGCAAGGGCGCATCGTTGCCACAGGCATCCATGAGCGTGCAGAGCTTCTCCCACTTGATGCCCTCGCCGCCAGAACGCCAGCGCGAGAACTGGGCCTTGTTCACGCCCATGGGGATGGACACTTCCTTGTCCACGTCGAAGCCTGCGGCCTTGGCGCACAGACCGATGGCGCCGCCCAATGACTTCTCGCGGGATACCTCTTGTGAGGTCACGTCGACGGGGATGGAGATCTGGTTACTCATCACTTCGCAACCTTGTTGAGAGCGGTTGAGAGGTGTTTAGGCGCAAAATTTTTTGCATGAACACCTCACACATCCAGCGGCCCGACCGGAACCCTTTCGTCCCGGTCGAGGGTATTGGCGCCAGGCTCCTTCCCCGTATGATCGAAGTTGCGACACAACAACCACTTGGGAAGGGAGTCGGGCATGACCGAAAAGGACTTACTGGCAAGCATTCGCGCGCTCACTATCAAGAATCTTGGCGTGGCGATGGCGCATCAGGCCGCGCTCGGGGCCATCGTGTCAGGTCTATCTGCAGAGCAGCGTCAATCTCTTTCTTCCACATTTCGTACTGCTGCCGAGTCTGCTCTTTCTCAGCTAGACGACGGGCCATTCTCGGAAGAACTGCGCGCAGCAATCGCCGACTCCATGAACGGACTGATTCGCGAAGCCGAGAGGGAATAGATGGGTCAGACATTGCCGGCCTCCGCAGGCTGGGGCTCGGGGGTGGTGGGTTCTTGGGTGGGGGCCAGTGGTGCACCAGCAAGAAATATCTCTGGGTGGGCGACTTTCACGTGCGCGGGAATGCCTCGCGTCATCCAGTTGGAGACCCGGTTTGTTCCCCAGCGCCCATAACCGAGCATTCGGGCCAGCTTTGCCGGCCCCCCATAGTTGAGAATTAGCGTGCGATCGTCATCCATGCCAATATTACACACCATGTGTGATAACCGGTCAACACATCATGTGAAACAACATCGCGTGTGGTCGAGGCAACATCACCGCATGGAGAAAATGCATAAGACGACGGCCCGCCTCTTCGCCGCCATTGAGGATCGATATCCAGGGGAAGCGGTGACGTCCAAAGTGGCCGCCAAGATGAACGTTGCCGACAATCGGGTCACGAACTGGAAGGCTCGAGGGATCAGCTTTGAGGGTGCCGTGCAGGCCGAAGTGGTTTTTGGAATCCCGGCAGCCTGGATCATGTACGGCCAACAGCCGCTGCAAACGGATCAGTGGCCGTTCGATAAATGGGTGAGGAAGGAAGAAATAACCGCTCTGTCGGAAGCCGATTTGGGCTATGTTGCGCACAGCATAAGGGCAGCACTCAACGACATCAGTCGGGCCCAAGGTTCCAAAAGCGCGATCAAAAGATCATCTTAAGTTGATCTGGTCGGATGGTTTTTTTTGGAATGGAGGTAATAAAAAGTGAAAGGTGTATGCAGACTGTTGGTGACGGCCGCTCTTCTTGCTGCGACGAGTCACGTGCACAGCCAAGTGATAACAGAGGATATGATAGGGAAGGAAAGGCGCGGGAGTTGGTCCAGCTATGCCCTGGGCAAAGGGAAAGATCTGGTGCTTCGGGCGTTCTCAGTCGCCACGCACACAACCACGGGCTTGGCCATCGATATGGCCCCCGAGTCATGTGGCACCAATTTGTCGTTCATATTTCCTTACGACGCCCCGCTTGATCGCGATCTGGAAATGCAGTCTGTGCAGATAGACGCGCGGATCGATTCTGGCGGTATCTTTTACCTGCTGGGTATGACTAAGGGAACCATGGGTGACGAGTTCGGCATCATATATCTGAACGCCACAGATCGGTACAGCGCCTTGATAGACGCCATGCGGGCGGGGAACACTGTTAGGTTCAAAATATCCAGATCGAGCGGGGAATACATTTCGACAGAAATTTTTTCATTGTCTGGGCTGACGTATAGCCTGAATCGAATCGGTGCGGCTTGCGGCGAGATCAGCTCTGCAGCGAGCCGAGGCGCACCAGACGCCAATCTGCCGCGGGTTCCTGCCAAGCCCGAGCGGGGGCTAAAAAGCCTGCTTTACAGGCCGTGATCAGAGCCCCACTTCGGGGCAACATCCAGCTGTAATCAGGTCAAGTTACAATTTAATCACACATCATGTGTGATTTTTCTTGACCTTCGATCACACATGATGTGTAATTCTCCCATCGCCTCACCAAACGAGGCAGTCCACCGAGACAGGGAGACCACCATGAACCCACGCCTCACACTCGCCCGCCGCCGGGCCCTGCACCCGGGGTACGTCCGGGCCACAGCGGCCAAGCTCGACACCCCCGCCGAAATCTACGCGTACCCCGCCGCAGCTCGGCGCGAAGCCGCGAAGGCCTGGCGCGCACCGAAAGTGCCGGCCACGCCCAGTGCGCCCGAGCCGGTGCCGTCGCTGCGCTGGTTGCCTGCGGCCTACGGCGTTGTGCTGCTCGCGGTCTGGGCGGCCGCGGCCAACATCACTCCGGGAGCCTGACATGGAATCCAATCACACGCCGGGCCCCTGGCACCTGGACGACTCCGTGCGCCCCGTCCGCGTGGTCGCCGACGGCCTCATCATTTGCGAGATCCCGCCCCATGCGGCGGGGCTGGACATCGACATTGGCCGCAGGATCGCGGCCGCGCCTGGGCTGCTGGAAGCCCTGAAGCTCGCCCGCGCCTACCTGTCCAAGTGCCCGCCCCACGGCGAGGACATCACCGGCACCGAATGGGGGCGCGTGATGGATTTGTCCGGCGCAGCGATCAATAAAGCCGCGGGAGGCGAATCATGATCCTCGCCGCCCACATCCAGGGGATCCCCTGCAGGGTGCGCGTCACCCGCTATTTTCACCAGCCGGCGATGGGCTACTGGGCTGACAGCCCGGACGACTGCTACGGCTACACCGAGGTCGAGTTCGAGGTCCTGGATGGCCGCGGCAGGCGGGCGCCATGGCTCGAGCGCCGGATGCTGAGCGAAGACCGCAACGTCATCGAGCAGGAAATCATCGCGGCCAAGGAGCGCGAGCGGCAGGACGCCGAGATTCAATCATTTTCCGAATGGGGAGCATACGCATGAACGAACTGACCACTGGCGAACGTTTCAGCCTGACGCCGCAATCACTCGACGAGGCCATGCGCTTTGCCGAGATCCTGTCCGAGTCGACCATCGTGCCGAAGGACTTCGCCCGTAACCCGGGCAACATCCTGGTCGCCATCCAGTGGGGCATGGAGTTGGGTCTGCAGCCGATGCAGGCCATGCAGAACATCGCCGTGATCAATGGCCGCCCATCGCTCTGGGGTGACGCCGTGCTGGCCCTGGTGCGCAGCTCGCCGCTGTGCGAGTACGTGCGCGAATCGGATGACGGCGAAACGGCGACCTGCCGCGTCAAGCGCCGCGGCGATGAAGAGCATGTCAGCACGTTCAGCATGAGCGATGCGAAGACGGCAGGCCTGGCGGGCAAATCGGGACCTTGGGCTCAATACCCCAAGCGCATGCGCCAGATGCGGGCGCGCGCCTTCGCGCTGCGCGACGTCTTCACCGACGTGCTCAAGGGCATTCCAGTCACAGAAGAACTCATGGACGCAGCTCAGGAGCGTGACATGGGCGCGGCCGAACAGGTCGCTCAGCCAGCGGCCAGCGCTCCCGCCGCCCTACCCGACTACACCGAATCCCAGCTCAAGGAAAATCTGGACGCTTGGCGCGATGCCATCGAGGCCGGCAAGGCCACGGGCGAACGGATCATCAGCATGGTCAGCAGCAAGTACACGCTGACCGAGGACCAGAAGCGCGCCATCCATGACTTGGAAAGGCCCGCCTTTGGCCCTGCTACCGCCCAGGCGAAGGACCCGTTCGTGGCCGAAATGGAACGCGCTGAAAAGGAGCAAGCACAGTGAAAATTCACAACCTGATCCAGGGCAGCCCGGGATGGCTGGAGTTCCGCCTGAACCGCCATGGCGCCAGCGAAGCCGCCGCAATGCTGGGCGTGTCGACGAAGGTCAAGCGCTCCGAGCTGCTGCGCATGAAGGCCACCGGCCTGCCGCAGGAATTCAGCGACTGGGTCCAGCGCTACATCCTGGACTACGGCCATGAGGTGGAGGCCCTGGCGCGCCCGATTGTCGAACGCATGATCGGCGAGGATCTGTACCCGGCCACATGCTCGAATGAGGACGTCGGCGGCAACCTGTCGGCCTCCTGCGATGGTCTGACGATGCTCGGCGACACCGTCTTCGAGCACAAGCAGTGGAATGAGGAGTTGGCCGAATCGGTGCGCGCCGGCGTGCTGCCCGAAGAGCACAAGCCGCAGACCCAGCAGCAGCTGCTCGTGACTGGCGCCGCCAAGGTGAAGTTCGTCGTGTCGGACGGGACCGAGGTCAACATGGTCATGATGGACGTCTACCCCGAGCTCGAGTATCAACGCCGGATCGTGGATGGCTGGCGCCAGTTTGATGAGGACCTGGCCAACTACGCGCACGAACCCGCTGCCGATCCGGTCACCGCTCAGGCCCAGGAGGCTCTGCCGGCCGTGTTTGCTCAGGTGTCGGGGTCGTTGTCAGTGTCGTCCAACCTGGATCTGTTCGGCGTGGCTCTGCGCGCTTTCGTCGATCGCATCCCCAAGAAGCCCGAAACCGACCAGGAGTTCGCCGACACGGAAGCCGCCTGCAAGCGGTTGAAGGAAGCCGAGGATCGGCTGGCAGCCGCCGAGGATTCCGCGTTGGCCAGCCTGACCAACGTCGAGAAGATGCGCCGTACTGTGGCCGACCTGAAGGAACTGGCTCGCCAGACGCGCCTGGCCAGCGAAAAGTTGGTCAAGGCTCGCAAGGAAGCCATCCGCACCGAGATTGTCGTCCAAGCCCGCCAGGACATGACGGCTCATGTCGCCAGCCTGCAAAAGATCATCCCCGAGGTCAAGCTGGCCGTCGCCATGCCCGATTTCGGCACCGCCATCAAGGGCCTGAAAACGCTGTCGAGCATCCGAGACGCCGCTGCCACCGCGCTGGCAAACGGCAAAGTCGAGGCCAATCAACTGGCCACCGACATCCGCGCCATGCTCGATTGGTTTGCCGAGAACGTGCCCGAGGAGTACCGAGGCCTGTTCCGCGATCTTGACGATCTGGTGACGATGGCCCCCAAGCACTTCGAGGTGACGGTGTCCGGCCGGGTCGAGCAACATAAGGCCCAGGAGGCTGCGCGCCTGGAAGCAGATCGCGAACGGATCCGGAAAGAAGAACAAGCCAAGGCTGAACAGCAGCTTCAAGCGACACCACAGCAAGTCGCGCAGCCAACACCGCTGCATGGTGCGCATGGCGTGGTCGCCTATGAGGGGAACGGCCTACCGCGCCAGCCTTCGCCTCAGCCCGATGAGCCAGCCACCTTGTCGCTCGGTGCGATCAACACCCGCTTGGCTCCTATCGGCCTGACGGCTGCCGGACTGGCTGAATTGGGCATCACTCACTCGGCCACCCATAAGGCCGCAAAGCTCTATCGGGAAAGTGATTTCGATCGGATCTGCGCGGCCCTTATCCAGCACATCGAAGCCGTCCACCAGACAGCAGCAGCGTAGAACCTGCCCCCCCCGGGGGAGAGGGGACGCCGCCGATGATCCAGGCGTGACAGCTGGCAGAGACCGCAATACCAAATACCAGGAGATGGAAATGGACACCAACATCATTGCCAAGCCGATCATTGTCATGGACTCGGTCGAGTCCTCGCAAGTTGCCGCTATCGGCCACGACCCAGCAACCAACACGCTTGCCATTCGGTTTCCCAAGAACCGGCGCGGCGTAAGCAGCGTCTACCACTACGCCAACTTTACCGCCGAACAATTCGAGGCCTTCAAAGCCGCCCAATCGAAGGGTTCGCACTTTGGCAAGTTCATCAAACGCTGCCCTGATCAGTTTCCGTACGAAAACGTGACGGAGCTGTATGCGGCCAAGGCAGACGAGATTGCGTAATGGACAAATTCACCTACTGCGGCCCCGCTGTGATCCGCCATCTGAACATCCGCAAAGAAGGCCCAGAAGAGGACAAGATCCTAGCCGTGGACATCAAGTTCCAGTGCACGGCTCCGTCGACCATGTTCGACTTCTTCGATAGCGACTTGCGCAGCGTCCTCTACACGGACATCGGTGCCGTCAAGAACACCGCCATCAAGCCAATCGAATTCACCAATACGGTCATGAATTGCGATCTGACGGTGCTGGGACGCCGATACGGCAGCGTCGAGGTCGGCAAGTTCAGCCTCAAGCCGAAGGATGACCACAAAGTCGAAATGATCTTTGGTACCAGCGTCCAACCGACCGGCGACGAAGTGGCGCAGCTGTCGGAATTTGTCGCCGACGAAGTCGATATCCGCATCGAGCCGCAGCCGGAGCTGGACTTCGGCGCCACGGCTTAGATCAACGGGCATCAAGGGCGCGGCGGCACCGGTCTCCTCCCTCACAACCCGCTGCCGCGCCTGCCCACCTATTTCAGAGCATAGACATGAAAGGATCACCACACACCATCGCATCAGGCCTCCGGATAGCCATCCCTTGCCCGCTCAGCACGAATCAGTTGCTCGCAAAGTGCAGGGGCGTGGCTTCTGGCCTCAGCAACAGACGCAAACAAGTGGGGCGACTCCATCACTGCCCCGTTGCCTGCGACGGCCCGGACCCGATACCCGCCGTCATCCTTCTTGATCTGCGCGATGCAAGCCCATCCTTCTGCCAGCACCCTTCCCATTTCGCCCCAAGCCCGAGGGTCAAAGTCTTTCTCCATATCAGCGCTCCTAATGTGGTTAAACGCACATCCATGATCGCTCATATTTGGGCCAAAACCAGGGTGGGGGATCTTGATGAAAGCCAAGCGGAAATCCTTATTTAAAGAACTTGTTTGCTTAACAAACTTAGTTAATTAAGAGAGCGAAATATTGGAGATTGAGATGAGCGAATACCCCATCGAATCCAAGCCGAGCGCACCACGAGACGGCGGGCCCGCATTCCCCACGAAAGGCCCTGACAACGGCGTGTATGGAGCCGGGATCAGCGTCCGGGATTACTTCGCATCCAAGGCGCTGCAGGGTCTGTGCGCGAATCCCGGAGGCCCGTTCCAGCGAAGCGACCGATGCGGCTGGGAGATCGTCAATTGCACGGTGTCCCAGGTTGCCGAGGAAGCCTATGGACTGGCCGACGCCATGCTTGCAGCCAGGGAGCGGACATGAGCACCCAACGCGGCACCACAGCCACATACAAATGCGCGAACTGCGGCGATCCGTTCATCGCCCGCACTGCCGACCGCAAGCGCGGCTGGGCGCGGTTCTGCTCGAAGTCCTGCAAGGCAATCAAACAGGAAAAGCGCACCGGCCAACATGCGGCGCACAAGATGAGCGAGGCGGGCGAATGTTTCCCGTCCCATGCTGATGGAGAAGTCCAATGAGCACCGAAGCTTATCCACTCGAAGACATAGCGGAAATCACGCTGAGCGTTTGGCACAGAGATATTTCATCCGACGACGCGACCAACCAGATCACTGATCTGATAGATGCATACACCGCTGCCAATGCGCGCGAGGCGCTTGAGGCGGCGGCCCAGGCCTGTGAGGCGCTGAAATCCATGCGCGCGTATCTGTCCAAATGCCCGCCCCACAGCGAGGACCGCACAGGTGCCGAATGGGGGCGCGTGATGGATGTGTCGGGCGCGGCCCTGGCCCGGGCTGGAGGGAAGTCATGAGCCTGTTCGCCGACGTCTGCTGGCGCCACTGGCCGAAGGCCTGCACTTGCCCGCCGTCCGCCGACGAAATCGAGCGGATGAAGTCCGACGTTTTCCTTCTGGGCCGCGAGGTCCAACGCGAGAACCGGCGCGCCCGCGAATTTTCCGAGGCTCTGGCCGATCTGGTGCGGGCTGTGTGCCGGGCGCGTGATGTGCGGATGGCCGACGGCGGCGAGGACAACGTACCAGCGGACATCCAGGCACTGGCCGAGCAGGCGAAGCAAGCCGCTGATCTGTTGCGCGAGGATCGCAACCAGGACCGCGTGACCGAACTTATGAAGCGCATCGAGGGGAAATCATGAGCAAGAAATCTCGCCAGAAGCGCCAGAAGCCATTTCGCGACTACCCCATTCCAGGCCAGGACGAGGAATAGACAAATGCAGCCACCGATATCTCATAACGAGCTTGTGAGCCTGATCACCTATGACCAAGAAAGCGGCACTACCCCCCCCGATTTGGCTCGCTGGCTCGTAGAAACAGCCAGGCGGTGCCGCGTGAATGAAATGGAGGTCGCATGACCATCAACACACAGAAGCTGGCACTGCAAGCACTCGCTGGGCACGGACACGTAAAGCCAAGGCCAGACGGGGTTCGGGCGCGATGCGGCGGCCCTGCTATTTGCCGGGTCTGCCAGCAAGAAAAAGCACAGTTGGAAATGTCTCAACGGATGGATCAAGCCCTCCATCCACTAGACGGCCAGCACATCAATCAGGGCAGCGTAGATGCCGCCGCAGAAGCATACGAGCGCGACTTCCTGCAAGCCAAGATCGACGCCCAGTCAGCAGAGATAGCGCGATTGCGCAACATGGCCTGGACCAACGGCGACATCCTGAAAGAGTCCCAGGCCGAGACGGTGAAGCTACGCGCGGAACTTGCTCATTTGCGAGCTGTGCTGTCTCAAGCGCTTATGGCGCTGGAGGGCTACTTGCCGAGCCATCGAAACGACGTGACGGATCGCGCTATTGCTGTCGCCCGCGCCGCCCTATCAGGAGAATCCAATGGATGACAAATATGCTGACCTGCGGGCCGCGCTGGATGACGGGTGGGTGCAATCGATCCACCCTGACACAGTGCGCGCCCTGCTGGCCGATTACGACCGGATGCGGGATGCGCTCACGACGATCAAGGAATGGCCCATCACTAGCCCACTGAATATGGACGCCTACAACATGCAAGTCGTCGCGCATGCCGCACTCGAACAGGAGGGGTCATGACCACCCTGAATTACGACACCACAGACCCAGACAAGATGCGCCTGCCAGCAGGCAAGACGTGCGGCGATTGTGTGCACATCCGCCGCTGCAAAGCGATCTTCGGGCACACCGAAACCGACACGTATTGCGATTGGTCGCCGTCTCGATTCCAGCCCGCACATGAACAGGGAGGCAGCAATGCGAACGGTAATCGTTGAAGTGAAGAACGACATCCTGGGCGATGGCGTGTTCTGGCGCGGCCCGGAAAATTTAATCGAGGAAATCCACAACCTGCCAGCCCGCATGCTTGCCCGCAGCGTGGTCGCCACCGGAAAACCGGCGCAAACAGGGATGTGGCATGTGCGTATTGAGGAAGGCCATCATGACAACCAAGACTGAAATCACCCTGCCACTGCTGCCGCAGCCGTGCGGACAGATCGGGGAATACGCCGATGAAATGGGCGATGCGTTCGACGTGGGGCAGATGCAGGATTACGCCCGCGCCGCAGTCGAAGCCGACCGCAAGCGCAGGGGTGAGCCGGTGGCATGGCCGAAGGTCAACGGCGTGGGGCGCGACGCCGAACATGAGCGAAGCCTCGTAATCTACTTCGCCAGCGAGCCAACCGACGACCAGTTGCGGTCAGTATATGAATTTCTCAAAGACCCACAACCCGCCGAGCCGGTGAAGGTGCCGAGTGACGAACATTTGATAGGAACAGGGTGCTATCAGACCGTCATCGAACGCCATAGCCAGCCTGCCGCAAGCGTGGGGCCGGTGCCGGACATTCCTGTCGGATGCGAAATGACGCGCAACTGGTCGGTCACGGTGTGCGCCGAAGGGACAGACATCCTCACACTCTCGTCCGAGTATGTCGCAGGCGTCGCAGACCTGGAACCGTGGTATTCGACGATTCGCGGCTGCGCTCAGCATCTACTATCGTTCGTCGGGGACGCCGCCTCTGTAGCACAGGAGCCGGTGTCCATCATGGAGCGCTGGCAGGACGGCGACGACAGAAACATGGTATCGCGCGTAGATACAACCGCCCCTGTTGCCGCCCAGGCGCAGCACGACGAACTCAAATCTGTTCTCGCAGCGGCGCGTCAAACGGGATGGTCATTCGAAAAGCGCGCGGATGGCATCACCTATATGGTCCCGCTGGTCGTCGGGGACGCCCGCGCAGCGAAGGGGCAATCATGAGCGTAATCATCTTTTTGGTGGGCCTGGTGCTGGGCATTTGCTTCTACGCGATTGCGCGGTGGATTGAGTATTACGTCGAGACCCGGCGCGAGGATCGGCGGCGGTTCACGCATCACGAACGGAGGTGAACATGAAACGGTGCTTCAACACGGCGGAAGCCATGGAGTATCTGGGGGTGCGCCGAAAGTTCTTCACCCAGAACATGGCACCGCTGCTGGAGGGGAAGGGCGTTCGGGCCGGGACATCCATCGTCTACGAAAAAACGGACCTTGATGCCGCGTGGGATCGGTATAAACTGAGTGCCGGCAGCGAACGCACCAGCTCTGATAAAGGAACACAGATATGGGACGTTCAAAACAAACCGGCATCTACCCGGAACCGGACGGCAGCTACTCGGTTGACGCCAGGTGTTGCGGGCAGCGGATTCGCCGCCGTGGTTTCGATGGCTACACGCAGGCAAGCGAATACCTGATCGGCCAGAAGGCTGCAATCCGCGCGGTTTATCGAGACGGTGACCGGATCGATATGACCCTTGAGCAAGGGGCGATCCGGCTATTGCAGGACAAACTTGATCGGGGCATGCCATCGGTCGCAACCGACGCGTTCATGCTCAAGCCTTTGGTGGAAATGCTCGGCTCTTTAACACTGCGAGACATCAGCAATGACACCCTGGCGCCTTTCATCGAAAGACGAAGGGCCCAGGGCATGAAGGCTAAGACCATCAACAATGCGTTGACGGTCGTGAACCGGATCTGCAATCTGGCGGCCACATCCTGGCGCCTACCAAATGGTTTGACTTGGCTGGCCTCGGCCCCCAAGGTCGATCTGCTCGAGCTGGATGACCAGCGTCCCCCGCGGCCAATTACCTGGGCCGAGCAGGCGCGGCTCATGCCTCACCTGCCGGAACACCTTCAGCGGATGGCGCTGTTCGTTCTGAACACCGGAACGCGGGATGACGTACCGTGCAGTCTGGAATGGTCTTGGGAGGTTCCCGTGAAGCTATCCTCTGAGCTTACGGTATCGGTGTTCGTGGTGCCACGCCGACACGTGAAGGGGCGCAAACAGGAACGCATCGTAGTCTGCAACAGCGTTGCCCAGGAAATCATCGAATCTCAGCGCGGTCGGCATTCGGATCGTGTTTTCACGTGGTGCCGGAAGACGAAGCCAGACAGCACGACGGTCCCCAAACATCAGCCGGTGAGCAGGATGAGCAACACAGCGTGGCAGCGGGCCAGAAAGGACGCTGGACTGGACGGTCTGCATGTCCACGACCTGCGACACACAGTGGGTATGCGATTGCGCCATGCAGGGGTTTCTGAGCGCACCCAGGACGATATCCTGTGGCACTCAAAAAAGGATATGACGAGCCACTATTCAGTAGCCCAGATCCGAGAAATCTACGACGCTCTGGAGTTGATATCGAGGGAAAGTGAGCAGGGGGAAACGCTCAACCTGTTGGCATTGATGCGCCGCCACCAAATGAAGGTGTTTACCCAAAATTCACCCAGGCAAAGAAAAACCGCCTAAGGGGGCGATCCTTAGGCGGTCTCCAACCAATTGACTTCATTGGTGAATTTCTGGCGCGGCTGGCAGGATTCGAACCCACGACCCCTTGGTTCGTAGCCAAGTACTCTATCCAACTGAGCTACAGCCGCAAAAGAGGCGTAACTATAGCATGCTTTTTTTGCCCTGTCATATGGGTGATCGGGATGCCGTCTGTCAGCGCGCGCGCCGGCGGGGCTGGCGGCTGACGCAAGGGTGGCCGTCGGCGTAGAAGCGCAGCGGCTTGGCCGCCCACTCGCCGGCGTAGTCCACGCCGATGCGCGGGCTGCGCGCGATGTCGTAGCCATGTCCCAGGCCGTCGTCGGCCAGGTATAGGCTGTCGCCGCACAGATCCCGGCCGTAGTGTGCCAGGCTGATGCCCAGCGCCTTGCACAGGCGCCCCGGGCCGTTGGTGGCGCAGGGCAATGCCGTGACCGGCTCGAGGGCGCGCAGCAGCACCGCCGTGCCGCTGCCTTCGGGCCCCGCCACCACGTTCATGCAGTGGTGCATGCCATAGACCAGATACACGTAGGCGTGGCCGGGCGGGCCGAACATGGCGCGCGTGCGCGGCGTGGGGCCGCGCGCGGTGTGGGCGGCCAGGTCGCCCGGCCCCAGGTAGGCCTCGACCTCGACGATGCGGCCGATGCGCGCGTCGTCGCCGTCGTGATGGACCAGGAGCTTGCCGATGAGGGCCTGGGCCAGGATCACCGCATCCCGATCGTAGAAGTCGCGGGGCAGTTTCCGCAAGCCGTCGGCTGCGATGTTCATGGCTGCGTCACCGCCTGTGCAAGGCGGTCGAGCAGCCGGGCCTTGTCCGCCAGCGGCAGGAAGCTGGCCTGGAGGCTGTTGCCCGCCAGTGTCGCCAGTTCGTCGCGATCCAGGTCCAGGGCGGTGGCGCTGGCCATGTAGTTGTCCAGGATGTAGCCGCCGAAGTAGGCGGGATCGTCCGAGTTCAGCGTCACCATGGCGCCTGCGCGCAGCAGCCGGGCCAGGTTGTGCCGGCTCAGGTCGTCGACCACCCGCAGCTTGAGGTTGGACAGGGGGCACACCGTCAGCGGAATGCGGCGGCGGATCAGTTCGGCGAGCAGCGCCGGATCCTCGTCGCTGCGCACGCCGTGGTCGATGCGCTCGACGCCCAGCGCGTCGAGGGCGCCGCGGACGTATTCGGGCGGCCCTTCCTCGCCCGCGTGGGCCGTCAGCCGGAAGCCCAACTGGGCGCAGCGCGCATAGACGCGGGTGAATTTTTCGGGGGGATTGCCGCGCTCGCCGGAGTCCAGACCGATGCCGGTCCACAGGTCGGCGTACGTCTCGCGCAACGGCAGGGCCTGTTCCAGCGTCCGCAGGGCATCCTCCTCGGACAGGTGGCGCAGGAAACTCAGCAGCAGCACACTGGTAAGGCCCAGGGTGTCGCGGGCCTCGCGCAGGGCCGAGGCCAGGCCCGCGAACACGGTCTGGATCGGGATGCCGCGCGCGGTATGCGTCTGCGGGTCGAACATGATTTCCGCATGGACGACGCCGTCGGCGTGCGCCCGCGTCAGGTAGGCGGCCGCCAGGTCGTGGAAGTCCTGCTGCGTGCACAGCACGCCGGCGCCCGCATAGTACAAGTCGAGGAAGGACTGCAGGTCCGTGAACTGATAGGCCTCGCGTACCGCCCGCACGTCGGCGTAGGGCAGGCGCACGCCGTTGCGCGCGGCCAGCTCGAACATCATTTCAGGTTCGAGCGTGCCTTCGATGTGCAGGTGCAGCTCGGCCTTGGGCAGTGCGCGCAGCCAGCCGCGCAGGGCGGCCTGGTCCTCGGTGGGGTCGGTGGGCATGGGGTATCCGGTGTCTGGCCTTTGCGATCATTATAGGCACCTGGCCCGGCCGCGGCGGCGCTCAGCCGGGCCCGGCGCGCCAGGCCGCGAGCGCGACAAGGACCCAGGCGCCGATCAGGAGGACGCCGCCCACCGGCGTGATCGCGCCCAGCGCGCGCATGCCCGACAGGGTCAGGATGTACAGGCTGCCGCTGAACACCAGGACGCCGCCCAGCATCAGCCCGCCCGCCCAGGCCGCCAGGCCGGGATCCAGAGCGCGCGCCAGCGCTGCGAGCAGCAGCAGGCCCAGGCCGTGGATCACCTGGTACAGGACGGCGGTTTTCCAGACCTCGAGCAGGTCCGGGGAGACGAGGCGTTTGAGGCCGTGCGCCCCGAAGGCGCCGGCCGCGACGCCCAGCGCCAGGAGGAGTGCGCCGGTGATGATCAGGGTCCGGATCGACACGAATGGGCTCCGCGTATGTGAGTAAGGGTGGTCAGCCCGCTGGGCTGTGCCGGAGGGCGGCGAGGCGGCTCGTGGCCGGGCTGCGTGCCGCGGGTATGCCGCCGATTGTAGCCCCCGGGGCCCGGGCTCGGCGATGGCCCCGGCCGATGAACGCGGGTAGACTGGAGAGATCCGGCGGCGCCGGACACAGACTTTGACGGAGGCGACCATGTCCGTGGATGACAGGATGCCGCGCACGCCCGAGGCCGACAATCAGGTGCCCGACCTCAAGGACTACAACCTGTACCTCAGCGACACGGCCCTGCGCGACGGGGTGCGGCGCGAGGGGGCCGGCGACCACGAGGCCCGGCTCGAGGCCTATGGGGCGCAGCTGGGCCGCGCCGAGACCATGGCGCTTGCCCATGCGGTCAATCGCCATGGCCCGGAGCTGCGGGCCTACGACCGGCGCGGCGTGCGCATCGACCGGGTCGATTTCCATCCCGGGTGGGCGGATTTCATGGGCATGGCGTTCGCCCAGGGCATGCATTGCAGCGCCTGGTCGCACGCCGGGCCCGGCGCCCACGTGGCCCGCGCGGCCTGCTATCTGATGCATGGCCAGGTCGAGGCCGGATCGCTGTGCCCGACCACCATGACCTCGGCGGCCATTCCGCTGCTGGCACGCGAGTCCTGGTTCGATGCTTTGCGGCCGTTGCTGTACGCGCGCCGCTTCGACGGCCGCGATCGGCCGCTGGCGGACAAGGCCTCCATGATGGTCGGCATGGGCCTGACCGAGCGGCAGGGCGGTTCCGACCTGCGCGGCAGCACCAGCCGCGCCGTGGCGGCGCCCGAGGGCGGCGGCTGGTACCGCCTCAGCGGCCACAAGTGGTTCTTTTCCTCGCCCACGTCCGATGCGCATCTGGTGCTGGCCCGCGACGAGGAGGGCTTTGGCTGTTTCTACGTGCCCCGCTGGCTCGAGGACGGCCAACGCAACGGCGTGCGCATCCAGCGTCTCAAGGACAAGCTCGGCAATCGCTCCAACGCCAGCGCCGAGGTCGAGTTCGACGATGCGCTGGGCCGCCGGGTGGGGCCGGCGGGACGCGGCATCCGCACCCTGGTCGAGATGGCCGCCTATACGCGGCTGGATTGCGTCCTGGGCAGCGCCGCCCTGTTGCGCCAGGCCGTGGTCCAGGCGGTCCACCATGCCCGTCACCGCAGCGCCTTCGGGCGCCCGCTGGCCGCCCAGCCCCTCATGCGCCAGGTGCTGGCCGACCTCGCCCTGGAATCGGAGGCCGCCACCGTGCTGGCCTTGCGCCTTGCCGGCGCCTTCGATGCGCCCGAGGACGAGGACGAGCACGCCTTGCGCCGCATCCTCACGCCGGCCGCCAAGTTCTGGGTGTGCAAGCGCACCGTCGAGGCGGCGGGCGAGTGCATGGAGGTCTGGGGCGGCAATGGCTACATCGAGGACGGTCCGATGGCGCGCCTGTACCGCGAGGCGCCGGTCAATTCGATCTGGGAGGGCTCCGGCAACGTGATGTGCCTGGACGTGCTGCGCGCGGCCAGCCGCGCGCCCGAGGCCGCCGGTCGGGTGGTCGCCGGCCTGGCGGCGGGCCATCCGGGCGAGCCGCTGGTCCAGGCCGCCGCCCGGCGGCTGCTGGATGCCTTGGGCCGCCCCGACGACGAGCAGCAGGCGGCGGCCCGCTATACTGCGCAAGACCTCGTCTTGCTGGCGCAGGCCGACCTGCTGCTGCGCCATGCGCCGGACTGGCTGGCGCGCGCTTTTGTCGACAGCCGCCTGGGCGGCGAGGGCGGGCGCGTGTACGGCGCGCATGCGGTGGCACTGGCCTCCGATGCGCTGTTGCAGCGGGCCTGGCCGGATTGAATGGAGCACTACTTTATGGATGGACGGCGCAGGGCCGCCGCCTGGCGGCGCATTCGCCGCGGGACCGCCGGATGGTTGCTGGCCGCGGGCCTCGCCGCCGGCCTGGGCGCGGCGGCCTTCGGGCTGGGCGCCGAGGACGCGCCGTCCGCAGGCACCTACGCGCTCGCCGGGCGCGTGGTCGACGTGGCCGACGGTGACACCCTGACCCTGCTCGTCGGCCGCAATCGCGAGCGCATCCGCCTGGCCAGCATCGATGCGCCCGAGACCTCGCACGGGCGCGAACGCCCCGGACAGCCCTTCGGCCAGGCCGCGCGCAAGGCGCTGGCCGGCCTGATCGCCGGCGGTACGTACACGCTGGCCTGCTACGAGCGCGACCGCTATCGGCGGCATGTCTGCGACCTGCCGCTGGGCGAGGGCGAGACCGCCAATCGCCGCATGGTGGCCGCCGGCATGGCCTGGGCCAATATGCAGGGCGGCGGCAAGTACATGCGTGATCCGGACCTGCCCGGGCTGCAGGATCATGCCCGCGACCGACGCCTGGGGCTGTGGGCCCAGCCCGGCGCAATCGCCCCCTGGGAGTGGCGCTGGCGCTGCTGGGCGGCCCTTGAATCCGGCAACGCCGCCCCCATCTGCTGACCATGGCACTCAAAGTATTCGACCTCTCGTGCGAGCACGATCATCTCTTCGAAGGCTGGTTCGCCTCGCTGGAAAGCTATGAGGACCAGGCCTCGCGGGGGCTGGTCCGCTGTCCCGTCTGCCAAAGCGCGCAGATCACCCGGCGCGTCTCGGCGCCTCACCTGAACGTCAGCCACCTGAAGGCCCAGCGCGAGGACGCCCCATCGGTGCCCGCCGGCCGCGCGTCGGTCATGGCGCCCTCGGACGGGCAGCTCGCCCACCTGCAGGCCGAGGTGCTGCGCCACATCCGCCGGATCGTCAGCCAGTCCGACAACGTCGGGGCGCGTTTCGCCGACGAGGCGCGGCGCATGCACGAGGGCGAGATCGAGCATCGCGCGATCCGCGGCACGGCCACCGCCGAGGAATGCCAGTCATTGGTCGAGGACGGCATTTCGATCATGCCGATTCCCGATATCCTCGACGACGACCGCCTGCAGTAGTCTTGCGGTTGCGCGGCCATGAAAAAAGCCAGGCATCGCCTGGCTTTTTCGCATCCCGACCGGATCACATCACGCGGCTGCGGTACTCGTTGGTGCGCGTGTCGATCTCGATCTTGTCGCCGATGTTGCAAAACAGCGGGACGGCGAGCTCGTAGCCCGTGTTGATCTTGGCGGGCTTGAGGACCTTGCCCGAGGTGTCGCCCTTGACGGCCGGCTCGGTGTAGGCGATCTCGCGCACGATGATGGTCGGCAGTTCGACCGAGATCGCGCGGCCTTCGTAGAAGACCACCGCGACGGTCATGCCTTCCTCGAGGTAGTTGAGGGCGTCGCCCATGCTGTCGGCCTCGACCTCGTGCTGGTTGTACTCCTCATCCATGAAGACGTACATCGGGTCGGCGAAATAGGAATAGGTGCATTCCTTGTTCTCGAGCACGACGAGTTCGAATTTTTCATCGGCCTTGTAGACGGCCTCGCTGGCGGTGCCCGACAGCAGGTTCTTGAACTTGAGCTTGACGACGGCGGCGTTGCGCCCCGACTTGTTGTATTCGGCCTTCTGGACGACCAGGGGGTCGTTGCCGACCATGATGACGTTGCCCACGCGCAATTCTTGTGCGGTTTTCATAAAGGAAGTGGCTCCGGGGTGTTCTGCCCCGTGGGGTCCGGAGCAAAGCTGAAAAATCAATAACTTTCTATTTTAACGCTTTGGCGATGCCGCATGCAAAACGCCAGCAGGTTTGCGGCCAGGTCGGGCGCCTCGGACAGCGCGTCGGACCATTGCCGGCTGCGCCGGCGCCAGGCGTCGCAGGCCGGCGCCTCGAGGGCCTGCGCCAGGGCTTGTGCCAGCGCCGAGGCGTCTGGGCCGTTCCATGCCCGCACCGCCTCGGCCGCGGGTGGCGGCAGGGCGGCAAGCGCCAGCCAGGCCTCCAGCTTGTCGAGGTGCGTGTCCCCGGTCTGGGGATAGATGTGCCAGAGCAGCGGGACGCCCGCCCACAGGGCGCGGACCAGCGAATCCTCGCCGCGCACGAGGTTCAGGTCGCAGCACCACAGCAATTCGTCGAATCGCCGCTGGGGCGTGAAGGGGATGGCATGGACCTGCAGGGCGCCCTCGCCGGTCAATCCGGCGGGCACGGCGCCCGGCGCCAACAGCAGGGTGGGGCGCGGATCGGCGGCGAGCGCGCGCTGCAGTCCCGCCAGCGGGGCGTGCGGATAGCAGAACAGCAGGACCACCCGCGCCTCGTCGGCCAGGGCGCCGAAATCCCGCCCGGTCAATTCGCGCAGGCGCTGCCGGCGCGGGATCGACTGCGCGGCCTCGCGCCGGGCGACCAGGCCGGGCTCGCGCAGCAGGCCGCCGGTGCCGGGGACGAAGCCGGGAAAAAAGAAATGCTTGGGGACCCCGTTGGCCTGCGGCGAGGGCAGGCCATGGCAGCCGCGCACCCAGTCCTCGGCGCTGAGGTATTCGAGATTGATCCACAGGCAGCCGCGCCCGGGCATGGCGGCCAGGTAGGGGGCCGGCGGCGTGCAGGCAAAGGCCTCGATGACGACGCCGTCCCGGGGCGGCAGCGCCGCCGCGGCGTGCGCCCATGGCAGGACGCGGACGCCTTCGACGGTCTGGTCGGATGCCGCGGCATCGATCGCCGGCACGAGGCGCGCCAGTGCCGCCCGTTCATCGATCCATAGCCTGACGGCGTGGCCGCCGGCCGCCAGCTGGGCCGCCAGCCGCCAGCACACCCCGGCGTCGCCAAAATTGTCGACCACCCGGCAGAATAGGTCGAAAGCCGGTGGGTTCATGCGCACGAACCGGGTGTCATGGATGGACGGGATGCGGCGACGTCAATGGAAATGCATGGGCTCCGGGTCGATTTCCTCGGGCAGCTCGGGGTGTTGCATCTCGCCCAGCATGTTGGGGAAATAAGGAGTGCCGCAATCATCGCAGAATTCCAGTGCCTGCAGGCCCGGCAGGCGGCGGATGTCCTGGATGCCTTCCTCGCGCAGCAAGGCGGCGATTTCCTCCCAGGCATTGATCTGGTCGTCGGTGCTGGGCTCGGGCAGGGCCTCCTCGCGGCTGAGGGCCGGCCAGACGCAGCCGTAGATGACGTCGTTGTTCTCGCGAGTGCAGAATCCGACCCGGTATTCCTCGACGCCCTGTTCGCCGCAGGCGACGATGGCCGCGCGCAGATCCTTGGCCGGGATGTGCCCCGCGGTCTGCAGCCAGGTCACCGCGGCCTTGAGCGACAGCGGGCGGATGCGCTGGTCGGCCAGGCGGGTGCTGGTGTAGTAGGCCTCGGGCTGCAGGTATTCGACCTGGCAGCCCGTGAAGACCGGATCCAGGAGCCGTGCGCAATTGGCGCGCCAGCGGGCCGCCGATTCCTCGCGCAGTTCGGCGGGCCGCTCGGCTTGGGCATCCTGCCAGCGAAACAGGGCCTCGCCCTCGGGGACGGCGATGATGCCCACGAGGAACAGCACGTCGGCCAGCAGGTTGTCGGGCTGCTCGGCGTCGCTGCGGATCGGTGCGCCCGGGCCGCCGCCCAGGGCGCGCAGCGCGAGGCTTTGGGTCCAGGCGCGGGTTTCATGGAAGGACTGCGGCAGGCGCTCGAAGCGGATCAGTTCGGGCAGCAGCGCCAGCCGTGCGCCCGGGGCCGCCACCGAATCCGCCAGCAGCGCTTCCAGTTCGCGGACGTGGTCCGGGTTCAGCCCGCCCTCGGGCAGCTTGTAGCGCGTCCAGGCCAGGATGGGCGCGGAAAACAGCAGAACCTCCCAGGCCTGGCCCTGATGGGTGAGGCGCAGGGATTCCGAACGGTTTTCCGCCTGTTCGACCAGGACCTCATAGGCCTGCGACTGGGCATCCATGAGGTGGTCGAGGGCCGACTCGACCGTGCGTCCCGGTTTGCCCGACAGGGCGCGATCCAGCAGGGCGCCGAGCTGGCGTTCCCAGTAATCGTCCTCGATGCGGCTGCCCGAGCGCGCCAGCGCGTCGGCCAGGGCGATCAGGGAACGGGAGGGGCGGGACAGGTGTGCGTGACGAGAGGAGGATGCCATGACGTGCGGACGAAGGGCTGCGGCTTGCTGGTGTCGTGTCTCGTGGACGCAACCGTGACATCGCGCCTGCGCGGCGATGTGCGTATGAGACACCGTACTAGTGTACCGCCTGCCCGCCGTTCGTGTTTGGGTGGACTGGAAGGCCCGGGGGGGCGGGACGGTCCGCGAAGACCGTCCCGCCCCCCGGGAGGATGCCCGCCTTGGGCGGCGGGCCGTGCCGTCAGGCCTCGACGGTATTGGCGACCGCCGTGAAATCCTCGATCTGGTCGAAGTTCATGTAACGGTAGATCCGGTCGCCGTCCTTGGACAGCACGCCCATGTCGGCCAGGTATTCCTCGCGCGTCGGGATGCGGCCCAGGCGCGAGCAGATCGCGGCGAGCTCGGCCGAACCGAGGAACACATTGGCGTTCTTGCCCAGGCGGTTGGGGAAGTTGCGGGTGCTGGTCGAGAACACGGTGGCGCCTTCGCGCACCTGCGCCTGGTTGCCCATGCACAGCGAGCAGCCCGGCATCTCCATGCGCGCGCCGGCGGTGCCGAAGGTGCCGTAGTGGCCTTCCTTGGTCAATTCGCTGGCGTCCATCTTGGTCGGCGGGGCGACCCAGAGCTTGGAGGGCAGGTCGCGCTTGCCCTCGAGCAGCTTGGCGGCCGCGCGGAAGTGGCCGATGTTGGTCATGCAGCTGCCGATGAAGACCTCGTCGATGGGGGTGCCGGCCACGTCCGACAGCGTCTTGACGTCGTCGGGGTCGTTGGGGCAGGCGACGATGGGTTCGTGGATGTCGGCCAGGTCGATCTCGATCACCGCCGCATAGTCGGCATCGGCATCGGGCTCGACGAGCTGCGGGTCGGCCAGCCAGGCCTCCATGGCCTTGATGCGGCGCGCCAGCGTCCGGGCGTCCTGGTAGCCGTTGGCGATCATCCACTTCAGCAGCGTGATGTTGCTGTTCAGGTATTCGATGATCGGTTCCTTGTTCAGGCGCACGGTGCAGGCCGCGGCCGAGCGTTCGGCCGAGGCATCGGAGAGTTCGAACGCCTGTTCGATCTTGAGGTTGGGCAGGCCTTCGATCTCGAGGATGCGGCCCGAGAAGACGTTCTTCTTGCCTTTCTTCTCGACCGTCAGCAGGCCTTGCTTGATGGCATACAGCGGGATGGCGTTGACCAGGTCGCGCAGCGTGACGCCGGGCTGCATGTCGCCCTTGAAGCGCACCAGGACCGATTCGGGCATGTCCAGCGGCATCACGCCGGTGGCCGCGGCGAAGGCCACGAGGCCCGAGCCGGCGGGGAAGCTGATGCCGATGGGGAAGCGCGTGTGCGAGTCGCCGCCGGTGCCCACGGTATCGGGCAGCAGCATGCGATTGAGCCACGAGTGGATGATGCCGTCGCCTGGGCGCAGGGACACGCCGCCGCGCGTGCTGATGAAGGCGGGCAGCTCGTGGTGGGTCTTGACGTCGACGGGCTTGGGATAGGCGGCGGTGTGGCAGAAGGACTGCATCACCAGGTCGGCCGAGAAGCCCACGCAAGCGAGGTCCTTGAGCTCGTCGCGGGTCATGGGACCCGTGGTGTCCTGGCTGCCGACCGAGGTCATGCGCGGTTCGCAGTAGGTGCCGGGGCGCACGCCCTGGCCCTCGGGCAGGCCGCAGGCGCGGCCGACGAGTTTCTGGGCGATCGAGTAGCCCTTGCCGCTGTCGACGGGGTTTTCGGGCAGGCGGAACAGGGTGGTGGGCGGCAGGCCCAGCGCGGCGCGCGCCTTGGCCGTCAGGCCGCGGCCGATGATCAGCGGGATGCGGCCGCCGGCGCGGACCTCGTCCAGCAGCACGTCGGACTTGAGCTGGAACTCGGAGATGACCTGGCCGTCCTTCAAGGCCTTGCCTTCGTAGGGACGCAGCTCGATCACATCGCCCATGTTCATGGCCGAGACGTCGAGCTCGATGGGCAGGGCGCCGGAGTCCTCCATCGTGTTGTAGAAGATCGGCGCGATCTTGCCGCCCAGGCAGACGCCGCCGAAGCGCTTGTTGGGCACGAAGGGGATGTCCTCGCCGGTGTGCCAGATCACCGAGTTGGTGGCGGATTTGCGCGAGGAGCCCGTGCCGACCACGTCGCCCACGTAGGCGACCAGGTGGCCCTTGGCCTTGAGCGCGTTCAGGAATTGGATGGGGCCGACCTTGCCGGGGACGTCGGGCTCGATGCCGTCGCGCGGGTTCTTCAGCATGGCCAGCGCGTGCAGCGGGATGTCGGGCCGGCTCCAGGCGTCGGGCGCGGGCGACAGGTCGTCGGTGTTGGTTTCGCCCGTGACCTTGAACACGGTCAGGGTCAGGCTTTGCGGGACCTCGGGGCGGCTGGTGAACCACTCGGCGTCCGCCCAGCTTTGCAGCACCGCCTGGGCGTGGGCATTGCCCGCCTTGGCTTTTTCCTCGACGTCGTGGAAGGCATCGAAGATCAACAAGGTCTTTTTCAGGCCCTCGGCGGCCACGGGCGCCAGTTCGGCATGGTCGAGGAGTTCGATCAGCGCGCTGATGTTGTAGCCGCCCAGCATGGTGCCCAGCAGTTCGGTGGCGTGCTTGCCGTCGATCAGCGGACAGACCTCTTTGCCCAGGGCCACCGCGGCCAGGTAGGACGCCTTGACGCTGGCCGCCTCGTCCACGCCGGCCGGCACGCGATGGGTGAACAGGTCCAGCAGGAACTGTTCCTCGCCCGCGGGCGGGTTTTTCAGCAGTTCGATCAGGTCGGCGGTCTGGTGCGCGGTCAGCGGAAGCGGGGCTATGCCCATGGCTTCGCGCGCGGCGGCTTCGGTGCGGTAGGAATCCAGCATGTCGGGGCTCTAAAGAAAAGTTTCAGGGGGATTCTGTCGGCCCCTATTTTACGGGGAGGCGGGATTTCAGGCAACAGTCTTATATAAGATATAAGACACGAGTGTTCAATCCAGCAGATCCTGGTATTCCGGATGCCGCCGCATGAAGGCGGCGACGTAGGAGCAGACTGGGCGGACGCGCCAGCCGCGCAGCCGGGCGGTCTCCAGGGCGGTGCGCACCAGGTCGGCGGCGATGCCCCGGCCCTCGACGGGGCGGGGGACCCCGGTGTGCGTGAAGGCCGCCACGCCGTCGGCCAGGACGTAGTCCATGACGCAGAGGTGGCCTTCCTCGGTCCATTCGAAGCGGCGGCGGGCCTCGTCGTGCCGTACAGCGCGTGTCATGGCGATCTTCTCTCTGGGGTTCGGTGTCGATGCGGGGCGGCGCGGCGTGCCGGGGCCTGTCCGGCGGCCGCGCCCAGGCCTCAGATGACGTACAGGTCCACGTACTCGTGCACCGGCATCGCCTCGAGCGCCTTCTGGTCCAGGGACACGTCCAGGATGCGCTGCTGCTGGCGCGCCGGGAACTGGCGCGCGAGATTGGTGCGGAACTTGGCCTCGAGCAGCGGGATGCCTTCCTTGCGGCGGCGCTTGTGGCCGATCGGGTACTCGCAGACGATCTCGTCCAGGCGTGTGCCGTCCGTGAACTCGACCGTCAGCGCGTTGGCGATGGAACGTTTTTCGGGATCGTGGTAATCGGCGGTAAAGGCCGGATCCTCGACGCAGACGATCTTGTCGCGCAGCGCGTCGATGCGCGGGTCGGCGGCGATGCCGTCCTCGTAGTCGGCCGCCGTCAGGCGCCCGAAGATCACCGGCACGGCGACCATGTACTGCACGCAGTGGTCGCGGTCGGCGGGGTTGTCCAGCGGGCCCTTCTTGTCGATGATGCGGATGCAGGCCTCGTGGGTGCGGATGGTGATCTTGGCGATGTCCGCGTCGGTCTTGCCCAGCGCCTCGAGGCGGTCGTGGATCTGCATGGCGCATTCCACGGCGGTTTGCGAGTGGAATTCGGCCGGGAAGGAGATCTTGAACAGCACGTTCTCCATCACGTAGCTGCCGTAGGGCCGCTGGAACTTGAAGGGCTGGCCCTTGAACAGCACGTCGTAGAAGCCCCAGGTCGGCGCCGTCAACACGGAAGGGTAGCCCATCTCGCCGGTGCGCGCGATCAGGGCCAGGCGCACGGCGCGGCTGGTCGCGTCGCCCGCGGCCCAGGACTTGCGGCTGCCGGTGTTGGGGGCGTGGCGGTAGGTGCGCAGGCTCTGGCCGTCGACCCAGGCCAGGGACACCGCGTTGATGGTCTCGTCGCGCGACAGCCCGAGCATCTGCGAGACCACGGCCGTCGAGGCGATCTTGACCAGGA
Organism: Castellaniella sp. S9; assembly: GCF_027257175.1. GTDB lineage: Bacteria > Pseudomonadota > Gammaproteobacteria > Burkholderiales > Burkholderiaceae_B > Castellaniella. Next base: position 164,855 of record NZ_JAPFGD010000005.1, on the reverse strand, counting down.
CCACGTGGTCCAGCCCGACCTTGTTGAAGGAGTTCTCCAGCGCGATGCAGCCCTGGATCTCGTGGGCCTTGATCATGCCTTCGAGCACGGCCCGCATGGTCAGCGGCGGCTTGCCGGCGGCCACGGCGTTGCGCGAGAGCCAATCGGCCACCGCCAGGATGCCGCCGAGGTTGTCCGAGGGATGGCCCCATTCGGCCGCGAGCCAGGTGTCGTTGAAGTCCAGCCAGCGGATCATGCAGCCGATGTTGAAGGCGGCCTGCACCGGGTCCAGCTGGAACTGGGTGCCGGGGACCTTGGCGCCGTTGGGCACCACGGTGCCCGGCACGATGGGTCCCAGCAGCTTGCGGCAGGCGGGGTATTCGAGCGCCTCGAGGCCGCAGCCCAGGGTGTCGATGAGGCAATTGCGCGCGGTCTCGAGCGCGAGCGCGCTGTCGATCTGGTAATCCAGCACATAATCGACGATGTCCACCAGGACCTGGTCGGGCTGGGGACGCACGTTGGAAATAGTCGCAGACATGGGGTTTCCTGAAAGAGGTTGCGGCTTATTTGCGCTTTTCGATGGGGAGGAACTTGCGGTCCTCGGGGCCGACGTAGTTGGCCGTCGGGCGGATGATCTTGTTGTCGATGCGCTGCTCGATGATGTGCGCCGACCAGCCGGCGGTGCGCGCGATCACGAACAGCGGCGTGAACATGGCGGTGGGCACGCCCATCATGTGGTAGGACACGGCCGAGAACCAGTCCAGGTTCGGGAACATGCGCTTGACCTCCCACATCACCGATTCCAGGCGCTCGGCGATGTCATACATCTTGGTCGAGCCGGCCTTCTTGGACAGTTTTCGGGCGACTTCCTTGATGACTTTGTTGCGCGGGTCGGAGACCGTATAGACCGGGTGCCCGAAGCCGATGATGACCTCCTTGGCCTCGACGCGGCGGCGGATGTCGGCCTCGGCCTCGTCGGGATCGTCGTAGCGTTTTTGAATCTCGAAGGCGACCTCGTTGGCGCCGCCGTGCTTGGGGCCGCGCAGCGCGCCGATCGCGCCAGTGATGGCCGAGTACATGTCCGAGCCGGTGCCCGCGATCACCCGGCCGGTGAAGGTCGAGGCGTTGAACTCGTGCTCGGCATACAGGATCAGCGACGTATGCATGGCGCGCACCCAGTCGTCGCTGGGGGTTTCGCCGTGCAGCAGATGCAGGAAATGTCCGCCGATGCTGTCGTCGTCGGTCTGGACGTCGATGACGCGGCCGTTGTGGCTGTAGTGGTACCAGTACAGCAGGGCCGAGCCCAGGCCCGCCATCAGGCGGTCGGCGATGTCGTGCGCATCGGCGAGGTTGTGGTCGTCCTTTTCGGGCAGCACGCAGCCCATCACCGAGGCGGCCGTGCGCATGACGTCCATCGGGTGGCTGGCGGCGGGCAGCGCCTCGAGGGCGACCTGGACCTGGGCGGGCAGGCCGCGCAGGCGGCGCAGCTTTTCCTTGTAGGCCTTGAGTTCGGCCCTGGTCGGCAGCTTGCCGTGGATCAGCAGGTGGGCGACTTCCTCGAATTCGCAGGTGTCGGCGATATCCAGGATGTCGTAACCGCGATAGTGCAGGTCGTTGCCGCTGCGGCCCACCGTGCACAGCGCGGTGTTGCCGGCGACGACGCCCGACAGGGCCACCGATTTCTTGGGCTTTGGCCCGGCGGGGGCATCGGCCTGGGCGGCGGGCGTCTGCGGCACCGCGGCCTTGCGGGCCGGGGTTTTCCGGGCATTGGAGGTGTTCTTGGTCGCCATCGGGGGTCTCCTTGGATGAGGGTTTCGGGTCGCGGGCGTATCCCGGTCAGGACGCCTTGTGCTTGCCCTGCCGGAACAGGGCGTCGAGCTGCGCTTCGTAGCGGTGGTAGCCGATCCGGTCGTAGAGTTCCTCGCGGGTCTGCATCAGATCGACCACATTGTGCTGGTGGCCGTCGCGGCGAATCGCCTCGTAGACGGCCTCGGCCGCCTTGTTCATGGCGCGGAAGGCCGACAGCGGATACAACACCATGCCTACGCCCGCGCCGGCCAGCTCCTCGACCGTGAACAGCGGCGTCTGGCCGAACTCGGTGATGTTGGCCAGGACGGGGACCTTCAGGCTGGCGGAGAATGTCCGGTAGGTGTCCAGGTCGTAGGACGCCTCGGCAAAGATCGCGTCGGCGCCCGCCTCCACGCAGGCGTGCGCGCGTTCGAGCGCCGCGTCCACGCCGTCGACCGCGATCGCGTCGGTGCGGGCGATGATGTAGAAATCGCTGTCGGTGCGGGCATCCACGGCCGCCTTGACGCGGTCGGCCATTTCATCGGTGCCGACGATTTCCTTGCCGGGGCGGTGCCCGCAGCGCTTGGCGCCCACCTGGTCCTCGATGTGGCAGCCGGCGGCGCCGAACTTGATGAGGGACTTGACGGTGCGGGCGATGTTGAAGGCCGACGGCCCGAATCCGGTGTCGATGTCCACCAGCAGCGGCAGATCGCAGACGTCGGTGATGCGGCGCACGTCGATCAGCACATCGTCGAGCGTATTGATGCCCAGGTCGGGCATGCCCAGCGAGCCGGCAGCCACGCCGCCGCCCGAGAGGTAGATCGTGCGATAGCCCGCGCGCTGCGCGAGCAGGGCGTGGTTGGCGTTGATGGCGCCGATGATCTGCAGGGGCGATTCGTCCTTGAGGGCCTGGCGAAAGAGCGCGCCGGGGGAAGCGGGTCGGGTCATGTGGATCTCCTGTGCGGATGCCGGCGTCCGAGCCCGGGTGCGCTGTCCGGCCGGCGCGCCGGGGGGGCGGTTTACTGCAGCAGGTCGGCGATGCCGTCGCGTTCCTCGAGCAGCTCGTTCAAGGTGAAGTCCATGCGCTCGCGCGAGAAAGCGTCGATCTCGAGGCCCTCGACACGCGTGTATTCGCCCTTGGCGGTGATGACCGGCACGCCGTAGATGATGCCTTCCGGGATGCCGTAGGAGCCGTCGGAGGGCACGCCCATGGTGACCCACTTGCCGTTGGAGCCCAGGACCCAGTCGCGGACGTGGTCGATGGCGGCATTGGCCGCGGAGGCGGCCGAGGACAGGCCGCGCGCCTCGATGATGGCGGCGCCGCGCTTGCCGACGGTCGGGATGAACGTGTCGCGGATCCAGGCGTCATCGTTGATCAGCGTTTGCACAGGCTGGCCGTCGATGGTGGCAAAGCGCGTGTCCGGGTACATGGTGGGCGAGTGGTTGCCCCATACGATGAGTTTTTCGATGCCCGCGACGGCCTTGCCCGTGCGGGCGGCGATCTGCGACAGGGCGCGGTTGTGGTCCAGGCGCAGCATGGCGGTGAAATTGCGGGCCGGCAGGTCGGGCGCGGATTTCATGGCGATGTAGGCGTTGGTGTTGGCCGGGTTGCCGACCACCAGCACCTTGACGTCGCGGCTGGCGACCTCGTTGAGCGCCTTGCCCTGGGCGGTGAAGATCTGGGCGTTGACCTGCAGCAGGTCCTTGCGCTCCATGCCCTTGCTGCGGGGGCGGGCGCCGACCAGCAGGGCCACGTCGGCATCCTTGAACGCCTCGCGCGGATCGCTGTGGGCGCTCATGCCGGCCAGCAGCGGGAAGGCGCAGTCCTCGAGTTCCATCATCACGCCCTTGAGCGCCTGCTGGGCCTTGTCGTCGGGAATTTCCAGCAGCTGCAGGATCACGGGCTGGTCCTTGCCCAGCATTTCTCCGGAAGCGATGCGAAACAACAGGGCGTAGCCGATCTGGCCGGCGGCGCCGGTGACGGCCACGCGCATGGCGGCTTTGGACATAAAAATCTCCGAGAGGATGAATGGCGGAAACGGGGGATCCGGAAACGCGGAAAAGAGTAGTTTATTCCAGTTCTTGCGTCAAGACTCTTATATCTTATATAAGACACAAGAGTATTAGACATCTGGCGTCCGCCATGCGAAAATGCGAAAGTTTTATTTTGTAGCACGACCGCCCCGCGGGCCCCTCCCGAACCCATGTCAGATTCCTCCCCGACCGATCGCGTCCACGAGCTGGGCCGCGCCAATAGCGCTGCCTTCAGCCCGCTGTACCAGCAGATCAAGGGACTGATCCTCCAGGGGCTGGACCGGGGGGAATGGAAGCCCGGCGAGGCCATCCCCAGCGAATTCGAATTGGCGGCGCGCTTCCAGGTCAGCCAGGGCACGGTGCGCAAGGCCATTGACGAGCTCGCGGCCGACAACCTCCTGATTCGCCGCCAGGGCAAGGGCACCTTCGTGGCGACCCACAACGAGGCCAAGGTCCGCTATCGCTTCCTGCGCCTGGCGCCCGACGACGGCCGCCAGGCGGTGTCCTCCAGCCAGATCCTCGACTGCCGCCGCACCAAGGCGCCCGCCGACGTGGCCCAGGCCCTGGACCTGCGCGCGGGCGACGTGGTGGTCAACATGCGGCGCGTGCTGTCCTTCGACGACATGCCCACCATCCTCGATGACATCTGGCTGCCGGGCGCCCCCTTCAAGGGCCTGACCATGGAGTCCCTGACGCGCTATCGCGGTCCGGTCTATGCCCTGTTCGAAACGGAATTCGGGGTCAGTATGGTGCGCGCCGAGGAAAAGCTGCGCGCCGTCGTCGCCAGCGACGCGCAGGCCGGCTGGCTGAAGGTCGATCCCGGCAGCCCGCTGCTGCAGGTCGAGCGCGTGTCCTACACCTTCGGCGACCGGCCCATGGAGCTGCGCCGGGGCCACTACGTGACCGAGCGCTATCATTACCGGAACAGTTTGAATTGAATCCCGGATCGGCGAAAATGCCTGTCACGAGGATGAGCATCCACGACATTTGTTTAAATAAAAGAGGCCATCATGTCTGAACCCGCCACAAAGCCGCGTCCGCAGTTCCGGAACCTCGGCTTGACCGACCTGCTGAGCTACCGCCAGCCCCCGGCCGCCAAGTCGTCCATCCTCCACCGCATCAGCGGCGCCCTGCTGTTTCTCGCGCTGCCCATCGTGCTGGTGCCGCTGTTCGCGCAAAGCGTCCAATCGCCGGCGACTTTCGCCGCGATGCAGGAATGGGTCGCCAATCCCTTCTGTAAGATCATCCTCCTGGTCCTGATGTGGGGTTATTTCCACCACTTCTGCGCGGGCATCCGCTACCTGGCGCTGGACCTGCACTACGGCAACGCCCGCGAGCCCTCCCAGCGCTCGGGCGCCCTGGTGCTGGGCGTCGGCCTCGGGCTGACGGTCGTGTTCGGTTTGAAACTGTTTGGAGTCTGGTAATGGCCCACCAAGAACGCATCGGCCGCCGGCGCCTGGTCGTCGGCGCCCACTATGGCACGCGCGATTTCATCGTCCAACGCGCGACCGCCGTCATCATGGCGGTCTACACCCTGGCCCTGGTGTTGTACGCGGTTTTCGTCCCCAGCCTGGATTTCGAGTCCTGGCGCGCCTTCTTCTCGTTCACCGTCGGGGCCCTGCCGCTGGGCCAGCTCCTGGCGACGGTCGCCTTCCTGTCGCTCGCCTGGCATGCCTGGGTGGGCGTGCGCGACATCTGGATGGACTACGCCCGTAACGACGGATTGCGCCTGTTCCTGCAGGTGCTGACCATCATGTGGCTGGTGGCCGCGGTGGTTTTCTTTGCTCAAATTCTCTGGAGTCTATAACCGTGGCCGCTGTCAAGACATCTCTCCCGCGCCGCCAGTTCGATGTGGTGGTCGTCGGCGCCGGCGGGGCCGGCATGCGCTGCTCCCTGCAGCTCGCGCAGGCGGGCCTGTCGGTGGCTGTGCTCTCCAAGGTCTTTCCGACGCGTTCGCACACGGTGGCCGCGCAAGGCGGCGTCAGCGCCTCGCTGGGCAACATGAGCGAGGACAACTGGCTCTGGCACATGTACGACACGGTCAAGGGCTCGGACTGGCTCGGCGACCAGGATTCGATCGAATTCATGGTGCGCGAGGCGCCCAACGCCGTCTACGAACTGGAACACTTCGGCATGCCGTTCGACCGCAACGCCGACGGCACCATCTATCAGCGCCCGTTTGGCGGCCACACGGCCAATTTCGGCGAAAAACCCGTGCAGCGCGCCTGTGCGGCGGCCGACCGCACCGGCCACGCCATGCTGCATACGCTCTACCAGCGCAACGTCGCGGCGCGCACCCAGTTCTTCGTGGAATGGATGGCGCTGGACCTGCTCAGGAACGGCGACGGCGACGTCCTCGGCGTGACCGCCATGGAAATGGAAACCGGACAGATCTACGTCCTCGAGGCCAAGCACACCGTGCTGGCCACGGGCGGGGCGGGGCGCATCTTCCAGGCGACCACGAACGCCTTCATCAACACCGGCGACGGCCTGGGCATGGCCGCGCGCGCCGGCATTCCGCTGCAGGACATGGAGTTCTGGCAGTTCCATCCGACCGGCGTGGCCGGCGCGGGCGTGCTCATCACCGAGGGCGTGCGCGGCGAGGGCGGCTTCCTGCTCAACAAGGACGGCGAGCGCTTCATGGAACGCTATGCGCCCCAGCTCAAGGACCTCGCGCCGCGTGATTTCGTGTCCCGTTCGATGGACCAGGAAATCAAGGAGGGCCGCGGCTGCGGCGACGGCAGCTACGTGGTGCTGAAACTCGACCACCTGGGCGCCGAGACCATCATGAAGCGCCTGCCTTCGATTCGCGAGATCGCGATCAAGTTCGCCAACATCGATCCGATCAAGGATCCGATCCCGGTGGTGCCGACGCTGCACTACCAGATGGGCGGCATCCCGGCCAACTATCACGGCCAGGTCGTCACCCGCGTCAATGGCGAGGACCAGATCGTCAACGGCTTGTATGCCGTGGGCGAGTGCGCGGCAACCTCGGTGCACGGCGCCAACCGCCTGGGCACCAACTCGCTGCTGGATCTGATCGTCTTCGGCCGCTCGGCGGGCAACTTCATCGTTTCCCAGCACCCCGAACGCCAACACGCCCACCAGGACATCCCCGAGTCGGCCATCGACGCGTCGGTGGATCGCGTCGATCGCACCGAGCGGCGCACCTCGGGCGAAAAGACGCATGACGTCATCGACAAGATGCGGGCGATCATGCAGAGCCATTGCGGCGTGTTCCGCAAGCTCGACATCCTGGCCGAGGGCGAACGCATGATCGAGGACATGGTCGAGGAATTCAAGGCCATCCACTATGCCGACAAGTCCAAGGTCTTCAACACGGCCCGCATCGAGGCGCTCGAGGCGGCCAACATGATCGAGGTGGCCCGCGCGACCACCAAGTCGGCCGTCAACCGCCTCGAATCCCGCGGCGCCCACGCCCTCGAGGAATACCCCGAACGCGACGACGTGGAGTGGCTGAAGCACACCCTCTGGTTCTCGGAAGGCAGCCGCCTGGAATACAAGCCCGTACGCATGAAGCCGCTCACGGTGGACACCATGCCGCCCAAGCCGCGCACCTTCTGAGCAGGAACCCGAAATGAGCCAAAAACGCATCGTCAAGTTCGAGATCTACCGCTACGACCCTGACAAGGACGAGCGCCCCTATATGCAAAAGCTCGAGGTCGAGCTGCAGCCCACCGACAAGATGCTGCTGGATGCGATCCTGCGCATCAAGAACGAGGTCGACGACAGCCTGGCGCTGCGCCGCTCGTGCCGCGAGGGCGTGTGCGGCTCCGACGCCATGAACATCAACGGCAAGAACGGCCTGGCCTGCACGACGAACCTGCTGACGCTCAAGGAACCCATCGTGCTCAAGCCGCTGCCCGGCCTGCCGGTGGTGCGCGACCTGATCGTCGACATGACGTTCTTCTTCGACCAATACCATTCGGTCAAGCCGTATCTGATCAACGACACGCCGCCGCCCGAGAAAGAGCGCCTGCAAAGCCCCGAGGAACGCGAGGAACTCAACGGCCTGTACGAGTGCATCCTGTGCGCCTGCTGCTCGACGGCCTGTCCCTCATTCTGGTGGAATCCCGACAAGTTCGTCGGCCCCGCCGGGCTGCTGCAGGCGTATCGCTTCATTGCCGACTCCCGCGACGAGGCGACCGGCGAACGCCTGGACGACCTCGAGGATCCTTATCGGCTGTTCCGCTGCCACACCATCATGAACTGCACGGATGTGTGTCCCAAGGGGCTGAACCCCTCGGCGGCGATCGGCAAGATCAAGGAAATGCTCGTGCGTCGCACGATTTAGGCATACGAGATGCCCAGCGGACTCTCGGACCTCGATCGTGCGCGCCTGCGTTGGCGTGCACGTCGCGGCCTGCTCGAGAACGACTTGATCATCACGCGTTTCCTGGACGCTCACGAGTCCACGCTGGCCGCGCGGGACGTCCAGGCGCTGACGCACCTTTTTGAAATGGGCGACAACGAACTGCTCGATGTGCTGCTGGGCCGCGCCGATCTGTCGGGGGATTACGACGACCCCGACATCCGCCGGCTGGTCGAGCAAATGAAAGCGATATCACTTTAAGGAAGACCCGACATGCAGTTATCCGATAAAAAAGCCACGCTATCGTTCTCGGACGGCAGCCCGTCCGTCGAATTCCCCGTCTACGAGGGTACTGTGGGCCCGAACGTGGTCGATATCCGCAAACTGTACGGCCAGACCGGGATGTTCACGTACGACCCGGGCTTCCTGTCGACGGCCGCGTGCGAATCGGCGATCACCTACATCGACGGCGACAAGGGCCAGCTGCTGTATCGCGGCTATCCCATCGACCAGCTCGCGCAAAAGTGCGACTTCCTGACGATCTGCTACCTGGTGCTCAACGGCGAGCTGCCCGATGCCCGCCAGAAGGCCGATTTCGACGACCTGGTGACGCATCACACGCTGGTGCACGAGCAGATGCACACCTTCCTGCAGGGCTTCCGGCGCGACGCCCATCCGATGGCGGTGCTGACCGGCCTGGTGGGCGCGCTGTCGGCCTTCTACCACGACTCGACGGACATCACCAATCCGCGTCATCGCGAGGTTTCGGCCATCCGGCTCATCGCCAAGATGCCCACGCTGGTGGCGATGGCCTACAAGCATTCCCTGGGCCAGCCCTTCATCTATCCCAAGAACGATCTGTCGTACACGGGCAATTTCCTGCGCATGATGTTCGCTACGCCTTGCGACGATTACCACGTCAACGAGGTGGTCGAGCGCGCGCTGGACCGCATCTTCATCCTGCACGCCGACCACGAGCAAAACGCCTCGACCTCGACGGTGCGCCTGTGCGGTTCTTCGGGCACGAACCCGTTCGCGGCCATTGCGGCCGGCGTGGCGTGCCTGTGGGGGCCCGCCCACGGCGGCGCGAACGAGGCCTGCCTGAACATGCTGGAAAACATCCAGGCCCAGGGCGGCGTGGCCAAGGTCGGCGAGTTCATGGAGCAGGTCAAGGACAAGAACTCGGGCGTGCGCCTGATGGGCTTTGGCCACCGCGTCTACAAGAACTACGACCCGCGCGCCAAGATGATGCAGGAAACCTGCCGCGAGGTGCTCGACGCGCTGGGGCTGCATAACGACCCGCTGTTCAAGCTGGCCATGGAGGTCGAGCGCATCGCGCTCGAGGATCCGTACTTCGTCGAGCGCAAGCTCTACCCGAACGTCGACTTCTATTCGGGTATCGTGCAACGTGCAGTCGGTATCCCGACCTCGCTGTTCACGGCGATCTTCGCCCTGGCCCGCACGGTGGGCTGGATTGCCCAATGGAACGAGATGCTGTCGGATCCCGACTACAAGATCGGCCGCCCGCGCCAACTCTATTCCGGCGCGCCGCTGCGCAACGTGCCCTGATCCGCGGGTCCGCCCGCGACCCAGGCCGCGGGCGTCCGGGCGCATTCGACCGGGTCGCCGCGCGGCTAGTTCGAATGAGGCCTTGTCGTGCCGGCGTCCGCCGGCACGAATCCTTCAATGGGGGCGTGTTGCCGGGGCATGGCGATGTCTTCGGCCAGGCCGTCCTGCTCGATCGTGATCGCGCCGGGCAGCACATCGGACAGGATCACGCCCGGGACCAGCGTCTGGCCGACGTGATAGGCGCGCGGCGGCGCGCCGTTGATGGACAGCAGGGCGGCGCCGTCCCGGCCCGAGGCGATCAGGCCCACGATGGTCAGCCGCAGGCGTGCACTGCCGCCGCCGAACCAGCCGATGACGGAATCCACGCCATGGCCCTGCGTGTCGGCCGCGGCCAGCGCCGGCGGCACCGGCGCCGGGCGCGGCGCCAGCAGCAGGGCGCCCCACAGGCCGATGCCGGCCGCCAGCGCCAGGGCCGAGGCCGCCTGCAGGATGCCGGGGCCGCGCTGCACGAACCAGGGCGCGGCCTGTTGGAACGGAGCGCGCATTGACCTTCCTCCTTCGCCACAAGTAACATGATTTTTCCATCGAATGCCCGTGACTTCAAGTATCACGCCATGACCCAGACTCGCTCCCGTGTCCTGCGCCGACACCGTTACGCCCGCTTGCAACGGGGTTTTTCACTGATCGAGATCATGGTGGTCGTGGTCATCATGGGCGTCCTGGCCGCCCTGATCGTGCCCAACGTCATGGATCGCCCCGACCAGGCCCGCGTGATCGCGGCGCGGCAGGACATCGGCGCGATCATGCAGGCGCTCAAGCTCTATCGGCTGGACCATGGACGCTATCCCTCCAGCGAGCAAGGCCTCGCCGCGCTGCTGGGCGACGCGCAAGGCCAGGGCACGCGCTATATGGACCGGCTGCCCAATGATCCCTGGGGCACCCCCTATCAATACCTGAATCCGGGCGTGCATGGCGAGATCGATGTGTTTTCCCTGGGGGCCGATCGGCAAGCCGGGGGCGAGGGCTTCGATGCGGACGTCGGCTCCTGGGGGGACTAGGGCGTCGACAGGCCCTGGGACCCAGGCAGGCTTCAGCCTGCTCGAAATGATGGTGGTGTTGCTGATCATCGGGATCGCCACCGGCCTGGCCAGTGTGGCGGCCTTCGGCCATGAGGGCGAGCGCGCGCTGCGACACGAGGCACAGCGCCTGGCGCGCTTGTTCGCCCTGGCCCAGGTCGAGGCGCGCGCGGGCGGCCAGCCCATTGTCTGGACGTACGATGCGCAAGGCTATGGCTTTGCGCGCCTGCCCGGCTCCCTGGTCCTGTCGCCGCGCCTGGCGGCGCGCGCGCGGGCGCAACAGCCGCCCTTGTCCCAGGCGAACACGGCCTTGCGGCGGCGCGATTGGCCGGACGGGGCGGCCATCGAGGTGCACATTCCCTCAGGCACGGACCTTGTGTTCGATACCGAATGGGTTCATGCGCCCTTTCAGGTCGAGCTGCGCTCAGGGGCGTACGGGGCACGCATCGCCCGCCTGGACGACGGCCATTTCGTGGTGCGGCCATGAGCGCCCGGCGGCGGGCCGGCGGCTTCACCCTGGTCGAGGTCCTGGTGGCCCTGGCCATCGTCGCCGTCGCCTTGGCGGCATCGATCCGCGCTTTGGGGATCGGTACCAACGGTGTGCGCAACCTGCAGGAACGCAGCCTGGCCTTGCAGGCCGCCGGCAATCTGCTGGCCGAGATGCGGCTGCAGGGCGCTTTTCCGTCCGTGGGCCGCCACAGCCAGCCGTGCCCCCAGGGGGGCATGCCCCTGTTGTGCGAGCAGTGGGTGCAAGCCACGCCGAATTTGCGCTTTCGCCGGGTCAGCGTCAGCGTGCGCATGGCGAACGGCCCTGTGCTGGCCCGGATCGACGGGCTGGCCTCCAGCCTGCAATGAGCCGCCCGCACCGCCCGCAGGGCTTCACCCTGATCGAAGTGCTGGTGGCCTTGACGCTGCTGGCCTTGCTCAGTCTGATCTCGTGGCGCGGCCTGGACGCCATGCAGCAGGGCGGCGAACGCCTGGACGCCCGGGCCCAGGACACCCTGTCCATCGTCCATGCGCTCTCGCAGCTGGAGCGCGACGTGCTGCTGCATGCGGGCGCCGATGTGCTGCCGCCCGCCGCGCCGCCGCCCGCCGGCCTGGCCTCCAGCGCGCAGGACCATCCCGGGCTGGCATTGCCGGGCATCGCCTGGTCGCCGGATACGGGTCTGCGGATCCTGCGCGCGGCGGGCGAGGGACGCTGGCAGGCCTTGCATTGGTATCTGAAGGACGGTGTGCTGTACCGCGCCGCGGGCCCGGCCGGCTTCGCGGTCGCGCCGGCCGAGGCGCGGGCGCCGGTGCCGGTGGTCGAGCGTGTGGCCGATTGGACGGTCCGGTTCTGGCGCCCCGGCCTGGGCTGGGTGGCGGCCGGCCAGACGCAGGGCATTCCTTCCACGGCCGACGCCTATACCGGGGTCGAGATCACCATTCGTCGCCAGGGCGCGGACGAGGTCATGCCTTACCGCAAGGTCGTGGTGCTGGGATGAGGCGGCGGCGCGTGTCTTCGGTCCCCGGGTCGCAGCGCGGCGTGGCGATCGTCGCCGCGCTGCTGGTCGTCATCGCCGCCGCCGCGATGGCGACCGCCTTGATCGAGCGCCAGGGCGTGCTGGCGGCTGAACTGACCATGCAACGCGACCGCGCGCAGGCCGCCTGGGCCCTGCGCGGCGCGTTGGACTGGTCGCGCGTGGTGCTGCGCATGGATGCGGAACGCAGCGCAACCACGCGGCTCGACGGCCTCTGGTCGCATCCCGTGATCGACCTGCCCGTGGGTCCGGCCGAGGATCCGGGCCGCATCCTGCTGTCCGGGCAGATCGAAGACGAACAGGGCAAGTTCAACCTGACCAGCCTGTCGCACAAAGGCCGCATCGACCCGCAGGCCTTGCATGGGCTGGAACAATTGCTGCAGTGGCTGCGGCTGGAACCGGCGCTGGCGGCCACGGTGGCCCAGCGGGTGGCCCAGAGCCAGGCCGCCGAGGATCGGCCGCCGCTGGCGCTGGCGCTGCGCGCGGTGGAGGACCTGGCCGCCCTGGAGGGCTTCACGCCCGAGCATGTCCGCGTGCTGCAGCCTTATCTGACGGTCTTGCCCGATGCCTCGCAGATCAATGTCAACACCAGCTCGCCCGAGGTGCTCGCCATGGCGATCGAGGGGGTGGATCTGGCGGCTGCCCGCGCGCTGCTGCGCGAGCGGGACCGCGGACTATGGTTTACCAACCGCGGGGATTTCATCAACCGGCTGCGGCGCAGCGGCGCGGACGGCGGCCAGCGGGTGGTGGTGCGCAGCCAGTGGTTCCGGGTGGCCGGCGAAGCGCGGGTCGGTGCTACCATAGTCGCCTTGCGGGCATTGCTGCATCGCGACGAACAAGGGCAATCCAGCGTGCGCTGGATCGCTTATCCATAAAGATCATGAGACAAGAACTGCGGCTGGCCTTGCCTTCTTTGCCCGAGCTGGACCCGGACGGCGTCGTGGCGTTCGCGCTGATCGGCCGCGATGGGCAATTGCTGCGCGGCGGCGAACTGCCGCTGCGTTCGCTGGGCGCGCTGTACCCGCGCATACCGGTGGTCGGCATTTTGCGCGATACGGATGCGATCAGTGCCCGGGTCACGGTGCCGCCGGTCGGGGCCGCCCGTCTGCGCGCCGCGGTTTTGAGCAGTGTGGAGCCCATGGCGCTGTCCGAGCTCGACGAACTGGTCGTGGCGCACGGTCCGCGCGCCGACGATGGCTCGGTCCAGGTCGCCTGGGCCGCGCGCGACGCCTTGCGAGCCGCCTGGATGGCGCTGGCCGGCGTGGGCCTGCGCGTCGACGCGCTGTTGCCGCAGGCCCTGGCCGTCCGGGCCGAGGACGATCCAGACGTTCCGCTGTCGCTGCCCGTGGGGCCGAGGTGGCTGGCGCCCCTGCCGCGCTGGTCCCTGGCCGAGGAAGGCCTGCGTCCGGCCAGCGGCCTGGGGGCCTGGCGTCGCCCGCTGGCATGGACGGGCCTGGCATGCGCGGTGTGGCTGTTGGGCCTGAATGCGTACGCGGCCCGGCTGGATGCCCGGATGCGGCACTTGCAGGATTCGATGCAGGCCGCGGTGGCGCAGGCCTTTCCGCAGATTCCGGTCATCATCGATCCCTTGCGCCAGGCCATGCAGGAACGCGATGCCCGCCGGCAGGCCTTTGGCGGTTCGGGTCAGGATGATTTCATGCCGCTGGCACGGGCCGCGGCGCAGGTGCTGGGTTTTGCGCAGGGCCATGTGCGTTCGGTGGCGTACCGCCAAGGCACGCTCAGCCTCGTCCTGGCCGAGGGCTACGTGCCGCCGGCCAACGAGGCGGCGCTGGCGCAGGCGGCCTCGGTGCAGCAGATCCACATCGAGAAAGACCCCGTGCAGCCCCATGTCTGGCATGCCCGGCGGACCACGCCGGCCGCCGCACCGGGGGCCCGATGAGTCCGCGCGACCGGATGGCGCAGGGCGTGGCGCGCTGGCGCAACGGAATCGACGCCGTCTCCGTCCGGTGCGCCGCCCTGTGGGCGGCGCGCAGCCAGCGGGAAAAGCGCCTGCTGCTGGCGATGGCGGCAGTGCTGCTGGCGGCGGTGCTTTGGGCGCTGGCCCTGTCGCCCGCGCTGCGCACGATCGAGCGCGCCCAAGCCGGCTTGCCGGGCCTGCAGGCGCGTGCGGCGCAGCTCGATGCCGTGATACGCGAAGCCCAGGCGCTGGGCCAGGTGCGGCGCGGACAGCTGTCGGCCGCCGAGGCGGGCGAGGCGCTGGCCGCGAGCTTGCGCGGCGCCGGCCTGGATGCCGGCCTGGCGGCGCAGGGACCGGGCGCCGACAGCGATGCCGTTGCGCAGTGGCGTATCCGGTTCGACGACGCACCGGCCGCGCAAGTCCTGGAATGGCTGGCGGGGCTGCCCGACATCGCGTCCCTGCGCGTGCTCGAGCTCGATCTGGGGCGCAGCCTGGTTGCGGGGCGCGAACGCCCCGGCCGGCTCAGCGGCGAAATCCTGCTGGTCCTGGCGGAGGCTGCGTGAGGCCCGCGGCGCGCATCCTCGCGGCCGTGCTGCTGCTGTGCGTGGCGGCGGGCGCGGCCCTGTGGGTGCTGCCCGCGCGCTGGGTCATGGCCTGGATTCCGGCAAATTCCCCGGTCGTGGTGGTCGATGCCAGCGGTTCCATCTGGGCGGCCAAGGCGCAATTGGCGGTGGGCGTGCCGGGCTTGCGGCGCACCGTGCCCGGCCTGGCGCAATGGCGGCTGCAGTTCGATCCGGCACCTGTGCTGGTGGTGCAGCACGCCTGGCTGCGCGGTCCCGTGGCGCTGTCCGCCACCTGGCGCGGCGTGCGCTTGACGGGACAGTCCCTGCAGTTGCCCGCCTCCGTGCTGACGACGTTGCATCCCCTGTTCAATACGCTCGATCCGGGTGGGGCGCTCTCGATCGAATGGCCGGACCTGCTGCTGCGCGGCGGCGGGGCCGTGCCGGCGCAAGGCGGCTCGCGCCTGCTGACGGCGCGCTGGCAGCAGGCATCCTCGTCGCTCAGCCGCATCCGCCCCTTTGGCGACTATACGCTCGCCGCCGACCAGGTTGACGAGGGCGCGCTGCAGTTCACGGTCCAGACCGAGCGCGGTCCCCTGTTGATCGAGGGCCGCGGCCGGCTGCCTCGCGGCGGCCGGCTGAGCTTCGACGGGCGGGCGCGCGCGGATGCCTCGTCGGGGCCCGATGTGCGCGCGGCCTTGCGCGGGGTGCTCGACGTGCTGGGCCCGGGTGCCGGCGAGACCGGCGAGGTCGCCTTGCGGCTGCGTTGATGTCATGAAGCCGCATTTGGGGCAGCCCTGCATTGTGCCGATCAGGCTATCCGTGGTTTGATGGCAAAGATTTGCATTTGTATCCTGATTTTTAACTGTCGATGAAGATGAGCCCAGCCCCTGTCGTCCAACCCCGTGTCCGCGTCCGCATGTGCCGGCGGCTGGCCCTGCCGCTGCTCGCCGTGCTGCTGGCGGGCTGCGCCGTCCCCCAGGCCACGCAGGATCGCGAATCCCCGATCACGGTTTTCACGGCTGTGGGTTCCGAGGCGCCGCAGGCCGCCGAGCGCTATACGCCCTCGGCGCCCGCACCCGCTGCGCGGCCGCGCAATCTGCCGCCCATCCCGGAGCGCCCCGCGCATGCCACGCCGGAATCCGCCTCGGCGGCATCGGCGGGCCCGCGCACCATGCTGAACTTCAACGAGGCCGAACTGCACGGCGTGGTGCGCGCGCTGGCGCAGTTCACCGGCCGTAATTTCGTGGTCGATCCGCGCGTCAAGGGCCAGCTCACCCTGGTGTCGGATACGCCCGTCGACAAGGATACCGCCTACGCCATGCTGTTGGCGGCCCTGCGCATGCAGGGCTTCGCCGTGGTCGACGTCGACGGCGTCAATCGCGTCGTGCCCGAGGCCGACGCCAAGACGCAAGGCGGCGCGGTCGTGGGCGCGGCCGGCCCGGACGCATCGGGGGAACTCGTTACCCGCGTGTTTTCCCTGCATTACGAAAACGCCGGCGATCTGGTGCCCGTCCTGCGGCCCATGGTGACCCCCAACAATACGATCGTCGCCGAGGCCGGCAGCAACACGCTGGTCATCACCGACTATGCGGACAATATCGAGCGGGTGGCCCAGGTCATCGCGCGCATCGATACGCCGATGGCGGTCAACACCGACGTGATTCCGATCGAGTACGGGGTCGCCCTGGACGTCGCCGCGCTGGCGCAGCAGCTCCTGTCGGAAGGCGGGACGGCGGCGGCCGGCAGGGCGGGGCGCCAGTCGGTCGTCGTCGTGGCCGATCCGCGCAGCAACACGGTGCTGGTGCGCGCCAGCACCCCCGAACGCCTGCGCCTGGCGCGCGACCTGATCCTGCGCATCGATACGCCCGAATCCCGCGCCGGCAACCTCCACGTCGTCTACTTGCGCAACGCCCAGGCCACGCACCTGGCCGAGGTGTTGCGCGGCGCGCTCTCCGGGCGCGGCGGCGGCACGGGAACGGGGGGGACGGAGTCCAGCCTGGGCGGCGGGACCTCACCCTTTTCGCAGACGGGCGGACGCACCGGCAGCGGCGCCATGGCGGGCCTGTCGGGCGGCACGGGGCGGGATGCCGGCCAGTCGAATCTGATCACGCCGGCCATGATGGACAGTGTCGGCCTGTCCTCGTCGTCGGTGGCCTTCACGGCGGGCGGGGCGACCGTCCAGGCCGATCCCACCACCAATACGCTGATCATCTCGGCGCCCGATCCGCTCTACCGCAGCTTGCGCGAAGTCATCGACATGCTCGACCAGCGCCGCGCCCAGGTGCTGATCGAAAGCCTGATCGTCGAGGTCAATGCCGACAAGGCGGCCGAATTCGGCCTGCAGTGGTCCGCCGGCGGCAACAGCCTGGCCGATGGCGGCACGGCGTTCTTCGGCGGCGCCAATCTCGGCGGTTCGGGGTTGGGCACGGCGGTCGTCAACCCCACCACCACCATCGATGCGCTGGGGGCGGGACTCAGCGCCGGCATGGTGCGCGGCACCGTGAACGTGCTGGGCACCGAACTGGTCAACCTGGGGGTGCTGGCGCGCGCCATGCAGCAGCAGGGCGGCGTGAACGTGCTGTCGACCCCGAACCTCATGACGCTCGACAACGAGGAAGCCAGCATCATCGTGGGCAGCACCGTACCCTTCGTCACCGGCAGCTACACCACCTCGGGGGACGGCGCCAGCAATCCCTTCCAGACGGTACAGCGCGAGGACGTCGGCCTGACGCTGCGCATCCGGCCGCAGATCTCCGAGGGCGGCACGGTCAAGCTTTCGCTGTACCAGGAGGTCAGCAGCCTCGATCGGGCGGCGTCCACCGAAAACCGCATCATCACGCGCAAGCGGGCGCTCGAGACCAAGGTGCTGGTGGACGACGGCCAGATCATCATCCTGGGCGGCCTGCTGGAGGACATCATCGATGACAGCACCAGCCAGGTCCCCTTGCTGGGCGACATCCCCGTGCTGGGCAATCTCTTCAAGTATCAAAAACGCACGCATTCCAAGACCAACCTGATGCTCTTCCTGCGCCCGCACATCGTGCGCACGGCCCAGGATGGGGCGCGCCTGACGCTGGATCGCTACAACTACATGCGCGCCGCACAGCTCGACATGCCTGTGTCCTCGTCCTGGCTGATGCCCGGCTCCACGGGAACCAGCCTGCCGCCGATACGGCGCGATCCGGCCAGCGGCCTGCTGGATTTGCGCCGTCCGTCGCAGGATCCCGGCGCAGCGGCGCCGGCCACGCCGCAGGCCGTCCCCACGCCGGGCGAGGCGTCGGAGGCGCACTGATGGCGCGCCTGCCGTATGCGTGGGCGCGCAGCCATCGCGCGCTGATCCAGGCCGGCACGGCCGGGCCGTCGCTGACGGTGTCCGAGCGCACCCCGGCCTGGGCGCTGGCCGAGATCCGGCGCCGTTACGGCAGCCTGCCGCAGCGCCGCGTGCCCGATGCCGAACTGGACACGCTGCTGGCGGCCGCTTACGCGCGCACGGATGACGCGGCCTCGGTGGTGGACGCCGCCGCCAGCGAGGTCGACCTGGACCGGCTGATGCAGGACATGCCGGAAATCGAGGACCTGCTCGACACCAGCGACGATGCGCCCATCATCCGCATGATCAACGCGCTGTTCACCCAGGCGGTGCGCGACCAGGCCAGCGACATCCATCTCGAGGCCTTCGAGACCCATTCGGTCGTGCGCTACCGGGTGGACGGCACCTTGCGCGACATCGTCAGCCCGCGCCGCGCGCTGCACAACGCCCTGGTGTCCCGCATCAAGATCATGGCCAGCCTCGATATCGCGGAAAAGCGCATGCCGCAGGATGGCCGCATCGCCCTGCGCGTGGGCGGCCGCGCCATTGACGTGCGGGTGTCCACGCTGCCCACCGGCCATGGCGAGCGCGTGGTGCTGCGCCTGCTCGACAAGGAGGCCGGCCGGCTGGAACTCGGACGCCTGGGCATGGCGCCCGACGTGCTGCAGGGCCTGGATGCCCTGATCCACCTGCCGCACGGCATCGTGCTGGTGACCGGGCCCACCGGCAGCGGCAAGACCACCACCCTGTATGCCGCCCTGGGCCGGCTGGATGCGGGCACCACCAACATCCTCACCGTCGAGGATCCCATCGAATACGATCTGCCCGGCATTGGCCAGACACAGATCAATGCCCGCATCGACCTCAGCTTCGCCTCGGCCCTGCGGGCCATCCTGCGCCAGGATCCGGACGTCATCATGGTGGGCGAGATCCGCGACCTCGAAACGGCCGAGATCGCGGTGCAGGCCTCGCTGACCGGCCACCTCGTCCTGGCCACCCTGCACACCAACGATGCGGTGTCGGCGGTGACGCGGCTCATCGACATGGGGGTCGAGCCCTTCCTGCTCGCCTCGACGCTGCGCGGCGTGCTGGCGCAGCGTCTGGTACGCAAACTGTGCACGCATTGCCGGGTGCCGCAGGCGGACGGCACGGCGGCGTGGAATCCCGCGGGCTGCGCGGCCTGCAGCCATACGGGCTATAGCGGCCGCACGGGGGTGCACGAGCTTTTCGTGCTGGATGACGGGCTGCGGACGCTGATCCACGAGGGCGAGGGCGAGCAGGCCTTGCGCACCGCCGCGCGCCGCGCGGGCATGCGCTCCCTGTACGACGACGCGCAGCGCTGGGTGGTCCAGGGCGTCAGCTCGCTCGAGGAAGTCCTGCGCGTCACGCGCGAGCAATGAGTCGATAGGACCAGGCCATGCCTACCTACCAGTACGAAGCCCTGGACGCCGGCGGCCGCAGCGAGCGCGGCATGCTGGACGCCGACAGCGAACGCGGCGCGCGCCAGGCGCTGCGCGCGCGCGGGTTGCTGCCGCTGTCGGTGTCCGAGGCGCGCGGCCGCGGCCGCCAGGCCTGGATGGCCCGGGCCCGCATCAGCGACGCCGACCTGGGCTGGCTCACGCGCCAGCTCGCCAGCCTGTTGTCGGCCAGCCTGCCGCTGGAGGCCGCGCTGCGGGCCACGTTCGAGCAGGCCGAGCGCCGCCACGTGGCGCGGGTGCTGGCCCAGGTGCGCGACGATGTCCGCGCCGGGCTGCGGTTCGGCCAGGCGCTGGCCGCCCATCCGCGCGACTTTCCCGAGATCTATACGGCCCTGGTCGATGCCGGCGAACAGTCCGGCGACCTGGCGCAGGTGCTCGAGCGCCTGGCCGACTACATCGAGAGCCGCAGCGCATTGCGCAACAAGGTGCTGACCGCCTTCATCTATCCCGGCATGGTCACCCTGGTGTCCATCGGCATTGTGATTTTCCTGCTCAGCTATGTGGTGCCGCAGGTGGTCGGCGCCTTTTCACAGGCGCACCAGGCGCTGCCCCTGCTCACCCGCATGATGCTGGCGGCCAGCGATTTCGCCCGCCATTGGGGGCTGGCCACCCTGGCCGGGATGGCGGTGCTGTTCATCCTGTGGCGGCTGCACCTGCGCCGGCCCGCGGCGCGCCTGGCCTGGCATGCCCGGGTGCTGCGCCTGCCGGTGTTCGGGCGCTACGCGCTGGGGGTGGACGTGGCCCGCTTTTCGGCGACGCTGGCGATCCTGACGGCCAGCAGCGTGCCCCTGCTGACCGCCCTCGAGGCGTCGCGCCGCACCCTGGGCAACCGGCGGCTGCAAGCCGCCGTGGCCGATGCCACCAACCGCGTGCGCGAAGGCAGTCCGCTGGCCCGGGCCTTGCTGGCGCAGCAGATCTTCCCGCCGCTGTTGATCCATCTGATCGGCAGCGGCGAGCGCACCGGCGAACTGCCCGCCATGCTGTCGCGCGCGGCGACCGTGATGTCCACCGACCTCGAGCGTCGCGCCATGACGATGACGGCGATCCTCGAACCCCTGATGATCCTCATCATGGGCGGCATCGTGCTGGTGATCGTGCTGGCCGTGATGATGCCCATCATCGAAATCAATCAACTGGTGCTGTAGGCCGCTATTGCGGCGCCGGCCCTGGGCGTGCCATGCGGGCGGCCCGGCATCCGGCCAAAGACCCATTGACTTATACAGTAACACCAGCAACACTTTGAATACATATCGGTTACACATGCAAAGGAGCCCCATGCGACGACTCGCCCTACTGCCCATCAGCCTGCTGATACTGGCTGGTTGCGACGGCAGCGGTTCTTCCTCGTCTCCGCAGGCCGCGGCCACTTGCCCAGAGACCGGCCCCCACGCCTGCAAGGCGGGCGAAACCGAGCCGCTCTACACCTTCCAGTGGGCCTTGAACCACGTCGCCAGCTTTTTCAGCGGCACGCCCGACGTATCGGACGGCGGCCTAGACCTGAACGTCGAACCCGTCCATCGCCAAGGCATCAAGGGCCAGGGCGTGAACGTGCTGGTGCTGGATTCGGGCGTCGATTTCCGCAACGAGGACCTGGCGCCGAACGCCGATCCCAGCCTGTCCCGCAATCTGCTCACGCAGACGTCCGATCCCTTTCCCTCTGAAACCGAGCTCAAGGCCCCCGAAAGCGCCCACGGCACGGCGGTGTCCGGGACCATCCTGGCGGCCCAGAACGGCCAGGGCGTCATGGGCATCGCGCCGCGGGCGTCGCTGGGCGCCGCCAACCTGCTCGATGCCGCCGTGGTCGCGATCGCGGATGCCGCCACCCTGTTCGAGGCCTATGGCGGCGGCGACTGGTCCAGCAAGGCGCACGTCATCAATGCGTCCTATGGCAAAGGCATTTACGCTGAACCCTACGAGCAAGGCACCGCGATCGATACCGCGGCGATACGATCCCTGAAAGGCCTGCGCGCCCAGAAGGGCATCGTCTTCGTCAAGTCGGCGGGCAACTATTTCGGCAGTTTCAACCTTGGCGGACTGGGATTCCGCTGTATGCCGGTCGGGCAGGCCCGGTCCCCTTGCGTCAATCCCGCCAACGACATCGAAATGCTCGAACCCAACGTCATCGCGGTGGCGGCGCTCAATGCGCGCGGGCAACGCAGCAGCTACAGCAGCGCCGGGCCGGTGGTGTGGATCACCGGCATGGGCGGCGAATCCGGCAGGGGCGGCGTCTATGGCGAGGGCAACGGCCCCGTGGACGGGCCGACGATCTTCACCACGGACATCAGCGGCTGCTCGCTCGGTTTCAGCCAGTACGAGGCAAACCTGGACCCCGCGCGGTACATCGTGACCGACTTCATGGTGGGCAAGTCCAGCCGCAACGGCGTGCCCGACAATCCCAACTGCGACTATACGTACATGAACGGCACCTCGTCGGCCGCGCCGACGATTTCAGGCGTGGTTGCCCTGGTGCTCAGCGCGAATCCGGATTTGTCGTGGCGCGACGTGCGCGACATCCTGCGCCTGTCGGCGCGCAAGGTCGATATCGGCTACCCCGATCGCAGTCCGGCCCTGGGCGAACCCGCCTACGGCGCGCTGTTCGATTTGACGGACCACAGCTTCGCGGCGCCGGGCGCGGCGGACGATATCGTGGCGGGCGCGACCGCGGTGCCGCTGAACCTGGGCTGGCAGACAAACGGCGCCGGCCTGGAATATTCCGACTGGTACGGCTTCGGCGTGCCCGATACGCAACGGGCGGTCGCGCTGGCCCAGGAATACGCCCGCGACCCGGCCCTGGGGCGTGGCCACGATGTGCGTTTCGAGCCCTTCAAGGAAGTCGCCTTCTGGCACAAGGACACGCCGCGCGCCGCGCCGCAGCCGGGCGATGATAGGTTCAAGGACGTCGGCTTTCCTTATCAAACAGTCACCCAGATTGCGACGTTCCCGGGCGGCGACGGGGTGGCCGACGAGTTCCAGGTGCGCCTCAGCCAGCAGAACGTCTGCCTGGGTTCCGTGGGGATCGCCGTGCGCTCGCCGGCGGGCACGGTGTCCCTGCTGAAGCAGCCCCTCGATCATTTCGCGCTGATCAGCTCCAGCTATTCCAACGCCCAGCATTACACCGTGGGCAGCTACGCCTTTTATGGCGAGCCCGCCGCCGGCGACTGGCAGATCCTGGCGGTCGCGTCGAACCCCGACACGCCGCCTGCCGACCCGGCGTTGTGCTCAGCTTTGGACGGTGGCGGTGATCCACGCGCATTCCAGTTCCTCGCCGAGGCCCGTATCATCAAGCAATGAAACGACTCTGGGGTCTCGCAGCCATCAACCATACGGGCGACATGATTCGCAGAATTGCGGGCTTGCGGGCTCCATCAACCGACGGAAGACTTGCAATGAACATCCATCGCAGCATGAAACGATACGGCATGGGCCTGCCGCTGGCGCTGGCTTTGGCCGGCTGCGACGGCAGTTCCACGCAAAGCGCAGGCGCGCCACAACCGGCCTGCCCCGAGACCGGCCTCTATGCCTGCAAAACGGGCGAGGGCGAGCCTCTATATACCTTTCAGTGGGCTCTGAACTATGCCGCCAGCTTCTTTCGCGCATACCCCGAGACGTTCGGCGGCGGCCTGGACCTGAACGTCGAGCCTGTGCATCGGCAGGGCATCAAGGGCCAGGGCGTGAATGTGCTGGTGCTGGATTCGGGCACCGACTTCAAGAACGAGGACCTGGCGCCGAATGCCGACTACGGCATGTCGTGGAATTTCGTGACGCAGACGTCCGACCCCTATCCCATCAATCCCGAGGATCCGGAGCAATCCCACGGAACCAACGTGGCCGGCATGATCGCCGCGGCCCAGAACGGCAAGGGCGTGATGGGTATCGCTCCCAGGGCAGTCCTGGGCGCGGCCAATCTGATCGAGCCGCCGGTGTCCGACGATCCGTCAAACATTTTCCTGGCCTATGGCGGCGCCGACTGGTCGCGCAAGGCCCACGTCATCAACGCCTCGTATGGCAAGAGCGATGCACTCGAGGCCTATGACACCAAGGGCGGGAAGGTCGACACCTACGCCGTGCGAGGCCTGAAGAACCTGCGCGACGGCAAGGGTGTGGTCTTCGTCAAGGCGGCGGGCAACGACTTCGCCAAGCATCGGGTGTGCCGGATCGATGACGCCCAATTCCATACCTGCGAGAATCCCGCCAATGACGTCGAGGCGCTCGAGTCCAATACGATCATGGTGGCGGCGCTGAACGCCCGTGGCCAGCGCAGCAGCTACAGCAGTGCGGGCCCAGTCATGTGGATCACCGGCATGGGCGGGGAGGGTGGCAAGCTGGGCGTTTATGGCGAGGGCGGCACCGATGTCGCCGATGGCCCCACCCTATTTACCACCGACGTGGCGGGTTGTGACCGGGGTGCCAGTCAGCACAAGGCCACCCTGCCTGAGGACGAGATCGACACCGATTTCATGGTCGGGGTATCCAGCCGCAATGGGGTGCCCGACAACCCCAATTGCGACTATGCCTACATGAACGGCACCTCGTCGGCCGCGCCGACAATCGTCGGCGTAGTGGCCCTGATGCTCAGTGCGAATCCGGATCTGTCGTGGCGCGACGTGCGCGACATCCTGCGCCTGTCGGCGCGCAAGGTCGACGCCGATTACCAGGACCGCAGTCCGGCGCCGGGCAAGGCCGCCTATGGTGCGCGGCTCGACTTGGTGACGAACGCCATGACGGCCGACCAGGGCAGCGCCGCAGACTTCAAGGATGGCAGCACGGCCGCACCCCTGAACCTGGGCTGGCAGCGCAATGGCGCCGGACTGGAGTATTCCGACTGGTATGGCTTCGGCGTGCCCGATGCCCAGCGCGCCGTGGCCCTGGCGCGGGAATACGCCCGCGATCCGGCACGCAGCCGCCTCGGCGACGTGCGGATTCCCGGCAAGTTCACGGGCGTCATGTTCTGGCGGAACAATCTGGCGCCGGCCCCCGATGGGACACCGGACGCCGATCTTCCGGCTTTTCCTTACAGGAAGGTCGCGACCATCGGCACGCTCGAAGGCGGCGAGGGCGTGGTCGACGCCTTTCAGGTGCGTCTGACGGGCGAGGGCGTCTGCCTGGGCGCCGTGGGGATCGCGGTGCGTTCCCCGGCGGGGACGGTGTCCCTGTTGAGGCTGCCGAACGATCAGGTGGTGGAACTGGGCCTGCCGGCCGCCGATTTCCGCAACTATGGGCTGGCCAGCTTCGCCTTTTATGGCGAAGCCGCGGCGGGCGCCTGGGAAATTCTGGCGTTTTCGGTTGACCCGGATAAGCAGGATCCTCCGGTTGGCGATCCGAAGAATCCGCCGCCACCGGACAAATGCGTACCGGGGGCGGGGTTCTCCCTGCTGACCGAGGCCCGTATCATCACGCAATGAAACCGGGGGTGGCCAGGGCGGGTGAAACCTGCTCGGCCCGCCCCGCCTGACGCGCTTGCATCTTCATCAAACGACGCACTGACGAAAGGAACTCACATGAACATTCATCAACAAATGATCCGCTTCGGGGGTAGCCTGGCCCTGGCGCTGGGCCTGGGTGTGGCGGCGCCGGCCGGCGCCTACGAACTGGGCCAGAAGCTCACGGCCGACGAGATCGCGCAATTGGGCGAACTGCCCAGCGCCACCATCGATGGCACGGAATTGCGGGTGCTGCCGGGCGTGCCCGAGGGCGGCCAGGGCACGTTCCTGCTCAATGCGCAGGGCGCGGTGGGCATCAGCCGTCACGAGGTGATGGTGGCCGATGCCGACGAGGCCGATCTGGACGTGCAGTTGCGCATGGTGCAGCCGCAGCCGGTGTCGGTGCGGCGCTTTGCGCCCACGGGCATCACGCTGGTGAAATTCGCCGACTTTTCGCAAAGCGTGGAGGGCTACGAGGCGCTGAGCCAGGCGCTGCCGCAGGCGACGGTGCGCCTGTCCGTGGTCTTTGGCCGCAAGACGCCGCGTTAAGGAACAGCACATCATGCTCCATGCCCGACTCCTGATCGCACTCCCCCTGGCTTCGCTGCTGCTGGCCGGCTGCGACGGGGGCGGCTCCACGCAGACCGCCGCCGCGCCGTCGGCGTGCCCCGAGACCGGTGCCTACGCCTGCAGGACGGGGGATAGCGAACCCCTCTATACCTATCAGTGGGCGTTGAACTACGCCGCCAGCTTCTTCACGGGTTTTCCGGCCACGGCCAGCGGCGGCGTCGACCTGAATGTCGAACCCGTGCATCGCCAGGGCATCAAGGGCCAGGGCGTGCGCGTGCTGGTGCTCGATGGCGGCACCGACCTGCACAACGAAGACCTGCTGCCCAATACCGATTTCGGCATGTCGCGCAACCTGGCGGACGGCAGCGACAATCCCTATCCAACGGAGGATCCGAACGATGCCCATGGCACGGCGGTGGCGGGCATCATCGCCGCGGCGCAGAATGGCAAGGGCGTGATGGGCATGGCGCCCCGGGCGACGCTGGGCGCCGCCAATTATGTCGAGCAAGAGGACAAGGTGTTCGAATCCTACGGCGGCGAGCCCTGGTCCGCCCAGGCTCATGTGTTCAACGCGTCCTATGGCGAGGACGAGGGCGTCCTGCCCTATGAGGCGGGCGTGGGCGGGCAGGGCCCCCTCCTCGTGCGCAGCATGAAGGCCTTGCGCAATGGGCGCGGGGCGATCTTCGTCAAGGCCGCCGGCAATGCGTTCGAGGGGGAGGCCTGCCGTTACCTGAATGCGGACAAGTCCCAGGCGCCATACCATTATCCCTGCACCAACCCCGCCAACGATCCCGAGACGCTCGAACCCAACACCATCACGGTGGCTGCGCTCAACGCCCTGGGGATGCGCAGCAGCTACAGCAGCGCCGGGCCGGTCGTGTGGATCACGGGCATGGGCGGCGAGTACGGCAACAGCGGCGATTATGGGGAAGGGGCGGTCAACAACGATGGCCCCACCCTGTTCAGCACCGACCTGCGCGGCTGTGCCGTCGGCTACAGCCGTACAACCGCCAACACGTCCTTCAATCGCGGCCAGACCACGCGCAACGGTCAGCCCGAAAACCCGGCTTGCGACTATACCTACATGAACGGCACCTCGGCGGCCGCGCCGTCCATCAGCGGCGT
Organism: Castellaniella sp. S9; assembly: GCF_027257175.1. GTDB lineage: Bacteria > Pseudomonadota > Gammaproteobacteria > Burkholderiales > Burkholderiaceae_B > Castellaniella. The sequence continues at coordinate 138,172 of NZ_JAPFGD010000005.1, read as the reverse complement.
GGTGGCCCTCATGCTCAGCGCCAATTCCGATCTGTCCTGGCGCGACGTGCGTGACATCCTGCGCCTGTCGGCGCGCAAGGTCGATGCGGACTACCCGGCCCGCGTGCCGCTGCGCAGCACCCAGCCCTACGGCACGATGCTGGACCTGTCCACCACCAAGCCGGTTGCCGACAATGAGCAGGGCGGGCCCGACCGTCTCGTGGATGGTGCCACGCGGGCCCCCATCAATCTGGGCTGGCAGCGCAATGGCGCGGGCCTGGACTATTCCGACTGGTACGGCTTTGGCGTGCCGGACGTACAAAAGGCGGTGGCGTTGGCGCAGGATTATGGCCGCAATCCGCAACGCAGCCGCCAGATCGACGTGAACATCCCGCCGTTCGAGGAATTCGCTCGCTGGCAGCGCGACCCTTTCGCGCCCCAGCCCGTGCCAGAGGGCGGGCGCGTAGGGGCCTTCCCCTACGAGCACGTGACCTTGATCCGCGAGCTGCCCGGCCCCGACCGGATCGTCGATCAATTCCAGCTGCGCATGAGCGGGGAGGGCGTCTGTCTGGGTTCGCTGGGCATCGCCGTGCGCTCGCCGGCCGGCACGGTCTCGATCCTGAAGTCGCCCGCCGACCACTTCGCGGGCCTGAAAACCGGGCCGATCACCGAGTTCGCAAACTATGCGCTGGGCAGCTATGCCTTCTATGGGGAATCGGCCGCGGGCCCCTGGCAGATTTTCGCCATCGGGGGTAATCCCGACTTGCCGGTGTCGGTGAGGGAGATCGTCGGTGGGGTCGCTAAGGAAACGATCATGCCCAGCTGCCACTCTCTGGACGAGCCGAGTGTGCCAAGAAACTTCAACCTGCGCTTCGAGGCCCGGCTGATCACGCAATAACCATGGCTTCGGACTCGCCCACGGGATTCCAGGAGGACCGGGTCATCGCCAATGGGTTCGACGGCCAACCGCCGCCCCGGCGCGTCTGGGCCGCAGTGGCTGCATTGTGCGCGGCCTTCCTGGTCCTGGCCGCGCTGGGCGACGAGGCTCGCACGGCCTTGCGTTTCGATCGGGCCGCCCTGGCGCAGGGCCAGTGGTGGCGGCTGCTGAGCGCGCATCTCGTGCATCTGGGGTGGGCGCATGCCCTGTTGAATGTCATCGGCGTGGTGCTGTGCGGCCTGCTGGCGCCGGCGGTGTTCGGTCGCGGATTGGGGGCGCGCCTGGTGCTGCTGGGCCTGGGGGTGGGCCTGGCCTTGTGGCTGGCATCGCCCGGTGTGCCGGATTATGCGGGATTCTCCGGTGTGCTGTACGGCTTGTTCGCCTGGGGCCTGCTGCCGCAGCTGCGTGCCGGCGACCGGATTGCCGGCTGGGTGCTGGCCGGGATCGCGGGCTGGATGCTGTGGCAATGGATTCAGGGGCCGGCGGTCTCCGAGGAACTCCTGATCGGCGGGCACATCGTCGGCATCGCCCACGTGTATGGGTTTTGCGGGGGCATCGTGGGATGGGGCGCCTGCGCGCTGGCGGCGCGGCGCCGCCGGGGTCGCTGAACGCGGCGACCGCCTCAGAGCTGCGGGCCCAGCAGGGCCCAGGCGCCGGCCAGGGCCAGCCACGGCCCGAAGACCAGGTGTTGCCCGGCCCCGGCGCGGCCGGTCGCGCGCAGCCACACGGCAAAGCACAATCCGCCCAGAGACGCCGACAACAGGATCCCGGGCAGGGCCTGCCAGCCCAGCCAGGCGCCCAACGCGGCGGTCAGCTTGAAGTCGCCGTAGCCCATGCCCTCGCGCCCGGTCAGGCGTAGGAACACCAGATACAGCGTCCACAGGCACAGGTAGCCGGCGACGGCGCCCAGCACGGCATCGGGCAGGAAGGCAAAGGTATCGTCCAGGTTCACCAGCAGGCCCGCCCACAGCAGGGGCAGCGTCAGGCCGTCGGGCAGCAGGCCCGTGCGGCCATCGATCCAGGCCAGCGTCCACAGGACCAGCACGCAGCCCGTGGCCGCGAGGGCCGCCGGGGTGGCGCCGAAGCACCCGCCGCAGGCGGCCGCTAGCGCCAGGGCGCCCGTCCACCAAATCGCCAGGATGCGGCGGCGGCCGGGCCCTGCGCCGGGCAGCACGGAGCCGGCCTCCAGCGCCTCGGCTAGGCGGTGGGCGGCATGCAGCAAGACGCCGCCCAAGGGCAGGGCGAGGCCCATGCACAAGGCGATGCCGAACCAGCGTTCAGGATGCCAGGGCATCCACATTCCCATTGTCATGTCGTGTTCCCGGCGATGGGTGTCGGGCGCATTCCGGTGCGCCGCGCCATTGTGCCATGCGCCCGGCAGGATCGGTCAGGCGTATATGCCGACATCCTGCCGGGCGGATAGAGGGATTCAGCGGCTTTTCGAGGCCATGATGAAGTCGATGGCGGCCAGTTCGCGCAGGGCCTCGCGGGCCGCCTCCTGACAGGCCTTGTGCCGGTGCTCGTCGTCGGCCGCCGCGGGACCGGCCAGGGCCTGGCGGGCGGCGCGCAGGACGAGCTGCCAGGCCTGGAGGGCCAGCTTGGGTTCCCAGGCGGCCAGTTGGCGCTGGCGGCATTCCTCGGCCAGGTGGGATACCAGGGGCACGAGGTCCGCGTCGCCCGGCATGCCGAGGAACAATTCGGCCAGCGCCAGGCGGGCCTGGAAGCGTTCGCGCCCGCTCCAGGTGGATTCGATCAGCGCCTGATAGCATTGCATGGCCTCGTCCTGCCGGCCGGCGTCCAGGGCCTCGAGGGCTTGCTGGCGCACGCGGCTGAATCGGTCGGCGGGGCCTGCGCCGCCCTGGCTTTCCGCCTTGCAGTTCTCCAGCCATTGCAGGGTGGCGTCGTCGGCGAACGGCGTGCCGTCGGAAAAGGCCAGGCGTTCGATGCCCGGCAGCCGCTTGACGAAGGCCAGGGCGTTCTGGACGACGGCCTGGCGCATGGCGGCGCCGGGTTCGCCCAGCATGCCGTAGCCGCGGGCGGATTCACGGTCCAGGTCCAGCCAGTAGGGAAAGGTCGCGATGCGCGATTCGCAGAACTCGATCAGGCCGTCGGCGTTGCCGCTGCTGGCGATGGTGGCGAAGGCATCGGAGATGGCCACGGGCGGCGGGATGAAGGGTGTGACGCCTTGTTGCGCGGGCGGCGGGCTGATCAGGGCGCCACGCGCGGCAAAGCGCCCCATTTCGATGGACAGGGGATTGAACCGGTCCAGGGTGCGCAGCGCGTTGGTGATCTGGCCGATGTAGCCGAGGGCGGGCGACAGTGCGCCGATCACGGCATCCAGGCTATCGAGCGCGTCGGCGGCCGGCGCTGCCGCGCTGAATGCCTGGGGTGAGGGGCCAGCGGCCGGCGCGGTGCGCGCCGCTGCGGGGGCGGCGGGTGCGGCCGTCGAGCCGGCACCCGCGGCGCCGTCCTGGGGCGCGGCCGCCTCGGCGGCCGGGGCCGCTTCCGGCGCCTCGGCCGCGACCGGCGCGATGACCTCCAGCCGGCGGATCTGCTGGACGAAGGCGCCCAGGGGCGGCGATTCGGGATCGAGTTCGGCCAGCCGGGCGTCCAGGGATTCGGCGGCGGCCACCATGGCCTGGTAGGTTTCCTCGCGCAGCGGCGGGATGTCCTTGTTTTCGAACCAATTGGTGGTGCGCTCGGTCCACCAGTTCAGGGCGTTGCGGCGGCCGCGCAAGCGCTTGAGCGGCGGGTATGCCGTGTCCCAATACCGGCTGACCAGGCCCTCCTGGAGCTGCAGGCCGGCGCCCAGGCCCTCGATGCCGTAGCGCTCGGTCCAGGCCGCCGCCACCCAGGCGGCGATCATGAAATCCTTGCCGTGGGCGGAAAACAAGCGGGCGCCCAGGGTCTCGACCTTTTGCCAGTCGACCTGCCCCGAGCTGGTGGGGCTGGTCATTTTCTCGATTTCGGCCGCGACGGCCTCGTAGTCCTCGGTGTCGCGGATGTCGGTGCCGCCGGGCGCGGCCTCCGAGACGGGTTCCAGCAGGGGTGCAACGTCGATGATCATGCCATGGGGGGAAGTGGGTTCGCAGGGGCGGGCATCAGCCCATGGCGACGAGGCTGACGTCCTCGGGTTCGCCGCCGGGCAGGGTCCCGATGGCCAGTGTATCGGGTTCCCCGTCCAGACGGACATAATAGCTGTGGTCGGGGGCGATGGCATTGCGCAGGCCCCAGGCCTGGAACGCCTGGCCGCCGGCCTCGAATTGCAGGCCCTGGAGCTCGTATTCGTTGACGGTACGTTCCGGCATGCCGCCGGCCGGACCGACGGCATGGAAATCGATCCGCGCATCGTTGCCGGCGATGCCGACCAGGGCGCCCGGGGCCGTGCCGCCGGGCGCGGGATGGGTTTCCAGCCAGATGCCCAGGCGTTCGTGCGCGTGCAGGGCCAGCCGGGCCGGCCAGGACGGCGCGATCGGTGCATGGGCGCGCGCCACGACTTTGGCCTGCCAGCGCGTGCCATCGAGGCGGCTCCAGTCGCCCAGCACCGCGTGGCCGGCGGCCGGCTCGCCGTCGGACGCCTCGCCCGTCACCAGCGTGAAGCCGTTGACGGCGCGGCCCAGCCGCGTCTGGAGGGCCAGGCGAAACAGCGCGAGGCCGCGCCGCACGGCGGCCTCGGCTTGCCGTGCCGGCGATCCGATCACGAGGACGACGGCCGCGCCCGCATCGGCGGCCTCCTGGGCCGATCCCAGCCAGGCTTTGTCCTCGGCGGGCCAGCGCTGGCCCTTGACCGCGAGGCCATACGGGCCGAGCTGCCCGGCGGCCAGCCGGGCGGCCGTGTCATCCTCGTCCAGGTTGATGAACCATGCGCACTTGTCCGCCATGCCCGCCCCTATTCGAAACTGGCCGTGAACTGGCCGTGCTCGTCGACCCCCAGGCGTGCGCGACTGAGCGCGTCGGCGTCGGACATGCGCGCCAGCAGGGTATTCGACAGCAGGGGCAGGATGGTGCCCTTGAGGATGAAGTCGATGTTGCGCGCGCCGGTCTCGACCTCGGTGCAGCGCTGGGCGATCGCATCGATCGCCTCGTCGGCGACCTCGAGGGCGATCTTGTTGTTGCGCTGCATGCGCTGGGCGAGCTTGCGCAGCTTGAGTCGCACGATGCCATGCAGCGCGTCGCCCTTCAGCGTCATGAAGGGGACGATGGTCATGCGCGCGAGCAGCGCCGGCTTGAAGTGATTGGACAGGATCGGCCGGATGGCGGCCTGGATGGCCTCCATCGGCGGGGGCTCGTCCCCCGCGCACAGCTCGGTGATCACGTCTAGGCCCAGGTTGGAGGTCAGGAACACCACGGTATTGCGGAAATTGATCTCGCGGCCCTCGCCGTCGGACAGCACACCCTTGTCGAAGACCTGGTAGAACAGATTCACCACGTCGAGGTGGGCTTTCTCGACCTCGTCGAGCAGGACCACCGAGTAAGGGCGTTGGCGCACCGCCTCGGTGAGCACGCCGCCCTCGCCGTAGCCGACGTAGCCCGGGGGCGAACCCACCAGGCGGCTGACGGTGTGCTTTTCCTGGAACTCGCTCATGTTGATAGTGACCATCGATTGCTCGCCGCCGAACATGGTGTCGGCCACGGACAGCGCGGTCTCGGTCTTGCCCGTGCCCGAGGGGCCGACCAGCAGGAAGATGCCCATGGGCTGGTCGGGATCGCGCAGCCCCGAACGCGCGGACTTGAGGACCTCGGCGATGTGGGACAGCGCGTAGTCCTGGCCTTTGATCCGGGCGCCGAGGGTGTCCTCTAGGGCCAGGGCGGCCGCGGCCTGGTCGCGCATCATCTTGCCCAGCGGGATGCCGGTGCGGTCGGACACGACCTTGGCGACGGTGTCGGGCGAGACGTCGATGAAAATGAACTTGTCCTGCGCCTGCAGCGTGTCGAGGGCCTGCTCGGCCTCGGCCAGTTCCGCCTCGATGGCCGCCAGGTCGCGCGCCGCGGCCGGCGCGGCCTGGGCGGCGCCCTCTGCCGGCGCCTGGTCTGCGGTGGGCGCTGTCTCGTCGGCCGGCGCCGGGGACGCCGCGCCGTCGCGCGCCTGGGCACGCTCGGCCCGCAGGGCGAGGATGCGCTGGGCCGCGTCGTATTGCGCCTGGAAGCGGTTGCGGCGCTCGTCCAGTTCCGCCTGGGTGCTGGCGGCGAGCGCGTCGATCTCGTCGAGGCGCGCGGCATCGGTGGGCACGCGGTTCTCGATGTCGCGCAGCAGGCCGCGCTTTTCGCGCTCGAGCATCTGCAGGGTGCGCTCGCGATCCTCGATGAAGTCGGGCTTGGAGGACAGGTTGACCTTGATGCGCGCGCAGGCCGTGTCGAGCAGGTCGATCGCCTTGTCGGGCAGCTGGCGGCCGGTGATGTAGCGGTTGGACAGTTCGGCCGCCGCCACCAGGGCGTCCTCGCGGATGATGACCTTGTGGACCTGCTCGTAGCGTTCCTTGAGGCCGCGCAGGATCTGCACCGCCATGTCCACGGTGGGTTCGTCGAGCTTGACGAGTTCGAAGCGGCGCGCCAGCGCCGGGTCTTTTTCGAAGTATTTTTTGTACTCGCTCCAGGTGGTGGCGGCGATGGTGCGCAGCTCGCCGCGCGCCAGGGCGGGCTTGAGCAGATTGGCGGCGTCGCTGGTGCCGGCCGCGCCGCCCGCGCCGATCAGCGTGTGCGCCTCGTCGATGAACAGGATGATGGGGGTGGGCGAGGCCTTGATCTCGTTGATCACGCCGCGCAGGCGGTTTTCGAATTCGCCCTTGACGCCGGCGCCCGCCTCGAGGGCGCCCATGTCCAGGCCGAGGATGGTGACGTCCTTGAGAAGCTCGGGCACGTCGCCCTCGGCCACGCGCACGGCCAGGCCCTCTATCACGGCGGTCTTGCCCACGCCGGGGTCGCCGACGCAGATGGGGTTGTTTTTGCGGCGCCGCGCCAGGATGTCGACCATCTGGCGGATCTCGGGGTCGCGCCCGAACACCGGGTCGATGCGGCCCTCGCGCGCCTTGGCCGTGAAATCCTCGCAGAATCGCTGGATGGCCGAGCCCGCGCGGCCCTCGGGTGCGCCGGCCGCGGCGGGTGCGCCGCCCGGGCCGGCCGCGACGGCCTCCTCGGATTCCCGCGACGTGGCGGCGACGACGCCCAGCAGCTCGACCGTGCGGTTCTTGTCGAGTTCGGCGAGCAGTTCGGAATAGGTGCCGCTGGCGTAAAAGGATGCGCGAGCGACGAAGGCCGCCAGCAAGGCGCCGGAGCGGATGGAGCCTTCGTAGAGGTCGACCGAGGCGATCATCCACGCGTCGGCGAACAACTCGGGCAGCAGCGGTGAAAACTGGGGGCGGCCGGCGTTGCCGGTCTTGAAGGTCTCGATGGATTGCTCGAGGGCGCGCTGCACGCGTCCCGGATCGATGCCGGCCTGCTTGAGGATGAGCTGCGTGTCGCAGCGCGGATCATCGATCAGGCGCACCAGCATGTGCTCGATGGTGATCTCGTAGTGCGTGCGGTTCAGGCAGATGCCCGCCGCGTTTTCCAGCGCATCGCGACAAGTGGGGTTCAGTCTGCTGACCAGCGACTTGAACTCGACGATTTGCATGCTCGCCCCCGGAGGTGGTTGAGTCATATCGGGGGGTGGCTCGAGCTCTTGCGTGATGGGGCCCGGTCACTCGCCCGCGGAAAGACGGTGTTGCGGCGCCAACCGCCCGCCGGGAACGCAGGCGGTGTGCGATGGCGGGCGGCAGGGTGTGGCGATCGTGGACGAACGCCACCCCTTGGGACTGCTTAGGACTTCGGCGCGTTCCAGGAGTCCTGGGCCTCGATGCCGTCGGGCGTGAAGGTCTCGATGATGGTCTCGTAGGTGAACGACACCGCCTCCATGTGGCCCATGGATTTGTTGGCCGGGTCCAGGCACATGGGGACGAACTTGTGCATGGAGGTGATGATGGCGTTCTTGATCTCGACGGTGTAGTAGAGCTCCTCTTTCCCTTGCGGCGAGATGCGGTAGTACTCGAGCTTGGCGTCGGTGAGCTGCTCGCCCGAGGTCAGGGCCTGGAAGAGTTTCGGCGAGGCCTTGTCGATTTCCTTGGTGATCGTCAGCGGCCCGTGGATGCGCTTGCCGGTGGGCAGGCCGGTCTGAATGGATTTGGGGATCTCGATCGTGTGGTCGACAGCCTGGACCAGGATTGTGTCCTCGTGGCCCTGGATGGTGCAGCTACCGTCGATTTTTCCTTGCGTCTGACCCGTCAGGGTGAAGTAGCCTGGCATTGGCATGATTGTGATCTCCTACCCGCATCTTGCGGTGGTTAAGGAATCCATGATCCATGGATGGCATTGGGGCCGTTCCGTCATTTGCGATCGAGCTTGCCGACCAGCGAGAGCGTGAACGATGCTCCCATGTATTTGAAGTGCGGTCGCACCAGCATCGACACGCGATACCAGCCGGGGTCGCCTTCGACGTCCTCGACGTTGATCTGTGCGGTGCGTAGCGGCCGGCGGCTGCGGACTTCGGGCCCCGGGGCGTCCATGTCGGCCACGTACTGACGGATCCAGTTGTTGAGCTCGCCTTCGAGATCGGCGCGTTCCTTCCAGGTACCGATGTTCTCGCGCTGCAGCACCTTGATGTAGTGGGCCAGGCGGCTCACGACAAAGATGTAAGGCAGCTGCGTACCCAGTTTGTAGTTGGTTTCGGCCTCCTTGCCTTCCTTGGTGTTGCCGAAGAATTTCGGTTTCTGGCAGGAATTGGCCGAGAAGAAGGCCGCGTTGTCGCTGTTCTTGCGCATCGCCAGGCCGATGAAGCCTTGTTCGGCCAGTTCGAATTCGCGGCGCTCGGAGATCAGCACCTCGGTGGGGATCTTGGTCTGGATCTCGCCCATCGCCTCGTAGTTGTAGATGGGCAGGTCGCCCACCGTGCCGCCGCCCTGCGGGCCGATGATGTTGGCGCACCAGCGGTAGTCGGCAAAGCTGGCGGTCAGGCGCGATGCGAAGGCGAAGGCCGCGTTGCCCCACAGGAAGGCGTTGTTGCCGGCGGAGACGTCTTCCTCGTAGTTGAATTTCTTGGACGGCGTGGTGTCGTTGCCGTAGGGCGTGCGCAGCAGGAAGTGGGGCAGCACCAGGCCCACGTTGCGCGCGTCTTCGCTTTCGCGAAAGCCGTTCCATTTGGTGTATTGCGGCATCTCGAAGATCGAGGAGAGATCCTTGAGGTCGGGCAGCTTGGCGAAGTCGTCCAGGCCGAAGAACTGCGCGCCGGCGGCCGCGATGAAGGGCGCATGCGCCATCGAGGCCACGCTCGCGCAGTACTGCAGGAGCTTGACGTCCGAGGATCCGGGGCCGAACTCGTAGTTGGCGATGATGGCGCCGAAGGGCTGGCCGCCGAACTGGCCGAATTCAGCCGTATAGCAGTTCTTGTAGAGGCCGGATTTGGTGACCTCGGGCGAGTCCTCGAAATCGCTGAGCAGATCGTCCTTGTTGACGTTCATGATCTGGATCTTGATGTTCTCGCGGAAATTCGTGCGGTCGATCAGGAACTTCAGCGAGCGCCATGAGGATTCGAGCCGCTGGAATTCCGGGTTGTGCAGGATCTCGTCGACCTGCCGGCATAGTTTCTTGTCCAGCTCGGCGATCATGTCGTCGGCCAGCGAGGCGGTGATGCGGTCGGTCGCGCGCGCCGGGTCGAGCAGGGAGGAAATGAAGGTCTGGATCCCCTGACGGGTGATCGCGTAGGATTCGTCGCCGGGGCGCACCCGGGTGGTCTCGAGGAGCTGGTCGATCAGGGAGCCGCTGGCGGCCTCGCTGCCGGCGGCTTCCTCTTGCTTTGCGGTTTCTTCGCTCATGGTGTCTCAACCCTGTATGGCGTATCTGGTTTTTACAGCGTGTCCGTGACGGCTCGATGTCCGTCGGGACGGCGTCATTTATCCTCGATGCCGAGTTCCTTGAGCAGCTTGTCGCGCGCGCCTTCGTTCTGGACGAGTTCCTGGAGCTTCTTGCGGAAGTCGGGGATGTTGCCCAGGGGGCCCTTGAGGGCCTTGAGCGCGCCGCGCAGCTCGACGATGTTGCGCAGCTCGGGGACTTTCTCGACGATGTTGTCGGGCTGGAAATCCGCGAGGGAATCGAACTTGAGGTTGACTGCGATGTTGTCGTCGGAATCGGGTTCCAGGCGGTTGGGCACCGACAGGTCGAGGGACAGGTTCTGGGCCTTGAGGACGTCGTTGTAGTTGTCCTTGTCGACGCTGATGGGGGCGCGGTCCTCGACGCTGCGGTCGTCTTCCCGTTGGGTGAAATCGCCCAGAATCAGCAGCTTGAGGGGCAGTTCGACTTCGGTCTGGGCATCGCCGGTGGCCGGCTTGTAGGTGATGTTGACACGTTCCTTGGGGGCGACGGATCCTTCGGTTGCCATGGTGTTCTCCTGTGACGGGGTGCTGTTGGCCGATCGGACCGCAAGGGCGCATGGCGGCGCACGCTGACAGTGCAAAAAGGAAGGTTCGAAGTTTTATTAATAAACTTTGCAACAGCGGAATGATTTTGTCTTATGAAGCAAAACGTGTCAATGCATGGAAAGCCTTGCCCGCCGTAAGTTTCGGGTTGTTACACGGGGGTGTCCTCCGGCGGCAGCTTGAGAATCTGGCCCTTCATGATCAGGTCGGTATTTTTCAGGTGGTTCAGTTGCTGCAGGACCTGGACACTGGTGCCGTATTGCTTTGCAAGTGAATACAAAGTATCGCCTTCCTTGACACGGTGCGTGCGTTCCGGCAGCGGTGCGGGCGGGGGCGGCAGCGGCGGCGGAGGCGGCGACGCCTCGATGATTTTCTCGGCGCGCTGGCGGATGTACAGCGGCATGGGCGAGGCGGACTGCTCGGGCGGGCCTTCCGTCCAGCATTGACCGATGCGCTCGGGCACCTTGAAGGCGGCGCGCGCCGGCGTGGCGCTGGTCGAGGGCGTCGAGGTGCTGGCCAGATAGTCCAGGTTGTCCGCGAGGTTGAGGAGCTGGTCCTGGCCCGAAAAGTCGTAGCGGACGTGGATGGTGCGCACGTTCAGCGCCTCCAGCCGCTCGCGCGATTGCGGGAAATCCTCGGGGGTGAAGATGCGTTCGCCGTCCCGGAATTCAGCGATGAAGCGGGCCATCCCCATGGGGCCCGGATAGCGCTGCGTGAGCGTCAGCTCGTCGATGGTGATGCGCAGCGTGACGTCCCCGCACTGGTCGGGCGACCAGTCGAAGCTGTTGGTCACCGACATGTTGAAATTGTCCAGCGTGATTTCCTGCTGCGCGCACTGGATCGACAAGGTGACCGAGTATGGCTTGGCCTTGGCACCCTCGTTGATCCCGATCGGGCGGGCCGTGATGAGGATGGTGGCGGACTTGCCCTGCGCCGATTCGGCCAGCTGCGATTTGACCACCGCCTCGACGCGGGTGTCGACCGAGCGGTTCAGGAAAGGCAGGAAGGGATTGGCGAAAGGCAGGGTGTAGTCGTCCTTGGTGGCGGGCGTGAAGTGGGTCGCCTTTTGCAGGATGAAGGGCTTGGCCGGCCCGTCGACGAAGGCCCACACCGATCCGTTGTCGCCAAAGAGCTGGTCGTTGGTCTCGCGGGCGCTGACCGCCATCTGAGTCTTCCAGAGGACTTTCTCCTCCCATTCCTTTTGCAGGTGGCAGGAGGACTGTTCGAGCGCGTAGCGGGTCAGGATGCGCAGCGGCCCGCCGATGAGCTTCCAGATCACCTGGTCGTCGGGCAGGTCGAAGCCGGAGGCCTTGCGGAAGGCCTGCAGGCTGTCCTGCGCGGTCTGCAGCGCCGAGGCGCTGGTTTCCGGATTGGTGCCCAGATTGAAGTAGTCGGCCATGAGCTGGTAGGACTGGCCGTTGCCTTCCATGGCCTGGGCCGCCGCGACGTCGAACTGGTGCGCATAGTCGGCGAAGGCTTGCACGCCCTTGATGGAGCGGCGGATGGTGGAGCTGGCCGTCGTCGAGGGGTTGGCGCCGAAGTCCGAGGGCCGCACGATGCGCTCGCCCACCGTGTTGATCGTCTCGAGGATGGCCTTGGCCTTGCCCACCGAGGCGCCCTCGGCCGCCGCGCGCCGCAGGGCGGGGAACTCGCGGGCGAACAGCATCAGGCCCGGCAGTTCGCCGTCCGGGATCTCGGCGAATTCGCTGCGCAGGCGGTCGAAGAACTCATAATAGGGACTGGTGTCGGTGTCCACCTTGGTCACCATGTCGCGCCAGGCCGGCTCGTTGGCGAGCAACAGCTCGCCGTTGTCGAAGGACCAGGCAAAACCCTGCCAGGCGTTGAAGCGCTCGGTCCGGTACCAGGCCTCGAAGGCGCCGCGCTTGAACTGGAAGGCGGTCGAGTTGCTGAGGGCCTGTTCCATCTCGTTCAGGAAGCCGCGGATCTGGCGCTGGCCGGCCAGCGTGAGCGCGGGCGGGATGGTCTCGGGGCTGCCGCCCTGCGAGCCCGGCAGCCAGAAGGTCCGCAAGGTCACGGGGCTGAGGCTGCTCTGCTTGTTGGCCCAGTTCAGCAGCCACGAGAAATGCTCGGACTGGTCGACGGCCTGTGCGAGGGCCCGGCGGTCGACGTCCAGGGCTTGCAGCAGCGCCGGGTCGGCAGGGTCGCTCCAGGCCTTGTAGGCGGCGGACATGTGCGCGGGCGCCTGGATCAGGTGGGCCGGCAGGTCCAGGCCCAGCACCTCGGAGATCTGCTCGGGGGCCTGTGGCATCCGCAGCAACTGATCATAGGTCGCGCCGTCGATGCGCGCCTGAGTCATGTTGATGCTGCGCGTGAGCGTGAGGACGGCCTCGGCATAGGTGGTCGCGTCGGCATTGCCGGCCAGGGCGGGCAGGATGTCCTCGCGGCGGTTTTTCTGCAGCAGCTCGCGGAATCCCCTGACGTATGCGGCCTTGATGTCGACCTCGAGCCGTTCGAGGTCGGGGCTGAAGGCCAGCCAGCGGGTCTGCCAGTTGCGCTCGTGGTTCTGGATCAGTTCGATGAGCCTGAGCATGTCCTGCAGCGTGTTCAGGCGCTGCTCCGCAGGCTGGTCCTTGTCCAGCGCCTGCATGGGGTAGGCGTCCTGGATGGCCGTCAGGCTGCTGCGCGTCTGGTAGTAGGACAGCATCAGGAACAGCAGCGCGGCGGCGAAGGTGCAGATCCAGAACACGGCCGCCAGGTTGCGCGTCGCCAGGCGCCAGCGGTCGATGATGACGGTGGGGCGGAACGTCCAGCGGTCGGCCGGCAGCACGCGCTCGAAGAAATCATGCAGGAAGGCGCCCTTTTCGGAGGCGCGCGCAGCGCTGGGTTCCTGGATCAGGCCGAGCATGTTGGGCAGGGTCTCGCCGTCCTGGCGGGCGCTGCTCAGGAACAGCCCGCGCAACAGGGGTTGCTCCAGGTAGGGGTTGTTGCCCATGCAGGCAGCCAGGAAGCGCTTCAGGCCGCCGCGCAGGCGGTCGATCTCCTCGGGCAGCAGCAACAGGGGCGCGCTGAGGTCCACGCCCTTGACGCCCATGTCCAGGCGCAGCTGCCGCAGGCGCGTGGTGATCTGGTCGAAGGCCTGGTCGGCAAAGCGGGCCTCGGCGCCGTCGCCTTCCTCGAGGGCGCCGACGTAGCCCATGGCCTGGGCCAGGGCTTCGGGCGGCAGGGTCTGCGTCCACTGCTCGAAGCCGTAGATGCGGTCGCACTTGGTGACCAGCAGGAAAATCGGAAACCGCTTGTCGAACAGGCGGATGAGCTGGTCGATGCGTTCACGGATGACGTGGCCGTATTGCTCGAGCTTGTCGTCGCCGCGCGCCAGCTGGTCGGCATCGACCGCCAGGACCAGGCCGTTCAAGCCTTCCTTGAGCCGGTACTTGGCCAGCAGCTCGAGCATGCGCTCCCATTCGGCCTGGTCCTCGGACGTGCCGGTGGGCGAGACGTAGCGGCCCGCGGTGTCGATGATCACGGTGCGGTTGAAGAACCACCAGTCGCAGTTGACGGTCTGCTCGATCGGTTCGAACTGACTGCCGGTCTTGTTCAGCGAGCCCAGGCGCGAGCGGGTGATGGCCGAGGTCTTGCCCACGCCCGACTCGCCGATCACCATGTACCAGGGCAGGGCGTAGATGGGGTTGCCGAAGCGGCGCAAGCTGGAGCGGCGCAGCGTGGCGATCGCGTCCTTCCACTTGCGCGTGAGGTCGGCTTGTGCGCTGGATTTTTCGACCTGTGCGCGGCCGGCCGCCTCCGAGGCGGCCAGCTTGACCCGCGAGCGCGAAACCAGCCACAGCCGCCGGGCGAGCTTGATGCCGAAGTACGCGCCGATCACGCCAAAGAAAATCGCCAGGCCGCCCCAGAGCGGCCAGAGCAGATAGAGGGTGACCACCCAGCTGAATAGCGCCAGGGTGATGAGCTGCAGCAGCCGGATGAGGATGACCTTCATAGATTGACGGCTTCGCGGAACTGTTGGACGGCATGGGTCAGGTTGGCGTGCATCACCAGCCCGACCACGAGGAGGATCAGCGGTGGCAGGAGGACGAACAGCACCTGCCGGGTGGAAAAGCGCCCGAGCAGGCCGCGCGGCTTGCGCTGGGTCTTGCCGCCTTGCAGGTAGGCCTCGGGAAAGAGTTCGTGGCTGCCGCCGGCCAGGGCGGGATCGTGCTGCTGCAGCAGGCGGTATTGCTCGATCCGGATGTTGGCCAGTTCAGAGGCATTGGGCGCGATGCTGTAGCGGCCCTCGAAGCCCAGGCACAGGCACAGCAGGTAGACCTCGCGCAGGGCGCTGTCGCGCGGCTCCAGCGCCTCGAGCCGGTCGAAGAACTCGCGGCCGGCCAGGCCGGTCTTGAAGTAGCGCCGCTGCAGCAGGAAGGGCTGCCAGGCGTGGCCGCTGTCCCAGGCGCGTGAACGCGAGATCTGCTCGTCGGCCCAGGCGAGGACCGGAAACAAGGCCTCCTGGAAGCGGGGCGGCTCGATGCCGTGTTCGAGCGCGCTCACCCGCGCCTGGTTGACGAGGGCGTCGATTTCCTTGGACAGGCCTTCGGGCGTGCGCTCGCCGGACGCCTGTCCGAAAGCCTTGACGAAGGCCGTCACCGGTATGAAGTAGTCCACGAGTTTCATGGCTCAGCCCTTGAGGACGACGACCTGGGCACGCAGGTCGGCAGGTGCGCTCGGCCAGAACAGGCCGATCTCGGCGACCTGCTCGACCTGCTCCCACGCATCGCTCATTTGCTCGATGCGGAAGTAGCGGGCATTGGCGCGCTGGGGCATGCCCTGCGGCGGCGTCGAGACCTCGATCATGTCGATGCCCGGCAGGGCGTGGTCGATCATGGCGGGCAAGGCATGCGGCGTGGCCAGGCGCGCGGTCTTGAGGAATTCCTGGCCGCCGTCCTCGCCGAGGGAGGCCGCCTGGATGACCAGGTAGAAGCGGTTGCGCGAGGTGAAGTAGTCGCGCGGGATGGGCGCCACCAGGTAATTGTCGAGAGGCTCGAGCGTGACGCGGAATTCCGGCCCCACGGAGATCTCGCCCAGCAGCCGGTTGATCATGCGGCGTGCCGCATGAAAGCAGGCGTAGAGCTGCTGGTGGTCGTAGGGCGGCAGGCCCTCGTCGCCAGGGCGGTCGCGCCGGCGCCCGAGGGCGTCGTATTGCTCGGAAAACGTACTGATCTCGCCCACGCACTGGCGCAGGGCGCCGTAGACTTCCCAAGGATGGATCTGGTCGGTCTCGGTCAGGTGGGTCAGGGTCGGCACCATCCGGTTGAGGGCCTGCAGCGATTGCATCAGCATGATGAAATCGGGGTCCAGGTCCTGGCGCAGCATGTCGCGCGGCGCCTTGTACTCCGAGAGCTGGCGCATGCGTCCGGACATGTCGTCGCGGATGTCGCGCACGAGGTCCTGCAGGATGTGCGAGCCCGACATCGCATAGCAGGGCGGGACCTGGTCGGCGCTGAACTTGATGGCGTCGTTGTCGCGCGTGAGGCGGCCGATCGGGATCAGGTCGTATTCATCCAGCGACTCGAGCTCGGGGCCGAAGAATATGCGCACCACGTTCATGACGACGGGGATGTGGGCGCTGGGGCCTTCGCCGTAGAAATCGGGGGTGGGCAGGCCGTTGGCTTCGGATGCGAAGCGCGTCTGGACCGATGCGGCCGCGTCGAACGAGTCCACGACCGTGACGTTGGGCGACACGATGGAGAATTTTTTCAGGCCCAGGTAGAGGTCCAGCGGCTGGTCCGTGTCGGTCCAGGCCTTGTCGAAGGACCGGGGCGGAATGACGGCGTTGCCGGGGAACTCGACGTAGGTGTCCTGGCGGAAGATCAAGCGGGCGCTGCGGACCTCGACTGTATGCGCGGACAGGGACTCGGGTGCGCATTCCAGCTCGCCCACGCCCCAGAAATGCGGGGTGACCAGATCGAACAGGGGCTTTTTCAGGAACTGCTGGTGCAGTTCCTGGCGCTGGAAGTGCTGGGGTTGCAGAAACAGTCCCTGGTGCCAGTACGTAGCCGTCCGGAAGTCCATTGGCGATCCTTATTTCCTGAGCTTTCTGGCGGCGCCGGCGGAAGCCTCGGCGTCGCTCAAGGTTTTGTCGTTCAGCTCGATCTCGAGCGCGCCGGCATCGAGCGGCACGGCCTCGATGTTGGGTTTTGCGTCGGCGTCGAAGGTCAGGCTTTGCGCATTGGCGATGCGGGTGCGCCCCAGCTGCAGGCGCAGCGCGAGGTGCGCGGGCTGGGCCTTGTAGGTCGTGCTGACCAGCCCGCTGGTCTCGATGTTGAGCGGTATGCGAAAGAGCCGCGACGACGCCGTCGGATCGAAATGATAATACCCCGCAACGATACCCACGAACTTGGCGTCCTGTACGCGGTCGATGTCGAGGATGGTGTGCTTGCCGGGGCTGACCACGTAGCGGTCGAGCTGGATGACGTCCTGGCCGGCGTCGCCCGTGGCGAGGATGGTCTTGAGCTGGCCGGCGTCGCCCAGCAGCTTCGTGAAGGCCTTGGCGTCCTCGAGCTGGAACACCCCCATGACCAGGGTGTGCGGCTGGTCGAAATAGGCGTTCAGGTTGTCGTCGGACGCCAGTTCGATCTGGATGGCATCGCGGGCGAAATCCCAGCTGACCTCGGCCTTGGCTTCCTTCTGGGTATTGCCGCCCATGGCGGAATTGACGCTCGAACACCCCTGGGCCAGAAACAGCGCACCGGCCAAGGCGAGTAACAACAGGTGTCGTTTGTCAGGCATTCGGGTGCGCTTGCAATGGTGAGGGTATGAAAATAAACTGCCTCAATATTCGAGATGTATCCCGACGTCTCGTGGGATTATAGCCCATGACCCTTCGTCAATCCCCAGGTTTTGTGCCGCGCACCCTCGGAAAATCATGTGCTTGCGTGATCTACTCAATGTCCTTTCTAGCTTGGGGCATGGCGTGCGGGACGGGTTCCGCCTGGGCGGCGGGCGCCTCGTTCGGCGCGCGGGCCGCCGGCGCGCAGGGCAGCGTGCCGGTCCTCTCGGTCACACATGAAACAATCGCCAAAACAAAAAAAGAGGACGTGTGCTGGCAGACGATCGTCAGCGAACGCGAGCGCGCCCGACAGCAGTACGAGAACCAGTCCTGGCTGGTGAAATACTGGAAACCGATTCTGGGCGGGGTGCTGGGCGGCCTGGTGGGCTACAAGTTCACCCGCAACTATGGTGAAAATCACAAGAAATGGACCTACCCGACGGTCGCCGGCGGCATCGCCGTCGGCGCCATCGCAGGGCCGGGCATGGTGGCCGGCGCCTATGGCCTGGGCTCCTTGGCCTACTCCTACTGGCCCGGCAAGCTGCCCCTGGTCGCGGCGGTCTCGCTGATCGGCGGCATCCTGGGCGATGGCTTGTTCAATCTGCTGTTTCCGGACAGCCCGCCCCAGTCGCTGCTCGAGCCCACGCAGCCCGGACAGTTTCTGCCCGACCAGCAGTTCTACATCGAGACCACCTGCCTGCCCAGGGTGCGCGTGCAATACACCGAATCGCCGTTTCGCGTCACCTACGAGTACGGCGGCGAGCGGCGCAGCGCCCTGGTCCGGCACTATCCCGGCGACCGGATCGCGCTGGACGCCTCGGGCCGTCCGGTCAATGAGTTTCATCCGCAACCTTAGGCGCCGGCCTTCAATTGCAGTTGACCTTGGCTTGGCTGGGCTGCAGCAGTGATCCGAACGCGTTGCCCTTGTTCGACTTGGCGCTGTCGCCCTGGCGGATGACGGGCTTGCCCTCGAACTTGACCTTGAAGCTGGCCATGACCCACTCGCATTCGCCCATGATGGTGCCCGACACCACGCCGCCGACCGACCCTGCGGTGTCGCCGTTGCTCAGCGGTAGCTTTGAGGATTTCGTCACGGCGGGCGCGCCATCGACCAGGACTTTGGTGGTGGGCGGGTTGGCCAGCGTCGTCATGGCCGTGTTGGGATAAGGGATCGGGATGGGCGAGCCCGGCGGCGCGGGGGTCTTGCAGACGTCGGGCGTGCAGATGGCCTGCCCGGACTTGATGGTGGCGACGAATGGCATGGCGTGTCCTCAACCCAGGTCGATCTTCTGGCCGTCGATCTTGACGAAGCCGTCGGCGCGCGCGGTGATGTGGCCGGCCTCGAGCCGATGGTCGTCGCGCACCCGCGTGCGGCTGCGGCCCACGCGGGTTTCGTCCAGGCCCTCGACGGATCGGAAGCTTTCGAGCGAGCGCGACAGCAGCCGCCCCAACCTGGCCGACAGGGTCTTAGCCGAATATTCGATGGAGACGGCGTAGGCCTCGAGGGTATCGAACCAGCCTTGCCAATGCTTGACGGTCGTGGAGGCGCTCACGGCGGCCACCTCGAGCGCGCCGGTATCCAGGGCGATGCGCTCGCGGCCCTCGAGCCGCAGGGACGGCGCCCGCAGGGCCACCTCGCCGTCGCGGGCGAGGATCACGCCCCCGCCGGGCAGCGCCAGGTCGGCATCCTGCGGCCCGGGCCGCTCGAGGACGGCAAGAACATGCCCGTGCACGTGTGCCGGATCCAGGGCCAGCAGGACGAGGTCGCCGGCCTGCGGTTCGATCAGGCAGCTCAGGGCGCGCCGCGCGACAGGGCCTTCGGGATGATCGACCTGGATCATGCCGTCCTGCGTCCCGCTGACGCGGGCGTGGACGAGGCGCGCCTCGATGGCGGGCGCGGTCTTTTTCAGGGGGGAAATCGTGGCGGCCATATCGGGCTCCGGAACTTATTGGGGCGGTGCCCAGTTTTCAGCCTGGGCGCGCTCCGGATTGGTGCGCTGGGTTTCGTTGAACGTGGTACCGTCCCAGAGGGTCTTGTCCTCGGACATCTCGTGCAGGTTGCAGATGTTCAGTGAACCGTTGCGGAAACTGGCCCGGTCGAATACCACGTGGGACAAGTCGCAGAGCTTGAGCGAGGCGCCGTCCCAGACGCTGTCGCTCGCCTGCATGTGGACCAGCGGGCAGGTGGAGAATGTGCTGTTGGTGCAGCGTGCCGCATTCAGCGTCGCGTTGGAGAAGTCGCACATCTCGAAACTGGCGTCCGAGAGGTCGGCGGCGCTCAGGTCCGCCATGGCGAAGCTCACGCTGTTGGCATTGACCCCCTTGAGGCTGGCGCCGCTCAGTTTGGATTTGGCGAACTGCGTGTCCTGCAGGGTGCAGTTCGAGAAATCCGCCCCCTGCAGATCGGCCTCGACGAACAGGGTCAACTCCAGCGCGCATCCGGGGAAGCGCTGGCCCGCCAGGTTGGCCTTCATCAGCATGGCGCTGTCGAGTGTATTGTCGCGAAACAGGGCTTTGCTGAGATCGGTGTCCAGGGCCATGAAGCGCTCCAGGTTGGCGCCCGACAGGTCGGTGCCGTCCAACTGGCAGCCGTTGATGCGGGCCAGCGACAGGTCGGTGTTGCGCAGCACGGCCTGGTTCAACGAGCACTGATCCAGGAGCACAGCCGACAGATCCGCGCCTTCGGCGCTGGCGCCGTTCAGACTGCTGCCGGTCATGGTGGCGGTGGTCAGGCTGGCGCCGTCCAGCCGGGCCTGGTCCAGTATGCAGGCGGCCAGCGTGGCGCCCATGAGGTTGGCCTCGGCCAGGTTGGCGCCCGTGAAATCGCACGCCTGGAAATCCGCGCCGGTGAAGTCTACGGTCCCCAAGTCGGCGTTGCGGAAGATCACCTGGCGGAAACGGATGCCGGTGAAGTCGGTGCCGGCGAGGGCGGCATCGCTGAGGTCGGCGTCTTCGAGGGTGCCATCGATGATTTGAGGGGTCGTGTGTGGTGGCATGGCGGGTCCGTGGGTGGGCTACGGTCGATCGGTCTCAGGCATCGGCACGAATCTTGAGTATCGTGCCATCCAGGTTGGCGCCTGCGAGCCTGGTATGGTCCAGCGTCGTATCCATGAATGTCGCGCCGTACAGATTGCTGTCCTCGAGCCGGCAGTGGCTGAGGTCGGCATGGATGAATGAGGCCTCCATCAGGTTCGAGCGCTCCAGCCTGGCGTGGCTGAGGTCGGCGCGGTCGAAGGTGGCCTTGCGCAGGTCGGCGTTCGCGATGCCCGCGCTGCGCAGATCCGCATCCGACAGATCGGCATTCAAGGCCTTGAGGCCGTCCATCTGCGCGCCCTCCAGCGAGGCGCCGATCCAGCTGGCGTCATCGAGTACGGCCTTTTGCAGATTGGCTCCGCTCCATTGCGAGCCCGCGGTGGATTGGCTGTTGCGCAGATCGCAGCGCGCCAGCGAGGCATCGTTCAGGTCGGCCTGGGTAAAGTTGGCGGACACGCAGGAGGCATCGTCCATGACGGCGCGGCGCAGCCGTGCGCCTGTGAAGTTCGCCTGATCCAGGCTGGCGCGCGCCAGATCGATGCCCTCGAGATTGGCATGCGAGAAATCGGCGCCGTCAGCCTGGATCTGGGGGGCCCGGACGCGATTGAGCCACGCGTAGGACAAGGTGGCCTGGCGCAGGCTGACGCCCGACAGGTCGGTGCCGGCGAAATTGGCGCCGGTGCAGTCGCTGCCGTCCAGGATCGCCCCTTGCAGAACGGCCCCTGAAAAACTGGCGCGGTCCAGCGTTGCCTGCTCGAGCCGGCAACCGGCCAGATTGGCCGCATCCAGCCGGGCCCCTTGCAGGACGGCCCCTTGCAGGTTGGCCCCTTGCAACTGGGCACCCGCGAAATTGGCGCCGGCCAGCAAGGCGCCGGAAAAATCCATGCCGGCCAGGTTCAAGCCCGCGAGATTCGCCTGGCTGAGGTCGAGCTGGCTGCAGGCTTGGCCATTGCTCGCCCGGTTGAGCACGATCTGGCGATGGCGGGCGCCCAGGGCCTCGTCGCGCAGTGCCTCGCCGTGGGATGCGGGCGATGCGATCGGGGCGTCGGGGGCCTGCGGCGCCGTGGCCGCGGGTGGCGGCAGCACCGAGGCCAGGGAGGGCATGGGCGCCGCGGTCGCCGTCGTGTCCGTCCCCTCGATGGCGTGCAGCAGTTGCTCGATTTCGCTGAAAAAGCCGGACAGGCTGCCGCTGCGCTGCGCGATGGTCTGGGCGAACTTCCGGGTGTGGGGGTTGTCCGAGAGTT
This sequence comes from Castellaniella sp. S9, assembly GCF_027257175.1. Taxonomy (GTDB): domain Bacteria; phylum Pseudomonadota; class Gammaproteobacteria; order Burkholderiales; family Burkholderiaceae_B; genus Castellaniella. The sequence continues at coordinate 116,752 of NZ_JAPFGD010000005.1, read as the reverse complement.
CGCGCATGAGGGTGGCTTCATCCACGCCCCGCTTGGCGAGCATCTGATGAAACAGTTCTTTTTGCTCGGTGATTTTCTGCAGCAGTTCGTGGTTGTCCAGGTTGGCGTTGGCCTTTTCGACCTCGACCGGATCGGGAATGTCCTTGAACGCCTCGGGCGACATGGCCCGCAGGCAGCGGCCGATATAGTATTCAAGCGGGCTTTCCGGGTCGTCGGGGGACTCGAATTCGGCCAGGAAACCATTGACGTCGCGGGCATCGGGCGTGTGGATGGGAACCAGGGCGCGATAGATCGCCACGCCGATGCGTTCGCCCGGCAGCAGCCAGACGGTATCGGTGTTGACCTTCAGTTCGACGAAACGCACCTCGCCGTCAGGCTGGGTCTGGTGGACGAAGAACCGGGGCCGCAACTGGGGCACGCGGCCGCCCAGGTCCGGAAAATCCGGGTGCATATTGCGCGCCAGGACGGGCTCGCCTCCTGCCCAGAATCCCTGGATCCGCTGGTCCTCGGGTGCCGCCATGAAGAACTGCGGATCGCTGTCCAGCGGCAGATGTGGCCAGCGTTCCTCCAACCACTGCGGCCCGTGGGATCCCAGATGGCGGGCGCGCTGCGGCGCCGTGATGGGCAGCGGTCCGAAGCCGGCCGGATCGGGCCGGTCGCCGTGGGCTGCGATCAGTGCGTGCGGGGATTCGATATTGGGCAACTCGGCCCCATCCTGGGTATCGAATCCCTTGCCCGCTGTGTTGAAAGCATGATCCTCGCCGCCGAAGGCCTGGGCGAGTGTGAGGGGCATCGCGTCGAAGGGCAGGGGCGCCGAAATTCGGCCCATCGGACCATAGCGCCGTTCGCCGAAAACCGCCAGCTGCTTGGTGAGAGAGCCCGCCGAGATGCTGGCGGATACCGGCTGGTCGCGGTGGCCTTGGGGCGGATGGCAGGATCCGGCCGCCAGCAGTTCGCCGCGGGGTTTGGGCCAGCCTTCGTCCAGCAGGCCCTCCTTGCCCAGGACCTGGGTCACCCGGTTCCAGAGACCGTCCATGGCCGGCGCCGGTCCGCCCTCGGGTGGGTACAGGGGGAACGGCAGGATGACGCCGAAGGCGAGCGCGGTCTGGCCCGGGGCGGGGCTGTAGATTCGCCGCATGAGTTCGGCGCCCTCGGGGATAAAGGTCTGCAGGGAGGGAAAAGCGGGGGTCACGGGCGGTGTCCTGGCCTCGGGAAATGGTGGTTCATGCGTCGGGATTCGAGACGGAGCTTGCGCTGATGATGGCGGCCTGCGACGAATCTGCGGATTGGTCTTCGATCTCGATTTTCTGCTGCTGGGCTTTCAATTGGGCCTTCTCGGCTTTCCTGGCCGCCTTGAGCTTGCTGAGGTGTTTTTTGATCTTGGCGATGTCCTTGGCGCCGAGCGTTGAACTGCCGCCCCCGGGTGCCATGATCGTCAGTGCGCCGCCGCCCAGGTTGATGCCGGTGGGGTCGATCTTGATTTCGGTACCGCCCAGGTCCAGTGTGACTTTCCTGTCCTCCAGGCAGAGCGTGCTGTCGCCGTGCTTGAGCAAGCATAAGTCCTCGCTCACGAGCACAGAGGATGTGTCGGCCGCGATGCAACTGCCTATGTTCTTGTCCGTGAAAAATCCGGTTGTGTTGGTCGCCTGGATGGCGGCGCCGGTCGCATCCATGCGCAGGTGGCTGTCGGTCTCGCCGCCTTGATCGTCAGTGATCACCAGGTTGTGCTTGCGTGCCTTGTGGGTGGCGTCGCCCTTGAGGGTGATCGCCATGTCCTTGCCCCAGGCTTCGATATTGCCTTTGGCATTGAGCTTCAGCCGTGCGCCCCCTACGGGACCCGCATTGGGTTTTTTCTTGAAGCCGATGGTGGCGGTGCCGGCCTTCCGGTACTCCAGGTCGTCATCCGCGGTGCTGAGTTCGATCCCGGTCCTGTTCATGGCGACGCCGGCCGAACTGCGCCCGGACGAATCCCGTGTGCCCAGGAAGACGGAGCCCGTCGCGGCGCTTTGCATTGAAAGCAGGCCCACCGGCGTGTCGGTCTTGCAATACCGGTTGAATCGTTTGTTCAGAATCCCCAGCATGACCGCCAGGCTGGTGAGGATCGTGGCGATCGAGGCCACGTAGCCAAAGACGTCTTTGCTGCTGTGCGGATCGGCTTTGCCTGCGTTTTCCAGTTCGTCGACCTTGAATGCCAAAGCCGTTGTCGCCAATGCGGTCATCGACACGGTCTGGATATTGATCAGCAACCAGGCGGCCGAGCGCGCCTTTTCGATCAGGAGCTTTTGCGCCCTGCTCGAGCCGACGCTGGCAAAGTGGTGGTCGGAGTAGTGAAACCCACCCTCTCCGCCTACCCGAAGAACGCTCGCCTTGGATATCTCGAACGCGGTCCCTTTTTTGGCGTCGAAGCTGGTCCCGTGGAAAAACGTGCTCTTGGCGCCGATCGTGAAATCGTTGGTCATGCCCAGGAACAAACTGGTTTTGACCCCATAGGTCAGTGTGTAGTTCGAGGCGGCCACCACCTCGGTCTTGCCTTGGCCGATCCACGTCTTGTAGTTGCCTGCCGTGAAAAGGCCCATGCCTTTGTCTGCCATTGTTCAATCCAGGTGAGGTTTGATCCAGGTACGTATCAGGGTGAGTCGGGCGCCTTGCGTCATATCACGGACTGCAGGACGTCGGCCGGGTTGCTGGCGGATTGGGTCTCTTTCGGCGAATCCTGCGCCTCTGGAAATGCGCCGATGTAGATCAGTGACTTCTGGGTGGGCGAGTAGAAACTGATTAACTGTTTATCCTTTGTGTCTACCATCACGAGCGAATTCCCGCCGGCGGTGCGTATGCCGTTGTTGGTGGCATTGGAACTGTCGACGATGCTTTGCGCCTCGGAATTGGGGGCGGCGCCCAGGATGATCGGCTGGTCCGGGTCGCCCTGGTTGAAGGCCAGCAGCACCTCGGTCCCCTTGAGCAGCGGAAAATGCATGCCCTCGGATTTCCCGGCGTAGGGCGTGGCCATGCGCAGCCACGATGATCCCTTGTTGACGGGCTTGTCCGAATAGTCGTACAGCAGCTGGACCTTGTATTGGCCGTAATCGTTGAGCTCCGCCACCGCCCCATCGCCCTCGGAGTCGATCAGGGCGCTGAGGACCCCGTCGATGGAGGGGCGCGGCGTCAGCCGGGGGGCGCGGTACTGCAGGTCCGAGCCGATGGCCTGGAATTCGCAGTGGTAGGTCGAGCCTTGCTCGCTCTGGTTGTAGCCGGTGTTCTGTCCGGCGAGCACGACGCCGGCCTGGGATCCGCGGTGGGTCACCTCGGTGACGAGGTAGCGGGCGTTGCAGCTGTCGCGGAAATGGTTGTCGACCTCGATGAAGTAGCCGCTGCGCACGCCGATCGCCGGGGCTTCGCCGTGGAACACGGTGCCTTGCGCGCCCAGTTCCTCGGCGCGGATCCTGGACAGGCGCCGGGCGTCGCCTTCTGTGCGCAGGTTCTGGCCATAGAGCATGTATTCGCCTTGCGCGCCGTCGCGGACCTGGGCCTCGGCCTTGAGGTTGTCGCCCAGCTTGGCCAGCCGGTAGTTGAAGTCCTGGACCAGTGTCTTGCCGGGCAGGTGCGTCTTGCGGCAGGTGAATGCGGTGACGCAGCTGTCCTGGCGGTCGGTCTGGACGTTTTCGGGCGGGGTGTAGCGCAGTTGCAGGGCGTCGGTGGGCTGGGCTTCCTTGTAGTCCAGGATGGCCAGCACCTCGCCGGAGTGGCTGCTGTCGTGGTCGAAGTAATAGTACAGGCCTTCCTGTTCCATCCAGCGCGAGACGAAGGCCAGGTCGCTTTCCTGGTACTGGCAGGTGAAGCTGCGGGCCCGATAGTCCGAGGGCTCCTTCAGCAGCATCTTGAGGTCGGGGCCTTTGAGGTCGTTGCGTTCGAGCAGCGTCCGGATGATCTGGGGGATGGTTTGTTCGTCGAGGTAGACCTCATTGAGGCGATTGAGGCCGGCCCGCCAGAGCCGGGGGACGAGCGTGGCGCGATAAAAATAATAGTTGTCGACGCCGCCCAGCTGTTCGAATTGCGCGAGCATGCCGCGATAGGGCGTGGAGGCCGATAGGTCGCGTGATCGAAGGGTGAGGACCGCCGTGGACTTCAGGGCCGCATCGAGATCGATGTCGGGATCGTCGCTGACCAGGGTGATGTCGAATTCGAACAGGCGCGATATCGCCTCGCGGCCCTCGAAGCGTATCACTTGCAGCTTGGAGCCGGACCCGTCCAGTTCGAAGGTGAAGAGCAGATCCTTGTCGTTGATCGCCATATGGATGTCTCCCTGTCGCTGTCTCAGGGCCAAGCTTAACACCAAGCAATATCGAGGTGTATGACGCGCGGCGCCGCAGGACGCGGGCGCATGATTCGAGTGCGCGCATCAAGCGACCGGGCGCTACATCTTGTCGCCCGGACGAAGGGCGATCAGTGTCTCGTTCATCGTGCGCACGGCCTTGCTCAGGGCCTGGAGCTTTGCATTGTGCACGATCAGTCGGGTGACATGGGCTCTTTGGAGCGCCTCTTGCTCGGTGGACCGCATCTTGAGGTTGACGAGGTCGAGCGAACTGATGGGGCCCCCCGGCGCCATGATCGAGATCGCACCGCCGCCCAGATTGATGCCGGTGGCATCGATGGTCAGCTTGGTGTTGCCGAATGCGAGCGTGACCGCGCCCGCGCTGCATTCCAGGGTGTTGCCGTCGCGGCCGATCGCGGCCTTGGATGCGCCCACGCCCAGGAACGAGTCCCCGGCGATGGCGTTGACGCCGATCGCGGAGCTCACGAACAGGGCGTTGTCCGCATTGGCGTGGATGTAGGTTCCGCCCTCGTTCGTGCGCAGGAAGCTGGGCTGGTCCGCACCCGTTCCGTCCGTGACCTGCAGCACGTGGATCTGCGCTTTTTGAGTGGCGGAGCTGGCCACTGTGGTCGTCAGGCTGTCGCCCCAGGCCTGGAGCGAGCCGTCCGCATTCAGGTTCAGGCGCGCGCCCGCCACGTTCTGCGCGTTCGGCTTGTCCTGGAAGCCGATGATGGACGAGCTGTGGGGGGAGGGCTTCTGGTAGCGCAGGTCCGCGTTTGCGGTGCTCAGCTCGATGCCGGTGGCATCGAGGGTGACCCCCGCGGATGTGCCGCCGGCGGCCGGCCGGGATCCCAGGAAGACCGCCGAGGTCGTGTCCATGGACAGCACGCCGGCCGGATCGCTGGTCTCGCTCAGGTCCATGAGACGGCCCGCCGCAATCGTCAGCATGGCGCCGAGGTTGATGGCGATCGTGAGCATGGAACTCAGATGCGCCATCGGGAATTTGCTGTCGGGCAGGTAGAGGTGCTCGTCCTTCGGGTCCTTGACCTTGATTGCCACCGCGGCGACCGAATACGCCACCATCAGGGCCGCCTGCAGGCCGATCAGGATCCAGGCCGCCGTCGAGAGGATTTTGATGGCGAGGCGTTGGCCGGCGCTGGCACCGATGTTGGCGACATAGGAATCGAGGTAATGAACGCCGCCGCTCTTGGCGAACTCGAGCGCCCCGTCCTTTTTGAATTCGAAGGCATAGCCGACGCTGGCCTCGAGTTTGGCGCCGATGGATATTTCGGTTTTGGCGGCCAGCGAGAATTCCGTACTCATCCCCAGGGAAACCTCGGTTTTCACCCCATAGGTCAGCGCGAATTCCGAGTTGGCGGCGACCTTGGTCTCGCCGTCGCCGTACCAGGAGAACTTGTGTCCTTCAGTGGACTCGGCAACGCCGTGTTCGGGTTCTGTCATGATGGGTCCAGAAAGCTTGCCCACCTGGACCGTGTGCGCGGATCCGGCGTGGGAAATGAGAGTGGCGGTAGGATGGAATCGCGCCTTGAGGGTGGGGGCGCCTGCCGATGAACGTCAGGGTTCGGCGGGTGGCCGAGGGGGCGCGCTGGACCATGTGCCTGGGGGAGGCCAGGGGGTGAGGAAGGATTGCTTGCTGGAGGTCGCCATGAGGGTCTCCCGTCGCTGCTTTTGACGAAAGATTACATCAAGACACAATCCCGCGGCATGCTTTTCGGGGGGATTTTTTAATTAGAAAATGATTCTTTGATTTACAAAATGAATCTCAGCCGGCCCCGGTGCTTGGTATCGTGCCAGACGAGCCAGCTGTCGCGGCCCAGCGAGGTCCAGCGTCCCGCCCCCAGCAGCAGCGGGCGCGCCGTGCCGGTCTTCAGCCCGATCTCGAGTTGGACGTGCAGGGGGTCCAGCAGGTAATAGCGCACCAGGAAGCGGAGCTTTTCGAATTCCTCGCCGCCGGGCAGCAGCTTGAGGAACAGGCCGCTGTCGACCTCGGTGATGCGCAGCGCGAGGTTGCCGCTGCGGCATTTGACCAGGACGCCCAGGTGCGCGTCCTCGCCCAGGGTGCAGGCCTGGTGGCCCAGGGCCAGGCGCTGGTCCGGCGGAATGGGCTGCCAGCGCTCGTCCTGCTGGATGATGTCGACCCGGGTGCCCGGGTACAGGGCCGCGACGATGGTCTGCAGACCCATGGCCGAGCGCGGGTACTGGCTGAACAGCCCGGCAAACCGCAGCAGGTGCGAGACGCCCGGGCGGTCGAGGTAGCGCAGCGGCCGGCTGATGCCGACGAAAGTGTGGAAAATCTCGAGCAGCCGGCGGTCGTCGAATTCCTTGATGCGGATGTGCGCCCGCGATTTCAGCCACGCCCGAAAGAACAGCGGATAGATGGTCTGGCTGATGATGTCGAGGAAGTCGCGATTGCTGTGGCGCCCGTCATGCAGTTCGTCGAGCAGGTCCTCGGTATAGAAATTGGGCAGCGGCGAGGTGACCCCGTACAGGCCCAGGAAATTGGCCGTCAGGCGGTATTCGCCCGGACCGACTTCATGGACCGAGCTGAGGTCCGTGCCGGGAAAATCCAGGCTGAGGTTCGGCCGCACCTTGATGGCGGGGGTCTCGGCGCCTTCGCGCCGGGCGAGCAGCCGCAGCAGGCGGTAGGCCTGCGAAAACGAGAAGCGCTCGCCGTGGGCGAGCAGCCGGGGCTTCATAGCACCGGCTTGCGTCCCATGCGCATCGGCCATTTGAATGTGGTCCCCGTATTCTTGTCGTGGATTTCGAACCGCGTATAGGAATTGATGCCGGCGTAGCAGGCCAGGAAGCGATCCAGGACGCAGCCCCACAGATACATCGCCCCCGCGCTGGGCCAGTTTTTTTCCTCGCACGTGAGCACGACGTGCTGGCCCTGCATCATGGTGCCGCGCACCAGGCGCATCTCGCGGGTGATGGCCAGATCCAGCAGGCCGTCGATCTGGCGTTCGTTGGCGCTGCGCACGCCGCTGTCGTACGAGCAGGTCGAGTTGTACAGCCGCAGCATGGCGCGCAGGGTCTCGATGCTGGAGAGCGACAGCAGATTGAGCGTGGTGTGGCTGATGACGTCCCACAGCAGTTTCTCGCCGTGCGGCGGGTCGATGGCGGCGGTGACGGGCGTGATGTTGCGAAATTCGAAGCGCTCGGGCGATGAACTGGTGGCGCGCGAGACGTCGCCGAGCTTGAGATTTTCTGGCAGGGTGCGGTTGGTGCAGGTCAGCCGCAGCGACAGGGTTTCGTTGGCGGGCTCGTCGCCGGCGTGGTAGACGACCGACAGATAGGTGTCGATGGTGTCGCCCACCATCGCGGGCCGCATCGAGGTCCGGTAGCTGGCCTGCGCCTCCTGGCGCGAATGGGTCAGCAGGGAAAAGGGCACGTAGCGCTTGGGCTCCGCGCCGCCCTGCACGTAGCCGCTGACCGAGTCGATGGAATAGATCTGATGATGCCGGCGCTGCGAGCCATGGGGCAGGATCAGGTATTCCGACATCTCGTGGTCGAGATTGATGGGCTCGGCCTCGACGGGAAACAGATTGACCGCCGGCGTGACGTTCAGCGCAAAGTTGCGTGCCGTGACCTCCGGCATGGTGAAGCTGCTGCGATGGAAGACGATCTCGATGCGGAAGCGCTCGCCTTGCAGGCGCCCGAGGCCTTTGTGCAGGTCGGTGAATTCGATGAACAGGAATTTTTGCGGCAGGAACAGCAATTCCTGGATCCAGCTGAAGGCCGGGAAGGCGTTGTCCGGATAGGGCAGTAGGGATTCGTCGAAGCCGGGTAGGGACAGCGTGCTCGACAGCGGGACGCTGTGCCCGCTTTGGTCCAGCGCGCGTACGCTCTTGACCTGGCTGCCGAGCAGCATGAACAGATTGGCCGCGTCGGCGTGCTCGCCGGCGAGGAACAGGCGCAGCCGTTCGGGCAACTGGATGCCCTGTGCATCCTGGGGCGCCTGGAATTGCAGGCGCAGGGCGTGGGAGCCGTCCGGGAGGCGCTCGCTGGAGGCCGTTTCCAGCGTGATCGGCTGAATCTGCAGCGAGGCCGTGGTGCGGAAGCGGCACGAGACGCCCTCGACGGGCGTCGAGCCGATCTCGGTGCCCTCGGCGATGGTGGCCGTCTCGGACAGCTTGGCCTTCGGCGTGAAGGCGATCATGGTCGAGGCCGGCAGGGGGCGCAGGAACTGGGGCACCAGGATGCTGGCCAGCTCCTGGACGATCTCGGGGAACTCGTCGTCGAGCTTCTGGCGGGTCAGGCCATTGAGAAAGGCCACCCCCTCGAGGAGGCGCTCGACGTCGGGATCGGTGGACACCGAGCCGAGCATGGGGGCGACGGCCGGGTTGGCCTGCGCGAATTCCAGCGAATTGGCGCGCAGGCGGGCGAGTTCGGTGGCGTAGAACCGGTTGAAGCTGGTGGCCATGGCCTGTTCGGTAAAGGAGTCTTGGGCGGGGACCGCGCCGGTCATACTGCATGAACCCGTTTCCCCGTGTCAAGGCAGGCGTGACGGCGGGCGCGCGGGAGATGCTATGATTTTTCACGCCATTCTTTCAATGGAAGCCCGACGGCATGAGCAATATTCGTCTGTTTGAGCGCTTGACGGCGCTGGAGGATCCGGGCCGCGTGGGGGGCGTTCCGTACGACCGCCAGTTGCGCGACTCCGTCGCCCGCCACCTCGAGCGGCTGCTGAACACGCGGGCGGGCTCGGTGCCGATCGATCATGAGTATGGCATGCCCGACATGAGCAACATCGCCGGCTCGTTCGCCCTGGGAACGACCGAATCGCTGTCGGAGGCCATCATCCGCCAGGCGGCCCGCTACGAGCGCCGCTTGCGCAACGCCCGTATCACGGTCGAACAGGAACAGCGCGAGGTCATCACCCTGCGCTTCGAACTGCGGGGACAGCTCGAGTCCGACCGCGCCGATGCACCCGACCAGGCGTTTGCCATGATCCTGCGGGTGAATTCGGCGGGGCGGATCTACGTGGAGCCCAGGACCTCGGCCTAGCGCGGGGCTCCGTACGCATTTCCTCAAAAACATCCCCTGTACGCGGGATGGTTTCAAATCTTGAACGTGTGTAAATTTTTCATGTCGACGACATGAACCTGTGTCCGGCATGCCTAATGCCGGGCGCTCCGGCCCGGAATGCGTGGTCGACCATTTTCAAGAGGATTCTGAATCATGGTTTTCAAGCTTCGGTCTGTGGCCCCTTGTCTTCTGCTTGCCACACTGGCGGCCTGCACGACGGTCGGCACGACAGACGGCGTCGTGGGTGCCGAGACCCGCAAAGGCGGTTTTCTGGGCCTTTCCACCAAGGACGCCGTCGAAGTCCGCTATGCGAAAGGCTTTGCGCAGGTGAGCAAAGTCGTCATCGGCGGCTTCAAGGTCGGGTTCAACGACAGCAAGGAGCTGGAACGCAAGCGGGAGACCATGGCGTACAACACCGTGACCCGTGGGCTGGTCAAGCTCGAAGGGATAGACGATGCCACGCGTCAGCGCGTGACCGATGAAATGTACGAACACCTCATCACGCTGCTGCAGGCGCGCGGCTACCAGGTCGTGCCTCGCGAGACCTTCACGGGCAGCCCGGCCTACCAGGGCGTCAAGGAATTCGACTTCCCCTATCAGGAAGATAATTCGGGCCTGTTCTCTTCCTACGGAACAGGCTACTTTTATTCCCCGGCCCAGATCGGCCCGAAGCAGGCTTTCTTCACGGGCGAGCGCCCGGACCCCGGCGCCTTCGCGGGCTTCGACAGCATGGGGATCTCGAATGCCGCGTTCAAGTTCGCCGAGATCTCCGATGCGCGGGTCCTGAACGTCTCCTATATTGTGGACTTCGCCGGGGCGGCCGGCAGTGATGGTTTCTTTTCGTCGACGGCCATGCGGGTCGGGCAGCGCATGACGGTGGATTCGGGCATTCTGGGCATCAGCAAGGGCGAGACGGGGATCACCACCGCCCAGACGGGGCAACTCACGCTGGGCCAGCCGGTGCATTCCGACCAGGAATTCGCCACCATCGAGGACGTCACCAGCGAGGTCGAGGCCGGCGCCACGATGGCCCTCAATGCAGCGACGGGCTACCTGAGGGGCGGTCTCTTCGGGGCCATGACCAAGACCCAGAACCAGACGCGCGAATACATTTTCCACGCCACATCGGGCAAGTACGCCGATGCCGCCCGCGCCGTCCTGACGCAGGCCAATACCCTGATGGTGGACAAGATGGCCGAGCTGCGCAGCGGCGGCTGAATCCCGAGGGCGGGTGGCCGGCGCGGCCCGCCGCCCGTGCAGAGGATGGATCAATCGACCAGGCCCAGGCGTTGGGCCTCCAGCGCGGCTTCGGCTCGACTGCTGATGTTCAGCTTGCGGTAGATGGCTTTGACATGGTCGCCCACCGTATGGTGGGAAATTCCCAGGGCTTGGGCGATGTCCGCCAGGCGCAGGCCTTTGGCCAGCAGGCCCAGTGTTTCGGACTCCCGGGGGCTGAGGCGGCATTCGACCGCGGGCAGGGCATGCGTTTTGCGAAAATGCCGGATCATGCGCCGGGCGATGGCGGGAGACAGGGGCGGCTGCTCGTTGCGGATGCCCTGCAACTGCTGTGCGACCAGCTCCGGTGGTTCGTCTTTCAGGATGTAGCCTTGGGCGCCGGCCTGCAGCGCCGCCATGAGATGATCGTCGTCATCGAAGATCGTGCCCACGATCGGCACGCAGTCGGGCTGCCGCTCGGCCAGCCAGGCGATGAGTTCGGCGCCGTCGCCGTCGCCCAGTTCGAGGTCGATGAGCGCGAGTTGAAATGTCCGGCGGCGGATGCAGCGCTTGGCCTCCTGCACGCTGTCCGCCGTCTGTAATGCGATGTCGGGAAATGCCCGGCGGATCAGGTCCGACATCAGCGCCAGCGCATCGGGCAGGTCATCGACCAGCAGGCAGTGTTCCATGGTCGTTCCTCCTGGGTGAGGCGCCCGCCTGCCGGCCTGGCGGGAGGGCGAGGGCCATTTGCATGCGGACCCGGCTGCCTTGGGGCAGACGGTGAAATTCAACCGTGCCGCCCAAGTCGTGCAGGCGCCGCTCCAGCCCGCGCAGGCCCCGGCCCTTGATCCATTGCCCGGGGTCGGCCGCCTCGCCATTATCGGTGCAATCGAGGGTGAACAGGCCCGTCTCCGACAGCATGCCGCACAGTTCGATCTGCAAGCCGTCGTGGTGCGCGTGCTTGAAGCAGTTGTTCAGGCATTCCCGCAGCGCCCGGGTCAGCAGCATTTTCTGGCGCGGCTGGATCAGCGGATCGGTGACCGTGGCCGGCACACGCCATATCAGGCCGGCGCCTGCCGCATGGCAGCGGGATTGGGCTTCCGAGCGCCAGTCGGCCAGGCTTTCGCTCAGCCGGCTGGGCTCGGCGTCGATCACCGAAAGCGCGTCGCGCAGATCGCTCATGGCCTGGCGCGCCAGGTCGGCGGTTTCCTGCTGCGGTGCGCGATGGATGAGCATCAGCAGGCGGGCGCCGACGTCATCGTGCAGATCCTGCGCAATGCGGCCGCGCTCCTGGCGGATGGCGTCCTCGAAAGCGTCGCGGCTGGTTTCGGCGCGCTCCAGCAGGCGGATCATGCTGGTGGCGAAGCGCGCGTCGCGGCTGGAAAACAGACGCGTGCCCTGGTTGCGGTGCAGCAGCCGCAGATCGGGGCGCCGGGTGCCGGCCGGGACGTACAGCGCGGCGCCGTCCTGCTCGACGGCCGCCCGGCTGTCCAGCGTTCCAGCGCTGTCCGGCAGGATCTCGATGCGCAACGGATCATAGTGCGTGCGCAGTAGCTGCTGCCAGCCGTGCTCGCGTTTCTGCGGGCCGGGTTCGAAGGCGACTTCGACCAGCAGGGGCAGAACCCGGACCAGGTCATCGTCGCGAGGCCTGTCCAGCAGCTTCCAGAGCCGTTGCCGTACCAGGAGATACAGCAGTCCGACGCCCCAGATCGACAGGCCCAGCGAGGTTTGCGCCGACCAGCCCAGGAGCGTGATCATCGCGGCGTCGGCCAGCAGGATGGCCAACAGGACCCCCATCGACACCAGCAGGCGGTAGGCCCAGGCATCCAGGTCGAACAGGCGGTAGCGCCTCAGGCCCAGGGCGATGCCCAGATAGATGATGAGAAAGAACCCGAAGGCATAGCCTTGCGGGATGGGCGGCAGCCAGCCGAGGATGCTGGAGACGACATGGCTGGCGATATACAGTCCGGCGCCCAGCAGCAGCGACAGCAGGAACCAGCGCAACGCGGCCCGGTCCGCAGCCTGGAAGCGGCTCAGCCGCCATTGGATCAGCGCGAAGGCCAGGGCCGCCAGCATCAGGCTCAGCGTCGGCAGGCGGATCACCCAGTCCGGGTCGGTCAGCAGGCCCACGGCGGAGAGCAGCCACCAGAGGACGGCGGCGAGCGGAAAGGCCAGCAGCACCGCCGGCTTTGCGAGGCGGCGCGGGTGTGCCAGAAAGATTGCCGCAAAGGCGGCGCCGTATGTGAGGGCGCCCAGGCAGTTCAGCGAGGTCAGCACGCGAAACAGGCCGGGGTCGAGCGCGAGTTCCCGGGTGCCGTAGATCGCTGCCGGCAAGGCAAAGAGCGGGAAGGTCAGGCCGGTCAGGGCAAACAGCCGCGTAGCGGCATCCCCCGGCCTGAGCGCCCAGACCCAGATGGCGATCAGGCAGCCCGTCGCGGCAGCCAGCCACTGGAACCAGAAGATGGCCGGCAGGCTGGTCCAGGGGCGGGTGGCCGGCTCGATCCGAGTCTGGTGCGGGGCCGCCCCCGCCGTGCCGTGCCAGAGGACGGAGACGGCCGGCGCGCCCAGCAAGGCCGCCAGCCTGCCCTGGTCTTCGAGGAACTGCCGCAGGGCCGCCGCGTCCGGCAGGACATCCGGCTCTTCGGTGAGATCGACGACGGTGATTTCTGCAAGCGCCCCGGCGCCGGGCGCTTGCAGGCCGGCGATCACGGCGCCGGACGGGATGCCGGCGCAGGGGGTGCGGCAAGTCTGCGCCGTCACCCGGCCATCGGGGCCGCCATGCAGACCCAGGCCCAGCCAGGGCTGGGCGGTGGCGATCCAGATCGCGGCCAGGCCCGCCGCCAGGCAATAAACGAGAGCGGCCAGCAGCCGATGGCCGGGGGTGCGCATGGGCAGCGCCGCTGTCTGAGCCGCTTTACACCGCCTCCCCCACCTCCTGCTGGGCGTCCACCACCGCCAGGGCCGTCATGTTGACGATCCGGCGCACCGTCGAGCTGGTGGTCAGGATGTGCACCGGACGGGCGGCGCCCAACAGGACCGGACCCATCGCCACGCCGTTGCTGCCGGTCATCTTGAGCATGTTGTAGGTGATGTTGCCCGTGTCGAGGTTGGGCGTGATCAGCAGATTGGCCGCACCGGCCAGCGTCGTGTCCGGGAAGGCCTTGTTGCGGATCTTTTCGGACAGGGCCGAGTCCGCGTGCATCTCGCCGTCGACCTCCAGGTCGGGCGCGCGCGCCTGGATGATGCGGCGGGCCTCGGCCATCTTCATCGACGAGGCGGTGGGCCGGCTGCCGAAGTTCGAGTGCGAGAGCAGGGCGATCTTGGGCACGATCCCGAAACGGCGCACCTCGGCGGCGGCCTGTATCGTCATGTCGGCGACCTGTTCGGCCGTCGGGTCCTCGTTGACGTGGGTGTCGCAGATGAACAGCGTCTGGGTGGGCAGCATCAGCACGTTCATGGCGGCATAGGTCTGCGCGCCGTCCTTCAGGCCGATGACCTCCTGCACGTAGCGCAGCTGGTTGTCGAAGCGGCTGGCCACCCCGCAGATCATCGCATCGGCATCGCCGCGCTGCAGCAGCATCACGCCGATCAGGGAATTGTGCTTGCGCACCATGGCCTTGGCGATGTCGGGCGTCACGCCCTCGCGGCCGCGCAGCTTGTAGTAGGCGCTCCAGGTTTCATTGAAGCGGGCATCGTCCTCGGGGTCGACGATCTCGACGTTTTGACCCGGCACCAGGCGCAGGCCGAATTTCTGGACCCGCATCTGGATGACCGAGGGGCGGCCCACCAGGATGGGCTGGGCGATCCCCTCGTTCAGCACCGTCTGTGCGGCCTGCAGGACGCGCTCGTCCTCGCCGTCGGCATAGATGACGCGCTTGGGCGAGGCCTTGGCCTGGCGGAACAGGGGCCGCATCAGCTGGCCCGAGTGATAGACGAAGCTCATCAGGGACTGGCGGTAGGCATCCATGTCCTCGATGGGCCTGGCGGCCACTCCCGAGGCCGCCGCCGCCTCGGCCACGGCCGGCGCGATCTTGGCGATCAGGCGCGGATCGAAGGGTTTGGGGATGATGTATTCCGGCCCGAAGGACAAGTCCTGGTCGGCGTAGGCGGTGGCGACCTCGGCGCTGGACTCGGCCTCGGCCAGTTCGGCGATCGCCTTGACGCAGGCGAGCTTCATCTCCTCGTTGATGACGGTGGCGCCGCAGTCCATCGCCCCGCGGAAGATGAACGGGAAGCACAGCACGTTGTTGACCTGGTTCGGGTAGTCCGAGCGCCCGGTGGCGATGACGCAGTCGGGGCGCGCCGCCTTGGCGTCCTCGGGCCGGATCTCGGGGTCGGGATTGGCCAGGGCGAGGATCAGCGGGCGCTCGGCCATGGTGCGCAGCATGTCGGCGGTCAGCACCCCGGGGGCCGAGCAGCCGAGGAAGACGTCGGCATCGCGGCAGACGTCGGCCAGGGTGCGCGCATCGGTGTCCTGGGCGTAGCGCGCCTTGTTGGGCTCCATGTCCGGGTCGCGCCCCTTCCAGATCACCCCGCGCGAATCGACGACGAAGATATTGGACTGGCGCACGCCGAGCTTGACCAGCAGGTCGAGGCAGGCGATGGCTGCCGCGCCGGCGCCCGAGCACACCAGCTTGACCGTCTCGATCTGCTTGCCCACGACCTTCAGGCCGTTGAGGATGGCGGCCGACGAGATGATGGCGGTGCCGTGCTGGTCGTCATGGAAGACCGGGATCTTCATGCGCTCGCGCAGCTTTTTTTCGATGTAGAAGCATTCGGGCGCCTTGATGTCCTCGAGATTGACCCCGCCCAGGGTGGGTTCCAGGGCGGCGATGATGTCCACGAGCTTGTCGGGGTCGTGCTCAGCGAGCTCGATGTCGAAGACGTCGATGCCGGCGAATTTCTTGAACAGGCAGCCCTTGCCCTCCATGACGGGCTTGGCCGCCAGGGGGCCGATGTTGCCCAGGCCCAGCACGGCGGTGCCGTTGGTCACCACGCCGACGAGGTTGGCGCGCGAGGTGTACTGGGCCGCGGCGGCCTCGCCCTGGGCGTGGATGGCCATGCAGGCGACGGCCACGCCCGGTGAATACGCCAGCGAAAGGTCGTCCTGGTTGCCCAGGGGCTTGGTCGGCACCACGGAAATCTTGCCCGGCTGAGGGTGGGCGTGGTAGTCCAGTGCCAGTTTTGCGCGATCGTCGTTCAGGTCCATGTTGTAGGGAGCTCCTGCTTTTCCTTTGTTTGGGACGTGCGGGGCGGCCTCCCGGAAGGTCCGTCCCGTGAAGTGTTTGTTAATGCCAACGCCGATGCGGCCGAAACGGGCACTAAGCGGGCATTTCGGGCCGATCAGTGTATACCCCTTGGGGTTCGCGGGTATACTTGAATCCTAATACGGCTTATGCAAGGCGTCGTACTATTGCCTTCTGCCCCCGCTATCCGCTATCCGGTCTGGCCGTGTCGCGGAAGGTTTTTCAATCCTGCATCGTCCGAGTGAAGCACTCGTAAGGTGAAGCATACAATGTCCACGGAACAAGAACTCCAGTCCAATTCCTATCTTTTCGGCGCCAATGCCCCCTACGTAGAAGAACTCTACGAATCCTATCTGGACAATCCGGGCTCCATTCCGGATCAGTGGCGCAGCTACTTCGATCAACTCCAGCTCCAGCCCGCCGCCGACGGCCGCGAGGCGACGCGCGACCAGGCCCATGCGCCGATCATCGCCTCGTTCGCCCAGCGCGCCCGCGAGAACACCTTCACCGCCCGGCCGGCCCAGGCGTCCGACCAGGCCCTGGCGATCGCCGGCAAGCAGGTCTACGTCCAGTCCATCATCGCCGCGTATCGCTCGCTGGGCTCGCGCCTGGCCGAACTCGATCCGCTCAAGCGCCGCGATCGCCCCGACATCCCAGAACTGGACCCGACGTTCTACGGCCTGACCGAGGCTGACCTGGACCAGGTCTATTCAGCGACCAACACCTATTTCACCAAGGCCGACACGATGACCCTGCGGGACATCCTCAAGGCCTTGCGCGACACTTATTGCCGCAACATCGGCGCCGAGTTCATGCATATCTCGGATCCCACGGTCAAGCGCTGGATCCAGGAACGCCTCGAGTCCACGCTGGGCGTGCCCGAATTCGCCGTCGAGCAAAAGCGCAACATCCTGCGGCAGGTGACCGAGGCCGAGGGTCTCGAGCGCTTCCTGCACACCAAGTACGTCGGCCAGAAGCGCTTCTCCCTCGAGGGCGGGGAAAGCTTCATCGCGTCCATGGACGAGGTGGTCAACCACGCGGGCGACAACGGCGTCCAGGAAATCGTGGTCGGCATGGCCCACCGCGGCCGCCTGAACATGCTGGTCAACATCATGGGCAAGATGCCCGGCGACCTGTTCGCCGAATTCGAAGGCAAGCACAGCCAGGCCCTGAGCGACGGCGACGTCAAGTACCACAACGGCTTTTCCAGCGACCTGTCCACCCGGGGCGGCCCGGTCCACTTGTCGCTGGCCTTCAATCCCTCGCACCTCGAGATCGTCAATCCGGTCGTCGAAGGCAGCGTGCGCGCCCGCCAGGACCGCCGCGGCGACGACCAGGGCCTGCAGGTCCTGCCCGTGCTGGTGCACGGCGACGCGGCCTTTGCCGGCCAGGGCGTGGTGATGGAGACCCTCAACCTGGCCCAGACGCGCGGCTATGGCACCGGCGGCACCCTGCACATCGTCATCAACAACCAGATCGGCTTCACCACCTCGGACCCGCGGGATACGCGCTCGACGCTGTATTGCACCGATGTGGTCAAAATGATCGAGGCGCCGGTGTTCCACGTCAACGGCGACGATCCCGAGGCGGTGGTGTTCGTGACGCAGCTCGCCCTGGACTACCGCCAGCAATTCCAGCACGACGTCGTGGTCGACATCGTGTGCTTCCGCAAGCTCGGCCACAACGAGCAGGACACCCCCTCGCTGACCCAGCCCCTGATGTACAAGAGCATCGGCAAGCACCCCGGCACGCGCAAGCTCTACGCCGACCGGCTGGTGGCGCAAGGCGTCCTCGCCGAGGGCGAACCCGACCAGATGGTCAAGGACTACCGGCAGCTCATGGAGGACGGCCAGCGCACGGTCGAGCCCGTGCTGACCGACTACAAGAACAAATACGCCACCGACTGGTCGCCGTTCCTGGGGGCCAAATGGACCGACCATGCCGACACGGGCATTCCGTTGGCGGAACTGACACGTATCGGTGAAAGGCTCACCCAGGTGCCGGATGGCTTCACCGTGCACCCGCTGGTCAAAAAGCTCCTGGGCGACCGCCTGGCCATGGCGCGTGGCGAGCATCCCGTGGACTGGGGTATGGGCGAGCACCTGGCCTTCGCGACCCTGGTGGCTAACGGCTATGCCATCCGCATTACCGGGCAGGACTCGGGGCGGGGCACCTTTACCCACCGCCATGCGGTGCTGCACGACCAAAAGCGCGAGCGCTGGGACGACGGCACGTATGTACCCCTGCAGAACGTCTCCGACGGCCAGGCGACCTTCACGGTCATCGACTCGGTGCTCTCCGAGGCGGCGGTCCTGGGCTTCGAGTACGGCTATGCGACGGCGGAACCCAACGTGCTGACCATCTGGGAGGCGCAGTTCGGCGACTTCGCCAACGGCGCGCAGGTCGTGATCGACCAGTTCATCAGCTCGGGCGAGGCCAAGTGGGGCCGCCAATGCGGCCTGACGCTGATGCTGCCGCACGGCTACGAGGGGCAGGGCCCCGAGCACTCCTCCGCCCGCGTCGAGCGCTTCCTGCAGCTGTGCGCCGACAACAACATGCAGGTGGTGCAGCCGACCAACGGCGCCCAGATCTATCACGTACTGCGCCGCCAGATGATCCGGCCCTTCCGCAAGCCGCTGGTGATCTTGACGCCCAAGTCCCTGCTGCGCCACAAGGATGCCACGTCACCTCTCGAGGACCTGGCCCAGGGCGGCTTCAAGCCCGTGATCGGCGAGACCAACGCCGATATCGTGCCGGCCGAGGTCAAGCGCGTGCTGGTGTGTTCGGGCAGGGTCTATTACGACCTGGTTCATGCGCGTGCCGACCAGGATCGCAAGGACGTCGCCATCCTGCGTATCGAGCAGCTCTATCCGTTCGCGCACAAGTCCTTCCAGGCCGAGATGCAAAAGTACGGCAATGCCACCGAGATCGTGTGGGTGCAGGACGAGCCCCAGAACCAGGGGCCCTGGTTCTACGTCCAGCACCACCTCTACGAGAACATGACCGACGGGCAAAAGCTCGGCTACGCCGGCCGCGCGGCCTCGGCCTCGCCGGCCGTGGGCTATCTGGCCAAGCACCAGGAACAGCAGCGCAACTTGATCGAGCAGGCCTTCTCGGCCAAGCTGAAAAGCTTTTCGCTGATCAAGTAGTACGATCACCGATACGCCAACATCAATAGATAGAACGGAACACACATTATGGCCATTACCGAAGTCCTCGTGCCCCAGCTCTCCGAGTCGATCTCCGAGGCGACGCTGCTGAACTGGAAGAAACAACCGGGCGAAGCCGTCGAGGCCGACGAGATCCTCATCGAGGTCGAAACCGACAAGGTGGTGCTCGAGGTGCCCGCGCCGTCCGCCGGCGTCCTGACCGAGATCGTCAAGGGCGACGGCAGCACCGTCACGTCCGGCGAGGTGCTGGCGCGCATCGACACCGCCGCCAAGGCGGCCGCGCCGGCAGCGCCCGCCGCCGCACCCGAAGCCCCCACCGCCCCCGCGGCGGAATCGAAGCCCGCCGCCAAATCCGCCGCGGCCTCGCCGGCCGCGGGCAAGATCCTGTCCGAGAAAGGCATCGACCCGGCGACCGTCGAGGGCTCCGGCCGAGGCGGCCGCGTGACCAAGGGCGATGCCCTGAACGCCACCGCCGCACCCGCGGGTGCATCCAGCGGGGCCGCCGCGCCGGCGCCGGCGTCGGTGGGCCTGGACGGACGCCCCGAGCAGCGCGTCCCCATGAGCCGCCTGCGCGCCCGCGTGGCCGAGCGCCTGCTGCAGTCGCAGTCCGAGAACGCCATCCTGACCACGTTCAACGAGGTCAACATGCAGGCCATCATGGACCTGCGCAAGCAGTACAAGGACCAGTTCGAAAAAGAGCACGGCGTCAAGCTCGGCTTCACGTCCTTCTTCGTCAAGGCCGCGGTCGCCGCCCTCAAGCGCTATCCGGTCGTGAACGCCTCGGTCGACGGCAAGGACATCATCTATCACGGCTACTTCGACATCGGCATCGCGGTCGGCAGCCCGCGCGGCCTGGTGGTGCCCATCCTGCGCAATGCCGACCAGCTCTCGATCGCCGAGATCGAAAAGCAGATCGCCGATTTCGGCCGCCGCGCCCAGGACGGCAAGCTCGGCCTCGAGGAACTCACCGGCGGGACCTTCTCGATCTCGAACGGCGGCGTGTTCGGTTCCATGCTGTCGACTCCCATCATCAATCCGCCGCAATCGGCCATCCTCGGCATCCATGCCACCAAGGACCGCCCGGTGGCGGAAAACGGCCAGGTCGTCATCCGTCCCATGAACTATCTCGCCCTGTCCTACGACCACCGCATCATCGATGGCCGCGAGGCCGTCCTGGCCCTCGTGGCCATGAAGGAAGCCCTCGAGGATCCGCAGCGCCTGCTGCTCGGCATCTGAGTCCGCGTTCCGCATCGCGCGCCCGGCGGTCCCGGCCGGTGGTTCGCCGGGGATGCCGGGGGTGCGCCCTTCCGGTGCGCCCCGGCTTCGGCCGGGCGCCGCCCGAACACCCTTTATGAGTACTGTCATGGCAAAACAATTCGATGTGATCGTGATCGGCGCGGGCCCCGGCGGCTATATCGCCGCGATCCGGGCCGCCCAGCTCGGCCTGTCGGTGGCCTGCGTGGACGCCTGGTCCAATGCGGCGGGCAAGCCCGCGCCCGGCGGCACCTGCACCAATGTCGGTTGCATCCCGTCCAAGGCGCTGCTGCAGTCTTCCGAGCACTTCCACCAAGTCAACCATCTCCTGGGCGACCACGGCATCCAGGTCAAGGGCGTGAGCCTCGATCTAGACACGCTGATCGGCCGCAAGGACACCGTCGTCAAGCAGAATAACGACGGCATCCTGTACTTGTTCAAAAAGAACAAAGTGTCGTTCTTCCACGGCACCGGCGCCCTGGCCGCCAAGACCGATTTCGGCTGGCTGGTGAAGGTCTCCGGCGCCGCCGAGGACGAGCTCGAGGGCCGCCACGTGATCGTGGCGACCGGTTCCAGCGCCCGCGAGCTGCCGGGCGTGCCGTTCGACGAGACGCAGGTGCTGTCCAATGACGGCGCGCTGCGCATTCCCGCCGTGCCGAAAAAGCTCGGCATCATCGGCGCGGGCGTGATCGGCCTCGAGATGGGCAGCGTGTGGCGCCGCCTGGGCGCCGAGGTCACCATCCTCGAAGCCATGCCCGACTTCCTCGCCGCCGTCGACCGCGACGTCGCCAAGGAGGCACGCAAGGCCTTCGACAAGCAAGGCCTGAACATCCAGACCGGGGTGCGCATCGGCGAGGTCAAGACCTCGTCCAAGAGCGTCACCGTCGCCTATACCGACGCGGCGGGCGCCGAACAGAAGCTCTCGGTCAGCCACCTGATCGTCTCCATCGGCCGTGTGCCCAACACGGCGGGCCTGGGCGCCGACGTCGTCGGCCTGAAGCTCGACGAGCGCGGCTTCGTGGTGGTGGACGAGGACTGCCGCAGCAACCTCACCAACGTCTGGGCGGTGGGCGACGTGGTGCGCGGGCCGATGCTGGCGCACAAGGCCGAAGAGGAAGGCGTGGCGGTCGCCGAACGCATCGCCGGCCAGCACGGCCACGTCAATTTCGACACGATCCCCTGGGTGATCTACACCTCGCCCGAGGTCGCCTGGGTGGGCAAGACCGAGCAGGCGCTCAAGGCCGACGGCCGCGAGTACAAGGCAGGCAGCTTCCCCTTCATGGCCAACGGGCGGGCGCGGGCGCTGGGCGACACCACCGGTTTCGTCAAGATCCTGGCCGACGCCAAGACCGACGAAGTCCTGGGCGTGCATATCGTCGGGCCCATGGCGTCGGAACTGATCGCCGAGGCGGTGACCATCATGGAATTCCGCGGCGCGGCCGAGGACATCGCCCGCATCTGCCACGCGCATCCGACGCTCTCGGAAGCCGTCAAGGAGGCCGCCCTCGCGGTCGACAAGCGTACGCTGAACCTGTGATCCGCCCGGCATGAACGTCCGGGAATACTACGAGGAAGCCCTGCGCGAGCGGGGCTTCCTCGCTGACGCCGCCCAGCAGGCCGCCGTCGAGCGGCTGCAGCGTTATTACGACGACTGGATCGAGTTCAAGCGGCAGCGCTCCAGCCCCTTGAAAAAACTCTTCCTGCATCCGGCGGTGCCGCGCGGCGTGTACATGTGGGGCGGGGTGGGGCGCGGCAAGAGCTTCCTGATGGATGCGTTCTACCTGACGGTCCCCGTCAAGCGCAAGACGCGTCTGCACTTCCACGAATTCATGCGCGGCGTGCATCGCGAACTGCGCGAGGTCAGCGGCGAGGCCGACCCCCTGGACCACGTGGCGCGCAAGGTGGCCCGGCGCTACCGCCTGATCTGCTTCGACGAATTCCACGTGTCGGACGTGGCCGACGCCATGATCCTCTATCGCCTGCTGTCCAGATTGTTCGAGTACGGCACGTCCTTCGTCATGACCTCCAACTACGAGCCCTCGACCCTGTATCCCGACGGGCTGCACCGCGACCGCATCCTGCCCGCGATCGAGCTGATCCAGGCCCGGATGGACGTGATGAACGTCGATGCCGGCACGGACTACCGCCGCCGTACATTGGCGGCCCTGCGCACCTACCTCACGCCGATCACCGCCGCCACGCACGACGAGCTGCAGGCGGCCTTCGATCGCTTGGCGGACACGGCGGCGCAGAAACCGGTGCTGACCATCGAGAACCGCCAGGTCCAGGCGCTGGCACTGGCGGGGACGGTGGTCTGGTTCGATTTCGCGACCCTGTGCGGCGGCCCGCGCTCGCAGAACGACTATCTGGAGCTCGTCGACCGGTTCCAGACCGTGATCCTCTCGGACGTCCCGCGCATGACGCCGCGCCAGGCCTCCGAGGCGCGCCGGTTCACCTGGCTCGTGGACGTGCTCTACGACCACAAGGTCAAGCTCATCATGTCCGCGCAATGCCCCCCCGACGAGTTATATACTCAGGGTCCCATGTCCAACGAGTTCCACCGCACCGTGTCGCGCCTGCTGGAAATGCAATCGCGCGAGTACCTGGACGAGCAGCGCCGGGTGGCGGTGGCGCTCTAGTGTGAACAGGCCCTAAACACCCGGGCGTTCCTGCGCCTTCAGTCAACAGGCTCCCATCGCATGACCACCACCACGACGCGCGTCCTCACCGGCATCACGACCTCCGGCACGCCCCATCTGGGCAACTACGCGGGGGCGATCCGTCCCGCCATCCAGTCCAGCACCCAGCCCGGCGTGGACGCCTTCTTTTTCCTGGCCGACTACCATGCGCTGATCAAGTGCGACGATCCGGCCCGCATCGCCCGCTCGCGCCTCGAGATCGCCGCGACCTGGCTGGCCGCCGGCCTGGACCCGGACCACGTCACCTTCTATCGGCAGTCCGACGTTCCCGAGATCCCCGAACTTTGCTGGATGCTGGCCTGCGTCACGGCCAAGGGGCTGATGAACCGTGCCCACGCCTACAAGGCCTCGGTCGATGCCAATACGGCGAACGCCGTCGATCCGGACGACGGCGTGACCATGGGCCTGTTTTCCTACCCCGTGCTGATGGCCGCCGACATTCTGATGTTCAACGCGCATCGGGTGCCGGTCGGGCGCGACCAGATCCAGCATCTCGAGATGACGCGCGACATCGCCCAGCGCTTCAATCACCTGTATGGCGGTGGCGAAGCATTGTTCGCGCTGCCCGAGGTGCAGATCGACGACGAGGTGGCCACGCTGCCGGGCCTGGACGGACGCAAGATGTCCAAGAGCTACAACAATACGATTCCGTTGTTCGAGGGCGGGCCCAAGGCCTTGCGGGCCGCTGTCTCGCGCATCGTCACCGATTCACGCCAGCCGGGCGAACCCAAGGATGCCGAGGGCTCGCACCTGCTGACCCTGTACCGGGCGTTCGCCTCGGCGGATGAATCCGCGGCTTTTCGGGCCGCCCTCGAGGAGGGCCTCGGCTGGGGCGAGGCCAAGCAGGCCCTGTGCGAGCGCATCGAGGCGCAGATCGGACCCATGCGCGCGCAATATGCGGACCTCATGGCGCATCCCGGCCGGATCGAGGATATCCTGCAGGCCGGCGCCGCCAAGGCGCGGCGCATCGCCGTACCTTTCATGGCGCGCCTGCGCGAGGCGGTGGGCCTGCGTGCGCCGGCCCGTGCCGACGGTGCCGCGCGCGCCGCCGCAGACGCGGCGCGCGCCGGTCGTGCCCGCATCGTGTCCTTTCGTGACGAGGACGGGCGTTTTCGCCAACGCCTCTTTGGCGTCGACGGCGCCGAACTGCTGCTGTCCGAGCCCTTCGACGATCCCAAGGCGCTGAACGCTTTGGGCCGCGGCTTTGCCGGCCGCGACCTGTCGGCGCTGGCGGCCGACGGCCATGGCATGGTCCGGCTGGAGGCCGATGGCCTATGCTGGGCACACGTGCCGGCCGAACGCCTGGACGCCGTGCAGGCGGCCCTGGCGGCGATCTAGGGCCGGCGTCCGACGTTTAGGAGATCCTCATGTCCCCCTCACGCTCCTCTCCATTCCAATGGCTGGACCCGCTGCTGCTGGACCAGCAACTGAGCGACACCGAGCGCATGGTGCGCGATGCCGCTCGCGCCTATGCCCAGGATCGCCTGGCGCCCCGTGTCCAGCAGGCCTTTCGCAGCGAACGCGCCGAGCCGGCGATCTTTCGCGAGATGGGTGAACTGGGTTTGCTGGGCGCCACGACTGCCGAGGAGTACGGCGGTGCCGGCATGAATGATGTCTGCTATGGACTCATCGCCCGCGAGGTCGAGCGCGTCGATTCCGGCTACCGCTCCATGATGAGCGTGCAGAGCTCCCTGGTCATGGTGCCCATCGAGACGTTCGGCACCGCCGCGCAAAAGGAAAAATACCTGCCCAAGCTGGCCTCGGGCGAGTGGATCGGCTGCTTTGGCCTGACCGAGCCGGACCACGGCTCGGACCCGGGCTCCATGGCCGCACGGGCCAGGAAGGTGCCCGGTGGCTACAGCGTGACGGGTGCCAAGACCTGGATCACCAACAGCCCGATCGCCGACGTGTTCGTGGTCTGGGCCAAGGACGAGGCCGGCGACATCCGCGGCTTCATCCTCGAAAAGGGCTGGAAGGGCCTGTCGGCGCCCGCCATCCACGGCAAGGTCGGCCTGCGCGCCTCGATCACCGGCGAGATCGTCCTGGATGAGGTCTTCGTGCCCGAGGACAACGCTTTTCCCGAGGTGCGTGGACTCAAGGGGCCCTTCACCTGCCTGAACTCGGCACGCTATGGCATTGCCTGGGGCGCCCTGGGCGCCGCCGAGGCCTGCTACGAGACCGCACGCCAATATGTGCTGGACCGCAAGCAGTTCGGCCGTCCCCTGGCCGCCAACCAGCTGGTTCAGAAAAAGCTGGCCGACATGCTGACCGAGATCACCCTGGGCCTGCAAGCCGTGCTGCGCGTCGGCCGCCTCAAGGGCGAAGGCATGGCCTGCGTCGAGGCCACCTCGATCATCAAGCGCAATTCCTGCGGCAAGGCCCTGGACATCGCCCGCGCGGCGCGCGACATGCTGGGCGGCAACGGCATCTCGGACGAATTCTGCGTCGCCCGCCATCTGGTCAACCTGGAGGTCGTCAACACCTACGAGGGCACGCACGATGTGCATGCCCTGATCCTCGGACGCGCGATCACCGGCATTGCGGCCTTCGCCAACTGACGGCGCGCCGCATCGCCGGCGCCGTGGTGTGCCGATTCCGGCAGCGGGGCGCTAGCCGAAGACCTGGATCGCCTTGGCGATGACGGCGGCCAGGATGCCCAGAAAGCCGATTCCCAGCAGGATGATGCCAGGATTGCGGTCGCGGATGCCGAAACCGATGAAGGTGGCAATGACGCCCAGCACGAAAACCGTCAGAATCGTGTTGTTGTGCAGGAACATTCCGTAAGCCTCGGCAAACAGTCAGGAATGCATCCATCATAGGCGGTGCGCGGCGGGGCCACCTTGCGCCAGGACAATAACCGTGCGTTCGGTTCAGCGCTTGCCTTGCAGGCGCGCAAACGCCGCGGCCATGGCGCCTTGCGGCGCAGCCGCCGCCGGCCGTTCGGCGCGGCCGCCGCGAGGGCCGGGCCGTCCTCCCGGCGCCGGTGCCTCGGCCCGCGGGCCGCGCGCCGCCGCGGGCTCGTCCTTGCGCATGCTCAGCGCGATCCGCTTGCGGGCGACGTCGACCTCCAGGACCCGCACACGCACCGTCTGGCCGACGCGCACCACATCGCGCGGGTCCTTGACGTAGCGGTCCGACAGGGCCGACACGTGCACCAGGCCGTCCTGGTGCACGCCGATGTCGACGAAGGCCCCGAAATTGGCGACGTTGCTGACCACGCCCTCGAGCATCATCCCGGGGACCAGGTCCTTGATGTCATTGACGCCTTCCATGAATTGCGCGGTCTTGAACTCGGGACGCGGGTCGCGCCCGGGTTTCTCGAGTTCGGCAAAAATGTCGCGCACGGTCGGCAAGCCGAAACGCTCGCTGGTGAAGTCGGCGGGCGACAGGCCCTCGAGGGCCTGGGCTTGGCCCATGACCTCGGCCGCCGGCTTGCCGATCCTGGACAGGATCCGTTCGACGACCGGATAGGCCTCGGGGTGCACGGCAGATGCATCCAGCGGGTTGTCGGAGGTCGGCACGCGCAGAAAGCCGGCCGCCTGTTCGAAGGCCTTGTCGCCGAAGCGCGGCACCGCGCGCAGGGCCTCGCGGTTGGGGAAGGCGCCGTGCTGCTCGCGCCAGCCCACGATGTTGCGCGCCAGCCCGGCATTCAGCCCGGACACGCGCGTCAGCAGGGGCGCCGAGGCGGTATTGACGTCCACGCCCACCGCATTGACGCAGTCCTCGACCACGGCATCCAGAGACCGCGCCAGATCGCGCTGGCTCACGTCGTGCTGGTATTGCCCCACGCCGATGGCCTTGGGTTCGATCTTGACGAGTTCGGCAAGGGGGTCCTGCAGGCGCCTGGCGATCGAGACGGCGCCGCGCAGGCTGACGTCCATGTCGGGGAACTCCTGCGCGCCGAGTTCGGAGGCGGAATAGACCGAGGCGCCGGCCTCGGAGACCACCACGCGGTCGAAGCGCAGTTCCGGATGGCGTTCGCGCAGCAGGCCGGCCAACCGTTCGGTTTCACGCGAGGCCGTGCCGTTGCCGATGGCGACCAGCGCGATGCCGTGGCGGCGGATCAGATCGGCGAGCGTGCGCAGGCTGCCGTCCACGTCCCGCCGAGGCTCGAAGGGATAGATCGTATGCGTTTCTAGGACCTTGCCGGTGGCGTCGATGGCGGCGGCCTTGACCCCGGTGCGGATGCCCGGATCCAGGCCGAGAACGGCCTTCGGGCCGGCCGGCGCGGCCAGCAGCAGGTCCTTCAGGTTGGCGGCGAACACGCGGATCGCCTCGGCCTCGGCGGCTTCGCGCAGGCGTCCGACCAGTTCGGTCTCGAAGGCGGTGAGCAGCTTGACCCGCCACGTCCAGCGGCAGACTTCGGCCAGCCAGTGCTGGCGCGCATCGGCATGGGCGTCGAAGCGCGCATCGATGCCCAGGACCTCGGCCACGCGCAGGACGCAGGGGTGCGGATTGCGGGCCTCGAGGTCGGGTTCGAGTTCCAGGCGCAGGTCCAGGATGCCTTGCTGGCGGCCGCGCAGCAGCGCCAGAGCACGGTGCGAGGGCATGGCGCGCAGAGCCTCGCTGAAATCGAACCAGTCGCGGAATTTCTCGCCCTCGGCTTCCTTGCCGGACACCACCCGGGCATGCAGCAGCCCGGTGTTCCATAGATGCTCGCGCAGTGTATCCAGCAGGCCGGCGTCTTCCGCAAAGCGCTCGGCCAGGATGTCGCGCGCGCCGTTGAGCGCCGATTTGGCGTCCTCGAAGCCGGCTTCCGGATTCAGGTGGCCGGCAGCCAGGGCGGCGGGGTCGGCCGCCGGCCCCGCGAGCAGGGCATCGGCCAGCGGCTCCAGGCCCGCCTCGCGGGCGATCTGGGCGCGTGTGCGGCGCTTGGGCTTGAAGGGCGCGTACAGGTCCTCGAGGCGCTGCTTGCTGTCGGCCTCGAGGATCCGCGCGCTGAGGGTGTCGTCGAGCTGGCCCTGCTGCTCGATCGAGTCCAGGATCGCAACCCGGCGGGTCTCCAGCTCGCGCAGGTACAGCAGCCGCAGTTCGAGCGTGCGCAGCACCGTGTCGTCCAGGCCGCCGGTGGCCTCCTTGCGGTAGCGGGCGATGAAGGGAACGGTGGCGCCGGAATCCAGGAGTTCGACCGCGGCCGCCACCTGTCCGCCGCGCGTGCCCAACTCGTCGGCGAGCTGCTTGAGGATGCGGGCGTGGTCGACGGTCCGGGCGGAGGCGGGGGCAGGGCTGATCGTGTTCATGGGTCCATCATAAAATGCGGGCAACAAGGGGCAGATTTTGCCACAAGGCGGGCCCATGGCCGAAATGCCTCGGCTATCATGTTCCCCGTTCCTCCTCCACCGCACAGCCATGTTTCCCGATGAGTTGGCCGACGTGTTCGGTCCGTCCGGCGCCCTGGCGCGCCACATGCCGGGCTACAGCCCCCGTCCCGCCCAGCGCGAGCTCTCCGAGGCCATCGGGCGCGCCCTGGCCGACGGCGGCGTGCTGGTGGCCGAGGCGGGCACCGGCACGGGCAAGACCTGGGCGTACCTGGTGCCGGCCTTCCTGTCGGGCGACAAGGTCCTGGTGTCCACCGGCACGCGCACCCTGCAGGACCAATTGTTCCACCGCGACATCCCGCGCCTGCGCGAGGCGCTGGCCTTGCCGGTCGACGTGGCGCTGCTCAAGGGCCGCGGCAATTACGTCTGCCATTACCACCTGGACCGGCTGGGGCAGGATCCACGCGGCCTGAAATCCATCGACGAGGTCCAGCAGTTGCGCGAGATCCAGCGCTTCGTGCGCGAAACGGGCACCGGCGACAGGGCCGACCTGCCGGCGGTCCCCGAAGGGGCCGACATCTGGAATCGCGTCACCTCCACGCGCGAGAACTGCCTGGGGCAGGAATGCCCCTTCGTGCGGGACTGCTTCCTGCTCAAGGCCCGCCGCCACGCCCAGGAGGCCGACGTCGTGGTGGTCAACCACGCGCTCTTCATGGCCGACCTGGCCTTGCGCGAGGAGGGCATCACCGATCTGCTGCCCGAAACCCGCATGGTGGTTTTCGACGAGGCTCATCAATTGCCCGATACGGCGACGCGTTTCCTGGGGCACAGCGTCTCCCTGCATCAGGTGCTGGATTGCGCGCGTGCCATGGAGGCCGCGGGACTCGCCCATGCGCGCGAGGCGACGCCCTGGAGCGACACCGCCCGGCGCCTCGAGGGGGCGGCGCGCGAATTGCGGCTTGCCGCTGCGCCGGTGGGGCTGCTGCCCGGGGCGCGGGCCACGTTCCAGGCCCTGCCCGAGGCTGCGGCATTCGATGAAAAGCTCGACGGCCTGATCGAAGCCTTGGACGAGGCCTTGCGGCGCCTGCAATCCCAGGAGGACCGCCATCCCGACCTGGCTGCGGCGGCGCGCACGGCCCAGAGCCTGCTCGAGCGTCTGCGGCAATGGCGCCTGCCGGGGCGCGGCGACGAGGCGCCCGCCGCCGACGCCGCCGTGCGCTGGATCGAGGCAGGGCACCAGGCGCTGCGGCTGCATCGCGCGCCCTTGTCGGTGGCGCGGATATTCTCGGGCTTCCGGCGCCCGGGCCAGACCTGGGTGCTGACCTCGGCCACGCTCTCGGTCCAGGGGGATTTCGGGCATTTCCTGCGCCAGCTCGGCCTCGAGGATGCCGTCACCCACCATTGGACCTCGCCTTTCGATTATCCGGCGCGCGGCCTGCTGTACGTGCCCCAGGGCCTGCCGTGGCCGGGCGATTCCCGCTTCGTCGACGCCTTCGCCCAGGCGCTGCTGCCGCTGGTCGAGGCCTGTGCCGGCGGGGTGCTGGTGCTGTGCACCACGCTGCGCGCCGTCGACCGGGTTGCCGACGTGCTGGCGCGGCATCTGGGGGCTTGCGCCCCCGCGCGCCCGGTCATGCGCCAGGGCGAGGCCTCGCGCGGCTTGCTGCTCGAGCGTTTTCGCCGGGCGGGCGACGCGGTCCTGGTCGGCAGCGCCAGTTTCTGGGAAGGCATCGACGTGCCCGGCGACGCACTCACGCTGGTGGCCATCGACAAGCTGCCCTTCGCGCCGCCCGACGACCCGGTCATCGAGGCGCGCCTGAGCGCCTGCCGGGCCGATGGCGGCAATCCGTTCATGGAATATCAGCTACCCCAGGCCGCGCTGGTCCTCAAGCAAGGCGCGGGACGCCTGATCCGCTCAGAGGGGGACTGGGGGGTGCTGATGGTGGGCGACGGCCGCCTGGTCGACAAGCCCTACGGCCGCCAATTGTGGCGCGGCCTGCCGCCGTTCGCCCGCACGCGCGATGCGGAATGCGCGCGCGATTTCCTGGCCCGTCCGCCAGAGGCGGGCGCGGACTCGCCGGCGGAACAGCACTAGAACCAGTTGATCGGATTCCAGTAGTTGACGGGCGCATCCAGGCCCTGGGTGTAGTACTTGCTGTCCGGAAAATTCTGGTCGAGTACGCGCTTGGCGTCGTCGCGCAGCGTGTCCAGGTGCAGCTTGTCGTAGCTGAGCACCATCAGGTAGAGGGCTTTCTCGACGATCGGCGCGCCTTCGAAGTCCGTGACTACGGTCTGGGCCCGGTTGGCCGCCGCGACGTAGGCGCCGCGCCGGTAATAGTACTCGGCGACGTGCACCTCGTTTTCGGCGATGGTGTTCACCAGCCAGGCGACACGCTTGCGGGCGTCGGGGGTGTAGCGGCTGTCGGGGTAGCGCTTGATCAGGTCGTTGAAGGCCTCATAGGAGGCGCGCAGCCCCTTGGGATCGCGTTCGGCGGGGTCCTGGCGCGTGATGTTCGACAGCACCGCGCTGGGCGGGGTGAACGTCAGCATGCCCTTCAGGTACAGCATGTAGTCAGTGCCCGGATGGTTGGGGTACTGCTGCATGAAGCGGTCGATCGATGCCCGCGCCTGTTCGGGCTCTTCGTCCTTCCAGTTGACGTAGGCCTGGTCGATGAGCGCCTGCTGGGCATAGATGCCGAAGGGGTAGCGGGCCTCCAGGGCCTCGAGGTTGCGGCGGGCGTCGGTCCAGCGGCCGCCGCTCATGTCGTCGCGGGCCTGCTGGTACAGGCGCTCGGCACTCCAGCCGGCGGTGGGGTCGACGTCGCCCTTGGTGGAACTGCAGCCGGCTGCGAGCGCCAGGCAGAAAACGGCGATGGCGGTCAGTGCGCGCCGCGCGATGGCGTTGAAACGAAGCGAGTCGCGGAGGGTCACGGAGCGTCCTTGTTTAGGGTGTTAGCATTGCTGGCAGATTATATGATTTGTCGACATGTCTGACACGGATATCGAAACAGAGGACCTGGAGGCGGACGAACCCGAGACGTTCGAACTGCCGTTCACGGCGCTGGCCGAGCGCCTGGACAAGGTGCTGGCGCGCCTGATGCCGCAGCATTCCCGCAGCCGCCTGCAGGCCTGGATCGAGGAGGGCCATGTGCGCGTCAACGGCCACGCGGCACGGGTGCGCGCCAAGGTGGGTTCGGGCGACCGCATCCAGGTCTGGCCGCAGCCCGCGCCCGAGACCCTCGCCTTCGTGGCCGAGCCGGTCGAATTCAAAGTGCTTGGCGAGGGCGCCGATTGGATCGTGGTGGACAAGCCCGCGGGGCTGGTCACGCACCCCGGCGCGGGCAACTGGCACGGCACGCTGCTCAATGGCCTGCTGCATCGGTATCCGGAGCTGGCCCGGGTGGCCCGCGCGGGGATCGTCCATCGCCTGGACAAGGACACCTCGGGCCTGCTGGTGGTGGCGCGCCATGAGATTGCCCAGACTCATCTGGTGCGCCAGTTGCAGGCGCGCAGCGTCAAGCGCGAATACCTCGCCCTGGCGCACGGCTGGCCGGATGCCGAGGGCACCGTCGACCTGGCCATCGGCCGCGATGCGCGGGTGCCGGTGCGCATGAGCGTCCAGCAGCCGATCGCGCCCAAGCCGGCGATCACCCATTACCGGACCCTGCGCCGCGGCCGTGCCGGCGAGGCGCCGGTCGCCGAGGTGGCCTGCAGGCTCGAGACCGGCCGCACGCACCAGATCCGCGTGCACATGGCCAGCCTGCATCATCCGCTGTTGTCCGATGCCGTCTATGGCGGGCGGCCCCTGGCGGGCGCCGCCCGCCAGATGCTGCACGCGCGCGCCTTGGCCTTCGACGACCCGGCCTCGGGCGAGCGGCTGGCGTTCGAGGCCGGCGTACCGGATGACTATGCGGCGGTGCGCCGCGCGATCCAATGGCAATCAGGAGAACACCAGTGACGGTGGATAGGGGCCGGATGGTCGTCGAGGATGTGCGCGGCCTGCCATGGCCCGGCGTGCGCTATTTCTGCAGTACGCGGGCGGGCGGATTCAGCGCGGCGCCCTGGGATGGCCTGAACCTGGGCCTGCACGTGGATGACGCCCCCGCGGCCGTCCTGCGCAATCGCGCGCTGCTTGCGGATGGGCTGCCGGCCGAGCCCCTGTGGCTCCGGCAGGTCCATGGCATCGAGGTGTGCGACGCCGACGCATGGACGGGTGGCGAGGCGCCCCAGGCCGACGCGGCGATCACGACCCGGCCGAATCGTCCGCTGGCCGTCCTGACCGCGGATTGCCTGCCGGTGGTGCTGGCCGATGACGGCGGCTGCGTGCTCGGCGTCGCCCATGCGGGCTGGCGGGGGCTGGCCGCGGGCGTGCTCGAGAACACCCTGGCCCGGATGCGGCCGAAGGCCCCCGCGGACAGCCGGTGGCGCGCCTGGATCGGGCCGGCCATCGGCCAGGCCAGCTTTGAGGTCGGGCCCGAGGTCCGCGAGGCATTCGTCGCGCCCGACCCGGCGGCGGCGCCGTTCTTCGCGGCGCGCCCGGGCAGCGATCGCTGGCTGGCAGACCTGCCCGCGATCGCCCGCCACCGCCTGTATGCGGCCGGCGTCGACCACATCGAATGCAGCGGGCATTGCACGTACCGGGACGCGCAGCGATTCTATTCCTACCGGCGCGCCGCGCGCACCGGGCGGCAGGCGACCGTCGCCTGGTTGACGGGCGACAGGGCGGAGCAGCCGTGAGGCGCATGGATGCTAGCGACTTACCCTGATTGACACGATTTGTCAGAATCGCCATGATCATTTCCAATGAACGGCCACGTGTGGCCGCATTCAGGCAGGGGGAAAACAGTGGGTGAGCGCAACGGATTTCAAGGGCAGATGCCACCAGGCATTTCGCCGGATCGCCTCGCCCGCATCCAGGCCGACTTCATGGGCGAATGCCAGGCCTTGTTCGACCAGGCCCGCCAAGGCGCGTTGGCGCCACCCGACGATCGGCGATTCTCTTCGCCTGCCTGGGCCGATAGTCCGCAGGGCCTGTTCGCCGCGCATGCCTATCTGATCGGCGCCCGCGCGCTCCGGCGCCTGGCCGAGTCCGCCGACTTGGGCGACGATGCACGCCAGCGCCTGCAGTTCGCGGTCATGCAATGGATCGAGGCCGCGTCGCCCGCCAACTTCCTGGCCACCAATCCCGAGGCCCTTGCCACCGCCTGGCGCACGCAGGGCGAATCCCTCTTGAAAGGCATGAGCAACCTGCTCGGCGACATGCAAAAGGGCCATATCAGCCAGACCGACGAGTCCGCGTTCGTCCTCGGGGAAAACATCGCCGCCTCGCCGGGCGCGGTGGTTTTCCAGAACGCGCTGATGCAGGTGATCCAGTATCGCCCCCTGGCACGGCAGGTGCATGCGCGCCCGCTGCTGATGGTGCCGCCGTGCATCAACAAGTTCTACATCCTCGACCTGCAGGCCGACAATTCATTCGTGCGCCATGCCCTGGAGGCGGGGTACGCCGTCTACATGATTTCGTGGCGCAACCCGCTGGCCTCCGATACGGACGGCATCGAACGTGCCGGCTGGGACGACTACATGCAGGACGGTGTGCTGCAGGCGATCGAGGTGGTGCGCGACATCAGCGGCCAGGACCAGATCAACGCGTTGGGGTTCTGCGTCGGCGGCACCATGCTGGCCAGTGCGCTGGCCCTGGCGCAGGCCCGCGGCGAGGACCCCGTGGCCGCGCTCACACTGCTGACGACTTTCCTCGATTTCCGGGATACCGGGATCCTCGACGTCTTCGTCGACGAATGCCATGCCCGGTCGCGTGAGCAACAGTTCGGCGACGGCGGCCTGATGACCGCACGCGAACTCGGCACCACGTTTTCGTTCCTGCGGCCGTCCGAACTCGTCTGGAACTACGTGGCCTCGAACTACATGATGGGGCAGACCCCGCGCGCCTTCGACCTGCTGGCCTGGAACGCCGATGGCACCAACCTGCCGGGGCCGTTCTTTGCCTGGTATTTCCGGAACACTTATCTCGAAAACCGCCTCAAGACGCCCGGCGCGGTCCAGGTCTGCGGCCAGTCCATCGACCTGGGCGCCCTGCGCATGCCGGCGTACCTGTACGCCTCGCGCGAGGATCACATCGTGCCCTGGGCGTCGGCCTACGCCTCCCGCGGCGTGCTGGGCGGCGATACGCGTTTCGTGCTGGGCGAATCCGGCCACATTGCCGGGGTGATCAATCCGCCGGCCCGTGGGCGGCGCGGCTACTGGGCGTATGATGAGGGCGATCGACGTGACGCCGCGGTCGACGCGCAGGCCTGGCAGCGCGATGCGCCGCGGCATGCCGGCAGCTGGTGGCCCGATTGGCTGCGCTGGCTGTCCGGTCATTCCGGCCGCAAGGTGCGTGCCAAGGATACGCTGGGCAATCGCCGATACCGGACTCTCGAGCCCGCGCCGGGGCACTACGTGAGGGTACGCGCCGAATAGCGCGTCAACAAAAGGAGAATCACATGAGCGGGAAACTGGCTTACGTCACCGGAGGCATGGGGGGGATCGGCACGTCGATTTGCCAGCGCCTGGCCAAGGAAGGGTTCAACGTGGTCGCCGGTTGCGGCCCCAGCCGCGATCACGCCAAGTGGCTCGGCGAACAGGCCGCTCTGGGCTACACGTTCAGCGCATCGGTCGGCAATGTCTCCGATTGGGATTCCACGGTCCAGGCCTTCGCGCAGGTGCGCGAGCAATTCGGCCCGATCGACGTGCTGGTCAACAACGCGGGCATCACTCGCGACGGGGTCTTCCGCAAAATGAGCCTCGAGGACTGGCGCGCGGTCATGGACACCAACCTCAACAGCCTGTTCAACGTGACCAAGCAGGTCATCGACGACATGGTCGAACGGCAGTGGGGGCGTATCATCAACATCAGCTCGGTCAACGGCCAGAAGGGCCAGTTCGGACAGACCAACTATTCCACCGCCAAGGCGGGGATTCACGGTTTCACCATGGCCCTGGCCCAGGAGGTCGCCAGCAAGGGGGTCACGGTCAATACCATATCGCCGGGCTACATCGGCACCGACATGGTGCGCGCCATCCGGCCCGATGTCCTCGAAAAGATCGTGGCGACGATCCCGGTCAAGCGCCTGGGCACCCCCGAGGAAATCGGCTCGATCGTGGCATGGCTGGCCTCGGATGATTCGGGCTTTGCCACCGGAGCGGACTTCTCGCTCAACGGCGGCCTGCACATGGGTTGATGGACGACATGGCTCAGCAGACCCCCAAGGCAGTGCGCCTGGTCAAGAAATACCCCAACCGCCGGCTGTACGACACCCAGTCCAGCGCCTACATCACGCTGGCGGACGTCAAGCAGCTGGTCCTCGACAACGAGGAGTTCCAGGTCGTGGATGCAAAGTCCGGCGAGGACCTGACGCGCAGCATCCTGCTGCAGATCATCCTCGAGGAGGAATCCGGGGGGGTGCCGATGTTTTCCGCGACGGCGCTGTCGCAGATCATCCGGTTCTATGGGCATGCGATGCAGGGCGTCATGGGCTCGTTCCTGGAAAAGAACATCCAGGTCCTGATGGACATCCAGGACCGCATGGCCGAGCAGTCGCAGGGCCTGTACAAGCAACAATTCGGCCCGGAGGTCTGGGCCCAGTTCATGAACGTGCAGACCCCGGCGCTGCAGAACATGATGAACAACTACATCGAGCAAAGCCGCAACCTGTTCGTGCAGATGCAGGACCAGATGCAGGATCAGACTCGCAATATGTTCTCGGCCTTTCCCTTCGGCGAGCCCGGGGCCGGGGGCCAGGGCAAGCCCAAAAAGAAATAGCCGAGGGGCGCTCTTGCGCCTGGCCCGCACACCCACGATCCGCCCCCCCAGGCGGATTTTTTTGAGGAGACGTCGGTTTCCAGCGGGTTTTCTGGTGATATATTAACGAGAATGAATCTTGTTTCTTATTGCTAAGACGGAGGTTCCATCGATGATCAAGCAATGGTGTGTGGCGTTCGCGGGCCTGGGACTGGCAGCCTCGGCCGCGGCGGCCGAATATCCCATCGGCGAGCCGACCGAGATCAACGGACTGGAGGTCGCGGCCGTGTACCTGCAGCCCGTCGAGATGGAGCCCGCCGGCGTGATGCGCGATGCCAAGGATTCCGACATCCATCTCGAGGCCGACATTCATGCGACCGCCGACAACCAGAACGGCCTGCCCGAGGGTGCGTGGGCGCCCTATCTGAACATCCAGTACGTGCTGCAGAAGCAGGGCAGCGACCAGGTCCACAAGGGCGACCTGATGCCCATGGTGGCCAACGACGGCCCGCACTACGGCGACAACGTCAAGCTCGACGGACCCGGCAAATACCGGCTGACCTTCGTCATCGGTTCGCCCGAGACGGCCCCGATGAATCATTTCGGCCGCCACGTCGACAAGGAAACCGGCGTGGCCCCGTGGTTCAAGACCTTCGAAACCCACTACGAGTTCGTCTATGCCGGCACCGGCAAGAAGGGCGGCTATTGATGAGGATCCGACTCATCGCCCTGCTGGGCGCCCTGGCGATCGGGTTCGGCCCGGCGGCGCTGCGGGCCGATGAGCTGCCGACCTATACGCTGACTTTCAAGGCCGACGGTACGTTCGAGCCGGCGCGCCTCGAGGTTCCGGCGGGGCGGTTCAAGATCGTCCTGATCAACGAAAGCGCCGAGGCGGTCGAGTTCGAAAGCCTGCCGCTGCGCAAGGAAAAGGTGCTGGGCCCGGGCGTCAAGTCCTTTGTCGTGCTCAAGCTGTCGCGGCCCGGCGAGTATCCGTTCTTCGACGACTTTCACCCCGACGTCAAGGGCACGCTGGTCGTGATGCCCGGATCGTGAGGCATTCCACCCCTATTCATCATGGAACAAGTCGGCTTCATCGTCTGGCGTGAAAGCGTGGAGGCCCTGCTGGTCGTGGGCATCCTGTACGCCTGGCTGCGCGACGATCCCGGCGGACGCCGCGGCCTGCCGTGGCTATGGGGCGGGGTGGCGTGCGGCCTGGTCCTGGCGGGCCTGCTGGCACTGGTCCTGCTGGGCATGGCGTCCTGGCTGTCGGACACCGGACAGGAATGGTTCCAGGCGCTCATGGCGCTGGCCGCCTGCATCCTGGTGGTCCAGATGGTGGCCTGGATGCGTGCGCACGGCCGCGGGCTGAAGCGCGAACTCCAGACGGGCGCCGGCACGATGGTTCGCCGCAATCGATGGTGGGGCCTGCTCGCCCTGGTGATGATCGCCGTGGCGCGCGAGGGCAGCGAGACCGTCGTGTTCCTCTACGGCGTCATTCTGTCGTCCCGGGACGAAGGCCGCCTGGCGTCGATGCTGGCCGCGGGCCTGATCGGGTTCGGCGCCGCGCTGCTGACGTTCTGGGTGCTGCAGCTGGGCGGACGGCTGATCACCTGGCGGCGGTTCTTCAAGGTGACCGAGATCCTGCTGCTGTTGCTGGCGGGCGCCTTGCTGGTATCGGCCACTGATCGGCTGATTTCGCTCGAGGTCCTGCCCACGCTGGTCGATCCTGCCTGGGATACCTCCTGGCTGCTGGATACCGCAGGGGGCCTGGGCAAGGTCCTCGCGGATTTCGCCGGCTATCGCGCCTATCCGGCCTTGTCGCAAGTCCTGATCTGGCTGGCTTACTGGGTGGTCGCGCTCGGCGTGCTGCGACGCGCTTCCCGTCCGGCGGCCGCGCAGCCGGGTTCGCCCGTGGGCGATTCGGCGGCATGACTCCGATGCCGCGGATCCCGATGGGGCATGGATTTCGTGCCCGCATCGCGCGCGTGGGGGATGTCCTCAGGGACCACCAGCGCGCGATCCGCAGGCTGCAATGGGCCATCGTGGGCGTTTACGTCTTCTTGCTGGCGGTGCCGGCGATATTGCCGCTGCCCGATCGCACGGCCTCCGTCTTCAACAACCTGACGATCCTGGCCCAGTTTGCCTTCTGGGGCGTCTGGTGGCCCTTCGTGCTGGTATCGATCCCGCTGTTCGGCCGGGCCTGGTGCGGCCTGTTCTGTCCGGAGGGCGCCTTGACCGAATGGGCCAGCGGGCACGGGCGCGGCGGCGCCATCCCGCACTGGATGCGCTGGGGCGGCTGGCCTTTCGTGGCGTTCGCGCTGACCACGATCTACGGCCAACTGGTCAGTGTCTATCAGTACCCGTGGGCGGCGGCGGCCGTGCTGGGCGGCTCCACGGTCGCCGCCATGATCATCGGCTGGCTGTACGGGCGTGAAAAGCGGGTCTGGTGCAAGTATCTCTGTCCGGTCAGCGGCGTGTTCAACCTGCTCGCAAAGCTCGCGCCCTGGCATTACCGGGTCGACCCCCACGCCTGGCGCCGGCCCGTGCGCCGGATCGAATCGATCAACTGTGCGCCCTTGCTGCCGCTGCGCCACATGAAGGGCGCCGCCGAATGCCACATGTGCGGGCGCTGCAGCGACTACCGCGGAGCGATCGCCCTCAGCGCGCGCTCGCCGGAGGCCGAGATCGTTGGCGTGGCCGAAGGCGATGGCTGGCAGACCGCGCTGATCGTGTTCGGCCTCATGGGGCTGGCGGTCGGCGCATTCCTCTGGAGCGCCAGCCCCTGGTTCGTGACCATCAAGCAGACGGCGGCGACCTGGCTGGTCGAGCACGACGTCTACTGGCCATTGGCGCAAAATGCGCCCTGGTTCATCCTGACGCACTATCCGGAGGTCAACGATAGCTTCAGCTGGCTCGACGGGGCGGTGGTTCTCGTGTTCATCGCGGGTGCCGCCCTGTGCGTGGGCGGTCCGGTCTTTGCCGGCCTGTGGCTGGCGGATCGGATCTTGCCGGCAAGGCGGCGCCCGGGCGTGCTGGATGCGTCCGGGCGCTTGCTGCGCGGGCGGCTCGCGGGGGTGCACAAACTGGCGCAGGGCCTGATCCCGGCCGGCGGGGTCGGGGTGTTCCTGGGCCTGTCGGCGACTACGCTGACCCTGCTGCACCACGAAGGCGTGCCCACGGGCTGGGCCAATGCGGTGCGCTTCCTTCTGCTGGGCCTGGCCCTGGCTTGGAGCCTGCGATTCGAATGGCGCCTGGCCGGCTTGCGTTGCCGGCGCTGGCCGGTGCGCGCCACGGCGGTCGGCATGGTCGGGTTGGGCCTGGCGCCGTTTTGCGTGGCGTGGGTGCTGTTTTTTGCAGTGTGGTAGGGGCGCATCGCGCTATTGCAATGTCGTGTTGCGGATGTTGTAATAGCGACACTTTCCAGGCGCATCGCGCGCCGAATCCCGGAATGGCGCAGGCATGGACCCATGGTCGACGGACTTGCGCCCCGTGCGTCCGCCGTATGGGCGGGCCCGCCTCCAGGCTCATTCATATTCGGTGTTTTTATCCGGCGTGTTTTTTCCGGCATTTTCCCGCAGGCTTGGCCTGATGGCGTGCCGGCCCGGCACGGGCCTTGCGTCGTGACAGTCGATGTGCAAGGTTTTGGCCTTTCCGGGGCCGCCAAGGAAAAAGGCCATTTGCATCAGCAAATGGCCTCGATCCGAAGACTGGTTGCGGGGACAGGATTTGAACCTGTGACCTTCGGGTTATGAGCCCGACGAGCTGCCAGACTGCTCCACCCCGCGTCTGGAAAAAAGAATAATAGCAAGTATTGTGGATGCAAGCAAGTACGCAAGCAATAAACGCGAGTTCAAGATAAAATGACGGATACAGAAGTCCATCGCATACTCGAGGCAGCTCTGCTGTGCGCGCACGAACCCTTGACGGTGCCCGAACTGCGCAGGCTCTTCGACGATGCGATCGAGGGCGACGACATCCGCCGCCATCTGGCGACACTCCAGATGGATTGGCAGGAGCGCGGCCTCGAACTGATCCAGTTGGCCGGCGGGTGGCGTTTCCAGAGTCGCCCCGACATGCAGCGCTACCTGGGACGGCTAAACCCCGAGAAACCTCCGCGTTATTCGCGCGCCGTGCTCGAAACCCTGGCCATCATTGCCTGGCGCCAGCCGGTGACGCGCGGCGACATCGAGGACGTGCGCGGGGTGTCGGTGTCGGCGCAGATCATACGCACCCTCGAGGAGCGCGGCTGGATCGAGGTCCTCGGGCACCGTGATGCGCCCGGACGCCCGGCCCTGTTCGGCACGACGCGGCGTTTCCTGGATGACCTGGGACTGCGGGCGCTCGACGAACTGCCGGCGCTCGATTCCGTGCAGGCCGAGGAGGCGCTGAGCGCCCTCAACCTCGAGCCGGAGACGGCGGACCCTGCCGGCGCGCCGGCCGAGGAATCGGCCGCCAGCCCCGCTGGGTGAACAGCGCGCCATGCGCGGCCGTTCCCGCCGGACGATCATCTGGATACCGACAATTTGAATCAATGAAAAAGGAGCCACTGGACCCCATGACCTCAGACACCGAAGCGATGCCTCGATCGGATCACGCCCCCCTCCCGCAAACGACCGAGGCGCAGAAGACCGCCCCCGAGGCCGAACAGCCGAAGGACGCGGCCGGCGCGCCCCAGCGCCAGCGTGGCCGCAAGCTGCGCACGCCTTTTCGCCGGCGGCGCGGGGATGCCGAGGCAGGCGAGTCCGGCAAGGCCCCCGCGGGCGCGGCGCCCGCCGTGGACGAAGGGTCCCACGAGGAAGCCGCCCGCGCGCTGTCCTATCTGGAGCATGCGTCCAAGACCGCGCAGCGCCTGGACAAATACCTCAATAGCGATACCCTGCAGCCCAAGCTGCACAAGGTCCTGGCCGATGCGGGCATCGGATCGCGGCGCGACATGGAGGAGCTGATCATCGCGGGGCGCGTGTCCGTCAACGGCGAGCCCGCCCACATCGGCCAGCGCGTCGGGCCCGACGACAAAGTCCGCATCAACGGCAAGCCCATCACCCGGCCCAAGGCCAACAAGCCGCCGCGCATCATCCTCTACCACAAGCCCGCCGGCGAGATCGTCAGCCACGACGATCCGGGCGGCCGCGCCACGGTGTTCGCCCGCCTGCCCAAGATCCGCAGCGGCAAGTGGCTGTCGGTGGGGCGCCTCGACATCAATACCGAAGGTCTGCTGATTCTGACCACGTCGGGCGACCTGGCCAACCGCCTGTCGCATCCCCGCTATGGCGCCGAGCGTGAATACGCCGTGCGCGTCCTCGGCGAACTCAGCCCCGAGCAGCAGAACAGCCTGACGGCGGGCGTCGCGCTCGAGGACGGCATGGCGCAGTTCGGCAGCCTGGAATACCTGGGGGGCGAGGGCAGCAATCGCTGGTATCGCGTGACGCTCAGCGAGGGCCGCAATCGCGAGGTCCGGCGCATGTTCGAATCCCAGGGCGTGACGGTCAGCCGGCTGATCCGCACGCGCTTCGGCGACGTGGTCCTGCCGTCCTCCCTGCGCCGGGGCCGCTGGGAGGAACTGCAGCCCGAGATGGTCGGCGCCCTGATGTTGCGCCTGGGCCTGATCCGCGAGGCCTCCGATGAGACCGACCAGCAGTTGGAGCGCCAGCCCCTGTCCCACGCCAGCGCGCTGCCGCCGGGGTTCGGGACGCCCGGCCAGAACGGCCAGAACGGCGCGCGCCTCAACCGCCGCGGCCGCGTCTCGGGCGGCCGCGCGGGCGGGCTGGATCCCTTTACGCCGGGCCTGCTGATCAGTGGCGGCCTGGCCAACGGCCATCCGGATGGCCCCAAGCCCAAGGCCGGCCAGAAGGGCGGGCAGGGCCGCAAGAAAAATCCCAAGGCCGCCCAGGGGGCCTCCGGGACAGCCACGGCCAAGCCCGGGCCGTCGGGCGGCGGGCGCAAGCGCCCGGCCAAGGCGGCGGGCGCCGGACCCAAGGCGCCTCGCAAGACCGCCGGCAACCGTGCGCCCAAGGCCCGCGGTGCGGGCCAGGGCGAGCGTCAACCCAAGGGCGCGCACGCGCATGAATCGCAGCTCGGGCGCCTGGGCCGCAGGTGAATCGAAAGTGCTGTAGCCGGACGTTATTCTGTTATAATGTAAGGCTTTACAGCCCTTTTGGATTGTGATCTAGGCCTTTATCCTTGCATCGCGGTCGGCGCGGCTGTCTTTCCCGGGGCCTTGCCGTAGCGCCTGGTGGCAGGCATGGCTTTGGCGGCCCCAGGGGCATCGACAAAGGGCTGGCTGGACAGCCCCTTTTTTTTGGAATTTATGGCGGATATCTTTGCGGTCACCCAGCAGGCGATGCTGGGGCTCGATATGGAGCTGGTGGATGTGGAACGCGCGCCCCTGGGGCTGTTGCGCGTGACCATCGATCGCCCGGAAGGGGTGCGCATCGAGGATTGCGAACAGGTATCCAGGCAGTTGTCCCGCGTATACGAGGTCGAGGGCATCGATTACAAACGTCTCGAGGTCAGTTCGCCCGGTGTCGACCGGCCGTTGCGCCGCCTGGGCGATTATGTGCGATTCGCCGGGCAGCGCATCGAGGTTCGCCTGCGCGAGCCGGTCGAAGGCCGCAAGGTCTTTACCGGCATCCTGGGGGTTGCCGATGCGGATGCCGAAACCTCGCTGAGCCTGGAATACGAGGCGCCGCCAGGCCAGTCGCGGGTGCTGGCGTTTTCTTTCGACGATGTGGATCGGGCCAAGCTGGATCCGGTTCTTGATTTCAAAGGTAAGAAGCGATGAGTCGCGAAATTCTTCTGTTGGTCGACGCCCTGGCGCGTGAGAAAAACGTCGAGCGCGAGGTCGTCTTCGGCGCCCTCGAGAGCGCCCTGGCATCGGCCATGAAAAAGCGCTTCAAGGAAGACGCCGACATTCGCGTATCCGTCGACCGCACGACCGGCGAGCACGAGGGTTTCCGCCGCTGGCTGGTGGTGCCCGACGAGGCCGGCCTCCAGGAACCCGACCAGCAGGAACTCCATTCCGAGGCCCAGGAGATCGTGCCGGGCATCCAGGAAGGCGAGTACATCGAGGAACCCCTCGAGCCCGTCGAGTTCGGCCGCATCGGCGCCCAGGCGGCCAAGCAGGCGATCCTGCAAAAGATCCGCGACGCCGAGCGCGAGCAGGTGCTCAATGACTTCCTGGATCGCGGCGAAACCATCGTGTCGGGCACGGTCAAGCGCCTGGACAAGGGCGACGCCATCATCGAGATCGGCAAGGTCGAGGCCCGCCTGCCGCGCACCGAGATGATTCCCAAGGAAAACATCCGGGCCGGCGACCGGGTGCGTGCCTGGGTGATGAAGGTCGACTACGCCGCGCGAGGCCAGCAGGTCATCCTGTCGCGCACCGCGCCCGAGTTCATCCGCGAGCTCTTCGAGAACGAAGTGCCCGAGATCGAGCAGGGGCTGCTCGAAATCAAGGCCGCGGCCCGCGATCCAGGCGTGCGCGCCAAGATCGCCGTGGTGGCGTACGACAAGCGCATCGATCCGATCGGCACTTGCGTCGGCATGCGGGGGTCGCGCGTCACCGCCGTGCGCAACGAGCTGGGCGGCGAGCAGGTCGACATCGTCCTGTGGGCCGACGATCCCGCCGAGTTCGTGATCGGCGCGCTGGCGCCGGCGCACGTGGTGTCCATCCTGGTCGACGAGGACAAGCGCGCCATGGATGTCGTCGTGGACGAGGAAAACCTGCCC
Source organism: Castellaniella sp. S9 (assembly GCF_027257175.1). Lineage (GTDB taxonomy): Bacteria > Pseudomonadota > Gammaproteobacteria > Burkholderiales > Burkholderiaceae_B > Castellaniella. The sequence goes on along the minus strand of NZ_JAPFGD010000005.1, from coordinate 73,029 downwards.
AAGGCGATCGGCGCGCGCGGCCAGAACGTGCGCCTGGCCTCCGAGCTCACCGGCTGGCAGATCAACATCATGACGCCCGAGGAAAGCCAGGACCGCCAGGAACAGGAACGTGCCGCGCTGCGCCATACCTTCATTTCCAGGCTCGATGTCGACGAGGAGGTCGCCGACATCCTGATCGACGAGGGTTTCACCGGCCTCGAGGAAGTCGCCTATGTGCCGATGCAGGAATTGCTCGAGATCGAAGCCTTCGACGAGGACACGGTCAACGAATTGCGCACACGCGCGCGCAATGCCTTGCTGACCGAGGCCATCGCCCAGGAGGAACGCGTTCAGACCGCGCGCGACCTGCTCGAGATCAAGGGCATGGATGCCGCGCTGGTGGCCACGCTCGCCGAGAACAGCGTCACGACGCTGGACGATCTCGCCGAGCTCGCCACCGACGAATTGGCGGATATGACGGGTCTGTCGCAGGATGTCGCCAGCGACATGATCATGCAGGCAAGGGCGCATTGGTTCGAGGACGAGGCCTGATCGCCGCCGTCCCCCATGCGCCATTGTCTGAAATAGTAGTGATAAAGAGAGAGTCGAATGCCGAGTAACACCGTCGCTCAGTTTGCCGAAGAGCTGAACATGCCCGCCAACGTGCTGCTGGAACAATTCCGCTCGGCCGGCGTCGAGCTCAAATCGGTGGATGCCGGCGTGACCGATGCGGACAAGGCCGCCTTGCTGGAGGCCCTGCAGCGTTCGCACGGCACCAGCCAGGGCAAAAAACTGACCTTGACCCGTCGCCAGACCAGCGAGATCCATCAGGCCGATGGTTCGGGACGTTCGCGCACCATCCAGGTCGAGGTTCGCAAGAAACGCGTCTTCGTCAAGCGCGATCCGGCCGAGATGCTCGAGGCCGCCCGGGCCGAAGGCGCCGCCGCGCCGGCGCCCGCGGCCATCGAGCCGGAGGTATCCGCGCCGCAGGCCGAATCCGCGCCCGCGCCCGAGCCGGTCATGCAGGTCGAGGACGCCGCGCCGGAGGCTCCGGCCGCCGAACCTTCCGCGCCCATCGAAGCCGAAGCCGAGGTCGCACCGCCGCCTGCCGAGCCTTCCGCGCCCGCCGAAGCCCCCGTTGAGGCGGCCGCCCCCGAGCCTGTGCAGCAGCCACAGGCCCCGGCCGAGGTGTCCGAACCCGCCCCGGCGCCCGCGCCCGCGGCGCCGTCCCCGGGCAAGGCCCGCCGCGCGGCGCCCGCCGCCGCGCCCGCGGATCCCGAGCGCGATCGAGCGCGCCGCGCCGCCGAGGCCGAGGCCGCGGCCCTGCGCGAGATGCTCAGCCGTCCGCGCAAGGTTCTGCGTGCGCCCGAGCCCGAAGAAACCAAGACCGGGACGCTGCACAAGCCCGCGGGCACCCGCAGCACGCCCAAGAAAGAAACCGAAGGCAAGAAAATCATCAAGACCTCGGACGTGTCCTCCAGCTGGGCCAATGACGGCGGGCGCAAGAAACCCGCCTCCAAGGCCGAGACGCTGTCGCCGGGCGCGGGCCGGGACGCCTGGCGGGCCGGCGGCAAGGCTGGTGGCCGCGGCGCCAAGGGCCGCCAGGGGCGCCAGGGGCGCCAGCGCGTCGAACAGAACGAGGTCCAGCATACCGAGTTCATCGCCCGCGAGGTCCACGTCCCCGAGACGATCTCGGTCGCCGACTTGGCGCACAAGATGGCCGTCAAGGCCGCCGAGGTCATCAAGCACCTGATGAAGCTCGGCCAGATGGTCACCATCAACCAGATCCTGGACCAGGAAACGGCCATGATCGTGGTCGAGGAATTGGGCCATACCGCCATCGCCGCGAAGCTCGACGATCCCGAGGCGTTCCTCGAGGATTCCGCCTCGGCGGAGGCGGAAGCCCTGCCGCGCGCGCCCGTGGTGACCGTCATGGGCCACGTCGACCACGGCAAGACCTCGCTGCTGGACTATATCCGGCGCGCCAAGGTCGCCACCGGCGAGGCCGGCGGCATCACGCAGCACATCGGCGCCTACGCTGTCAAGACCGACCGCGGCATGGTGACCTTCCTCGACACTCCGGGCCACGAGGCTTTCACCGCCATGCGGGCGCGCGGCGCCCAGGCGACCGACATCGTGATCCTGGTGGTGGCGGCAGACGACGGCGTCATGCCCCAGACCAAGGAAGCCATCCACCATGCCAAGGCGGCCAATGTGCCCCTGGTGGTGGCGATCAACAAGATCGACAAGCCCGAGGCCAACCCCGAGCGCGTCAAGCAGGAACTGGTGGCCGAGGAGGTCGTGCCCGAGGAATACGGCGGCGACGTGCCCTTCGTGCCCGTGTCGGCCAAGACCGGGGCCGGCATCGACGATCTTCTCGAGAACGTCCTGCTGCAGGCTGAAATCCTCGAACTCACCGCGCCGGTGGAAGCACCCGCCAAGGGTATCGTCATCGAGGCGCGCCTGGACAAGGGGCGCGGGCCGGTGGCGACCATCCTGGTCCAGAGCGGCACCCTGCATCGCGGCGACGCCGTGCTGGCGGGCGTGGCCTATGGCCGTGTGCGCGCCATGCTGAACGACACAGGCAAGCCCGCCCAGTCCGCCGGCCCGTCGACGCCGGTCGAGATCCAGGGCCTGGCCGAGGTGCCGGGGGCGGGTGACGAGGTCATGGTGCTTGCCGACGAGCGCAAGGCGCGCGAGATCGCGCTGTTTCGCCAGGGCAAGTTCCGCGACGTCAAGCTCGCGCGCCAGCAGGCCGCCAAGCTCGAGTCCATGTTCGACAATTTGGGCGAAGGCGCCCGCACGCTGGCCCTCATCGTCAAGACCGACGTGCAGGGGTCCCAGGAAGCCCTGGTCGCCTCCCTGCTGAAACTGTCCACCGACGAGGTCCGGGTGCAGGTCGTGCATGCGGCCGTCGGCGGCATCTCCGAAAGCGACGTCAATCTGGCGATCGCCTCGAATGCGGTCATCATCGGCTTCAACGTGCGCGCCGACCAGAGCGCCAAGAAACTGGCCGAGGCCAACGGCATCGATCTGCGCTACTACAACATCATCTACGACGCCATCGACGACGTGCGCAATGCGCTCTCGGGCATGCTGGCGCCGGAGAAGCGCGAGGAAGTCATCGGTCTGGTCGAGATCCGCGAGGTCTTCACCGTGTCGCGCGTGGGCAACATCGCGGGCTGCATGGTGCTCGAAGGCCTGGTGCGGCGCGATTCGCAGGTGCGCCTGCTGCGCAACCACGTCGTGCACTGGAGCGGCTCGATCGATTCGCTGCGCCGCTTCAAGGACGACGTCAAGGAGGTCAAGTCGGGCTTTGACTGCGGGATCACGCTCAAGGGCAATAACGACATCCAGGTCGGCGACCAGCTCGAAATCTTCGAGATCAAGGAAGTCGCCAGGACGCTGTAGACCCATCATGGCCCGTCATAAGACCAAACCCGGCACCGGCCGCAACACGCGGCTGGCCGACCAGATCCAGAAGGACCTGGCCGGCCTCGTCCAGCGCGAGCTGGACGTCGCGCGTGCGGGCCTGATCACGCTCACGGGCGTGGACCTGTCGGCCGATTATGCCCATGCGAAGGTGTATTTCACCGTGCTGGGCGCCGAGCCCGAGACGGCGGCCCAGGCCCTGAATGAAAAGGCCGGATGGCTGCATTCCCAGCTCTTCAAGCTGCTGCACATCCATACGGTGCCGACGCTGCGCTTCGTGCACGACGTGCAGTTGGCACGCGGCATCGAACTCACGCAACTGATCGACCGGGCCAACCGCCCGCAAGCGGGCGCTTCCGACATCCCCGAGCTCGAAGACCCCGACGGCACGCCCTGACGGGCTGTCGTCTCCACCCTGGACGGATTGAACGATGGCTACTCGACGCGGGCAGTTGCTCGACGGTGTCCTGTTGCTGGACAAACCCGAGGGCCTGTCCAGCAACCATGCCCTGCAGCGCGCCAAGCGCACCGTCGATGCGCGCAAGGCGGGCCATACCGGCACCCTGGACCCTTTCGCGACGGGTCTGCTGTTGTGCTGCTTCGGCCGTGCGACCAAGATCTCCGGCGCCATGCTGGAGGCCGACAAGACCTATGTGGCGACCCTGGCCTTCGGCGAGGAAACCGACAGCGGCGACTGCACGGGAGTCGTGACCGGGCGTGCGCCCGATGATTTCCCGGGGGTCGAGCGCGACCGGCTCGAGGAGGTGCTGGCGCGGTTTCGCGGGCCGATCGAGCAAGTGCCGCCGATGATCTCGGCCCTCAAGCGCGACGGCAAGCCGCTGTATGAATATGCGCGCCAGGGCATCGAGCTGGAGCGTCCGGCGCGCCGGGTGACCATACACGCGCTGGACCTGCTGGCATGCGAGGCGAGGCAGGCGGTCGTGCGCGTGGACTGCAGCAAGGGCACCTACATCCGCACACTGGCCCAGGACATCGGCCGCGCCCTGGGGTGCTACGCGCACCTGGCGGCCCTGCGCCGCACCCGCATCGGCCCTTTCGACATCGAACGCTCGATCGGGCTCGACGCCTTGCAGGCCATGGAGGCGCCGCAATCGGCCCTCATCCCCTTACACGCACTGCCGGCCTCCCTGTCGCCGGCGGTCATCAAACCAGAGGACTTCGCATGAAACGCGCTTTGCGTAACGTGGCGATCATCGCCCACGTCGACCACGGCAAGACCACTCTCGTCGACCAGCTCCTGCGCCAGTCGGGCACCTTCCGGGACAACCAGCAGGTGTCGGAACGGGTCATGGACTCGGGCGACATCGAGCGCGAGCGCGGGATCACGATTCTCGCCAAGAACTGCGCGGTCGAGTACCAGGGCACCCACATCAACATCATCGACACCCCGGGCCACGCCGACTTCGGCGGCGAGGTCGAACGCGTGCTGTCCATGGTCGACGGCGTGCTGCTGCTGGTCGACGCCGTCGAAGGCCCCATGCCGCAGACTCGCTTCGTCACCCGCAAGGCCCTGGCGCTGGGCCTCAAGCCCATCGTGGTGGTCAACAAGGTGGACCGCCCCGGCGCCCGTCCCGACTATGTGGTCAACGCGACCTTCGATCTCTTCGACAAACTGGGCGCCACCGAAGAGCAGCTGGACTTCCCGGTGATCTACGCCTCGGGCCTGTCGGGCTACGCGGGCCTGAGCAACGACGTGCGCGAGGGCGACATGCGTCCCTTGTTCGACGCCATCCTGCAGTACGTGCCCCAGCGCGACGACGATCCCGAGGGGCCGTTGCAGATGCAGATCATTTCCCTGGACTACAGCAGCTACGTCGGCAAGATCGGCGTGGGCCGCATCAACCGCGGCCGCCTGCGCGCCGGGCAGGACGTACTCGTCAAGTTCGGTCCCGAGGGCGATTCGTTCAAGGGCCGCGTCAACCAGGTGCTGAAGTTCAAGGGCCTGGACCGCGAACTGGTCGAGCAGGCCGAGGCCGGCGACATCGTGCTGGTCAACGGCATCGAGGACATCGGCATCGGCTGCACCCTGATGGATCCGTCCATGCCCGAGGCGCTGCCGCTGCTGCGCATCGACGAGCCCACGCTGACCATGAATTTCATGGTCAATACCTCGCCGCTGGCCGGCCGCGAAGGCAAGTTCGTCACCAGCCGCCAGTTGCGCGACCGCCTGGACCGCGAGCTCAAGGCCAACGTCGCCCTGCGCGTCAACGACACCGACGACGACACGGTGTTCGAGGTCTGCGGGCGCGGCGAGCTGCACCTGACCATCCTCCTCGAGAACATGCGCCGCGAGGGCTACGAACTCGCGGTGTCCCGCCCGCGGGTCATGTTCAAGGAGGTCGACGGCGTGCGCCACGAACCCTACGAGCTGTTGACCGTGGACGTCGAGGACAGCCACCAGGGCGGCGTGATGGAGGAACTGGGTCGCCGCAAGGGCGATCTGCTGGACATGCAGGCCGACGGCCGCGGCCGTACGCGCCTGGAATACCGCATCCCCGCGCGCGGGCTGATCGGCTTCCAGGGCGAGTTCCTGACGCTGACGCGCGGCACCGGCCTGATGAGCCATATCTTCGACAACTACGGTCCCATGCGCGAGGGCGGCGTGGGCGAGCGCCGCAACGGCGTGCTGATCAGCCAGGACAACGGCACCGCCGTCGCCTATGCGCTGTGGAAGCTGCAGGAACGCGGCCGGATGTTCGTGTCGCCCCAGGACCCGGTGTACGAAGGCATGATCATCGGCATCCATTCGCGCGACAACGACCTGGTCGTCAATCCCATCAAGGAAAAGAAGCTCACCAACGTGCGCGCCTCGGGCAAGGACGAGCACATCGACCTGGTGCCGCCCATCGAGATGAGCCTGGAGTACGCCGTCGAATTCATCGCCGACGACGAACTGGTCGAGGTCACGCCGAAATCCATCCGGCTGCGCAAGCGCTATCTGCAGGAGCACGAACGCCGTCGCAGCCTGCGCGAATCGGCTTGATCGACCGCCACTTCAGAGCGGATGACGAGAGCCAGACCGCCCAGCAGGGCGGCCAGGCCGGCGTAGGCGGCGAGGCCCGGGTGTTCGCCGACCACCACGATGGCCAGCAGGAACGCGGTGACGGGCTCCATGAGCGCCAGCGAGACGCCGCTGGCGGCCGTGATGCCCCGCAAGCCGCTGCTGAACAGCAGGTAGGCCACACCCGTGGCGGCGATGCCCAGGAACGCCACGATCGCCCAGCCCCGGCCAGTGATGTCGAGGGGTCCCGCCCAAACCCCCGCCGCGGGCAAGGCGATGGCCGCGGCCACCGAGAATACCGCCAGGGTCACGATGGCGGGCTCCGCCCGGTGGACCATGTGCTTGTTGAGGATGGCATAGAGGGCGTAGGCGAAACCTGCCGCCAGGCATAGCGCCACGCCCGCCGGGTCGGCCTGCAAGGCGCCGCCGCGGCCCAGGACCAGCAGGATGCCCCCGCCCACCGCTAGCAGGGTGCCCGCCCACCATCCGCGCGACGGCGCGCCGCCGCCGGGAATCTGCAGGAGGCCCGCCCAGATCGGGCCGCTGCCCAGGGCGAGGGCCGTGCCGATCGCCACGCCGGTCGCCTTGACGCCTGCGAAGAAGGCCAGGTTGTAGCCCGCCATGCAGGCGCCGGCAAGTATGGCGCGGCGCCAGTCGATGCCTGCCAGCGATGCCGTGATCCGTCCCGGTCCCATGGCGGCATAGGCGGCGAAGAACGCGGCGGCGATCGACAGCCGCAGGGCGCCCACCCAGTAGGGCGAGAGGCCGGCCGGTGAGAAGCTCTGCGCGGTACCCGTGGTGCCCCACAGGATGCCCGCGCACAGGACCAGGACGATGCCCCTGGCCGAGTTCGTGGTGCGTGCGTTTATTCTTTCCATGTCGCCATGATGGCAGACGTGGAACGAGGAACTATCGAGAGACGCTCGAGCTTTGGCGCAGCGCGCGGGTGCCGGTCTGCCGGTCGCGCCGCAGGGCATAGGCCAGGGCGCTGCCCGAGCGATAGCCGACCTGCGCGGCGACGGCCTCCAGGGCCATGCCGCCCCTCAGGAGGCGCGTGGCGCGCTCCAGGCGCAGTTCGCGCAGGGTGGCACCCGGCGTGCGGCCCGTGAGTTCCGACAGGCGGGCATGGAAGCGCTGCGGACTGAGATGGAACAGGGCGGCCATGCGCGCCGTGGACCAGTCTTCATGCAGCGCCTGGCCGAGGGCACGGTCCAGCAATGCCGGATCCAGCTCGCGGCGGGAGGGCAGGACGGATGGCAGCGCCAGCAGCCGCGAGAGCTGTTCGCAGGGATCGGGAAGGGCGGCGAGCGCGCGGCAGGCCGGCGTGAGCGTGAAGTATCGCAACCGCTCGAGGCCCCGCTGATCCCGCGCATCGATCACCAGGACGCGCGTGCCTGAACGCGCCGAATAGGCGTGCGAGGCGCCGGCCGGAATGATCATGCCGCGGGACGCATCCACATAGTGGGCGCGGCCGGCGATCTCGAGTTCCATGCGCCCGGCAAGCGGCACCATCACCTGCGCGTGGTCGTGCGCATGGGTGTGCATCTGGCTGTCGTAGCTGCGGATCGAGCTGTTCGGGTGGATCAGGAGCATGGCGCGCCGTCGGGCGGGAAACTCGTCAATCTTACTTCGAAAGCGGCGGGAGGCTGGAAGGCTTCGCTCTACAATGGCCGGATGCGAACCCGGTGGGCGGTTGCGAACCGCCTGCCTCCGATCACAGGCCCCTCATGATTCTCTACCTGCATGGATTCCGCTCTTCGCCACAGTCCTACAAGGCACGCCTGATGGCCGCCGCGCTGGCGCGGCGCGGGCTCCAGGACCAATGGTGGTGTCCGCAGTTGCCGGCCAGCCCGCGCGCTGCGATGGCTCTGGCCCTGCAACGGGCCGAGGAATGGCTGGCGGCGGGCGGGCGCCGGGATGCACTGGCGGTGGTCGGCTCGTCCCTGGGCGGATTCTACGCGACCTGGCTCGCCGAGCGCCTGCGGTGCCGTGCCGCCGTGCTCAACCCGGTCGTCCATGCCGCCCGCGACCTGGCGACGCAGGTCGGCGCGCACCGGACGTTCCACGGCGACGAGCCTTTCGAATTCCTGCCGGTCCACATCGACGAACTGGCCCTGGCCGAAGCCGGAATTCCCGCGCAACTGGATCCGGCGCGCTACTTCCTCCTGGCGGCCACCGGCGACGAGGTCCTGGACTGGCGCGAGATGCGCGAACGCTACGCCGGATGCCGGCAGCGCATCATCGAGGGCAGCGACCACGGTATTGCGGATTTTGCGGACTGGCTGCCCGAGGTGCTGGCGTTCGCGCTCGGCGAGACGCCGGCTGGCGCGGCCTCCGGGCGCATCGCGACCGCGCCGCGCGTGGTCGTCGGCACCTGGGCGCAACTGGGCGCCGAGGCCTCGCGCATCCGCAGCGAGGTCTTCGTCCTCGAACAGTACGTGTCTCCCGAGATCGAGCTGGACGACATGGACGCGCAATGCGTGCATGCCGTGGCCCATGCCGCCGACGGACGGCCCATCGGGACCGGTCGGCTGTTGCCCGATGGCCATATCGGCCGCATGGCGGTGCGCGCCCCCTGGCGGGGCCAGGGGGTCGGTTCAGCGCTGCTGTCGGCGCTGGCGGACGAAGCCCGGCGACGCGGCGATCGCGAGGTGGCCCTGGCCGCGCAACTGCGGGCCCGGCCGTTCTATGCCCGCCACGGCTTTGTCGAGGAGGGCGAGACCTTCATGGATGCGGGTATTCCGCACGTGATGATGCGGTTGCGCTTTCCCCACGGCTAGGATTACTGTTTCCCGAATGCGGGTCTCAGAGCCCGGCACCTACCCGCGCGCGGGCGCCCAACCCTATTTCAAGTTCCCCGACAAAAACTGCCGCAGCCGCGGGCTTTGCGGCTTGTCGAAGATCGCCGAGGGCGGGCCGACCTCCTCGGCCACGCCTTGATGCAGGAACATCACCTGCGAGGCCAGGTTGCGGGCGAAACCCATTTCGTGCGTCACCACCAGCATGGTGCGTCCTTCCTCCGCCAGCTTTTGCATCACCTTCAGGACCTCGCCGACCAGCTCTGGGTCCAGGGCCGAGGTGGGCTCATCGAACAGCATGACCTCGGGCTCCATCGCCAGGGCGCGGGCGATGGCCACGCGCTGCTGCTGGCCGCCCGACAGCGACGAGGGATACTGGGTTTCCAGCTTGGGATCCAGGCCGACCTTGGCGAGGTAGTGGCGCGCGCGTTCGATGGCCTCGGCCCGGCCGACCTCGAGCACATGGATGGGCGCCTCGATCACGTTGCCCAGCACGTTCATGTGGGCCCACAGGTTGAAGTGCTGGAACACCATGGCCAGCTTCGAACGCAGCCGGCGCAATTGGTCCAGGTCGGCGGCGTGGGGCTCGCCGCGCCGGTCGGTGACGATCTTGAGGGTCTCGCCGTTGAGCGTAACGGTGCCCTGGTTGGGTTTCTCAAGGAAATTGATGCAGCGCAGAAACGTCGATTTGCCGGATCCGCTGGACCCGAGGATGCAGACCACGTCGCCCGCTTCGGCCTTCAGGGACACGCCCTTGAGGACCTCATTGTCGCCGTAGCGCTTGTGGATGTTTTGTACGTCGAGTGTGGACATGGTGTTATCGGTGTGGCCCCAGGTAGGCCAGGGTGCGGCGTTCAAAGCGGCGGAACAGCCCGATCAGTGTAAACGACAGGCACAGGTACAGCAGTGCGGCGATGCCGTAGGAGGCAAAGGTCTGGTAGGTGGCGGCGTTCGCATCGCGCGCGACCTTGAGGATGTCCGGGACGGTGGCGGTGAATGCCAGCGAGGTCGCGTGCAGCATCAGGATGACCTCGTTGCTGTAGGCGGGCAGGGCGCGCCGCAGCGCGGAGGGCAGGATGACCCGCCGGTACATGGCCAAGCGCGACATGCCGTAGGCCCGCGCCGCCTCGATCTCGCCCGCGCTGGTCGCGCGGATGGCGCCCGCGAAGATCTCGGTCGTGTAGGCGACGGTGTTCAGGGTCAGGGCCAGGATCAGGCAGTTGGCGCCGCTTTGAAAGAATGCCGCCAGGGGCGGGGTGCCCTTGACGACGTCGAGGCTGTAGATGCCGGCGTAGATGAACAGGATCTGCACGTACAGTGGCGTGCCGCGAAAGACATAGCTGAACAGCCACAACGGCAGGGACAGCCAGCGCCGCGACGAGACGCGGGCGACCGCCAGCGCGATCGAGATGAAGAACCCCATCGAGACCGAAGCGACCAGCAGCCACAGTGTGACCACCATCCCGGAGGGGGCGCCGTTGCTGGCATACAGATAGGCGCGCCAGAATTGATCGAGGACGTCGGTCATAGCTGCGGCTCGCGCACCCCGACGCTGTAGCGCCTATCGAGGATGTACAGGATGCCGTTCGACAAGGTGGTCAGGGCCAGGTAGATCAGCCCCGTGATGCTGATGAACAGGAACACGCGAAAAGTCACGTTGCCGGCATCCTGCGCGACCTTGACGAGATCCGACAGGCCGATCAGGGACACCAGCGCGGTGGATTTCAGCAGGACTTGCCAGTTGTTGCCGATGCCGGGCAGGGCATGGCGCATCATCTGGGGAAACAGGATGCGGCGGAACACCTGGGACTCGCGCATGCCGTAGGCGCTTGCCGATTCGAGCTGCCCGCGCGGAACGGCCATGAAGGCGCCGCGAAAGGTTTCCGTGAAGTAGGCCCCGTAGATGAATCCCAGGGTCAGCACGCCGGCGCTGAACGGATCGATGTCGATGGGGTCCAGGCCGAGCAGGTCGGTGAGGTCGTTGAGGCCGATCTGCACGCTGAAGAAAATCATCAGCATCAAGACCAGGTCGGGCACCCCGCGGATCAGTGTCGTATAAGCACCCCCGGCGAAGCGGGCGCCGCGCGACGGCGAGAGCTTGGCCCAGGCGCCCAGCAGGCCCAGGCCGACCGCCACGGCCAGGGAGAGCAGCGCAAGCTTGACCGTGACCCAGGTCCCGGCCAGCAGCAGGGGGCCGTAGCCGCTCAGGAACATGGGGCGCTAGTGGCCGTTGGGGAACGCGATATTGCCGTCGGCGAAATATTTCCCCGCGTAGCCCTGGAGCGTGCCATCGGCCAGCATGGATTTCAGCGCTTCGTCGACCTCGGCCCTGAGGTCGTCATTGCCTTTGCGAATGCCGATCGCGATGGGTTGGTTCAGGATGGGCGCATCCAGCGTCATGGCTGCGAGTTCGAAATCGGCGCCCTCGGGCTTGTTGAGGAAGCCCTCGACGGCACTTTGCGCCTCCTGGAAGGTGGCGTCCAGCCGCCCCGTGGACAGGTCCACGAAGGCGTTGGTGTAGCTGGGGTACGAGACGATCTGGACACCCTGGGAGGCCCATTCCCGACGGGCGTAGGCCTCCATGGTGGTGCCTTGCTGCACGCCGACGCGCTTGCCCTTCAGGGATTCGGCGGTGGGCTGCAGACCGCTGCCTTTGCGGACCATGAGCTTGACCGGCACGATGTACATCGGCGTGGAGAAATCGATGACCTTGCGGCGTGCGTCGGTCGCCGTCATGGTCGAATTGGCGAGATCGAACTTGCGTGCCTGCAGGCCGGGGATCAGGCTGTCGAAGGACTGGTCGATCCAGACGCAGGTGCGCGCCAGGCGCTTGCAGATCTCGTTGCCGATGTCGATATCGAAGCCTTCGAGCTGGCCGCTGGGGTTGCGATATTCGAACGGCGGGTAGCCCGCCTCAGTGGCGATCCTGAGTTCTTGCGCATCCTGCGCGGCGCCTGCTGCGGGGATCAGGCCCGCCGCGACCAGCAGGGCGGCGCCCAGCACGGTGTTTTTCATAGTGTCCTCCGAAATCGCCGGGCGTGCTCATGCCGTGCCGGCCGTGACAAGGCGTGATCTTAACCTCATTCGGGCAGGGCGGGCTCGCGGTTGGGCTCGATCTGGGCGGCGTCCTGGATCAGCCGGACGATTTCGTCCAGGTCGTCGGTCACCAGGATCAGGTCGAGGTCGTAGGGGCTGATCATGCCGTTGGCCAGCAACTGGTCGCGCACCCAGTCCATCAGGCCCGACCAGAAGTCCACGCCGACCAGGATGATGGGCGCCGGCGGTTGCTTGAGCGTCTGGACCAGCGTGATGGCCTCGAAGACCTCGTCCAGCGTGCCGAATCCCCCCGGCAGCACCACATAGGCGAGGCTGTGCATGAAGAACGAGGCCTTGCGTGAATAAAAGTATTCGAAATGCAGGCTGTCGGTCTGGTAGGTATTGTCGCGCTTTTCACGCGGCAGCCGGATGTTGAGGCCGATGCTGCGCCCGCCCGCCTCGTAGGCGCCGCGGTTGGCGGCCTCCATGAGGCCCGGGCCGCCGCCGGCGATCATCGGCAGGCCCAACTGGGCGATGCGTGCGCCGATCTCGATGCCGAGGTCGTAGTAAGGGTGCCCGCGCGGGATGCGGGCGCTGCCGAAGACGCTGACGCCCAGGCCGATATGCCGAAAAGCCTGAGCCGCCGTCGTCATCTCTGAGATAATCGTGGGAATCTGTTGTTCTGCCGAAACCCGTGTCGTCTTATTGTTAGCCATGAAAAAAACCTTGTTGCTGGTGGATGGGTCGAGCTATCTTTATCGTGCCTATCATGCGATGCCCGATCTGCGCAATGCGCGCGGGGACCCGACCGGGGCCCTCTACGGTGTCATCTCCATGTTAAGGAGACTGCTTGAGGATTACAAGGACGAGGCGGCTTACGGCGCCTGCATCTTCGATGCGCCCGGGGGCTCTTTTCGTGAGCACATGTATCCCGAGTACAAGGCCCACCGCCCGTCCATGCCCGATGACCTGCGGGCGCAGATCCCGCCCATCCACGAGGCGGCGGCGGCCCTGGGCTGGACCGTGATCGTCCAGCCGGGCGTCGAGGCCGACGACGTGATCGGCACGCTGGCCCGCCAGGCCAGCGGCGAGGGCTTCCACACCATCATCTCGACGGGCGACAAGGATCTGGCCCAGCTGGTCGACGACCGGGTCGAGCTCATCAACACCATGTCCGGCGAGCGCCAGGACGTGGCGGGCGTGATGCGCAAGTTCGGCGTGCCGCCCGAGCGCATCGTCGATTTCCTGATGCTCACGGGCGATACCGTGGATAATGTGCCCGGCGTGGACAAGGTCGGCCCCAAGACCGCGGCGAAGTGGCTGGCGACCTACGGCGACATCGATACGCTGATCGCCCGGGCGGGTGAAATCAAGGGCGTGGCCGGCGACAATCTGCGCGCGGCCGTGCCCAATTTTCCCATGACCCGCGACCTGCTGACCGTCCGGCTGGACTGCGAACTGCCCGAGGCATTGCAGCCGGCGGCCCTCGCGCTCAAGGCCCCGGATCACGACACCTTGCTGCGGCTCTACGAGACCTACGGGTTTCGCTCGTGGCTGCGCGAGGTCACCGGCGACCCGCAGCGCATACCGGCGCAGGACGCCCGCATTGCGGCCCAGCCGCCGTCGGCGCCGGCGGACATCGATTACGAGACCGTGCTCGACGTCGACAGCCTGGATCGCTGGCTCGACCGCGTGCGTGCGGCGCCGCTGGCCGCGCTGGATACCGAGACCACCAGCCTCGATCCGATGGCCGCGCGCCTGGTGGGCCTGTCGCTGTCCGTCGAGGCCGGCCGCGCCTGCTACATCCCCGTCGGCCATCGCGGGCCCGACAAGCCCCAGCAGCTGGCGCGCGAGCTGGTCCTCGAGCGCCTGCGGCCCTGGCTCGAGGACCCCGGCGCGGCAAAGCTCCTGCACCATGCAAAATACGACGCGCACGTCCTCGCCAACGAGGGGGTGGCCCTGCGCGGCGTGCAGCACGACACCATGCTGCAGGCGTATGTCCTGGAGTCCCACCGGCGCGTGAACATGCAGGAGCTCGGCCAGCGCTGGCTGGGCGTGACCGGCACGACGTACGAGGACCTGTGCGGCAAGGGCGCCCGGCAGATCGGCTTCGACGAGGTCGATCTCGAGCGCGCGGCCCACTACGGGGCGGAGGACGCGGATTTCACTTTTCGCCTGCACGAGGTGCTGTATCCCAAGATCTGCGCCGATGAAGGCCTGGCGCGCATCTATCGGCTCGAGATCCAGACCTCGGACGTGCTGACCACCATCGAACGCAACGGCGTGGCCATCGACGTCGAGGTCCTGGCCGCGCAAAGCCACGAACTCGGCCGGCAGATGCTCGTGCTCGAGGGCGAGGCCCACGCCCTGGCCGGCCAGCCCTTCAACCTGAATTCGCCCAAGCAGCTGGGCGAGATCCTGTTCCAGCGCATGCAGCTGCCGGTGCTGCGCAAAACGGCCGGCGGCGCGCCCTCGACCGATGAGGACGTGCTCAGCCGCCTGGCGGCGGACTATCCGCTGCCGCGGCTGCTGCTCGAATACCGGGGCATCGCCAAGCTCAAATCCACGTATACGGACAAGCTGCCGCGCATGGTCGATGCCCGCAGCGGCCGCGTGCATACCCGTTATGCGCAGGCGGCGGTCATCACCGGCCGCCTCGCCTCCTCGGACCCCAACCTGCAAAACATTCCCGTGCGCACGGCCGAGGGCCGCCGCGTGCGCGCGGCCTTCGTGTCCAGCCTGGGGCGCATCGTGTCGGCGGACTATTCGCAGATCGAATTGCGCGTCATGGCGCACGTGTCGGGCGACGAGAACCTGCGGCGGGCGTTCGCCGAGGGCCTGGACATCCACCGCGCCACGGCGGCCGAGGTGTTCGGCCTGCCCCTGGACGAGGTGGGCGCCGACCAGCGCCGCGCGGCCAAGGCGATCAATTTCGGCCTGATCTACGGCATGGGCGAATTCGGCCTGGCCTCGAACCTGGGCATCACGCGCGCCGCGGCGAAATCCTATATCGACCGCTACTTCATGCGCTACCCGGGCGTGGCCGAGTACATGGACCGCATTCGCAAACAGGCCCGCGAACAGGGTTATGTGCAGACGGTGTTCGGGCGCCGGCTGCATTTTCCCGAGCTGTCCTCCGGCGCCAAGGGCCCGCGCGCCGCGGCGGCCGAGCGCGCGGCCATCAATGCACCGATGCAGGGGACGGCGGCGGACCTCATCAAGATGGCCATGGTCGCGGTGCAGGACTGGCTGCGGGCCGAGGGCCTGCGCAGCCTCATGGTGATGCAGGTGCATGACGAACTGGTGTTCGACGCGGTCGAGGACGAGGTCGAGCGCCTGCGCGCCCACGTGCCGGTCCTGATGGCCGGCGTGGCCGAACTGGCCGTGCCCCTGGTCGCCGAGGTCGGGGTCGGGGCGAACTGGGGCGAGGCGCACTGAGCCCGGCGCCCGCGGCTCAGGCTGCGGGATCGCGCAGGCGGTTGGGGCGCAGTTCGCCGTGGCGCTCGAGGATGGGGTAGGCCGAGGCGTTGATCAGGCAGGCGTTCACGCTGCTCGCATCGCGCAGGATGTTCAGGTAGAACGCGCCGACGTCGGCGGCCTCCAGGTGTCCCGCCTTGATGCGTTCCAGGTGGCGGTCGGCCGCATGGGCTTCCAGCGTGCGGAAATAGTCCTTTTCGAAGGCCAGCCGCCGGGCGGCGTCCCGGTCGCCCGACACGAACAGCGCCGACGCCTGCCTCAGGTTGTGCCGCAGGCGCTCGAGGGTGGTGCGCAGCTCCTCGCGCTGCGCCGGTTCCAGCACCCAGTGCGTCCGGCGCAGCTGGGTCGCGTGGCCCAGCAGGCCCATGCCTGCCAGGCCCGCGGCGTGAGACATGTTCATGGAAAAGGTCAGGATGGTCTTCAGGTATTGCTGGTCCTCGGCGCTGAGGCTCTCCTGGTCGAGCTTGGCCAGGTATCCGGTGATCGACAGCTCGAGCTGATCGATGGCGCTGTTCAGATAGCGGGCGTGGCTGCCCGCCTGGCTGTTCTCCTCCAGCAGGGCGCTTTGCGTGGATTGCAGGGACTCTTGCAGCAGATCGGTCAGGCGCAGCGCCTCGCGGGCCGCCTGGCCCATGGCCACGGCCGGGACTTCATGGGCCGAGACGTCCAGGTAGATCGGCAGCGCGGGATCATTGGGGTCGCCCTGATGCGGTAAAAGCCGCGTCAGCACGTGGGCGTAGGGCCGCAGCAGCGGCATGAAGCAGGCCGCGACCAGCACGTTGAACAGGACATGGAAATTGGCGACGGCGTGGGCCGGATCGCTGCCCAGCAGGCCCATCATGCCATCCGCCCAGGGCAGCGCCGCTATGCCGGCGATGCAGCCCGCCAGGCGGGTGCCGAGGTTGCCGACGGGCAGGCGCCGCGAGGCGGGGTTCTTGTCGCTGACGCCTTCCAGCACGGGGTTGATGGCCGTCCCGAGATTGGCGCCCAGGACCAGCGCGTAGGCTAGCGCAGGCTGCGCCAGCCCGTGATGAGCGAGGGACATGATCAGAATCACGACGGCCACGCTGGAGTGCGAGGCCCAGGCGAGAACCGCGCTGGCGATGAGCGCCAGCACCGGCGCCTGTTCCAGCGCTTCGAGGGCCAGGGCCAGCAGCGGGGCGCTCTTGAGCGGCTCGAACATCGAGACCAGCTGGTCCAGGGCGAGGAGCAGCAGGCCGAGCCCCACCAGCGTGCGGCCCAGGTCGCGGGCGCGTCCGGGGGCATAGTGGCGGAACATCCACACCCCCACGAGGATCAGGCCCGGGGCGAGGAAGGTCGGATTGAAGGACAGGACCTGGACGATCAGCGTGGTGCCTACGTTGGCGCCCAGCATGGCGGCCAGGCCCGGCGCCACGGCCACCAGTCCGTTGGAGGCCAGGCCCGTGATCATGAGGCCGGTGGCCGTGCTGCTCTGGATCGCCGCCGTGATCGCCAGGCCCGTCAGAAAGGCGCGCAGAGGGTTCCCCAGCGCGCGGGCGAGCCATATCCCCAGCGCCTTGCCGTAGGCGCGCTGCACGCCGGTCTGCACCATGTGGACGCCCCATAGCAGCAGGGCGACATAGCCGCCGAAACCGAGGATGACCTGGAGTTCTTTCATGGTGTCCGGACGGCGGGGCCGCCGCCCGGTGGCTCAGGGCGGCGGCCTGCGCGTCTATTGGGCGCGCAGCGCCCGCAAGGCCTCGATGCGGGCCTCGATGGGCGGGTGCGAGGCGAACAGGGCGCCGATCGCGCCGCCCGTGATGCCCGCAGCCTGGAAGGATTTGGGCAGTTCGCCTGCCTGCAGGCCGCCCAGGCGCGCCAGCGCATGGATCATGGGCTCGCGCGCCCCCAGCAGATGGGCCGATCCGGCGTCGGCGCGGAACTCGCGGCGGCGCGAGAACCAGGCGACGATGATCGAGGCCAGGACACCGAAGAAAATCTCGCAGGCGATGACGGTCAGGTAGTAGCCCATGCCGACGCCGCGATCGTTCTTGAGGATTGCGCGGTCGACGAAGTAGCCGACGATGCGCGAAAGAAAAATCACGAAGGTGTTGACCACGCCCTGGATCAGCGTGAGGGTCACCATGTCGCCGTTGGCGATGTGGGCCACCTCGTGGCCGAGCACCGCCGTGACTTCCTCCTCGGTCATGGAGGACAGCAGCCCGGTCGAGACCGCCACCAACGAGTCGTTGCGGAAGGCCCCGGTGGCGAAGGCGTTGGGCGCGCCTTCGTAGATGGCGACCTCGGGACGGCCGATCCCGGCGCGGTCGGCCAGCTGGTGGACCGTGTCGACCAGCCAGGCTTCGCGGGCGTTGCGCGGCGCGCGCGGATCGATGACCTGGGCGCCGGTGCTCATTTTGGCCATCCACTTGCTGGTCAGCAGCGAAATGAAGGCGCCGACGAAGCCGATCATCCCCGAAAAGATCAGCAGCTGGACCGGATCGATGCCGTTGGCGGTGAGGTAGCGGCCGACGCCCAGGATGTTCATGGTGATGCTGAGCACCAGCATGACGGCCAGGTTGGTTGCCAGGAACAGGACGATTCTTTTCATGAAATGGGACCCCGCGGGGAAGACGATCGTGCGATAACCAAAGTGTATAGTATCGACTTCCTGGTTTGTGTCTTCCGCGACCTACGACGAGCATGCAGTCATTGTGGATGTTGTTGGCGTGCGCCATGTTCGCCATCATGGGCGCGTGCGTGAAGATTGCCGCGGATCTGGGCGCGAGCCTGCCCGAGATCGTCCTCTTTCGCGGCATTCCGTCCGTCCTGCTGTTGTGTTCCTGGGCGCTGGCCACCCGACGCCAATTGCGGCCGCGCAGCTGGCGCCCGCACATCTGGCGCAACCTCAGCGGCATCGCCTCGATGTGGCTGGGTTTTTTTGCGCTCGCGCACCTGCCGCTGCCCACCGCCATCAGCCTCAATTACACCGCCCCCTTGTTCATCGCCGGCTGGATGCTGGGCTGGGGTGGTTCACAGCGCGACCCGGTGCGCATCCTGGCGGTGTTGGCCGGGTTCCTGGGGGTGTTGGGCGTGTTGCGCCCCAGCATCGAGCGCGAGCAGTGGCTCGCCGCCCTCATGGGGCTGGGCGCCGGCGGGCTTGCGGCGGTGGCCATGATGCAGATCCGCCAGCTGGGCCGGCTCGGGGAGGCCGAATGGCGCACCGTGCTGCTGTTTTCCGCCGGCGTGTGCGCCAGCGGCCTGGCGGGGCAGGGCGTCCTCGGCTGGCGCTGGCTGGATCTGCCGACGGTTGGCGCGCTGGTGGCCCTGGGCTGTGCCGGCCTGGTCGGTCAATTGGCGATGACCCGGGCCTTCGGGCTGGGCTCGACGCTGTTGACGGCGGCGCTGCAGTACACCACCATCATCTTTGCCGCCCTGATCGGGGTCGTCTTCTGGGGCGACCGCCCCGCGACCCTTGCCTGGGCCGGCATGGCCCTGATCATCGGATCGGGCCTGCTGTCGATCTGGCGCACATACACCGAAGGGCGGATCCTGAGCGGCGCCGGTTCGTCCCCACCCAAGACCGCCCAGGAGGTGCGATAGTCATGAATGCCTTGTTGATCCAAGCCGAGGAACTGCGCGAGCGGCTGGCCAAGCCCGGCTGCCTGGTGTTCGATGTCCGCCACGACCTGGCCGACCATGAGGCGGGCCGGCGGGCCTACGAGGCAGGGCATGTCCCGGGAGCCCTGTACCTGGATCCGGAAACCCGGCTCAGCGGCCCGCGCACCGGCCGCAACGGCCGCCATCCGCTGCCTGAACGCACCGAATTCGCGGCCCTGATGCGGTCGCAGGGCCTGACCGCGCGCACCCAGGTGGTGGTCTACGACGCCGGCAACGGCATGTTCGCCGCCCGCCTGTGGTGGATGCTGCGCTGGCTGGGCCACGAGTCCGTGGCGGTGCTCGACGGCGGCTGGGCGGCATGGCTCGCGGCCGGTGGCGAGGCCGAAACCGGCTGGCGGGATCCGGCGCTCAGCGAGGCCCAGGCCATTCAGGGTACCGTGCTCTCGGGCAAGCCCTCGATGCCCCAGGTGGATGCGCGCGCGGTCCTGGCGAACCTGGACGAACGGCGCTTCACGGTGCTGGATGCGCGGGCGGCCGATCGCTTCAGCGGTGCGGCCGAGACCCTGGATCCGGTGGGCGGGCACATCCCGGGCGCGCTGAACCGGCCCTTCCAGGACAACATCGGGCCCGACGGACGCTTCAAGCCGCCCGCCCGCCTGCGCGAGGAGTTCGAAGCCCTGCTGGGTGATCGCCTGGACCACGGCGTGGTGCATCAGTGCGGTTCGGGCATCACGGCCTGCCACAACCTGCTCGCCATGGAACTGGCCGGCCTGCGGGGCTCCGCCCTGTATCCCGGGTCCTGGAGCGAGTGGTGCAGCGAGCCGACGCGCCCCGTGGCACAGGGCGCGTGAGCCCGGCTCACTCGTCCATCATGCGGCGATACCAGGCATGGAAATGCTCCATGCCGTCCTCGAGGGGGCTCTGGTAGGGGCCCGCCTCGTCGGCGCCGCGGCGCAGCAGCGCGAGGCGGCCGGCGTCCATGCGTTCGCCGATTTCGTCGTCCTCGACGGCGGTTTCCATGTAGGCGGCGCGCTGTGCCTCGATGAACTCGCGCTCGAAGGCGACGATGTCCTCGGGATAGTAGAACTCGATGACGTTCATGGTTTCCCGGGGGCTGACCGGATGCAGGGTCGACAGCACGAGGACGTGGGGGTAGACCTCGATCATGTGGGTGGGAAAATAGGTCACCCAGATCGCGCCGAAATCGGGCGCGGAGCCCGAGCGGTATTGCAGCAGGCGGTCGTGCCACTGGCTGTAGACGTCGGTGCCGGGTTGGCCCAGGGCCTGGTGGATGCCCACGCGCTGCATGCTGTGGAACTCGCCGAACTCCCAGCTCAGGTCGTCGCAGGTCACGAAGCGCCCGAGGCCCGGATGAAAGGGGCCGACGTGGTAATCCTCGAGGTAGACCTCGATGAAGGTCTTCCAGTTGTAATGGCAGCGGTGCAGCTCGACGTGGTCCAGGACATAATCCGAAAAATCGAATTCCGGGGTGCCGAACAGCTCGCCGATGTCCGCCAGGGGGTCGCGCGGGCCTTCGAACAGCAGCCCGTGGCAGTCCTGCAGCGGATACGCCTGCAGGCTCAGGTCGGGCTTTTCGGGAAATAGCGGCGCGCCGAGGAGCTTGCCGCGCGTGTCGTAGGTCCAGCGGTGGATCGGGCAGACGATGTTGCCCCCCGTGGCGCACAGCGAGCCGCTGGCGCAGGCGGGGTCGTCGCCGCGCTGGGCGCCCAGCATCAGGGCCTGGCGGTGGCGGCAGACATTCGACAGCAGCCGCACGCCCTGCGCATCGCGCAGCAAGACCCGGCCGCCGCCTTCGTGGGCCAGGGTGCGCCAGTCGCCCGGTTCGGGCACCATGCGCTGGTGGCCGACGTAGCGGGCGCTGCGCGCGAATATGCGTTCGCGCTCGCGCGCAAGGACCGCCTCGTCGAAATAATGTTGCACGGATAGCTGGGTCACGGCGTTGACCGTGGTTTGACCGAGTGAATTGGCCATGATTCCCCCCGCAAAGATGAATGCGGGCGCGGGGCCGCGCCGCTGCGAAGAAAAAATCGGAGTGACCGGAGGTTTTCCGAAAAAGGACCGAAATTGTACCCCATGCGCTTGCGCGGGTCGGACCGCCGTTTTATCCGTGCGCGGGGTTCCCGTACAATTCGGGATGGAATCCTTTTGACGAAACACATGGTCGACAAGCACACACCGCCGGATGCGGCATCCGCGCCGGCCCAGAGCCTGCCCGCCGACTTCGAGCAGGCCCTGGCCGAGCTCGAAGCCCTCGCCGGGCGCATGGGCGCCGGCGACATGGGCCTGGACGAATCCATCGCCGCCTACGAGCGCGGCGTCGCCCTGGCGCGCGTCTGCCAGCAGCGCCTGGAGGCGGCCGAGCGCCAGGTCAGCGTATTGCAAGGGCAGCTGCTGCGCCCGCTGGATGCCGGCGATGCCGGGGGGGATGCATGAGCACCGTCCAGATCGCTTTCGACCAGTGGCTGCGCGAAACCGTCGAGCACACCGAGTCGGTCCTCGACGAGCTCCTGCCCACCGTCGACGAAGGGCCCGCGCGCCTGCACGAGGCCATGCGCTATGCGGTCCTCGGGCCCGGCAAGCGCGTGCGCGCGGCGCTGGTCCATGCGGCGGGCGAGGCCAGCCTGCAGGCCGGATCGGCGGCGATGGCCCAGGAACTGGCCCTGGACTATGCCGCCGCGGCGGTCGAACTCATCCACGCCTATTCCCTGGTGCACGACGATCTGCCCTGCATGGACGACGACGACCTGCGTCGCGGCCGCCCCACGGTGCACCGGCAGTTCAACGAGACCCTGGCCATGCTGGCGGGCGACGCCCTGCAGCCGCTGGCCTTCGACCTGCTGGCCCAGATGCCCATCGCGCCGGCGCTCACCGTGCAAGCGGTACAATTGCTCGCCCGCTCGGCGGGCAGCTTCGGCATGGCCGGCGGCCAGGCGATCGATTGCGAAAGCGTCGGCTGCAGCCTGCCGATCGAGGACCTGCAGCGCATGCACCGCATGAAGACCGGCGCCATGCTCGAGGCCAGCGTGCTGCTGGGCGGCATCGTGGCGGGTGCCGGATCGACCGCGCGCGAAGGCCTGGAGGCCTATGCGGGGGTGATCGGCCTGGCGTTCCAGGTGGTCGACGACATCCTCGACGTGACCGGCGATACGGCCACATTGGGCAAGACCGCCGGCAAGGACGCCGCCAGCGCCAAGCCCACCTATGTGTCCGTGATGGGCCTCGAGGGTTCGCGCGCCCTGCTCGAAAACCTGCGCGTACAGGCCCACGAGGCCTTGCGACCCCTGGGGCCCCCGGCATGCCGCTTGCACGAGCTGGCCGATTTCATCATCGGCCGGACGTGCTAGCGCCTGTGCGCACCGACCCCGCCGTACCGACCGTCCCGAGCAGATCCCATGGATGCGATGATGCCTGAAGGAATGACTACGAGCTTGCTGCAGCAGATCGCCTCGCCGGCGGACGTGCGCCGCCTGGACCGGCGCGAACTCAAGGCGCTGGCGACCGAACTGCGCGCCTTCGTCCTGGAATCCGTGTCGCGCACGGGCGGGCACCTGTCCTCGAACCTGGGGACGGTCGAACTCACCCTGGCGCTGCACCACGTATTCGATACGCCTGACGACCGCCTGATCTGGGATGTCGGACACCAGTCCTATCCCCACAAGATCCTGACCGGCCGGCGCGAGCAAATGGCCGGCCTGCGCCAGCGCGGTGGCATTTCGGGCTTTCCCAAGCGCAGCGAATCCCCCTACGACGCCTTCGGCACGGCGCATTCCTCGACCTCGATCTCGGCCGCCCTGGGGATGGCCGTGGCTTCGCGCAATGCCGGCGTGCAGCGCCAGCACATCGCAGTGATCGGCGACGGCGCCATGAGCGCCGGCATGGCCTTCGAGGCGCTGAACAACGCCGGCGTGACGCCCGGGATCAACCTGCTGGTCGTGCTCAACGACAACGACATGTCGATCTCGCCGCCGGTGGGCGCCTTGAACTACTATTTCGCCCGCCTGTTGTCGGGGCAGTTCTATGCGCGCGCCAAGACCATGGGGCGCGCGGTGCTGCAGCACGTGCCGCCGGTGCTCGAACTGGCGCGCAAGCTCGAAGGCCATGCCAAGGGCATGCTGTCGCCGGCCACCCTGTTCGAGGAGCTCGGCTTCAATTACATGGGGCCGATCGACGGGCACGACCTGGATGTGCTGGTGCCCACGCTCGAGAACCTGCGGTCGCTGGGCGGCCTGCAGTTTCTGCACGTCGTCACCCGCAAGGGCCAGGGCTACAAGCTCGCCGAGGCGGATCCCGTGCTGTATCACGGCCCCGGCAAATTCGACCCCAGCATCGGCATCCAGAAACCCTCCGCGCCGTCGCGCACGACCTTCACCCAGGTGTTCGGGCGCTGGCTGTGCGACATGGCCGAGGCCGATCCGCGCCTGGTCGGCATCACCCCGGCCATGCGCGAGGGCAGCGGCCTGGTCGAATTCGAGCGGCGCTTCCCCAGCCGCTATTTCGACGTCGGGATCGCCGAACAGCATGCCCTGACGTTCGCGGCGGGCCTGGCCTGCGAGGGCGTCAAGCCCGTCGTCGCCATCTATTCCACCTTCCTGCAGCGGGCCTACGATCAACTGATCCATGACGTCGCGCTGCAGGATCTCGACGTCACGCTGGCCCTGGACCGCGCCGGCATCGTGGGCGCCGACGGCGCCACCCATGCCGGCAACTACGACATCGCGTACTTGCGCTGCGTGCCCAACATGGTGGTGGCGACCCCCTCGGACGAGCATGAGGCGCGCCTGCTGCTCAATACCTGTTTCCTGCACCCGGGGCCGGCCTCGGTGCGCTATCCGCGCGGCGCCGGGTGCGGCGCCGACCCGGGGGCCACCCTCGAGCCCGTGCCGATCGGCCGGGGCGTGGTGCGCCGCGAGGGCGCACGCATCGCGCTGCTGGTGTTCGGCACGCTCCTTCCAGAGGCGGCACGGGCGGCCGAAGCCCTGGATGCGACGCTGGTGGACATGCGCTTCGTCAAGCCGCTGGACGAGGACCTGCTGCAGCGCCTGGCGCAGACCCACGAGGCCTTCGTCACCCTCGAAGAGGCCGCCGTCATGGGGGGGGCGGGCAGCGCCGTCCAGGAATATTTCAGCCGCGCCGCCATCCAGCATCCCGTCCTGCTGCTGGGCCTGCCCGACATGTTCATCGACCACGGCGACCAGAAAGCCATCCTGTCCGAGCTCGGACTGGATGCCCAGGGAATCGAGGCGTCGGTGCGCCGACGCTTTTCAAGGGAATCGCAATGACCATCGTGACCGAGCCGCCGGCCTCCATGCCGGACGTGCAGCGCAGCCCGGATACCCGCCGGATCCCCATCCAGCGGGTCGGCGTGCGGGGGGTGCGCCATCCTCTGGTGCTGGGGGGCGAGGGCGGGCCCCAGGCGACGGTCGCCGACTGGGAGCTCACCGTCGCCCTGCCGGCGACGGAAAAAGGCACCCACATGTCGCGTTTCGTGGCGTTGCTGGGACGGTACCGCGGCACGCCGCTGGACCCGCAGGCCTTTTGCCGGGTGGCCGACGACATGCTCGAGCTGCTCGATGCGCAGGAAGGCGACCTCACCGCCGCATTTCCCTATTTCATGGACAAGGCCGCGCCGGTGTCCGGCGTGCGCAGCCTGATGGATTACCAGGTGCGCTGGACGGCGCGGGCGCGCCGGGGGGCCGAGGCGCGGTTCTCGATGGACGTCCAGGTGCCGGTCACCAGCCTGTGCCCATGCTCGAAGGCCATCTCGGAATACGGCGCGCACAACCAGCGTTCGCACGTCAGCGTGCACCTGGACTATGCCGCGCCCGCGCAGGCCGCCCTGGACGCCCTCATCGGAGGCGTCGAGGGCCAGGCTTCCTGCGAGCTCTGGGGGCTGCTCAAGCGCGTGGACGAGAAGCACGTCACCGAGCGCGCCTACGACAATCCGAAATTCGTCGAGGACCTGGTGCGCGACGTGGCGGGCATGCTGCGGGACCTGCCCGGGGTCGAGGGCTACCGGGTCGAGGCCGAGAACTTCGAGTCCATCCACAACCATTCCGCCTATGCCATGGTCGTCAGCGATTTGTGATACGGCCGATATATTGCTAGAATAACTGGTTTTCTTGCTCGATCGGCCGAAACTGTCGTGCCGACGGGCTGTCTGTCAACATCGCAGATATCCTCAAGGAGTTCATCCATGCGTCACTACGAAGTAGTGTTCATCGTGCATCCCGATCAAAGCGAGCAGGTGCCCGCCATGATCGAGCGTTACCAGGCCATGGTCACCGCCCACGGCGGCCAGATCCACCGTCTCGAGGACTGGGGCCGCCGCCAGCTGGCCTATCCCATCCAGAAGCTCGTCAAGGCGCACTACGTGTGCTTCAACATCGAGTGCGACCAGGCCGCCCTGGACGAGCTCGAGCATTCGTTCCGCTACAATGACGCGATCCTGCGTTACCTGTTCATCAAGACCAAGGCCGCGCAGTCCACGCCGTCGGTCATGATGAAGTCGGTCGAGCGCGAGGAAGCCCGCAAGGCGTCGGCATCCGCCGAGGCGCCCGCGGCGCAGTCCTGATCGGACGGCGGTCGGGGCGGGCCTGGATTTGAACCGTCTGGAACTCGGTGCGCGCGTGCTTGAAATCGACGCGCTGCGGCATACACCGGCGGGCATTCCGATCCTGCACATGCGGCTGGCGCACGAGTCCGAGGTTTCCGAAGCCGGGCATCCGCGCCGGGTCGAACTGGAAATTCCGGCGGTGGCCCTGGGCGAAATGGCCTTGCTGCTGTCCGATGCCCCGCTGGGTTGCGGCATGGACGTCGAGGGGTTTCTCGCGCCGTCGCGCAAAGGCTCTTCCAGGCTGGTCCTGCATGTCACCCGCGCATCCCGCCGCTCATGAATGAATACTCCGGGCACAGGCCCGGCAAACGTTAAAGGTTAAAGGCAACCATCATGGCTTACTTCAAAAAGTCCAAGGAAAAACGCAAATTCAACCAGCAGAACCCGCTGTTCAAGCGCCGCAAGTTCTGCCGCTTCACGGCCGCCAATGTCGACGAGATCGACTACAAGGACCTGGACACGCTGCGCGATTTCATCCAGGAAAACGGCAAGATCATTCCCGCCCGCCTGACCGGCACCAAGGCGCACTACCAGCGCCAGTTGGACACCGCCATCAAGCGCGCGCGTTTCCTGGCCCTGTTGCCGTACACCGACAACCACAACTGATCCGAGGTCAATCGTCATGCAAGTCATTCTGCTTGAAAAAGTCGTCAATCTCGGCAACCTCGGCGAGGTCGTGCGCGTGCGCGACGGCTATGCGCGCAACTACCTGATCCCGCAGCGCATCGCGCGCCGGGCGACCGATGCCGCGCTGAAGGAATTCGAGGCGCGCCGCGCCGAACTCGAAAAGCAACAGGCCGACAAGCTGGCCGCGGCCCAGGCCGTCGGCGAAAAGCTGGCCGGATACAACCTGGTGATCGGCCAGAAGGCCGGCGTGGACGGCCGCTTGTTCGGTTCGGTCACCAACATGGACGTCGCCGCCGCCTTGCAGGCAGCCGGTTTCGCCGATGTGCACAAGTCCCAGGTCCGCATGCCCGACGGCGCGATCAAGGCGGTGGGCGAGTACCCGCTGCAGGTTGCGCTGCACGCCGACGTGGTGTCCGACATCACCGTGGTGGTGCAAGGCGAAATGGCGTGATCGCCATTTGCGCAACGGGTGCTATGCTCTAAGGATGGCGCCAGTAAGGCCGGCGTGATGCCGGCCTTTTGTTTTTTCCCTGAACGATCAGGCGGCACAAAGAGGATTGGGCGTGGAAATCGATACGGATGCGCAACTGGACTATCTGCGCGTGCCCCCGCACTCGGTCGAGGCCGAGCAATCCGTGCTGGGCGGCCTGCTGCTGGACAATGCCGCATTCGACCGGATCGCCGACGTCCTGATCGACGACGATTTCTATCGGTTCGACCACCGCCTGATCTGGCAGCACATCACGCGCCTGGTGGGCCTGGCGCGGCCGGCCGACGTGGTGACCGTGCACGAGTCCCTGGCCATCGCGGGCAAGGCCGAGGAATGCGGCGGCCTCGCCTACCTGAATGCGCTGGCGCACAACACGCCTTCGGCCGCCAACATCCGCCGCTATGCCGAGATCGTGCGCGAGCGCGCCATGCTGCGCAAGCTCGTCTCGGTCGCCGATGAAATCTCGTCCACCGCCTTCAATCCCCAGGGCAAGGAGGCGCGCCAGATCCTCGACGAGGCCGAGTCGCGCGTGTTCCAGATCGCCCAGGAGGGTGCGCGCGGGACTGCCGGCTTCCAGGAAATCCAGCCGCTGCTGTCCCAGGTCGTCAACCGCATCGACGAGCTCTACCATCGCGAGGGCGATTCCGACGTCACCGGGGTGCCCACCGGCTTTACCGACCTGGACCGGATGACCTCGGGCCTGCAGCCCGGCGACCTGGTGATCGTGGCGGGCCGTCCGTCCATGGGCAAGACCTCCTTCTCGATGAACATCGGCGAGCACGTGGCCATCGAGCAGGGCCTGCCGGTGGCGGTCTTCTCGATGGAAATGGGCGCCGTGCAACTGGCCATGCGCATGGTCGGCTCGGTGGGCATGCTGGACCAGCACCGCATGCGCACCGGCAAGCTGACCCAGGAGGACTGGCCGCGGCTGACGCATGCCGTCCAGCGCGTCCAGGAGGCCCAGATCTACATCGACGAGACGCCCGCGCTGACCTCGATGGAGGTGCGCGCCCGCGCGCGCCGCCTGGCGCGCCAGTGCGGCCAGCTCGGCCTGATCATCATCGACTACTTGCAGCTGATGTCGGCCAGCGGCGCCGGCGAGAACCGGGCGACCGAGATCTCGGAAATCAGCCGCTCGCTCAAGAGCCTGGCCAAGGAACTCAACTGCCCGGTGGTGGCCCTGTCGCAGCTCAACCGCAGCCTGGAGCAGCGCCCCAACAAGCGCCCGGTCATGAGCGACCTGCGTGAATCCGGCGCCATCGAGCAGGATGCGGACCTGATCGTCTTCATCTACCGCGACGAAGTCTACAACCCCGACTCGCCCGACAAGGGCACGGCCGAGATCATCGTCGGCAAGCAGCGCAACGGGCCGATCGGCACGGTGCGGTTGACCTTCCAGGGTGCCAGCACCCGCTTTTTGAATTTCTCGACCGCGCCCGGTTTTTAAACACCGCCGGAATCGGCGCTGCTCATGCGCAGGGCCATGTGCAAGGCCGCGCGCAGCGAGGCAGGATCGGCGATGCCACGGCCCGCGATGTCAAAGGCCGTGCCGTGATCCACGCTGGTGCGCACGAAGGGCAGGCCGACCGTGATGTTGACGCCTTCCTCGATGCCCAGGTACTTGACCGGGATCAGGCCCTGGTCGTGATACTGCGCCACGACGATGTCGAATTCGCCGCGCCGGGCGCGCATGAATACCGTGTCCCCCGGCCAGGGGCCGCTGGCGTCCAGGCCGTCAGCCTGCGCGCGGCGGATCGCCGGCAGGATGTGGCGGGCCTCCTCGTCGCCGAACCGGCCGCCCTCGCCGGCGTGCGGATTGAGGCCCGCGACCGCGATGCGCGGGCGTTCGATGCCCTCGCTGCGGCAGGCCCGGTCGGCCAGGCCGATGATGCGCCGCTGCGATTCCACATCGAGGCTGCCCGGCACCGCCGCCAGGGGGATGTGGATCGTCGCCAGGATGACGCGCAGCTCGGCATTGGCGAGCATCATGGCGTAGTCCGTGGTGCCCGTGCGGTCGGCGAGTATTTCCGTATGGCCTGGAAATTCCAGGCCCGCCGCCTGCATGGCCAGCTTGTTGAGCGGCGCGGTCACCAAGGCCCGCACGCGCCCATCCACGGCATCGTCGATCGCATGGCAAAGGTATTCATAGGCGCCGCGACCGGCTTGCGCATCCACACGGCCCGGCGGCAAGTCCGCCGGCAGGGGTTGCCAGCGGTTCAGGACGCCCACGACGCCGGCGGTGGTGCCGGCGCCGGCGGCCTCCAGGGCCTGGATGCGCAAGGTGTCGTCCAATCCCAGGCGCCCGCGGGCGGCGCGCAGCGCGCCCGCATCACCGTACACCACCGCGGGGTGCGGCAGGCCCTCGGCGAACAGCTTGAGGATCAGCTCGGGGCCGATGCCGGCGGCGTCGCCCATGGTGATGGCCAGCGGACGGTCGCGGCGCGCGGGCGTGTCCATGTCTGTGCGGCGCCCCTGATCGAGCGCGACGCTAGAGCGCGTCGCTGGCATAGTCCGCCAGGCGCGAGCGCTCGCCACGCTGCAGGGTGATGTGCCCGGCGTGCGGCCAGCCCTTGAAGCGGTCGACCACGTAGGTCAGGCCTGAACTGCCCTCGGTCAGGTAGGGCGTGTCGATCTGCGCGATGTTGCCCAGGCAGACGATCTTGGTCCCCGGGCCCGCCCGGGTGGCCAGTGTCTTCATCTGCTTGGGTGTGAGGTTCTGGGCCTCGTCGATGATGAGGAATTTGTTCAGGAAGGTGCGCCCCCGCATGAAATTCAGGGACTTGACCTTGATGCGCGCGCGAATCAGGTCCATGGCCGGGGACTTGGACCAGTCCTGGCCGTTGCCGGCCGCGCCCAGGCCGCCCGCGCCCTGGTGCAGGACCTCGAGGTTGTCCTCGAGCGCGCCCATCCAGGGCGCCATTTTTTCCTCTTCGGTGCCCGGCAGGAAGCCGATGTCGTCACCGACCGGCACGGTGGCCCGGGTGATGATGATC
This sequence comes from Castellaniella sp. S9, assembly GCF_027257175.1. Classification (GTDB taxonomy): domain Bacteria; phylum Pseudomonadota; class Gammaproteobacteria; order Burkholderiales; family Burkholderiaceae_B; genus Castellaniella. The sequence continues at coordinate 42,959 of NZ_JAPFGD010000005.1, read as the reverse complement.
TCGTTGTAGCGCTTGGTCTCGAGCGTTTGCGCCAGGCCGCTGGCCAGCGCCAGCAGCGTCTTGCCCGTACCGGCCTGGCCCAGCAGCGAGACGAAGTCGATTTCCGGGTTCATCAGCAGGTTGAGGGCGAAGTTTTGTTCGCGGTTGCGCGCGGTCACCCCCCAGACGCTGTTCTTGGCGTGGCTGTAGTCGCGCAGCGTGGCCAGCACGGCGCTCTTGCCGGTGACCTCGCGGACCTGGGCGTACAGGGGCATCTCGCCCTCGTAGTAGACGAACTCGTTGACGATGAATTCGGCGCATAGCGGGCCGCGCACCCGGTAATAGGTGGTGCCGCCCTGTTGCCAGGACTCGATGTTCTTGCCGTGCCGCACCCAGAAATTCTCGGGCAGCGGCATCACGCCGTCGTACAGCAGGTCCGAGTCATCGAGGACGTGGTCGTTCAGGTAGTCCTCGGCGGGCAGGCTCAGGGCGCGCGCCTTCAGGCGCATGTTGATGTCCTTGGACACCAGCACGACCTCGCGCTTGGGGTTTTCCTGCTGCAGGCTGTGGACGATGCCGAGGATCACGTTGTCGGCCTTGCCCATGGGCAGCTCCAGGGGCAGCCGCGTGTCCTTGGCGGAGGTCTGGAAAAACAGCGTTCCCAGGGCTTCCTGGTTGCCCAGGGTATCCAGGGGCACGCCCTTGGCCAGGTCCTCGGCGCCGATCAGGCCGTCGAGGTAGCGGCTGACCTGGCGTGCGTTGCGCGCCACCTCGGACATGCCTTTTTTCTGGTGGTCGAGTTCTTCGAGGACGATCATCGGCAGGAAAACGTCGTGCTCGGCGAAACGGAACAGCGAGGTCGGATCGTGCAGCAGCACGTTGGTGTCGAGTACGAAGAATTTGCGCTGCGCCGCCGGCAGCCGCCGCAGCGCCGCGCCCTTGGGCCGGACGGCGGGCGCCCTGTCGGGCTTCGCGGCGGGGGCCTTGTCGGCGCGGGCGGCGGGCGCGGGCGTGGTCGCGGGGGCCGGCGGCGCGGCCTTGGCCTTGGTGAGGATGGCGGCGGTGCGGCGGGCGGGGCGGGCCTCGGGGGCCTTGGCGCCGGTCCGGGCGCTCTTGGCCGTCGGGACCGGTTCGGCCAGGGCCGGCCCGGGGACCGCTTCAGTGTGCGCGGCGCGCGCTTGCACGATGGTACCCATCCGGGTCGGCTGCTTGGGTAGGGGCATGAGGGCTCCGGTCAGGCCGCGAGGTTCTGGACGGCTTGGAGGACCTCGAGGGCGTGGTCAGGCACCTTGACCCCGCGCCATTCGCGCACCAGCACGCCGTCCTTGTCGATGAGGAACGTGCTGCGGTCGATCCCGCGCACCTGCTTGCCGTACATGTTCTTGAGCTTCATGACCCCGAACAGCGTGCACAAGGCCTCGTCCGGGTCGCTGATGAGCGGGAAGGGCAGGGATTGCTTGTCGATGAAGCCCTCGTGGGATTTCAGCGAGTCGCGCGAAATACCGAAGACCGCGCAGTCCGCGGCCTGGAACTGCGCGTACAGGTCGCGGAAGTCCTGCGATTCGGTGGTGCATCCCGGCGTGTTGTCCTTGGGGTAGAAATACAGCACGAAAGGCTTGCCGTGCAGCGCCCGGCTGTCGATGTCCCCGGCGGTGGAGGGGGCGGTGAAGGCGGGCAGGGGCTGGCCGACGGCGATTTGAGTCATGGCGTGGGTTCTCCTGGAAGCAACAGGGCGAGGACGCGGCGTTCCTCGGACATGAGAATGTTGTAGGTGCGCGCTGCCGCCTGGGTGGTCATGGTTTCGATGCCGATCCCGAGGGACAGCAAGGCGCCGGTCACGGCGGGCGGCAGGAAGGCCTGCCTGGCGCCGGTGCCGATCAGCACCACCTCGGGCGCGTCCGGCGGCAGGGCGGGCGGCGCGTCGTCGAGAAAAGCGAGGGGGTCGCGGCGGGCATCCTTCAGCCCGACCAGAGACCGCAGCAGCTCGGCGTCGATGTCCGCCGGGGATGTCAGGTCCAGGCTGCGGATGAGACCCTCGGGTGTGAAGCTGACGGCAGTCCGGAAACGCACCCGGTTGATTTCCAGGTAATCGTCGCCGTAGGCGGTGACGGTGTTGAGCGCGGGGTTCGAGTCTTTTTGCAATAACACAGACGGCTCCGTTATTCCTGTGATCATAGCGCAATCCTTGCGGCGGCCCCGCGTCGCGCGGCTCGTCACCCGCGGCGCTGGACGTTCCCCGCTGGACGCTCCCATTTGCGAGTCTCCATCGCTTGCGCTAGATTATTGGATTTGCTGCGCTGCATCCATGTGCCTTGCGCGGCTTTCCATCGGCCACCCATCCCCTTCGAGGATCATCATGACCACGTTCTCGCGCATCGAACGCCTGCCTCCCTATGTGTTCAACATCACGGGCGAGCTCAAGATGGCTGCACGGCGGCGCGGCGAGGACATCATCGACATGTCCATGGGGAATCCGGACGGCCCCACGCCGCAGCACATCGTGGACAAGCTCGTCGAGGTGGCCAACCGCCCCGATACGCACGGCTATTCCGTGTCCAAGGGCATTCCGCGCCTGCGCCGGGCGATCTCCGGCTGGTACCAGCGCCGCTATCAGGTCGACATCGATCCCGATTCCGAGGCCATCGTCACCATCGGCTCCAAGGAAGGCCTCGCGCACCTGATGCTGGCCACGCTGGACCGGGGCGACACGGTGCTGGTGCCCAATCCCAGCTATCCCATCCATATCTACGGCGCGGTCATCGCCGGCGCCAACATCCGCTCGGTGCCCATGACGCCCGGCCTGGACTTCTTCGAGGAAATCGAACGCGCCGTGCGCGAGTCGATCCCCAAGCCCAAGATGATGATCCTGGGCTTCCCCAGCAATCCCACGGCCCAGTGCGTCGAGCTCTCGTTCTTCGAGCGCATCGTGGCGCTGGCGCGCGAGCACGGCATCCTGGTGGTGCATGACCTGGCCTACGCGGACATCACCTTCGACGGCTACGTCGCGCCCTCGATCATGCAGGTGCCGGACGCGCGCGACGTAGCGGTGGAATTCTTCACCATGAGCAAGAGCTACAACATGGCAGGCTGGCGCATCGGCTTCATGGTCGGCAACCGTGAACTGGTTCACGCCCTGGCACGGATCAAGAGCTATCACGACTACGGCACGTTCACGCCGCTGCAGGTGGCCGCGATCGCCGCGCTGGAAGGGCCGCAGGATTGCGTCGCCCAGGTGGTCGAGCAATACCGCAGCCGGCGCGACGTGCTGGCGCGCGGCCTGCACGAGGCCGGCTGGAACGTCGACGTGCCCAAGGCCTCGATGTACATCTGGGCACGCATTCCCGAGGCCTACCGCGACCAGGGCTCGCTGGAATATTCCAAGCGGCTGCTGTCCGACGCCAAGGTCGCGGTGTCGCCCGGCATCGGCTTCGGCGAATACGGCGACGAGTACGTGCGCTTTGCACTGATCGAGAACGAACAGCGCACGCGCCAGGCGGTGCGGGGGATCAAGGACATGTTTCGCAAGGATGGGCTGTTGAAATGAAGCCGATACGCATCGGATTGCTGGGCCTGGGCGTCGTGGGCGGCGGTGTCTGGACCGTCCTGGCGCAAAACGGCCCCGAGATCGCCCGTCGCGCGGGACGCAGCCTCCAGGTGGTGGCGGTGGCGGTGCGCGACGTCGCCAAGGCGCGCGCCCTGGTCGGCCCCGACGTGCAGGTGACCACCGACGGCCTTTCCCTGTGCCGGGACCCGGACATCGACATCATCGTCGAACTGATGGGCGGCGAGACGCTGGCGCGCCAGTGCATCCTCGAGGCCGTCGCCCACGGCAAGCACGTGGTCACGGCCAACAAGGCCCTGCTGGCGGTGCATGGCAACGAGATCTTCGCCGCTGCGCAGGCCCAGGGGGTCATGGTCGCCTTCGAGGCCGCCGTGGCCGGCGGAATCCCCATCATCAAGGCGATCCGCGAGGGGCTGACCGCCAACCGGATCCAGTGGGTGGCGGGCATCATCAACGGCACGACCAATTTCATCCTGTCGGAAATGCGGGCCCGAGGCCTGCCGTTCGACGAGGTTCTTGCCGAGGCCCAGCGCCTGGGCTATGCCGAGGCCGACCCCACCTTCGACATCGAGGGGGTGGATGCGGCGCACAAGCTCACCCTGCTGGCCTCGCTGGCATTCGGCATCCCGGTGCAGTTCGACAAGGCCTACGTCGAAGGCATTGCCCGACTGGCCTCGGAGGACATCCTCCATGCCCAGCGCCTGGGCTACCGGATCAAGCTCCTGGGCATCACGCGCCACCGGCCCGACGGCATCGAGCTGCGGGTCCATCCGGCGCTGGTGCCCGACCAGTGCCTGCTGGCCAACGTCGAGGGCGCCATGAACGCCGTGCTGGTGCGCGGCGATGCGGTGGGGCCGTCGCTGTATTACGGGCAGGGCGCCGGCGCCCTGCCGACGGCATCGGCCGTGATCGCCGACCTGGTCGACGTCACGCGCCTGCAGATGGCCGATCCCGAGCACCGGGTCCCGCACCTGGCCTTCCAGCCCGATGCCATGGCCGACATCCCGGTCCTGCCGATGGCCGAGGTGCGCACCAGCTTCTATCTGCGGCTGCGCGTCGACGACCGGCCCGGCGTCCTCGCGGACCTGGCGCGGGTGCTCTCCCAGGGGGGGATCTCGGTGGGGTCCATGTTCCAGCAACCGCACGGCGAGCACCAGGCCGACATCATTTTCCTGACCCATGAGGCGCGCGAAGGCGACGTCGACGCGGCGCTGGCCGCGATCCGCGAGCTGCCCTTCGTCCATTCCGGCGTCACGCGCCTGCGCGTGGAGAACATCAATTGAAATATCGTTCGACCCGCGGCGGCATGGCTCCGCTGCCGTTTTGCGACATCCTGCTCGAGGGCCTGGCGCCCGACGGCGGCCTGGCCCTGCCCGAATCGCTGCCGCGTCTGGATGAGGCCACGCTGGAGGCGTGGCGCGAGCTCGATTACGCCGGCCTCGCGGCGCGCGTGCTCGGCCTGTTCATCGACGACATCACGCGCGACGATCTGCTGGCGATGACCCACGCCGCCTATGCGCCCGAGGTGTTCCCGACGATTGCGCCGCTCAAGCCCCTGCAGCCGGGCCTGTCGCTGCTCGGCCTGTCCGAGGGGCCCACGCTGGCCTTCAAGGACATGGCCATGCAGTTCCTGGGCCAGGCCTTCGAGCATGTGCTCGCGCGGCGGGGCCAGGTGCTCAACATCCTCGGCGCGACCTCGGGCGACACCGGATCGGCCGCCGAATACGCCTTGCGCGGCAAGCGCGGCGTGGCGGTGTTCATGCTCTCGCCCCACGGCCGCATGAGCGCGTTCCAGCGCGCGCAGATGTATTCCCTGCAGGACGAGAACATCCACAACATCGCGGTGCGCGGTGTCTTTGACGAATGCCAGGACATCGTCAAGACCCTGGCCGGCGACCTGGATTTCAAGAGCACGCATCGCCTGGGGGCGGTCAATTCGATCAACTGGGCGCGCATCGCGGCGCAGGTCGTGTATTACGTCTGGGGCTGGCTGCGCGCCTCGGGACGTCCGGGCCAGGCCGTGTCCTTTGCGGTGCCCTCGGGCAACTTCGGCAATATCCTGGCCGGCCACATCGCCCGCCGCATGGGCGTGCCCATCCGCCGCCTGGTGCTGGCGACCAATGAAAACAATGTGCTCGAGGAATTCTTCCGCACGGGCGTCTACCGTCCCCGGCCGGCCAGCCAGACGCACGCGACCTCCAGCCCGTCGATGGACATTTCGCGCGCCTCGAACTTCGAGCGTTTCGTATTCGATCTGGTGGATCAGGATCCGGCGCGCGTGCGCGCCCTGTGGGCCGCCCTCGCGCGCGACGGGCAGTTCGACCTGTCGCCACTGCGGCCGACGTTCACCGAACGCCATGGTTTCGTGGCCGGCGTCAGCACCCATGCCGATCGGCTGGCCACTATCCGCGACCTGTACCGCGAGACCGGCGTGCTGGTGGATCCCCACACGGCCGACGGCGTCAAGGTCGCCCGCGAGCACCTCGAGGACGGCGTGCCCATGCTGGTCCTGGAAACCGCGCTGCCGGCCAAGTTCGCCGAAACCATCCGCGAGGCCATCGGCGAGGAGCCGCCGGTGCCCGAGGCCTTGCGCGATCTGCATGATCGCCCGCAGCGCGTGCAGGTCATGGATTGCGACGCGCGGCTGGTCGCCGATTACCTGGATCGGCACGGGCTGTAGCCGGCTTCAGGCGGAGGCCAGCGCCTCGGCGGCCTGATGGCCGCTGCGCACGGCGCCTTCCAGCACGGCGGGATAGCCCGTGTCGGTCCAGTCGCCGGCCAGCGCCAGGCGCGGCCAGGGCGTGCGGTTCCCGGGCCGGCGCTGGCCGGGGGTCGCGCTGAAGGTCGCACGCTTTTCAGTGATGAGGGTGCCGGCACGGACCTCGGGCAGGCGCTCGGGCGCCTGTTCGCGGATCTGGCCGATCACGCCCCCGATCACGGTTTCGGCATCGCAGGCCGCAATGCGGCTGGCGCCGCTGATGACCACGTGCACCAGGCCGGCGGCGTCGCCGTGCGCGATGGCGCTGCGATCGAACAGCCATTGTCCGTGGGCGTCGCGCTCGGGGCGTTCCTCGAGCATGCGCATGGCCTGGCCCGAGCCCCAGGGGCGATCGAGGCGCAGGGTGACGGTGCCGATGCCTTCGAAGCGCCATTGCGGCCAGGCGGCGAGCCATGGCGCCGCGTCGGGCAGTTGCCCGAGCAGGCGTGCCGCCTCGCCGGGCGGGGTCGCCAGGATGACGCCTTCGAAGTCCGCGCCGTCGACGCGGTAGCCGCCGGACACCGCCTCCAGGCTGAGGACCCGATGACCGATGGCGAGCCGGGGCAGCCGCGCCTGCGCCTGGGCGGGCCAGAGTTCGTCCAGGGTGCCGCGCGGGATCAACAGGCGGGCGGCCTGGGCGTTTGCGCCCAGGCTGTCGCGCAGGACGCGGAGGAACAGGCGGGCGTCGGCGATGTCGGCTGGGGTGTTCATCGCCGCCAGGCACAGGGGTTCCCACAGCAGCCGGCGCAGGCGCGCCGGGCAGCCCAGGCGGTCCAGCCACCGGGATACGCTGTCGGCTTCGGCGGGCAGGGCCTTGCGCGGGCCGAGCGCGGCCAGGAGGCGGGCCAGGCTGCCGCGCTCGCGCAGGCCCAGGCCGCGGCCGCCCAGCAGGACGCCCAGGCCGTGGGCGGGCGCCGGCAAGGGCCAGGTGCCCAGGCTGAACCGCCCGTCGGCGGAGGCCAGGCGCAGGCCCTGCGCATGGAAGGCGCGACCGGCGTCCACGCCGAGTTCGGCCATGAGGTCCAGTGTTTCGCGATAGGCGCCCAGCAGGATGTGCTGGCCGCAGTCGATCGTGGCCTGCAGCTCGGGCCGAGGGACGGCGCGGGCCCGTCCGCCGATGCGGCGGGCGGCTTCGTAGACCCAGGGCTCGTGTCCCAACCGCCGCAGGCGCACGGCGGCGGCCAGTCCCGCCCACCCCGCGCCGATGACGGCGACCTTCATGAACCGGCCAGCCGCTCGACCAGGCCGCGTCCCCCCGTGACCCAGACCTTCCAGGCCAGCCAGAACTTGCGGATCGGCGTCAGCGCGATGCGCTGGTCCAGGACGTGCCAGCGATCGCGCTGGATCTCGGCGAGCAAGGCATGGTAGATGGCCGCCATCATCAGTCCCGGGCGCTGGGCGCGCCGGTCGGCCTCGGGCAGCGCGCGCATCGCCTCGCCGTACAACTGCAGCGCGCGTTGCGTCTGGAATGCCATGAGCGCCTCGAAGCGCTCGGAATGGCGTGCGTCGAGAATGTCGGCCACCGTGACCTCGAAGCGCTCCATCTCGTCGGCCGGCAGATAGATCCGGCCGCGGCGCGCATCGTCGCCGACGTCGCGGATGATGTTGGTCATCTGGAAGGCCAGCCCCAGCGTTTCCGCGTAGACCAGGGTGCGCGGATCGGTGTGCCCGAAGATCGCCGCGCTGAGTTCGCCCACCACGCCGGCGGCGTGCCAGCAATATTTGCGCAGGGCGTCCCAGTCGGCGTAGCGGAACTGGTCCAGGTCCATTTCCATGCCTTCGATCACGGCGTACAGCGGATCGGGGCGCAGGCCGAACGTCCGGACGTGGCGCGCCAGTGCGATGGCCACCGGATGGTCGGGCGTGCCCTCGAACATCTGCTCGACCTGCGTGCGCCACCAGGCGAGCTTCATCCGGGCGACCGAGGGTTCGGAGGTGTCGTCGACGATGTCGTCGACCTCGCGACAGAAAGCGTACAGCGCGGTGATGGCCTTGCGCTGTTCGGGCGGCAGGAACAGGAAGGCGTAGTAGAAGCTGGAGCCGCTGCGGGCGGCCTTTTGCTGGCAGTAGTCGTCGGGATTCATCATCGGGGATCGGAAGGCGGACGAGGGGCGGAGAACGCCGGACGCAACGCGCGCCAGCATAGCAGCAAGCCGTCGCCGCGGGTGAGTGTGGGACGCCGGGCAAAGACGTCGTAGCCGGTGTGCTCGAGCTTTTCGAGGATGCGCAGGCCGCCGTGCACCACCAGGCGCAGCTCCAGGCCGATGCGGCCCGGCAGCCGCCAGGCCAGGGGCGCGCCCGCCGCCAGCGCGGCGCCCGCCCGGGCGGCCTGCTCGCGCATCAGGGCCCGCCAGGCGTCCGAGACGCGGGCGGGGGGCTGGCGCACGCAGCCGTCGATGTAGGATTCGTCGACCCCGTGGCGCGCCAGGCTGTCCTGCGGGATGTAGACGCGGCCCTTGGTCCAATCGATGGCCACGTCCTGGCAGAAGTTCACCCGCTGCAGCCCGGTGCAGATGGCGTCGGACTGCGCCAGGTCTTGCGCCTCGAGCGCGCCGAACAGGTGCAGCATGATGCGGCCCACCGGATCGGCGGAGCGCCGGCAGTAGTCCAGCAAGGCAGCCTCGTCGGCGTAGCGTGTGGTGCGCAGGTCCTGCGAGAACGCCGAGAGCAGATCGAGGAAAGGCTGGATGGGCAGGGCGTGCCGATCGATCGCGGCGCCCAGGTTCAGGAAGATCCGGCGGTGGGCGGGGTCCAGGCCGGCGTCGGGATCGCGTCGCGCGGCCAGCGCGTGCAGCGCCGCGCGCCAGGCATCGAGCTGGCGCGCGCGTTCCTCGACGGGCGCCTGGCCCTCGTCGGCGATGTCGTCCGCGCCGCGTGCGAAGGCGTAGACGTCGCGCACCGCCGGGCGCAGCCGCGCGGGCAGCAGCACCGAGGCGACGGGAAAGTTTTCATAATGATCGACGGCCATAATCATGGCAGTATACTGAGCGGCGGCTGCCATGCCGCCGCCGCACCGCTCGCTTTGGGGGATTCCATGCCGCGCCCGATCCTGGCCACCATCCATGTGCCAGCCTTGTCCCACAACCTGGAAATCGTCGCCCGCCGGCTGGCTCGGGACGTGGGGGCGTCGCGGCCCTCGATCTGGGCCGTCATCAAGGCGCGCGCGTATGGCCACGGGATCGACCAGGCGCTCGAGGGTTTCGCCCGGGCCGACGGTCTCGCGATGCTGGACCTGGACGAGGCGGTCCGCTGCCGCGAACGCGGCTGGAGCGGGCCGCTGCTGCTGCTCGAGGGCTTTTTCGAGCCGGCCGACATCGAGGTGCTGGACCATTACCGGATCAGCACCGCCATCCATTGCCCCGAGCAGCTCGAGATGCTCGAAGCCGGCGCGGTCCGCCATGCCCTGGATGCCTTCGTCAAGATCGATACCGGGATGCACAGGCTGGGATTCCAGCCCGATGCCTACCGCGCGGCCTACCAGCGCGCCCTCGACCTGCAGTCCGAGGGGGTGCTGGGCACGGTCGGAAAAATGACCCATTTTGCGCGGGCCGACGACGACGCGGCGACGACCGCCGCCCAATTACGGGTGTTCGCCGAGGCGACGACGGGCCTGTCGGGGCCGGTCAGTGTCTGCAATTCGGCCGCCACCTTGACCGAAGGCCTGGCCGCCGGAGTCCCGGGGGATCAATGGGTGCGGCCGGGCATCTGCCTGTACGGCGGCTCGCCGTTCGAGGATCGCTCGGCGCAGTCCATGGACCTGCGCCCCGCGATGACCCTCAGTTCCCGGCTGATCGGCACGCATACCGTGCCGGCCGGCGCCGGCGTCGGCTATGGCCACCGCTACGTGGCCCGGCATCCGACGCGGGTGGGCGTGGTCGCCTGCGGCTATGCCGACGGGTATCCGCGCCACGCGCCCACGGGCACGCCCATCACCGTGGACGGCGTGCGCACCCGCGTGCTCGGCCGGGTCTCCATGGACATGCTGGTGGCCGATCTGGACCCGGTGCCGCAGGCGCGCGTCGGCTCCCCTGTGGTGTTGTGGGGGGAGGGCGGGCCTTCCGTCGACGAGGTGGCCCGCCCCTGCGGGACCATCGGGTATGAACTCCTGTGCGCCGTGGCCCCCCGGGTGCCCCGGCGCATCCAGGGCGCGCAGGCCGCGCCGATTGCCGACGAGGGATCTTGAGTGAAGAACAATTGCGTACTGGTGACGGGGGCGACCAAGGGCATCGGCTGGGCCATCAGCCAGCGGCTCGCCGATCAGGGCTGCCACGTGGTGGGGCTGGCCCGCAATGTCCAGGACATCGATTTTCCCGGCTACCTGTATGGCTGCGATCTGTCCAATGCGGGCGAGACCGAGGAGGTCCTGCGCATCATCCGTGAAAAATACCCCGTCGACGCGCTGGTCAACAGTGTCGGGCCGGCCTTGCCCGAGGCGCTCGGCGAGGTCGACTTGTCGTCCCTCTACCAGGCCTTCGACCTGAACGTGCGCGTCTCGGTGCAGGTCGTGCAGGCGTTTGCGCCCGGCATGAAGGCGCGCAAGTCCGGCCGCATCGTGAACATCTGCGGCCGCGCGGTCCACGGATCCGCGGGGCACACCAGCTATTCGGCCGCCAAGAGTGCGCTGCTGGGCTGTACCCGGACCTGGGCGCTGGAACTCGCGCCGCACGGGGTCACGGTCAACGCGGTGTCGCCGGGGCCGGTGGAAACAGGCTTGTTCCGCGCCGAATATCCGGTGGACAGCGAGGCCGAGCGCGCGGTGCTGGCCACCATCCCCATGGGGCGCCTGGGCCAGGCGGCCGAGGTGGCGGCCGCCGTGACCTTCCTGCTGTCGGACGAGGCCGCCTACATCACGGGCCAGGAGCTGGGGGTCGACGGGGGTGGCAGCCTCGCGGGCCGCTGACCATGGCCAAGGCGAGGACACTGTTCGTTTGCGCCGAGTGCGGCGGCGGGGCTCCCAAATGGGAGGGCCGCTGTCCCCACTGCGGGGCCTGGAACACACTGCAGGAATCGCGCGAGGCCGCCGGCCCGGCCCATCGCTTTGCGCCGCTGGCGGCCTCCACGCCGGTGCGCAGCCTGGCCCAGATCGAGGCGCGCGAGCAGGCGCGCAATCCCACGGGCATCGCCGAGTTCGATCGCGTCCTGGGCGGCGGCCTGGTGCAGGGCGCGGTGGTACTGATCGGCGGCGATCCAGGCATCGGCAAGTCCACCTTGCTGCTGCAGGCGCTGGCCAGCATGGCGCGCGTGGGGCCGGTCCTGTACGTGACCGGCGAGGAATCCGCCGAGCAGGTCGCATTGCGGGCGCAGCGCCTCGAGGTCTCGGGCGAAGGGGTCGACCTGCTGGCTGAAATCCGCCTCGAACAGATCACCCAGGCGCTGGTCGAACGCCAGCCCGGCGTGGCCGTGATCGACTCGATCCAGACCCTGTATTCCGGCGAGCTCACCGCGGCGCCGGGTTCGGTCTCGCAGGTGCGCGAATGCGCGGCCCAACTCACCCGCATCGCCAAGCAGACCGGCATCACCCTGATCCTGATCGGCCACGTCACCAAGGACGGCTCGCTGGCCGGCCCGCGCGTGCTCGAACACATCGTCGACACCGTCCTCTATTTCGAGGGCGACACCCATTCGTCCTTTCGCCTGGTGCGCGCCATCAAGAACCGCTACGGCGCCGTCAACGAACTCGGGGTGTTCGCCATGACGGACCGCGGGCTGCGTGGCGTCAGCAACCCGTCCGCGCTGTTCCTGTCCGGGCATGCGCGCGACGTCGCCGGCTCTTGCGTGATGGCGACCCAGGAGGGCACGCGGCCGCTGCTGGTCGAGGTGCAGGCGCTGGTCGACACCGCGCACGTGCCCAATCCCCGGCGCCTGTCGGTGGGCCTCGAGGGCACCCGGCTGGCCATGCTGCTGGCCGTGCTGCACCGGCATGCCGGGGTGGCGACCTTCGACCAGGATGTCTTCGTCAATGCGGTGGGGGGCGTGCGCATCATGGAGCCGGCCGCGGATCTCGCGGTGTGCCTGGCCATACTGTCGTCCATGCGCAACCGGCCGATGCCGGCAGGCCTGCTGGCCTTCGGCGAGATCGGCCTGGCGGGCGAGGTGCGGCCCGCGCCCCGCGGCCAGGAGCGTCTGCGCGAGGCGGCCAAGCTCGGCTTCGGCCAGGCGGTGATTCCCAAGGCCAACCTACCGCGCCAGCCCATCGAGGGCCTGCGCATCCATGCGGTCGAACGCATCGAGGACGCGCTGCGGGTATTCGACGAGGCCGGGCCATGAGCCGCGCGACGGCGGGCGGGCGGGGCACGCCGTGCTGATCGGGCGCGGGGCCGATCGGGGGCGCGTCCAGGCCTTCGACGGCGGCGCGCTGTGCGTGCCCGAGTCCTGGGCGGCGCAGGCCGATCCGGCCTGGTTCGATCCCGTCGCCCTCGGCGGCGAAGCCGTCGGCGAGGGCGGCCGCCAGGCCGCCTGGTTCGTCCAGGGGCCTTTCGGCGCCGCCGTGCTGCGCCACTATCGCCGCGGCGGCCTGCGCGCCCGCCTGGGGCGGGAGTCGTACCTATGGCTGGGGGCGTCCCGCACACGCTCGTTCGCCGAATACGGGGTGCTGTCCCTGCTGCGCGCGGCGGACGTCGCGGTGCCCGCCCCGCTGGGTGCGGTCTATTGGCGCCACGGCGCATTCTATCGCGCCGCCATCCTGGTCGCACGGATACCGGCAGCCCGGACCCTGGCCGGATGCCTGGCCGCGGATGCCGGGGGCGGCCCGGCGGCGCAGGATTGTCCGGCGGTGGATCCGCCGGCCGTGGCCCGCGCCATCCACGCCATGCATGAGGCCGGGGTCCGCCATGCGGACCTGAATGCGCATAATATTTTGCTGGACGCGGGGGGCAGGGTCTGGCTGATCGATTTCGACCGGGCGGCCGTGGGTGTGGCGTCCCCGGGACAGCGCCGGAAAAACCTGTTGCGTCTGCGGCGCTCTTTGGTTAAGGTGTGCGGCGCGCCCGGTGCGCGGTGGTGGGACGCGCTGCATTCGGCCTATGGACGCCTGTCTGGCTAAAGGGCCACGCCGGCAGCATGAGTCGGTCCTTTTGATCCCGTTTTTCACTACGAGAGGGGCTTTGCCATGAAACTGGGCATCACCCATGCGATTCTTGTGGCCGGCGCGCTGGCGGCGGCATCCGCGGGCGCGCAGGAGCGCGTCGTCAACGTCTACAACTGGGCCGAATACACCGCGCCCGATACGATCCCCGGTTTCGAGAAGGCGACCGGCATCAAGATCCGCTACGACGTCTACGACAGCAACGATACGCTGCAGGCGAAACTGCTGACCGGCAAATCCGGCTACGACGTGGTCGTGCCCTCGACGCACTATGCGGCCCGCCAGATCGAAGGCGGCCTGTTCCAGAAGCTCGACCGGTCCAAGATCCCCAACTGGAAATACCTGGATCCGGCCCTGATGGCGCTGGTGGCCTCGGTCGATCCCGGCAACCAGTACCTGGTGCCCTGGGGCTACGGCACCAACGGCCTGGGCTACAACGTGACCAAGGTGCGCGAACTCATGGGCGCCGATGCGCCGCTGGGCTCCTGGGACATGCTGTTCAAGCCCGAGAACGCCGCCAAGCTCCAGGGCTGCGGGATTTCGATCCTGGACGAGGCCGCCCAGGTGTTTCCGGCGGTCCTGCACTACATGGGCAAGGATCCCAACAGCAGCGAGCCCAAGGACTACGAGGCCGCGCTCGCCCTGCTCAAGACCATCCGCCCCTACGTGCGCCAGTTCAGTTCCTCGGGCTATATCGACGAGCTCGCGGCCGGCGGCCTGTGCATGGTCTACGGGTATTCGGGCGACGTGATGATCGCCTCGGCCCGCGCGCGCGAGGCGGGCAAGGCCTACGCGATCGACTACTTCATCCCCGAGGGCGGGGCGCCCGCCTGGTTCGACACCATGGCCATCCCCAAGAGCGCCGAACACGTGGACGAGGCGCACGCCTTCATCAACTACATCGAGACGCCCGAGGTGCATGCGGCGATCACCAATACGATGTTCTACCCGAACGCCAACCAGGAGGCGCGCAAGCACGTGATCAAGGAGGTCGCCGAGAACCCCATGATCTATCCGCCCGCCGAGGTCGCCCAGACCCTGTTCGTGATCAAGCCCCAGCCCCTGCGCATCCAGCGCCTGCAGACGCGCATGTGGGCCGAGCTCAAGTCCGGGCGCTAGCGGCCATGCAGGACGTCCGCGGCATGCCTCGCCAGGGCGACGCCGATGATTTCGTGCGCGTCGAGGATGTGGTCAAGATCTTCGGCGACACGGTCGCGGTGCAATCCGTCAGCCTCTCGGTGCGCCGCCACGAGATCTTCGCCCTGCTTGGCAGTTCGGGCTGCGGCAAGTCCACGCTGCTGCGCATGCTGGCGGGTTTCGAGGAACCCACCTCGGGGCGCATCATCCTCGATGACGAGGACATCACCCAATTGCCCCCGCACCGGCGGCCGGTGAACATGATGTTCCAGTCCTATGCGCTGTTTCCGCACATGACGGTCGAGGCGAACGTCGCCTTCGGCCTGCGGCAGGAGGGCGTGCCGCGCCAGGAAATCCACGAGCGCGTCTTCGAGGCGCTGGACCTCGTCCAGATGGCGGGCTATGCCCGACGCAAACCTCAGCAGCTCTCGGGCGGACAGCAACAGCGGGTGGCCCTGGCGCGCAGCCTGGTCAAGCGTCCCAAGCTCCTGCTGCTCGACGAGCCCATGTCGGCGCTGGACAAGCAGATCCGCCAGGCCACCCAGATCGAATTGGTCAAGATCCTCGACCAGGTCGGCGTCACCTGCATCATGGTGACCCACGACCAGGAGGAGGCCATGACCATGGCCAGCCGCCTGGCCGTCATGAGCGAAGGCCAGATCGTGCAGTGCGGCACGCCCTACGAGGTCTACGCCTTCCCGAACTCGCGCTTCGTGGCGGGCTTCATCGGGTCGACCAATCTGTTCACCGGCACCATCGACGTCGACGAGCCCGACCACGTCCTGATCGGCAGCGACGCGCTGCCGCGGCCGCTGTACGTCAGCCACGGGGTCAGCGAGCCCTTGGGGATGGAGGTCCATGTCTCGATCCGTCCCGAGCAGATTCGCGTGCTGCGCGAGCAGCCCGCCACGGACTCCAACTGGGGCCACGGCATGGTGTCGCACGTCGCCTGGATGGGCAGCACGACGCGCTACCAGATCCGCCTGGACGCCGGACAGGTGATCGAGGCCAGCGTCCCCAGCCTGGACTGGAACCAGGCCGAGGCCCCGGGCATCGACGACGAGGTCTACGTCTCCTGGGGCCACGACGCCGGCACGGTGCTCGCCTCATGAACCTGCGCCTGCCCGCGCGCCTGCGCCCCTCGGCCCGCCAGCTCGCCGTCGGCGTGCCCACCGTCTGGTTGATGGTATTCCTGCTGGTGCCGTTCCTGCTGGTGCTGAAGATCAGCTTCGCGGACCTGCAGTTCGGCATCCCGCCCTACACCCCGCTGGCGACCCTCGAGGACGAAACCCTGCAACTGTCGGTGCACCTGCGCGGCTATATCCTGCTGTTCACCGACAACCTGTACCTGGCGACCTATCTGAATTCGGTCAAGATGGCCCTGGTCACCACGGTCTGCTGCGCCCTGATCGGCTATCCGATGGCCTACCAGATCGCCCGCTCGCGCCCGGCGATCCGCAACCTGCTGTTGCTGGGGGTCATCCTGCCGTTCTGGACCTCGCTGCTGCTGCGGGTGTATGCCTGGGTGGGCATCCTGCGCAGCGACGGCCTGCTCAACGGCGTGCTGATGGGCCTGGGTCTGATCGACGCGCCGCTGGAAATCTATCGCACCGACCTGGCCGTGTACATCGGCCTGGTGTATGCCTACCTGCCGTTCTTCATCCTGCCGCTGTACGCCAACCTCGTGAAGCTCGACCATCGTCTCCTCGAGGCGGCCTACGACCTGGGCGCGCGGCCCTGGCGGGCCTTCCTGCAGATCACCCTGCCGCTGTCGATGCCCGGCGTGATCGCGGGGGCGATGCTGGTCTTCATCCCCTCGGTGGGCGAGTACGTGATCCCCGAGATGCTGGGCGGGGCCGACACCCTGATGATGGGCCGCGTCATGTGGACGGAATTCTTCAACAATGCCGACTGGCCCATGGCGGCCGCGGTGACCTGCGTCATGGTCCTGTTGCTGCTGGTTCCCCTGTCGATATTCCAGTACAACCAGGCGCGACAGCTGGAGGGGCGCCGGCCATGAAGGGCAGTCCGGTCCTGCGCTTCCTGGTCCTGGTGGCGGGCTACGCCTTCCTGTACGTGCCGATCGCCTGCCTGATGGCGTTTTCCTTCAACGATTCCAGCCTCATGACCTCCTGGTCCGGCTTTTCGCTGCGCTGGTACGTCGAGCTCTTCCAGGACACGGCCCTGCTCGAGGCCGCCCGCCTGTCGCTGCTGATCGCGGCCCTGACGGCGACCACCGCGGTGATCATCGGCACCTGGGCGGGCTATGTGTTGGCGCGCATGGGCCGTTTTCGCGGCTTCGGCCTGTACATCGGCATGCTGAGCGCGCCGCTGGTGATGCCCGAGGTGGTCCTGGGAATTTCGCTGCTGCTGATGTTCGTCGAGATGTCCAAGCTCCTCGGCTGGCCCGATGGCAACGGCATCTTTACCATCTGGGTCGGGCACGTGACGCTGTGCATGGCCTACGTCGCCGTCATCATCCAGTCGCGCGTGCGCGACCTGGACCGCTCGCTCGAGGAGGCCGCGCTGGACCTGGGCGCCTCGCCGCTGAAGGTCTTCTTCCTCATCACGGTGCCGCTGATCTCGCCCGCGCTGCTGGCCTCCTGGCTGTTGGCCTTCACCTTGTCGCTGGACGACGTCGTAGTGGCGTCTTTTCTTTCCGGGCCGGGCTACACGACCTTGCCGCTCGAGGTCTTTTCGCGCGTGCGGCTGGGCCTCAAGCCCGAGATCAACGCGCTGGCGACGCTGTTCATGCTGGTGGTCGGCATCGTCGTGGTGGCGGCCAACCGCATGCAGGTGCGCCAGTCCGCCCGCTAGGTCGCCCCGGGTACAATGGCCGTTCGTCCCCCGCCGGAACCCCTCGCCACCATGTCCACCCAAGACCAGCTCAAGCAACAGGCCGCACAGGCGGCCATCGACCACGTCCTGCCGCAGCTCCAGCCCGAGGACGTCCTGGGGGTGGGCACGGGCTCGACGGTCGACCTGTTCATCGACCTGCTGGCGGCGCACCGGGGTGCTTTTCGTGCCGCCGTGTCCAGTTCCGAGCGCAGTACGCGCCGCCTGCGGGCCGCGGGAATCGACGTGCTGGACCTGAACGCCGTGCCCGCCATGGCCTGGTATGTGGACGGCGCCGACGAGATCGATGGCGCGCTCAATATGATCAAGGGCGGCGGGGGCGCCCTGACCCGGGAAAAGATCGTGGCCTCGGTCGCGGACCGTTTCGTCTGCATCGTCGATGAATCCAAGCTCGTCGACCGACTGGGCCGCTTTCCGCTGCCCGTCGAGATCATTCCCCTGGCCCGCGAGGCGGTGGCGCGCACCCTGCGCCAGTTCGGCGGCCGGCCGGTGCTGCGCGAGGGTTTCGTGACCGACAACGGCGGGCACATCCTGGACGTCGCCGGGCTGGCGATCGACGAGCCCGCGCAACTCGAGGCGATGATCAACAACATTCCCGGGGTGGTGTCCTGCGGCCTGTTCGCGATTTCGGGCGCGGACGTCGCGCTGGTCGCCGGCGAGGGCGGCGTGCGCACGCTGCGCCGCGCGGTGTCATGACATTGTCACAGCCCGGGTATAAGCTACGAAGACGCGTTCATGCGTAGCTCGCCGTTCGCAGCCGGGCCGTCATTCTTCACAAGGCATCGTCGGGGTGCTACGCTCTGCGGTCATGCGATTCCCCGTTATTGAGGTCAGGACATGCTGGAGCACACGAACAAGCAATTTCACACGGAACTCGAAACCACGCGCTCGATGTTTCTGCAGATGGGCGGCCTGGTCGAATCCATGGTGCTCGACGGCATGCGTGCGCTGGCCGACGGTGAACTCGACCTGGTCGACAAGGTGCGGGAGCACGAGCGCCAGGTCAACCAGCTGGAGGTCAGCATCGACGAGCGCATCGGCCAGCTGATCGCGCGCAACCAGCCCACCGCGGTCGACCTGCGCCTGCTGCTGTCGATCTCCAAGATGCTGACCGACATGGAACGCTGCGGCGACGAGGCCGTCAAGGTCGCCAAGGTGGCGCGGCGTTTGCATGAGGCCGATTCTTCCTACGAACCGGTGGTCGAGTTGCGCCACATGGCCGATGCCGTGGCGGGCATGATCCGCGCGGCGCTGGACGCCTTTGCCCGCGAGGACCCCGTGGCGGCCGCCCAGGTGGTGCGCAACGACAAGGACGTGGACCGCGAATGGAAGGCTGCGCTGCGCCACATGATCACCTACATGATCGAGGATCCGCGCACGATCTCGCGCTCGATCGATCTGGTCTTCATCGCCCGCGCCCTGGAGCGCATCGGCGACCACGCCAAGAACATGGCTGAACGGGTGATCTACATGGTGCTGGGCGACGACGTGCGCCACATGGGCGTTGCCAACACCGAGCGCATGGCGCGTGGCGAGGCGCCGGAAATCAAGGAAAAGTGACTCAGGCGCCCGGCGGCACGTAGCCCTGGGCCTCGACGTCCTGGTCCTCGAACAGGAATGCCTGCATCCGGCCGGACAGGAATTTCCGGGCCTCGGCGTCCGCGAGGCTCAGGTGGTTTTCGTTGACCAGCCGCGTCTGGATGTCCAGCCATTTGGCCCAGGCATCCTTCGAAATCTCGCGCCAGATGCGCACGCCCAAGTCCCCGGGATAGGGCGGATAGTCCAGCCCTTCGGCCTCGCGGTTCAATTTACGGCAGTGGATCATGCGGGCCATGGCGGACTCCAGATAGTGTGCTGCGCTCATTGTAGCCCGTCGGCATCCCGCGCCAGCGCGTCCAGCGTCCGCGCCAGGCCCGGGCGCCAATCGCAGGGCGGCAGGTTCAGCAGAGCGGCCAGCCGGGTGCCGTCCAGGCGGCTGTCGGCCGGTCGGGGTTCGGGCGAGGGCCAGTCGCGCGCGGCCATCGGGCCCAATGCCGGCAGGCGCCCGATCAGGCCCTTGCCGAGCGCCTGATCCAGGATTTCCCGGGCGAATCCATGCCAGCTCGTCCAGGGCGTGCCGCTGAAATGCAGAATGCCGCCGGGGATGGCGGGACGTGTCGCCAGCGCCAGCAGGGTGCGCGCCAGATCGCCCGCCCAGGTGGGGCCGCCGACCTGGTCGTCGATGACCCGCAGCGTGTCGCGTTCGCGGGCCAGTCGCAGCATGGTCTTGACGAAGTTGCCGCCGTAGGCGCTGAAGACCCAACCGGTGCGCAGCACGAGGCTGTCGGGCGCATGGGCCAGCACGCGGCGCTCGCCCTCGAGCTTGCTCAGTCCATAGGTGTTGAGGGGATTGACGGGATCGTCCTCGGTATAGGGGCGCCCGGCGCGGCCGTCGAACACGTAATCCGTCGAGACATGCAGCAGGCGTGCGCCGCGCCGTGCGCAGGCCTGCGCCAGCAGGCCCGGGGCCTGGGCATTGGCGGCCATGGCCTGCTCGGACTCGGCGGCGGCGCGGTCGACGGCGGTGTAGGCGGCTGCGTTGATGACGACGTCGGCCGGGTTGCGGTCCAGCCAGGCGTCGATACTGCCGGCCCGGCTGACATCCAGCATCCGCCGGTCGGCGAATGCCAGGGTGGCCGATGGCGGCAAGGGGTCGGCCAGTGCCCGCAGGGACCGGCCCAGCTGCCCGCCGGCGCCCGTCACCAGGATGCGCAGGCGGCCCGGCATCAGTGCGCGCCCATGCCCAGCCGGTCGCGCCGGTAGCCGCCATCCTGGATGTTGCGGCACCAGTCCAGATGGTCCAGATACCAGCGGACGGTCTTGCGCAGTCCGGTCTGGAAGGTTTCGACGGGCGTCCAGCCCAGCTCGCGCCCGATCCTGCCGGCGTCGATGGCGTAGCGGATATCGTGGCCCGGCCGATCGGCGACGTGGGTGATCAGCTCGGCATAGGGGCGCCGGCCTTGGGCGGCTGCCGGGACGAGTTCCTCGAGCAGCGCGCAGATCGCCCGGACCACGTCGATGTTGCGCTGCTCGTTGTGCCCGCCGATGTTGTAGGTGCGTCCCGGCGCGCCGTCCTCGACCACCCGCCGCAGGGCGCGCGCGTGGTCCTCGACGTACAGCCAGTCGCGCACCTGCAGGCCCGCGCCGTAGACTGGCAGCGGCTGGCCTTCGAGGGCGTTGAGGATCGTCAGGGGGATGAGTTTTTCCGGAAAGTGGTAGGGCCCGTAGTTGTTGGAGCAGTTGCTGACCAGGACGGGCAGGCCGTAGGTCCGGTGCCAGGCGCGCACCAGGTGGTCGGCCCCGGCCTTGCTGGCGGAATAGGGCGAACTGGGCGCATAGGGCGTGGACTCGGTGAATAGCCCGCCGTCCGCGCCCAGGTCGCCGTACACCTCGTCCGTCGAGACGTGGTGAAAGCGGAAGGCAGCGCGCGCGCCGGCATCCAGGGAATCCCAATAGCGACGGGCGGCTTCCAGCAGCGTATAGGTGCCGACCATATTGGTCTGGATGAAGGCCGCCGGGCCGTCGATCGACCGGTCCACGTGGGATTCGGCCGCCAGGTGCATCACGGCGTCGGGCCGGTGCTGCGCAAAGACGCGCGCCATGGCTCCGGCGTCGCAGATGTCGAGCTGCTCGAAGACGTGGCGCGGATCCTCGCCGATCGGGCGCAGGGATTCGAGATTGCCCGCGTAGGTCAGCTTGTCGACGTTGACCACCGAATGGCCGGTATCGAGGATCAGATGGCGGACCAGGGCCGAGCCGATGAATCCGGCGCCTCCGGTGACGAGGATCTTCATGTCCGCAGGCGCCGGTGGTGCAGGCGGAACACGGTGTTGTGGACGGTCTTGCGCAGGTTGTCGCGCAGCTTGAAGGCCTCGCGCCGCAGCTTGTCGCCGAGGCTGCGCCGCGCGCGGGTGGCGGGGCCGGTGATGTCGGAGGCCGAGTCGTCGTCGTGCGTCACGCAGGGGGGCTGCAGCGCGATCGATTCGACGCCGTGTTCGTAGAAGCGAATCATGGTGTCGTCCACCGGATAGATCCAGGTCTCGCAATGGCGCAGCAGGGTGGCGGCGCCCTGCGGCGTGATCAGGTAGGCCACGGTGCGGAAGTGGCCCTTGAGTTTCTTGTGCAGCACGAAAGGCCCGGCGCGTTCGATCGCGACGCTGGGGTCGCGCCCCGGCTTGTCGTTGCCGTGCAGCCACACCAGCGGCCAATGCTGCGCGATGGCGGGTGCGTGGGCGAGGAAATCCCCGAAATTCGGCCGCAGGACGGCGTCGTCCTCGATGACGATCAGCGGGCAGTCCGATTCGACGCATTCCTGCCACAGCAGGTAGTGGCTGGCGAAGCAGCCCAGTTGCGAGGGCTTGAGCGGATTGCCGCTGCCTTTGACCCGCCGGCGCGCGGCGGGGTCGTAATGCCGGAACAGCGGGTGGTCCGGCTGCAGCGTGCCGTGCACCGCCGGAAAAAAGCGATACGGATGATCGCCCAGTGCGACCATCTGGGCAGAGACCTGCGCGCGCCGATCGGCGCGCGAGGGCAGGTTGACGATGCGGATCGGAATGCGGGCGTCGGTCATGGCGGATGCGCGGGTGGCGCCTGGTGCGGGCCTAGGGTCTGTTCACACTAATTAAGGAGATCGCGTTGGGTCTGAACGCTGTCGAGCGCAAGGCGTCCACCGCAGCAAGGCTCAATGCCTTGCGAGGAAGGGCAACGCAGCGGGCGGCGGCGTTCAGACCCAACCCTGCGGGAAGCCATGAAAAATCCGCCTGCCCTGCGTTGCCCGTCTTGCGCGTATGGACATACGCGCTGCGCCAGGCGCCTTGTTCAGCCAGATTTTTCATGGCTTCGCGACTCCTTAATTAGTGTGAACAGACCCTAGAGCCGTTTGATGAAGACCAGGCTGTTGCGCGATCGATTGTAGTGCGCCTGCTTTTCCTTGGGCAGATCGGAAACCCCACCCTGGACGAAGCCGCGCTTGATGAACCAGTGCGAGGTTCGGGTGGTCAGCACGAACAGCCGGCGTGCGCCCATGGCGCGCGCGCGCGATTCGGCGTGGCGCAGCAGCATTTCGCCGTCGCCCGTGCCCTGCCATTCCTGCTGGACGATCAGGCAGGCCATCTCGGCCATGCCCTCGTCCAGGTAGGGAATCAGGGCGACGCAGCCGTAGATCACGCCGTCGTGCTCGAGCACGGTGAAGCGTTCCACCTCGCGCTCGATGGTGGCGCGGCCGCGCGGCACCAGCGTGCCGTCCGCCTCGAGCGGCTCGATGAGCTGGACGATGGCGCCCACGTCGTCGGCGACCGCGGGGCGCAAATCCTCGAGGGTGTCCTCGACCACCATCGTGCCCACGCCGTCGTGGGTGAAGATTTCCAGCAGGATGCTGCCGTCCAGCGTATAGGGCACCAGGTGCGCACGCGCCACGCCCCGCTTGATCGCCAGCGAGGCATGGCGCAGGAATGAACTGGTGTCCTCGTCGAGAGTGTTTTGCGCCAGGATCTCGTCGGCGTCCTTGCGGGCCAGTTCCGTATCCACCGAACCGTCCTGCTCGGTGATCGTCCGGCCCTGCGTCAGGAAGATGAGCTTTTCCGCGCGCAGGGCGACCGCCGCGCTGGTGGCCAGGTCCTCCATGGCGAGGTTGAAGGCCTCGCCCGTGGGCGAGAAGCCCAGCGGCGAGAGCAGGGCGATGGCGCCCTGGCCGATGATGTTGCGCATCGCGTCGATGTCGAGCTTGCGCACCGCGCCGGCGCGCTTGTAGTCCACGCCGTCGATGACGCCGACCGGACGCGCGGTGACGAAGTTGCCGGAAATGACGCGGATCTTGGCGTGCGACATCGGCGTATTGGGCAAGCCCTGGCTGAAGGCGGCCTCGATGTCCAGGCGGATCTCGCCCGCGGCCTCCTTGGCGCATTCCAGGGCCTCGGCGCCGGTGGGCTCGACGCCGCGTCCGAACTGGATGGGGTAGCCCTTGAGCCGCAGCTGTTCGTTGACCTGGGGACGCGAGCCGTGGACCAGCACCAGCCGGATGCCCAGCGCCGACAACAAGGACAAGTCGGCCACCAGCGGCTCGAGCGCACCGTCGTTGATCAGTTCCCCGCCGAAGGCCACCACGAAGGTCTTGCCCCGGAAATCGTGCACGTACGGCGCGACCTCGCGGAACCAGCGCACGAATTGCGCGGGGGCGAATTCAGGGGCGTCCTGGGCGGAATAGGTGTCGGTGTCTGGCGTCGTCATGGGCGGTGCCGTAAAAGAATCCAGCCAAAATTATAATGACCGTTCATGGACGCATCCCAGAAATCATCGCGGCGCGCCGCGCCGCCCGCCGCCGACCGGCCATTGCCGGCCCTGAATTATCCCGAGGAACTGCCCGTCAGCGCCCGTCGGGAGGACATCGCGCGCGCGATCGCCGAACACCCGGTGGTGATCGTCTGCGGCGAGACGGGCTCGGGCAAGACCACCCAGTTGCCCAAGATCTGCCTCGAACTGGGGCGCGGCCGCCGGGGGATGATCGGCCATACCCAGCCCCGGCGGCTGGCCGCGACCTCGGTGGCGCAGCGCGTGGCCGAGGAACTGAGCACAGAGATCGGCGACTGGGTCGGCTACCAGATCCGCTTCAGCGAACGGGCGGGGCCTTCCACGGCCATCAAGCTCATGACCGACGGGATTCTGCTGGCGGAATCGCAACGCGATCCGCTGCTGCGCCGCTACGACACGCTGATCATCGACGAGGCGCACGAGCGCAGCCTGAACATCGACTTCCTGCTGGGCTTTTTGAAGCAGCTGCTGGCCCGCCGCCGCGACCTGAAGCTGATCATCACGTCGGCCACGATCGACGCCCAGCGCTTCGCCCGTCATTTCGGCACGCCGGAACAAGCCGCGCCGGTCATCGAGGTGTCGGGCCGGCTGTATCCCGTGGACATCCTGTACCGGCCGGTCATGGCGCCCACGGTCCAGGGCGAGGGCGGCGCGGTGCCGACTGCGCGCGACGAGGAGCGCGACCTGATCGACGCGGTGGCCGATGGCGTGGACGAGTGCGCCCGCCACGGCACGGGCGACGTGCTGGTATTCCTGCCCGGCGAACGGGAAATCCGCGAGTGCGCCGAGGCGCTGCGCAAGCGCCACCCCGCGGGCGCCGTCATCCTGCCCCTGTACGCCCGCCTGTCGCGCGCCGAACAGGAGCAGATCTTTCACCCGCGCGGCAATGCGCGCCGCATCGTGCTGGCCACGAACGTCGCCGAGACCTCGCTGACGGTGCCGGGCATCCGCTACGTGGTCGACAGCGGCCTGGCGCGCATCAAGCGCTATTCCTGGCGCAGCAAGGTCGAGCAATTGCGCATCGAGCCGATCAGCCAGGCCTCGGCCAACCAGCGCGCGGGGCGCTGCGGGCGCATCGGCCCCGGCGTGTGCCTGCGACTGTACGCCGAGGATGACTTCAAGCGCCGGCCGGCCTTCACCGACCCCGAGATCCTGCGTTCGTCGCTGGCCTCGGTGATCCTGCGCATGAAGGCGCTGCGGCTGGACGACGTCGAGGCTTTTCCATTCGTCGATCCGCCCAGCGGCCGCGCGGTGGCCGACGGCTACCAGTTGCTGCAGGAATTGGGCGCCCTGGATGCGGGCAATCGCTTGACGCCGGTCGGCCGCTCACTGGCCCGCCTGCCGGTGGATCCGCGCGTCGCGCGCATCGTCCTGGCCGCGCACGAGCAGCAGTGCCTGGCCGAGATCCTCGTCATTGCCGCGGCCCTGTCGGTGCAGGACCCGCGCGACCGCCCGCTGCAGGCGCGCGAGGCGGCCGAGGCCGCCCATGCCAAGTTCAACGACAAGCAGTCCGAGTTCATGTCGTGGCTCAAGCTCTGGGCCTGGTATGGCGAACAGGTCGCGCACAAGGGCTCGCAGCGCAAGCTCGTCGAGCGGCTGCGCGCCAATTTCCTCTCGCCCGTGCGGCTGCGGGAATGGCGCGACACCCAGGTGCAATTGTTGACGCTGGCGCGCGAACAGGGCTGGCGGCTGAACCAGGCCCCGGCGACGGTCGAGCAGATCCACATGGCGCTGCTGGCGGGCTTGCTGGGCAACATCGGCATGAAGGGCGAGGATGCGAACCTGTACCAGGGCGCGCGCGACATCCGCTTCGCCATCCATCCCGGGTCACCCCTGCAAAAGAAAGCCGGGCGCTGGATCCTGGCCGGCGAGCTGGTCGAGACCACGCGCCTGTACGCGCGCTGCGTGGCGCGCATCGAACCGGCCTGGATCGAGCGTGCCGGGGCTCACCTGCTGCGGCGCGCATGGTCGGACCCGCGCTGGGAAAAAAAGGCGGGCCAGGTGGTCGCCAACGAGCGTGGCACGGTCCACGGCCTGCCGGTGTACTCGGGGCGCCGGGTGCATTACGGCCGCATCGATCCGGCGGCCGCGCGCGAGATCTTCATCCGCGACGCGCTCGTGCCCGGCGACATCGACACGCCCTTGCCCTTCGTCGCCCACAATCGCAAGCTCATCGCCTCGATCGAGCGGCTGGAGCACCAGAGCCGACGACCCGACATCCTGGTCGACGACGCCCTGATCCAGGCGTTCTACGAACAGCAGATCCCGGCCGACGTCTGCCAGACCGCCACCCTCGAAAAATGGGTCCGGGGACTGGACGCCGCGGCGGCCGCGCGCCTGAAGCTGACGCGCGAGGATCTGATGCGCCACGACGCGGCCGGTGTGACGACCGATGTGTTTCCCCGCCGGCTCAAGCGCGCGGGCGTCGAGATGGCCGTGGACTACCACTTCGAGCCGGGCTCGCCGCGCGACGGCATGACGCTCACCGTCCCGCTGTACGCACTCAACCAGATCGACGCGGCCGCCTGCGAGTGGCTGGTGCCGGGCATGCTCAAGGAGAAAGTCCACCTGCTGCTGAAATCCATGCCGCAAAGACTGCGGCGCCATTGCGTGCCGCTGCCCGACTATGCCGCGGGTTTCCACGAGCGTTGGTTCGAGCGTGCCGCGGATCCCGACATCGGCCTGCTCGAGGCCCTGGTCCAGGATATCTGGGCGCAGTGCAAACTGCGTGTGCAGGCGGCGGACTTCAAGCTCGAGACGCTGCCCGCGCATCTGTTCATGAATTTCAAGGTGGTCGATGAACACGGCCGGATGCTCTCGGGCGGGCGCAGCCTGGACCAGCTGCGCGCCGAACACGGCCGCGAGGCCCAGGCGTCGTTCCAGCAGGTCGCCGCGCATGACCGCGAGGTGGCGCAGGCCTTGGACCACGAGGGCCTGACCGCCTGGACCTTCGGGCCGCTGCCCGAATTGCTCGAGATCCACCGCAAGGGCCAGTCCTTCATCGGTTATCCGGCGTTGCGGGATCGGGGCGATTCCTGCGACCTGGACGTGTTCGACGACCCGCGCGAGGCCCGGCGCGCGCACCGGGCCGGTCTGCGCCGCCTGTTCCGCATCGCCTTGCGCGAGCAGGTCCGGTTTCTGGAGAAGAACCTGCCCGAGCTGACCCGCATGGGCATGCTGTACATGGACCTGGGGACGCAGCAGGAACTGCGCGACCAGATCATCGACTGCGCCCTGGACCAGGCCTGCCTGGCTGAACCCTGGCCCGAGGATGCCGACAGTTTCGAGCAGCGCCGCGAGCAGGGCAAGGGGCGGCTGGGCCTGCTCGCCCAGGAGATCGCCCGGCTGGCCGGACAGATCCTGGCCGAGCGCGCGGCACTGCACAAAAAACTGCCCCAGGCGCGGCCCTGGCCCGAGGCGCACGAGGACCTGCGCTGCCAGGAAGCGGCGTTGGTGGGCAAGTGGTTCCTGCGCGATACGCCGTACGAACAACTGCGCCATTTCCCGCGCTATCTCAAGGCCGCGCAGATGCGCGTCGACAAGCTGCGCGAGGATCCCGCGCGCGACGCGCGCTCGATGGCCGAGATCGCCGCCCTGCTCCAGCCCTGGCAGCGCGCGCGCGCCGCCCTGAAAGGGGCGCCGGACCAGCAGCTCGAGACCTTTCGCTGGCAGCTCGAGGAACTGCGCGTGGCGCTTTTTGCGCAGACGCTGCGCACCCCGTTTCCGGTGTCGGTCAAGCGCCTGCAGAAGGCCTGGTCCGCGATGCCGCGCTGACGGCCGGATGGGTACAATCCGACCATGACCACGAGCCCAGACACCCCCTTGTTCGTCCATCTGCGCAGCCACTCCGAATTTTCGGTGGTCGACGGCATCGCGCGCATCCCCGACCTCGTGGGGCGGGCGGTGGCCTTCGGCCAGCCGGCGCTGGCCCTCACCGACCTGGGCAATCTGTTCGGCCTGATCAAGTTCTACCGGGCGGCGCGCAAGGCGGGGATCAAGCCCATCGCCGGCTGCGACGTCTGGCTGCAGAACCCGGACGATCGCGACAAGCCCCACAGGATCGTGCTGCTGGCCGGCGGCCATGAATCCTACCTGGCCCTGTGCGACCTGCTCTCGCGCGCCTGGACCGGGAACGGCTACCGGGGGCGCGCCGAGGTCCGACGCGAATGGCTCGACGGCGCCAGCGGCCTGATCGTCCTGTCGGGCGGGCGGGCCGGGGACGTGGGCCAGGCGCTCGAGGCCGGCCGTGCCGATGACGCCGCGCGGCTGGCCCGCCGCTGGGCGGCCGACTTTCCCGGCAGTTATTTCATCGAACTGCAGCGCGCGGGCTTCGATGGCGACGAGGCCTACGTGCAGGCCGCCCTGCGGCTGGCTTCGGCCGAAGGCCTGCCGGTCGTGGCCACCCATCCGATCCAGTTCATCGAGCAGGCCGATTTCCGGGCGCACGAGGCGCGGGTGTGCATCGCCGAGGGCGAACTGCTGGGCAATCCGCGACGGGTGCGCCGCTTCACCCCCGAGCAATACATGCCCGACAGCGCCGAGATGGCGCGGCGCTTCGCCGACGTGCCGTCGGCGCTGGCCAATACCGTGCAGATCGCCAAGCGCTGCAACCTCACCCTGCAGCTCGGCCAGCCGCAATTGCCGCGCTTTCCGACGCCCGACGGCGTGACGCTGGACGATTATCTGCACGAGCTCGCCCGCCAGGGACTGGACCGGCGCCTGCTGCAGCTCTATCCCGACGAGGCGGAACGGGCGCGCTGCGCGCCGGCCTATCGCGAACGGCTCGAGCTCGAGTGCAAGACCATCATCGACATGGGCTTCCCGGGCTATTTCCTGATCGTGCAGGACTTCATCAACTGGGGCAAGGGCCACGGCGTGCCGGTGGGTCCGGGGCGCGGCTCGGGCGCGGGTTCCCTGGTGGCCTTCAGCCTGGGCATCACCGACCTGGATCCCTTGCGCTACGACTTGCTGTTCGAGCGCTTCCTGAATCCGGAGCGGGTCTCCATGCCGGACTTCGACGTGGATTTCTGCCAGGACAACCGCGAGCGCGTGATCGACTACGTCAAGGAAAAGTATGGCCGCGAGGCCGTCAGCCAGATCGCGACTTTCGGCACGCTGGGCGCCAAGGCGGTGGTGCGCGACGTGGGACGGGTGCTCGAGATGCCCTACAGCGTCTGCGACAACCTCTCCAAGATGATCCCCTTCAATCCGGCGGACCCCTGGACGCTGGATCGCACCCTCGAGAACGAACCCGCTTTCAAGGAACGCTACGACAGCGACGAGGAAATCCGCGCGCTGGTCGACCTGGCGCGCCCGCTCGAAGGCCTGACGCGCAATATCGGCATGCACGCCGGCGGGGTGCTGATCGCCCCCGGCAAACTCACCGATTTCTGTCCGCTGTATTGCCAGCCGGGCAGCGAGTCCAGCGTGGTCTCGCAATTCGACAAGGACGACGTCGAGGCGGCCGGACTGGTCAAGTTCGACTTCCTGGGCCTGCGCAACCTGACGATCCTGGATTGGGCCGTGCGCTACGTGCGCCAATTCAATCCCGGCCAGCGCGATTTCGATCTCATGAGCCTGCCGCTGGACGATGCAGGCACCTATGCCCTGTTGGCCGAGGCCAACACCACGGCGGTGTTCCAGCTGGAATCGCGCGGCATGAAGGAGCTGCTGAAGGTCATGCAGCCCAACACTTTCGAGGACGTGATCGCCTTGCTGGCGCTGTTTCGGCCGGGTCCGCTGGAATCGGGCATGGTGGTGGACTTCGTCAACCGCAAGCACGGGCGCGCCGAGGTGGATTACTTCCATCCGGACCTCGAGCCCGTCCTCAAGAGCACCTACGGGGTCATCGTCTACCAGGAACAGGTGATGCTGATTTCGCAGATCATCGGCGGCTATTCGCTGGGCGGCGCCGACCTGCTGCGCCGAGCCATGGGCAAGAAAAAGCCCGAGGAAATGGCCAAGCACCGGGTGATCTTCCAGGAGGGCGCGGCCGCCAAGGGGTACGACCCCGACCTGGCCGCCCATCTGTTCGACCTGATGGAAAAGTTCGCGGGCTACGGTTTCAACAAGAGCCATTCGGCCGCCTACGCCCTGATCTCCTACCAGACGGCCTGGCTCAAGGCCTACCATCCGGCCGAGTTCTTCGCCGCCACCATGCTCTCGGACATGGACGACACCGACAAGGTCCAGGTGTTCTGGCGCGATGCGGTGGCCAACAAGGTGGTCGTGCTGCCGCCCGACGTCAACGCCTCGGCCTATCGCTTCGAGCCCGTCGAGGACGAGCACACCGCGCGCGGCAAGCCGCCGCGCACCATTCGCTATGGACTGGGGGCGGTCAAGGGCACGGGCCAGTCCGCGGTCGAGGAAATCCTGCGTGCACGCGCAGAGGGCGGGCCGTTCGCCAGCCTGTTCGATTTTTGTGCGCGCGTCGACCGCCACACGGTCAATCGCCGCTGCATCGAGGCCCTGATCCGCGCCGGGGCCTTCGACACGCTCGAGCCCAACCGCGCGGCGCTGCTCGCGACGCTGGGCAGCGCCATCGAGGCGGCCGAGCAGGCCGAGCGCAATGCCAACCAGGTGTCGCTGTTCGACGACGACGCCGGCCAGGTGGTCGCGGGCGAACTCGCCCGCGTGACGCCCTGGGACCTGCAGACCCGCCTGACCGAGGAAAAGGCGGCGCTGGGCTTTTACTTCAGCGGCCACCTGTTCGATGCCTGGCGCGACGAGGTGCGGCGCGTGGCGCCCACGCCGCTGGCGCGGCTGGCGCCGTCGCGCGGGCCGCAATGGATCGCCGGGGTGCTGGCCGCGGTGCGTCCGCGCATGACGCGCCGCGGCCGCATGCTGTATGCGCTGCTCGACGACGGGACGGCCCAGGTCGAGGTGGCGATCTTCAACGAGCTCTACGAACAATACCGCCAGCGCCTCAAGGAGGACCGCCTGCTGGTGATCCATGGCCGGGTCAGCCATGACGATTATTCGGGCGGATTGCGGATATCGGCCGACGATCTCTACGACCTGCAGCGCATCCGCGAATCGCGCGCGCACTCCTTGCGCCTGGTGCTGCCCGAGGCGCCCGACGCGCGCCGCCTGCGCGACCTGCTCGAGCCCTGGCGCGCACAGTCGGACGAGGAGGGCGTCCCGGTCGAGATCCGGCTGCGCCGGCCGGCGTTTTCCTGCGCCCTGCGGCTGGGCGATGACTGGCGGGTGCGCATGGACGACGAGCTCATTGCCGGCGCGCGCCGCTGGCTGTCGGCCGACAACGTCCAGGTGAACTACGGATGAGGCCGCTGCGCATCCTGCATGCCGAGGCCGCCACCGGGTTCGGCGGCCAGGAACAGTACATCGTCCGCCTGCTGCACGCGCTGCGCGCGCGCGGCCACCAGGCGCAGGCCGTCTGCCAGCCCAACGCCCGGCTGGCGCCGGCCTTGCGTGAGGCGGGCTTCCAGGTGGACACCCTGGCCATGGACGGCGCCTGGAACCATCTCAAGGGCTTGCCCTGGCTGGTGCGACTGCTGCGGCGCGGCGCCTTCGACGTGGTCAATACCCACAGCCGCCGGGACACCTTGCTGGTGGGCGCCGCCGCGCGGCTGGCCGGGGTGCCGCTGATCGTGCGCACGCGGCACCTGGCCAAGCCGGTCGGATCCCTGCTGTCCTATACCCGTGTGCCCAAGCGCGTGATCGCGGCCAGCCAGTTCGTGCGCCGCCACCTGATCCAGCGCGGCGTGCCGCCGGGCCATGCGGCGGTCGTCTATCCGGCCGTCGATTTTCCCGATCCCATGCCGGCGCCCGTGTTGCGGTCCGAACTGGGGCTCGGGCCCGAGGCCGTGGTGGTCGGCAGCGTGGGCGTGCTGCGCAAGGAAAAAGGGCACACCCAGCTGATCGAGGCCATGCAGCCCCTGTTCGCGCGCCATGCGGGCCTGCACCTGGTGATCGTCGGCGGCGGCTCGCCGGCGCTCGAGCAATTGCGCGACCACGTTCGCGCCCTGGGGCTGGACGGGCGCATCCATCTGCTCGGCAATCGCGGCGATGTGCCGGCCCTGCTGCCCGATTTCGACATTTTCGCCCTGGCCACGCACATCGAGGCCTCGGGCACGGCCTTCGTCGAGGCGGGCGCGGCCGGCGTGCCCGTGGTCGGCACCCGGGTCGGCGGCGTGCCCGAGATGATGGAGGAGGGCGCCAGCGGCCTGCTGGTGCCGCTGTTCGACATTCCGGCGCTGGCCGCGGCCCTGGATCGGCTGATCGGCGATCCCGCGCTGCGCGCGCGCATGGGCGCCGCGGGGCGGCGCTATTGCCTCGAGGACGGCCGTTTCACCCGGGAGGCCCTGGGGCGCGAGACCGAGGCGTGCTACCTGCGTTGGCTGGAGGAACTGGCATGGCATCCGTAGTCACCGTCCCGGTGCTCATGTACCACCACATCCGCCCGGGCGCAGGCATGATCGCCGCCACGCCCGAGCACTTCGCCGACCAGCTCGATTGGCTGGCCAGGCATGGCTACACCACCCTGGGGGCCGACGCGTTCGCCCGCCACCTGCGCGAGGGCGGCGCGCCGCGCCGCTCGGTGCTGATCACGTTCGACGACGGCTACCTCGACAATTGGGTGTACGCGGCGCCTGTGCTGCGGCGCTACGGGATGAAGGCCGTGGTGTTTGTCGTGACCGGCTGGATCGGCGACGGGCCGCCGCGGCCTTTCATGGGCCAGGGCCGCCCCTTGCCCGAGGCGCCCGAGCACCGCGAATGCGAGCGGCGCATCGCCGACGGCCGGGCCGACGAGGTGATGCTGCGCTGGTCCGAAATCGAAGCCCTGCGCGCGGAAGGCCTGATCGAATTCCACAGCCATACCCATACGCACACCCGCTGGGATCAGACCGAGCCCGCCGGCAAGAACGCCCGCATGGCCGACGAACTGGCTCAGTCGCGCGCCAGCCTGGCACGGCGCCTGGGCGAGGCCTCGCCGCACCTGTGCTGGCCCCAGGGCTATTTCGACGCCGACTACGTCGATATCGCGCAGCGCGCGGGCTTTCGCTATCTCTACACGACGCAGGCCTTCGGCCGCAATCTGCCGGGCGCCGACCCCTTGCACATCTATCGTTTCGCCGTCCGGGACACCACGGGCGCCTCGGTGGGCCGGCGCATCCAAGTCGCCGCCCACCCGCTGATCGGCCCCGTCTTCAACCGCTGGAAGCGCTGGAAGCGCGGCCTGCGACTCTAGGCGGCTTCCATGGCGAACGCGCGCGACACGGCTGCCGACGGCCCCCGCCTGTCGGTCATCGTCATCACCCGGAACGAAGCCGCCCATATCGGCGATTGCCTCGATTCCGTGGCGTTTGCCGACGAGCTCATCGTCCTGGACTCGGGCAGCACCGACCAGACCTGCGACATGGCGCGCGCCCGCGGCGCACGGGTCGAGGTGTCGGCGGACTGGCCCGGATTCGGACCCCAGAAGAACCGCGCCCTGGCGCTGGCGACGGGCGAGTGGGTGTTGTCGATCGATGCCGACGAGCGGGTCACGCCCGAACTGGCGCGGGCCATCGAGGCCGCGCTGCGCGCGCCGCAGGCCGAAGCCTACCGGATCGCGCGATTGTCGGACTTCTGCGGCCGCTGGATCCGCCATAGCGGCTGGTGGCCGGATTACGTGGTCCGGCTGTTCCGCCGCGACGCGGGACGCTTCACCGACGCGCCCGTCCATGAACGGGTCGAGGTGCGGGGCCGGACCGGCACGCTGGCCGGGCATTTCCTGCACTATCCCTACGCCAGCCTCGAGGTCTTCATCGACAAGATCAACCGCTATTCGACCGAGGCGGCGCGCGCGGCCTACGCGCGGGGCCGGCGTACCGGCGTGCTGGGGCCCTTCGGGCATGCGGCCTGGACCTTCATCCGCCACTACCTCTTGCGGCGGGGTTTCCTGGACGGCTGGCAGGGCCTGGTGCTGGCCGGAATGGCCGCGACGGGCAGTTTTTACCGCTATGTGAAGCTGTACCGGCTGGGCCGCGGATCGGGCCCGTGAACCGGTCGATATAATCGACCCATGATTCCCATCCTCATGTACCACCAGATCGGGGAACCCGCCCCGCGCGGCACCCCTTACCGGGGCCTGACCGTGCATCCGCGGGATTTCCGCCGGCAGATGCTGTGGCTGCGCCGCCTGGGCTACCGCGGCCTGTCGATGGCTCAGCTCATGCCGTATCTGCGTGGCGAAAAACACGGCAAGGTCGTGGGCATTACCTTCGACGACGGCTATTGCAACGTCCTGGACCACGCCGTGCCGATCCTCGAGGATTGCGGCTTTCATGCGACCAATTATTTCGTCGCGCGCCAGTTGGGCGGCTCGAATGTCTGGGACCGCGACGAAGGCGTGCCGCCGTCGCCCTTGATGGACGCCCAGGGGGTGCGGGCCTGGGTCGCGGCGGGTCACGAGGTGGGCTCCCATACCTTGAACCACCCCGTGCTGCCGCGTATTTCCCCGGAACTGGCCATCAACGAGATCCGGGACTCCCGCGATGCCCTGGAACAGCTCGCGGGCGCGCCCGTCACCGCGTTCTGCTACCCCTACGGCAAATTCACCCCGGCGCTGGCGGACTGCGTGCGCGACAGCGGCTACCATAGCGCCACGACCACCGCCCGCGGGCTGGTGCGCCCGGACGACGACCCCTTCGCCTTGCCGCGCGTGGCGGTCGTGCGCTCCACATTGCTGCCGCGCTTCCTGCTGAAATCCCTGACGCGGCTCGAGGACCGCAAGCGCATCCAGGCCGAACGGGCGAACGCCGCGACGGGACCCGGCCCGCGCGCCTCGTGATCCTATGAGAATCCTCTATACCAACTTCCATCCGAAAGGCAGCGGCGGCCACGCCCCCTACATCATGAATCTGGCCCGTTCCTTCCAGGGCGAGCATGAGATCACGCTGGCAACGCCCGGCACGAGCCGCTTGTACGCACTGGCCGGCGGGATTCCGGGGGTGCGCCGCGTGGATGCGGTCTACAGCACGCGCCTGTGGCCGATGCTGGTCGAGGTCTGTTGGCTCAGGCGCCTGTTGCGCGAGGGCGCCTTCGACGTCGTGCACGTCAACGGGTCCGCCGATCATCGGCAGGTGATGCTGGCGCGCCTCGGCCTGCGCCGTGCGCCGCGCATCGTGTGGACCAAGCACAATACCAAATCCGTGCGCAGCCCCGGCAACTGGATCAGGGCTCGGTGGGGCACGGACGGCGCCATCGGCGTCTGCGACTTCGTCAGCCGCCAGTTGCAGGCGCCGCCTTATGGACGGCTGCCGGTACGGACCATCCGCCTGGGGGTGGATACCGACCACTTCGCGCCGCCGTCGCCGGGGGCGGTGGCCCAGGCGCGCGAGGAACTGCTGGGCGAGCTGTCCGAGGATGCGCTGGTGCTCGGCAGCGTGGGCGGCACGGATCGGGACAAAGGCTGGATTTTTCTCGTGCGGGCCCTGGCACGCCTGCCGCAGGCGGCGCGCATGCGCGTGCGCCTGTTGATTGCCGGGGACCCGCCGCCCGAATCCCTGCGGCAGGAGGTCCGTGAACGGGGCATGGAGGACATCGTGGTCTTTCCGGGTCAGCTCGAGGATCCCCGCCGGGTGCTCGCGGCCAGCCACGTCGGCTTTGTACTGTCCTTGCACGAGGCCGGTTCCTATGCCGCTTGCGAATCCCTGGCCATGGGCCTGCCGACGCTGGTGTCCGATGCCGGCGGCCTGCCGGAATTGGTTCGCCACGGCGAGGACGGCTGGGTGGTGCCCAAGGGCGATGTGGACGCCCTGCGTGGCTGGTTGCTGGAACGCCTCGATGCGCCCCCGATCCGCCCGGGCGTTGTCCAGTCCGCCCGCGACCGTGCGCTCGCGCTCTTTTCCATGCCCGTCTTTGCGCGGCGGACGATGGATTTCTATCGCGAGGTCTGCGCGTGACGCGGATCCGGCCGATATAATCCGCCCATGAGCCCTATCCCCGTTTGTCCGGCGCGGCGCTCTCCAGGCCATGCCTGATCCCGCGTCCTCCCCCGCCCGGCCTCTGGCGATCGCCTTTGTCGTCGATCGCTTCGGCGCGCGCTTCGGCGGGGCCGAAGCCTACGGGGTGGCACTGATGCGCGAGCTCTCCGCCGCGGGCCATCAAGTCACTGTCTTTGCCCGCGAATACGATGCCGCCTGCGGCCTGGACCTGCCTTTCCGGCCGATCGCGGTCGGCCGCCGTTGGCCAAGCTGGATCCGGGTCCTATTGTTCGCCCGGCGCGCCGCGCGCGCGACCCGTTCCGGTTTCGACATCGTTCATTCGCACATGAACGGCTGGTGCGGCGACGTCGAGGTGGTGCACGTCACTCCAGTGCGCTACCGCTGGCGCGTCCAGCCCATGTCTGCACTGCGGCGCATGCTCTCGGCCGTCAGTCCCCGCGTGCGGGCCTACCTGGGCCTCGAGGCCCGGCGCGTGGCGCCCCGACCTGGGCACCGGGTGGTGGCGGTGTCCTCGCTGATCGCCCACCAATTGTCGCAAGCCTACGGTGCCCGGATGCGCGTGCCGGTGATCCCGCCCGGTGTTTCCCGTCCCGGCGCGGGGCTGCCCGACCGGCGGGCCGCCGTGCGCGGCGAACTGGAACTGGACGAGGACGCCCATGTCTGTCTGCTGGTCGCCCGCAACCCGATGCGCAAGGGCCTGCCCACGGTGCTCCAGGCGCTGGAGCGCCTGCCCCGCGAGGTCCATCTGCTGGTGGTGGGTGCCAATGCCGCCGCCCGCGACCGGGTGCGCGAGGCGCCCGAGGCGGTGCGGGCGCGCGTCCGCCTGGTCGGCGAGACCTCGGACGTCGCCCCTTACTACCAGGCCGCGGACTGTTACGTGCATCCCACCCTGAACGACAGTTTCGGGATGGCACCGTTGGAGGCCATGTCATTCGGGCTGCCGGTGGTGCTCAGCCCGGCGCCTTGGTGCGGATTCGCACAGTACGTGCGCCCGGGCGAGGATGCCCTGGTGATCTCGCATCCCGAGCGGCCGGACGAACTGGCCGAGGCCATCGGACGTCTGCGCAGCGATGCGGGGCTGCGGGATACGCTGGCCGAGGGCGCGCAACGGCTGCTCGAGCGTCACGCCTGGCCCGAGGTGGCGCGCCAGTACCAGGATCTGTACGCGGCGATCCTGTGCGAGCGCGAGGCGGCTCAGATCCAGCCGCGCAGCCAGTAGACGAGCATCCCCAGGTATTCCTTGACGATCGAGCGGCTGGCATCCAGCGTGCGCAGGTCGGGTGACCAGAATGAAAAATCGGGCTGCTCGGGCACCACGATCTGGGGCGGCGAGGGGGCTGCGGTCGGCGTGAGGCCGGTTTTCTGGAAGCTTGCCATCGCGCGCGGCATGTGCAGGGCCGAGGTCACCAGGAGGATCCGGTCGATATTCAGGCGGCGCAGCACCTCGGCGGTGTAGACGGCGTTCTCGCGTGTCGTGAAGCTGTGGTCTTCCTGGATGATCGCATGCGAGGGGACGCCCTGGTTGCTCAGGGCCATGGCCATCATGTGCGCCTCGCTCTGGCCGCCATCCAGCGCGGCGCCCGAGACGACGATGAGCGGCGCGCGGCCTGCCTCATAGAGTTTCAGCGCGGTCTCGATGCGCGACACGGCGGTCGAGCGGTCATAGGGTTCGAACCAGTTGTCGCGGTTGTTGGCCGTGTTGCCCCCCAGGACCACGATGGCCTGCTCGACGGGCTGCCGGTCGGCCTGGATATAGGGGTAGCGCTGTTCGAGCAGGCCGCCGGCCCATAGCGAGGACGTGGGCAGCGACCAGAACAGCACCCAGCCGACGGCCCCCACGGCGATCAGCGCCGCGGTCTTGCGCCAGCGAACCATGAACAGGATGGCGGCCAACAGCAGCAGCGTGACGGACAAGTTCAGCGGGACGATCAGGTTGGCCAGCAGGTTGTTGACATTCATGCGACTTTCGGACGGTCAAGAAGGGTCAGGGCGGTAGAGAGCACGTCGGGCGCGGCCGGCCAGGCGTCCGGCCCGCCCATCCGGACGGCCGTGGGCGACCAGGGTCCGGTGCGTGCGGGATCGGTGACGCCGAACAGGGTGATCTGGCGGGCGCCGGCAGCGGCGGACAGATGCGAGACCCCCGAGTCGTTGCAAATCGACAAGGCGGCCAGGCGGGTCAGCACGGCAAAGGCGCCCAGCGGCATGGGCGGCAGGCATTGCGCCGTGGGTGCCGCCGCGAGCGCCGCCTCGCGCTCGGCCGGCGGCGGCGCCATCAGCACCGGGTAGCCGCGCGCCTGCAGCGAGCGGGTCAGGGAATCGAAGCCCTGCCACACCTTGATCCGGCCCTTGTGCAAGCCCACGGCCGTGGGGGCGATCAGCACGAAGGGCATGTCCGCCACGCCGGCCGCCTCGACCGCCGCGCGCCCATCCTGGATATGCGAGCCGGCCGCTTGCCAGGTCAGTTCTGGTGCCGGTGCCGGCGGGCCGGGCGGCAGGCCCCAGCGCTCCAGCGCGTGTCGGGTCAGATGGAACCAGGACCGCACGGCATGCACCGGCGCACGGGGCTTGGCGACGGGCCAACGCAGGATCAGGCTGCGGCCGTCGTCGCGATAGCCCGCGCACGGCACCCCGGCAAAGCGGAATACCAGCGCGCTGGACAGCGAGTCCGGCAGCAGCAGTCCGACGGTGCGGGCGTGGCGGGATTTTCTGCGGCAGGCGTGCACGGCGCTGCGGTCGGCGCGCCAGTTGCCCGCCATCGGCACGAAGCCGGCCAGGTCGTAGGCCGAGAGCAGATCCCGCGCCCATGGTCGGGCGCAGACCACCACCGGCACGCCCGTGGCGATGAGCGCATCCAGGCTCGGCAGGCTCATGCAGACGTCCCCGACCCAATTCGGCAGGCGGACGTAGAGGGCCTGGATGGCGGACGTGGCAGGGACTGGCATGGTGGTATCACTGAAGCCCGCGCGGCGCAGGCTAAAATGCATGATTCCCAAGTATAAATGAGAGTGCCTCGGGTGAAGTCCGAACGAGTGCAAGCGGCCGATGGCCACCCCCCGAAATTCGTCCTGTGGCGGCGCATCTATGGCCGTCTGGGCAAGGACTGGAAGGCCGCCCTGGTGGCCTTGCTCCTGGTCACGATCGCCTCCGCCACCCAGCCGGTGCTGGCGGTCATCATGAAGCCGCTGCTCGACGAGGGCTTCTCGGGGGCGCGGCCGTCCTACGTCTGGTCCATCCCGCTGGCCGTCATCGGCCTGATGCTGCTGCGCGGCGTCTGCACGTTCTTCAGCACCTATCTGTTGTCCTGGATTGCCAACAACATGCTGCTGGGCCTGCGGCGCGACATGTTCGAGCGCCTGCTCGGGCTGTCCGACGAGACCTACCGGCGCGGCGACCACGGCCGCCTGCTGAATCGCTTCACCATCGACGCCGGCACCGTCAGCGGCCTGGCGACCGAGGTCATCATGGTGATCGTGCGCGAGTCGCTGACCGTCGTCGCCCTGCTGGCCGTGCTGCTGTACATGTCCTGGCAACTGACCCTCATCGTGCTGGTGATGCTGCCGCTGTCGGTGGTGACGGCGCGGATCTTCATCCGCCGCCTGCGGCGCATCAACCGCGACACCATCAACATGAACGCCGAACTGACCCGCGTGGTCGGCGAAGGCATCTCGGGCCAGCGCGTCATCAAGCTCTTCGACGGCTACGAGCGCGAACGCTCGCGCTTCGACTATGTCAACGGGCGCCTGCGCCGCTTCGCCATGCGGGCGGTCAGCTCGGACGCGGCCATGTCGCCGATTTCCCAGTTCTTCGTCGCGCTGTCGGTGGCGGCCGTGGTGGCCATGGCCCTCTACCAGGCCAATCACCAGGGCCTGACGGTGGGCAGCTTTGCCGCCTTCATGGCGGCCCTGGGCCAGATTTTCGACCCGATGAAGCGCCTGACCAACATCGCGGGCGCCATGCAGCGCATGCTGGTGGCGGCTGAAAGCGTCTTTACGCTGATCGACGAGCCGA
Source organism: Castellaniella sp. S9 (assembly GCF_027257175.1). Lineage (GTDB taxonomy): Bacteria > Pseudomonadota > Gammaproteobacteria > Burkholderiales > Burkholderiaceae_B > Castellaniella. The sequence goes on along the minus strand of NZ_JAPFGD010000005.1, from coordinate 3,279 downwards.
CGGAGACCGAGACCGGCATGCGGCGCATCGAGGGGCGCAGCCAGGGCCGGGTCAGTTTTCGCGGCGTGAGCCATCGCTTTCCCGATGCGGCCACCGACACGCTCAGCGAGGTCACCCTCGAGGTCCGGCCCGGGCAGACCGTCGCCCTTGTCGGCCGCTCGGGCAGCGGCAAGACCACCCTGGTCAACATGCTGCCGCGCTTCGTGTCGCCCTCGGCCGGCGCCATCCAGGTCGACGGCGTCGATATCGCGGACCTGCGGCTGCGCTCGTTGAGGGCGCAGCTCTCGCTGGTCAGCCAGGACGTCGTGCTGTTCGATGGCACGATCGCCGAAAATGTAGCCTACGGCGCGCTCAGCGAGGTCGACGAGGCGCGCATCCGGGCCGCCCTCGAGGCGGCCAACCTGCTGGATTTCGTCGACGGCCTGCCCGAGGGCCTGCACACGCAGGTCGGCAGCAACGCCAGCATGCTCTCCGGGGGCCAGCGCCAGCGCCTGGCGATTGCGCGCGCCCTGATCAAGGACGCCCCCATCCTGATCCTGGACGAGGCGACCTCGGCCCTGGACAATGAGTCCGAGCGCCAGGTGCAGGCCTCGCTCGAACGCCTGATGGCGGGGCGCACGACGCTGGTGATCGCCCATCGCCTCAGCACTGTGCAAAAGGCGGACCTCATCGTGGTGCTGGACCGCGGACGCATCGTCGAACAAGGCACGCACGATGCCCTGCTGGCGCGCGGCGGGCTGTACGCGTCCCTTTACCGCATGCAGTTCCAGGATGCCTGAAATCATCGGACAGGCGCCGGCACGCCGCTCGATACCCTCGGCGGCTCACCGGGGCGGGTCCGGACAGTTCGCAGATACGGAGTCCCCATGAAAGCCCTGATAGCCTCGATCCTCATTGCCGGTCTTGCGGCCTGCGCGGCCCAGCCCCGTGGGCTGACGATCAACGAACTCGAAACGCCCGAGCACCTGGTGACCGAGCGGCGGCGCCTGCCGGTCGATTTTGCGCAGGTTCAGCAGGCCTTGTTCAAGCACGAGGCCTTGTGCGGCGAAACCTTCGTGTTCGAGATGGTGCCGGATACCTCGGCCTACGGGCGGGTGGTCTACCGGCCGACGCCCGACGCCGGCTGGGACCGCAGCGTCGTGATCAGCCTGGTGCTGCTGCACAACCGCAGCGTCAACGCCAAGGCCTACAGCTACTATGCCGGCAGCCTGGACACCGTCTACCGGATGTTCAGCGCGATGATGAAGCCCGAGGTGTGCGGCATCGCCGAGGGCTGGGAAAATTCGTTCAGCCATTGAGCGCAGCCCGCGTCAGGCGCTTTTGCGCCGTACGGCCGGCGGGCCCCGCGGCGCCTTACAGCAGGACGATGTCGTAGTGCTCCTGTGAGTACGATGCCTCGACCTGCAGGGAAATCGGCTTGCCGACGAAATCCCCCAGCATCGCCAGGTGCTGGCTTTCCTCCTCGAGGAACAGGTCGATCACGGCCTGCGCGGCGACGACCCGGAATTCCTTGGGGTTGAACTGGCGCGCCTCGCGCAGGATCTCGCGCAGGATCTCGTAGCACAGCGTGCGCGGCGTGCGTACGCTGCCGCGCGACGCGCAGGTGGGGCAGGGCTCGCACAGCTGATGGGCCAGCGAATCGCGCGTGCGCTTGCGCGTCATCTCGACCAGGCCCAGCTGGCTGAAGCTGCTCACGGTGACGCGGGTGCGGTCGCGGCTCAGGGCCTTGTTCAGTTCCTCCAGGACCGAGGCCTTGTGGCCCTCGTCGTCCATGTCGATGAAATCCAGGATGATGATGCCGCCCAGGTTGCGCAGCCGCAGTTGCCGCGCAATGGCCACAGCGGCCTCGAGGTTGGTCTTGAAGATCGTGTCGTCGAAGTTGCGCCCGCCGACGTAGCCGCCCGTGTTGACGTCCACTGTGGTCAGGGCCTCGGTCTGGTCGATGATGAGATAGCCCCCGGACTTGAGGTCGACGCGGCGCGACAGGGCGCGGGCGATTTCCTCGTCCACGTTGGCGGTGTCGAACAGCGGCCGGTTGCCGCTGTAGTGGTGGATGCGCTCGACCACGGACGGGGTGTAGCGCCGGGCCCAGTCGATCAGCTCCTGGGTCACGGCGCGCGAATCGACCGCGATCGAATGGGTCTCGGGCGAGACCATGTCGCGCAGGACGCGTTGCGCCAGGGTCAGGTCCGTATAGACGGCGGAGGGGGCCGGCTGCTGCTTGATCCGGGCCTGGATCTCGGCCCACAGGATGCGCAGGTACGCGATGTCGGCGGCCAGTTCCTCGTCGGTGGCGCCTTCGGCCTGGGTGCGGACGATGAAGCCGCCGGCCTCGCCGTCCGGCCGCAGGGCCTGCAGGCGGTCGCGCAGCGCATTGCGCTCGTCCTCCGGGCCGATGCGCTGGGAGACGCCGATGTGGGGTTCGTGCGGCAGGTAGACCAGCATGCGCCCGGCGATGCTGATGTGCGTCGATAGCCTCGCCCCCTTGGTGCCCAGGGGATCCTTGATCACCTGGACCAGCAGGGACTGCCCCTCGAACAGCAGTTTCTCGATGGGAGTGGGCGCAGCCGCCGCCTCGGCCCCTGCGCGCCCCATGCGGTTCTGTCGCAGGTCCGAGACGTGGATGAATGCGGCGCGTTCCAGGCCGATGTCCACGAAGGCGCTTTGCATGCCGGGCAGTACCCGGGCGACGCGGCCCAGGTACAGGTTGCCGACATGGCCGCGCTGGATGCTGCGCTCGATGTGCAGCTCCTGGGCAATGCCGTTGGCCGTGACGGCCACGCGGGTTTCAAAAGGGGTGACGTTGATGAGGATGTCTTCGGTCATGGTCTGGAAAGCCTGGTGTGGGCGGCAAGGCCCGCCCGGCGGCATGCCGCCGGGCTCAGGAGCATATTATGCCTTTCATGCGTCCCGGCGCCCGCCGGGCGGGCGCTTGGCGCGCGGCTGCGCCGTCGTCTTTTTCTGGATATTCTGCTTTTGATTTGCCCCTTTTCAAAATGGTGTGCTATAGTCACGCTTCTTCGCAGCCGGGGCACCCGGGTTAACCCGGTAAGACGGGTTGGGTGCATGATCCAAGGGATTGATTTGATTGATCTTTTGGGGCGGGTGGCGAAGGCGGCGCAAGCCGGGCGGATTGGGCGCTTGACAGGTTGATCTGGATAGTTCATAATTTCGCTTCTGTGCTGATTGCGGCACAACTGCTCTTTAACAACTTAACAGCCGATAAGTGTGGGCGCTTGAGGGATCAGGCGTGCAGACGATCATCGCGGGCTTATCCAG
>NZ_JAPFGD010000033.1 GCF_027257175.1 Castellaniella sp. S9 | reverse complement strand
CTGTACTACGTCGTGCTGGCGATCTTCATCCTCGGCTACGCCCTGATCTGGCGCACCGTGCATTCGCCCTTCGGCCAGGCGCTCAAGGCCATCCGCGAAAACGAGCCGCGCATGATCTCGCTGGGCTACGACACCGACCGCTTCAAGCTGCTCGCCTTCGTGATCTCGGCCACGCTCTCGGGCCTGGCCGGCGCGACCAAGGCGCTGGTGTTCGTCTCGGCGACGCTGTCGGACGCCACCTGGCAGATGTCGGGCATGGTGATCCTGATGACGCTGATCGGCGGCATGGGCACGCTCACCGGCCCGGTGCTGGGGGCCGTCATCGTGGTGGCGCTGGAGAACAAGGTCGGCGAGTTCGGGCGCTTTTTGATGCAGCAGACCGGCATCGAGTGGTTCCGCATCCTGGGCGAATCGGTGACCATCGTCATCGGTTTGATCTTCATCGTCTGCGTGATGGCCTTCCGCCGCGGCATCGTCGGCGAATGGCTGCACTGGCGCGCCA
>NZ_JAPFGD010000004.1 GCF_027257175.1 Castellaniella sp. S9 | reverse complement strand
CCCAGTTGACGGATTGTGGCTTTGACCCGACGGCCAAGCTTCAGGTACAGCCTCACGGCGCGCAATCGGTCTTCGTACGAATACATGAACCACTCCTAGAGTAGTCCAAGATTTTGTCCGCACCCCCTTGTCATGAAGAAGCTCCATCCTCCTATCAATGGTCAGCGACATGCCACTGTCCTGGAGACAAAAGAGAAGGGCTCTGACGTGAATCTCGCGGTGCATCTCATCAATGACGCTTGGTTAGACAGGTTTGATTGCGCAGTCGTCATTTCAGGAGATAGTGATCTGGCGGAATCAATGAGGCTGGTCAAGGCACATCACCCCAAGAAAATTCTAGGTCTTCTCACATCGAAGCGAGGCACCTCTAAAGAGATGGTTAAATGCGCCGATTTCACGAGACTCATCTCCACTCGCGCGCTGGTCAACTCACAAATGCCAGACCCGGTAGTCCCCGCCGATGGGAATGCCATTACCAAGCCAGTAGATTGGTAACTTTCCTGGCCAGACTCGAGCACAGCGACAGCATTGAGAAACTGCAGGAAATCCATTCGGCTCCGCCCGACATCGAAAACCCCGAGGGTTTGTACCGTTCCCCGTCGATGTCATGAAATGACACAATAATAGGCCGGCACACAGATGCCGCTCGATGACGCCAAGGGGAAATCATCATGGGCGAGCAGCACGTTCCCGGCCCCCGGGAATACCTGGAATCCGCGGATGGGCAACAGGTTCCGCTCTACATCATCCGTTTCGACAAGGAAGGACAATACAAGGACGATGGCAGCCTCGGGCCGCTATTGGCCGAGGCGGGTGATTATTCCGACATCTTCGTGTTTTCGCATGGCTGGAACAATGAATGGTCGGATGCGATTGGACGATACCGGGCATTCTTTAAAGGCTATGCGGGGATGCGCAAGGCCTACGGCCTGCCGATGCCTGCGGACTACCGGCCACTGCTGGTCGGGATTTTCTGGCCCAGCGCCGCCCTGGCGTTCGGCGAATCCGGGCGTGGACCAAAGGCCCTGAGGGCGGATGCCGAGGCCGCATTCCAGGACGAGGCGCAGTACCAGCGCGAGCTGACCGAAATTGCGGATTGTTTCGCAACGGATATCGAGCGGACGGAATTCCACACGCTGGCCCAGCAAACCGCCCTCTCGGAGTCGCAGGCGCGGCGCCTGGCGGAGCTGGCCGCCGGCATCCTCACGGATTCCGTGGCGGAGCACGAATCCGGCGAGCCGCCGGAGGTCGAAGGCTTGCTGCGCAGCTGGCAGGCCATGGCCGACGACATGGACGCGGACAAGGGCCCCGCGCTGGCCGGCATGGCCCGGCCGCAGGGGGTTCTGGGCGGGATGTGGCGCTGGCTGGATCCCAGGCAGCTGGTCCGCATGCTGACGGTGGCCATCATGAAGGACCGGGCGGGCGTCGTAGGCGCCAAGGGTGTCGGCCCCGCGCTGGAGACCCTCCTGCGCCAAACCAGCGCCCGCGTCCATCTGATTGGACATTCCTACGGTACCAAGGTCGTCCTGTCCGCCCTGTGCAGCATCACGGCCCCGCCGCGCAGGGTCCGCTCCGCGCTCCTGCTGCAACCGGCGATCTCGCACCTGTGCTTTGCAGACCAGGTCCCGGGCAAGGATCATCCCGGCGGATACCGTGTGGCGTTCGAGCGGGTCGAGCAGCCGATCCTGGCGACGTACAGTCCCCATGATGCCGCGCTGCACGCCCTGTTTCACTGGGCGCTGCGGCGGGACGTGGACCTGGGCGAACCCATGGGCCTCGAAAAAACGGTCGAGGTGCCCAGTCCTTACGCGGCGCTGGGCGGCTATGGGCCGCGCCGGGCGGGCGAGCGCCTGATGCCGATCCAGGCGCCGGACGAGTCCTACGCTTTCGACGATGGGGTCCGGGTCTATGGCCTGGATGGCGCCAACGGCAGGATCCCGGGCCATGGGGATATCTCGAACAAATATACGTGGTGGGCGCTGTATTCGCTGGTGGTGAGGGGGGCGTGAGGGGCATTGGGGGCCGCTCGAAGCCCTGGAACAGGAGCATGCCGGGACACCGCCGGACCGGCGCCGGCAAGCACGGCTCCTATGATGTGCGCAACACCGCTACGGTCGGCATCCAATCTCCGGTCCCGCGCTAAAATCCCCGCATGACCTCGCCCGATCCCGCCTTCTATCACCCCGCCCCACGCACGCAGCAATTCTGTTCGCAATGCGGCCACACCCTCAGCCGCGAGATCCCGCCCGACGACAATCGCATCCGCGACCTGTGCTCAAACTGCGGCGCCGTCCACTACCAGAACCCGCGCAACGTGGTGGGTGTGCTGCCCATCTGGAATGACCGGATCCTGCTGTGCCGCCGGGCGATCGAGCCGCGCTATGGCAAATGGACCCTGCCGGCGGGCTTCATGGAACTGGGCGAGACCACCGAACAGGGTGCCGAGCGCGAAAACCAGGAGGAATCGGGCGCGCGCATCCGGGTCCGGTCGCTGTTCACCGTGATCGACGTGCCCTCGGTGAACCAGGTGCACTTTTATTACCTGGCCGACGTCCTGGGTCCGCAGCTGGCCCCCGGCCCGGAAACCCTGGAGGCGGATTTTTTCCCCCTGGACGGCATCCCCTGGAAGGAACTGTCGTTTCGCACCGTCTACACCACGCTGGAGCACTACCTGGATGATCGCCGCGAGGGGCTGTTTCCCACCCACCACTACGCGATCGACTTCCGTTTCCCGGACTGAGTCACCGGCGCATGCGCCATGCAACTAAGCTGGATAGATGCCCACACCCCCCTGCCCGATCCGCGGACCGGCTTGCCCGGCGGCCTGGTCGCCGCAGGCGCCGACCTGTCGCCCGCGCGCCTGGACGAGGCCTACGGCAAGGGCATGTTTCCCTGGTTCAGCCCGGGCGACCCCGTCCTGTGGTGGAGCCCCGATCCGCGCATGGTGCTGCCCTGCGACAGGCTGCGGGTCTCGCAGTCCCTGACCAAGCGCCTGCGCCAGTTCGGCCGTGATCCGCGGGACCCGGATGCGCCCTTGCGGGTGACCATGGATACCGCATTCGGCGAGGTGATCCGCGCCTGCGCCCAACGCCAGGGCGCGCGCCTGGGCATCGGCGCGGCGCGCGCGGGGACCGCCTGGCCGGTCGCGCCGGCCGAGGCGGGCCGCGACGCGACCTGGATCACGCCGGACATCATCGCCGTGTACGAGGCCTGGCACCGCATGGGGCGGGTACACAGCGTCGAGACCTGGATCGACGGACGCCTGGCCGGCGGCCTGTACGGGGTGTCCATCGGGCGCTGCTTTTTCGGGGAATCCATGTTCAGCCGCGCGGCCGACGCCAGCAAGGTGGCGCTGGCCTACCTGGTGGCGCACCTGCGCCGCCACGGCGTGCCCTGGATCGACTGCCAACAGGAAACCCCGCACCTGGCCCGGCTGGGTGCCGCGCCCGTACCGCGCGAGCAATTCCTCGCCAGCCTGACGGCGTTGAGGGACATGCCCCCGCCGCCCTGGCCGCGAGGCCGGCTGCTGATGGACGGGCCGCGCCTGGACGCGCAATAGCCCGGATGCCACAATAGTCGTGACTAACTAGGCGCGGCCATGAGCAACCCCAGCGAATCGATTTTCAGGAAACTGCAGTTCTATACGACCGCCAGTTATCCCTGCAGCTACCTGCCCGGGCGTCTGGCGCGTTCCGAGGTCGCAGCGCCCGCGCACCTGGTCGACGATGCCGCCTATTCGCGATTGATCGAACAGGGCTTTCGCCGCAGCGGCCTGTTCACCTACCGGCCCGACTGTGAAACCTGCCAGGCCTGTATCCCGATCCGTGTGGACGCGCGCCGCTTCGTGCGCGACCGCACCCAGCGCAAACTGTGGAATCGCATGGGCGCGATGCGGGTCAAGGTCTCGCCCCTGCACTGGGACGCGCGCCATTTCGACCTGTACCAGCGCTATCAGTCGCGCCGCCACCCCGGCGCCGGCATGGACCAGGACGACCAGGCGCAATACACCCAGTTCCTGCTGACCAGCCGGGTGCGATCCGACATGGCGGAATTCACCGATGCCGAGGGCGTGGTGCGCATGGTGGCCATCATGGACCGCGTGGACACGGGGATTTCGGCGGTCTATACCTTTTACGACCCCGACTGGCCGGGCAGCCTGGGGACCTTCGGCATCCTGTGGCAACTGGACTATTGCCGCCACCTGGGCCTGCAGTGGCTGTACCTGGGCTATTGGATCGAGGAAAGCCGCAAGATGGCATACAAATCCCGGTTCCGGCCGCACCAGGTCCTGCGGGGTGGCGTGTGGATCGAACCGTTGTCGCGTTGAGGGGGGCGTTGGTGACGGGCATAAACCCGTAAAATAGCGCCTGGCCCGATTTTCGACAGGTCCCGACGCCATGCCCTCCTTGTTCCACGCCTATCCGCTTGCGCGCGCCGCGCTGTTTTCCATGGACGCCGAGCGTGCGCACGAATTGACGCTGAGCATGCTGCACCGCGCGCACGATTGCAGCGCCACGCGCGCCCTGCTGTCCCAGCGCCCCGCCCTGCCGCGCACCGTCATGGGGCTGCCCTTGCGCAACCCGGTGGGGCTGGCGGCCGGCCTGGACAAGAACGGCGCGCACATCGACGCCCTGGGCGGACTGGGGTTCGGCTTCATCGAGGTCGGCACCGTGACGCCGCGGGCGCAGCCGGGCAACCCCAGGCCACGCATGTTCCGCCTGCCGCGCGCGCGCTGCCTGATCAACCGCATGGGCTTCAACAATGACGGCCTGGATGCCTTCATCGCCAATGTGCGCGCCAGCCGCTGGCGCGCCGAGGGCGGCGTCCTGGGCCTGAACATCGGCAAGAACGCCGACACGCCGATCGAGCGCGCCATCGACGACTACCTGCTGGGCCTGGATGGCGTGTACCCGCACGCCGACTACGTGACGGTGAACATTTCCTCACCCAACACGCGCAACCTGCGCAGCCTGCAGGACCACGACGCCCTGGACGCCCTGCTGGGCGCCCTGCGCGAGCGGCGCGAGGCGCTGGCCGACCAGCACGGGCGGCGCACGCCGCTGGTCGTCAAGATCGCCCCCGACCTGGACGAGGCGGGCATCGATGCCATCGCGGAAATCGTCCCGCGCCACGGCGTGGACGGCATCATCGCCACCAACACCACCCTGTCGCGCGAGGCCGTGCGCGGCCTGCCCTACGAGGACGAGGCCGGCGGCCTGTCGGGGCCGCCGGTGCACGAATTGTCGCTGCGGGTCATTCGGCGTCTGCGCGAACGCCTGGGGCGGGACACCGCCATCATCGGCGTGGGCGGCATCGAGTCCGGCCGCCAGGCCGTGGAAAAAATGCAGGCGGGTGCCGATGCGGTGCAGTTGTACACGGGATTGATCTACCAGGGGCCGGCGCTGGTCGAGGAGTGTGTGCGGGCACTAAAGCATTCAACTGGGCCAATCACATGAAGCCACGCATCACTGTCATCACCATCGGCGTCGAGGATCTTGATGCGTCGTTACGCTTCTACCGTGATGGACTCGGTTTTCCCACTGAGATGACTTTGGGTCACAACGTATCGTCGAAAGCCGAAGTCGATGAAGTCATGGCCACAGCAGCCTCCGCGGGGGCTACTATTGTCAAGCCTGCGCACGACACATTCTGGGGCGGGTATTCGGGCTACTTCCTCGACCCAGATCGGCACCTTTGGGAGATTGTTTGGAATCCGCAGTGGTGTGAGGAGGCTGGCGAATAGAATCGGGGAAACGTCCCCGATCAGCGATTTTGTCAGTGTGGGCTTCCGAGCGCTGGCCGCGGCTTGAAAACAAATCTGGCGTCACTCGCCAGGAAACAGAATTTCCGCGTAATCCATGGCGCTATTCAACACATGCAAAACCGTGACCCGTTCGGCGTCAACGCAATAGAAGATCAGGTAATTGCCGTGTACGCGCCTGCGCACGCCATGTTTTTCGTAGCGGGGGACCAGCGGGTACGCCTCTGGCATGTTCCCCAAACGCAAGCACCTATCCCGCAGTTCCTGTACGAAGGATAACGCCCGTCTTGGGTTATCCCGAGCAATATAATCAGCGATGCGCTCTAGGTCGGCTACGGCCTCATCGGATAGATGAACGATCACGCCTGCTTGTTCACCATAGTTGCATACTTGGCCTCCAGGCGATCGAACACTTCGCTGGCGGGCTTCGTGCGGCCCGCATCGGCATCGGCCAGCCCTCGCGCCATGGACGCATCCAGCGCGGCCAGCTTGGCTTCCCGGTCTTGGATGAGCCGAACGCCTTCGCGCAGTACTTCACTCTTGGAGCCGTAGCGGCCGCTCTCTACAAGACGGCTGACAAAGCCTTCAAGCTGCTTTCCCAAATCGGCGCTAATCATGATCTGCCTCCAGGCATAAGTGTCATGCTCGTAGGATAGTTCTTTTAATAACAGTTATCAAACAGTCGAAAACAGTCTTTCACAGCCGACCATTTCAGGTCCATAAAAAAACACCCCGAAAATTGAATAAAAATCCAACCTCCGGGGTGCAGTTCAGCTAAAAAAGCCCATCAACAATCAGCGATTCTCCATCCGCGGCACATTCCACGGATTCGCCGCCTGCACAGGCTCCGGCAGGTGGCTGTCCGGAATATCCTGATAGGCCACCGGCCGCAGGAAGCGCTGAATCGCCAGGGTGCCGACCGAGGTGCTGCGCGCGTCCGAGGTTGCCGGGAAGGGGCCGCCGTGCACCATGGCGTGGCAGACCTCGACGCCGGTGGGGAAGCCGTTGGCAAGGATGCGGCCGGCCTTCAGTTCCAGGATGGGCAGCAGGGCCGACACCAGGTCGGCGTCCTGGCCGGCCTCGAGCTGCAGGGTGGCGGTCAGCTGGCCTTCGAGCACGCGAGCCACGTCCAGCATCTGGGCCTCGTCGGCGCAGCGGACCACCAGCGAGCTGGCGCCAAAGACTTCATGCCCCAGGCTTTGCGGGTCGCGGATGAAGGCCTCGGCGGAGCAGGCCAGCAAGGCGGCCTGGCACTGGTTGGGCGCATCCGAGGGGTTGCCGCGCGTCAGGACCTCGACCTCGGACAGGCCGGTCAGGCGGCGGACGCCGTCCTCGTAGGCCTGGTGGATGCCGGCGGTCAGCATGGTGCTGGCGCCGCTGCCCGCGACGCCCTCGCGCGCGGCGGCGATGAAGGTGTCCAGTTCGGGCGAGGCGATGCCGATCACCAGGCCGGGGTTGGTGCACAGCTGGCCGGCGCTGCCGACCAGCGAGGTGACGAAACCGCCGGCAATCGCGGCCGCGCGCGCCTTGAGGGCGGCGGGCATGAGGAACACGGGGTTGGTGCTGCTCATTTCGGCAAAGACGGGGATGGGCTCGGGGCGCGCGGCGGCGGCGCGCATCAGGGCCAGGCCGCCGGTGCGCGAGCCAGTGAAGCCCACGGCCTTGATCAGGGGGTGGGTGACCAGGGCCTGGCCGATGTCGTTGCCCACGCCAAAGACGAGGGAGAACACGCCCTCGTGCAGGCCTTGCGCCTGGACGGCGGCGCGGATCGCGCGGCCGACCAGTTCCGAGGTGCCGGGGTGCGCGGGGTGCCCTTTGACGATGACGGGCGAGCCCGCCGCCAGGGCGGAGGCGGTGTCGCCGCCCGCCACCGAGAAGGCCAGCGGGAAGTTGCTGGCGCCAAAGACGGCGACCGGGCCGATGGGGATGTGGCGCATGCGGATGTCGCTGCGCGGCATGGGCTTGCGCTCGGGCTGGGCGTGGTCGATGCGCGCGCCGTGCCAGCCGCCGGCCTCGACCACGGCGGCGAACAGGTTCAGCTGGTTGACGGTGCGGCCGCGTTCGCCTTCGAGGCGCGGGCGCGGCAGGCCGGTTTCGGCCATGGCGCGTTCGATCAGGGTGTCGCCCAGGGCCATGATCTGGCTGCCGATCTCGCGCAGGAAGGCCGCGCGCTGGGCGGGCGGGGTCGCGCGATAGCTGGCGAAGGCCGCGTCGGCCAGGCGGGCGGCCGCGTCGACGTGCGAGGGGGTGCCCCCGGCATAGCCGGGGTCGAGGGCCGCGCCCGTGGCCGGGTCGACGGCCTGGAAAACGGCCTCGGTGCCGGTGACGTCGGTTTGGCCTATCAACATGGCGCCGGTGATGTGCATCTGGATTACCTCTGGCTGGTCTGGAAGGGAAAAATTCCAGTGTACCAATCGCCGCCGGCCCGGTCCCGCGCCGGTGCAGGATGCCCATTCCCTTGGACAATATGGGCCTCGGACTCATGGTTTACCCTTGAATGAGTCCGCCAAACGAAACCATCGGCGTTACACTTGCTCCAAGCTTTTGCGTGACGCGCCTGGTTGAATACGACCGCTACGCAGCTCTCTTCCCTTGATTGGGGGGTAGCGCCGCCACATGCAACAGTCCTTCCGACGACCTGCCCCCTCCTTTCCCCCAGGAGGCAGGTCATGCCGTACCATTCATTCGACCCGGGCCGCGATCGCCGGCCGGTTTCCCGCTACGCCGCCACGCACTCGCCCATGCGCCGCCGCATCCTGCAGGCCGGCGGCCTGGCCGCCCTGGGCGTGCCGATGTTTCCGTTGAACGCCCTGGCGGCCGACAAGACGCTGAAGATCCTGCAATGGAGCCACTTCGTCCCCAGCTACGACACGTGGTTCGACGCTTTTGCCAAGGCCTGGGGCGAGGCCCATGGCGTGCAGGTGGTGGTGGACCACATCAATATCGGCGACCTGGTCACGACGACCACGTCCGAGATGTCGGCCGGATCGGGCCACGACCTGATCGAGCTGGGCCCCGAGGCGGCGCAGTTCACGCCCAATGTGCTGGACATGGCCGACGTCAACCAGCAGGCGGCCAAGCAGTTCGGCAAGGTGTTCGACGTCATCCCGCGCATTTCCTACAACCCGGTGGTCAAGTCCTGGTATGCGTTCTGCCACGGATGGACGATCGACTGCGGCGACTATCGCCGCAGCCTCTGGCAAAAGGCGGGCCTGGAAAACGGACCCGACACCTGGATGCAGCTGCTGGAAGTCGGTGAAAAAATCCGCAAGGAGCAAGGCGTGCAGGTCGGCATCGGCATGTCGCAGGAGCTGGACTCGAACATGGTGGCGCGTTCGATCCTGTGGTCCTGGGGCGCCTCGGTGCAGGACGAGGACGACAACGTGATCCTGGGCGCGGGCGAGAACCGCGCGCGCGCCATCGAGGCGGTGAAGTACATGGTGGACTTGTACCACCGGACCATGACGCCGGCGGTGTTCGCCTGGAACGCGGCCTCGAACAACCAGGACCTGATCGCCGGCAAGGCGTCGTACATCGTGAATTCGATCTCGGCCTACCGATCCGCCCAGGGGACCAAGCCCGACATCGCCAAGGACGTGTTCTTTACCGGTCCGCTGGCCGGGCCCCACGGCGACCGCTGGGCCAATGTGCACGTGCTGTACAACTACATCATCCCCAAGTTCGCCCAGGGCCGCGAGGACCTCGCCAAGCAGTTCATCCTGCACCTGACCTCCAACTACGACCAGGCGATGTACCACAGCAAGCTCTACAACACCCCCAGCTATTTCGATACGGCGGTGCCCGGCGGCGATCGCGGCTATCCGGCGGTGTCGGGGGCCAGCACGCTGAAGGCCCTGAACGATGCCTGGTTCGCCAAGGATCCCTTCCGCATCGAGGGCGAGGCCGAGGGCAAGCTGGCGCCGCTGACCAGCGCCACTGAGTGGACGACGAACCTGGGCCATCCAGGCTATTCGAATCCGGCGGTGGGCGAGGTGTTCAACACCTTCATCCTGCCCAACATGATGGCCAAGGCCGCGCGCGGCGACCTCACGCCCGAACAGGCGGTGGACGAGGCCGCCAAGCAGGCGCAATCGATCTATGCCCAATGGCGCGGACGCGGTCTGATCGGCGGGAACAAGGCGTGATCGGGGGGCGGCCGGCCCGCCGCCGGCCGCCGCGGACGGCAGGGGACACACTGGAGGCTGCATGGCCAAGCTGAGCATCGAGCATCTGAGCACTACCTACGACCATGGTCGCGTCAAGGCGGTCGACGATGTCAGCCTCGAGGTCCCCGACGGGGAGTTCCTGGTGCTGCTGGGCGCCTCGGGATCGGGCAAGTCCACCCTGATGCGCACCATCGCGGGGCTGGAGCGCCCCAGCGCCGGGACGATCCGCATCGATGGACGGATATCCAATGAGGATCCGCCGCGCCTGCGCAACATCGCCATGGTGTTCCAGAGCTATGCCCTGTATCCGCACAAGACGGTGGCGAGGAATATCTCGTTTCCCCTGGAGGCCATCCGCATGCCCAAGGCCCGGATCGAGGAGAAGGTCGTCTGGGCGGCGCGGCTGTTCGACATCGAGCGCCTGCTGGCGCGCAAGCCGCGCGAGCTGTCCGGCGGCGAGCGCCAGCGCGTGGCCCTGGCGCGCGCGCTGGTGCGCACCCCCAGCCTGTTCCTGATGGACGAGCCGCTGTCCAACCTGGATGCCAAGCTGCGCCATTCCGCCAGGCGCGAGTTCAAGCGCCTGCACCAGCAAACCGGCATCACCACCATCTATGTGACGCACGACCAGGTCGAGGCCATGGGCCTGGGCCAGCGCATCGCGGTGATGAATCACGGGCGCATCGAGCAGATCGGCACGCCCCGCCAGATCTACCACGAGCCGGCCAACACTTTCGTGGCGCAGTTCATGGGCTCGCCGCCCATGAACCTGATCCCCGACGGCGACATGCTGCTGGGGTTCCATCCCGAGGACGCCTGGCTGCCGGACACGGCGGCGCCGGCGGGTCAGTATCCGCTGGCGATCGCCATCCAGCAGGTCGAGGCCCTGGGCGCCGACGTGCTGGTCTATGGCGCGCTGGCGGGCGACGGCGCCGAACTGATCTTGAAATTGCCCGAGCGCAAGGCGCAGACCCTGGCGGCCGGCCAGCAGCGCAGCTTTTGCGTGCCCGAGGCGCGCATGCTGCGTTTCGACGCGCGCACGGGTTTGCGCATCGACGCCCCCGGCCGCCCGGCGGCGGCGCAGGCCTGAGCCATGGCCCGGACGCGATCCCCGCTGAGCCTCGCGCAGCGCGACACGCTGCTGGCCCTGGGCATGGTGATGCCCGCGATCCTCTACATCACCCTGCTGCTGGGCATCCCCATCATCCTGGCGGTGGTCTACAGCCTCAACGACGTCACCACGGGCGGCACGGCGATGCGCTATATAGGCCTGGAGAATTTCACCGCGCTGCTGGATACGCCGGATTTCATGCGGGCCATCGGCAACACCTTCAACATCACCCTCAGCACGCTGGTGGGCGTGCTGGTCCTGGGCACCATCCAGGCCGAACTGCTGATGCGCCCGGTGCGCGGCAAATGGCTGATCCGTTTCCTGATCCTGCTGCCCTGGACCGCGCCCGCGTCCCTGTCGGCCATCGCCTGGCTGTGGATGCTGGACTCGACCTTCAGCCCGATCGACTGGATGCTGCGCGGCATGGGGCTGCTGGGCCATCCGGGCGCGCTGTTCGGGGATTTCGACAATACGTTCTGGCTGGGGCGCAGCGGCCTGGCGCTGTTTTCGATCATCCTGGTGAACATCTGGCGGCTGCTGCCGCTGGGCACCGTCATCATTCTGGCCGGGCTGAACGGCGTGCCGCGCGACATCGTGGAACAGGCCCAGATCGACGGCGCGGGCTATTTCCGGCGGCTGTTCCAGGTGATCCTGCCGATGCTGATCCCGGTGTTCGGGGTGACGATCCTGTTTACCTTCGTCTTTGTGTTCACCGACATCGCGACGGTGTTCATCCTCACCCGCGGCGGCCCGGCCAACGCCACGCAGGTGCTGCCGACGCTGGCGTTCTTTACCGGCGTGCAGGGCGGGTCGCTGGGGCGCGGCGCGGCCACCGCGCTGTTCCTGCTGCCGGTGCTGGCGGCGGTGTCCATCCTGACCTTGTCGCTGATCCGGCGGCGGGAAATCTGACGAGGGGGCCGCGATGACGAACGAACCCACCATGCAGGCCGGGCCGGCGCGCGCCCGGCACCCGGCGCGGCGCGGCGACCTGTACCTGGCCACGGCGCTGTTCGTGGTGTTTTCCGCCCTGCCCTTTTACGTGATGCTGATCACCACCTTCAAGACGCAGGCCGACATCTTTACGCCGACGGCCAATCCGTTCTGGTTCTCGGGTCCACCCACGCTGGACAACCTGCGCCTGTTGTTCGAGCAGACCCTGTTCGTGCAGTGGCTGTGGAACACTTTGCTGGTGGGGGTGGCCGTGGTGGCCATCACGCTGGTCCTGGCGGTGCCGGCCGCCTATGGCCTGGCGCGCATCGCCGGCGGCTGGGGCGAGACCCTGGGCATCGGGATCTTCCTCAGCTACCTGGTACCGCCCACGCTGCTGTTCATCCCGTTTTCCAAGGTGATCGCCTTCCTCGGCCTGCAGAATTCCTTGTGGGCGCTGGTGGTCGCCTACCCGACCTTCACCGTGCCCTTTTGCACCTGGCTGCTGATGGGATTTTTCAAGGGGATTCCGCGCGACATCGAGGAGCAGGCCATGATCGACGGCCACGACCGCTGGAGCGCCTTCCTGCACGTCGTGCTGCCGCTGGCCCTGCCCGGCCTGATGACGGTGGTGGTCTTTGCCTTCACGCTGTCCAGCAGCGAATTCATTTATGCGCTGGCCTTCGTGACCCACAGCGCCGACAAGACCATCAGCATCGCGGTGCCCACGGAACTGATCCGGGGCGACGTCTATCACTGGGGGCCGCTGCTGGCCGGCGCCCTGATCGCCAGCATCCCGATCGCGGTGCTGTATACGTTCTTCATCGACCAACTGGTGGCGGGCCTGACCGCCGTTGCGCGGGACTGAGGCGGGCGGCGCGCCGGCGCCGGGCGCGGCGCATGTCCTTGCGCCGCATGTACCAGTAGTGCGCCCGGTCCAGGTACAAATAGATCACCGGCGTGGTGAACAGGGTCAGCGCCTGCGACAAGATCAGGCCGCCGACCATGGCATAGCCCAGCGGCTGGCGCAGTTCCGACCCGGCGCCCGAGCCCAGCATCAGCGGCAGGCCGGCCAGCAGCGCGCACAGCGTGGTCATCATGATGGGCCGGAAACGCAGCAGGCAGGCCTGGTAGATCGCTTCGCGCGGCGCCAGGCCATGCTCGCGTTCCGCGTGCAGGGCGAAGTCGATCATCATGATGCCGTTTTTCTTGACGATGCCGATCAACAGGATGATGCCGATCAGCGCGATCACGGTGAAGTCGAAGCCGCTGGCCATGAGGATCAGCAAGGCGCCGACGCCGGCCGAGGGCAGCGTCGACAGAATGGTCAGCGGGTGGATGTAGGATTCGTACAGCAGGCCCAGGACGATGTAGACCGCCACCAGCGCGGCCGCGATCAGGTAGGGCTGCGAGGCCAGGGACTGCTCGAAGGCCTGGGCGGTGCCCTGGAAGGACCCCACCAGGCCCTGCGGCAGGCCCATCTGGGCCTCCGCGCCCTTGATGGCGCCGACCGCGTCGCCCAGCGAGGCGCCCTCGGCGAGGTTGAAGGACAGGGTGACCGCCGGGAACTGGCCCTGGTGGTTGATCGACAGGTAGCCCGATTGCGAGGTGTCGACCCGCACCAGGCTGGACAGCGGCACCTGCTGGCCGGTCAGCGGCGAGGTGATGCGCAATTTGGAGAACAGTTCCGGGTCGCGCTGCAGCGCCGGCGTGACCTCGAGGATGACCTGGTAGCTGTTGATCTGGGTAAAGTACTGCGCCACCTGGCGCTGGCCGATGGCGTTGTAGATGGTGTTGTCGATGAGGGCCGGCGAGATCCCCAGGCTGGCGGCGCGCGCGCGGTCGATGGTCACGACGGCGGTGGCGGCCTGGTTCTGCTGGTCGCTGGCCACGTCGACGAGCTCCGGCAGTTCGCGCAGGCGCGCCAGCAGGCGCGGCGCCCAGGTGTTCAGCTCGTCCAGATCGGCATCCATCAGGGTGTACTGGTACTGGGTGCGCGACAGCCGTCCGCCGACGTTGATGTCCTGGCCGGCCTGCATGAACAGGCGCACGCCCGGCACCTTGTCCAGTTCGGGCCGCAGCCGCGCCATGACCTCCTGCACCGAGGCCTCGCGGCCCTCGCTCTTGGGCCGCAGGCTGATGAAGAACCGCCCGGTGTTGAAGGTGGGCTGGTTGCTGCTCATGCCATAGGTCATGACGTCGGGGTCGCGGCCCACGACCTCGGCCAGGGCCATCATGCGCTCGTTCATGGCCTCGAAGGACGCATCCTGCGAGGTCTCGGCCAGGCCGAATATGAAGCCCGTGTCCTGCTCGGGAAAAAAGCCCTTGGGGATCACGACGAACAAGGCCACCGTGGCGGCCACGGTGGCGATGAAGCTGCACAGGGTGATGAAGCTGTGGCGCAGGACGACGTCCAGGCCGCGCCGGTACAGGCCCAGCATGCGGTCGAAGCCGCGCTCGAAGGCCAGGTACAGGCGCCCGCGCGGCCGGCGCGGATCGTGGGCCTTCAGGTAGCGCGAGCACAGCATGGGGGTGAGGGTCAGCGACACCAGGACCGACACCATCACGGCGATGCTGACGGTCATGGCGAATTCGCGAAACAGCCGCCCCACGATGCCGCCCATCAACAAGAGCGGAATGAAGACCGCTATCAGCGAGACCGAGATCGAGATAATGGTGAAGCCGATTTCGCGCGAGCCTTTCAGGGCGGCCTCCATCGGCTTCATGCCCTCCTCGATGTGGCGGTAGATGTTCTCGAGCATGACGATGGCGTCGTCCACCACGAAGCCCACCGAGATCGTCAGCGCCATCAGGGACAGGTTGTCCAGGCTGTAGCCCAGCAGGTACATGACGGCGATGGTGCCCAGCAGCGCCAGCGGGACGGTGGCGCTGGGAATCAGGGTGCCGGCCAGGTTGCGCAGGAACATGAAGATCACCATCACCACCAGGGCGATCGACAGCAGCAGGGTCAGTTCGACCTCGTGCACCGAGGCGCGGATGTTCTGGGTGCGGTCGATCAGCGTGCTGACGTGCACGGTGGAGGGGATCGAGGCCATGAGGCGCGGCATCGCGGCCTGGATGCGCTCGACGGTCTTGATCACGTTGGCACCGGGCTGCTTGGTGATGCCGATCAGCAGGGTGCGCCCGTCGATGGCGCGGTCGGCGTCGCTGGCCGCCAGGCCGCCGAAGGCCCAGGCGGCCTGCTTGCTGTCCTCGGCGCCGGGCACGGCCACGCCCACGTCGCGCACCCGGATCGGCGCGCCGTTGCGCCAGGCCAGCACCACGTCGTTCCAGGGCTCCACCGACAGGATCTGGTCGTTGGTGTAGACGGAATAGCTCTGCGAGGGCCCGTCGATCATGCCCTTGGGCTGGTTGACGGTGGTGGTGGCGATCACCCCGCGGATGGCCTCGAGATCCAGGCCCAGGCTGGCGAGCTTGACCGGGTCGACCTGGATGCGGATCGCGGGCTTTTGCTGGCCCCAGATGTTGACCAGGCCCACGCCCTCGATCTGCGAGAGCTGCTGGGCAAAGATATTGTCGGCGTAGTCGTTCACCTCGGTGATCGGCAGCACGTCGGACTGGATGGTCAGGATGAGGATCGAGAAATCCGCCGGGTTGACCTTGCGGAAGGTCGGCGGGTTGGGCAGGTTGGCGGGCAGTTGGCGGGCGGCCGCATTGATCGCGGTCTGCACGTCCAGGGCGGCGCCGTCGATGTCGCGGTTCAGCTCGAACTGCAAGGTGATGCGGGTCGAGCCGGCGGCGTTTTCCGAGGTCATCTGCGCCAGGCCGGCGATCGTCGAGAACTGCCGCTCCAGCGGCTGGGCGACGCTGGTGGCCATGGTCTCGGGATCGCCGCCGGGCAGTTTCGCCGTCACCTGGATGGTGGGGAAATCGACCTGCGGCAGCGAGGCCACGGGCAGCAGCGGGAACACCGCCGCCCCGACCAGGAACAGCGCGATCGCCAGCAGCAAGGTGCCGATCGGCCGCCGGATGAAGATCGCCGAGAAATTCACGGCCGGGCTCCGGGGGCCTGGCCCGATCCGGCCGCGTCGCCCGCGGGGGCGGCCGGGCGGGCGGCGCCTGCCGCGGCGTCGTCCACGAGGGCGTCGCCCATCGCGGCGCCCGCCAGCGGGGCGGCCTCGGGATCGGCCGCCTCTGTGCTGGCCGGGCCGGCCGCCCGCGGATCGGCGCCGGCCAAGGTGGGCGTCGGCGCGGGCGCGGCGGCGGCCGGTGCGGCGATCTGCGCCACGCGGGCGCCGGGGCGGACCTTGTACTGGCCTTCGGTGACGACACGCTCGCCCGCGGACAGGCCCTGGTCGATCAAGGCCATTTCATCCTGGATCAGGGCCACCTGGACGGGCCGGACATGGGCAATGCCGCCCTCGTCCACCACGTACACCAGCGGGCCGTCCGGGCCGCGCTGCACCGCGCGCGAGGGAACGACCAGGGCGCCGCGCCGCTGGCCGAGGATCAGGCGCATGTCCACGTACTGGCCGGGCCACAGCGCGTGCCGGGGATTGTCGAAGCGCGCCTTCAATTGCAAGGTGCCGCTTTGCGGATCGATCCGGTTGTCGACCAGCACCACCTCGCCCTCGGCCAGGGGCTGGTCGCCGCCGCTGGCGTAGGCCAGCGCCCGCGGCGTCCGGCCCTCGCGCAAGGCCTGGTCGACCTCGGCAAAGACACTGTCGGGCACGGTGAAGGTGACTGCGATCGGATCGATCTGATTGATGACCACGATGCCCTCGACCAGGTTTGCGCGCACGATGTTGCCGGGATCGATCAGCCGCGCGCCGGTGCGTCCGCTGATAGGCGCCGTGATGCGGGTATAGGACAGCTGGGTGCGCGCCGCCGCGACCTGCGCCGCATCGGCCAGCAGGGCCGCCTGCAGCTGCGCCACCTGGGCGCGCTGGGCGTCCAGGGTCTGGGCGGTGATCGCGTCGCGCTTGACCAGGGTTTCGTAGCGGCGCAGGTCCTGCTGGGCATAGTCCAGCGCGGCGCGGTCGCGCGCCTGCTGGGCCAGGGCCTGGTCCAGCTGCGCCTTTTGCAGGCGATCGTCCAGCTGTGCGATGAGCTGGCCCTGGACGACGTCCTGCCCCTCGGTGAAGCCGACGGACTCGAGCTGGCCGTCGATGCGCGCCTGCACCGTCACGCTGGCCCAGGCCTGCACATTGCCCACGCCCAGAATGCGGATGGGGACGTCGCGCTGCTGGACCGTGGCCATGCGCACCGGCACGGCGGCATCGCCGCCGGCCGCCGGCGGCGCCACGACGCGCGGCCGGCTGGCAAACCAGATGACGGCGCCCAGGATCAACAGGATCGGCAAGCCCAGGAACAGGATCGAGCGGCGGGTGGACGCCGCCGGCCTGCCGGTCGGCGGGTCGTTGCGGGAATTCGGGCGCATGTTGGCGTGCGGCGTAGCGGGGTTCATCGACGTTCCGCACGAGTATACGGTGTGTTTTCCCCGGGAAAGAAAGGTTTAGGGGAAAAAAACCCCCGAGGGGTGGCCTCGGGGTGTCGGCTTGTGCGCCGTGCCGGCGCCGCCGTTGATATCGTCCGGCGGACGCTATGCCGTCGCGCCGCGGATCTCGGCGACCAGATTGGCGACCTGATCGGCGCTGGCACCCTGGATGCGCGCATTCGCGCGCACGGTGCCGAAGCCGACGAACAGCGCGATCTCGCCAGGGCCGGGGCCGCCCGGAATGCTGACGGTCGTGGCGTCCATGGCATCGTAGTCCCAGGCATCCTCGGCGCCGCCGAAGATGAGGTCGATCGAGGCACCCGGCCCCGCCACCTTGGCGTTTCCGGGGATCAGCGCGGGCCCCGCGCCCAGGGTGCGCCGCATGGCCAGGCCGATGCGCGGGTGGATCAGGGCCGCCCCGTGCTCGGCATCGCCGTCCGTGCCGACGATGACGGCCTTTCCGTAGGCGCGTGGCCGGCCCACGTCAGTCATCCTGGCAAGCGCCCGGCGGCTCAGTTCCGCCCCGAGCTCCAGCGAGATCTCGGCCATGCGGTCGAGGTCCTCGGCGGATGCGGCGCCCTTGCCCGCAAGGGGGTTCTCGAACACCACGCCGGCAACCACATGGCGGGACACGGCGGTAACGGCCACGCCCGCCTCGCGCAGCGTCTCGCGCTCGAAGAGATGGAACTGCCGAACCTTGGCGAGTTTGATGTTGACGTCGGTCATTGGGCTTCTCCTAGAATCATGGCTGTCCGGTACCCAACCGCGACAGCGTGGGTCAAGTGATGGTGCAAGCGCGGCGAATCCGGCTAGCGGGTCCGGCCGAAATAGGCGGCCTTCATTTTTTCGTCGTTCATGAGCTGGTCGGCCGCCCCCTGGGCGACGACCGTGCCTTGGCTGATGACGTAGCCGTAATCGGCGATGGCCAAGGTCTGGCGCACGTTCTGCTCGACCAGCAGGATCGACACGCCGGTCTTGTTGACGCTGCCGATGATGCCGAACGAATCCCGGACCAGCGCGGGCGACAGGCCGAGGGAGGGCTCGTCGATGAGCAGGATCTTGGGATCGCTCATGAGGGCGCGGCCGATGGAGACCATGGCCTGCTCGCCGCCGGACATGGTGCCGGCGAATTGCTGCTTGCGTTCGGCCAGGCGCGGAAAGGTCGCATAGACGCGCTCGAGCCGCTCGGCGACCAGGGCGCGTTCTTTGACGAGGAACGCGCCGGCATGGAGGTTTTCCTCGACAGTCATCTTGGGAAAGAGCTTGCGGCCTTCCGGCACGCAACCGATGCCCCGCTCGATCCGCCGGTGCGTCTCCAGCCGGTCCAGCGGCGCGCCGTCCAGCGAGACCGTGCCCTGCGAGGTCGGCAGCAGCCCCAGAATCGCCCGGATCAGGGATGTCTTGCCGGCGCCGTTGGCCCCGAGTATGCAGGTGATGGCGCCTTCCTTGGCCTCGATGGACACGCCCGACAGGACGCGCGCACTGCCGTAGGCGGCACAAATATCATTGGTGACGAGGTGTCCGCTCATGCTTCCCCCAGATAGGCTTCCTGAACCCATGGATCGCTGACCACATCGTCGAACGTGCCCTCGCTGACCTTGCGGCCGTGGTTGAGCACGATGCAATGTTCGGCCACCCGCTGCATGAGTTCCATTTCATGCTCGATGATGATGATGCTCATCCTCGGATTGTTCGCGCGAACCTTGAGGATGTCGTCCATGAACTCTTGGGTTTCATCGGGCGTCATGCCCGCGGACGGCTCGTCCAGCAGCAGCAGTTTGGGTTCGGCAATCAAGGCCCGGCACACCTCTATGCGGCGCCGGTCGATCATGTTGAGGCTGTGCAAAGGCTCGAAGATCCGCTGGGCGAGGCTTTCGCTGAATGTATTCAGGAGGCCGGCGACGCGGTGGTGGTGGCCGACGAGTTCCTTCCTGAACCGCCGGCGCCGCACCAGGTTGTCGAGCAGGCCGAACGGCAAGCCGTTCTGCCGGCCGATCATGACATTGTCGAAGACCGACAGCGACAGGCACAGCCGCGAGCGCTGGAACGTCCTCGTAATGCCCTTGCCATACACCTCGCGGGACAACAGGCCGGATATGTCCTGGCCGCCGATCGAGATGCTGCCCCCGGCCAATCGGCACAGTCCCGTGACCGCGTTGAAAAATGTCGTCTTGCCGGATCCGTTGGGCCCGATCAGGCCGGTGATGGTGCCTTCCGAAATATCGAACGACAGGGCGTCCACCGCCACCAGTCCGCCGAACTTGACCGTGACGTCACGCGCGGAAAATAGCGTGCTCATTGTTCGACCTCCCGTTTGAACTGGCGCACCGGCCGGGGGAACAGGCCGGTGGGGCGAAAGCGAAGCACGAGCGCCACCAGCACGGAGAAGATCAGGATCCGGTATTCACCGATCTCCTGCAGCTTTTCGGGGATCAGGATCACGATGATCGCCGCCGGCAGCAAGGCCCAGAGATTGCCGATGCCCCCGATGACGATGATCGACAGCATCAGCAAGGAATCGGAGAACGAGAAATTGGACGGCGCGATGAAGTTCTGCATCATGGCGAACAGCGCGCCCGCGATCCCGATCACGAAGTTCCCCAGCATGAAGGCAAAGATGCGCCATGCCGTCACGTTGATCCCGAACACCGACGCACCGATGGCGTCCTCGCGCACGGCATCGAGATTGATCCCGATCCAGCTCCTTTCCAGGTTGCGGGTGAGGATGAACACGGCCGTGAAGATCGCCGCGATCAGCAGCACGTAATTGAGGTAGAACGAGGCGTCGTAGCCCGCCAGCGATATCCCGTCCAGCAGCGACCAGCCGGCGATGGCGGCGCCTTCGACCTTCAGCCCCTGCGGCCCGCCCAGGGTTTCGTTGACTTCGAGAAATATCTGGAACAGCAGGCCAAACGCAATGGTGATCAGCGCGGAGTAATGGCCCCGCGTGCGCAGGATCGGCAAAATGATGAACCCGCCGATCAGCGCCGCGATCACGCCGCCCAGCAGCACGATCAGCAGCGACGGCACCCCGGACGTGCCCAGCACGGCGGCGGTGTAGCCGCCGATGCCGAAGAACGCCGCGCCGGCAAAGTTGATCACCCCGGCATAGCCGAACTGGATGGTGAGACCGATGCAGACCAGGCCATAGATCAGGACGGAGGCCAGCATCATGAGGGGATAGTGGCCGTCGTGGATGACCAGGGCGATCATGACGATCAGGGCGGAGATCAGCAGCGCAAAGAACCGTCCGGACTCATTCAGGGCGGCGCCCAGCCCGGCGCCGGCCCCCGTGCGCATGGCCGCCGGAATCGCGACCGCCGCCACGGCCAGGGCCGACCAGATCATCCATTGGTCCTCAGCCAGCAGCAGGCAAAGCGTCCAGATCGCCGCAAGGGCAAGTATTGCCAGGGAAGGCCAGAAACGAAGCACGCTCATGCTTACACCTTTTCGCTGTATCGCTCGGCAATGATGCCGGTGGGAAAGAGGGCCATGATGACGATGATGACGGCGAACGAGAACACATCCCGATAGCTGCTGGCGTCCGGGAACAGGACCACCCAGACCGTCTGCAGGGCGGCAAAGGTAAAGCCGCCGATGATGGCGCCCCATATGCTGCCCAGCCCCCCGACCACGGCGGCCGAGAACCCGATCAAGCCCAGGAACAGCCCGGAATTGAAGTTGATCTCGCTGTAGTAGATGCCGTGCATGATTCCGGCAATGCCCGCGAGGATGGACCCCAGGGCGAAGGTGGCGAATACCGTCCGCTTGAACGGGATGCCCATCACCTGCGCGGTATCGGCATCCTGTGCGACGGCACGGATCGCCAGGCCGAATTTGGTGTGGTTGATCAGCCAGCTCGTCAGAAACACCACGGCCAGCCCCAGCACCAGCAAGGCGATGCTGTCCAGCCGTATGAAGACCCCGCCGACGTCGACCGCCGCCTTGGAGATCAACGCCGGGAAGGCCTTGGGGTTTGCGCCTTGCGGATAGAACAGGCGGATCGCCTCGCGAAACACCGTGCCGATCATCAAGGTCATCAACAGGATGTTGAAGGCCGGCGCATCGCGCATCGGCACGACGAAGACCTTGCCGATCAACACGCCGGCGGCCGCCGTCATGACGCACGCGGCCAGGACGACGGTCACCAGTTGCAGGACGAGCGGCAGGTCCACCCCGAGGACACCCAGGCCCAGGTAGGCCACCAGCCCGGAAAATGCACCCACCGTCAGGACGTCGCCATGCGCGAAGTTGATGACGTCGAGCACCCCGAAAAACAGGGTGAACCCGACGGCGATCAACGCGTACATGATCCCGAGCACGGCGCCGTAGAAAACAAACTCTACGAGACTACCCATGAGGAAGCGCTCCTTGACTCTAAGATTCAGCGGCCTTTCAGCTGGCGCTTGCCGCTTGCGTATTCGCTGTCCTCCCACCGGACCCAGTCGCCGTCCTGCGCGACATACCGCGTGGAGGCCACGCTGTTGTTTCGGTGGTCATCGAAATTGATGGGGCCGGCGATGCTGGGATAGTCCTTCGTGTCGTTCAGGATGGCCTGGACCTTCTTGCGGTCGGGACCCACCTGCTCGATGGCGGACATGATCAGGTCGGCGGCCACATAGGCATAGGGCCCGTAGGGCTCGGGCGGATTGCTGTAATTGGCCTTGCCATAGTTTTCCAGGAAGGCCTTGCCGCCCGGCATCGCGGTCAAGGGCGCGGCATTGTGGAACGACAGGGTGCCCTCCGCCGTTTGGCCCAGGGCATCGAAATAGGATGTCGACATGATGCCCGATACGGCGGCGAATTGGACGTCGACGCCGAAGTGCTCCATCTGCGAGCGGACCCGGACACCCAGGGGCGTCAGGCCGGCGAAGAGGACGACGTCGGGGTTGATGTCCTTGATCTTCAGCAGTTCAGCCGAGAAATCCTGCTGGTTGGCGCCGACGCCGAAAGACCCCACGATTTCGCCGCCCTTCTTGGGCGCCTTTTCCTGGAACATCTTGTTCAGCATATTGCCGTAGTCGGTGGTGTCGTGAATGACGACCCACTTTTTGTAGCCCATCTCGATGAGGGAATTCGTGGCGACTTCCGTCTCGTCCAGCATCGAGCCGTTGACGCGGTGCACTTCCTTGTAATCCTGGGCGTACGTGATGTCCGGCAGGATCGCGCCCCAGACAACGACGGGGAAGCCGAAGCGGTGGTAGACGTCGACCGTGGCGATCGCGACCGCGGAACAAAAGTGCGTAATGCCGGCAATGATGTGGCGGTCGGTCGCGGCGCGCGTGGCGACCTGGACGCCGACGTTTGGCTTGCACTCGTCATCCAGCGCGACGAGCTCGTAGTTGTACTTCGAGTCGCCCTTTTCGTTCCTGACGCGCACCGCGGTTTCGGCGGAGTTCCGGCCGCCGACGCCGGTGGCGGAATTGCCGCCCGACAGCGGGCCGATGAACGCGATCTTCACCGTGTCTTTGGCGTGTGCCGGGGTGCCGGCCACGCCCATGAGGATGGCGGCCGATAAGACAGTAGCTCTGAAAATCATGACTTCCTCCTTGTTGGTTGAATGCCCTGCGGGCCTCAATACCTTGATCCGCGTGAGTCTCCGGTTCACGCCCGCCGGCACCGTGCGCAGGCTTGCAAAGCCCGCCTTCGATGCCGCGACCCGCGCCCGCGCCGGGCGACGGGCCGTTTGCGACAGAATTTCTATATATCGAACTGAGTTCGATGGATAGAATTATGGCATAATCGTTTTACACGCCAATATCAGGGTTTTCCCCTGTTCTGGCCCGGCACCATCGGCCCGGCGGGGATAATTGGACGCCGCCATCAGGGGCAGCGACGAACGAAATCAATGACAGCAAATATGGTTGCGCAAGAAAAAACGTCTGCAAAAAGAGGCTTGGCGCCGGCGCTGACGCGCGGACTCGGGATTCTGGATGTCGTGGCGCGCGCCGGCCGGCCCGTGAACATGACCGATATCGCCGACGAACTGGGCATCGCCAAAAGCTCGGCGCACGGCCTGCTGGCCGAACTCGTGAACGCCGGATTCCTCGAGCGGCGGCCGGACAATACCTATCGGTTGGGGTTGCGCCTGGTCGAGCTGGCCAACGCCCGGAATCAGAGCTCGGAGCTCCCGGCCGAGTTCTATGCGATCTGGGACCACCGCATCGCCCACAGCCAGGAGGCGGCCATCCTGGCCGTGCCCGACGGCCCGGATGTGATTTACATCGCATGCCGCAATAGCCCGCTGGCCCTGGGGATCACGTTCAATGCCGGCATGCGCCTGCCGGCCTGCTGCACCGCCACCGGCAAGGCCCTGCTCAGCCTGATGAGCGACCAGGAGATCCGGGCCTTCTACGAGAAGCACGAACTGGTGCGGCTGACACAAAACGGCGTCGCCGACGTCGACGCGCTGCTGCGCCAGATGGCGTCCATCCGGGACCGCGGCTACTCGATCGACGACGGCGAAACCCGCGACCACATGTGGTCGGTCGGCGCGCCGGTCCGTGTCCAGAACGGCTTGCAGCCCCACGCTGCGGTGGCCATCAGCCATCTGCGCTCCGAGATGACCCCCGAAAAGAGCGCCCACGCGGGCGAATTGGTCAAGATGTTCGCGCAGGCGCTGTCGGAGGCCTGCAGCACGGTTCGATAGCCAGGCGCGGACTTTGCTACCCTTGAGGCGTCGATGAACTCTTTGACGGACACGCCATGCATGCTTCCGCGGACATCCAGGCTTTCTTTGACGAGGCCACCAATACGGTGAGTTATCTGGTCTCGGATCCGGCCACCCGCCAGGCGGCCATTATTGACGCGGTGCTAGATTACGATCACGCCAGCGGCAAGGCCTCGACCACCTCGGCGGATCGCATCCTGGCGGCCGCGCAGGCCGGCGGACTGCAGATCGCGTGGATACTCGAGACCCACGCGCATGCGGATCACCTCAGCGCGGCGCACTATCTGAAAACGCGCACGGCGGCGCCCGTGGCCATCGGCGAGCACATCCGCGAAGTCCAGCGGATCTTTCGCCGGAAGTTCAATCTGGACGACGTCTCGGGCGACGGCAAGGAGTTCGACTGGCTGTTTCGCGACGGCGAGACCTTCCACATCGGCGACCTGGCCGTGGAGGTCTTGCACACGCCCGGCCACACCCCGGCCTGCGTGTCGTACCGGATCGACGATGCGGTGTTCACCGGCGACACCTTGTTCATGCCGGACTACGGCACGGCGCGCGCCGACTTTCCCGGCGGCAGCGCGCAAACGCTGTACCAGTCGATCCGCCGGCTGCTGGCGCTGCCGCCCGAGACGCGATTATTCCTGTGCCATGACTACAAGGCGCCGGGACGCAGCGAGTACGCCTGGGAAACGACCGTCGCCGAGCAGCGCCGGCACAACGTCCACGTGCATGACGGTGTCGGCGCCGAGGAATTCACCGACATGCGCCAGCGCCGCGACGCGACGCTGTCGGCGCCCGCCCTGCTGTTGCCGTCCATCCAGGTCAACATCCGCGCGGGCCGCCTGCCGGACGCGGAATCCAATGGCATGCGCTATCTCAAGATCCCGGTGAGCCTCGCCACCGAATAGGCCGTCGGAGTCCCTCCGGCGGCACGAATGCCGGCATGCATGGGCGCACTGACCGCCAATGCCGGGGTTCCCGCGCTCAGGCGAACCCGCCGTTGGCGCGCACGACCTGAGAGTTGATCCAGCCACCATCGGCGCCCACCAGGAACGACACCACGCGCGCGATGTCCTCGGGCTGGCCCAGGCGCTCCAAGGGGGGGACTTTGCCAAGCTGGGCGACCTGTTCGTCGGTCTTGCCGTCCAGAAACAGTTCGGTGGCGACGGGGCCGGGCGCCACCGCATTGACTGTGATGCTTCGGCCGCGCAGCTCGTTGGCCAGGACATGCACCAGCCCTTCGACACCGGCCTTGGTCGCTATGTAGGGGCCGTACCGAGGGAAGGACTTGGCGATCACAGTGGTCGACAGTGCGATGATGCGGCCGCCGGATTGGATGTGCTGAGCGGCCTGCCCCAACACCAGGAAGGCACCGCGCAGATTGATCTGAACAATGCGATCGAATGCCTCTATGCTGTCGGGGGCGATCAGCGCCAGCGGCATCACACCGGCGTTATGCACCACGACACCGAGGGTGCCGTAGGCTTCCAGGGTTGTGGCAAAGAGCCGCTGTACATCTTCCGCACGGGACACGTCGGCCTGCACGGCGATCGCCTCCCCGCCCGTCGCCCGGACGGACGAGACGACTTCCTGCGCCTTGGCTGCATTGCCCGAGTAATTGACTGCGATCTTGAAGCCGTCCTCGGCGAGGCGCAGGGCGATGGCGCGCCCGATACCCCGGGAGGCACCGGTCACGATGGCCGTGCGGGCAGGCGATGCTGTGGCGGGCGATCTGCTGGTGGTCATGATGGTTTCCTTGATGTGATTGAGGATGAGCCGCGGAAGCGGCGGGCCGTGGGCCTGGACTCTATGATGTCGATTGACCCCCGATGGATAAATGGGGTGAAATTAACTGGTCAATTCAAAAAATCTCAACAATCGGACCCACATGGACCGCTTTCATGCTTTGCAGCTCTTCAATCGAATCGTGGAGCTGGGCAGCTTCACCGAAGCCGCGCGTGCACTGAACATCCCGCGCGCCACGGCGACACATGCGATCAAAGAACTGGAAAGGCGGCTGGGCGCGCGCCTGCTGGATCGAACCACGCGGCAAGTCAGGCCCACGCTGGACGGGCAGGCATTCTACGAACGCTCCCAGCGTGTCCTGGCCGACCTGGAGGACGCGGAAACGGCCCTGAGCACCCACGTTGCCAATCCCCATGGGACGCTCCGGCTGAACCTCCATGGGGCACATGCGACGACGATCATCCTGCCGCGCATTGGCCAGTTCAGGGAACGCTACCCTCGAATTGACGTCGTCATCAGCAGCGGCGACCGTTTGGTGGACCTGGTCAAGGAAGGCATCGACTGCGTGGTGCGGGCCGGTCAACCCCGCGACTCATCGCTGGTGGTTCGAAAGCTGGCGGATATGCCGGAGATCATCTGCGCAAGCCCCGAATACCTGGCGCGCAACGGCACCCCGACACATCCGCGTGAATTGACGAAGCACCAGGGAATCGGCTTTTTCGCGCCGGGCAATGACAACCGCTATCCCTTCAAAGTCATTGTCGATGGCGAGGTGACGGAATTCGAGGTGAGCGGCTGGATTTCAGTGAGCGATGCAGAGTGCTACACGAGCGCGGCGCTGGCGGGCTGCGGGCTGATCCAGGTGCCTCGTTTAAGGCTGGAGGAACATCTGCGGGCCGGGCGCCTGGTTCAAGTGCTCTCGGAATGGTCGTGTCCCGAAGTGCCTGTCTGCGCACTGTACCCATTCCATCGTCAGCTCTCCCCCAGGGTGCGCGTATTCATTGATTGGGTTCGCGACCTGTATGCCGAAAAGTTCGGCGCCCCGAAGCCTCATTAGCGCGCCTGCCGGACACACAAAAAAAATCCCCGAGGGGGAACCTCGGGGAAGGTGCTGCGATCGATCGGGGCCGGCTACGGAGTCCGGCCCGATCGACGGGGGTCTATCAGTTGGCGGCGGCGCGGCGGGCGCGGGGCGCGGCCTTGGTGGTCGTCTGAGCAACGTCGGCGGCGGCCTTCAGGGTGGCGTTGGTCGCGGCGTTGATGTTCGACTCGGCGACGTCGGCGGCCTGGCGGGCGGCCTTGGTGACGGTTTCATAAGCGTTGGTCGCGGTGGCCAGCGAGGACTTCAGCAGCGCCACGGCGCCTTCGGAGCCGGTGGGGGCGTTGCGCGAGATCTGCTCGATGGCGTCGGAGACTTGCTTTTGGCCTTCGTTCAGTTGGGCCTCGGCCAGCTTGTTCAGGTCGCCCTGGACGTCGGACAGGATTTCGTAGACGTGCTTGCTGTAGGCGACGGCCTGGTCGGGACGAACCAGCGAGGAGGTGAAGGCCAGGATTTCCTGGGCGTCCTTCAGTTCGATGGCTTCCTGGGACTTGGCGGCGACGTCCTCGAAAACGGCCTTGGAGGCCTTGAGGTTCAGGTCGACCAGCTTTTCAAAGCCGCTGAAGAACGTGCCTTGGACGGCCAGCAGGTTGTCGAGGGCGGCTTTCTGGCCGGCCAGCAGGGTTTGGGGGGTAGCGCTCATGGTGGACTCCTAGTAAGTGGCGAAGGCCGCACTTGGATAGTCATCCGGCGCCTTCAATGTTGCACTGCACAATTGAAATTCTACGCGAATCCCCAGGCATGTCAACATTTTTTTGTTGCGTTGCAGCAAATAGTGCAAGCGGGTGTGTCCGGATCAGTGCGGCGCCTCGTAGCCCAGGGCCTCGGAGATGTGCGCGGCGGTGTTCAGCAGCACGGGGATCCAGTCGTCGCGCATGCGCTCGGCGGGCGCCGAGAGCGACAGGCCGGCCAGCAAGGCGCCGGTGTCGTCGTAGACCCCGGCGGCGATGCAGCGCACGCCCAGTTCCAGTTCCTCGTTGTCGCGCGAATAGCCGTGGCGCCGCACCAGCGCGAGTTCGCGCTCCAGCAGGTCGAGTTCGGTGATGCTGTTGCGGGTGGTGCCGGCCAGGCCGGTGCGCATGGCGTAGCTGCGCACATTGCGCTGGTCCCACATCGAGAGGAAGAGCTTGCCGGTCGAGGTCAGGTGCAGGGGCGCGCGGCCGCCGATGGCGCGCACGACCTGCATGCCGGAGCGCTCGCTCCAGGCGCGCTCGATGTAGACGATCTCGTCGCCTTGCTGCAGGGACAGGTTGACGGTCTGGCCGGTCTGGCGGTGCAGGTCGCGCATGGGGCCGATGGCCGCGGCGCGCACGTCCAGCCGTCCCTTGACCAGCGAGCCGAGTTCCAGCAGGCGCATGCCCAGGCGGTACAGGCCGCTGTCGACGCGCTCGACATAGCGCCCGACGGTCAGGTCGCTGAGGATGCGGTGCGCGGTGGAGGCATGCAGGCCGGTCGCCGCCGACAGGTCCTTGAGGGCGACGGGGTCGCGCTGGCTGGCCAGGACGTCGAGGATGCGCATCGCGCGGTCCAGCACCTGGATGGTGACGGGGCCGTGGTGGTCGATGCCCGCGGCTGTCGTGGCGCCGTTGGCGAAGGATTCCGGGGAGTGCGTCGAGAGGGGCTGGAGGCGTGCCATGGCGTGAGCTTGATGCAATGCAACAATTCCATACTATGAAATATCCATGCCGCTGGCAAGCTTTTTTTCACCTCCAGCGACCGCATTCCCCCTCGATCGCCCCTAGTCGCGCGGCGGCGGCGTCAGCTGGCCGCCGACGCGCACGACCTCGGCCCGCAGGTAGGCCAGGGCCTCGGCGGCCGGGTCGGGCGGCCCCTTGACGCCCAGTTCGATGTGCGGGCCGCCGCTCTCGCCGCCCACGCTGGGCAGGCTGAAGGCCTTGACGCCGGCCCAGCGCAGCTCGAGGGCCTCGAGGGCGGGGGTGATACGCGATTCGGGCAGGCCGAAGACCAGGAAGGAATGCTCGATGCGCTGGACCTGATGGTGCCAGTGCGCGTAGCGGGTGTCCAGCGTCCAGGTCATCATGGGTTCGGCCATGACGGGAAACCCGGGCATGAAGGTGTGGTCGCGGACGAAGAAGCCGGGGATCTTGTTGTAGGCGTTGGGGACGATCTGGGCGCCGATGGGGAACACGCCCATCTGCAGGCGCTGGCGGTTTTCCGGGGTGCTCATGTCGGCGCTGCCCTGGCCGCGCGCGGCCATGTCGGCGCAACGCTCGCCGATCAGGCGTTCGGCCTCGGGATGCAGGGCCAGGCCCACGCCCAGGGCGCGGGCGCAGGCCTGGCGGGTGCGGTCATCGGGCGTGGCGCCGATGCCGCCGCAACAGAATACGATGTCGCCGGTGGCGAAGCTGCGCGTCAGACAGGCGGTGATCTCGTCCTCGTCGTCCGAGATGAACTCGGCGGCATTGAGCGCCAGGCCGCGGACCGAGAGCAGTTCGATGATCTTTGAGAAATGCTTGTCCTGCCGGCGGCCGGACAGGATCTCGTCGCCGATGGCGATCAGGCGGATTTTCGGGGGCTGGGTCATGGTGGCGGATGTGGTGGCCTAGAGATCGATGACGGTTTCGGCGCGCAGCCGGCGCAGGGCGTCGAGGCAGAAATGCGCGTACACCAGGGCCGAGAACACCGGAATCACCAGCCAGGCGGGCGGGATCAGGTTGATCAGCGCGAGGCACACGCCCATCAGCCAGAAGTGGCGATTGTAGCGCCGCCACAGCAGGCGGCGTTCGGCCGCGCTGGCGTGTTCGATGATGGCATCGACGCGCAGCATGCGCGCAAAGGCGAAGGCCCACCAGAACACCGGCAGCACCAGGGCCAGCGGCGGAATCAGCCACAGCGGCATGGTCACCAGCCAGCCCAGGCAGAACAGCAGGCCGACCCAGGCGGCGTTCCAGATCCCCAGCACCACGGTGTTGGTGCCCTGCCGCCCCAGGCCCTGGTATTCGCGGTGTTCCAAGTGCCGCAGCACCAGCGGCATCACGAACACCGCCGCGATCACCAGGCCGAGGATGCCGGCCATGGGCAGCAGGATGCCGGCCGCCATGATGGGCACCAGCCAGAGCTTCAGGGAAAACAGGCCCGCGGCCACCAGCCAGCCGTCGATGGTGTTGAGCAGGCCCCAGTTCGCGGCCTCGCCGTTGAGCCAGGCCGTCAGGGGATCCCAGAACAGCCACAGCAGCACCGCCGCGCCGAGGAAGGCGATGACGAAGGGCAGGAACAGGGCCGCCAGCATGCGCGGATGCAGCTGGCTGACCAGGGCGCGGCGAAAAGCCTGGGCCACCAGTCCCAGGCCGGAGGGGCGGCCGCGTTCGAGCAAGGCCAGGTCGTGTCGGGTCATGCGTAGGTTCCCATTCTGACAATACAATTATCATAGACAAACAACCCGACCGCTGTCTGCATGACCGTCTTCAATCCCCGCACCGATCTGGCCGCCTTGCGCGCCCGCCTCGCCAGCCACACGGGCTTGCGCATTGCCTGCTATTGCGCCGCCTGGTGCGACACCTGCACGCAATACCGGCCCGCCTTCGAGGACCTGGCGCGGCGCATGCCCGAGGCCCTGTTCATCTGGATCGACATCGAGGACGATCCGGAATGGCTGGGCGACGAGGACGTCGAGAATTTCCCGACCCTGCTGGTGCAGGACCGCGAGGGGACGCGATTCTGGGGCACGCAGTTGCCGCACATCCAGCACCTGGAGCGCCTGGTGCGCTCGGCCGGATCGATGGCGCCCACCGATGAGGGGCCGGGGGACTTGGCGGGGTTTTGATCGGCGCGCGGACGCGCCGGACCGGGGTGGATACTAGGACAGCTTGTGGGCGCCGCCGCCCAGCAGCACGCCCACCGGACGGCGCGCAGGCACGACGGCGGCCCGGCGGGGCTGGTCGGATGCCGATTCCGCGGCGTGCGGCGCGGGCACGTAGGGCTTGGTAAAGAACTCGTCGACCGGGGCCTCGTCGTGCCAGGGACGCGCCGCGCCGCGGTGGCTGCCGACGGGGCGGCGCCGCGAGGCGCGCGGCAGTTCGAGTTCGCCGCGCGGGATGCGGACCTTGATGAGTTTTTCGATGTCGAGCAGGTAGCGTTCCTCGTCGGGGGCAAAGAACGCGATGGCCTCGCCCGAGGCGCCGGCGCGGCCGGTGCGGCCGATGCGGTGGACGTAGTCCTCGGCGTTGTAGGGCAGGTCGTAGTTGATGACGCAGGGCACCCCGGCGACGTCCAGGCCGCGCGCGGCGACGTCGGTGGCCACCAGGACCTCGAGGGTGCCGGCCTTGAAGGCGTCGAGTGCCTTCATGCGTTCGATCTGGGATTTGTTGCCGTGGATGGATTCGGCGCGCACGCCGTCCAGCACCAATTGGCGCGCCAGGCGGCTGCAGCCGATCTTGGTGTTGGAGAACACGATGACCTGGTTCAGGTTGCGCGATTTGACCAGGTGCACCACGGCCCGGCGCTTGTCGTCGCCGGCCAGCGGATAGGCGATCTGGGTGACGTTGTCGGCCGTGGCGTTGGGGCGCGCGACCTCGACCTCGACCGGGCTGCGCAGGAACGTGCGGCCGAGCTTGCGGATTTCGGGGCTGAAGGTGGCCGAGAACAGCAGGCCCTGGCGCCCCTCGGGCAGCAGCCGCAGGATGCGGTCCAGGTCGGGCAGGAAGCCCATGTCGAGCATGCGGTCGGCCTCGTCCAGCACCAGCATGCCGACCTGGGCCAGGCTGACGTTGCGTTGTTCGATGTGGTCCAGCAGCCGGCCCGGGGTGGCGATGAGGATTTCGCAGCCCTGGCGCAACAGGTCGCGCTGCGGCCGGATGTCGACGCCGCCGAACACCACGGCGGTGCGCAGGGGCACGCAGCTGCTGTAGAGGGCGACGTTGGCGTGCACCTGGTCGGCCAGTTCGCGGGTGGGCGTCAGGATCAGCGCGCGCACCGGGTGGCGCGCCGGCGAGGCGCTGTGGCTGGCGAAGGGCATGAGCCGGTGAAGAATGGGCAGCGAGAACGCGGCGGTCTTGCCGGTGCCGGTCTGGGCGGCGCCCATGACGTCGCGCCCGGCCATGACCAGCGGGATCGCCGCGGCCTGGATCGGGGTGGCCGAAACATAGCCGGTGGACTCGACCGCCTGCATGATGCCCGGGTGCAGGCCAAAGCTGGAAAAGGGAACGGATTGCGCGGCGGGGGAGTCGGTGGGGAGGGTGTCTGTCATCTGGTGAGGTTGTGGCGCGCGCCGCAGTATGAGGTCGCGCGCGTCTATAACCTTTCCATTTTAGCGCGCTTAGCCGGACGCCGGGCAATTGGTACAATAATTGTCTTCCCATCGAAGGAGAACGCGATGTCCATGGCAGACCGCGACGGCTTTATCTGGTATGACGGCAAAATGGTTCCCTGGCGCGAGGCCACCACGCACGTGCTGACGCACTCGCTGCACTATGGGCTGGCGGTATTCGAGGGGGTGCGGGCCTACAAGACCGACCACGGCACGGCGATTTTCAGGCTGGCGGACCACACCCGCCGCCTGTTCAATTCGGCCCACATCTACCAGATGAAGATCCCCTATTCCCAGGACGCGATCTCCGAGGCCCAGATCGAGGTCGTGCGCCGCAATGAACTGGAATCCTGCTATATCCGGCCGCTGGTGTTCTATGGCTCGGAAAAAATGGGCGTGTCGCCGCGCGGCGCCACAGTCCACGTCGCCATCGCCGCCTGGCCCTGGGGCGCCTACCTGGGCGAGGACGCCCTGCGCCAGGGCATCCGGGTCAAGGTCTCGTCCTATGCCCGCCAACACGTGAACGTCACGATGCCGCGCGCCAAGGTCGCCAGCACCTACGCGAACTCCATCCTGGCCAATGCCGAGGCGCTGGACCACGGCTACGACGAGGCCATCCTGCTCGACACCGAGGGCTTCGTGGCCGAAGGCTCCGGGGAAAACATCTTCATGGTGCGCGACGGCGTGCTGTACGAACCCGAGATCGCCTCGGCGCTGACCGGCATCACCCGCAACACCATCCACCAGCTGGCGGCCGAACTGGGCATCCAGGTCGTGACGCGCCGCCTCACGCGCGACGACCTGTACATCGCCGACGAGGCGTTCTTTACCGGCACCGCCGCCGAGGTCACGCCCATCCGCGAGATCGACGGGCGCCAGATCGGCATCGGCGAGCGCGGGCCGATCACCGGCCAGCTGCAAAAGGCGTTCTTCGACGCCGTCAGCGGCAAGACCCCGAAATTCCACCACTGGCTCGCCAAGGTCTGAACATGAGCAGCGCACCCAACGCCCAGGAACAGGACATCATCTACGTCGGCGCAGAGGACCTGCCGCTCTACTGCCCGGGTCCGAAGGCCCCGTTATGGAGCATGCACCCCCGCATCTACATCGAGGTCGCCAAGACCGGCGTCGCCAAGTGCCAGTATTGCAGCGCGCGGTATGCGCTGCGAGAAGGCGAAAAAATCCTCGGCCACCACTAAGGGGTGGGCCGGGCCGCGCCCGGCGCCCCGCGATGCGGCAGCAACCATGTTCCCGACTCCCGAAGAAGCCGAGTACGCGTTCTACGAAGCCATGCGCCAGGGCGACCTGGCGATGATGATGCGCGTCTGGGGCGATGAGGACGACGTCGTCTGCATCCACCCCGGAGGCCTGCGCGTGATCGGCCAGGCGGCCGTCAAGGAGGCCTGGGAGCACATCCTCGCCAACGGCCCGATCGCCGCCTTCCCCATGCAGGCCACCGTGATGACGGGGGTCATGAGCTCCGTCCACGTGCTGATCGAACAACTGATGGTCGATACGCCGCGCGGCAAGGACACCCTCAGTTTCTATACCACCAACATCTACCACAAAGGGCCGCAAGGCTGGCGGATGGTGGTGCACCACACGTCCAGCGCCCCCCGCCAGGCCGAACTGTTCGATTTGCGGGGCGACTCGCAAACCGTGCACTAGTGGGCGCGCGCATCGACCCCGGCCAATGCCCGGTGCCCGGCTGGCTGCCGGGGGGCCACGTCCAGACCCTGTACGGCGCCCTGTTCGCCCAGCACCCCCGGGTCCATTTCGTGCGCGAGCGCATGGAAACCGCCGACGGCGATTTCCTCGACCTGGACTGGTGCGGCCCGGGGCTGCGCGCCGGACACCTGCCCGACGGCTCGGCCGCGCCGCGCGAGGCCGAGCTGGCCCTGACGGGCGCGCGGCGCTGGATGCGCGACGAGGACTGGGGCGGACTGCCCGGCGAGTGCGATGCGCTGATCCTGTTCCACGGCCTGGAGGGCGGCAGCCTCAGCCACTACAGCCAATCGATCGCGCATTATTTCCGGGCGCGCGGCTGGGTCGTGGCGATCGCCCACTTTCGCGGCTGCTCGGGCTTTCCCAACCGCATGGCGCGGGCCTATTACTCGGGCGACACACAGGAAATCGAAAGCCTGCTGCAGCATGCGCGCCGCCGCCTGCCGGGCGCGCGCTGGCGCGCCGCGGGGGTGTCGCTGGGCGGCAACGCCCTGCTGAAATACCTGGGCGAAGCCGGTGTGGGCTGCATCCCCCTGGAGGCCGCCGCCACGGTGTCGGTGCCGATGGATCTGCCGAACTGCGGGCGCAGGCTGTCGGATACGTTCCTGGGCCGCCACCTGTACTGCCGGTATTTCCTGCACACGATCCGCCGCAAGATCCTCGCCAAGGCCGACAGCTTCCCGGGCTCGGTCGACGTGATGCGCACACAGCAGATGCGCACCCTGCGCGATCTGGACGATCTGTACACCGCGCCCATGCACGGATACCGCAACGCGCTGGACTACTGGACGCGCGCCTCCAGCCTGCCGGCGCTGCCCGGCATCCGCGTGCCGACGCTGATCCTCAATGCGCGCAACGACCCGTTCGTGCCTCAGGCGTCCCTGCCCGGGACGCGCGACGCCTCGGACGCCGTGCTGCTGCACCAGCCCGCCCAAGGCGGCCACACGGCCTTCGTCACCGGCGCCTTTCCCGGCAACCTGCTGTGGCTGCCGGCGCGCCTGGCGCGGTATTTCGACACTATGACTTGAAGCGCTCCAGCAGGGCGCGGCGGGTGTCGAGTTCCTCGCGCAGGCCGCGGATGCGGGTGTCGATGCGGGACTGTTCGTAGAAATCGGTGCTGAGGGTGCGCGCCTGCTGCAGCAGTTCGACCGCGGTGGCCAGGGCGCCGGTGCCCTCGTGATAGCGGGCCATGGCCTCGCGGGCCTCGACCTTGCGGCCGATGCGCTCGAGGCTGTCGGCCAGCGGTTTCTGGAAATCCGGGACCGCGGGCCACTGGCGGACCCGATCCTGCAGGAAATCGACGACCTCGGCATCGCGGCCGGCCGCCTGCAGGGCCTGGGCATAGGCCATCGCCACGCCCTGGCTGCGCGGCCAGCGGCGCCAGGCCGCGGCGGCGGCCTCGAGGGCGTCGCCGCCTTGCGCGCGTTCCAGCTGGATCGCCAGGATATCCAGCAGCGGCGCGGCGCCGGCCTGGCGCGCCTCGGCCAGCTGCCGGCCGGCGGCGGCAGTGTCCTTGGCCTGCCAGTCCAGCCACGCCAGGCCGTACAGGGCGGCCGCGCGGCGCACGCCGGTGGCCTGGGTGGCATCGGCGCGCAGGTTCAGCACCATGCGCTGGCGATCCGCGTTCGAGCGCGACTGGATCAGGCCCAAACGCACGCGCGAGAACCAGAAATCGGCGCTGTCGGCATGGGCCTGGGGGGCGAGCTCGCGCACGCGGTTCTCGATATCGGACATGCGCTGGATGGACAGCGGATGGGTGGAGGCATAGCCGCCGCCCTGGCCCTCGTTCAGGCGCGAGGCGTTCATCAGGCGGCGGAACATCTCGATCATGCCGCGCGGATCGAAGCCCGCCCGGCGCATCATCTGCAGGCCCGCGCGGTCGGCTTCCTGTTCGGCGCTGCGTGAAAAACCCAGCTGGCGGTCGATGGCGGCGGCCTGGCCGAAGGTGGCCACGCCCATGGCCAGGTCCCCCTGCCCCGCCAGCGCGGCCAGCAGGGCGCCCACCATGCTGGCGACGAGAATGCCGGTGCCCTGCGACTGCTGCGAGATCCCGCGCGCGATGTGGCGCTG
This sequence comes from Castellaniella sp. S9, assembly GCF_027257175.1. Taxonomy (GTDB): domain Bacteria; phylum Pseudomonadota; class Gammaproteobacteria; order Burkholderiales; family Burkholderiaceae_B; genus Castellaniella. The sequence goes on along the minus strand of NZ_JAPFGD010000004.1, from coordinate 371,592 downwards.
CATGACGTGGCCGATTTCGTGGGCGAGCACGGCGGCGAGTTCGGATTCGCTTTGCGCGGCGACCACCAGGCCGCTGTTGATGCCGATGTAGCCGCCCGGCATGGCGAAGGCGTTGATCTGGGGATCGCGCACCGGAAAGACGGTGATGCGCTGTTCCAGCGCCTGCGGCGCGTGCGCCGCCAGGCTGCGGCCCAGGCCGGTCAGGTACTGGTTGATGTCGAGGTCGGCGATGTAGGTGGGATCATGGCGGCCCTGCTCCATGATGGCGTCGCCCAGCAGGCGCTCGACCGGGGGCGACAGCGCATCCCCCGAGGCCGCGCCCATGCTGGGCAGGCCGGTCGGCTGGGCCGGCAGCGTGCAGGGCACGGCCAGGGCCGCCGCCAGACACAGGGTGCGCGCCGTCCTTCTCATGACATGCTCATGCACTGCCACTGCGCGCCGGCGCGGGCCGCTGCCGGCGCCGCGGCTGCGGCAGGCGGTTGCGCCCGGACAGGCGCATCAGGGTGCCCAGGGCGACCAGCAGGCCGATGGTTTCGATCAGGCCCGCCGGGACCCACATGATCAGGCCGCCGATGATCTGGTCGTCGACGGCGCTGAAATTCGACAGGGCGCGGCCGCACAGGTCGAACACCGGATAGATGTCGCGTTCGGTGAAGGTGATGACGGCGCCGGCGATCATCTGCGGGACCATGGTGAGGATGGGCGACAGGATCCGGCCGCCCGGCCCCATGGCGGCGGGCGGGCGCGGGCGCCGGTCGAGGATCAGGTTCCAGTACAGGCAGCCGCTGATCACCACCGACCAGTTCATGAAGCGGTAGATGCGCCAATCCAGCATCGAGTAGAACTGGACGGTGGGCTCGAGCCAGACGAGCACCAGGACGACGAACAGCAGCGGGATCAGGAAACGGTTGGTGGCCAGGGCCTCGAGGAGGCGCACCGTGGCGCTGTCGCGGCGCGCCTGGGCGAGGCGCGCGCGCCAGGCCAGGGGCAGGCCCGCGCGCATCACCTGGCCCGGATAGGCGGCCATCACCAGCAGCGGCCCGAGGTGGTGCAGGACCAGGTGCTGGATGCGGTGGATGAAGAACATGCGCTCGGCGTAGTAGTCGACGCGGGTGTGCAGCGACAGGTACAGCAGGATCATGCCGGCCCAGAACAGCCACTGGCGCACCGCGCCGACGTGGTGCACGCGGCGGCCGCGCACGAACAGGGCCGCGGCCGCCAGGAACACCAGCACGAATGTGGGCGAAAACTCCCAGGGCCGCAGCCAGCCGAGCACATCCATCAAGGCAATCATCCGTGGAAAAAACGCAATCCCTTTAGTTTAAAGCATTTGGCCGCGCCTCCCGGGCCTGCGGATCGCGGGGCGCGGGCGGCGGCCGAGTCCACTAAAATGGCGGATTCCGCCCGCTCACGCTCATCCCGCGACAAGCCGCCATGACTTCCCCCGCATACGACCTCATGATCGTCGGCACCGGCCCTGTGGGCTGCGCCCTGGCCCTGTGCCTGGCGCGGCGCGCCCCCGATCCCGGCCGCATCGCGCTGCTGGGGCCGCAGCCGGCGCCGCGCGCCGCCGGCGAGGCCATCGATCCGCGCACCCTCGCCCTGAACCACGGCAGCCGCACGCTGCTGGAATCCCTGGGGGCCTGGCCGGCGCATGCCGCCGAGATCCTGACCGTGCACGTCTCGCAGGCGGGCCACCTGGGCCGCACCCTGATCGACCGCCGCGACCTGGGCGTGCCGCGCCTGGGCTGCGTCGTGTCCTACGACGCGGTCCTGGCGGCGCTGCACGCGGCGGCGGCCGGCAGCGGCATCCGCCGCATCCTGGAGCGCCCCGGCCGGCCCCAGCCCGGGCGGCCGGTGCGGCTGCGCGCCGGCGAGGCCGACCTGGACGCGCACGCCGTGCTGATCTCGGACGGCGAACGCCCGCATGGCGTGCACCGCGAATACGGCCAGCATGCCGTGCTGTCCACCATCCGCGCGGCCCGGCCCGAAGCCGGCCGCGCTTTTGAACGATTCACCCGGCACGGCCCGCTGGCCCTGCTGCCCCACCCCGACGGCGCCGACCTGTACAGCCTGGTCTGGTGCGTCCCGCCGGCCCGGGCCCAGGCCCTCGAGGCGATGGCGGACGCCGCCTTCGGCGCCGAACTGCAGCGCGCCTTCGGACAACGGCTGGGCGCCCTGCGCAAGGTGGGCGCGGTGCATGTCTTTCCGCTGTCGATGCATGCGGGGCCGGCCCTGCGCGGCACCGGCGTGGCCACGGTCGGCAATGCCGCCCAGACCCTGCATCCGGTCGCCGGCCAGGGCCTGAACCTGGGCCTGCGCGACGCGGCGCAACTGGCCGGCACCCTGGCGCCGTGGCTGGCCCGGCCGCAGGACGACGTGCAGCCCGTGCTGGCGCATTTCGCCCGGCGGCGCCGCCTCGACCGGGGCCTGACGCTGGCCGTCACCGACACGCTGCCGCGGGTCTTTGCCACCGGCAATCCGCTGACGCGCCACCTGGGCGGGGCGGCCCTGGCCGCGCTGGACCTGCTGCCGGCGCTGCGCGCGCCGCTGGCGCGGCATTTGCTGCAGGGGCAGCGGGGTTAAAATGCCGGCCATGCGCATTGGTTCCTGGACCCTTCCCCACCCCGTTTGCGTGGCGCCGATGGCCGGCGTCACCGATCGGCCCTACCGCCGGCTGTGCAAGGCGCTGGGGGCGGCCTACGCGGTGTCGGAAATGGCGGCCAGCAACCCCCGCCTGTGGGACAGCGTCAAGACCTCGCGCCGGCTGGACCACGCGGGCGAGCCCGATCCGGTGGCGGTGCAAATCGCCGGCGCCGATCCCGACATGCTGGCCGAGGCGGCGGTGTTCAACATCCGCAAGGGCGCGCGCATCATCGACATCAATATGGGCTGCCCGGCGAAAAAGGTCTGCAACGTGGCCTCGGGCTCGGCCCTGCTGCGCAACGAGGACCTGATCGCGCGCATCCTGGATCGCGTCGTATCCAGCTGCATGCCGCTGGGCGTGCCGGTGACCCTCAAGACCCGCACCGGCTGGGACCGCGACAGCCGCAACGCGGTGCGCGTGGCGCGCCTGGCCGAGGACTGCGGCATCGCCGCCCTGGCCCTGCACGGCCGCACCCGCTGCGACCTGTACGCGGGCGAGGCCGAATACGACACCATCCGCGAGGTGCGCGCGGCCATCCGCATTCCCTTGATCGCCAACGGCGACATCGACACGCCCGAGAAGGCGCGCCAGGTGATGGACTACACTGGGGCCGACGCGATCATGATCGGACGCGCGGCGCAGGGGCGCCCGTGGATCTTTCGCGAGATCGCGCATTACCTGCGGCACGGCCGGCACCTGCCCGCGCCGACCTACGGCGAACTGCGCGAGCACCTGCTGGAGCACCTGGAGGATCACTACACCTTCTACGGCGAACACACCGGCGTGCGTTCGGCGCGCAAGCACATCGGCTGGTACCTGGGCGAGCTGCCGGGGGCCGATACGCTGCTGCCGGGCGTCATGGCCCTGGAGACCGCCGGCGAGCAAACCGCGGCGCTGGCCCGCTGGTTCGACGACCGCGCCGCCGACACACCGGCCCTGGCGGCAAGCGCCCCCACTCGACACTGACACCTTTCACCCCGCGAGCATGATGAGCACCACACCACTGGAACGAGCCGTGCGCGATCAACTGGATCGCTATTTCGAGGACCTGGGCGATTCCCAGCCGCACAACGTCATGTCGATGGTGACCCAGTGCGTCGAACGCACCGTCCTGCTGGTGGCCCTCGAGCGCACCGCGGGCAACCAGTCGCGGGCCGCCGACATGCTGGGGATCACGCGCGGCACCCTGCGCAAGAAACTGCTGTCCCACGGCCTGTCCGCCTAGCGCCGGCACGGCGCGGCATGCCCCGCGCGCCCACCGATTTTTCATTCCACACTCCAGACATCCCATGAGCATCCAGACCGCATTGATCTCGGTATCCGACAAGTCGGGCGTCGTCGACTTCGCCCGCGCCCTCGCCCAGCGGGGGGTGCGCCTCCTGTCGACCGGCGGCACCGCGCGCCTGCTGGCCGAGGCGGGCCTCGAGGTCACCGAGGTGGCCGCCCACACCGGCTCGCCCGAGATCCTCGACGGCCGCGTCAAGACCCTGCACCCGCGCATCCACGGCGGCCTGCTGGCCCGCCGCGACAGCGACGAGCACATGCGCACCCTCGCCGAACAGGACATCCCGCCCATCGACCTGCTGGTGGTGAACCTGTACCCGTTCCAGCAGACCATCGCCAAACCCGATTGCGTCCTGGCCGACGCGATCGAGAACATCGACATCGGCGGCCCGGCCATGCTGCGCTCGGCGGCCAAGAACCACGGCTCGCCGGCCGGCGGGGTGACGGTGGTGATCGATCCGGCCGACTATGCGCGCGTGCTGGCCGAAATGGACGGCCCGCAACGCCGGCCCTCGTACGGCCTGCGCCTGGAGCTGGCCGCCAAGGTCTATGCCCACACGGCGGCCTACGACGGCGCGATCGCCGGCTACCTGGGCAGCCTGGCCGCGCGCGAGCCCGCGCCCGAGGCCACCCCCGAGCGCGAGGACTGGCCGCGCACCCTGACGATCCAGATGCGCCGCGAACAGGTCCTGCGCTATGGCGAGAACCCGCACCAGCAGGCGGCCTTCTACCGCGACGTCCAGGCCCCGTCGGGGATGCTGGCCGGCTACCGCCAGATCCAGGGCAAGGAACTGTCCTACAACAACATCGCCGATGCCGACGCCGCCTGGGAATGCGTGCGCGCCTTCCAGACGCCGGCCTGCGTGATCGTCAAGCACGCCAACCCCTGCGGCGTGGCCCTGGGCGCCGACGCGCACTCGGCCTATCGCCAGGCCTTCCGCACCGACCCGACGTCGGCCTTTGGCGGCATCATCGCCTTCAACGCGCCGGTCGACGAGGCCGCCGCGCAGGCCGTCAGCGAACAGTTCGTCGAGGTGCTGCTGGCGCCGGCCTACACCGGCGGCGCCCTGGCCCTGCTGTCGGCCAAAAAGAACGTCCGGGTGCTGGAGGTGCCGCAAGGCACGGGCCACAACCCCTACGACGTCAAGCGCGTGGGCGGCGGCTGGCTGGTCCAGACGCCCGACAGCGCGCCGCTGGGCGCCGGGGACGTGCGCGTCGTGACCCGCCAGGCGCCCACCGAGGACCAGATGCGCGATCTGCTGTTCGCCTGGACCGTGGCCCAGCACGTCAAGTCCAACGCCATCGTGTTCGCCGGCCAGGGCATGACCCTGGGCGTGGGCGCGGGCCAGATGAGCCGCATCGACTCGGCGCGCATCGCCTCGATCAAGGCGGAGAACGCCGGCCTGACGCTGGCCGGCTCGGCGGTCGCCTCGGATGCGTTCTTTCCGTTTCGCGACGGCCTGGACGTGGTCGCCGATGCCGGCGCGACCTGCGTGATCCAGCCCGGCGGCAGCATCCGCGACGACGAGGTGATCGCCGCGGCCGACGAGCGCGGCATCGCCATGGTCTACACCGGCGTGCGCCACTTCCGCCACTAGGCCTGTCGACACCCATGCGGATCCTCGGCATCGATCCCGGCCTGCGGCGCACCGGCTTCGGCGTGATCGAGGTCCACGGCGCGGCGCTGCGCTACGTCGCCAGCGGCACCATCGTGGCGCCCCCGGCGACCGCCCTGGCCGAACGCCTCAAGGTCATCCTCGACAATCTGCGCGAGGTGGCGCGCGATGCGCGGCCCGACGTGGCCGCCCTGGAAAAGGTGTTCCTCAACGCCAACCCGCAGTCCACCCTGCTGCTGGGCCAGGCGCGCGGAGCCGCGCTGTGCGCGCTGGCCGACAGCGGCCTGGCGGTGCATGAATACACGGCCCTGCAGATCAAGAAAGCCGTGGTCGGCCATGGGCGCGCCGCCAAGGAACAGGTCCAGGCCATGGTGCGCCGGCTGCTGTCGCTGGACGGCGACCCGGCCCCGGATGCGGCCGACGCCCTGGCCTGCGCCATCTGCCACGCCCATTACGAACCCCTGGCCCGGCGCCTCGGCGACCTGGGGCAGGCGCCTGCCCAGGGCGGGCGGCGCATCCGCGGGGGCCGGCTGATCGCATGACGCCGCCCCTTTTTCGATCGTCTTTTCACCGGAGCCCGCCATGATCGGCCGCATCACCGGCACCCTGCTGGAACTCGCCCCGCCCACGGTCTGCATCGAGGCCGGCGGCCTGGGCTATGAGATCGACGTGCCCATGAGCACGCTGTACAAGCTGCCGGCGGTGGGCCAGACCGTCAGCCTGCACACCCACCTCGCGGTGCGCGAGGACGCGCACGTGCTGTATGGGTTTTCCACCCCGCAGGAGCGCGCGGCCTTTCGCGCCCTGATCAAGGTCACGGGCATCGGCGCGCGCACCGCGCTGTCGCTGCTGTCGGGCATGAGCGTGGACGACCTGGCCGACGCGGTCGAGCGCCAGGAATCCGGCCGCCTGGTCAAGGTGCCCGGGATCGGCAAGAAAACCGCCGAGCGGCTGCTGCTGGAGCTGCGCGGCAAACTGGAGGCCGCCGGCGCGGGCGCGCGCCCCGCGGGCCGCCCCGGCAGCGCCGGCGAGGACGTGATGCACGCGCTGCTGGCGCTGGGCTATTCCAGCGCCGAATCGCGCAAGGCCCTGGAGGCCCTGCCCGAGGGCCTGGACGTGTCCGAGGGCATCCGCCAGGCGCTGAAGTCCCTGGCGCGCGGCTGAGCGCCGGCGGCCGCACGCCGGGACGCACCGCCGGCCCACGCACGCGGGCGCAGTGGTGTTAGCATACGCAAGATACTGTATATCGACACAGCGTTTCCATGGCCATCCAACCCGATTCCCTGTCCGGCTCGCCCTTCGACGCCCGCCTGGTCGCCCCCGAAATCGCCTCGCCGGCCGAGGACTCGATCGAGCGCGCCCTGCGGCCCCGGACGCTGGGCGACTACGTGGGCCAGGCCCGGGTGCGCGAACAGCTGGATATCTTCATCGCCGCCGCGCGCGGCCGCGCCGAGGCCCTGGACCACGTGCTGCTGTTCGGCCCGCCGGGCCTGGGCAAGACCACCCTGGCGCACATCATCGCCCATGAAATGGGCGTGCAGCTGCGCCAGACCTCGGGGCCCGTGCTGGAACGCCCGGGCGACCTGGCCGCGATGCTGACCAACCTCGAACGCAACGACGTGCTGTTCATCGACGAGATCCACCGCCTGTCGCCGGTGGTCGAGGAAATCCTCTATCCCGCGCTCGAGGACTTCCAGATCGACATCATGATCGGCGAGGGGCCGGCCGCGCGCAGCGTGAAAATCGACCTGCAGCCCTTCACCCTGGTGGGCGCCACGACGCGCGCGGGCATGCTGACCAATCCGCTGCGCGACCGCTTCGGAATCGTGTCGCGCCTGGAGTTCTACAACCCCGAGGACCTGGCCCACATCGTCGGCCGCAGCGCCGGGCTGCTGGGGGCGGACACCACCGCCGAGGGCGCCGCCGAGATCGCCCGCCGCGCGCGCGGCACGCCGCGCATCGCCAACCGCCTGCTGCGCCGCGTGCGCGATTATGCCGAGGTCAAGGCGGGCGGGCGCATCGACGTGGGGGTGGCGCAGGCCGCGCTGGCCATGCTCGAGGTCGACCCGCAGGGCCTGGACCTGATGGACCGCAAGCTGCTCGAGGCCATCGTGCACAAGTTCGACGGCGGCCCCGTGGGCGTCGACAGCCTGGCGGCGGCCATCGGCGAGGAGCGCGACACCATCGAGGACGTGATCGAGCCCTACCTGATCCAGCATGGCTACCTGCAGCGCACCCCGCGCGGCCGCATGGCGACGCGCCGCTGCTGGCAGCACCTGGGGCTGAAGGCCCCGGCGGGCGGGCCGGACGCGGAACTGTTCTAGGGCCTGTTCACACGCGCTAATCGCGGATCTGCTGCACGCAGGCCACCACGTCGGCGCCGTAGGTCTCCAGCTTGCGCGCGCCCACGCCGCTGACGCCGGCCAGGGCGTCCAGGCTGTCGGGGTTGCGCAAGGCGATCTCGCGCAGGGTGGCGTCGTGAAAGATCACATACGCGGGCACATTGTGTTCGCGGGCCGTGCGCCCGCGCCAGGCGCGCAGGTGCTCGAAGCGCGCCAGGGCGTCGGGCGGCAGGGCGTCCAGCTGGGCGGCCGTGGTGGTGCGCTGGCGCCTGGGCTTGGCGCGCTTGGCGTCCACGGGGCGCAGCATCAGGGTGCGTTCGCCCTTCAGCACGGCGCGGCTGGCCTCGGTCAGCGCCAGGGTGCCGTAGCCTTCCAGATCGACCGTCAGCAGGCCCATGGCCAGGGCCTGGCGCAGGATGCCGCGCCAGGCGTCCACCGACAGGGTCTCGCCCACGCCAAAGACACTGAGCGTATCGTGCCCGTGCTGGCGCACGCGGTCCGTCATCTGGCCGCGCAGGATGTCGATCAAGTGGCCGCCGCCGAAGCGCTGGCCGCGCTCGCGCCACAGGCGGTAGATGGCCGACAGCAGTTTTTGCACGGCGACCGTGCCGTCCCAGGCGGCGGGGGGTTCCAGGCAGGTGTCGCAGTTGCCGCAAGGCTGGATGGCCTGGCCGAAATACGCCAGCAGGTCCTGGCGCCGGCAGCTGACGGTCTCGCACAGGGCCAGCATGGCGTCCAGCTGGCGCACCTGGCGGCGCTGGTGCTGGGCGTCGCCCTCGGAATCGTCGATCATGCGCCGCTGCTGGACCACGTCCTGCAAGCCGTAGGCCAGCCAGGCGTCGGCGGGCAGGCCGTCGCGCCCGGCGCGGCCGGTTTCCTGGTAATAGCCCTCGATCGACTTGGGCAGGTCGATGTGGGCGACGAAACGCACGTCGGGCTTGTTGACCCCCATGCCGAAGGCGATGGTGGCGACCATCACGATGCCGTCCTCGCGCAGGAAACGCGCCTGGTTGGCGGCGCGGGTCTGGGCGTCCAGGCCGGCGTGATAGGGCAAGGCGGCGATGCCGTTGCGCGACAGGAATTCCGCCGTCTGCTCGACGCGGGCGCGCGACAAGGCATAGACGATGCCGCATTCGCCGGCGTGTTCCGCGCGGATGAAGTCCAGCAACTGGCGGCGCACCTCGTGCTTTTCGACGATCCGGTAGCAGATGTTGGGCCGATCGAAGCTGGCGACGAACTGGGGCGCATCCTGCAGCGCCAGGCGCGTGGCGATCTCGGTGCGCGTGGCCTCGGTGGCCGTCGCGGTCAGCGCGATGCGCGGCACCTCGGGCCAGCGCTCGGCCAGGACCGACAGGCCCAGGTATTCCGGCCGGAAATCATGGCCCCATTGGGATACGCAGTGCGCCTCGTCGATGGCGAACAGGGCGATGCGGCCCTGCCCCAGCAGGTCCATGCAGCGCGGCGTCAGCAGGCGTTCGGGCGCGACGTACAGCAGGTCGAGTTCGCCCTGGAGGTAGGCGCGCTCGACGCGCCGGGCCTCGGCCGCGTCCTGCGAGGAATTGAGAAAGGCCGCCCGCACGCCCAGTTCCAGCAAGGCGTCGACCTGGTCCTGCATCAACGCGATCAGCGGCGACACCACCACGCCGGTACCCGGCCGCACGATGGCCGGGATCTGGTAGCACAGGGATTTGCCGCCGCCCGTGGGCATGAGCACCAGGGCGTCGCCGCCGTCGACGACGTGCTCGATGATGTGACCTTGTTCGCCCCGGAAGGACTCGTAGCCGAAGATCTGCCTCAGGGTTTCCAGGGGGGTGGTCATGCGAAAGCGTCGGGGAGGAAAACAGGGTTGCGCGGGCCTCTATCATAGCCCGCCGCGGCGCGGCGCCCGGCGCGGGCGCGCGAAATCATCCCGGGAAACTGGGCGGCTCGGGCGGCCTGGAGCGGCCGAACATGCGCCAATAGACCCACAGGTTGAAGATCAGCGCCACCGGCAGGGCGATCACGGTGGCCGACAGGCTGAGGCGCAGCGTGCCCACGGGCGCGGCCGCATCCCAGATCGTGACCTCGTCCAGGACCAGGTAGGGGAAAAAGCTGTAGGCCAGGCCGCCCAGGATCACCAGGAACAAGGCCAGCACCAGGCAGAACGGCACGGCCGAGGCCCGGTAGCTGTGGCCGATCATGCGCTGCAGGGCCATCTCGGCCAGGACGAAGCACGCCAGCACCAGGCCCCAGGTGGTGCCGACCACCCAGCCGTGGCTGCCGTCGCCCCATTTCAGGAACACCCCGGCGTTGGAAAAATCCAGGACCACCGACACGCCGACCGCGGCCACCGCCGTCCAGCGGATCGCGCGCCGCGCCCAGGCCACGGCGCGCGCGCGCAATTCGCCGCCCTCGCGCATCATCAGCCAGGTGGCGCCCAGCAGGCTGTAGGCGGCCACGGCGCAGCCGCCCATGAGGACGGCAAAGCCGGTATAGCCCGGCCCGGTCTCGTAGCCGACGACGATGCGCGCCAGCAGGGCGCCGTGCGCAAAGGCGGTCAGCAGCGACCCCAGGCCGAAGCCGAACTGCCAGCGTCCCTGCAGTTCCACCGGCGCGCGCAGGCGCAGCTCGAAGCAGGCCGAGCGCAGCAGCGTGCCCAGGGCCAGCAGCGCCAGCGGCGTATACAGGCGCCCCAGGGTGTCGGGCCACGCATAGGGAAAGGCCGCGGCGAACAGGCCGATCCCGAGGAACATCCAGAAGCCGTTGGCGTCCCGCCACGGACTGAGCAGCGCCAGCATGCGCGGGCGCAGGGTGCGCGGCGCGACCAGGCTGAGGCAGCCGACCCCGATGTCGAAGCCGTCGAGGACGACGCCGGCCACCATGATGACGAAGAACACCGCGATGAAGGCCAGGGGCATCCAGAAAGCCGGATCATGGGCGCCCAGCCCCAGGATGGCGGCCAGCGACTCGATCATGCGCGCCCCCTGCGCCGCGCCACCGGCACCACGCCGTAGCGCGTGATGTGGCGCAGCAATTGGTAAAAGCCCAGCAGCAGCGCCGCGTACACCAGGACATAGGCGGCGCTGACGGCCGCATGCGCGCCCAGGCCGGGCGCGGCGGCGATCTCGCGCAGGGTCACCGTCCCGTGGATGGCATAGGGCACGGCCCCGACGAACAAATGCACCAGTCCCGCGACCTGGATCGCGCAGGCCAGCGCCGTCGACAGGCGCAGGGCGCCCCGCCCCCATGGCCGCAGGCCGTCGGGCTCGTAGCCCAGCCGCCGGCCGCGCCACCAGGCCAGCAGGGCGAGCAGCGCCAACAGCGCCCCCGCGAACAGCGCCAGGCGCAGCGACCAGTACGTGATGAGGACGGGCGGCGTCATGCCCGAGAAATGGTCCAGGCCGCGCACCGCGCCGGCGGGATCGCGCGCCAGCCAGTCCGGCGCCTCGAAGGGCGATTCCAGCGCCCAGTCGTTGGCCTGCTCGTCGGCGTCCGGCCAGGCCGCCACGGTCAGGTCGGCGGGCGCGGTGCTGTGCCATTGCGGCACCACCGCGGCGGCGCGCGCGGGCTGGGCCGGCAACAGCACGCGGCCGAGGTTGGAGACCAGGACGGCCTGGGCGAGGATGCAGGCCAGCAGCAGCCACAAGCCGGTGGCATAGACGCTGCGATCGCCCTCGTCGCTGGGGCGCGTGCGGGTGCGCACCGCGGTGACGGCCAGCATCAGGGCGGCGGCCACCATCAGTCCGCCGGCCGCCAGCAGGCCGAACAGGGTGGGCGCCAGGCGGCCGCCGAGGATCGGCAACCAGCTGCGGACCTGGTAGCGTCCATCCACCAGCGAGGCGCCGATCGGCATCTGGGTCCAGGCCACCAGCGCCATGATCCAATAGGCGGTCAGGCCGGCGCCCACGGCCACCATGAGCACCATGAACGTATGCGCCGCATCCGACAGGCGCCGTTGGCCATACAGCATGGCGCCCAGGAAACAGGACTTGAAGACGAAAGCGGTGAGCACCGCGGCGGCGACCAGCGGGCCGACGACCTCGCCGGCGCGCGCCATGAAATCGGGCCACAGCGTGCCCAGCTGCAGCAGGACGGGGATGGCCGCGGCAAAGCCGAGGATCAGCGACAAGGCATACACCCGGACCCAGAACCGGTAGGCCAGCATCCACGAGGCGCCGCCCGCGCGGGCGCGCAGGCGGAAATACAACAGCACCCAGGCCAGTCCGAGCTCGAGGGCGAGGAACGCGAGCATGAACCCGAGGCTCGTCAGGAACTGGGCCAGCGACAGAAACAATGCCGTTTGCGTCATAATGTGCGCTAGTTTAGAGCCTGTCCGCCATTTGCGCGCATCCATCCCGACCTTATGACCACCGATTCCCCGCCCGCGCCGGTTTCCAACTTCCTGCGCACCATCATCGACAACGACCTCAAGGCCGGCCGCAACGCGGGCCGCCTGTGGGCCGGCCGGCCGGGCCCGGCCGAGGTCCGACGCCAGGGCGCCGAGGATCCGGCCCGCATCCGCACCCGTTTCCCGCCCGAGCCCAACGGCTACCTGCACATCGGCCACGCCAAGAGCATCTGCCTGAACTTCGGGCTGGCGCGCGACTACCTGGGCGCCTGCCACCTGCGCTTCGACGACACCAATCCCGAAAAGGAGGAGGACGAATACGTCCAGGCCATCATCGAAATGGTGCGCTGGCTGGGATTCGACTGGACGCACGACGGCCAGGAACACCTCTATTACGCCAGCGACTACTTCGAGCATATGTACCGCTTTGCCCAGGCCCTGGTCGAGGCGGGGCATGCCTACGTCGACCCGCAAAGCCCCGAGCAGATGCGCGCCACGCGCGGCACGCTGACCGAGGCCGGCACAGACTCGCCCTGGCGCGACCGGCCGGCGGCCGAATCCCTGGCGCTGCTGGACGAGATGCGCCGCGGCCTGCACCCGGACGGCAGCATGGCCCTGCGCGCGCGCATCGACATGGCCTCGCCCAACATCAATATGCGCGACCCGGTGCTCTACCGCATCCGGCACGCCAGCCACCACCGCACGGGCGACGCCTGGTGCATCTATCCCATGTACAGCTGGGCCCATCCGGTCGAGGACGCCCTGGAGGGCATCACGCACAGCATCTGCACCCTGGAATTCGAGGACCAGCGCCCCTTCTACGACTGGATCCTCGAGCGCCTGGTGGAACTGGGCCAGCTGGAACCTCCCCTGCCCCGCCAGTACGAGTTCGCGCGCCTGAACCTCAGCTACGTGGTCACCAGCAAACGCAAGCTGCGCCAACTGGTCGAGGACGGCCACGTCGCGGGCTGGGACGATCCGCGCCTGCCGACGCTGGCCGGCCTGCGCCGGCGCGGCTATACGCCGACCGCGATCCGCCTGTTCTGCGAGCGCCTGGGCGTGTCCAAGGCGGACTCGCGCATCGACTACGCCACACTGGAACAAGCCCTGCGCGACGACCTGGATCCGGTCGCGCCGCGCGCGGTGGCCGTGCTGGATCCGCTGAAGCTGGTCATCACCAACTTCCCGGACGGGCACATCGAGCCCTGCTCGGCGCCGCTGAACCCGCACGACCCGGACGGCGCGCTGCGCCATTTCCCCTTCACGCGCGAGCTCTGGATCGAGCGCGACGATTTCCGCGAGGACCCGCCGCGGAAATATTTCCGCCTGTTCCCGGGCAACCTGGTGCGCCTGAAGTACGCCTACATCGTGCGCTGCACGGGCTGCGTCAAGGACGCCGAGGGCCGCGTGGTCGAGGTTCACGCCGAATACCTGCCCGAAACCCGCAGCGGCACGCCGGGCGCGGACTCGGTCAAGGTCAAGGGCACCGTGACCTGGGTCAGCGCCGACAGCGCGGTGCCGGCCGAGGTTCGCCTGTACGACCGCCTGTTTGCCGAGGCGCACCCGGATGCCGGCGACAAGGATTTCCTGCAGGCGATCAACCCCGATTCATGCCGCGTCGTGCGGGCCCTGCTCGAGCCCGGCGTCCAGGCCGAACCCGGCGCCACCTGGCAATTCGAGCGGCTGGGCTATTTCGTGGCCGACCGGGTCGACTCGACCAGCCGGCGGCCCGTCATCAACCGCGCGGTGACCCTGCGCGACACCTGGGCCTGAACCGTGAGCACCACCCCCAAGATCGCCCTGGACTTCAAGAGCGCCACCCTCTATGCCTTGCGCGCCGTGCTGCACAGCGCCGACACCGGCGAGCTGATCGCCGCCCTGGACCGGCGCATGACCGAGGCCGGCGCATTCTACGAGAACGAGCCCGTCGTGCTGGACGCGCAGGCCCTGGACCAGTCGCCCGACTGGGCGGCGCTCATCGCCGCCCTGCGCCGCCACACGCTGCACCCGATCGGCGTGCTGGCCGAGGGCGCGCTGCGCGACCAGGCCCTGGCCGCGGGCCTGGCGCCGGTCGAGGTCTCGGGCGGCCGTCCGGCGCCGGCCAAGGCGGCCGATCCCGCCGAGGCGGCGGCCGCCGCCCAGCCGACCCGCGCGAGCGCGGCCGAGGCCGATGCGCCCCCGGCCAAGGCGCCCGCCGATGCACCCACCGAAGGCACGCCGGCGGCCGCGTCCTCCGCCGAGGGCGGGGCCGCCACCCTGGTCATCCGCCAGCCGCTGCGCTCGGGCCAGCGGATCTACGCCCGCGGCGGCGACCTGGTGGTGATCGGCATGGTCAGCCAGGGCGCCGAGGTGATCGCCGACGGCAACATCCACGTCTACGGGCCTCTGCGCGGCAAGGCCATGGCCGGGGCGCGCGGCGACACGCGGGCGATGATCCTGACGACCCAGCTGGATCCCGAACTGCTGGCGATCGCGGGCGTCTATCGCGTGGTCGAGACGCGCTTGTCCGATAATCTGCACAAGCAGCCGGCGCTGGTCCAGCTGGACGGCGACACGCTGCGCATCCGCCCCCTATGAGGCGGGCGCGCCGCCGGACAGCAATTTGTTGCGCCGGGACACGGCCGCATACAGATGACCGCGTGGCGGCGCGGGTTTTGCTTTACGATTACATGATTTCGACAACAGGGGAATAATTCGTCATGGCGCGCATCGTTGTAGTGACCTCCGGCAAGGGCGGTGTGGGCAAGACCACCACCAGCGCAAGCTTCGCCGCCGGCCTGGCCATGCATGGCCACAAGACCGCGGTGATCGATTTCGACGTCGGCCTGCGCAACCTGGACCTGATCATGGGCTGCGAGCGCCGCGTCGTCTACGACTTCGTGAACGTCATCAACGGCGAGGCCACCCTCCACCAGGCCCTGATCCGCGACAAGCAGCTGGAAAACCTCTACATCCTGCCGGCGTCCCAGACGCGCGACAAGGACGCCCTCACCCGGGAGGGCGTGGAAAAGGTCCTCAAGGACCTGGCGGACATGGATTTCGAATACATCGTGTGCGATTCGCCCGCAGGGATCGAGACCGGCGCGGTGATGGCCTCGTATTTCGCCGACGACGCGCTGGTGGTGACCAACCCCGAAGTGTCCTCGGTGCGCGACTCGGACCGCATCCTGGGGATTCTGTCGGCCAAGTCCCGCCGCGCCGAAAAAGGCGAGGAACCCATCAAGGAACACCTGCTGCTGACGCGCTACAACCCCAAGCGCGTCGCCGACGGCGAGATGCTGTCTCTCAAGGACATCGAGGACATCCTGCGCATCCGCCTGATCGGCGTGATCCCCGAATCGGAAACCGTGCTGCAGGCCTCCAACCAGGGCATTCCCGCCATCCACATCCGCGATAGCGACGTGGCGCTGGCCTACCAGGACGTGGTGGCGCGCTACCTGGGCGAGGACAAGCCCCTGCGCTTCGTCGACTACGAAAAACCCGGCCTGCTCAAGCGCCTGTTCGGGGGGAAATGATCATGTCGTTCCTGGATTTTCTGCGCGGCCAAAAGAAATCCTCGGCAAGCATCGCCAAGGACCGCCTGCAACTGATTCTGATCAACGAGCGCGGCGCGGGCCGCAATACACCGGATTTCCTGCCGCAACTGCAAAGGGAACTGATCGAGGTGATCTCGCGCTACGTGCACATCAACCCGGACGACATCAAGGTCAACCTCGACCGGCAGGATTCGCTCGAGGTGCTCGAGGTCAAGATCGAGATGCCGCAGGCCGAGGTCCGCGGCTAAGGCAGGGGCGCGCACCTCAGACCGTCAGCGTCAGCCAGACGACCAGCGGCACGGTGGCGATCGACAACAGGTTGCCGACCAGGACCACGCTGGCCACGGCGCGCGGTTCGACCTTGTAGTGTTCGCACAGCAGGTAGTTCAGGACCGCGGGCGGCAGCATCGCCGACAGCGCGATCAGCCGTGTCCATTCAGGCGTCAGCGGCAGCAGCCACAGGACGATGCCCAGGGCCAGGGCGCCGGCCAGCAGGTAGGCGCCGTTGATGCGCAAGGCCAGGCCCAGTTGTTCGATGCGGTCCTGAGACAGCCGCACTCCCAGGCCGAAGAGCATCAGCGGCACGGCGATCTGGCCCAGCAGTTCCAGGCTGGTCAGCAGGAACTGCGGCAGCACCTCGGGCCGCGTGCTGAACACCACCCCCAGCACCGCCGCCCAGATATTGGGATTGCGCAGCCACATCCAGTGGTTGCGCCCGCCGCTGAGGATGAACAGGCCGATCGAGAAATGCAGCACGTTCGACAATACGAACAGCACGATGATGTCGCCCAGCAGATGCTTGCCATAGGCCAGCATCATCAGCGGGATGCCGATGTTGCCCGTGTTGCGGAACATGCCCACCATCAGGTAGGCCGACCGCGCGATGCCGGGCCGGCGCACCAGCGCCAGCAGCAGGCCGGGCAGCAGGATGATCAGCACCCCCGCCGCCAGCAGCGGCCAGCCCCGGACCAGGTCGACGGGATTGCCGACCAGCGCCGAGAACACCAGCGCCGGCACGAACACCGTCACATTGACGTAGTTGATGAACGTCATGTCGGGCAGGCGCCGCTGGTGGCGGCCGGACACGAAACCGACCGCGGCCACGACGAAGACCGGAATGACGATATTCAACAGGGTGAGTAACATGAAGGGGCCGGCGGCGGAATGAAGGCCGACAGTGTACCGCCCAATGGCAGTCGGGGCGGGGACCCGGCTATTTGTGCACAATTTTTGTGTACAATCATTTGAATGCGGCATTGCCGGATCGGACCATGGAAAACATCGACTTCATCGTACTGAAGACGCTCGCCGACTGGCGGGCCCGGGGCCTCGCGGCGATACTCGTCACCGTGGTGCGCACCTGGGGATCATCCCCCCGTCCGATCGGCTCCATCATGGCGCTGTGCCAGGACGGCACGGTGACCGGCTCGGTGTCGGGCGGCTGCATCGAGGACGACCTGATCGCGCGGCATCGCCCGGACGGCGCCGAGGGCACGCGCTGGCATGCCCGCGGCGGCACTGAACGGCTGAAGTACGGCGTGACCGCCGACGAGGCGCACCGCTTCGGGCTGCCCTGCGGCGGCACGCTGGAACTGGTCGTGGAATACAATCCCCAGGCCGATGGCCTGCGCGACCTGTTGCGGCACCTCGAATCCGGACACCTCATGCGCCGCACGCTGCGCCTGTCCGACGGCCATGCGGCGCTGGCCGCGGCCGAGGCCCCCGCCGACCTGCGCATGGACGGCCGGACGCTGTCCGCCACCTTCGGCCCGGGCTACCGGATGCTGCTGATCGGCGCGGGCCAGCTGGCCGAATACCTGGCCACCATGGCGCTGTTCTCGGGCTTTACCGTGACGGTCTGCGACCCGCGCATCGAGTACACGCGCGGCTGGTCCGTGCCGGGCGCCACGGTCGTGACCGACATGCCCGACGACGCGGTCACCGCCTGCCGGCCGGACCGCAGGACCTGCATCGTGGCGCTCAGCCACGATCCGAAACTGGACGACCTGGCCTTGATGGAGGCCCTGGAATCGGATGCCTTCTACGTGGGCGCCATCGGCTCGCGCCGCAACCAGGATGCGCGCCGCCGGCGCCTGATCCAGCATTTCGAGCTCAGCGAGGCCGCCATGGATCGCCTGCGCGGCCCCGTGGGGATCTTCATCGGCAGCAAGACGCCCTCCGAGATCGCGGTCAGCATCATGGCCGAGATCATCGCCGTCAAAAACGGCATCCCGGTGACCAAGGCGCTGGACGTGCGCAGCGCCAAGGACGGCGGCCTGGCCCTGGCGGGCCTGACCGACTCGGCCTGCGCGCTGCCCGGACGCTAGGGCATCATGGGCTCGCCGGCGAGCGACCGGCGAGTCTCAGTCCAGGCCCAGCAACTGCGAGAGTTCGGATTTTGGCCCTGTGCGGCGCGGTTGCGCGCTGTGCTCGACGTGCCGCAAGTGCGCGTCCATGCAGGCCGCCGCCTGTTTCGGATCACCCGCGGCGATGGCGTCGATGATCTCGGTGTGCTCGCGCGCCGAGCAGGACTTGCCCGGATGCCCGTGACCGTCGACGAGAAAGATCAGCGGCGTCTGGACGACGAGGCGCTCGAGGAATTCCGACAGCACGGCGTTGTCGGCGTACTCGCCAAGCTTGATGTGGAAACCCATCGACAGCCAGATGCCGGATCGGGTGTCGCCGCTGTCGTAGCTGTCGTGCTCGGCCTTGACGAAGCGGCGCAATTCCTCGACCTGCCGCGCCGTGGCGATGCCGGCCAGCCGCTCGATCAGGGCGATCTCGACGAGGCGCCGCGCCTCGAAGATCTGCTGGGCTTCCTTGCCGGAGGGATTGGCCACGGCCGCGCCGCGGTTGGCGCGCAGGTTCACCAGTTTCAGGGCCGACAGGCGCGCGAGGGCCTTGCGCACCACCCCTCGCGTCACGCCGAAGGCCTCGGCCAGGGGGACCTCCTTGAGCTTCATGCCCGGGGCCAGGCGGTGTTCCAGGATGCTGTCGAACAACACCCGATAGACGCGATCCTCGCCGCTTTCCTCGCTGGCGGGCGAGCCGCCACCCGAGTGGCGCGAGTGAAATTCGCTGAGGGCGCCCTCGAGCAGGGCATGGCGCTGGTGGTCGAGATCCTGTTTCATTCGGTCGGATGCATTCTTTTTTCGGCCGGGGCCTTACTGCATGGCGGCGACCTCGGCAGCCTTGCCGGCGGGAGCGGTGTCGGCCGGGTCGCCAAACACGATATCATCCGCGCGCACCGGCACGCGCGCAAGCGCGAGCCCGGTCGCATCCCGCACGGCCGCGGCGACGGCGGCGACGCTGGAGATCGTCGGCGGCTCGCCGACCCCGCGCAGGCCGTAGGGCGCGTCCTGGTCGGGGTGCTCGATGATGCGGACCTGCATCGACGGCGCATCGACGATGGTGGGAATGAGGTAGTCCGTGAACGAGGGATTGCGCAGCTTGCCTTCGTGGACCAGCAGTTCCTCCATCACCGCCAGCCCCATGCCCTGCAGCGATCCGCCCTGGATCTGTCCCGTGATGGTCGTCGGATTGAGCGCCCGGCCGACGTCCTGCACGGCGTCCAGCGCCACCACCTTGATGATCCCCAGCTCGATGTCGACGTCGACCACCGCCCGGTGCGCGCAGAATGCGAACTGCAGGGTGACGGCGCCCTGCCCGTTGTCCGGATTCAGGGTTTCGGTCGGCCGGTGATGGTGCCTGGCCGTTTCCACGATCGGCGTATCGAGCAGTTCCGACATCGGCATGTCGATGCCGGGCGACACCATCCGGCCGCGGTCGAACACCGGCCCGGCCGCGCCGGCCGGCAGGCGGCCCGCCGCGCGCGCCAGCAGCGCCTGGCGAACCTGCTCGCACGCCATCTTGACGGCCCCACCGCTCATGTAAGTCTGCCGCGAGGCGGAGGTGGCGCCCGGGTCGCCCAGGGTCGTGTCGCCGGTCTCGAAGCGCACCTCGATGTCGCCGAGCTCCTCGCGGACGATCTGGCCAAGGACCGTGTAGATGCCCTGCCCCACCTCGGCCGCCGCGGTGCCCACGGTGGCGACGGGCTCGCCGCCGATCCGTTCCAGCCGGACGCTGGCGGTCGAGTGGTCGTCCGCGCCCTCGCCGAAGGCGACGTTCTTGAAGCCCACCGCATAGCCCACGCCCCGCCGGACGCCCTCGCCGCGGGTCGTGCTGGCCAGGCCGCCCGGCATATTGCGCTGGTCGTCGTCCCTGGACGGCGGCAGCGGCAGGCCGCGCACCAGTTGCAGCATCTCGGCCACGGGCGCCGGCGCCGTGACGGGCTGGCCGGTGGTCGGCATGACGGCGCCCTGCGCCAGGGCGTTCTTTTGCCGGAAGTCGACCGGATCCATGCCCAGGGCGTGGGCCAGCTTGTCCATCTGCGCCTCGTAGCCGACGGCCACCTGGACCGCGCCGAAGCCCCGCATGGCGCCGCAGACCGGATTGTTGGTGAACACCGCGTAGCAGTCGTTGCGCGTCGCGCGCGTCACATAGGGTCCCGCCCCGTACACGGCCGCATTGAAGATGACCTCGGGCGAGCAGGAGGCATACGGGCCGCCGTCGAAGACGATGGTGGCGCGGACGTACTGGAGGACGCCGTCGCGGCTGGCGCCATGCTCGTAGCGCATGCGCACGGGATGGCGATGGACGTGCCCGTGAAAGGATTCCTCGCGGTTGTACATCATCTTGACGGGACGGCCGGTGCGCAGCGCCAGCATGCAGGCATGCACGTGGACGGTCAGGTCTTCGCGGCCGCCGAAGGCTCCGCCGATGCCCGACAGCGCCACCCGCACGCGATCGGTCGGCAGGTCCAGCGCGCGCGCGATCTGCATGCGGTCGTAATGGATCCATTGCGAGGCGACCTGCAGCTGGACGCCGCCGCCGGGCAAGGCGCGCGCCAGGCCGGCCTCGGGGCCGAGGAAGGCCTGGTCCTGCATGCCGACCTCGTATTCTCCCGAGACCACCACGTCCGATGCGGCCCGCGCGGCGTCCAGGTCGCCGCGCCGCACGGGGATGTGCCGCACGATGTTGCCGTCCGGATGAATCCGGCGCAGGTCCGGGTCGAAGGCCGCCGCCCAGGGATCGATGAGGGGTTCCAGCACCTCGTATTCGACATGCACGGCCTCGAGCGCGCGCCGGGCGATCTCGGGATGCGTGGCCGCGACGATGACGACGGGCTCGCCCTCGTAGCGCACGATGTCCTCGGCGATGACGGGCTGGTCCGGCCGTTCGAGGCCGTGGCGGTTCAGGCCGGGCACGTCCGCGGCCGTCAGGACGGCATGCACGCCCGGCAGCGCCTGCGCTTCGCGGGTATCGATGGCCAGGATGCGGGCATGGGCATGCGGGCTGCGCAGCGTCGCCCCCCACAGCATGTCCGGCGCGGTCAAGTCGGAGGCGTACTCGAATCCGCCCGTGACCTTGGGCGCGGCGTCGGGCCGCACCGGGGAATCGCCGATCCGGCCGCGGCGGGACGACGGGGCGTCGACCGCCCCCTGCTTGGAAAATGTGCCCATGGGTTCTCTACCTTGAAAATAGCGCGGGACGCGGCACTGGCCTAGGCCCCGGCCTTCATGCGCACGGCCGCCCGCTCGACCGCCTCGATGATTTGTTCGTAGCCCGTGCAGCGGCACAGGTTGCCGGCCAGCGCCTCGCGGATGTCCAGGCGGCTGGGCGCGGCGTTGCGGGACAGCAGCTCGTGCGCCGCGACCACGATCCCCGGCGTACAGAACCCGCATTGGACGCCGCCGGTTTCGGTGAGCGCCGCCTGGACGGCGGCCAATCCGCCGCCATCGGCCACGCCCTCGACCGTGGTGATGTGCGCGCCCTCGGCCTGGCCGGCCGCGACCAGGCAGGCGCACACGGGGTCGCCGTCGATCAGGACCGTGCAGGATCCGCACTCGCCCTGCTCGCAGGCGTTCTTGGAGCCGTAGAGCCCGAAGCGCTCGCGCAGCACGTACAGCAGGGATTCGCCCTCCCAGACGTCCTCGGCGGCATAGGCGCGGCCATTGACGGTGCATGTCAGTTGCATGATGTTCCTCCCAGGGATTGCCAGGCCCAAGTCAGGTTGCGCCGCGCCAGCACCTCCAGCGAACGCCGCCGGTAGCGGGCCGATCCGCGCACGTCGTCGATCGGCGAGCAGGCCCCGCCCACCAGTTCGCCGAACGCGTGCAGCAGGTCGCCGCCCAGGGCGCGCGCCGGCTCGCCGTCCGCCGGCCAGGGCAAGGACGCCGCCAGCGCCTCGGTCCCCGCGACCCGCAGGACCTTGGGCGCCGCGGATCCGATGGCGCAGCGGATCTCGCGCGCCGCCGGCCGCAGCTCGAGGGCGAGGCTGGAGATCGAGATCACCATGGCGTTGCGCGTGCCGACCTTGGAGAACAGCTGCGGGCCGCTGCGGCGCGGCACCTCGATGGCCGCGATCAGTTCGTCGGGCCGCAGGGCGCTGCGCTTGGGGCCGACGAGGAATTCCTCGAGGGGCAGGCGCCGCGTCCCGCGGGTCGAGGCCAGCTCCACCACCGCGCCGGCGGCCACCAGCGGCGGCAGCGTGTCGCCGGCGGGCGATGCGGTGGCGAGGTTGCCGCCGATCGTGGCGCGGTTGCGGATCTGCGGCGAGCCCACCGTGCCGGCCGCCGTGGCCAGCGCGGGCAATGCGTCCGCATAGTCCTCGTGCAGCCGCCGGCAGGTCACGCCGGCGCCGATGCGCAGGCGGCCGTCGGCGCCCTCGTCGATGGCGCGCAGTTCGGCGATGCCGCCCAGGTCCATCAGCGCGGCCGGCCGGCGCCGATCGAAATTGATCATCACCATCAGGTCCGTCCCGCCGGCGATCGGCACGCAATCGGGGAACTCCGCCTTGATGCTCAAGGCCTCTGACAGGTGGGCGGGACGAAAGAATTTCATGCGTCGATCCGGTTTTTGAACGTTCAGCGGCTGGCCCAGAATTCACGCTGCAAGGCGCCGACCTCGGGAATCACCTCGGGCACCGGACCGATCAGCTCGACGTCCTTCTGGCAGTGGTCGTAGACATAGCGCGAGGACACGCTCATCGTCGGGTTCTCGTCGTGGTCGCCCGTGGCCTGCAGCAGCTCGGCCTCGGTCAGGCCGAAGACCACGCGGCCGATATTGGCCCAGTAGGCGGTCCCGGCGCACATGCAGCAGGGCTCGACCGAGGTGTACAGGGTGCAATGCCAGAGGTATTCGGGCCGGAAGTTGCGCGAGGCGATGCGCGCGAGCTCCGCCTCGGCATGGTGCACGGTGTCGATGTTGCACTGCTCGATCAGCACGGTTTCATGGTCGGGTGCGACCAGGATGGCGCCGAAGGGATGGCAGCCCAGGCCGATGGCGCGCTTGGCGACCTCGTTGCTGCGCAGCAGGTGGCGGATGATCTGTTCCCGCGTGGGGGCGGTCCTTTCGGCGGGCAGGTCGCGGATGTCGGTATTCATGGCGGTTCCTATGTGAACGGCGGGGTCAGCGCCGCCTTACGAGGTGCGTTCGAACAAGCGTCCCAGCGAGGCCGGGGTGTGCAGGCGGATGCGCACGGGGTTGCTGGAGATCGCGACCAGCACCGCGACCGTGGCGATATAAGGCAGCATGGACAGCAGGTGCGAGGACACCGCCACGCCGCGGCTCTGGGCAAACAGCTGGGCCACCGTGATGCCGCCGAACAGGTAGGCGCCCAGCATGACCCGGCCGGGCCGCCAGGTGCCGAAGACGACCAGCGCCAGCGCGATCCACCCGCGCCCGGCCGTCATGCCCTCGACCCACATGGGGGTGTACATCGTGGCCAGGAAGGCGCCGCCCAGGCCCGCCATCGCGCCGCCGAACAGGATCGCCAGGTAGCGGATGCCGATCACGGAATAGCCCAGCGCATGGGCCGAGGACGGCGACTCGCCGACCGCGCGCAGGGTCAGGCCCGAGCGGCTGCGATACAGGAACCACCAGATGCCCGCGAACACGAACCAGGACACGTACACCAGCGGCTGGTGCGCGAACAGCAGCCGGCCCACCACCGGCAGGTCAGACAGCAAGGGGATCTCGATCTCGGGCTGGACCGGCAGCACGATGTTCAGGTAGGACTGGCCGACGTAGGCGCTCAGGCCCACGCCGAATATCGTCAGCGCCAGCCCGCAGGCAATCTGGTTGGCCATCAGGGTCAGGGTGAGGAAGGCGAACAGCAGCGCCATCACCATGCCGGCCAGTATGCCGGCGTTGACGCCCAGCCACAGGTTGCCGGTGGTGGAGGCGACGGCGAAGGCGGCGATCGCCCCCACCAGCATCATGCCTTCCACGCCGAGGTTCAGGACCCCGGATTTTTCCACCACGAGTTCGCCGAGAGCGGCGAACAGGACGGCCGTGCCCGCGGGAATCGTGGCGATGAGGATCGGAAGCAGCAGTTCCATCAGGCGGTCGCTCCTTGGACGGTACGGCGCGCGGGAAAGCCCGTGAAGCGCAGCCGATAAGTGATGAAGACTTCGGTGCCCAGCAGGATGAACAGCAGCATGCCCTGGAACAGGCCGGTGATGGCCGCGGGCAGGTTCAGGCTCATTTGCGCGGCCTCGCCGCCCAGGTACAGCAGGGCCATCAGCAGGCTGGCGAGCACGATGCCCACCGGATGCAGGCGCCCGACGAAGGCGACGATGATGGCGGCAAAGCCGTAGCCCGGCGAGACCACCGGCAGCAGCTGGCCGACCGGGCCGGCCACCTCGCCGATGCCGGCCACGCCCGAGGCCACGCCGCCGATCAGCATGCTGACCCAGACGATGCGCCTGGACTTGATGCCCGAGTAGCGGGCGGCGGGATCCGACAGGCCGGCGACCCGCATCTGATAGCCGAGGAAGCAGCGGCGCATGAAGAACCAGCCCGCGGCGACGGCGGCCAGCGCAACGAACAGGCTGGCGTTCAGCCGCGTGCCCTCGATCAGGATGGGATACAGCGCCGCGGATTCGAACACGCGGGACTGCGGCAGGTTGAAGGCGGCCGGATCGCGCCAGGGACCATAGACCAGATAGCCCAGGAACAGCAGCGCGATGTAGTTCAGCATCAAGGTGGTGAGGATCTCGTTGGCATTGAAGCGCGTGCGCAGAAACGCCGGGATCGCCGCCCACAGCGCGCCGCCCAGCGCCCCGGCCAGCACCATCGCCGGCAGCAGGAACAGGCTGTCGCTGTCGTGGAAATAAATGGCCAGGCCGCCGCCCGCGATGGCCCCCATGACCAGCTGGCCCTCGCCGCCGATGTTCCAGACGTTGGCGCGAAAGCCGATCGTCAGGCCGATGGCGATCAGCATCAGCGGCGAGGCCTTGATCAGCAATTCGCCGATGCCGAACAGGCTGCTGAGCGGCGTGACGAACAAGGCGTGGAAGGCCTCGAGCGGATCGCGTCCTAGGAAAATGAACAGGGCCGTCCCGATGACCGCCGTCAACAGCAGCGTGATCAGCGGCGACCCGTACCGCATGGCCTTCGAAGGCTGGGGTCTGCGTTCCAATTTAAGCCACATGCCGCGCCTCGCCAGTCTTGCCCGGGGCGCGCGCATCGCCGCCGTCGGGCCACAGTCCACTCATCCAGAGTCCCACTTCCTCGGTGTCCGTATCCAGCCGCCGCTTGGCCGGCGACAGCCTGCCGGCGGCGATCACCGCGATGCGGTCGCTGATCTCGAACAATTCGTCCAGGTCGTCGGAGACGACCAGGATGCCCACCCCCCGATCCCGCAGCGCCACCAGCGAACGGCGGATGAAGGCGCTGGCCTGCACGTCGACCCCCCAGGTGGGCTGCGCGACCACCAGGACCTTGGGGCCTTGCAGGATTTCGCGGCCCACGATGAATTTCTGCAGGTTGCCGCCCGACAGGCTGTCGGCCAGCGCCTGCGGGCCGATGCACTTGACGCCGAACTCGTCGATGCAGCGCCGCGTGAACGCGTCCACCACCGGCTCGTCGATGAGGCCGTGGGCCACCATGCCCTGGCCGAACGCCGTCAGCAGCGTGTTTTCCAGCAGCGACATGCCGGGCACGGCGCCGCGCCCCAGGCGCTCCTCCGGCACGAAACCCAGGCCCAGCCCGCGCCGCGCCGCGGCATCGAGATGCCCCGCATCCACGCCCAGCAGCCGGATCGAGGCGGCAGCGCGCGCCTGGACCTCGCCCGAGAGCAGGCCCAGCAGTTCCTGCTGGCCGCTGCCCGAGACCCCGGCGATGCCGAGGATCTCGCCGCCATGGACCGTCAGGGACACGTCCTCGAGGTCGGTGCCGAATATATCGTCGGCCGGCTTGGACAGACCCTCGACCACCAGCACCGGGGCGCCCACCACGCTGGATTCCGAGGCTTCGCAGGTCTGGACCTCGGCGCCCACCATCAGCCGCGCCATCGTCGCCGTGGTTTCCTGCCGGGGATCGCAGGTGCCGATCACCCGGCCGCCGCGCAGCACGGTCACCGCATTGCACAAGGCCTTGATCTCGTGCAGCTTGTGGCTGATGTACAGGATGCTGCAGCCGCCCTCGGACAATTGGCGCAAGGTATCGAACAGCTTGTCCACCGCCTGCGGCGTGAGGACGGAGGTGGGTTCGTCCATGATCAGCAGGCGCGGATTCTGCAGCAGGCAGCGGATGATCTCGACCCGCTGGCGCTCGCCCACCGACAAGGTGTGGATGGCGCGGCGCGGATCGATGGCCAGCCCATAGCGGCGCGAGACCGCCTCGATGCGCGCCGCCAGGTCCTTCAGGTCGGGCTTGCCGGGCAGCGCCAGCGCCGCGTTCTCGGTCACGGTCAGCGTCTCGAACAGCGAGAAATGCTGGAATACCATGCCGATGCCCAGTTCCCGGGCGTGGCCTGGGCTGTGGATCGTGACCGGCTTGCCCTCCCAGCGGATCTCGCCGGCATCGGGCCGCACCACGCCGTAGATGCTCTTCATGAGGGTGCTCTTGCCGGCGCCGTTCTCGCCGAGCACGGCGTGGATCTCGCCGGGCTGGACGGTCAAGTCCACCCGGTCGTTGGCCACGATGCCTGGATACGCCTTGGTCAGGCCGCGGATTTCAAGCCGCGGGCCCGACACCGGGGGTACGAGGTTTGCTGTCATGCGGATCGTCCCTCACTGGAAGGCGGGTTGCTCAGGACGGCAGGCGTCCCTGGATGCCGGCGGCCAGCCAGTCGATCTTGTGCTTCTGCTCGTCGGTGAGCGTCGTGCCCGCGGGGACGCGTTCCTTGCCGTCCTGGTCGACGATGGGGCCGGTGAAGGGCTGCAGCGTGCCGTCCGCGAAGCCAGCCTCGAGCTTGAGCACCTGTTCCTTGACGTCCGCCGGGATGTCGTCATGCAGCGCGATCATCCGGACCGCGTCATCCTTGACGCCCAGCCAGTCGTTGTGCGATGTCCAGGTCTTGTCCAGGACCGCCTGGGTGTTGCGGATATAGAAGTGGGACCAGTCGAGCAAGGCACAGCTCAGCTGCGACTTGCCGTACTTGGACATGTCGCTCTGGAAGGTCGCCGCGTAGACGCCTTTTTCCTGGGCCACCTGGACCGCCACGGGCGAGGACAGCTCGGAGATCAGGATGTCGGCGCCGTCGGACAGCAGCGCATTGGCCGCCTCGCGCTCGCGGCCCGGGTCGTACCAGGTGTTCAGCCAGGTGACCTTGGCCACGGCCTCGGGGTTGACGCTGCGCATGGCGATCATCATGGCGTTGATGTCCTGGATGACTTCCGGGACGGGCATGGAGGCGATGAAGCCGATGACGCCGGTCTTGCTCATCTTGGCGGCCAGATAGCCGTTCATGTAGAAGCCCTGGTAGGTGCGCGCCGCGTACACCCCCATGTTCTTGCCGGTCATGAAGCCCTGGCAGTTCATGAAGATGGTCTTGGGGAACTGCTTGGCGACCTTGGACATGGGCGTCATGTAGCCGAAGGTCACGCCGTAGATCAGGTCGGCACCGCCCTGCGCCAGGGTGCGCATGACGCGCTCGGAATCGGCGCCGGCGGCCACCTGCACGTAGCGGGTCTTGATCTTGCCGCCCAGGGCTTTTTCCAGGGCGAGGCGGCCGTTTTCATGTTGCCGCACCCAGCCCACGTCGCCGATCGGGTTGTCGTACAGGAAGACGACGTCCAGCGGCTTGGAGGATTGCGCATACACGCGGGGGGCGGCGGCCATGGCCGCCAGCGAAAGAAGGACGGTCCTGCGACTTGTCGTCATGCTTGTCTCCGAATGGATCCGCAAGGCGCTGCGGATTCTTTTTGTGCGGGGGATTTCAGGCGTGCGCCGGAGGATGGACCCTCGTGACCGACCGCCCCCAGGTCGCGTATCGGTCAGAGGATCGTATGTTTTGTGCACAATAAGTGTCAACATTATGGGCTTATGGAAAACCCCTGCTTAATATTGACTATTCGACGGAGACCATAATGGTCGTGGGGCCACGGGATTGCCCTCGCGGCCGTTGGAGCCTGTACGCGCCGGCGGGCGCCGCGCCGGTGCAGCCGGGAATGCCCGCCCCCCCCTATTGCGCCCCGTTCACGATGTCCAGGCACTGATGGCGGCGCCAGGCGGCCTCCTCGACCCGCTGATCGGCGTCGAACACCACCTTGTACTGGCACACCATGTAGTTCTGCGAACGCGGCAGCCGGAACGTGAAGTTGTAGTTCCAGGCGCCGTCCGCCGCGCCGCTCTCCAGCGGCCGGCCGATCAGGCGCACCACCTCGGCCGCCGGCAGGCCCGGGACGATCTGCCGGAAGCGCTGCGGCTGCGACATGACCCCGTCGCGCTGGAACGGCTCGTCATAGTCGGGCAGTTCCATCTGCACGTCCGGATACATCGGAAAGCGGACACCCGGTCATAGACCTGCATGGAAAAGATGATGCTCGCCAGCGCCATCAGGTTCGACACCAGCGACGCCAACAGGACGTGGGCATAGGGACGCAGGTCGGCGAACACGATATGGCGCAGCCAGTGGCGCTCGACCGGCTTGATGTAGTGATCGACGCGCGGATCCAGGCCGCAGCCGATGGTCTCGAACGGAACTGTCGCACCGCCACGACAAGCGTATTGCCCGCGCCCACGAAAAACGCGCCATGAACGGCGCGTTTCCGATCGCCCCCGTGCGGGGGCGCGTTTCCGATCGCCCCCGTGCGGGGGCGCGTTGCGGTCAGAGCCCCGCCGGCAGGCGGCGTGGCTCCGTGCGATTACTTGTTCTTGCCGACCTGGTCGCCGATCACGCCGCCGATGGCGGCCCCCCCGACCGTGCCCAGGACGCCACCGCCCGTGACGACGGCACCCGCCACCCCGCCGATGCCGGCACCGGTCACGGCGGATTTCTGGCGATGGCTCATGTTGTCCCACGAAGAGCATCCGGCCATGGCGATGACCATGAGGCCGGCCGCCCCATACTTCCCGAGTGTCTTGATGTTCATGTTGCGTTCTCCTTCAAGGCCCGTGGCGAGCTCGATTCAACAACGATGCTTCTTTTATAAACCAGATGCCCGCCAGGGTCTGTGAGCCGACGCTACAGTTGTATCCGTCGTCAGGATGACTTGACGAGAGCCAGGACGTCGCGAAAACGTGGGTGGGCCGGCGTCCGCAGCCATTCGAACAAGGCCATTTCAGAGGTGAGGATTTCCAGGCCGTGGTGCCGCCAACGCTCGCAGGCGGCCAGGCGATCGGACTCGCGGCGCGAGCCGATGCCATCGGCCAGCAAGGCGGGGCGCAAACCGGCCGCGGCCAGGCCCAGGCCAGTTTGTAACACACAGATGTGTGCTTCGGTGCCCATGAGCAACACGCGGTCACGGTGGCGAGGCAAATCGTCGGTGAAGCCGGGCTCGCGGCAGGCGTCGAAATGGGTTTTGGCGACGATGTGGTCGATGTGCGGCGCCAGGTCGGCATGGGTGGGGCCGATCTTGTCGGGCCAGTGCTCGGTGGCCCAGACCGGCACCTCGAGCAGGCGCGCCGCCTGGGCGATGCGGGCGGCCCGTCCGCGCAATGCCTCGGCGTCGTGGATGGCGGGCAGGAGCTTGTCCTGCATGTCGATCACCAGCAGCATGCAATGGCGGGCTTCCAGCGTGGCGTGGGTGTTCATGGCGTCTCCTGTTCAGCGCCCGTCGCGGGCGGTCGTCCGCGACGGGCCGCCGCGATCAGCGCAGCGCCTTGAAGCGCAGGCGCCGCGGCTTGGCGGCCTCCTCGCCCAGGCGGTGCTTCTTGTCGGCCTCGTATTCCTGGTAGTTGCCGTCGAAGAACACCACCTTGGAATCGCCCTCGAAGGCGAGGATGTGGGTGGCGATACGGTCGAGGAACCAGCGGTCGTGGCTGATGACCATGACGCAACCCGCGAATTCGAGCAGGGCGTCCTCGAGGGCGCGCAGAGTCTCGACGTCGAGGTCGTTGGAGGGTTCGTCCAGCAGCAAGACGTTGCCGCCGGCGATCAGGGTCTTGGCCAGGTGCAGGCGCCCGCGTTCGCCGCCGGACAGTTTGCCGACGAGCTTGTTCTGGTCGCCGCCCTTGAAGTTGAAGCGGCCCAGGTAGGCGCGCGACGGCATCTCGAAGCGGCCCACGGTCAGCAGGTCGGCGCCGTCCGCGATCGCATCGAATACGGTGCGGTCGTCGGGCAGGGCGTCGCGCGACTGGTCGACGTAGGCCAGCTGGACGGTCTGGCCGATGTCGACCGAGCCCGAATCGGGCTGCTCGCGCCCGGCGATCATGCGAAACAGGGTCGATTTACCGGCGCCGTTGGGGCCGATGATGCCGACGATGGCGCCGGGCGGCACCTTGAAGCTGAGATCGTCGATCAGCAGGCGCTCGCCATAGGCCTTGGACACATTGCGGAACTCGATGACCTCGTTGCCCAGGCGCTCGGCCACCGGGATGAAGATCTCCTGGGTTTCGTTGCGTTTCTGGTATTCGTGCGAGGACAGCTCCTCGAAGCGCGCCAGGCGGGCTTTGGCCTTGGCCTGGCGGCCCTTGGGATTCTGGCGCACCCACTCGAGTTCTTTCTTGATGGTGCGCTGGCGGGCGGATTCAGCAGCCTCCTCGTGCTTGAGGCGGTCTTCTTTTTGTTCCAGCCACGAGCTGTAGTTGCCCTTCCAGGGGATGCCGTGGCCGCGGTCCAGCTCCAGGATCCACTCGGCCGCGTTGTCGAGGAAATAGCGGTCGTGGGTGACGGCGACCACGGTGCCGGGGAACTGGCGCAGGAACACCTCCAGCCATTCGACGCTCTCGGCGTCCAGGTGGTTGGTGGGCTCGTCCAGCAACAGCATGTCGGGCTTGGACAGCAGCAGCCGGCACAGGGCGACGCGGCGCTTTTCACCGCCCGACAGGTGGCCGACGTTCTCGTCCCAGGGCGGCAGGCGCAGGGCGTCCGCGGCGATCTCCATCTGGGTCTCGATGTCGTCGCTGCCGCTGGAGGCGGCCGCCGCGATCACGGCCTCGAGCTCGGCCTGCTCGGCGGCCAGGGCGTCGAAATCCGCATCGGGCTCGGCATAGGCGGCATAGACCTCGTCCAGGCGCCGGCGCGCGTCGAAGACCTCGCCCAGCCCCGCCTCGACCGACTGGCGGACGGTGTGCTCGGGATCGAGCTGCGGTTCCTGGGGCAAATAGCCGATCCGGATGCCGGCCATCGGGATGGCCTCGCCCTCGATGTCCGTGTCGACGCCGGCCATGATCTTGAGCAGCGTGGACTTGCCCGAGCCGTTGAGCCCCAGCACGCCGATCTTGGCGCCGGGAAAGAAGGACAGCGAGATGTCGCGCAGGATCTGGCGCTTGGGCGGCACGATCTTGCCGACCCGGTTCATGGTGTAGACGTACTGAGCCATAGGGGAATCGTGAAGTGACCTTGCAAAAATGCGGGCCGAACCATTCGGCCGCGGGAACACCCGATTGTAGGCCAGCGGCCATCCTGGGAGCCGGTGTCCGCGGCGCGGCGCCGCGCGAGCCTCTAAAATAAGAAGTTCCTCGCCTTTTTCGCACAAGAGCCCCGATGACGCCACCCCTCACCTTCACCGACACCGAAGCCGGCCTCCTGGGCCGCACCGCCGACGCCCTTAGCGCCTACATGGGCAAGCCGGTCATCGCCGAGATCATCGCCGAGGCCGAGGAGGGGTTCGAATGGGTGCTGTTCGCGGTGCCGCTGGCGCCGGGCGAAGACGCCGCCGAGCGGCGCGTGGTCCAGGCCGGCGGCCCCGGGGCGCGATTCCTGGGCAGCCGCGGCGGCCTGGCGCTGGAGGACGACCAGCCCCTGGAATGCGAATTCCTGTGGGCGATCCAGCTGTGCGGCCTCGAGGGCGTGCGCTTCATCAAGGTGGACGGCGACGGCGAGGAAGTCGCCTGGACGGACACCCTGGCCGATGTGCTGCCCTTCGCCATGGACGAGGCGCCGTCCGCTGCGGACGACGACGATGAGGACGGGGACGACGACGATCACGCCGATGACGAGGACGATGATGAGGACGGCTGGGACGAGGATGACGACGGCGTCCGGCACTGACGCGCCGTCATCGGGCGGCGCGACGGCCGCGCCCGGCGATCAGGTCAACAGGTAGCGGTGGCGCGGCGCACGACACTGAGCCGGTCGCGCAGATAGAGGCCCGCGCCCACCGGCCACATCAGGCAGACCAGCAGCCGCGAGGCCGTATGGGTCAGGCGCCGGCCCTGGGGGCGCGGCTGGCCGCTGGCGCGCATGTGCAGGGCGAATCGCGTATAGCGCGCCGCGGCCAGGAAGAAAGAACCGGGCTGGTAGCGGAACCAGGCCAGGCAGAATTCGACGGTATCGTAGGCCAGCAGCCACAACCCCAGGGCATGGCGCGCGCTTTCGGCACCGCGGCCCTGGCGCGACAGGCTGTCGTCGCTGTCGTGATAGACGCGAAACACCTGGTTGACGAAACGCGTCAGGTAGCCCGCGCGGGCGATGGCGCGCCAGACGAGGCTTTCCGGCACGAAGCCCGGGATGTCCTCGGGGAAGGGAAACTGGCGCAGGACGTCGGTGCGCAGGCAGCCGAATTTCTCGCCGCGCACGTGGTACCGGAACGTCATGTCGAGCGAGGTCGCATCCAGGGCGTCCTCGGGGTACATGTCGCCCACGATGCGGCCGTCGAGGTGGGCGCACAGGCCGGTGATGGCCACATAGCGGCCACGCTGCGCCGGCGGGATGTCCTCCCAGGCGCGCGCCATGTTGTAGAGGGCATTGGGATCCAGGGCGTCATCGCTGTCCAGGGCCACCAGCCATTCGCCGCGGGCGTGGCGCACGCCGTTGTTGAAGGCGGTCTTTTTGTGCTGGTTGGGCTGCCACACATAGCGGATGGGAAAGCTGGCCTCCTGCTGCCAGCCCTCGATCAGCGCCCGGGTCTGGTCGGTGGAGCCGTCGTCCACCACCACCCATTCGAAGTCCTGGAAGGATTGTTCGCGCAACGAATGATAGACGCGCGCCAGCGTGTGCGCGCGGTTGAACGTGGGTGTGACAACGGAAAAAAGATGGCGCCAGCCGACCATACCAAAGAATCCCTCTTGGAGCTGGTCCCATGATAGCCATAAAGAAAAACCACGGGCCGCCGGCCCGTGGTTTTCCCTGATGCTCAATTGTATGAAAACGAAACGCTCAGGCGCGCTTGACCTTTTCCAACATCTTGAACACGCCCTTGGGCGAGCGCACGAAAAGGCGCTTGAAAGCCTTGCCCAGGCACCGCCGCTCGAGGGTGTTGCGGCGCGTGCGTTTGATTTCTGCCATGAGGATCTCCTGGATTTGAATACGGTCGTGAAAGCAAAACACACCATTTTAACAAAAAAGCAAACCGTCACGCCGTCGGCCGGATGGCCGGCCGCGCATCATCCCATAGGCGGACGGCCTATTGGCGGATGGCCTCGATCTGGACGACCAGGCGCACGGCGTCCGGGATGCCGGGCAGGCCGAAGTCCATGCCCCAGTGGCTGCGCTGGACGTCCGCCTGGAAATCCCCGCCGCAGACCTCGCGGTCGATGCGCGGGTTCCGGTAGCAATTGAAGCGCTCGGCGCGCAGTTCGACCTCGTGCGTCGCACCCAGGAGGGTCAAGCGCCCCTGGACCGCGGCCAGGCGCTCGCCCTCGAAGACGAAGGCGGTGGACTGGAAGCGCGCCTCGGGAAATTTGCCGACGTCCAGGAAATCGGCGTTGCGCAGATGCTCGTCGAACGGATCCGAGCCGCTGTCGATCGAGGCGGTGTCGATGCGAATATCGGCCTGGCCGCTGCGCGCGGCGGGATCGTAGGATACCCGGCCCTCGACGACGTCGAAGCGGCCGCGGGTGGTGGAGGTGCCGTTGTGCAGCACCTCGAAAGTCACGAAGGTGTGATGGGGTTCGACCTCATAGTCGGCCGCCAGCACGGGCGGCAGGACGGCGAGGCCCAGCCACAGAACGGCAAGGCGGCGGATCATGGCAATCTCCTGACGTAGGCAACGGGCGCGGCCGGGACGGCCTATGCCACGCCTTCACCATACGGCAGGAAATCGCCCCGCGCGCGGGGCCGCGACACCATTGACTGACCTCGATCAAGGATGCGGTCCGCGACGTCCCCCACGGCGCCGGCGCACCACCCACACGGCCGCCCGGGGCTGCGCGCCGGAGTCCGGCGGATCGGATTATGATGGCGCGATGAATGCTCCCATCCGTATCGTCGGCGCGCGCCAGAACAACCTCAAGAATCTCGATGTCACCATCAACACAGGGGAACTGCTGGTCGTCACCGGCGTATCCGGATCGGGCAAGAGCTCCCTGGCCTTCGACACCCTCTATGCCGAGGGCCAGCGACGCTATGTAGAGACCTTCTCGCCCTATGCGCGCCAGTTCCTGGACCGCATGGACAAGCCGCAGGTCGAACGCATCGACGGCATCCTGCCGGCGATCGCCATCGACCAGGTGAACCCGGTGCGCAATTCGCGCAGCACCGTGGGCACCATGACCGAGCTCAACGACCACCTGAAACTGCTCTATGCGCGCGTGGGCCACCTGCATTGCGCGGGCTGCGCGCGCCCGGTCGAGCGCGACACGCCGGCCAGCATCGCGCGCCGGCTGGCCACGCTGTGCGCGGCCCGCGACCCGCGCCTGATCGTGACGTTCCCGGTGTCGGTACCGGCCAACTTCACCGACGACGAGGTGCGCGGCTTTCTCGAACAGCAAGGCTACACCCGCATCCACCGGTCCGAGGACCCGGCGCCCGCGCCGGCCGCCGCGCCCGGCCGCAAGGCCGGAGGCAAGGGCGCGAAGGTGCCGGCCCGGCGCATCCTGCATGTGATCCAGGACCGCTTCCGCCTGAGCAACGCCGAGCCCGCGCGCGTGGACGAGGCCCTCGAGACCGCGCTTGCGCAGGGCAACGGGCGCGTGACGGTGCATGCCCAGTTCGAGGACGCCGAGGAGGACTGGCGCTTCAGCGCGGGCCTGCACTGCGCCCACTGCGACATCGAGTACGGCACGCCGCTGCCCAGCACGTTTTCCTTCAATTCGCCCCTGGGGGCCTGCGAGCACTGCCGGGGCTTCGGGCGGGTGATGGGCATCGACTACGGCCTGGTGGTGCCGGACCCGTCGCGCAGCCTGCGCGGCGGCGCGGTCAAGCCCTGGCAGACCGCCAGCTACAAGGAATGCCAGGAGGAGATGGAGCGCTATGCCAGGCGCGCCGGCGTGCGCCTGGACGTGCCCTGGCGCGAGCTGTCGCCCGCCGAACACGAGTGGGTGATCGGCGGCGACCCCGACTGGAAGGGCGGCCCCTCGGCCTGGAAGCACCAATGGTACGGCGCCCAGCGGTTCTTCGACTGGCTGGAATCGCGCGCCTACAAGATGCACGTGCGCGTGCTGCTGTCCAAGTACCGCAGCTACACGCCCTGCCCCCATTGCGGGGGCTCGCGCCTCAAGCCCGACGCCACGCTCTGGCGGCTGGGGCACGACACCGAGCCCCAGCCCGGCTACCCGCGCTTCATGCCGGTGCATGCCCGCTGGACCCCCGCGCAGCTGGACGCCCTGCCCGGCCTGGGGCTGCACGACCTGATGCGCCTGCCCATCGAGCGCGTGCGCGACTGCTTCGAGCGCATCGAGTTCGGCCAGGCGATGGACGAGGCCCTGAGCCAGCTGCTGGACGAAGTCCGCACCCGCCTGCGCTTCCTATGCGACGTGGGACTGGGGTACCTGTCGCTGGACCGGCAGAGCCGCACGCTGTCGGGCGGCGAGGTCCAGCGCATCAATCTGACGACGGCCCTGGGCACCTCGCTGGTGAACACGCTGTTCGTGCTGGACGAGCCCTCGATCGGCCTGCACCCGCGCGACATCCACCGCATCGTGCAGGTCATGCACCGGCTGCGCACCCACGGCAATACCCTGGTGGTGGTCGAGCACGACCCGCAGGTCATGGTCGCCGCCGACCGCATCCTGGACATCGGCCCGGGGCCGGGCGAACGCGGCGGGCGCATCATGTTCGACGGCACGCCCGAGGCGCTGGCGCGCTCCGGCACGCTGACGGGCCGCTACCTCAGCGGCGAGGCGCGGATCGAGGCGCCGCGCCCCATGCCGGTGGCCGACGGCACGCCGCGCCTGGTGCTGGAAGGCGCACGGGCCAACAATCTCCAGAATCTCTCAGTGTCCATCCCGCTGGGCCGCCTGGTCTGCCTGACCGGCGTCTCGGGCTCGGGCAAGTCGACGCTGGTGCAGGATGTGCTGTACCCGGCCATGCTCAAGCACCTGGGCCGCCCGACCGAGGCGCCCGGCGCGCACGACGCCCTGCTGGGCGCCGAGCAGCTGGCCGACATCGTGCTGGTGGACCAGACGCCGATCGGCAAGACCGCCCGTTCGAATCCGGCCAGCTACGTGGGCGCCTTCGATGCGATCCGCAAGCTGTTCGCCGCCGCCCCGCTATCGCGCGAGCGCGGCTACACGGCGGGCACGTTCAGCTTCAACACGGGCGACGGCCGCTGCCCGGGCTGCGGCGGCACAGGATTCGAGCACGTCGAGATGCAGTTCCTGTCGGACGTGTACCTGCGCTGCCCGGACTGCGACGGCCGGCGCTTCCGGCCGCAGATCCTCGAGGTCCGCATCGAGCACCTGGGCCGCAGCGCCTCGATCGACGAGGTGCTGGACATGACGGTCAGCGAGGCGCTGGATTTCTTCAAGGGCCTGCGCGACGTGCAATGGGCGCTGGCGCCGCTGGCCGACGTCGGCCTCGAATACCTGCGCCTGGGCCAGCCCGTGCCCACGCTCTCGGGCGGCGAGGCCCAGCGCCTGAAACTGGCCGGGCACCTGGCCCAGGCGGCCAAGACCCCCGCCACGCGCCAGCCGCTGGCGACCCGTGGCAGCCTGTTCCTGTTCGACGAGCCGACCACGGGCCTGCATTTCGACGACATCGCGCGCCTGATGCGCGCCTTCCGCAAGCTGCTGGGCGCCGGCCATTCGCTGCTGATCATCGAGCACAACCTGGACGTGATCCGCGCCGCCGACTGGCTGATCGACCTCGGCCCCGAGGGCGGCGACCAGGGCGGCCGGATCGTCGCCCAGGGCACGCCCGAGGCCCTGATGGCGCAGGCCGATTCGCATACGGGGCGCGCGCTGGCGGACTACGTGCGCAGCCTCGAATCGCGCCGCAGCCTGCTGGCCGAGGCGCCGGCCGCCTATGCCGCCGTCCGCCCCGAGGTCTCGCGCGACATCCACATCGTCAATGCCCGCGAGCACAACCTCAAGGGCATCGACGTGCACATCCCGCGCGACGCCTTCACCGTGATCACCGGCGTGTCGGGCTCGGGCAAGTCGACCCTGGCCTTCGACATCCTGTTCAACGAGGGCCAGCGCCGCTACCTGGAATCCCTGAACGCCTATGCGCGCGCCATCGTACAGCCCGCGGGCAAGCCCGACGTGGATGCGATCTACGGCATCCCGCCCACGGTGGCGATCGAACAGCGCACCAGCCGGGGCGGACGCAAGTCCACCGTGGCGACGATGACCGAGATCCATCATTTCCTGCGCCTGCTCTACGTCAAGCTGGGCACGCAGATGTGCCCGGATTGCCAAGTCCCCGTCGAGCCGCAGACGCCGGAGCAGATCGTCGCGCAGCTGCTGCGCGACCACGCGGGCGAGCACGTCGGCCTGCTGGCGCCGCTGGTCGTGGCGCGCAAGGGCTATTACACCGACCTCGCCAAATGGGCGGCCTCCCATGGCCACACGCACCTGCGGGTGGACGGGGTCTTCATCCCGGTATCCCCCTGGCCGCGCCTGGACCGCTATCAAGAGCACACGATCGAGCTGCCGGTGCGCGACCTGATCATCGACGTGCGCGATGAAGGAACGCTGCGCGAGGCGGTGCGCGAGGCGCTGGCGCTGGGCCGCGGGCGCTTCAGCCTGCTGACCGGACTGACCGACGGGCCGGGCAATCTGGAGGCGCGCCGGGCCGCCGGCCCGTCGTCCGAACCCGGCACCCAGACCTTTTCGATCAAGCGCGCCTGCCCCAGCTGCGGCACCAGCTTTCCCGAACCCGATCCCCGCCTGTTCTCGTACAACTCGCGCCATGGCTGGTGCACACACTGCTTCGGCACCGGCCTGCAGCTCCAGGGCTTCACCGCCGACCAAAGCGGCGAGGAGGCGACCTGGAACGAATGGGCCGAGGGCGCCCCGCCGCCCTGCCCGCATTGCCACGGCCAGCGCCTCAACCGCGTGGCCCTGGCCTTCCGCTGGCGCGACCGCTCGATCGCCGAACTGGCCTCGATGGCGGTCAGTGACGCCCAGCGCTTTTTCCTGGGCATCGGCGGGCGCGGGCGCGAGGGGGAAATCGCGCGCGACGTGCTGGCCGAGATCCGCAGCCGCCTGAACTTCATGGAATCCGTGGGGCTGGGCTACCTGGCGCTGGACCGCGCCTCGCCGACGCTGTCCGGCGGCGAGGCGCAGCGCATCCGCCTGGCCGCGCAGCTGGGCTCGAACCTGCAGGGCGTGTGCTATGTGCTGGACGAGCCCACGATCGGCCTGCATCCGCGCGACAACCGCATCCTGCTGGATGCGCTGGCGCGCCTGGAGGGCAACGGCAACACCCTGGTGGTGGTCGAGCACGACGAGGACACCATCCGCCGGGCCGGCCACGTCATCGACATCGGACCGGGCGCGGGCGTGCGCGGCGGCATGGTGGTCGCGCAGGGCAGCGTCGACAGCATCATGGCCAACCCCGCCTCGCTGACCGGACGCTATCTGCGCGAGCCCCTGCGCCACCCCATGGCCGGACGCCGGGCGGTCGAGGCCGACACGCCGATGATCGAGGTCGTGGACGCCGACCTGCACAATCTGCAGCGCGTCTGCGCGCGCATTCCCGTGGAGCGGCTGAGCGTCGTGACCGGCGTGTCGGGCTCGGGCAAGTCGACCTTGGCGCGCGACGTGCTGCTGGACAATCTGGCGCGCGCGGTGTCGGCGCGCAAGGCGCCCGCCTGGCGCGGCTGCGCCTCGATCCGGGGCTGGCAGGCGATCGACCGGGTGCTGGAGGTCGACCAGACGCCGATCGGCAAGACGCCCCGCTCCTGCCCGGCGACCTATGTCGGCTTCTGGGACGACGTGCGCAAGCTGTTCGCCGCCACGCGCGAGGCGCGCATGCGCGGCTGGACGAGTTCCCGTTTCTCGTTCAACACGGGCGATGGCCGCTGTCCCGAATGCGAGGGCCAGGGCATGCGCACGATCGAGATGAGCTTCCTGCCCGACGTCAAGGTGCCGTGCGACGCCTGCCACGGCGCGCGCTTCAACCAGGAAACCCTGGGCGTGCGCTGGCGCGGCCGCAGCGCGGGCGAGCTGCTGCGCATGGAGGTGGACGAGGCGATCGGCCATTTCGCGGCGCACCGCAAGATTTCCCGCGCGCTGCAGCTGATGCAGGACGTGGGCCTGGGCTACCTGACGCTGGGCCAGCCCTCGCCCACGCTGTCGGGCGGCGAGGCGCAGCGCATCAAGCTGGTCACCGAACTCACCAAGGCGCACCTGGACGAGGGTCTGACGCGCACCGGCCGCGCCTCGCGCGCGCCGCACACCTTGTACGTGCTGGACGAGCCCACCGTCGGCCTGTCGACCGCCGACGTGGAAAAGCTGATCCACGTGCTGCACCGGCTGGTGGACGCGGGCAATACCGTGGTGGTGATCGAGCACAACCTGGACATCATCGCCGAAGCCGACTGGATCCTGGACCTGGGCCCGGAAGGCGGCGACGGCGGCGGGCGGCTGGTTGCGGAAGGCAGCCCGGAGCACCTCGCGGCCACCGCCACCCACACTGGCCGGGTCCTGGCCGAATTCCTGGCCCGCCATGGCGCATGATCCGCCGCCCGAGCTGATCGAGACCATGCGCCTCGAGGACGGGGCGGTCGCCCTGTGGCCGGGACATCGCGCACGCCTGGCGCGCTCGGCCGCGGTCCTGGGCTATCCCGCGGTCCCGGCGGCGCTGGATGCCTTGGTGGAACGCGCCTGCACGGCCGCGCCGGCCGGCGCCTTCCGCCTGCGCCTGCTGGTGGCCGCCGATGGCACGGCGCGCCTGGCGTCGAGCCCCCTGCCCGCCACGCCGCAGCCCGTGCGCCTGCGCCTGGCGCGCGAACCGCTGGCTGCGGACCCCTTCTGGCTGGGGCACAAGAGCACGCACCGCCCCTGGTTCGCGGCGGCCCAGGCCTGGCTGGACAGGCACCCCGAGGTGTTCGACGTGATCCACGGCAACGTCCGCGGCGAGCTGTGCGAGGGCAGCCGCAGCACCGTGTACGTGCGCGATGCCGGCGGCGCCTGGCTGACGCCGCCGCTGGACTGCGGCCTGCTGCCGGGGGTGCAGCGCCAGGCCCTGCTGGACGCGGGGCTGGCGCGCGAGGCGCGGCTATCGCTGGCCGACCTGCGCGCGGCGCCCGCCTTGCGGGTGTCGAACGCCCTGCGCGGCTGGCTGGACGCGCGCCTGGACGCGGACGAGGGTGTAGGGGAACGGGACTAGCGCCCTGCTCCATTCATACGGATACGATGAGGGCGACCCGCGTTGCGGTCAGGCCGCCCCGTGGCCGGCCAGGGCCAGGCCCTGGCGCAGCGCACGATCGGCGGCCGCCAGACCCATGGCGGCGGTGACGGTGACGATCGAACCATAGCCGGCGCAGGACAGCCCCTGCGGGCCGGCGCCCTCGCGCGGCGCCTGCCAGGCCTCGGGCAGCACGACCGGCTGGTCGAACCACAGGCACGACACCCCCATGCGGGCCGGCCGGCGGCTGGGCCGCCCGCCCGCGGCGCCGCCCTTGGGATAGCCGTGGCGCTGCCGCAGGATCTGCCGCACGCGGCCCAGCAGCGCATCGTGCACGGCCTGGGACAGGTCACCGGCCCGTAGCGCCAGCGGATCGGTCTTGCCGCCCGCTCCGCCGCACACGACCATCGGCCAGCCCGCCGCGCGCGCTGCGAGGACCATGGCGACCTTGGCCGGCACCTGGTCGGTGCAATCCACCAGCACGCCCGGCCCCGGCGGGGCCGCGAGGATGTCCGCGGCATTGTCCGCGCCGATGAAGTCGTCGATGCCCTGCACGGCGCAGGCGGGATTGATGTCGCGCACGCGCTCGGCCATGGCCTCGACCTTGGCGCGGCCCAGGGTGCTGTCCAGGGCGTGGGCCTGGCGATTGATGTTGGATTCGGCGATATGGTCCAGATCGACCAGCGTCAGGGCGCCCACGCCGGAACGCGCCAGCGCCTCGACGCACCAGGTGCCGACCCCGCCGATGCCGGCGATCACCACGTGCAGGCCCGCCAGCGCCGCATGCGCGCCGGCGCCATGCAGGCGGTCGATGCCGCCGAAACGCCGCGCGGCATCGACCGGCGTTTCGGCAGCTGGCGGCGCGGCGGGCGCGGCAGGGAAGTCTGGGGTCATGGAGGGCTCGTCCAACACACCGGCCATTTTAACGGACAAGTCCTCTACAATAGGGGCCTGATCCCCGCAACCCCCAATTGCCCCTACCCGTGAACGCCGCCAAGCCGTCCCTCCGCCGATCTCCGCCCGACATCCGGCGCTTCAGGCTGCTGGACGACGCGGAGCACCAGGCGTCGATCGACCGCATGCTGAACGGCTGGGACCGGCGCAGCGACCTCTGGGTATTCGGTTATGGCTCGCTGGTCTGGCGTCCGGAATTCGAGCACCTCGAATCCCGCATGGCGCACATCCACGGCTATCATCGCGCCCTGTGCCTGTGGTCCCGCGTCAACCGGGGCACGCCCGAGGTGCCCGGCCTGGTCTTCGGCCTGGACGCCGGCGGCTCGTGCCAGGGCCGCGCCTACCGGATCGCCGCGGGCCGGGTTCCGCCCGTCATGGCCGCGCTGTGGCGCCGCGAGATGCCCAGCGGAGCGTACATCCCGCGCTGGGTGGCCTGCCGGACCCCCGAGGGCCCGATCCGGGCGCTGGTGTTCACCATGGACCGCGCCGCCGACGGCTACGTGCCGGGGCTGTCGGTGGACCAGATCGTGCCCATCGTGCGCCAGGGCCACGGGCGCTACGGCCCCTGCACCGAATACGTCCTGCAAACCGCCCAGGCCCTCGAGGCCGCCGGCATCCATGACCGCAAGCTGCGCGCCATCGCGCGCGCCGTCGCGGCCGACCACGCATCCGCCTAGGATCCCACCGAAGGCCGTCAACCCGCCATGTCCATTGCCGATATCCGCCAGACCTACCAGAAGTTCGAACTGCTGGAGTCCTCCGTCGCCGCCGATCCCTATGCCCAGTTCGGGCTGTGGTTCGACCAGGCCCTGCACAGCGAGGTGCGCGAACCCACGGCCATGACGCTGGCGACGGCGACGCCCGCCGGGCGGCCGTCGGCGCGCATCGTCCTGCTCAAGGGCTACGACGCCCGGGGCTTCGTGTTCTACACCAACTACGACTCCCGCAAGGGGTGCGAACTGCAGGCCAACGCCACGGCGGCCCTGCTGTTCTTCTGGCCCGAACTCGAGCGCCAGGTGCGCATCGAGGGCCGCGTCGCGCAGGTCGCGGCCGAGGAATCGGACGCCTATTTCCGCAGCCGCCCGCTGGGGTCGCGCATCGGCGCCTGGGCGTCGCCGCAAAGCCGGCCGACGACGCGCGAGGCGCTGGCCGCGCGCGCGCAGGAACTGGCGCAATCCCTGGGGGACGACCCCGCGCGTCCGCCGCACTGGGGCGGCTACCGGCTGGATCCCGACACCATCGAGTTCTGGCAGGGCCGCCCCTCGCGGCTGCACGACCGCCTGGCCTATGCGCGCCAGGACGACGGCTGGACGCTGCAGCGCCTCGCACCCTGACGGCCGTCCATGCCTGTCTCGCCGACTCCCGCCGATTTCCCGGACCTGTACTTCCGATCCGCCCTGGGGCGCTTTCCCAGCGGCGTCACCGTGGTCACGGCCGAGCATCCCGACACCGGGCTGCCGCTGGGCCTGACCATCAGCTCCTTCAGCTCGGTGTCGCTGAATCCGCCCATGGTGCTGTGGACGCTGACGCACTCGGCCTCGTCCCTGCCGGCATTCCTGCGCATCGAACGCTATGTCATCCATATCCTGTCGGCCTCGCAAGTCGAGCTGGCCAGGCGCTTTTCCCGCGGCCCGCAAACCGAGCGCTTTGCCGGCCTGGACCTGGACCGCGCACCCAACGGCACGCTGATGCTGGGCGACCCCCGGTGCGCGGCCTGGTTCGAATGCCGCAACGTGCAGCGGCATCCGGCGGGCGACCACACCATCCTCGTGGGCCAGGTCGAGCATTGCCAGCGGCAGTTGATCGCGCCGCTGATCTACCACGCCGGCGATTTCGACCTGACCCCGGCCAGCGAACCCCTGTCACGCAATTGAACCCACGGACCCGGCGATCCGCGGGCGCGCCGCCGCCCCGGGGCCAGGCGCCTTGTTCAGCCAGATTTTTCATAGCTTCGCGACTCCTTAATTAGTGTGAACAGGCCCTAGACCATCATGTACGAGTACATCCTGACCCTGTCCTGCCCCGATCGCATGGGGATCGTCCACCATGTCACGGGCTGGCTGCTGACGCGGCACGGCAACATCATCCATTCACAGCAATTCGACGACCTGGATTCGGGGCGCTTTTTCCTGCGCATTCATTTCTCGCTGCCCGTGGAGAACGCGATCGACGAGATGCAGAACGATTTCGCGTCAGTTGCGGAACGGTTTTCGATGCAGTTCCAGATCCATGACAAGCGCCGCAAGGCCCGCCTGCTGATCCTGGTCAGCCGCCAGGGCCATTGCCTCAATGACCTGCTGTTCCGCACGCAAAGCGGCCAGCTGCCGGTCGAGATCGCGGGCGTGGCATCCAACCATCCGGATTTCCGGCCGCTGGCCGAGGCCCACGGCGTGCCCTTCCACCACCTGCCGGTGACGCCCGAGACGCGCGCCGACCAGGAACGGCGCATCCTCGAGCTGGCCGAACGCGAGCACGTCGACCTGGTGGTGCTGGCGCGCTACATGCAGATCCTGTCGCAGGACATGTGCCGCGCCCTGGAAGGCCGGGCGATCAACATCCACCACAGCTTCCTGCCGAGCTTCAAGGGCGCCCGCCCCTACTATCAGGCGCACGAACGCGGGGTCAAGATCATCGGCGCGACCGCGCATTACGTCACCCAGGACCTGGACGAGGGACCCATCATCGAGCAGGACATCGAGCGCGTCGACCATGCGATGGACGTCCAGGCCCTGACGCGGATCGGCAGCGACGTGGAATCCCTGGTGCTGTCGCGCGCCGTGCGCTGGCACGTGGAACATCGCATCCTGCTGAACGGCGCGCGCACGGTGGTG
This sequence comes from Castellaniella sp. S9, assembly GCF_027257175.1. GTDB lineage: Bacteria > Pseudomonadota > Gammaproteobacteria > Burkholderiales > Burkholderiaceae_B > Castellaniella. The sequence continues at coordinate 327,148 of NZ_JAPFGD010000004.1, read as the reverse complement.
TTCCGCTAGCGCCGTCGGCGCGCCGCCCCTCAGCCGCCCAGGGCCAGGCCTTCGCGGCGCGGGTCGGCGCCGCCCTGCAAGCGTCCGTCGGGCAGGCGCAAAATGCCCTGCAGGCCGCTGGGGAAATCGCCCACGCGGATCTCGTGGCCCATGGCGCGCAAGGGGCCGGCCAGCGCCTCGGCCGGGGTGCCCGCCTCGAGTTCCGTGGCGCGGTTGCGGCTGCCGACGTGCGGCAGATCGATGGCCTGCTGGATGTCCAGTCCCCAATCGAACACGCCCACCAGGGTGTGCGCCACGTAGTTGATGATGGCGCTGCCACCCGGCGAGCCGATCACCAGCACGGGCTCCCCATCGCGCATCACCAGCATGGGCGCCATCGAGCTGCGGGGCCGCTTGCCGGCCTCGACGCGGTTGGCGATCGGCCGGCCCTGCGCGTCCTCGGCCAGGAACGAGAAATCGGTCAGCTGATTGTTCAGCAGGAAGCCGCGCACGAAGATCTTGCTGCCGAAGGCGCCCTCGACCGAGCTGGTCATCGACACCGCGCCGCCCCAGGCATCGATGATGGACACGTGGGTGGTGGACGGCGGCTCGTGGCTGCGGTCGGCCCCCGGCCGCGCCGGCCCGGCGGGCGGATCGCCCGCCTCGGCGCGGCCCATGCTGCGGTCCGGACGGATCAGCGCGGCACGCGCGGCCAGGTAGGCGGGGTCCAGCATGCCGGCCACGGGCACCTGGACGAAATCCGGATCGGCCACGTAGGCATCGCGATCAGCGAATGCCAGGCGCCCCGCCTCGGAAAACAGGTGGGCGGCCTGCGGGGATTCGGGCGCAGCCTGCGCGATCGGCGTATGCGCCAGGATGCCGAGGATCTGCAGCACCGCCAGGGGCCCGGCGCTGGGCGGCGGCGCGCCGCACAGGCGATAGGCGCGATACGGCATGCACACGGGTTCGCGCTGGATGGCGCGATAGCCGCGCAAGTCCTCCAGCGACAGGTCGCCCGGCACCGCATGGGCGGCCACGGCCTCGACCATGTCGCGGGCGATGGGCCCCTCGTAAAATGCGTCCGGGCCTTCGCGCGCGATCCGGTCCAGCGTATCGGCCAGCGCCGGGTTGCGCAGCACGTGCCCGACGGGCCAGGGCCGGCCCTGCGGGTCATAGAAATAGCGTGCCGCCGCGGGCTGGCGAGGCAGGTCGCGGTCCCCCGCCAGCAGGGCGTGCAGGCGCGGCGAGACCGGGAAGCCCTCGCGCGCCAGGCGGATCGCCGGCTGAAACAGATCGGCCCACGGCAGGCGGCCCTCGGCCTGGTGCAGCAGCCACAAGGCGCGCAGCACGCCCGGCACGCCCACGGACCGGCCGCTGTTGACAGCCTCGCGGAAATCCATGGCCTGGCCGTCGCGCATGAAACGCGTCGCCTGCGCACCGACCGGCGCAGTCTCGCGCCCGTCGTAGCTGCGTATCCGGCCGTCGCGGGCATCGAAGGCCACGATGAAGGCGCCGCCGCCGATGCCGGAGGATTGCGGTTCGACCAGGTTGAGGACCATCTGGGCGGCCACCGCCGCATCGGCCGCCGCGCCGCCGCGCGCGAGGACGTCGGCCGCGGCCCGGGTCGCCCAGGGGTTGGCCGTGCTGGCCATGTAGTGATCGGCATAGGCGACCTGGTGCGCCGCGCGGCCGCTGGCGGCCTCGGGATTCAGGTGCTGGTGGTCCGCCGCCGGCACGCCGGCGCAGAACAGGCCGCCGATCAGCAGCGCCGCTAGGCGCCCGCCCATCCTGCGCAGGAATCGATGCATGGCTGCGTATTTGCGAGACACGATAGCCCCCTCTGGCACATCGGGCCGCGGCCCAGTGGCGAGTGGCGATCAAATCCAGGGAACCAGCCCGGGCCTGGCCGGCTTAGGTTTCGAGTTCGAACAGGTTGGTGACCTCGGCCTCGAGCACCTGGACGTCATCCTGGTTGTACATCCGCCAGGTCCAGCGCATGATGCCCAGGTCGTCGCGGCTGGCGGACACGCGCAGCGAGTCGACGGTGCCCTCGAACCGCAGGCGATCGCCGGGGCGCACCGGCGCCATCCAGCGCAGGCGCTCGAGCCCGGGCGAACCGAACGATTCCGAGCCCTCGAGCACGGCCTCGGTGGCCATGCGCATCGCCAGGCCGCAGGTCATCCAGCCGCTGGCGATCAGGCCGCCCCAACGGCCGGCGCGCGCGCGCTCGGCATCGACGTGAAACCACTGGGGATCGTAGGCCTTGGCAAAGGCCAGCATTTCCGCCTCGTCCACCTCGACGGGCGGGTGGGTGAGGACCATGCCGACGCTGAAATCCTTGAACTTCATAGTGATATTCCGACACGAACGGTGACTGGGCAATCCCGCAGTTTAACCGTTAGCGGCAGTCCTGCACCCCCCCCCGCCGCACGCGCCGGACCGGCGCCTACTCAAAGGCTGCGGCGGCCCGGCCGATGCGATCGTTGACGCCCTGCCAGGCGGCATCCGCCGGTGGCCGCTGCAGGACGATCAGGGCATGGCCCGCGGCATCCAGGTCGCGCAGCACGGCGTACAGGCGCCGCGCATAGGCCACGGGGTCCGCCGGCATCACCACCCAGTCGACGCCCGCGGGCGCGGTGCCGGGCGCCTCACCGAGGACGACCGCCGCGATGGGGCCGCCGGCCGCCGCCGCATCCAGCGCCAGCAGGCCGTCACGATCCAGCAGGCGCAGCGGCGTGCGCGGCGCATAGTGCGCCTTGAGGGAGCCGGACACGCGCGGCGCCGCCCGGTCGGGACGGGCGGGCATGACGCCCAGGACCTCCGCCAGGCGCCGCGCGCCGATGTGCCCGGGCCGCAGCAGGACGGGACCCACGCCCATGTCCAGGCGCGACAGGTCGAGTATCGTGGATTCGATCCCGACCTCGGAGTCGCCGCCCTCGAGGATCATCAGCGCCTCGGCGTCGCATTCGGGAAACTCGCCGCGCACGTGCTCGGCCCGCGTGGGCGACACCCGCCCGAACTTGTTCGCCGAGGGCGCGGCCACTCCGCCGTGGCCGTGCGGCTTGAGCGGCGCGAAGGCGCGCAGCAGCGCCTGCGCCACGGGATGCGAGGGACAGCGCAGGCCGACGCCGGACTGCCCGCTGCTGACGGCGGCGGGGATGTGCGCGGCGCGCGGCAGGATCAAGGTCAGGGGGCCGGGCCAGAAGGCCTCCATGAGGCGGCGCGCCTCGGCCGGCACGGCCGCCGCCCAATAGCCCGGGTCCGCCTCGGGCGCCAGATGGACGATGACGGGATGGTCGGTGGGCCGCCCCTTGGCGGCATACAGGGCGGCCAGCGCAGCGGGGTTTTCGGCGTCGGCGCCCAGGCCATAGACGGTTTCGGTCGGGAATGCCACGAGGCGGCCATCGGCCAGGCGTCGGGCGGCCTCGTGGATCAGGGCATCGCCGGCGGGATCCGCCTCAGGCATCGGGCAGCCCCAGCACCGCGGCCACGCGCGCGATGCGCTCGCGCAGTTGGCGGGGATCGTCGCCCAGCACATTGACGTGCCCCATCTTGCGTCCCGGCCGGGGCTCGGCCTTGCCGTACAGATGCAGGCGCGTGCCGGACACCGCCAGCACGGCGGCCCAATCGGGCTCGCGGCGCGCGCCGTCCGGACCGAACCACAGGTCGCCCAGCAGATTGAGCATGGCGGCCGGGCGCAGCAGCCCGGTATCGCCGATGGGCAGGCCCGCCATGACCCGGGCCTGCTGTTCGAACTGGCTGACCAGGCAGGCGTCCTGCGTGTAGTGGCCGCTGTTGTGCGGCCGCGGCGCGATCTCGTTGGCGACGATCCGGCCGTCCTTCAGCACGAAGAATTCCACGCACAGCACGCCCTGGTAATCCAGCCGGCGCGCCAGCAGCACGGCGTGGGCGCGGGCCGCGTCGGCCACGCGCGCGTCGACCGAGCCGTCGACCAGGGACAGCGCCAGGATGCCGTCGCGGTGCGTGTTGCGCGACGGCGAAAAAGTGACGACCGCATCATGGGCGTCGCGCACCACGACGACCGAGATCTCGTAGTCCAGCGGCTGCAGGGCCTCGAGCACGCAGGGCACGCCGCCCAGGCTGCGAAACGCCGCCTGGGCCTGGGCGCGGTCGGCGACCCGCACCTGGCCCTTGCCGTCATAGCCCAGGCGCGCGGCCTTGAGGATGCCCGGAAACAGCTCGCCGGGCGCCCCGGCGAGGTCGTCCTCGCCGCGCACCTCGGCATACGGCGCCACGGGCACGCCCGCCGCGCGGATGAAGGCTTTTTCCGCCATGCGGTCCTGGGCCACCGCCACGGCGTCGCCGCCGGGAGCGACGCGCACGCGCCGCGCCAGGCGGCGCAGGCTGTCGGCGGGCACGTTCTCGAATTCGGTACTGACCGCCGCGCACAAATCCGCCAAGCGATCGAGCGCCTCGGGATCGTCATAGGCGGCGCGCAGGTGACGGTCGGCGGCCATGCCGGCCGGACAGGTCTCGGCCGGATCCAGGACGGCGACGCGATACCCCAGGGCCTGCGCGGCATGGCAGAACATCCGGCCCAGCTGGCCGCCCCCCAGGATGCCCAGCCACGTGCCCGAGGGCAGCGCGGCGCCGCGGTCGCCGGATCCCCCGGCCTCTGGCGGTGCGTCGCTCATGACGCCACCGGCGGGACGGTCATGGCGCGGGCGGCCTCGGTCTGGCGCCCGCGATAATCCTGCAGCCGGCGCAGCAGATCGGGATCCGTCATGGCCAGGTTGGCGACGGCATGCAGAGCGGCGTTGGACGCCCCGGCCTCGCCGATGGCGAAAGTGGCCACCGGCACGCCACGCGGCATCTGCACGATGGACAGCAGGGAATCCTCGCCGCGCAGATAGCGCGAGGGCACCGGCACGCCGAACACCGGCACCGGCGTGAGGGCCGCCATCATGCCCGGCAGGTGGGCCGCGCCGCCGGCCCCGGCGATGATGGCGCGCAGGCCGCGCCCGTGCGCCTGGGCGCCGTAGTCCACCATGTCGAGCGGCATGCGGTGCGCGGACACCACGCGGGATTCGTAGGGAATGCCGAACTCGTCGAGCACGGCGGCGGCATGGCGCATGACGTCCCAGTCGCTGGACGAGCCCATGATCAGGCCGACGCGCGGCGCGGATGCGGATGCGGATGCGGTCATGGTGCCCCCTTGGCGCTGCGCGCCGTCCCCCCACGGGGGAATTCGCGCTTGGGGCGGCCCGGCGCGCTCATGGCACCCTTCCCGTCAAGCGTTCCAGGGCCTCGGCGTACTTGGCGGCCGTGCGCTGCAGGACCTCGGCGGGCAGGCGCGGCGCGGGCGGGGTCTTGTCCCAGTCCTGGGTTTCCAGCCAGTCGCGCACGTATTGCTTGTCGAAGGACGGCGGGCTGATGCCCTCGGCATAGCCGTCCTCGGGCCAGAAGCGTGAGGAATCCGGCGTCAGGACCTCGTCCATGAGATGCAGGCGGCCGGCCGCGTCCAGCCCGAACTCGAACTTGGTGTCGGCGATCAGGATGCCGCACGCGCGGGCATATTCGGCCGCCTCCTGGTACAGGGCGAGGGTCACCCGGCGCAGTTCGGTGGCCAGTTCGCCGCCCACCTGCGCCACCACGTAATCGAAATCGACGTTCTCGTCGTGCTGGCCGAACTCGGCCTTGGCCGCGGGCGTGAAGATCGGCCGCGGCAGGCGCTGGGCCTGGCGCAGCCCGGCCGGCAGCGCGATGCCGCATACCGCGCCGGTGGCCTGGTAGTCCTTCCAGCCCGAGCCGATCAGGTAGCCGCGCGCCACCGCCTCGACCAGAATCGGTTCGAGGCGCTTGACCACCATGGCGCGCCCGGCGACCTGGTCGCGCTCGTGGGGCGCCACCACGTCCTCGGGCGCAATGCCCGTGGCGTGGTTGGGCACGATGTGCGCCAGCCGCCCCAACCAGAACTCCGTCAGGGCGGTCAGCACCCGGCCCTTGCCGGGCACCGGATCGTCCAGGATCACGTCGAAGGCCGAGATCCGGTCCGACGCCACAATGAGCAATTTATCGTCGCCCACGGCATACATGTCGCGGACCTTGCCGCGCCCCACCAGGGGCAGCGACTCGATGGTGGATTGGTGCTGGGCCTTCATGCGGTTCCCGGTAGGATTGGACGGCAAGGGTCTGCGGCGGCGGGCCGCCTTACTGCACGACCTGCTTGAGCTCGCCGGCGGCGTAGCGGCGCGCCATTTCCTCCAGGGGCACGGCCTTGATCTTGGCGGCGTTGCCGGCGGTGCCGAACTGCTCGTAGCGCGCCAGGCAGATTTTCTTGGCGGCCTCGCGGGCGGGCTTGAGGTATTCGCGCGGGTCGAACTTGGAGGGGTTTTCAGCCATGAAGCGGCGGATGGCGCCGGTCATCGCCAGGCGGATGTCGGTGTCGATGTTGATCTTGCGCACGCCGTACTTGATGGCCTCCTGGATTTCCTCGACCGGCACGCCGTAGGTTTCCTTCATGTCGCCGCCGAACTCGCGAATTTCGGCCAGCAGTTCCTGCGGCACGCTGGAGCTGCCGTGCATCACCAAGTGGGTGTTCGGCAGGTGCGCGTGGATTTCCTTGACGCGCTGGATCGACAGAATGTCGCCGGTGGGCTTGCGGGTGAATTTATAGGCGCCGTGGCTGGTGCCGATGGCGATGGCCAGGGCATCGAGCTGGGTCTGCTTGACGAAGTCGGCGGCCTGCTCGGGGTCGGTCAGCAGCTGTTCCATGGTCATGGTGCCCTCGGCGCCGTGACCGTCCTCCTTGTCGCCCTTCATGGTCTCGAGCGAGCCCAGGCAGCCGAGTTCGCCCTCGACGGTGACGCCCAGTTTATGGGCCATCTGGACGACCTGGCGGGTGACGTCCAGGTTGTATTCGTAGGAGGCGATGGACTTGCCGTCGGCCATGAGAGAGCCGTCCATCATGACGCTGGAGAAACCCAGTTCGATGGCGCCGCGGCAGACGTCGGGCGACTGGCCGTGGTCCTGGTGCATGACGACGGGGATGTGGGGGTAGGTTTCGACGGCGGCCTGGATGAGGTATTTGAGGAAGCCCTCGCCGGCGTATTTGCGGGCGCCGGCCGAGGCCTGCATGATCACGGGGCTGTCGGTCTGGTCAGCGGCCTCCATGATGGCCTGGACCTGTTCGAGGTTGTTGACGTTGAAGGCGGGAATCCCGTAGCCATTTTCGGCTGCGTGATCGAGGAGCTGACGCATGGAAACCAGGGCCATGGAAGGACCTCCAGAATAGGTTGGATGGCGGAAAACCGGAGTTCCTGGGATTTTAAGGCGTAACGGGAATTGGTGCTGGGGGAGGGGTTGCTGGTTGTTGTGGGCGGGGTTGAGGTTTTCGGCTGTTGCTGCGGATTGGTACGTAAAGCTTCCGGGAACCGTCCAGCGGTCCGGCCTACGGCCGGACTACCCGGACCTTCCTCGTCCAGGCGGGCGGCGCGCAAACTCGGCCCTGCGGGCACTCAGACAGTGCGCACCCCCACCTCGCGGCCGGCATGCCGCTCGGATTCGTCAGGCATGGAACAGTCCTCAGGACTGTTCCATGTCCGGCCTCATCCCCCCTTCCCTTCGGAAGCCTCCGGCGCTGGCCAAACGTTCCCGGAAGCTTTACCTACCAATCCGCTGGGGTGGTGTGACCCCACCCTCTGAGAAACCCCCATTGATGTCCCCAAACCAGAGGAGTACCTTGACCCAACAAGTAACAAAACATTAGTGGCAATGTGGATGTGTTAAGGCACGAAGACAGAGGGAGAGTTGCAGGAATTCAGGCGGCTCATCGGATACTCCACTGGGGGAGCGCAGCCCGGCCGCATCTGTTGCAACACTCGGTTAAATGAAGTCCCTCACCTACACAAGTTGGACAGACGCACCGCAGAGGTTTTCATGGATGAAACGCAACCAGAAGATTCGGCCATCTCTGCCGAGCTAAAGATCGACATTACTCTGATCGGCAAATTGAACTTGGCCGATTTTCAGAATGCAGTCCCTCTGATCCGAGATCTTTGGCTAATCAATGAAACCGACCAGACGCACGAGCAGGTGGAGCTGACTCTGACATCCAATCCGCCCTTTCTGAAGCCGCGTTGTTGGCGAATAGATGCGCTGGCGGCACGGTCACGCTATCCAATCCGCGACCTGGCCCTGAACCTGGACGGGGGAATGCTCGCGCGGCTAACCGAAGCTGAGACGGCAACGGTCTCGTTAGCACTACGTGCAGTGGACGCGAATGCGTCCACCCCCACCCTCGCGCGGTGCGATACCCATCTAGAGCTACTACCACGCAATCAATGGGGCGGCCTCTCCCATCTGCCCGACTTGGTCGCTGCGTTCGTCCAACCCAATGATCCGGCTGTGGATCGGCTACTCAAGCAAGCCGCTGAAGTGCTGCGCCAAAACGACCGCAACCCTGCACTAGACGGCTACACCGGTGGTGCGAAGCGCGTCTGGGAGCTAGTCTCTGCCATCTGGGGAGCCACGGCTGGCATGCGGTTGGACTACGCCCTACCACCCGCCAGTTTCGAGCAGTCAGGACAGAAGGTGCGCAGCCCCAGCCAGATCGAAGACTCAGGTCTTGGAACGTGTTTTGACCTTGCATTGCTGTTTTGCGCTGCCCTGGAACAGGCGGGATTAAATCCGTTGCTGATCTTCACCGAGGGGCATGCCTTCGCCGGTGCTTGGCTGCAACCCGAAGAGTTCTCCACTACGGTCGTGGATGACGTGACCTCGTTGCGCAAGCGTCTCAAACTCAGGGAACTCGTGTTGTTCGAGACCACCTTGATCACCCAGCGCCCCACTGTCCCCTTCAGCTATGCCACCGAACGCGGTGCTCAGCAGTTGGAAGAATCTCGGGATGCAGAATTCCGCTTAGCCGTGGATATCCGCCGAGCACGGCTGCAACGTATAAAACCCCTGGCCAGCGCAGAAGCGGCAGTTACTGCGGTCTCGGCCCCGGAAGCACCACCGTCCACGCCGTTGTTGCCAAAAATCGAGGACGCGCCTGACTTTCTCGATGGCACACCGATCAATACAGACAATGCTAATCAACTGGACCCCAAAGACAGGCTGCTCCGCTGGCAACGCAAGCTACTGGACCTCTCTCTTCGCAATAATCTACTTAACTTCAAGAGTGGCAAGAAGGCGCTTAAGCTGGACGCGCCAGATCCCGGCGCACTGGAGGATCTGCTGGCTAGCGGCCAGCCCTTGAAGCTACGTGCGCGCCCGGATTTGATGAGTGGCGCCGATCCGCGCGATCAGGCTATCTACGAAACTCGCGAACATGAGAATGTTCGCCAGGCACACGCGCTAGAGGCGCTGCAGAAATCTGAAGTCTTCATCGACGCACCTGAGGCCGATCTCGATTCGCGCCTAACCGAACTGTTCCGCAGCGCCCGCACGACCTTGCAGGAGGGTGGTGCCAATACGCTTTACCTCGCCATGGGTTTCCTATCCTGGACACGGGAAGACCGCGACGGCCAGCGCTACCGCGCCCCCTTGATCCTGGTGCCAGTTAGCCTGCAGCGTAAGAGCGCGCGCTCGGGCTTCACACTCATCCTGCATGACGACGAGCCACGCTTCAATCCAACCTTAATCGAGATGCTGCGCCAGGACTTCGAGCTGAGCCTGGGGGGCCTTGAAGGTGAGCTGCCGCGCGACGACAGCGGCCTAGATGTCGCGGCGGTCTGGCAGGCCGTCGGTCACGCCATCAAAGAGGTCAAGGGCTGGGAAGTGACCGAGGACGTCGTGTTGTCCATGTTCTCGTTCGCCAAGTATCTGATGTGGAAGGACCTGGCCGAACGCAGCGACCAGTTGCGCGAGAATCCGGTCGTGCGTCACCTCCTGGACACCCCACGCGATGCTTATCCGCCGGGCGCTCCGTTCCCGCAGGTGCGCGAGCTGGACCAGCGCTTCGACCCGAAACAAGTGTTTTGCCCCTTAGCGACAGATTCCTCACAGTTGTCGGTCGTGCTGGCCGCGTCACAAGGCAAGGACTTTGTCCTGATTGGCCCACCAGGGACCGGCAAGAGCCAGACCATCGCCAACCTCATCGCCCAGTCCTTGGCACAGGGCCGGCGTGTGCTCTTTGTGTCCCAGAAGATCGCAGCGCTGGATGTCGTCTACCGACGTCTGCGCGAAGTTGGTCTGGGCGAGTTCTGCTTGGAATTGCACTCAAGCAAAGCCCGCAAACTCGACGTGCTGGCTCAGTTGCAAGCCGCTTGGGCCAGCAGCGGCCACGCCGACGCCGAGGAGTGGCGGGCTGAAGCAGACAAGCTGAAAAGCCTGCGCGATGTGCTAAATATCTATGTAGAACGCCTTCATCAGCGACGTTCCAACGGTTTGAGTCTGTTTGATGCCATCGGCACTGTCAGCGCGGGACAAGACGTTCCGGCTCTCACTTTGTCTTGGCCTGCAGCCGATCAGCACAATCGCGCTGATATGGAGCAACTGCGCAATTCCGCGGAACGTCTGGAGGTCAATGCCCAAGCTATAGGCCATGCCGCGCTTGCGCGGCATTCCTTGTCTCTGATTGGCCAGGGAAACTGGTCACCCACTTGGCAGCAGCAGCTAATCTCCGCAGCTCGTGACCTGCTACCTACTGCCCAGGCCACGATCGAGTCGGCCGCTGCATTTGTCCAAACTATTGGACTTCCCTCACCTAAATTGATGCCCGAAACTTGCAAGGCGCTGCTGACCTTGGCCCGATGCCTGCCATCAGCAGCGGGGCACGATTGGCGTTTCGTTCTACGCCCGGACGCGCGGATCCTGAGCCACCGCCTCCAGGACGGCGCGGCCCTGGTGCTCCGCCACGCTGAACTGAACAAGCAGCTCTCTACACCATGGCCCAGTTCCATCGTGGCTGCTTGCATCGAAGGTTTAGCGGCGCTCACCGAACACCGAGAGCTCCATGCACAGCTCAGCGAGCCTTGGGCTCCTTCCACGGTCACGCAACTGCACGAGGGGCTCGACCTGCTAACGCAGATCTCCCAACACCGCGTTGCATTATCGGCCCCTTATGACGAATCGATCGAAAAGCTCGACACCGTCGGGTTACAGCAAATGTGGGAGCAAGCCGAAAAAGCTGTCTGGCCCAAGTCCTGGCTGGGAAAACGCAAAGTGGCCGCGCGCTTATCTAGCGCCATCAAGGCTGGATCTCAGCCCGACGTCCCCAACGACCTGCGACACTGGAACGCTATTCGTGGGTTGCGCCAACAGCTGCGGGCTATCACGCCCTCCCAAGAAGGTGCGTCCGTCTGGGCGGGCTTGGACACCAACGAGAATAAGGTTCGCACAGCCCTACGTTGGCAGATATCTCTGGCCGCTGTGCGCGAAGGCCGAGCATGGGAAGACGACGGCTTCGATATCATCACAGACGGCCAGTGCGGAGCCGTCCTACAATCCGATTTGCTGAATGCGCGTCGACTACGCCAGTTGGACCAGGATATCGCCGAGCATGCCTCTCTAGAAGCGACCACCGATGGTCTGTGGGCGGGCTATGACACCCAAGCCAAACACCTGAATGCCGCACTGGATTTCCTGAGTGACTGGCGAGCACATCTCCGGCAGGGCTCTCTGGATCGTCCCCACTCCTTGGTCGAGGAAGGTGTTTGCGGCCCCACTCTAGCGCGCGATCATCAGACGCTTCGCCAGCGGGCCGAAACGGAGCTAGCGCTGGCAGCGCTAGATGACTTGTGTGAGCTCACCGCGGGATTATGGAAGGGCTTGGCCACCCATCTGGAGGAGCTCGCACAGGCTTGTCAACTCCGTGAGGACTTGGCCGCAGTGCTGACGCATCTCGCGACTACACCTGAGCATATTTCAGCTTGCAAGGCGCCGCTACATGCTCTATTGGGAGATGCCAATACATTGCTGGAGCCAGGTGGCCGCATCGCGATGGCCGGTGCCCGATACGCAGAAAAGTGGGACCAACTGCTTCCCCGGCTGGAGACACTCGCGACAATCGGATGCTTTGCCGAAGATGCCCGCACACAATGGCAGTCCATGCCGCTCGACGCACTAATCGAGCAGAGCCAAGCTATCGTGCGCTCAGAACACAGTCTGCGCAGTTGGTGCGCCTGGCGCCAGGCGCGCGACGAGGCACTAGCTTTCGGCCTGGGGACGCTTGTTCAGGGCATTGAGCAAGGCCACATCGGTCCGAGCGAGTCGCTCCAAGCCTTTGAAACCAACTACGCACGCTGGTGGCTCAACGCTGTGGTCGATCACGAGCCCGTTATTCGGAGCTTCGTCAGCGCTGAGCATGAGCGACGCATCCGCGATTTCCGCGACCTCGACGAGCGGTTTACAGCCCTAACCCGGGATTGGCTGCGTGCCCGGCTATGCACCGATATTCCCTCTCAAGACAATGTCAGCCGCAACTCAGAATGGGGGTTGTTGCGGCACGAGATCGGCAAGAAGCGCGCACACCTACCCTTACGTGAGCTAATGACCAAAATTCCCGAGGCGCTGACCAAGCTCACACCCTGCTTGCTAATGAGCCCATTGTCCATCGCGCAATACCTCCACGCTGGGGCCAACGCCTTCGACCTAGTAATTTTTGACGAAGCTTCACAAATCCCGGTTTGGGACGCGATTGGTGCCATCGCCCGCGGTCGTCAAGTCGTCATGGTCGGAGACCCAAAGCAGCTTCCACCTACTTCCTTCTTCGACCGCGCCGAGTCCGGACTGGACGATGCAGATATAGAGGCCGACTTGGAAAGCATCCTTGATGAATGCATCGGCGCCAACCTGCCAACACGGAATCTCAACTGGCACTATCGGTCTCGACATGAAAGCTTGATTGCCTTTTCCAATCACGCGTACTACGACGGTGAGCTAGTCACCTTTCCCTCCCCTGTCACCAACGATCGTGCAGTCAGCTTGCAGTTGGTATCGGGCATATACCAGAAAGGGGGTGCCCGGACGAATCCTTCCGAGGCCAAAGCGCTAGTCGCCGACGTGGTAGCGCATCTGACGGCGCCCGATTTCCGCGCAAGTGAACGCACGATCGGTATAGTCACCTTCAACGCCGAACAGCAAAAGCTGATAGAGGACTTACTCGACGAAGCTCGAAGGAAGGAGCCACGACTAGAGCACTACTTCGCCGAAAGTGAGTTGGAACCACTGTTCGTCAAGAACCTAGAGAGCGTACAAGGGGACGAACGCGATCTTATCTACTTCTCCATAACTTACGGTCCCGACTCGTCAGGCCAATTAGCCATGAATTTTGGCCCACTCAACCGTCAGGGCGGCGAGCGGCGACTCAACGTAGCCATCACGCGTGCGCGTCACGAATTACGCTTGTTCGCCAGCTTCCGTGCAGAGCAGATGGACTTAGCTCGGACCTCAGCCATCGGCGTGCGCGACCTGAAACACTTCCTGGAATTCGCAGAGCGCGGTGCTCAAGCACTAGCCGAAGTGAACCGAGGCAGCGTCGGTGGTTTTGACAGTCCATTTGAACAAGCTGTGGCCACCGCTCTAGCCCAGCGAGGTTGGCGAGTTCAGTCCCAGATCGGGGCTTCCTCCTTCCGTATCGACCTGGGCATCGTCGATCCCGACGCGCCTGGACGTTACCTGGCCGGCGTAGAGTGTGACGGCGCCACCTATCATCGAAGCGCGACTGCACGCGACCGCGACAAGTTACGCGAACAGGTCTTGCGCGGCCTGGGGTGGGACATTGTTCGAGTCTGGTCAACCGACTGGTGGATTGATCCCGCCGGCACGCTCGACAAGCTGGATGCCAAGTTACAAGCCCTTCTCACAGACCAGCGCGAACGACGAGTCGAACAAGCCGAGCGTGAAGCTGAAGCAGAGCGCCTGGCACAAGTGGCTATGGAACAAACTTTGGAGTCAGTGACAACCTCAGACGAAGACCCAGATGCGTCAATTCAAAATAAGGTCTCTGTCTCACCTAAACCCCCCGCAACAGTTCAGTCACAGCAAGCAGAGGAAGTCTTTGCCACCCGCATCTCTACAGCCTCAGCCTTGGAAACAGAGCTATCGGAGGAGTCGCCCTATCAGGTCACAAATCCCGCCGAAGCGGTAGCCGACGTCAATCCCGATCATTTTTTCGATAGTGATTACAACGACATCTTGTCCGCCATGATTGCCCACGTCATCGATCATGAGGGTCCCGTGCTTGACGCCCTACTGGCCCGCCGCATTGCCCGAGCCCACGGCTGGCTTCGCACGGGCGGACGCATCCGAGAGCGTGTGTTCGAACTCGCACGGATCCGCTATCGAACGACTGATGAAGGTGTCGGCACATTCTATTGGCCTGAACATCTCAACCCTGAGGACGAGCCTCCATTCCGCGAGCCTATTAATGAAGACAGCGTGCGAGCAGCAGACGAAATCAGTATTCCGGAACTAACATCCTTAGCTCGTACCGTAATCGCGACAGGGACGGAAGGTGAAGACATGTTCCGAGCAATGGCACGAAAACTGGGACTTCAGCAGCTGCGGGCATCCAGTCGGGCTCGTCTAGAGATTGCCGTACGCTCCTTGCCTCCAGCGTCAGGAAACTGAAGGGTCCACCAGCCAACAGCATACCTCCCGCCTATGCCATAGGTCGCACGCCAAAGTCTGCTCTTGAGCATGGCACCCGGCTCAATAGGTAACGATGATCAACCGAGCCAACATGAGCCTCTATGCAGCGAAGCGTGCGAGGCGCCGGAGCCTGTGCCTGCCAATCTGCTGAGGTCGTGCGGCCTCATCCTCAGAGAAACCCCGATTGATGTCCCCAAACCGGAGGAGTACCGTGATCCAATAAGTAACAAAAAATTAGTGACAATGTGAATGTGTTAAGACACGAAGACGGAGGGAGAGATGCAGGAATTCAGGCGGCGCATCGAACACCACATTGAGCATGTCAAGAATGTCGGTGCACACTGCGCGACCGAGGAAACCACAAAACAAGCGCTGATCCTTCCGCTGCTAGACATCTTGGGTTTCAGCCCGTACGACCCGATCAAGGTGAAGGCCGAGTACGGCGCCGATTTCCCGGGCGCAAAGGCCAGTGAGCGCGTCGACTATGCCCTCTTCAGCAATGGTGTGCCGGTCTTGTTCATCGAAGCCAAGGCCTACGCATGTAGCCTCACCAACCACTGCCCCCAACTCTCACGCTACTACAACGCCACGCCCGAGGTCGCCGTAGCAGCCATCACCAATGGGCGCGAGTGGCGCTTTTTTACGGATCTTGGCAATCGCAACATCATGGATCGCGAACCGTTCCTGACGATTGATTTCACCAGTGACTCAGAGAATATCGCCGAACAGTTCGAACGTTTTCATTACGACCGTCTGGAACCCGCCGCCCTTCGCGCCCTCGCCGAGGAAAATGTCTACCTGCATTCTTTCAAGGATGCCATCACCTCGGCGCTTCGCGACTGCGGACCGGATTTCGTCAAGTTCATCGCCCAACAGGCGGGTGTACAACGTCAGCTCAATGCGAGGTTCCTGGAAAGCATTCAACCACTGGTGAAACAAGCCGTTGCCCAGTCCATTAGCTCCATGGTGGCCACCAGCCTGTCCACACCAGAAACCATGCCGGCTGCCGCCCCGGTTGAGATCATCGCCGACGACGATGCACCAATCGTGGATCCGAATAATGAAAAGATCCTCACTACGCCGGAAGAGCACAACCTGTTCGATATCTGCTGCGACATCCTACCGGATGAAGATCTGCTTGCGCGAGACACAGAGTCCTACTTCTCGATCATTCACGGAGGCAAGTCAAATCGCTGGCTGTTCCGGTTCTGGGGGGACAAGAAGCGGCCGGCCGTGCAGTTCATCGTGCCGCTCACCGAGACGCACCGCGCCGAGATTGGACGCGCCGGATTGCAAATCGGTGCCAGCGACCAGGTTCTGCTCGATAAGCCCGAAAACCTGTATCGATTGGCCGGTATCGTGGGAGATGCCCTTGCCTATTGCAAGGACGATGAGAATTTCCGACGAAAGGGACGCACTGGAGATGCTGGATAGCAGTATTGGGTTGCTCCATTCATCCAAGAGGTGTTTGACAAAGTCATTACCTCAAGACGCCCGGATGTTACAGCCGTGCTCAGGATTAATTCTGCAATGCAAATCCCATAAATGAGACTTAGCTCATCATTCTATCGAACCTGCAGCAAAGAGCTACGGCAGTTTCCGTGAATTCGAACGTTGACCGTCTGCCTCTTCGTGTCGGCAACTTCCGCTTCGGATCGACTGCCGACACCCACGCACAACCATTTCGACGCTAACACGCCCCTCTATTCTCGACTCAATCACGCAATTTCCCCACACGCACACCTAAAGCACAGCCACCCCGGCTACCGCCACCGCCAACAGCGGCCTCACCCCAAACCACCATCCAAGCACCGTAACGAAGTACACTCCTCGCAACCGCCCCGGGGACTTGCGATGATTACCCACATTTCTCACCGCTACACGGATCAAGAGGCGCTGGAGGCCTTGCTGAACGACGGCAAGCTTCTGGAAACCATTTCGTCATCCTCCTCCATGCTGGTCCAGATTTTCTCGGCAGACACCAACGTGGTGCATCTGCGTACAGTGTCGGCATTGGTCAGTACCAAGCTGCCACGGGCAATAGTGGTGGGTGCAACCACGGTTGGCGAGGTCTACGAAGGTCGCTTGCTCACAAACAGCACCGTGGTGGGGATCACCTGCTTTGAGAGCTCGACGATCTCTGTGATGGCGATGCCTTGCCAGGGCGCGGATGTGCGCCAAGCCGGTGCCGAACTGGGGACGCGCATCAGTCAGTGCCCAGGCAAGATCGCGGGCGTCATTCTGCTGGCCACCCCCTTGAGCATCGATGCTGGCGCCCTGCTGCAGGGCATCGAATCGACCGCGGGTGGCTTTCCAATTTTCGGCGGTGGGGCCGGCGATTACGCCGCCATGACCCACTCGCTGGTGTTTGCCGGTGACCAGCACTACCCGCAAGGCGCGGTGGCGGTGGTGCTGGCCGGGGACGATCTGCACATCGAGTCCAGCACCTACCTGGGCTGGCGGCCTCTGAGCAAATCGATGCAGGTCACGGAGGTGGACCAACTGCTGGTCAAGACGGTCGATGGCAAGCCCGCCTTCGATGTGTACCGACACTATCTCAACATATCCAACGACGAGAATTTTTTCCTGAACGCATTGGAGTTTCCCTTCCTACTGGAACGGTCCGGCGAGCTAGTGGCCAGGGTGCCGATCGCGGCGGACAGCGATGGCGCATTGCAGTTTATCGCCGACATCCAGGCAGGCGAGCGTTTCCGCATCGGTTATGGCGACATGGATTTGATCGTCAGTGATGCCTTGCACATCCATCAATCCATGGCGGGCTTTTCGCCGCAGGCGATATTTCTGTACACCTGCGGGTGCCGCCGTTTCTTGATGCAGAACGATGTGGATCTGGAAACCATGCCGTTCGAGGCTTTGGCGCCCACCTTTGGCTTTTATACGTATGGGGAATTCTTTTCGTCGAACCACCTCAGGCTGTTGAATTCGACGATGGTGGCGATTGGATTGCGCGAGGGCGAGACGACCGATGCCGGTTCGGATCGGGCGCCGGCTCACCATGCCGGTACGGCGGTCGATGGCAGCGATCCCTATGCGCATAAGCACACGCGGGTGGTGTCGCGCCTGGTGCGCTTCATCGATGCGGTCACGGCGGAGCTTGAGGCCTCCAATCGGGAAATCACCCAGCTTTCCCGGACGGATCGCCTGACCCAGTTGGTCAACCGGATTCAGTTGGATCACGTGCTGGAGGAGAACCTGCAGCAGGCTCTGCGCTATGCCGTGCCTTTCTCGATCATCCTGCTGGATCTGGACCACTTCAAGCAGGTCAACGACGTGCATGGCCACCTGGTCGGTGATGAGGTGTTGGTGAGCACCGCCAGGATCTTGACGGCGAATACGCGCATCACGGATACGGTGGGACGTTGGGGCGGCGAGGAGTTCCTGATCGTCGTGCCGAATGCCGGCCTGGGCGACGCGGCCCGCCTGGCGGAAAAGCTGCGCAGCGGGATCGAGGCTCATGATTTCCCGGCCGTCGGGAAAATGACGGCCAGTTTCGGCGTCACATGTTTCGAGCCAGAGGATGATGTCGTGACGATGATCAGCCGGGCTGACATGACCCTCTATGCGGCGAAACATGCGGGGCGCAATCGAGTCGAGGTGGCGTAGGCCTGACGATCAGGGCAACCCCGTATCTGATGGACATGATCGGCGCACTTTACGCGGAGATTATGGTGAAAATTCTGATGGAGAGAATTATATTCCGCATAATTTGCGGCGAATACCTCCTAATCACCGCAACCCGATTTCGCGCTCGCTCTTTCTATCCATGTCCGCCCCGTCAGCGGCGCGCCGACTTGGGTCGGAACGCCTTGACGATGGCGTCGTGGGTCTCGATGTATGGACCGCCAATCAGATCCAGGCAATAGGGAACGGCGGCGAACACCCCCGGCACCAGCACCGACCCATCGGCGTCGCGCAGGCCCTCGAGCGTTTCCTGAATCGCCTTGGGCTGCCCCGGCAGATTGATGATCAACGCGGCATGGTCGGGCAGTTCGCGGATGACCGCGACCTGGCGCGACAGGATGGCGGTCGGAACGAAGCGCAGGCTGACCTGGCGCATCTGCTCGGCAAAGCCGGGCATTTCCCGGGTGGCCGCATCGAGGGTCGCCTCGGGCGTCACGTCGCGGCGCGCGGGGCCGGTGCCGCCGGTGGTCAGCACCAGGTCGCAGCGCGCCTCGTCAACCAGTTCGCGCAGGGTGGCGGCGATACGCGGCCGCTCGTCAGGGATCAGGCGCGAGACGATCTGGGGCGGTTGGACCAGCGCGCGCTGCAGCCAGTCGCTCAGCGCCGGGATGCCTTGATCCTGATAAGTCCCCGAGGCCGCCCGATCCGAGACCGAGACAAGCCCGACCAGCAATTCATCGGGGTGGCTGCGCTGCAGGGGGAATGCTTGGGACATGAATGAGCTCCATGAATACTGAGTCGGATGGGGTCTATAGGGTAGTACTGCAGGACCAACTGCGCTTTGCTCAGAGACCCAGCGGTAGCTTCGAAATATTGGCCGCGCTTGGAAGGTGCTGATGGTAGAGCTTCGCGAGGTCGTCCCGGTTTTCGATGTATGCAAACTCGCTAACCGGGATAGCCAGAAACTCCTCGTTCTCTTGCGAATTCACCCTGACAGCTCTAACCTCAACAGCCTTTAATGCGCTGATCCAGTACCAGCCTTGTCCATCAGACTTGTGATCCATATAGGCATACCGCAACGGCATCCTGAAAAGCCTTTCGAACGCAATCGATCGACGAAGCTCGGCTTCCAGATTCAGGGTATAGACCCCACCTGACAGCGTGTAATTCTTGGCATCAACCGCAACCGTGCCGAGCGATGGGATCAGGAGCAGAAAATCCGGACGCTTGACCTCCTGGGGGAATAGCGTCGAAAACGTATCGGGATTTTGGCAAACAGCTACATATGGCAAGCGACAACTTTGAAGCCAACGATTTAGGGCGGCTTCACCATGTGCGCCCTGGGTGACGAGTTGAGGATTGTGAGGCATGGTCAAAATAGCTCGCCGCCGCGTTCAAAGCCCGAAAATTGTTGCGTAGCGCTCGGGCTTGAAACCGACTTCAATGCCGTGCGGCGTCGTCAGCACCGGGCGCTTGATCATCGTCGGCTCTGCAACCATCAGGTCGATCGCTCTGGTTTCATCCAGACCGTCGCGTGCCGCTACAGGCAGGGCACGGAACGTCTTGCTCGCCTTGTTCAGCACCTTGTCGAGTCCCGCTTCGGCAACCCACGCCGCGACTTCGGCGCGGGTAATGCCCGCGACGCGATAATCGTGAAATGTGAAATCAACGCCCTGCGCGTCAAGCCACATGAAGGCCTTCTTCATCGTGTCGCAGTTCTTGATGCCGTAGATGGTAACCGTCATGTCGGATTGCTCATTTTTGGGGTGAAGGTGCGGACGTTTTCTTGGACGGTTTACATAGACAGCAAGCCTGCACCGCCGCCTTGCTCGACCGGTTGCTGCACCACGCCCACATCGTGCAACCAGGCGTCCTACTCGCCGCTACGACCTTCTTTGCATCCTTGAGCGCCGCATTTGCAAAGACGGCTTGCCAAGTCACCAGCCCAGTTCCTTGGTGCTCTTCTCCAGAGGCTCTGCCATCCCCTCTTTAATGGACTCGCGCATGCCGGGCACAGAGGCCAGGTACAGAGTCTCCTGGATAGCATCCCAATCGGCTTCTGAGATCAGCACGGCGCTTGTGCGCTTACCGGCAATTCGAATCGGCTGATGAGACTCGGCGGTTTGGTCGATGAGGCGGTAGAGATTTGCCCGCGCCTCGGTGGCGGTGATGGTTGCGGACATGGTGGTTCTCCGAAGAGCCTCAAATGGTACGTTTTTACGTACGTACAATCAAGAATAGGCGATCATCCCTTATGGGCTCGCACATGTGTCAAAGCCTACATCCGCCCTCATCAGACACCCCGGCGGATTGGCAGGACAGATTCCCGGACCTCCGCAATAGGTCGGTGTAACATGGCTAGAGCGCGGCACTCAAAGTGCCATGAAACTAGCCAGCATCGTTAAAGCCCAGAAATTCGTGTGTAAGGAGCCTCTATGTCATTTGAAGGAAGCTGCCACTGTGGGGCTGTTCAATTCAAGGTTGACGCCCAACCGCCGTCCAAGGCCATTAGCTGCAATTGCTCTCACTGTCGACGGAAAGGGTTTTTATTGTCTTTCTTTCCCGCAGAGCAATTCGTCTTGGTGCAGGGTGAAGAATCCCTTCGCTCCTATCTGTTCAATACGCACAAAATCGAACATCAATTTTGCCAGAACTGCGGCACCGAGCCTTTCGCATACGGGGCAAATCCTGACGGATCCCAGGTTCGGGCCATCAATCTGCGCTGCGTGCCGTCAATCGATCTGAATACCCTGGAGCTTCAGTACTACGACGGCGCGAAAGCATAAATTGACGACGGGCCGGGCGCGGTGCCACAGTGGCGCACCTGTGCATCTGCCACACCGTGCACCCATGGTTTGGACGGCCAATTCAGACGAATTGTGAGGTATCAGATCAAACATAGCGACTAACTGGCTAGCCCTTCACCGCCCTTCTGAGCTCGAACACATGCCGACGCCCCCGCCCGCCCCGCCAGACACCCCGGGGGATCGGCAGGATAGCTTAGGAGACTTTTCGGCCACGTTGGAGACTTTCGAAGAAATGAGACTGGAATTTCCTACGCCACCCGCCCAACCGTGGACATGGGCTTCCATGTCGGCAGATTCCAGCCCGTGCCACACCTTGTCGAGATGGTAGATCCCCGCATGCGCGGGGCAGCCCAGGTCGTCAGGGTGGACATCCTCAATGCTCCGGGTAGATCCCCGCATGCGCGGGGCAGCCAGCGTCCCGGCTTCAGCGGCAGGAATCACGAAAGGTAGATCCCCGCATGCGCGGGGCAGCCTTGTGTTCGAAGCCGTCAAGAACCGCCCAGGAAGGTAGATCCCCGCATGCGCGGGGCAGCCCGCCAATCCAGTCGGCAGGCAGCGTCACTTTGGGGTAGATCCCCGCATGCGCGGGGCAGCCCTCGGCATCCACACTCACCACATGGCTGCCACGGGTAGATCCCCGCATGCGCGGGGCAGCCCAGCCCGCAGAGATCGGACGCGCCGACGACCGGGGTAGATCCCCGCATGCGCGGGGCAGCCGACACACCCGGCCAGGACAGCGTGATCGTGGCAGGTAGATCCCCGCATGCGCGGGGCAGCCTGGAAGGTCTGGCGTACACCTGCGCAGCGACAGGGTAGATCCCCGCATGCGCGGGGCAGCCAAGATGTTGCGAAACACCATGAACCGTGTATATGGTAGATCCCCGCATGCGCGGGGCAGCCAAACCGACACTCACAAGCAACTACTCGACCGAGGGTAGATCCCCGCATGCGCGGGGCAGCCACACACACGGTCAATCTGATTGCGTGGTGATAGGGTAGATCCCCGCATGCGCGGGGCAGCCGATCTAGGATTCGCAGCCCTGCGGTCACTTTAAGGTAGATCCCCGCATGCGCGGGGCAGCCCCGCATCGGGTGCATAGCCGGTGGTGATGCAGAGGTAGATCCCCGCATGCGCGGGGCAGCCTCGGCATGTGGCAGTGGGACGGACACGGCGATGGGTAGATCCCCGCATGCGCGGGGCAGCCGCTCGAGAACCGCTGTTGGTATGTTCGTCCAGAGGTAGATCCCCGCATGCGCGGGGCAGCCACATGGACGCGCTCTATCCGCACCTCCCCGAGAGGTAGATCCCCGCATGCGCGGGGCAGCCGCATCCTGCCACCAACCGGAGTAAGTGATATAGGGTAGATCCCCGCATGCGCGGGGCAGCCACTTAAGCGAAAGGGGGCGTATGAGTATGATGGGGTAGATCCCCGCATGCGCGGGGCAGCCCTTCCAGGGCGTGGACTTGCCGGCCTTCACAGAGGTAGATCCCCGCATGCGCGGGGCAGCCAAGACCGAGCATTGTCTGGAAAGCCAGATGACAGGTAGATCCCCGCATGCGCGGGGCAGCCACTCATATTCTCGACTCTCTGTGGGGACGCTCAGGTAGATCCCCGCATGCGCGGGGCAGCCATAAATCCTTTCCTGTCTGTCCCCAACACGCAGGGTAGATCCCCGCATGCGCGGGGCAGCCGGCGAGGACATCCGTGCCGCCGCCGCCAACGAAGGTAGATCCCCGCATGCGCGGGGCAGCCTCACCTTCGACATCGATCGTGGTGGCCACATCAGGTAGATCCCCGCATGCGCGGGGCAGCCATCTTCTTGGCTCAGGCTGTGATACCACGCCCGGGTAGATCCCCGCATGCGCGGGGCAGCCAAACTCCACCCCTCCGGCGTCAGTACAGGCTCGGGTAGATCCCCGCATGCGCGGGGCAGCCTCACCGGCGCGAAGGTGATGTGGTTGTGGACGGGGTAGATCCCCGCATGCGCGGGGCAGCCCCCTCTTTTCAAAGTAATACACTTCTTGCGCAGGGTAGATCCCCGCATGCGCGGGGCAGCCCTCGCCGCCGTTGTTAGCGCGGATGTAATCGACGGTAGATCCCCGCATGCGCGGGGCAGCCGGCGAAGGTCAGCCCGCCCAGCGCAAGACCGAAGGTAGATCCCCGCATGCGCGGGGCAGCCGTAGATTCGTAATCTCTACTGCTTCTTCTTCCGGGTAGATCCCCGCATGCGCGGGGCAGCCCGATCTTGGGGTTGTCTAGCAGTTCTTTTGCTGGGTAGATCCCCGCATGCGCGGGGCAGCCTCTAGAGTATAACTTCTTGTGAAATCAGCATTTTGTTAAAGAGCATCTGCTGATCGGACGTCAGGCATCGCGCCTGGTCAGCAACAATCCATCAATGCTCACGATCTGGACTGCGGGTGTACCCAACGTGCGCACAGCTTGGCCGCCTGGGGTTTCGCGATCCTGCCAGATCATGGTGATGGACGCCTCATACTCATTTGGAAACCAGTCTTTCAAAACGCTCCAAACACGCTGTCTGACAGCAGGTGAAATGCGCGGAGCACTATATACGCCTGGGGCCAGCTCCAGCATCACGGAAGCGAGAAGGCCTCGCACGCGAGGGGACACGTTACGCGTCACTATCACGGTCATTGACATCGAACAATTCCTTGATGCGGTCGATCATGCGCGGAATAAGTTTCTGTTGTCGGAACAGCTTTGCGGCGCTATAGCGCACCTCGCGTTCGATGTTTTCGACCTTACCGGCCGCATGTGCGCGTACAACCCCAAAAGCAAGCGGTAGGATCACGTCCACGCGGTACAGATCCGCGATGTCTAGTGTGAATGCGTTGCTGGAATCTTCGTGGATGAAACCCAATGGCGGCAAGGCACCAACAGCGGCAACGGCAATGTCGGCTGCGGCCTCCACGAAGGTAGCGGCATGGTTGATTGCCTGGTTGGGCAAATCAGCCGCGTTTGGATTCTGCCGGTCGTAGCGCCGCCCATGCCAGTCGATGCCATATCGCTGCGCCACGAGTCTGTAGCTTTCCTTGAGACGCGCTCCCTCGATGCCTCGCAAAGTTTCGATGTCGCGATGCGGGAACACACGCCCGAAGCGCCATGCATAGAGGCGCCGTGCCGTATCGAGTCGCTGTTTGGGATCCGCCCAGTGCTTTGCATGGGCGCGCGCTAACGCTGAATGGCCTTGGCCCATCGGCGGTGCTGTATAGCTCTTGACGCCACCGTCCCCCACTGCAGCAACCAAGGTGCCATGCCGCGCGCACAGCCGCAATACATCCTGCGTCAGGCTGGTACCCGGTCCCAGCAGAATCATTGAAACGGCCTGATAGGGAATCGCGTAATCCCCGGCGTCCAGCGCAACACTCTGCGCAGCGACGAATCGCAATGTGCCATCCTCCACCGACAGCTTTCCATATTCGAGCCATAGCAAACCATGCCTGTCGGCATGCGGAATGCGGGAGGCAGCCAGACCCAACCGCCCATGCAATAGACCGGGTGAGGGACTCATCGCGGCGGAGAAAGCGACACCATGCCAAAACCAAACGCACGATGGCGACCGATACCGCGCGCAAGCAATCTCGCAAAGCCCTGGCCGTCGCCGATGGCTGCGTCGGCACCGATCAGTACTTGCGGGCGCTCTACCACGCGAAGACGATTGCCACCGCGGCGCGAACGCCGCAACAGGCGTGTGCGTGCCGTCATGCCCAGAATTTCCACGTGCCCGAATCGCAAGACATCATTCCACTGCACAGTAAACCAGTCGCGATACACCTCGGCGCGCCCCGGTGCGTCATCGCCGAGGCGGTCGAGGGTGCGCAGGAAGACGTCTTTCTCGACATTGTCCTGTCGGGCCACGGGACAAACCAATGCCTCGATTCGCAGACGTCGACCTGCCTGCCAGGTCTCGGGCATAGTCTTACTGGCAACGCCATCGACATCGAGCGCGGCCCACGCCAAGGGCGACGCATAGGTCTGTGCTTGTTCCAGCAAGATCGCAGCGTCTGCGTGCGCA
The DNA here is from genome assembly GCF_027257175.1 of Castellaniella sp. S9. GTDB lineage: Bacteria > Pseudomonadota > Gammaproteobacteria > Burkholderiales > Burkholderiaceae_B > Castellaniella. Next base: position 302,129 of record NZ_JAPFGD010000004.1, on the reverse strand, counting down.
TAGGCCAATACTTCATTGCGTCGATCGAAGTACCGGAAAGGCCTGGGTGCGTGGGTGCCAAACAGCGCTGCAAACCAAGCATGCAAGGTGTAGCCCAGTGTTTCGTCCTCTTGTGTGATACCGGATTCCGCCGCAAACTTCAGCAGGGGCGGCACCTGAACCGGAATGCGCAACAAATGCAGGCCACTCATGTCGTGATCTCCAGAAACCCCACCGCATAGCGCTCGGCACCGCGATGAATATTGTTGGACCAATCGCGCAGATCATAGCGCTCTTCCGTTTCAACGCCCCGGCCTTCAATCAGCGGCCACAACGCCTGGATTCGGGCAGGACGACGGCGCCCGCCTATGTCAGCCAATGGCTCCGCCAACAGCGCGGCTTTGACGCCTGCGGCATCTCGCCGACCAAAGAGGACAGGTGCGGCCGGCAGGCATGGTTTACGGCCGATGAATAATGGGCGTGCAGGAAAACGTAGTGCATGCTCGACCTCATCCAAATTGGGCATGCCGTCCCCACTCTCAAGCGTCAGCGCAGCAGTAGCGACCCCATTGGCCCAATAGTCACGTTCACGGATATGAGTACCTCTCGTGGCGCTGCCTTTTCCTCGATCCTCACGCCCACCCTCAGTGGTCCACCCAGTATCCACCAGAAAATGCTGGCCCAGATCGACGGTCTGGTAATCGGTCAACAACTCAGGTTCCGCATCCCAGCGCACTGCGAAACGCAGCCGCCTTTGCAGTGCCTGCAAACGCTCAACGTCACGATGATCCCAACCCAATGCGTTACCCAGCAGGCCCGCAAGCATGGATTTACCCGGAAAGCGCCACGTGGGGTTGTACTGATCCACCACCACTGCCCCAAAACTCATCAGCGGTGCATCCAATCGCAAGATCAGGCAGTCCATGGCTCAGGCCCGCAGTGCATCAATCGCGGCAGCGATGTTGGCTGGCACCGGTGACTTTTGCGGGAGGCTAGGCGGCAGTGGGTCAAGCACAGTCGAGATGCCGCGATAGTAACCATCATTCGACGCGCCATACATTTCGTCCAGCTTGTGCAGGTAGTTCGCCAATCGAGTCATCGCCAAGTTGCGCAGGTCCTGCTGGGCCCCCTTCCATGGCACGGCCTCCAGAAACGCATTGGCCAGCGACCGCGGCTGCCCGACACCGGTTTCCAGCAACAGAAAATCGGACCACGCATACGGTGCAGTACTACCCTTCTTGGCACCCGGACTTTGTCTGATAATGCTGAAAATCAAGGCCTCGAGTACTCGTCGCGCCAAACTAACGTCCTGGTCACGCCACGCTGCTGCCTCGCACCCCGTCAAGTTCGAGACCAGCAATGGCACATCGACCGCGACATATCCGTAATAGACTCCCGCGCCAAGCTCCGCCTGATTGGCATGCGCAGCACCGGTTTCGTCATCCCGATTAAGGTCATCCACAACGGTGAAATAGTCCATCTCGGTGTTTGCGGCATGCACCGTGAAGGCATGCGCGACATGCACCGGCGCATCCACACGAGCAAGGAGATCCGAGGTGACCATGCGTCCAAACAAGGCGGCGGTCAGGCCCGCCGCGGACTTGCTCATAGCCTTGAGGTTGTCCTTCTCCTCTTTGGTCTTGAGGCGCTCCGCCAGCACCTTGGCCGGATCGGTCTCAGCACCGACCTCCGACAACATCTGCGCGAAGTAATCGGCCTCGCGCAGACCGAACAACACGGGTTGGTTCAGATCGCCGCCCTCCTTGACGCCCCCATCGACGACAGCCTTGGCCAAGGGTTCGATCAACGCCTTAGCGACCGCCTCGTCCACCCCGGCCTCGATCGCCTTGGGCAACACAGTACGCGTGAAGAATGAGCGGGTGCGCAACCCATCTGGCAGGTCCGGCAGCTGTTGCGTGAGGTCTTCACGCCAATGGCGCTTGCTGCATTGCGACGACACCCGCAGCCGGATGGCGTTGCCAAACGGGATGCGTTTGGCCAATCCCGCGTCATCACGGTTCAAAAGGGCGGCCGGGTAGGCAGTGAGGGTATGGATCTGCAGGAACATGGTGATCACTCCTTGGCATTGGAATCTTTGGGCAGATAACGATAGAAAGCCTTCGCGATGCGACGGTGTATGCGTTCGCGCTTATCGCTGTCGCCCGTCAGCAGAAACCAGGCGCCTTCCCGCCAATTGAAGCGTTCGCGGTGTGCGGCGAGGAAACGGATGGCGCTCATGAACAGATCGGTACGCACATCATCCGGCGAGGACAACAGACGCTCCAGACGCCCTTCTGAAAATCCGCTTTCAGACAAGGCCTGTCCAAGTGGGCGCTTGGGTTCGTGTGAGTCAGCGCCCAGGACAGCCAATCCCCAGGCAATCGTCATCCAGGCCTCTGTCTGCTGTTCTGAAGGCAGATCCGAATCCAAATGGCGCAACCAAAGACGATAAAAGGACAAAGGCACCGGCTGGTCCGGCACCCAGCGCCGTAACATTGCGCGATCGCGCGCCGGATAGTTTGCGGCACCAATCACCGCCGCCAGATGCGCCACAGCGTCACCCTTCGTTGGGTCCACTCGCGGCTGTTCGTCATTCTGTTGTTGGGCTGGTTCAGTCATACCATTTCCTTATCGGTGGAATCGGTGGGTTCGGCGGATGTGATTGCGGGCGTGGGCAGGCCAAGCTTGTCGAGCATGCCTCGCAATGCGCTCTGAGCCCGTACGACGGCCCGCCAGCCACGGTTAGAGGGTGTCGGCAGACGCATGACAGCTTCGTCGAACAGGCTCTGAGCCTCATTGACGAGTCGTTGTCGCCATTCTTTGCGGAGAACATCATGTGCCTCATCCGCTCCGCGCCATAAGGTAGGAAAAAAGATGTGCCCCCAGCGCGTGACAAAATGCGCCCTGTGACTGTCCACCCAACGCTTGACCGCACCCCGGTCAAAATCGGTTTTAGCCGGGCCGCCCTCAATCAAAACGGTGAACGCGGCGCTCAAGGCTCTTTGCACTTCCTTGGTATCGGAAAGCAATTGCTGGGCGAGCATCGCCAGGGTGTCCTTGTGCTGTTTATTGAGCAGCGCCAGGCGCGCCTTCGCGGGTACTGGCAGTTCGATGCGATGGAAGCCCTCTGTCGTGCCTTGCCCGCGCACCAGGCAGGATGCGACAAACCAGCCGGCCCCCTCGCCTGGTCTGGGCCTTTGCATGGCGGTGAGTTCAAAGCCTTGCTCGAACAACAGATCAGACAGACGTTGTGGTGATAACCCATCCGCTGACAAGGTCAATGCCGACCGACCCTTTTTCTTGTCTTCCACATTGATCGGAATCCATGGATCCCCCACATCGCCATTCTCGATGGTCTTTGGACCAATTTGTCGCGCCTTCGTGGTGGCGCCAAGGGCGTACAGCGAACCATCGCACGCCCTTAGCAGACGCACCGGTCGGCAGGACTCAATAAACCAAGGTTCCAGATCCGAGCACAGGCAATAATGATTGGCCCGATCCCAGCGCGTCAGCCACGTCAGGACGAGGCCCCTGGAGGCATAATGAAAGTCGCGGCAGGTTTGCCGCCGCAAACCGTGCAGCATGCGAACCTCGTCCACAAATCGCACTGAGGGATTCAGGCTGCGCGCCCATGCGATGACCGGACGGCTGGCGACACCTGCGTTCATGCGGATGATGCCGTAGTTGCCGGCTCCCAGAACACCGCTGGTCGTCTGCAACACCAGTAGCGCATACAACCAGGCATCCACCACATCCGCCTGGAAACGGGCCATCTTGACGTCATGGTTCTTCGCCGTCACGAGCACATCCAGCTCGTCCGGGGCGCTCGCCTTGGGTGTATACATGACGCCACGGCGAGTCTGCTTGACACCAAAATCCACAGCCTCAGCCTCCCAACTAATCCATGGGTGCTGCAGGAACGCCGGCTTGGTGACGTCCTCGACGACGAGATGCCAGGCCGTATGCATGCCGTCAGACAGATCCAGCAATCCATCACGCCAGTACGAGGGGTCCGACGGCAGTTCCTCGGTGGGACGACGTGCCTGGATGCTGGCCGCCAGCTGGACCAAAAACACATGCCATGGGTCCGCCTGATGGGGACGCAAGCCGGTGTATGCCTCGACTTCGCCTGCGCTCAATGCGGCCAACAATGCCGGGAGGCTGAGGCTGTCCTCGGCGTTCGTGAGCCGAACGCCAATCAACGGTTCCATGAGCAGATCATGCATCGTCCTTCTCCAAGCCAAAACGGGAGTACCGAAAGATGGCCTTGCCAATCGAAAAACAAAAACCGTCGTCGGTCGGCTCTGCGCGCACTACATCAGGGAAGGCCAAATCACCCGGAAGCCAATGAGCGGGCAAGGTCACTTGGTGAATGAATGAGCCAAAAGGTGAACGCATCGGCTTGAACAGCGGCAATTCGAGCGTCGGGTGGCCAAGCCTGGTCAACACTCGCTCGCTTTTGTCGGGATAATGCAGCTCACCAAAAGGCTCGTCATCCTGGACTGACCGCAACGCCTGAAAGATCTCGGCATGAACTTTTCCGGCTAAGGCCTCACCGTACATTCGCCATGCGTCGGGCAAGCTATCCAGCGCTTCGCCATGCGTCGTACGCTCGATCAGCTCGCGGGACTCGAGCGGAAGGTTCAGCACGGCCCGCTGTGTCAGCTCGTCCCATGTGCGTGCCAACACTCGCCCATCGGAATAAACGCTGCCCAAACCTGCGGGCGCTCGCAGCTCGATATCCTTGCGCAGATACGCCAGCAGATCCTGCTCCGGCACTCTCACCAATACGCGCGGGCTCTCGAATCCGGGTGGCCGAGAGGTGCGAACATGTCTGTGCAAGCGGCCTAAGCGCTGAATCAACACATCCATGGGTGCCAGGTCCGTCACCAGCCAATCAGCATCGATATCCAGGCTTTGCTCGAGTGTCTGCGTCCCGATCAACAGACGTGCGCCGTCACGCGAACCTTTACCCAGCTGCTGCGTCACGGCGCCATCGATTAACGCCCGGTCTTCACGAGCAAAGCGGCCATGATGAGGGCAGCGCACACCATCAAATGCAAACAGAGCGGGTAACAGCGACGGCTGCCGGTCGGCAAGGGCAGACTCGACACATCGGAACAGCGCATTGGCGCGGGAGACGGTGTTGCATACCACCAGAACACGCGCGCCACAGTTGATCGCACTGATAAGAGGCGGCAGCAGCGCGTCATCAGCCGTCAGTGAGCGGCACAGCTCGACTGTGATGTGGCGTTGGCGCTCTACAGGCATGGGCCAGGTACGATTGCGCGCGCTCAACAAGGGATAAGGGCGGGCGAGCGCGTCGTCCAAGGACGCCATGTCGCGATCAAAGTACAGCGCGGCAGCCGATTCGCCAAGTGTGGCCGAGAGCAGCAAGGCATGGCCGCCTCGTCGCAGATGTCCACGCAACAGCGCCTGCAGTATCTCGCGCATGTACGGATCGGAAGCATGCACCTCGTCCACTACAAGCAGATGGCTATCCAGGCACACTGAGCGCAAGAGACTGTGTCTGACCTGCAACGCAGACAATAGCGCCTGATCTATGGTTCCCACGGCGATGGGTGCCGCCAGAAAACGCTTGGGCCTCTCGGAGGACCACAGGCGCTCACGGTGCCCGTCCATGGCGTCGTCATTCCACAATGTTCCATTGGGATCAGTCAGCGCTTGCCCAATAGTCTGACCATCGACCTTGACGTAGCCCGGTGCGGCCAACAAAATCGGCCCGGGACGACTGCCATCCTCGAAAGCCGCCCGCACCGCCCTTAGCACCCGGTCATAAAGCTCTCGCGCGGCCACGCGCGTGGGCAACGCAAAGTACAGGCCGTCCACTCTGCCGCTGGCGTACAGTCGAAAAAACCAGGCCAATGCTGCTTCCGTCTTGCCGGAGCCGGTATCCGACTCGGCCAGTAGCAGTTGCGTATCACCACTGACATCGATGTCCTCAGCCAATGCGGCCTGCAACGGTGTCGGTGAAAATGGAAATATGGCCTGGAATGCGTTGACCTCACGCTGATCCGGCGGCATCAACCCAATCGCCCACAGGGCTCGTCCGGCGGCGACGGTGGCGACCTGGAACCGATCCTCGTCGGCACTTTGGCGATAGGGAAAAAACTGGGTATCTGATCCGATCCAGTCCGCCAGCATCAGCAAACCGGCAAAACGCTGCTGAAGTTCCGGGACTGCATCAATGGCAGGCACATCATGCCCAAAGGCGTCGGGGAACGCCGTACGGGCCCTGTCGGCCAAGATATCGAGCTGTGCTTTGGGGTCATACCCGCCCATCGCACCCCACCATTTCCTTGCCGCGTATGCTGCGCCCGAACTACCGTAGTCATTCAGTGACACTGGCCGGCCATGATGTGAGATGCTCGCCAACAGCATCTGTGCAGCTTGTTCCTCGTTGACGAACCAGCCGCAGATCTCAGTGATCAGCCCGGTCCACGCCTCGGTCCATTGATCGCTGAGATCCAATAGCAGTGCTGCGGCTTCCATGACATGTCCAGCTGTCAGCCTGGCAGCGGGGTCGGACTTGGATTGAAACCCGTGATTGCACTTGCCAAAGTCATGCAGGAAGGCCAGCACGGCAAGTCGCGCCTGCTGGGCCGGATTCAAATTGGTGATACGCGCAAGTAGCGGCAAATCCAACAGCAAGCGAAAAACGATGGCGACATCCAGACAATGATCAGCTAAGGGATGCTTACGGCCATCCCGCTCACTGAATTTGCCCCATGCCGCTCCTGTACGCATGACCAAGCCTCAAGTCTCCTATGACTGTCTTGGTCGGACGCTCAGCGATGCGCTGATTCCGATCGATATGTATCTTAGTATGACACAACCGTATCGACCTGTATCACCCCTTGGCTTTGGGCAGGTATTCTGAATCTACCTCAACGACGCGCCGACCTGGGTCGAAACGCCGTCACAATTTCATCATGCGTCTTAATATACGGACCACTGATCAAACCCAGACAATAAGGAACGGCAGCAAGAACACCTGGGACTTCGACGGTCCCGTCGGCGACTCGCGGGCCCCAGCGTTTCCTGAATCGCCTTGTGCTGCTCCGGTAGATCGATGATCAGCGCGGCATAGTCGGCCAATTCGCGGATGGCGGCGACCTGGCGCGACAAGATAGATGAGTATGGACTGCGCCGATTCAGAATCAAGCTGCTGGTATTGTAAGAGCCGCTGTGGCGCGGCAATCGGCCCACAGCGGATAGTCGCTGAGGCTATCAGGCGCGCTACTCATAGTGCGTCCACATGCATCGCGCTGACGCCTCCCCCACACCCGCCCCCGTCAGACACTCCAGCGGATTGGCAGGCACAGCTTCCGGGAACTTTGAGCCAGCGCCGGAGGCTTCCGAAGGGAAGGCGGGAGGTGTCGGCGCGCACTGTCTGAGGCCCGCAGGGCCGAGTTTGCGCGCCGCCCGCCTGGACGAGGAAGGTCCGGGCAGTCCGGCCGTCAGGCCGGACCGCTGGCGGGTTCCCGGAAGTTGTGCCTGCCAATCCGACGCAACAGCCGAAAACCCCAAAACCCCAGCAACACCCCAACAACAATCACCCCCCAGCCGCCCTCTCCTTCAACACCGCCACCGCCGGCAAGGACTTCCCCTCCAGAAACTCCAGGAACGCCCCGCCCCCCGTCGAGATATACCCCACGCGATCGGCGATATCGAACTTCGCAATCGCCGCCAGCGTATCCCCGCCGCCCGCGATCGAAAATCCATTCGAGGCCGCGATCGCCTCGGTAATCGCCCGGGTGCCCCCCGCGAAGGCCTCGAACTCGAACACCCCCACCGGCCCGTTCCAGACGATCGTGCCCGCCTCGCGCAACTGCGCCGCCAGGCGCGCCGCCGTGCGCGGCCCGATGTCCAGGATCAGGTCGTCGGCGCCGACGTCGGCCGCGTCCTTCACCGTCGCCGGCGCATCCGCCGCAAACGTCTGCGCGACCACCACGTCCTCGGGAATCGGCACCTCGACCCCGCGTGCGCGCATCGCCTCGATGACCGCGCGGGCCTGCTCGACCTGGTCGGGCTCGGCCAGCGACTTGCCGATGGGCAGGCCGGCGGCCAGCATGAAGGTGTTGGCGATGCCGCCGCCCACGATCAATTGATCGACGCGCTCGGACAGGGACTGCAGGATCGACAGCTTCGTCGAGACCTTCGAGCCGCCGACGATGGCCGCCATCGGCCGGCGCGGCGCCTCCAGCGCCTTGCCCAGGGCCGTCAGCTCGGCCTCCAGCAAAGGGCCGGCGCAGGCCACGGGCGCAAAGCGCGCGATGCCCTCGGTGGTGGCCTCGGCGCGGTGGGCCGTGCCGAAGGCATCATTCACATAGACATCGCACAGGGCCGCCATGCGGCGCGCCAGGTCGGGATCGTTCTTCTTTTCGCCGGGATTGACGCGGCAATTTTCCAGCAGCACGACCTCGCCCGGGGCGACCTGCACCCCGCCGACCCAGTCGCGCAGCAGGCGCACGGGCTGGTCCAGCAATTCGGACAGGCGGCGCGCCACGGGCTCGAGGGAGTCCTCGGGGTTCAGGACGCCTTCCTTGGGACGGCCCAGGTGCGAGGTCACCATGACGGCCGCGCCGGCGTCCAGGGCCATGCGGATGGCCGGCACCGAGGCGCGCACGCGCGTGTCCTCGGTGATGCGCCCCGCATCCAGGGGCACGTTCAGGTCGGAGCGGATGAAGACCCGCTTGCCGGCAAGGGCGCCGGATCCGGCCAAGCCGGACAAGGTCAGGACAGAGGTGGACATAGGGTGGGCTCCAAGTGGATACGATGAGGGCGGGTTGCCCCGCCCTCGTGTTGCCTGCCGGCCGGCTTATTTGGCCGACATCAGGGCGACCGTGGTGTCGAGCATGCGGTTGGAGAAACCCCACTCGTTGTCGTACCAGGAGCCGACCTTGACCAGCGTACCCTCGGAGACCTTGGTCAGGCCCGCGTCCACGGTGCTGGAGACCGCGGTGTGGTTGAAGTCGACCGAGACCAGGGGTTCCGTGGTGTAGTCCAGGATGCCCTTCAGCGGGCCGTTGGCGGCCGCCTCGAGGATGCCGTTGACCTCCTCGACGGTGGTGGCGCGGGCGGCCACGAAAGTCAGGTCGACGATGGAGACATTGATCGTCGGCACGCGGATGGCATAGCCGTCCAGTTTGCCGTTCAGTTCGGGCAGCACCAGGCCGACGGCCGACGCGGCGCCGGTCTTGGTCGGGATCATGCTTTGCGTGGCCGAGCGCGCGCGGCGCAGGTCCGAGTGGTAGACGTCGGTCAGGACCTGGTCGTTGGTGTAGGCGTGCACCGTGGTCATCAGGCCGTTGACCACGCCCAGGTCCTTGTTCAGCGCATAGACCAGCGGCGCCAGGCAGTTGGTGGTGCAGGAGGCGTTCGAGATCACCGTGTCCGAGGCCTTCAGGACCTGGTGGTTGACGCCGTAGACGATGGTGGCATCGACGTCCTTGCCGCCGGGGGCGGAAATGATGACCTTTTTCGCGCCGCCCTTCAGGTGGGCCGAGGCCTTTTCCTTGGAGGTGAAAAAGCCCGTGCATTCCAGCACCACGTCGACGCCCAGATCGCCCCAGGGCAGCTTGGCCGGGTCGCGCTCGGCCAGCACGCGGATGGGATCGCCGTTGACCACCATGTTGTCGCCATCGACCTCGACGGTGCCCGGGAAGCGGCCGTGGGCCGTGTCGTAGCGGGTGAGGTGGGCGTTGGTCTTGGGGTCGCCCAGGTCGTTGATCGCCACGATCTGGATGTCGTGCTGCTTGCCGTCCTCATAATGGGCCCGGAGGATGTTACGGCCGATGCGGCCATAGCCATTGATCGCCACGCGTATGGTCATGATGGATCTCCTGTTTACAAAAGCTGCTCGACCGTGGCGGCAAGGTGTTCAGCCGTCAGGTTGAAGTGTTTGAACAATACCCCCGCGGGGGCGGACTCGCCGTAGGTGTCGATGCCGACGACCGCGCCTTGCAGGCCGACGTACTTGTACCAGGTGGTGGTGCCGCCGGCCTCGACGGCGACCCGCGGCAGGCCGTCGGGCAGCACGGCGCGGCGCCAGTCGTCCGGCTGGGCGTCGAACACCTCGGTGCACGGCATGGACACGACGCGGGTGGCGACGCCCTTGGCGGCCAGCAGGTCCTGGGCCTGCAGGGCCAGGCCGACCTCGGAACCGGTGGCGATGATGACCGCGCACGCGCCGGGGGCGTCGCGCAGCACGTAGCCGCCGCGGGCGATGGCCTCGGTGGTGCGCTCGTCGCGCGCGACGAAGGGCAGGTTCTGGCGCGACAGCAGCAGGGCCGTGGGGCCGCCCTCGCGCACCGTCATGCCCAGGCTGGCCGGGCGCGACAGCGCCGCCGTCCAGGCGGCGGCGGTTTCGGTCGTGTCGCAGGGGCGCCAGACGTGCAGGTTGGGAATCAGGCGCAGGCTGCCGGCGTGCTCGATGGATTGATGAGTGGGGCCGTCCTCGCCCAGGCCGATCGAGTCATGGGTAAAGACATGAACCACGCGCTGGCGCATCAGGGCCGCCATGCGCAGGGCGTTGCGGGAATAGTCCGAGAAGGTGAGGAAGGTGCCGCCGAAGGGCAGGTAGCCGCCATGCAGCGCGATGCCGTTCATGATGGCCGCCATGCCGAACTCGCGCACGCCGTAATTGATGTGGCGGCCGGCCTGGATGGCGTCGGTGCCGGCGCGTACCGGCGCCACGCCCTTCCAGTCGGTGAAGTTGGAGCCGGTCAGGTCGGCCGAGCCGCCCAGCATTTCCGGGAGGATGGCGGCAAAGGCCTCGATGGATTGCTGCGAAGCCTTGCGCGAGGCAATGGATTCGCCCTTGTCCTGGGTCGCGCGCAGCACCTCGGCGGCGCGCTGCGCGAAGTCGGCGGGCAGTTCGCCGGCCATGCGGCGGCGCAGTTCCGCCGCCTCGGCGGGATGGGCCTCGGCATAGCGCGAGAACAAGGCCTCCCAGTCGGCCTGGCGGCGCGCGCCTTCCTCGCGCGCGTCCCAGTACTGGTAGACCTCGGCGGGGATCTGGAAAGGGTCGTGCGTCCAGCCCAGGGCGTGGCGCGTGGCGGCGATCTCGTCCGCGCCCAGCGGGGCGCCGTGGACTTTCTCGGTGCCGGCCTTGTTGGGCGCGCCCTTGCCGATGACGGTGCGGCAGCACACCAGGGTCGGCCCCTGGCCGGCCGCGGCGTTGGCCTGGGCCTGAGCGATGGCGGCCTCGATGGACGCCATGTCGTGGCCGTCGACGCCGCGCAGGACGTTCCAGCCGTAGGCCTCGAAACGCGCCGGGGTGTCGTCGGCGAACCAGTCGCGCACCTCGCCGTCGATGGAAATGCCGTTGTCGTCGTAGAACACGATCAGCCGCGACAGCCGCAGGGTGCCCGCCAGCGAGCAGGCCTCGTGCGAGATGCCCTCCATCAGGCAGCCGTCGCCGACGAAGGCGTAGGTGTCGTGGTCGATGAGGTCGTAGCCCGGGCGGTTGAACTCGCGCGCCAGCAGCGCCTCGGCGAGCGCCATGCCCACGGCGTTGGCCAGCCCCTGGCCCAGCGGCCCGGTGGTGGTCTCGACACCCGCGGTGATGCCGACCTCGGGATGGCCGGGGGTGCGGGAATGCAATTGGCGGAACTGCCGCAGCTCGTCGATCGGCAGGTCGTAGCCGGTGAGGTGCAGCAAGGCATAGATCAGCATGGACCCATGGCCGTTGGACAGCACGAAGCGGTCGCGGTCGATCCAGGCCGGGTCGGCCGGGTTGTGGCGCAGGTGCCGCGTCCACAGCACGTGGGCGATGTCCGCCATCCCCATTGGGGCCCCCGGATGTCCGGAATTGGCTTGTTGGACGGCATCCATGGCCAATACGCGGACCGCATTGGCCATGGAGGGATCGGGGGCGGGGATGCTCATAGGTCGGAGGGCGCGGCGCAAAAGGTCGGCGGCGCCGAAAAAAAGGATTGCAAAGCTGCAGATTTTACCATCCTGGAGGATCCGGTTTATAGTTCGCACACCACATGGCGCCCGGCGCCCGTTCACGCGCAACCCCGGCATGCCCGCACCCCGCTTCCACTGTCCCGCGCCGCTGGCGCCCCATGCCCGCATCGAGCTGCCCGACGCCCTCGCGCACCACGCCTTGCGGGTGCTGCGGCTGCGCCCGGGGGCGCCGATCACGCTGTTCGACGGCGGCGGCGGCGAATACCCCGCCATCCTGCAGGCCGACGGCAAGGCCGCCTGGGCCGACACCGGCGAATTCGACCCCGTCGAGCGCGAACTGCCTGGACGCATCACCCTGCTGCAGGGCATGGCCGGCGGCGACAAGATGGACTGGATCATCGAAAAGGCGGTCGAGACCGGGGCGGCCCGCGTCGTGCCGATCACCGCCGACCGCAGCGTGCTGCGCCTGGCCGGGCCGCGCCTGGCCAGGCGCCTGACGCACTGGCGCGCCATCGCCCGCGCCGCCAGCGAACAATGCGGCCGCAATCGCCTGATGGCCGTCGCTGACCCGCAGCCGCTGGCCGAGGCGCTGCGCGGGCTGACGCCCGCCGAGGGGCCGGCGCTGTTCTGCCATCCCGAGGGCGCCCTGCCCCTCGCGCAGGCCCTGATGCCCGTGCGGGATCGCCTGAACCTGCTGGTCGGCCCGGAAGGCGGCTGGTCGGACGCCGAATTGGCGGCGGCCGCCACGGCGGGGCTGGTGCCCGTCACCGTGGGGCCGAGGGTGCTGCGCACCGAGACCGCCGGCGTGGCCCTGATCGCGGCCGCCACCGCCCTGCTGGGCTGGTGAGGGCGCGGCGGCCAAGCCGCCGGCCCGCCGGATCAGATGCCTTCTTCCTCGCGATGGCCCGAATACGGGGTGGGATCGACGCCGGGTTCCGGATCGGGGTGCTTGCCCGCATGCTGGATGGCGTAGGCAAAGCGGCGATCGTTGTTGCTGGCGAACTCGATGGCGTCCTCGCAGACCGCCTCGATGGCGACGGCGTCCTCGGCCAGGGCGGGGTCGCCGGAATGCAGGTGTCGGAACCACAGGAACAGGCCGTCCTTCTGGTCGAGCATGGTGTCGCACAGGCAATCATAGAAGGCATCGAGACTGCCGCCGAAATACTCGGGGAAATCCACGGCCTTGACGACCGCCCGCAGGACCGCCGAGCGGCTGCGGGCCCGATCGCAGTCGACCACGAAGGCCGTCAGGCCGGCCTCGCGCGCGGCGGCCAAGGCCTCGTCCTCGGACACCGCCTTGGCATCAACGACGCCGGTCTTCAGCATCTTTTTTAACTGGGCCTGACTCATTCGGACCACTCCTTGAAAAAAGCCTCGACTTCCCCAGCACGGCTCATGCTATCAGCCCTTCCCAACGCGATCAGGTCTTGCGTATAGCCCGCCTCGAACAATAGATAAGACACCAGGGCCCCGCTGCCCGCACGGGCCTGCCGCGGAGACACGCCGAGCACACGGAACAAGGTGCGCGCGGCGCGCGGCAGCTCCTGCAGATGCGCCATCGCCAGATCATCCAGGGACTGGCTGGGCGCGATCATCAGCGAGCGGATGGGGCGCAGTGACTCGCTTTTTAATCCATTTGGAGGACATCGTGCAAGCAACTCATTGATGCGCTCCACGCGCTCCATGTCCATGGACACGCTGTCGAGGAAAATATTCGACAGTGTGTGGCCCGCGACCTGCGCCAGATTGGGGTAGGACGGATTGAGTTCGCGCGCGCCGGGGTGGGTTTCGTCGCGGTAGTTCGTGCCCACCACGAAGATCCTCTCGGCCCCCAGGTGGATCGCCGAACTCATGGGCGCGAGCTGGCGCATGGAGCCGTCGCCGCACCACAAGGTGGCGTCGCCCACGAGGATGGCACGCGCCGGAAAGACGAAGGGAATGGCGCTGGAGGCCAGGAGGTGGTCCACGCCCACCGGACAGGCCACGGCGCGGCGCAGCGAGCGCGTCCAGGGCTTGATGCGCTCGTGGGCCTGGTAGAAGGTCAGGTGCTCGCCGGTGGTGTAGGCGGTGGCCGTCACGGCGACGGCCGACAGGTGGCCCCGGGCCAGGTTGATCCTGAGCCGCTCGAAATTCATGGTGCGGGCCAGCAGGTCGGCCAGCGGCGAATTGTCCAGCAGCGAATGCGGCGCGTAGACGTTCAGGCTGGGCGCGATCCAGCCCAGGCCCAGCATGCCCAGCCATTGCAGGCCGGTGCGCAGCAGCCGCGGCGCGTCGGCGTAATAGACGTCCTCGGAGCGCAGGCCGCTCCAGAGGGCGCCCAGGCGATCGATCGCCCGGTGGGGCTGGTGCGCGCGGCAGGCCAGGGCCGTGGCGTTGATCGCGCCGGCCGAGGTGCCCGAGATGATGGGAAACGGATTGCGGAAGCCGGGCCGGCGCTCGGGGTCGAGGATGTCCATGACGCCCGAGAGCACGCCGGCCTGGTAGGCGGCGCGCGCGCCGCCCCCGGTCAGGACCAGCCCGATCGCCGGCCGCTCAGGTGCTGCGTGGCTTGTTGGCATCGACCACGGTGAGGGCGGCCATGTTGACGATGCGCCTCACCGTCGAACTGGAGGTCAGGATATGCACCGGCGCATTGGCGCCGAGCAGGAAGGGGCCCACGGCCACGTTGCCGCCCGCGGCGGTCTTGAGGAGGTTGTAGGCGATGTTGCCCGAATCCACGTTCGGGCAGATCAACAGGTTGGCCTCGCCGTGCAGCGTGGTCGAGGGCAGGATGCGCTCGCGCAGCGAGGGATCCAGGGCGCAGTCGCCGTGCATCTCGCCGTCGATCTCCAGCCCCGGATCGCGCTCGCGCACCAGGTCGAGGGCCTCGCGCATCTTGGCCCCCGAGGACGAGCTGCCGGTGCCGAAATTCGAGCGCGACAGCAGTGCGACCTTGGGCTCGATGTCGAGGCGCCGCATCTCCTCGGCGGCCATCAGGGTGATCTCGGCGATCTGGGCGGCGTCGGGGTTGTCGTTGACGTGGGTATCGGCCAGGGCCACGGTGCGCTCGTCGAGCAGCAGGATGTTCATGGCCGCATAGGTCAGCACGCCCGGCTGGCGGCCGATGACCTCGTCGATGAAGCGCAGGTGGTTGCCGTAGGCGCCGACGGTGCCGCAGATCATGCCGTCGGCATCGCCCAGGTGGACCATCATGGCGCCGATCAGTGTCAGGCGGCGGCGCATCTCGACACGCGCCATTTCCTTGGTGATCCCCTTGCGGCACATCATCTCCCAGTACGCCGTCCAGTAGCGGTGGAAGCGCTCGTCGTGCTCGGGGTTGGTGACCTCGACGTCCTCGCCCAGCCGCAGGCGCAGGCCGTATTTCTCGATGCGGGCGGCCAGCACGGCCGGGCGGCCGATCAGGATGGGATGCGCCACGCGCTCGTCGACCACGATCTGGACGGCGCGCAAGACGCGCTCGTCCTCGCCCTCGGCGAACACGATCCGCGATTTGCCGCCGTCGCGCACCATCTGGCGGGCCCTGGAGAACAGGGGCTTCATGAAGGCGCCCGAATGGTAGACGAACTGCTGGAGCTGCTCGGCATAGGCGTCGATGTCCGCCAGCGGCCGGGAGGCGACGCCGTCGTCCATGGCGGCCTTGGCCACGGCCGGCGAGATCCGCACGATCAGGCGCGGGTCGAAGGGCTTGGGAATGAAGTAGCTGGGGCCGAAGGACACGTCGTACAGGCCGTAGGCCGCCGCCACCACGTCGTTCTGTTCCTCGCGAGCGAGCTTGCAGATCGCCATGACCGCGGCCTTTTCCATACCGCGCGTGATGGTGGTGGCGCCCACGTCCAGCGCGCCCCGGAAGATGTAGGGAAAGCACAGGACGTTGTTGACCTGATTGGGGAAATCGGAGCGCCCGGTGGCCATCACCACGTCCTCGCGCACCGCGAAGGCGTCGGCGGGCAGGATCTCGGGGTTGGGATTGGCCAGCGCCAGGACCAGCGGGCGAGCCGCCATCCTGGCCACCATGTGGGGCTTGAGCACGCCGCCGGCCGACAGGCCCAGGAACACGTCGGCATCGCCGATGATGTCGTCCAGGGTCCGGGCATCGGTGTCCTGGGCGAAGCGCGCTTTCTTGTCGTCCATCAGCGCGGTGCGGCCCTTGTAGACCACCCCTTCGATGTCGGACACCCAGATGTGCTCGAGCGGCAGGCCCATGTCGATCATGAGGTCCAGGCACCCCAGGGCGGCCGCTCCCGCGCCCGAGACCACGACCTTGACCTGGGCGATGTCCTTGCCCACGACCGCGAGGCCGTTGATGAAGGCGGCGGTGACGCAGATGGCGGTGCCGTGCTGGTCGTCGTGGAAGACGGGGATGTTCATGCGCTCGCGCAGCTTGCGCTCGACCTCGAAGCATTCGGGGGCCTTGATGTCCTCGAGGTTGATGCCGCCGAAGGTGGGCTCGAGCCCGGCGATGATGTCGACGAGCTTGTCGGGATCCGTTTCGTTGATCTCGATGTCGAAGACATCCAGGCCGGAGAATTTCTTGAACAGCACGGCCTTGCCTTCCATCACGGGCTTGGAGGCCAGCGCGCCGATGTTGCCCAGGCCCAGCACGGCGGTGCCGTTGGTGATCACGCCGACCAGATTGCCGCGCCCGGTATAGCGGAAGGCGTTGTGCGCATCGGCGACGATTTCCTCGCAGGCGGCCGCGACGCCCGGCGAGTATGCCAGAGCCAGGTCGCGCTGGTTCGACAACTGCTTGGTCGGGGTGACGGAGATTTTTCCGGGACGGCCGTGCTCGTGGTATTCAAGCGCGGCGACGCGTAAGGAGTCATCCATGGTGAGGCAGCCTATATAAAGACGAAAATGTTCGATCGAGCGTGCATGAGGCACACACCGCGCGGGCCGTCCGCGCGTGCGGATCATTCTAGCCCCTGGCGGGTCCCTAGGACAGGGATGGCCCCACGGCTTGCGCACGGCGGCGGCGCAATCCCCGCCGCCGGGACGGCTCAGGGCCGCTGTCCCGGGGCCGGAAACAGGCGCGCGGCGTCGAACAGGTCCTTGACCGCGCGATCCAGGACGCTGGATGCCGGCGCCGGCCCGCGTTTGAAATAGCGGCGCTCGTAGGGCCGCGGCGCGGCCGCCGGCGCACGCTCGTCCAGCACCATCCACTCGACCCAGCCCAGGTCGCCGCCATGGCCCAGCAGCAGGTGGGCCAGGTTGATGCCGGCGCCGTCGGCGGGCCGCAGGGCGTCGAGCCGGTAGCGCGCATCCCAGGCGGGTCCGGCGCCGACCTGCTCCGCGTCCGCGGCGCCGGCCAGTTCGAACAGCCGCGGGATCATCTGCTGCACGCGGATATTGTCCAGGGGCTTCTGGTTGCGCAGGCCGAAGGCCCCCAGGTTCGCCTGCGTGCCGTCGCCCAGCAGCACCAGGGCGTGCACCAGTCCCGAATCGGCGGTGCGCCCGGCATCCCAGTCGCAGCCTTCGCGATCGGCCAGCCAGGCGGCCACGGTGAGGTGCGGCGGCAGGTCGCGGAACTGGGGGAGGCCGGCCTCCTCGAGTTCGCCGATCAGGCAGCCGGGCTGGACGAACCAGCGCGTATCGCCCTCGCCCATGCGCTCGAAGCGCGCCATGGCGGCGCCCGGCTCCACCCAGAGGACAGGCCCCTCGTCCAGGCGCGACGCATGGGGCACGCCGTCGAGCGCCAGCACGATGCCGTGTTGCGCGCACAGGCTGCGGGCGTGATAGACGTCGGTCATGCGGGCCGGCACCAGGCGGGCGCTGCCGGCCGGCGACGAAAAGTCGAAGACCTTGCCTTCGACCGTGCGCCGCAGACGGCTGAGGAAGTCTTCCCAGGGCGTCTGCGCCTTGCGGCGTCCCGTCAGGAACGCACGGCGCGCGGGTGATTCCATATCGTGAAACTCCTGCATGGGTGAACAGGCCCTACAATGTTCATTTTTCTGGAAGTTCGTCATGCCTCGTCTTGCCGCCCGAACCGATCGCACGGTGCCATTCTACGCCGTCGAAGTCTTCAAGCAGGCGCAGGCGCTGGCGGCACAGGGGCACGACGTGATCAGCCTGGGGATCGGCGAGCCCGATTTCACCGCCCCGCCCCAGGTCCTGGAGACCCTGAACCGCGCCGCGGGGGCGGGCCTGGGGGGCTACACGCCGCCGGCCGGCATCCCGGCCCTGCGCGAGGCCGTCGCGCACTATTACCAGCAGCAGTTCCAGGCCGAGGTCGATCCCGCGCGCGTGCTGATCACCTCGGGGGCGTCGGGCGCGCTGCTGCTGGCGGCGATGGCCCTCATCAATCCGGGCGACGAGATCCTGATGCCGGATCCCTCGTATCCGGCGAACCAGAACTTCATCACCGCGGCCGGCGGCATCACGCGCCTGGTGCCCTGCACCGCCGCCAACCGCTACCAGCTCAGCGCCGGGGACGTGGCGGCCCATTGGGGCCCCGCCACGCGCGGCGTCCTGATCGCCTCGCCCAGCAATCCGACGGGCACCTCGATCGAGCGCGAGGCCCTGCGCGCCCTGATCGCGCAGGTCCGGCAGCGCGGCGGCTTCGTGATCATGGACGAGATCTACCTCGGCCTGTACTACGAGGACGCGCCGCTCAGCGCGCTGACGCTGGACGACGACATCGTCATCATCAACAGCTTTTCCAAATATTTCCACATGACGGGCTGGCGGCTGGGCTGGCTGATCGCCCCGGCCTCGATGATGCCGGCGCTCGAGCGCCTGGCCGCCAGCCTGGCGATCTGCGCCCCCTCGCTGGCCCAGCACGCCGCCCTCACCTGCTTCGCCCCCGAGGTCATGCGCATCTATGAGGGCCGCCGCCTGTCCTTCAAGGAACGCCGCGACTACCTGCTGCCCGAGTTCGCGCGCCTGGGTCTCGAGGTGCCGGTGGCGCCCGACGGGGCGTTTTACATCTTCGCCGACATCTCGGCCCATAGCACCGACAGCACGGACTTTGCCCGGCGCCTGCTGAACGAGGCCCTGGTGGCGGCGGTGCCGGGGGTGGATTTCGGCCAGGCGCACGCCGCGCATACGCTGCGTTTTTCGTATGCGACGGGCCTCGACCGCCTGCGCGAGGCGGTCGACCGGATGGGCCGTTTCCTCAGGGCCTGACGGCGTCCGGCCGCATCCGGCACCCCGGAACCCTACGCATCCACGACACCGTCAGCGCCGGGTGGGCGCGATTCCCGAGGCGAGGGCGATGCGCCGCTGCTCGGCCAGCACGCGCGCGCCATAGCCCCTGTCGTTGGGGCCGGTGGCGCCCACATAGCAGGCCAGCCCCCCCGCCAGCGAGCCCCGGCGCCGGATGCAGTCGGACAGGATCTGGGCGCCCACGCTGATGTTCACCGCGGGGTTGAAGACGGCCACCTGGCCGCCACCGGTGTCCGTCAGCTTGTCGTGGTGCACACGCGTCATGACCTGCATCAGCCCCTGGGCGCCGACCGAGCTCTCGGCGAAGGGGTTGTAGCGCGACTCGATGGCGATGACCGCCAGCAGCAATTGCGGATCGAGGCCTTTTTGCTCGCCGACCGCAAAGGCGATGCGGATCAGGGCGCCGGCCACGCTGTTGGCGATCTTGTACTTGCGGGCCAGGTAGCTGCGCAGGGCCTGCGCCTGGGCCTGGGTGACCCCGGGAATCGGCTGGCTGCGGATCGCGGCATCCAGCGCCAGCGCGAAGTTGGGCGGCGCCTCGTCGGCCTCGGGCACGGTGGCCTCGTCCCCCGGCGCGGCGGCCTCGCCGTCGGCCTGCGCCGCGCCCTCGTCCGGGATTGCCTGCGCATCCGGTGGCGCGACGGGCATGGACCAGTCGGCCGCCGCGGGGTCGGCCAGGGGCTCGTCGGCCGCGGCGTAACCGTCGCCGTCCGCCTGGAACATGGTCAGCACGACCTCGTGGAGCTGCTGGGATTGCTGGCGCATGGACGGCAGCACCAGGCTGAGGCCCAGCGTGGTGAGGACGGCGATACCCAGATAGATGGCGCTGACGTGGATGAACTCACCGATCGGACGCACGACCGACAGCAGTCCGGCCAGCAGCCGGTCACCGACCGTGGCAGCGGGCATGGAGCCTCCGAACAGAACGAGGGGAGTCGGTGGTAATCTGTGACACGAACCCAACTGTAACCTGATGACGGAGTTCTGTGAAATACCGCGACCTTCGGGACTTCATCGCCCAGCTCGAGCGCCTGGGCCAGCTCAAGCGCATCGCCCACCCGGTCTCGACCGAGCTCGAGATCACCGAGATCAGCGACCGGGTCCTGCACGCCGGGGGGCCGGCGCTGCTGTTCGAGCGGCCCGTGCACGGCGGCGCCGACAGCCCCATCCCGGTGCTGGCCAACCTGTTCGGCACGCCGCAGCGCGTGGCCTGGGGCATGGGGGCGGAATCCGTCGCGGCGCTGCGCGACACCGGGGAACTCCTGGCCTCGCTGCGCGAGCCCGCCCCGCCGCAAGGCATGCGCGACGCCTTGTCCAAGGTGTCCATGCTGAAATCCGCGCTGTGGGACATGAACCCCCGCACGCTGCGCGCGCCCCCCTGCCAGGAGGTCGTGCTGGAGGGCGGCGACGTGGACCTGGACGCCCTGCCCCTGCAGACCTGCTGGCCGGGGGACGCCGCCCCGCTGCTCACCTGGGGCCTGGTGGTGACCCGCGGGCCGCGCGCGCGGCGCCAGAACCTGGGCATCTACCGCCAGCAATTGATCGGGCGCAACAAGCTCATCATGCGCTGGCTGTCGCATCGCGGCGGCGCGCTGGATTTCCGCGACCACGCCCTCGCCCACCCCGGGCAACCCTTCCCCATCGCCGTGGCGCTGGGCACGGATCCGGCCACGCTGCTGGCCGCCGTCACCCCCATCCCGGACAGTCTCTCGGAATACCAGTTCGCGGGCCTGCTGCGCGGCGGACGCACCGAGGTCGCCCAGGCGCTGGGCAGCGAATTGTCGGTGCCGGCCCACGCCGAACTCATCCTCGAAGGCCACATCCTGCCGGCCGCCGACCCGCGCGCCGTGGCGCCCGCCGTCCCGGACGGCGCGCCCGCGGCCCCGGACACCGGCTACGAGATGGCGCTGGAGGGGCCCTACGGCGACCACACCGGCTACTACAACGAACAGGACTGGTTTCCCGTGTTCACGGTCGAGCGCGTCACCCACCGGCGCCGGCCCATCTACCACAGCACCTACACGGGCAAGCCGCCCGACGAGCCCGCGGTGCTGGGAGTGGCCCTCAACGAGGTCTTCGTGCCGCTGCTCAAGCGCCAGTTCCCCGAGATCGTCGATTTCTACCTGCCGCCCGAGGGCTGCAGCTACCGCCTGGCGGTGGTGTCCATGCGCAAGCAGTACGCCGGCCATGCCAAGCGCATCATGTTCGGCCTATGGAGCGTCCTGCGGCAGTTCATGTACACCAAGTTCATCGTGGTGGTGGACGAGGACATCGATCCGCGCCAGTGGACCGAGGTGGTCTGGGCCATGACCACGCGCATGGATCCGGTGCGCGATACCGTGCTGGTCGAAAATACGCCCATCGACTATCTGGATTTCGCCTCGCCAGTGTCGGGGCTGGGCGGCAAGATGGGCCTGGACGCCACCAACAAATGGCCGGGCGAGACCAGCCGCGAATGGGGCCGCCCGATCCGCATGGACGAGGCCGTCAAGGCGCGGGTCGACGCGATGTGGGACCAGCTGGGCCTATAGGGCCGGGGCCGTCAGCGCCTGCGCGCGCGCAACAGGCGCCAGGCCACCAGGGCGAGCATGCCGACCCGGGCGTAGGGATTGCCGTGACGCACCCCGGATATCGCCGACGAGGCCAGCGACAGGACCAGCGGATACCGCCGCACGGTGCGGATCGCGGCGGTCAGCCAGCCCATGCCCGCGGCGCGCAGCCCGGCCGATGCGTCGGAGGCCAGCGATTCGGGCCTGAGGCCTTCCAGGGCATCGCAGGCGGCACGCCGCAGCATCATGCGCTCGACCAGCGCGCGGGCGCGCAGCAGCTCGATGCGGGCGCGGCGATCGGAGCCGTTCCTCATGAGGCCTCCTCGGGGGTGCTGGGCTCGGGCGAGGGTGGGGGCAGCTCGCGGCCGCGGCGCAGCGACCGCGCATCCTCGCCCAGCACCTCGGCCAGGGTCGAGAACGGCGCCGGGCCGCGCGACAGGGCCGTACACAGGCGCCAGGCCAGGATACCGCCCGCGACGACATAGGCCAGGACCAGCAGCCCCAGGGCCACATAGCGGTATTCAGTCGGCCAGAAATACAGGCCGATCGCCAGCGAGGCGATCAGCAACGCCATGAACAGGCAGGCCGCCGCCCCCAGCGCCAGGGCGAGCTGGCGCAACAGGATCGTGCGCGCCTCGGCGGCCTCCAGCGAGAAGAGTTCGACGCGGGTGTGCACCATGGCCGCCGCATGGGCGGCCACGTCAAGCAGCGCGCGGCGCAGCGACACGGGCGATCAGCGGCGCGACAGCAGGGCGCCCAGCAACAGGCCCGCCACGCCCGCCATCCCGACCGCCTTCCAGGGGTTGGCCTGCACGTACTCGTCGGTGTCCTGGACCACCTTGCGGCCCTGCGCCATCAGATTTTCCTGGGTTTCCGACAAGGCGGCACGCCCCTCGTCAACCGCCTTGAGGGCGCGCGCGCGCAGGTCGGCGGCCTTGTCGCCGGTGGCCTCGGCGGCCTCGCGCAGCAGTTTTTCAGCCTGATCCAGACTGGCCTTCAGGTCCTCGACGAGCGCGTCGCCGGCCGATTGTGTCGCGATGGATTTTCGGGTCGCCATGAATTCCTCCGAATCGAAGATGATGAGATGAACACATTCATCCTACCTGATTGCCGACACAGCGGTGTATCGAAATCTTCCAGTCCCTGCGCCAGGTCAAGAATCCTCAATCGACCTTCTGGCGGGTGCCGAAGATCCGGTCGCCGGCATCGCCCAGGCCCGGGATGATGTAGCCGTGCTCGTTCAGGTGGCTGTCGATGGAGGCGGTGTAGATCTCGACGTCGGGATGGGCGCGCTCGACGGCCGCGATGCCGTCCGGCGCGGCCACCAGGACCAGGGCGCGGATGTTGCGGCTGCCGGCCTGCTTGAGCATGTCGATGGTGGCGACCATCGAGCCGCCGGTCGCCAGCATCGGATCGACGATCAGCGCCAGGCGCTGGTCGAGCTGGCCGACGAGTTTTTCCAGGTAGCTGTGGGCCTGCAGGGTTTCCTCGTTGCGGGCGATGCCCACCGCGCTGACCTTGGCCCCGGGCACCAGGCTGAGGACGCCGTCGAGCATGCCGATGCCGGCACGCAGGATGGGCACCACGGTGATTTTCTTGCCCGCGAGCTTTTCCACGTCGAGCTCGCCGCACCAGCCGGTGATGCGAGTGGGTTCCAGAGGCAGGTCCTTGGTGGCCTCGTAGGTCAGCAAGGCGGCGATTTCCTGCGCCATCTCGCGGAAATTCTTGGTGCTGAGGTCGGCGCGCCGCATCAAGCCGAGCTTGTGGCGGATCAGGGGGTGGCGGACTTCGCGGATGGGCATGGCGGGACGTGGTCTTCAGAGGGATCGTGGGATGCAGTTTAACCCTCCGGGGGCCGGCCGAGGCGGTATGCGGGTCAGACGCCGATATAGCGTTGCCACAGGGCGGTGTCGGCGGCCAGGGCCTCGGAGCCGCCTTGCCAGACGACCGTGCCGCGCTCGATGAGGGTGTGCCGGTCCGCCAGGCGCAGCAGCCGCCGCACGTACTTGTCGATGACCAGGATGGTCTGGCCCTGCGCCCGCAGCGTGTCCAGGCAGCGCCAGATTTCCTCGCGGATCAGCGGAGCCAGGCCTTCGGTCGCCTCGTCCAGGATGAGCAGCAGCGGGTTGGTCATCAGCGCGCGGCCGATCGCCAGCATCTGCTGCTCGCCGCCCGAGAGCTGCCCGCCCATGTGGGCGGCGCGCGCGGCCAGGCCGGGGAACAGATCGTAGACGCGCGCCAGCGTCCAGGGATCCGCACCGGCATTGCGACCGGAGGCGAACGCCAGCAGGTTTTCCCGGACGGTCAGGTTCGGAAAAATCTGCCGCCCTTCGGGCACGACCGCCAGGCCCATGCGGGCGATGCGGTCCGGCGCCAACCCCTCGATGCGTTCGCCGCGAAAGCGCACCGTGCCGCCGCACGCGGGCGTCAAGCCCAGCAGCGAGCGCACCGTGGTGGTCTTGCCCATGCCGTTGCGGCCCAGCAGCGTCGAGACCTCCCCCTGGCGGATGGAAAACGAGATGCCGAACAGGACCTGGCTGCTGCCGTAGGCGGTTTCCAGGCCCTCGACCTCCAGCAGCGCGGTCATGTATAAATTCCCTCGAATTCATCACCCAGGTAGGCGCGGCGGACGTCGGGGTGGGCGTGGATGTCGTCGGGCGTGCCGGTGGCGATGACCTTGCCGGACACCAGCGCCGAGATGCGGTCGGCCAGCCGGAATACGGCATCCATGTCGTGCTCGACCAGCAGCATGGTGACCTCGCCGCGCAGGCCCTGCAACAGCGCGACCATGCGCTCGGATTCCTCGGCCCCCATGCCGGCCAGGGGTTCGTCCAGCAGCAACAGCCGCGGCCGCAGCGCCAGCGCCAGGCCGATCTCGAGCTGGCGCTGCTCGCCGTGCGACAGCGTGCCGGCGATGCGGTCGGTGCGCGCGCCCAGCCCGACGCGCGCGGCGGCTGCCGCGGCGGCCTCGTAGCGCGCGTGCTCGGCGCGCGCCGGCCGCCAGAACCCCGGGCGGCCGCCATCGCTGGCCTGCAGCGCCAGCGCCAGATTGTCCAGGACCGACAGGCGTCCAAACACGCTGGTGATCTGGTACGAGCGCACCAGCCCCAGGCGGGCGCGCTCGTGGATCGGCAGCCGGGTGATGTCGCGGCCGTCGAAATGGATAGTCCCCCGCGTCGGCGCCAACGCGCCGGAGAGCTGGTGGATCAGGGTGGTCTTGCCCGCGCCATTGGGACCGATCAGCGCATGCAGTTCGCCCGCGCGCACGGACAGGTCGGCGTGGTCGGTGGCCGCCAGGCCGCCGAAGCGCTTGACCAGGCCGTCGGCGCGCAGCATCTCGGCCGGTAAAACGCTCATGGCGCCCCCTTGGCGCTGCGCGCCGTCCCCCCGAGGGGGAATTTCGCGCTTGGGGCGGCCCGGCGCGCTCATGGCGCCCCCTTGGCGCGTCGGCCCAGGCTCATGAGGCCGTTGGGCGCCAGCAGGACGACGGCGAGCAGGACGGCGCCGAGGATGAATTGCCAGTGGATGGTGTAGCCGAGGGCCGCCTCCTCGATCAGCAGGAAGGCCGCCGCGCCCGCCAGGCCGCCGTACAGGTGGCCCACGCCGCCGAGGATGACCATGACCAGCAGGATGCCGGATTGGCTCCATTGCATCATGGCCGGGCTGACGAAACCGGTCTGGTTGGCCAGCAGCGCGCCCGCCAGGCCGGCAATGGCGCCGGCCAAGGTGAACGCTGTCAGCTTGTAGCGATAGACCGCAAAGCCCAGCGCGGCCATGCGCGTTTCGTTTTCGCGGATGGCCTGCAAGGCATGACCGAAACGCGCGTTGAGCAGGCGAGCGATGCCGACGAACACCAGCGCGCCGATCGCCAGCACCACGTAGTAGAAGCGGGTGTCGTCCGACAGGTCCAGCCCCGGGCCGAGCCACGAGCGCGAGGCCAGCGACAGGCCGTCGTCGCCGCCATAGGCCTCGAGCGAGGACATGAGGTAGAACAGCATCTGCGCGAACGCCAGGGTGATCATGATGAAATACACGCCCCGCGTGCGCAGGCTGACCAGGCCGATCACGAAGGCGAACAGGCCGCCGACCACGAACGCCGCCGGCCAGGCGATCCAGGCGGCGGACACGCCGTCGCGCATGAGGATGCCGACAGTGTAGGCCCCCATGCCGACGAAGGCGGCATGGCCGAAACTGACCATGCCGCCGAATCCGAGGATCAGATTCAGGCTGCTGGCGGCCAGCGCAAAGATCAGCATGCGGCTGGCGACCCCGATATAAAAATCCTCGTCCAGCGCATGGGCGACCACGGGCAGCAGGATCAGCAGCGCCAGCAGCGGCACGGCGCTGCGCGCGCGCAGCACGTGGTCCAGCAGGCCGTGGGCCGCGGGCGCCGCGGTCCGGGTCATCGCGCCATCAGCCATGGGCGGGGAACAGGCCGCGCGGCCTCCAGAACAGGACGGCGGCCATCAGCAGATAGATGAGGATCGAGGCCACGGCCGGCCCGGCGGTGGCCGCCGCCGAGGGCCCCATCAGCAGGCCGAACAGCAGAGGCACCACGGTGCGTCCCGCCGTATCCACCAAACCGACCAGCAACGCGCCCAGCAGCGCCCCGCGGATCGAGCCGATGCCGCCGATCACGATCACCACGAAGGCCAGGATCAGGATGTTCTCGCCCATGCCGACCTGCACCGCCAGCAAGGGGCCCAGCATGCCCCCCGCCACCGCGCACAAGCCGGCGCCCGCGGCAAACAGCACCGCGAACAGGCGGCGCACATTGGCGCCCATGGCCTGCGCCATCTCGCGGTTGGAGGCGCCGGCGCGCACCTGCATCCCCATGCGCGTGCGCGTGACCAGCAGGTACAGCAGCAGCGCCACCGCCAGACCCACGCCGATGATGAACAGGCGATAGGCCGGATAGCTGAAGCCGGGCAACATCTCGACCGGACCGGAGAGCGCGGCGGGCATGGCCAGGGGCACGGGCTGGGAGCCCCAAATCATGCGCACCCCCTCGTTGGCCATCAACAGGATGGCGAAGGTGCCCAGCACCTGCGACAGATGGTCGCGCCGATACAAGTGCCGGATGATGCCGTATTCCAGCAGCGCGCCCACCAGCACCGTCGCCGCGATGCCGCCCGCCAGGCCGATCCAGAACGAGCCCGAGGCGCCGGCGATGGTGGCGACCAGGTAGGCGCCCACCATGTACAGCGAGCCGTGCGCCAGGTTGATCATGTCCATGATCCCGAACACCAGCGTCAGGCCGGCCGCCAGCAGGAACAGCATCAGGCCGAACTGCAGGCTGTTGAGGAGCTGTTCCAGAACGAGGATGCCGCTCATGCGTGCCGCGCCGCCCGACGATCAGGAGGGCATCTTGCATTGGCCGACGTAGGCGTCGGCGTGGTTCTCGAACACGCGGCTGACCAGCTTGTTGGTGATCCGGCCCTGATCGTCCTTCACGACCTCGCGCAGGTAGTAATCCTGCACGGGGTAGTGGTTCGTGTCGAACTTGAAGGCGCCGCGCACGGATTCGAAAGGCGCGGCTTCCAGGGCCTTGCGCAGCGCGTCCTTGTCCTCGACCTTGCCGCCCACCTTGCGCACGGCGCCGTCGATCAGGCGCGCCGCATCATAGCCCTGCGAGGCGTACATCGTGGGCAGCCGGCCGTATTCCTTCTGGAAATCGGCGACGAAGCGCTGGTTGGCCGCATTGTCCATGTCGTGCGCCCACTGCGAGGTATTGAAGATGCCCAGCATGGACTCGCCCACGGCGCTGATCACGTCCTCGTCGGCCGAGAAGCCCGGCGCAAAAAGCTTCATGTCCTGGTTCAGGCCGGCGCCGACGAATTGCTTGATGAAGTTCACGCCCAGGCCGCCGGGCAGGAAGATGAACACCGCATCGGCGCCCGAGGCCCGCAGCTTGGACAGCTCGGCGCCGTAGTCGAGCTGCTTGAGCTGGGTGTAGTCCTCCATCACGATCTCGCCCTCATAGAAGCGCTTGAAGCCAGCCAGGTGGTCCCGGCCGGCCGGGTAGTTGGGCGCGAGCAGCGCGACTTTCTTGAAACCGCGCGCCTGCACGACCTTGCCCGCGGCCTCGTCGATGGTGTCGTTCTGGTAGGACGCGCTGAAAAAGTACGGGTTGCATTGCTCGCCGGCGTACTGCGAGGGGCCGGCGTTGGCGCTGATATAGAAGGTCTTGGACTGGAACACCGGCTGCCCGACCGCCAGCATGATGTTCGAGAACACGATGCCGGTCATGAAATCCACCTTTTCGCGCTTGAGCAGGCGATCGGCGGTCTGCTTGGCCGCGTCGGGGCTCATCTGGTCATCGGCCACGATGACCTCGGCCGGCAGGTCGCCGAAGGTGCCGCCCGCGTGCTTGACCGCCAGCTGGAAGCCGTCGCGGATGTCGATGCCCAGGGCCGCGCCCGGACCCGAGAGCGTGGTCAGCAGGCCGACCTTGATCGGGTCGGCGGCCTGGGCCGTGCCCGCCAGGCAGGCCAGGGCGGCCGCGGCGGTCAAAAGGCGAAGAGATACATGCATGAAGGTTCCTCCCGGTGAGACCATTGCTTTTTGGTTGAAATACTAGGATACGGCAAAAGGGGCGCGGCGCTAGCTAGCGGGCCGCCAGCCAGCGCACCAGCGCGTCGTCGAAGGCGCGCACCCCCGCGGCGTTGGCGTCGTTCACTAGGCTGACGAGGATGTAGCGCTTGCCGCTGGCGCCGCGCACGTAGCCGGCCAGCGAGCGCGCATTGCGCAGCGTGCCGGTCTTGAGGTGGGCCTGGCCGCGGGTCTCGTCGTCGCGCAGGCGGCGGCGCACCGTGCC
Organism: Castellaniella sp. S9; assembly: GCF_027257175.1. Lineage (GTDB taxonomy): Bacteria > Pseudomonadota > Gammaproteobacteria > Burkholderiales > Burkholderiaceae_B > Castellaniella. The sequence continues at coordinate 273,686 of NZ_JAPFGD010000004.1, read as the reverse complement.
GTCGACGCCGGATATCGCCAGCGAGGAAATGAACTCGGGCATCAGGGGCGAGCGCCAGGCATAGTCCAGCATCTGGGCCAGGCCGCGGGCGGTGATCCGGCCGTCGCGCGACAGGCCCGAGCCGTTATCCAGCACCCAGCCGGCGACGTCCACGCCCTGGTTGCCCAGCAATTGGGCGACGGCGCGCCCGCCGCTGGCGCGGGTCGCGCCCGGGCCATGGAATTCGGCGCCCAGGGTCAGGAGCAGCATCCGCGCCATCACGTTGTTGCTGTGCTTGTTGATCTGCCGGATGATGTCCGACAGGGCCGGCGAGTCGTGCCAGACCAGCGGCGACGCCGACGCCGGCACGGCCCCCTGGCGGATGTCGCGCGCCAGGGTGCCGCCCAGTTCCTTCCAGAGCATGCGGAACAGCGCCTCGAAATAGGCCGGCTGACTGGCCACCAGCCGGTACACGCTGAATTCGCCGCAGGATCCGACGGCCCGGCCCCGCACCTGGATGACGGTCGAGCCGTCCTGGTGCAGCACGTCGGTCGCCACGGCGGGCGACCCCGGGCACCGGCCATCGGCCCATTCGACCTGGCCGCTGACCCGCACGCCGCGCGTCGGCGGATCGACGATCGCAATCCATTTCCGGGCCGCGGGATCGGGCTGGAACAGCAGCCGCGTGGCGCCGAAATTGACCATCATCGCGTCCGGGCTGGCGTTGTAGGGCCGGTCGGGCGAATCGTCGAAATCGCCCGGATCGATGGCCACCTCGCCGAAAACCCCGCGATCGACGATGACCTCGGACAGGTTCTTGACGCCGCGCAGGCGCAATTGGCGCAGCAGGTTCCAGAGGTCCTGGACGGTAAAAAACGGATCGCCGGCGGCCTGCACGTACAAGGGCCCCTTGAGGGAGCCCTGCGCGTCGACCCGTGCGCCGCGCGCCGCCAGCAGGCGGGTGCGCCAGACGTAGTCCGGGCCCAATCCAGAGAGTCCCGCCCAGGTGGTGACCATCTTCATCACCGAGGCAGGATTGCGGGGTTCGCCGGCCTGCACCGACATCAGCACCGGACCGCCGGCCTCGCGCACCTCGAGCGACAGGGCCGAGAGCGGGATGCGGGTGGCTTTCCAGGCGGCCTGCAGATCCGGCGGCAGACCCTGTGCCCAGACGCCCGCGGCGGCGGCCCACAAGGCGACGCCCGCCAGGCCGCGGCCCACGCCGCGCGCCCATCGCCCAAGACCTACCCGCATCACGCCGACTCCCGCAGGTCCATCCCCGCACCCGTGTAAAAAAGTACCAGCATAATCCAAACCGGGGGGACTCCAGAAGCACCGCGACGCCGGAGGGCTTAAAATACGGCCCGACCCCATCATCGGCCCGGCCCGTCCGGCGCCCGCCTCATCCCCGTGGAACACGAACTCGACCTCAGCCAGTTCGATTACGAACTGCCGTCCGAACTCATCGCCCAGACGCCGGCCGCGCGACGCGACGCCAGCCGCCTGCTGCACCTGGACGCCGCCGGTGGATTGCATGACCTGCAATTCCCCGACCTGCCCTCGCTGCTGCGCGCCGGCGACCTGCTGGTCTTCAACGACACGCGCGTCATCAAGGCCCGCCTGCGCGGCCACAAGGCCAGCGGCGGCCGGGTCGAGGTCCTGGTCGAGCGCATCACCGGGCCGCGGCAGGCGCTGGCCCACGTGCGCGCCAGCAAATCGCCCGGGGCGGGCACGCGCCTGGTGCTGGCCGATGGCGCGTTCGAGGCCGAGGTGGCCGGCCGCGAGGGCGAACTGTTCGAGTTGCGGTTCCCGGACCGGGTACTGGACCTGCTCGAACGCCACGGTGCGGTGCCCCTGCCCCCCTATATCACCCACGCCGCGGACGCCAGCGACGAGGCCCGCTACCAGACCGTCTACGCCAGGGAGCCCGGGGCGGTGGCCGCCCCCACGGCGGGCCTGCATTTCGACCAGGCCATGCTGGAGCGCCTGGACGCCCGGGGGATCGGACGCGCCTTCGTCACCCTGCACGTGGGGGCCGGCACGTTCCAGCCGGTGCGCGCCACGCGCCTGCGCGACCATGTCATGCACGCCGAGCGCTATGTGGTGCCGGCCGACACGCTGCGCCGCGTGCGCGAGACCCGGGCCGCGGGCGGGCGTATCATCGCCGTCGGCACCACCAGCGTGCGCGCGATCGAGGCGGCCGCCGCCCAGGGCGGCGACGAGGACACGCCGCGCGAGGGCGATACCCGCCTGTTCATCACCCCGGGCTACGCCTTTGCCTGCGTCGACGCCCTGATCACCAATTTCCACCTGCCGCAATCGACCCTGCTGATGCTGGTGTCGGCCCTGGCCGGCATGGCGCCCATCCGCCGCGCCTACGCGCACGCCGTGCAGTCCCGCTACCGCTTCTTCAGCTATGGCGATGCCATGTTCATCGAATCCGCCCAGTCATGACCGGACTCCAGTTTTCCCTCCTGCGCACCGACGGCGCCGCGCGTCGCGGCCGCCTGGTCCTGAACCACGGCGAGGTGCAGACGCCGATCTTCATGCCCGTGGGCACCTACGGCAGCGTCAAGGCCATGCTCCCCCACGAGCTCGAGGACATCGGCGCCCAGATCGTGCTCGGCAATACCTTTCACCTGTGGCTGCGCCCCGGCACCGACATTCTCGACCGGCACGACGGCCTGCACGGCTTCATGCAGTGGCACCGGCCGATCCTCACTGATTCGGGGGGGTTCCAGGTCTTCAGCCTCGACGGACTGCGCAAGATCACCGAAGAAGGCGTGCGCTTTGCCTCGCCCATCGACGGCTCGCGGCTGTTCCTCACGCCCGAGGAATCCATGCGCATCCAGCGTTCGCTCAATTCCGACATCGCCATGGTGTTCGACGAATGCACGCCCTACCAGATCGATGGCCGGCCGGCCACGCATGACGAGGCCGCCGCCTCGATGCGCATGTCCCTGCGCTGGGCCCGGCGCTCGCGGCAGGCGTTTCTTGACCTGGGCAACCCGAACGCGCTGTTCGGCATCATCCAGGGCGGCATGTACGAGGACCTGCGCGACGAGTCGCTGGCGGGGCTCACCGAGATCGGCTTCGAGGGCTACGCCATCGGCGGCCTGTCGGTGGGCGAGCCCAAAGAGGACATGATGCGCGTGCTGGCGCACGTGGCGCCGCGCATGCCGGCCGAGGCGCCCCGCTACCTCATGGGGGTCGGGACCCCCGAGGACCTGGTCGAGGGCGTGCGGCTGGGGGTAGACATGTTCGACTGCGTCATGCCCACTCGCAATGCCCGCAACGGCTGGCTGTTCACGCGCTACGGCGACATCAAGATCCGCAACGCGCGCCACCGCGACGACACCCGCCCCCTGGACCCCAGCTGCGGCTGCCACACCTGCCGCCATTTCTCGCGCTCCTACCTGCACCACCTGCAGCGGGCGGGCGAGATTTCAGGGGCGCGCCTCAATACGCTGCACAACCTCCATTTCTACCTGAATCTGATGCAAGAGATGCGCGATGCGATCGAACACGGTCGTTTCGAGGCTTGGCGCGAGGCCTTTGCCCGCGACCGGGCGCGCGGGATCGAATGAGGCCTGCGGGCCTCACGACGCACCCATATGCCGCTACAATAAAGAGTTAAGCCTCGAGACGCACACCCCGCAAGGGCGCCTTCGCGGCCGCCTGAATCCACACGCCAACCGCTACATATGCACACCGCAACAGGAGCCTTCATGTCCCTCGCCGACACCCTGACCCTGATCCCCGCCCAGGCCGCCGCTGGCGGAGACGCCCTGATGGGCATGCTGCCCATCATCCTGATGTTCGTGATCCTGTATTTCCTCATGATCCGTCCCCAGATGAAGCGTCAAAAGGAACACCGCAACATGGTCGCCGCGCTGGCCAAGGGCGACGAGGTCATCACCTCGGGCGGCCTGCTGGGCAAGGTCACCAAAGTCAGCGACAACTACCTGACCGTGGAAATCGGCCAGGCCGGCGACAAGGCGATCGAATCCATCGTCCAGCGCACCGCCGTCACCTCCGTCCTGCCCAAGGGCACCATCAAGTCGCTCTGATCCGCCGACGGGGCGCCGCACGCCCCGCCCCCGCCTTCCGTCCCCCGCCCGACCATGAACCGCTACCCACTCTGGAAATACCTGACCGTGCTGGTCGCCCTGATCATCGGGGTGCTCTACACGCTGCCCAATTTCTACGGCGAATCGCCGGCCGTCCAGATCGCCGGGGCCAAGACCTCGACCAAGGTGGACATGGGGACGCTGACCCGTGCCGAACAGATCCTGGCTGAGGCCGGCATCCAGTCCACGGGCTCGAGCTTCGAGATGAACGGTCCGGTCGGCGCGGTGCGGCTGCGCTTTGAATCGACCGACACCCAGCTCAAGGCCAAGGACCTGATCGAGCGTGCCCTCAATCCCAATCCCCAGGATCCGGATTACACGATCGCGCTGAACCTGATGCCGGCCTCGCCGAATTGGCTCTCGGCCATTGGCGCCCATCCCATGTACCTGGGCCTGGACTTGCGCGGCGGGGTGCACTTCCTGCTGCAGGTCGACATGCAGGGCGCGCTGACCAGCCGCTATGACTCCATGGCCGGCGAGGCGCGCACGACGCTGCGCGACGCGCGGCTGAAATTCGAGGACGTCGAACGCAACCAGATGTCGGTGCGGGCCAGCTTTGCCACCGAGGATGCGCGCGACGCCGCCGCAGAGGAACTGCGCCGGACCATGCCCGACATGACGTTCACCCTCGGGCGTGTCGGCGACCTGTTCACGGTCGACGGGGTGCTCAGCGCGTCGGCCGTCACCCAGGTCCAGACCCACGCACTGAAGCAAAACATCACCACCTTGCACAACCGGATCAATGAACTGGGCGTGGCCGAGCCGGTCATCCAGCAGCAGGGTGCCGACCGTATCGTGGTACAGCTGCCCGGCGTGCAGGACGTGGCCAAGGCCAAGGAAATCCTCGGGCGCACCGCCACGCTCGAGATCCACATGGTGGATGATTCACCCACCGCGATGGCCGCCCTGGCATCGGGCACCGTGCCCTTTGGCCTGATCCGCTACAACGACCGCGACGGGCGGCCGCTGCTGCTGCGCCGACAGGTGATCCTGACCGGCGAAAACCTGCAGGACGCCCAACCGGGCCGTGACCAACAGACTCAGCAACCCACCGTCAACCTGACCCTGGATTCCAAGGGTGCGCGGATCTTTCGCGACGTGACGCGCGACAACATCGGCAAGCGCATGGCCATCGTGCTGTTCGAGAACGACAAGGGCGAGGTCGTCACCGCCCCGGTGATCCGCAGCGAAATCCCGGGCGGGCAGGTACAGATCTCGGGCAGCATGACGGCGCAAGAGGCCGCCGACATCTCGCTGCTGCTGCGCGCGGGCTCGCTGGCTGCGCCCATGCACATCATCGAGGAACGCACGATCGGCCCCAGCCTGGGCGCCGAGAACATTCGCCAGGGCTTTGACTCAACGCTGTACGGCTTTGCGGCCATCGCGGTGTTCATCATCCTGTATTACCACCTGTTCGGCTTGTTCTCGACCCTGGGCCTCAGTTTCAACGTGCTGCTGCTGCTGGCGGTGCTGTCGATGCTGCAGGCGACACTGACGCTGCCGGGCATCGCGGCCATCGCCCTGACGCTGGGCATGGCCATCGACGCCAACGTACTGATCAACGAGCGCATCCGCGAGGAACTGCGGGCAGGGCTGCCACCCCAGCAGGCGATCAACCTGGGCTTCGAACGGGCTTGGGCAACCATCATGGACTCGAACCTGACCAGCCTGATCGTCGGCGTTGCGCTGCTGGCATTCGGCTCCGGCCCGGTCCGCGGCTTTGCGGTGGTGCACTGCATCGGCATCCTGACCTCGATGTTCTCGTCCGTGGTGGGTGTGCGCGCGCTGGTCAACCTCTGGTATGGCCGCAAACGCAAACTCAAGTCGATTTCGATCGGCCAGGTCTGGAAACCCAAGCAGGACTAACTCGGCCCTGACAGGACACATCATGGAATTTTTCCGCATACATCGCACCATCCCTTTCATGCGGCATGCGCTGATCCTGAACATGATCAGCCTGCTGACCTTCGTGCTGGCGGTGTTCTTCATCGCCACGCGCGGCTTTCACCTGTCGATCGAGTTCACGGGCGGCACGGTGCTCGAGGTCCACTACGCGCAAACCGCCCCGGTGGGCGAGATCCGCGACGCCATCGAGGGCCTGGGCTACACCGACTTCCAGGTGCAGAATTTCGGCACCTCGCAAGACGTCATGATCCGCCTGCCGGTTCGCGCAGGCGAGGACTCGGCCCAACAAAGCCAAACAGTCCTGTCGGCGCTGCAGGCACAGAACCCCGATGTGGAATTGCGCCGCGTCGAGTTCGTCGGCCCGCAGGTAGGGCAGGAACTGCTGCACAACGGCTTGATGGCGCTGCTGTTCGTGGTGGTGGGGATCGTGATTTACCTGGCGGTGCGCTTCGAATGGAAGCTCGCGGCCTCGTGCGCACTGGCCAACCTGCACGACGTGGTGATCATCCTGGGGTTCTTTGCGTTCTTCCAGTGGGAGTTCTCGCTGTCGGTGCTGGCGGGGGTGCTGGCGGTCCTGGGCTACTCGGTCAACGAGTCGGTGGTGGTGATGGACCGGATCCGGGAAAATTTCCGCAAGCAGCGCAAGGCATCGGTGCGCGAGATCATCAATGCGTCGATCACGCAGAACATTTCGCGCACGATCATCACGCACGGATCGACGCAGATGATGGTGCTGTCGATGTTCTTCTTCGGCGGCCCGACCCTGCATAATTTTTCGCTGGCGCTGACGATCGGGATCTGGTTCGGGATTTATTCCTCGGTGTTCGTGGCGGCGGCCCTGGCGATGTGGATGGGAATCAAGCGCGAGGACCTGGTCAAGCCGGTCAAGAAGGACGGGCCGGAAGTCGAGTTGGGGTGATTGCGTGCCGGCTGGTGCAGGGTGATTGCTTGCTGATGCACGCGTCTAAAGAACCCCAAACACCACAGTACAATACACACTTTCCCACCCTCCACAGCCCCCGGGATATAAACCCGTCACGGCGAACGATCATGCAAGAAACCACCCTGCGCCGTCCCGGCGCGCCCGTGCCTGAAGCCGCGCCCGCCAGTTCCGCCCAGGACCAGGCCCTGGCGACGCTGCTGCAGCCCACCGAACCCGACGCCCCCGCGCGCAAGCTCTTCATCCGCACCTTCGGCTGCCAAATGAACGAGTACGATTCGGAGAAAATGGCCGACGTGCTGCGCGAGGCCGAGGGCGTCGAGCTGACCCAGGATCCCGAGGACGCCGACATCATCCTGTTCAACACCTGTTCGGTGCGCGAGAAGGCCCAGGAGAAAGTCTTTTCCGACCTCGGCCGGGTGCGGCACCTCAAGCAGGCGAAGCCCGGGCTGGTGATCGGCGTGGGCGGCTGCGTGGCCAGCCAGGAAGGCGAGGCCATCGTGCGCCGCGCGCCCTATGTGGACGTGGTGTTCGGCCCGCAGACCCTGCACCGCCTGCCCGACCTGATCGGCCGGCGCCGCGCCACGGGCCAGGCGCAGGTCGACATCTCGTTTCCCGAAATCGAGAAATTCGACGCCCTGCCCCCCGCGCGGGTCGAGGGGCCGGCGGCCTTCGTCTCGATCATGGAAGGCTGCAGCAAGTATTGCAGCTTTTGCGTCGTGCCCTATACGCGGGGCGCCGAGATGTCGCGCCCCTTCGACAGCGTGCTGGTCGAGGTGGCCGACCTGGCCGACCAGGGCGTGCGCGAGGTCACCCTGCTGGGCCAGAACGTCAACGCCTATCGCGGCCCCACCGGCGGCGCGGGCGGCGAGGTCGCCGATTTCGCCATGCTGCTGGAGTACGTGCACGAGATCCCGGGCATCGAGCGCATCCGCTACACCACCTCGCACCCCAAGGAAATGACCGCCCGCCTGATCGAGGCCCACGGCCGCCTGCCCAAGCTCGTGCCCTTCCTGCACCTGCCGGTCCAGGCCGGCAGCGACCGCGTGCTGGCCGCGATGAAGCGCGGCTACACCGCGCTGGAATACAAGTCCATCATCCGCCGCTTGCGCGCCGCGCGGCCGGACATCACGTTGTCGTCCGACTTCATCGTGGGCTTTCCAGGCGAGACCGAGGCCGACTTCCAGAAGACCCTGGACCTGGTGCGCCACGTGGGCTTCGACCAGTCGTTCTCGTTCGTTTACTCGCGGCGCCCCGGCACCCCGGCGGCCGACCTGCAGGACGACACGCCGCAGGCGGAAAAACTCGATCGCCTGCACCGGCTGCAAGCCCTGATCAACGAGCAGGCCGCGGCCATCAGCGCCGCCATGGTCGGCGGCACGCAGCGCCTGCTGGTCGAGGGCCCCTCGCGGCGCGATCCGCGCGAGATGCGGGGGCGCACCGAAAACAACCGGATCGTGAATTTCGCCGGACACCCGCGCCTGATCGGGCACATGGTCGATGTGCGCATCACCCAGGCCCTGGCCAATACGCTCAAGGGCGAGATCATCCCCGAACGCGTCGAGGTCCGCCCATGAGTGAACGCCGCAAGCCCGTGTCTTTGCAGTTGGCCGGCGGCAATGCCCAGCTGGCCGATCTGTGCGGCCCGCTGGACGAGAACCTGCGCCAGATCGCCCAGGCCTACGGGGTCGGGATCTCGCGGCGCGGCAGCCGCTTTACCGTGCGCGGCGATGACGCGGCGCGCGCCGCCGAGGCCCTGCGCTGGTTTCACGAGCGCGCGGCCCAGGGCCCGCTGTCGCTGGATACCCTGCAGTTGGGGCTGGTGGAGCTCGGGGCCGGCGCCGCCGGCCGGGCGCCCAGCGCCCCGCCGCCCGAACTGCCGCCCATCGACGATGCCAGCCTGAATCTGCGCACCCGCAAGGCCGACTTGCGGCCGCGCACGCCGCGCCAGCGCGACTACCTGAATGCCATCCTCAAGCACGACGTGACCTTCGGCGTGGGTCCGGCCGGCACCGGCAAGACCTGGCTGGCCGTGGCCTGCGCGATCGACGCGCTGGAGCGCGAATCGGTCTCGCGCCTGGTGCTGACCCGGCCGGCCGTGGAGGCCGGCGAGCGCCTGGGCTTCCTGCCGGGCGACCTGGTCCAGAAGGTCGATCCCTACCTGCGGCCGCTGTACGACGCCCTGTACGACCTGCTGGGCTTCGAACGCACCCAGCGCCTGTTCGAGAAGCAGACCATCGAAATCGCGCCGCTGGCCTACATGCGCGGACGCACGCTGAACCACGCCTTCATCATCCTCGACGAGGCGCAGAACACCACGCCCGAGCAGATGAAGATGTTCCTCACGCGCATCGGCTTCGGCAGCAAGGCGGTGATCAACGGCGACCCTTCGCAGGTGGATCTGCCGCGCGGCCAGCAAAGCGGGCTGCTGCATGCGCTGGAGGTCCTCGACGGCGTGCCGGGCATCGCCACGACGCGCTTCACCAGCCACGACGTCGTACGCCACCCCCTGGTCGCCCGCATCGTCGACGCCTACGAACAGGCCGGCGACCATGTATCCTGAATTTTCGCTGTCCGTCCAGTACGGCGAACCGGCACCTGAAGTGCCGCGCTGGCGCCTGCGGCGCTGGGTGGGGCGCGCCCTGGAACATGCCCTGGCGCCGCCGGAACCGCGTGCCGGGCGGCCCGTCGCCCTGACGCTGCGGCTGGTGGGCGAGGACGAGGGCCGGGCGCTGAACCTGGCCTACCGCCGGCGCGACTATGCGACCAACGTGCTGACCTTCGAGTACGGCGAGGACCCCTCGGGCCTGCTCAGCGGAGACATCGTGCTGTGCATGCCGGTGCTGCGCCGCGAGGCCCGCGAACAAGGCAAGCCGCTGTCGCACCACGCCGCCCACCTGGTCACCCACGGCGTGCTGCATGCCCTGGGCCACGACCACATCGAACCCGGCGAGGCCCACGCCATGGAATCCCTCGAAACCGCCATCCTCGCGGCCCAGGGAATACCCGATCCCTACGGCGTGCGCGCCAGGGGCTGACGGCCGGGCTTTTCGGTTATGCTTGGAATTCCATCAACAGCTCCGCAGGGCAATGCCAGACCCCAACTCACCCGATTCCGAACCTCGACCTAAGCGCTCGGCCGGCAAGCGCCTGTGCAACCGCCTCACCGCCTTCCTCAGGCCTGCGGCTCCCGCGGACCGCAAAGACCTCAAGGCCGTCCTCGACGCGGCCCACGACCAGTCGGTGCTCGACGGCGAATCCTACGCGATGATTTCCGGGGCGCTCGAGGTCGCCGACAAGACCGTGTCCGACATCATGGTTCCGCGCTCGCGCATGGACATGCTCGACGTCAGCCGGCCCCTGGCCGAACTGATGCCCGACATCATCGAAACCGGCCATTCCCGCTTTCCCGTCTATGAGGGCGACCGCGACAACATCCTCGGCACGCTGCTGGCCAAGGATCTCCTGCTGGCGCTGTCGGACAGCCAGCTCGAGGTGCGCGCGCTGGTGCGTCCGCCGGTCTTCATTCCCGCAACCAAGCGCCTGAACGTTCTGCTGCATGAATTCCGCAGCAACCGCAACCACCTGGCCATCGTGGTCGATGAGCACGGCGGGGTCTGCGGCCTGGTCACCATGGAGGACGTCCTCGAGCAGATCGTGGGCGACATCGAGGACGAATACGACGAGGATGCCGAAAAGACCATTTTCCGCACCGGCGACAACAGCTGGCGGGCGATGGGCTCGACCGACATCGAGGTCTTCAACGACACCTTCGGCGTGGCGCTCCCGGACGAGGACCATGACACGCTCAACGGCTGGCTGGCCGAGGCGCTGGGACACATCCCCCGCCGGGGCGAACGCCTCGAATGCCAGGGCCTGCTGCTGACCGTGGTCGGCGCCGACAGCAAACGCGCACGCTGGCTGCACATCCAGCGCCAAACCCCGCAGACGCACGGCGATGCCGCCTGAGGCCGGCGCCACCGCCGTCCATGGCCGGTGGGCCGCCTGGCGCGGCCCGCTGGCAGCGCTGGCGGCGGGCGGCCTGCAGGCGCTGAGCTTCGCGCCCGGCCCCCTGCCCGCCTGGAGCCTGCCTTTCGTCCAGATCGTCGCCCTGACGATCCTGGCCCATCAGGTCTTCTGCGCCGGCGGCGCGCGGCGCGCCGCCTGGCGGGGCTGGCTATTCGGCTTCGCCCTGTTTCTGGTCGGCGTGTATTGGCTGACGATCAGCATGCACCAATTCGGCGGCCTGCCCCTGCCGCTGGCCGTCGCGGCGCTGGTCCTGTTCGCCGCGGCAATGGGCCTGTACGCCGCGCTGGCCGCCGCGCTCACGGCGCTGGTGTGCGGGCGGCGCGGCGGCGTGGCGGAGCGCGCGCCGCGCCAGGTGCTGAACGCCGCGATCTGGGCCTCGGCCTGGACGCTGTGCGAATGGCTGCGCACCACCCTGTTCACCGGCTTTCCCTGGCTGAACATCGGCTACGCGCATGCCGAGGGCATGTTCACCGGCTGGGCCCCGATGGTCGGCGTCCACGGCCTGGCGTGGCTGGCGGCGTTCTCGTCAGGGGCCATCGCGCTGATGGCGCGGGCCAAGGACACCCCGCACGACCGCGCCGCGGCGGCGGCCATCGCCCTGGCGCTGGGCGGCGGCCTGCTGGGCATCGCCTGGACGCACATCGCCTGGGTGCGATCCGAGGGCGCCCCCATGATCGTGCGCCTGGTCCAGACCGGCACACCGCAATCCCAGAAATTCGATCCCGCGCGATTCCAGGCTGTGCTGGACAAGGACCTGCGCCTGGCCGGGCTGCCTCCCAAGGCGCCGGCCGATGCGCCGGCCTTGGTGGTGCTGCCGGAGACGGCCATGCCCGCGTTCCAGGACAACATCCCGGAAGCCGTCTGGGAACGGTGGCGCGCCGTGGCGCGCGGCCTGGACGCGCCCATCCTCATGGGCATGCCCCTGCGCCGCGCGACGCCGGAGGGCGAGCGCCTGACCAACGGGGCGCTGGTCGTCGTTCCGGCGGACACCGGCCGCGCCACGCCGGACCTGGCCTGGCACTACGACAAGCGGCACCTGGTGCCCTTTGGCGAATTCGTGCCGCCGGGGTTCCGCTGGTTCGTCGACGCCATGCACATTCCGCTGGGGGATTTCGACCGGGGCGCCGCGCGCCAGCCGCCGCTGCAGGCCGGATCGCAGCACTTTGCCGTGGACATCTGCTATGAGGACACCTTCGGCGCCGAGATCGCCGCCAGCGTGCGCCCCGGCCCATCGGGCAACAGCCCCGGCGTGCTGGTGAACCTCAGCAACCTGGCCTGGTTCGGCAACACCTGGGCACTGCGCCAGCACCTCTGGATCGCGCGCCTGCGCGCCCTGGAGACCGGGCGGCCCATGATCCGGGCGACGAACACCGGCGTGACCGCAGCCATCGATCCCCTGGGACGGGTGCGCGCCGCCCTGGACCCGCAATCGCCCGGCGTGCTGGACGTCGAGATCCAGGGGACGCAGGGCCTGACGCCCTATGTGCGCTGGGGCGACGCGCCGATCCTGGCCTGGACGCTGGCCTGCCTGCTGCTGGGCCTGTGGCGGCGCGGCGCGCGCCGCGCGACGACCCTGCCCTAGGCGTCATGGCGCCTAGAGCAGGCGCCGCACGATCATCTCGTCGATCTCGGCCGCCTCCAGAGGCTGCGCAAAGAAATAGCCCTGGGCGTAATTGCAGCCCGCGGCCCGCAGCAGCTCGCATTGGCGCGCGCTGGACACGCCTTCGGCGATGACCGCCAGGCCCAGCTTGTGCGCCATCACGATGATGGCCTGGCACAGGGCGAGGCTCTCGGTGCCGATATCCAGGTCCTCGACGAACGAGCGGTCGATCTTGATGTAGTCGATGTCGAAACGGTTCAGGTACGACAGCGAGGAATAGCCCGTCCCGAAATCATCCAGGGCCACCTGCACCCCGGCATCGCGGAAGGCCAGCAGCTTGTCCTGCGTGGCCGGCCCCATGTCCATCAACAGGCTTTCGGTGATCTCGACGGTCAGGCGCCCCGGCGGCAAGCCGAGCTCGCGCAGGTGCGCCAGCCAGTCCTCCGTCCGGATGCCGTCGGCCAGCAGTTGCACCGGCGAGACGTTGATGCTCATCTGCAAGTCGTGGGCATGCCGCCAGGCGCGCAGCTGCATGGTCGCCTCGCGAAACACCCAGTCGCCGATCTGGCGGATCAGCCCGGATTCCTCGGCCTGCGCGATGAAGGCCAGCGGCGGCAGCAGGCCGCGCGCGGGATGGTTCCAGCGCAGCAAGGCCTCGACCTTGACCATCCTGCCGGTATCCAGGTCGACGATGGGCTGGTAGAGCAGGTGGAACTGGCGCTCGGCCAGGGCGGATTGCAGGTCGCGATGCAGCTGGCGGCGCATCAGGGCGGCCTCGCGCATCGAGGACTCGAAGCGCCGGTACTGGTTGCGTCCGCCCTCTTTGGCCGCATACATCGCCAGGTCGGCGTTGCGCAGCAGCTCGCCGACGTCCTCGCCGTCCCGGGGATAGAAGGTCACGCCCACGCTGGCCGAGATCGTGACCTCCTGGCCGCTCAATATGTACGGCCGCGCCAGGGCCTCGAGCACATCGTCCAGGATGCGGTCGACCACCGGGGAATCGCCCAGCCCTTCGAGGATCAGCGTGAACTCGTCACCGCCCAGGCGGGCCACCATGTCGTTCTCGCGCACCGCGCCGCTGATCCGCCCCGCGACCGCTCGCAACAGGGTGTCCCCGACCTCATGGCCCAGGGTGTCGTTGACTTCCTTGAACAGGTCCAGGTCCAGAAACACCAGCGCCACCGGGCCGCAGCCCCCGTCGCCAGCGCGATCCAGGGTGTCCTGCAGCTTGAGATGGAAGTGCTGGCGGTTGGGCAGGCCGGTCAGGCTGTCATAGTGCGCCTGCCGCCAGATCAGGTCCTCGGAGCGCTTCTGCTGCGTGATGTCGCTGAAGATGCCCACAAAGCAGCGCACGCCGCCGTCGGTGTCGTAGACGGCGTTGATGGTCAGGTGTTCGGCGTAATCCTGGCCGTCCTTGCGCCGGTTCCAGAGGTCTCCGCTCCAGTGGCCGTGCACCCGCAGCGCCTCCCAGAGCTTTTGGTAGAAGGCGCGGTCCTGGCGGTGGGAGGACAGAATGCGCATATTGGCGCCGATCACCTCGTCGCGCGTGTAGCCGGTGATCACGGTGAAAGCGGGATTGACGTTGAGCACGTGCCCCTGGCTGTCGGTGACGACAATGGCTTCGCTGGTCGACTCGAAGACCAGCGAAGCCTCGCGGGCCGCCACCTCGGCCTCGCGCCGCTCGCTCACGTCCATCAGCACCACGACCACCGCCCGGTCGGCCCCCAGTTGCATTGCCGAGCAGAACAGCTCGACCGGCAGTTCCTTGCCGCCGGCCGCCCGCAACTGGAAGACGTGCCCGCGGTCGGTGGTGAGCCGGCCGTCCAGGTAGCCGTCCAGCAGGGCCATGAGGCGCTGCCGGTCCCGGGCGATGAAGGCGTCGTCGATCCTCGAGTCGTAGATCGGCGCGGCGGCATCCAGGCCCAGCATCCGCACATAGACGCCGTTGGCGTACCGCAGGCTCATGTCGTCGAGCACCACGATCACGCCGACCGCCGCGTTGTCGGCCACGCCCTGGAACAGGGCCTCGGCGCGCTGCAGGTTCTCGTGCTCCGTGCGGATCCGCTGCATGAGCTCGTGCGTGCGCCGCGCGCTGTCGTTCAAGCCGACGGCGAGCTGCCCGATTTCGTCATTGGGCGGATAATCCACGCGCGCCGCATAGTTTCCGCGTATGAGCTCCTGGCAATAATTGGACAGCATCCGCAGCGGCTGCAGCACATAGCGCCGCACGGCCGCGCTGGCGATCAGCAACAGGACCAGGTCCAGGCCGAATACCAGGTAGAGCGCCTGGAGGTGATTGCGGCGATAGGCCGCCTCCAGGTCGACGAGGCCGGCCAGCAGGGTCTCGGCCGCCAGCAAAACGGCCTGGGACTGTGCATCCAGCGCTGCGCGCACCTGGGCATACGACTCGTCGTCCGCCACATTGCCCGCCAGGCTGCGCGCCAGGGCATTCTCGCGATACCTTTGCCAGGCCTCGCCCACCGCCAGCAGGCTGCCCGCCAGCTCGCCATCGAGTGGGCGGACGGTCATGCCGAAGACCTCGCCGCCGACCGACAGGGTATGGTAGGCGCGCTCGAAATCGGCGATGTCCGCCTGCATCTGATCGTCCACGGCATCCGGATCGCGCAGGCGGCCCAGGCCCTGGTAGGCCGTGCGCTGGCTGAGCATGCGCATCTTGCCGGCCACGTTCACGGTGGCGGCGACCGAATCGGAGTGGATCAGCGCCAGGCGCACCACGACGATATTGGCCACCGCCAGCATGAAAATCAGCAGGAACACCACGCCGGCCTTGCGTCCCAGGCTCTGGTCGTGCAGGGACTGCAGCCAATTGCGGCCCGAAGCCATCGAATCCGTCCTCATGGTTCGCGAATTGCCAGCCTCCGGCCATTGACCAGGCGCCTCTCGAGCTCGCCGGGCTCAAGAGGCTCATCGTACCAATATCCCTGGCCGGCATCACAGCCGACGCGTAACAGGAGTTCGTGCTGCGCGGCGCTGGCCACGCCCTCGGCGATCACCTGGACACCCAGCTTGTGCGCCAGCAGAATGATGGCCTCGCACACATGCAGGGCCTGGAGATCCTCGACGATGTGCTCGGTGGTGGCGCGATCGAGCTTGATGTAGTCGGCGGGCACGCGGCCGATGGAGGACATCGACGCCGAGGCGATCCCGAACGCATCCAGGCCGAGACCCATGCCGGCATCGCGCAGCGTCTGCAGATTGGCCAGGGCGCCCGCACCCAGGCCAGCCAATGCGCGCTCGGAAAACTCCAGCACGATGTCGTCGGCGGCCAGGCCGTGCCGACGCAGGCATTCGAGCCAGCACAGGCGATTGTCCTCGCCGCCCTCGAGCTGGGCGGGCGACACATTCACCGCCACGCGCAAGCCCAGGCCATGGCGCGCGCGCCAGGATGCCGCCTGCGCCGCCACACGCTCCAGAACCCAGTCGCCGATGCGGCTGATCAACTGACGATCCTCGGCCATGGGCAGGA
The DNA here is from genome assembly GCF_027257175.1 of Castellaniella sp. S9. GTDB lineage: Bacteria > Pseudomonadota > Gammaproteobacteria > Burkholderiales > Burkholderiaceae_B > Castellaniella. The sequence continues at coordinate 257,616 of NZ_JAPFGD010000004.1, read as the reverse complement.
ACTCCATCGGCCGGATGATGCCGAACTCAGGGTGGTTCCAGCGCAGCAAGGCCTCGGCCTCGAACAGCCGGCCGGTGCCCATTTCGTAGATCGGCTGGTACACCATGAAGAACTGGCCGTCGGCCAAGGCCCGCGGCAGGCCCTGGATCAAGTCCCTCAGCATGCGCGCGCGGGTGCGCATGTTTTCGTCGAAATAGCGGTGGCGATTCGGCCCCTCGGCCTTGGCGGCGTACATCGCCAGGTCGACATGGCGCAGCAGGATGTCCTTGTCCTCGGCATCCTTGGGGTACAGGGCGATCCCGATGCTGGCCGAGACCCGCAGGGACTCACCGGCAACCACATAGGGCGCCGTGACGCCGCGCATGATGCTCAGGCGCAGATCATCGACCTGGTCCTGGTCGCGCACGTCGTCCAGCAGCACGACGAACTCGTCGCCCCCCAGACGGGCGACGAATGCGGCCTCGCCCGAGCAACTGCGCAAGCGCTGGGCCACCTCGGTGAGCACCTGATCCCCCACGGCATGCCCCATCGAATCGTTGATCGCCTTGAATCCGTCCAGATCGAGGAACATCAGGGCAAGCGGCAGGCCGCCGGCCGCGGCGCGCTCGACCGATCGGGCGATCCGGTCGTTGAAGCACTGGCGATTGGGCAGCAGCGTCAGCGGATCGTGGTGCGCCTGCCACCAGACCTGCTTTTCGGCGTGCTTCTTTGCCGTGATGTCGCTGACGATCGCGACCCGGCAATTGACCGAGCCGTCATGGTTCCAGGCGGTGTCGATGACCACGCGCTCGGCATAGTCCTCGCCGGACTTGCGCTGGTTCCAGTATTCGCCCTCCCAGCGCCCCGTCGTATTGATCGCATGCCACATGGCATCGTAGAAATCACGATTGTGCCGGCCGGGCTTGAGCAAGGGCAGGGTCTCGCCCACCACCTCGTCGGGCCAGCCTCCGGTGATCCGCGCATATGCCGGATTCACGTCCATGATCACGCCCGCGGCGTCGGTGACGGCGATCGCCTCGCTGCTGTTCTCGTAGGCAATGCCGGCCAGCTGGGCCGAGGCTTCGACACGCTTGCGCTCGGTGATGTCCTGTACGATCCCGATGATGGCCGTGGTGCCGCCCGTCTGGAGAGCCGAACTGAAGACCTCGATGTCGATCACGGTCCCGTCCTTGCGCCGGCCCCGGCGCTCGTAGCGCACCGTCCCGTCCTTGCGCTTGAGGCTGGCCTTCAGCGACTCGGCCGCCAGATAGCGTTCGCGCGGCACGATCACCCCCAGGACCGGCAGCGTGTCGATCATCTCCTGGGGCGTGTAGCCGAAGATCTCGGCCATCTTGGCGCTGACGAAACTGAAGCGGTCGCCCTCGGCCAGGTAGATGCCGACGATGGAATTGACCGCCAGACCGCGAAAAATCGTATCCGAGCGCTCTAGGCCCAGGCGGTCCTTGCGCGTGGTCTCGAGCAGCTCCTGAATGCGTTGCGCCCCGCTGTTGAACGCATTGGCCAGTTCGCTCAATTCCCCAGAACCCTTGTAATCGACGCGCGTGCCGTAATGGCCGCGCATGAGGTCCTGGCATGAGTGATAGAGTTTGCGCAGCGGCACCACCAGGTGCCGGCGCACCAGCACGAAGGCCAGCAACAACAGCAGCAGATCGGCCGCCAGCAGGCCCGCCCCCAGCCACGGGATGGCCGCGCGCCGCTGCTGCGCGCTCTGCTGCAGCTCGTTGCCCAGCGCCTGCAGGGACTGCAGCAGCACGTTGGCATCATCGATCAGCCACTGCCGCAACACCGCCGGCGCGGCGCCCGCCATCCCTTCGCCGGATGTGCCTTGCGAGGAATAACTGGCCAGCACCACCGATTGCGCGCGATTGCGAAAGGAGGTCCAATCACGCCGGATCTTGGGCAGGTAGGCTTGCAGGCGCGGCTCGATCAGCGGCGGCACCTCGCGGCCGGCCACCACGCCGCCATGCTCGAAGGCCGTCAGGCCGCGGTTGAACACATCGACCCCATGACCGAATTGCGCATCGCGCACTTGGCTGGCGTCGGTCAGCCGCACCGAATGCAGGGCGGCCTGCAGACCGAGCACTCGCATCCGGTCCAGCGTCTCGAGCTTGGCGGCGGCCGCGTCGTCATAGGACAAGAGGGCATGCACGGCAAACCCGTTGCCGATGAACAGCACGAGCAGCAGCGCAAAAAACGCCCCCACCATGGTGCCCAGCCCTCCCGGCGTGCCGTGAGCGGGCGGCCGGCGAGCGTGTGTGTCTCCTGTCATGCCCCACCATGTCCATCATCAGAGGGTAATGAACAGTAACATATCGCGCGAAGGCGGGATAGCGGCGCGATCACAAGGTAGGATACGCGTACAGCAGCAAAATAATTCAACCTTCAACTGAATTTTTCCGTAGACGTGCCGTATGGTCAAAAGAGATCCCCGTACTTGCCGAATCCTCTTCTCGTTGGGCCCTATCACCGCTCGTGTCGCCGGCATTGTTTTCGTGCCGATGCTGCTGCCCGCTTCACGGCTCTACCGCGATCACCACCGCTGGAACCGTCACCCAAAGCGGCAGCACCACTTGGGATGCCTACGGGGTGTATGCCTATAACGATCCGTCGGCCACCGATATTACGCTGACCCAAACGGGTGGGGCGGTCTCGGGCCAGAACTACGGCATATACGGAAACAATCAAGGCACCGGCTCCACCGTCATCGGCGTTGCCGGGGATGTGACGGCCACCGAGGGAATCGGCGTTGCCGGCTATAACGGCGGCCTGGCACAAGACATACGCATCAACCAGACCACCGGCACCATTACCGGCCATGAATTCGGCATGGTTGCCGATAATGGCGGCACCGGATCCATCCAGATCACTTCCTCAGGCCGTGTCAGTGGTGGAATTTACGGAATATATGCCTCGCAGGCGGGCGCCGGCCCCACGGCCATCGCCATCCATGGCGACGTGAATGGCGACGCCGGCGCGGGCATTCTGAGCGTCAGCGGCAGCGATGTCACGATCGACATCGCGCCGCCGATAGCGATGACGGTCTCGTCAATGCCGAAGGCAATGACACCTTCACCTGGACCAGCGGAACCTTCACCGGCGGGTTCTACGGCCAGGACGGCTCCGACACCGCCACGGTAAGCGCCGCCACGTACGACGGCAGCCAGATTCTGGATGGCGGCGATGGCACCTCCATCGCCAACGGCATGATCGATACGCTGAACCTGCGGGGCGTCAACGCCCGCGCGCCGGGCGGCAATATCGCCAACTGGGAGCTTGTCAGGATGGATGGCGGCATGCTGGCCATCAAGGAAGGGGCCTGAAAGGTCGGCATGGCCAATGAAGCCGGCACCGGTGTCTTCCTGAGCAATGGCGCCACGCTTGACGGCATGGCCGCGCTCGCCGGAGGCGATTACACGGTCAATGGCAAGCCCGCCATCGTCGCCGGCGCCTATGCTTACCAATTGCACCAGGGCGGCCTGTCGACCCCCGACGACGGTGACTGGTACTTGCGTTCCCAGCGGGTCTCGCCCGCGGCCGGCGGGCCGGAGGCCGCCCCGGCACCGCTGTATCAGGCCGGCGTGCCCTCGTACGAAGCCTACCCGCAGGCCTTGCTCGCCTTGAACAGCGTGCCCACATTGCAGCAGCGTGTCGGTAATCGCGTCTGGACCCGGGCCGGCCATCGCCTTGCCGATAGCGCCGGTTCGGCCGGTGCCCTGATCGAAGGCACCGGTGCCTGGGGCCGCATGGAAGGCGCTTATCGGAACATCAAGCCGCGCTCATCCACCTCGGAGACCGCCTACGACCAGAACATCTTCAGAATGCAGATCGGCGTAGACCGCGAGCTGACGGCCTCCGAGAACGGCAAATGGATTGGCGGACTGGCCGTCCACTACGCCCACGGCAAAACCCACACCAGGTCTGTCATTTTCAGAAGACGACTGCACCAGTTGATTGGGCGTAATGGCTGTTGTGCAGCCAGCTCCTGACAGTTCAATATCAGAAGTGATCTGCACCAATCTCGACTATGCTCAATACTCGTGTGCACCAAAGCGAGGTGAGCATGGCGACGGAGGCTCTGTTGCAAAGATTGGCGGCAGTCAGAGGTAGGCTGTCGCTCTGCGCCGATCAGGCGGCTGCTGCGAAATGGTGGTTGAGCATGCCCATGGCCTCCGTCAGCGCCGAGGGCCCAATGCCAAAAGCTCTCTCCACAAGGCGCACCTCGCCCCTGATGCCGGGCTGCAGGCACCAGGGGCGAGCCTGTCCTTTGCGCAGGGCTCGCATGACTTCGAATCCCTTGATCGTGGCATAGGCCGTGGGGATCGATTTGAAACCGCGCACCGGCTTGATCAGTATCTTGAGCTTTCCGTGATCGGCCTCGATCACGTTATTGAGGGCTCTGTTGCAAAGATTGGCGGCAGTCAGAGGTAGGCTGTCGCTCTGCGCCGATCAGGCGGCTGCTGCGAAATGGTGGTTGAGCATGCCCATGGCCTCCGTCAGCGCCGAGGGCCCAATGCCAAAAGCTCTCTCCACAAGGCGCACCTCGCCCCTGATGCCGGGCTGCAGGCACCAGGGGCGAGCCTGTCCTTTGCGCAGGGCTCGCATGACTTCGAATCCCTTGATCGTGGCATAGGCCGTGGGGATCGATTTGAAACCGCGCACCGGCTTGATCAGTATCTTGAGCTTTCCGTGATCGGCCTCGATCACGTTATTGAGATACTTCACCTGCCGGTGGGCCGTCTCCCGGTCCAGCTTTCCTTCGCGCTTCAATTCGGTGATCGCTGCACCATAGCTCGGCGCTTTGTCGGTATTGAGCGTGGCAGGCTTTTCCCAGTGCTTCAGGCCTCGCAGGGCCTTGCCCAGGAACCGCTTCGCTGCCTTGGCGCTGCGGGTCGGCGACAGGTAGAAATCGATCGTGTCGCCCCGCTTGTCGACTGCCCGGTACAGGTAGGTCCACTTGCCCCGCACCTTGACGTAGGTTTCATCCAGGCGCCAGCTCGGATCAAAGCCACGCCGCCAGAACCAGCGCAGCCGCTTCTCCATCTCCGGGGCGTAGCACTGGACCCAGCGATAGATCGTCGTATGGTCGACCGAAATGCCGCGTTCCGCCAGCATTTCCTCAAGGTCGCGATAGCTGATCGGATAGCGACAATACCAGCGCACCGCCCACAGGATCACATCACCCTGGAAATGGCGCCACTTGAAATCCGTCATCGTTCCGTCCGTCCAATCTCCGCCAAGCATGCTCAAGCTTCACGATTTTTGCAACAGAGCCCACACGAGTATTGAGCATAGTCGAGATTGGTGCAGATCACTTCTGATATTGAACTGTCAGGAGCTGGCTGCACAACAGCCATTACGCCCAATCAACTGGTGCAGTCGTCTTCTGAAAATGACATTTGGTATCTCTCATAAACGGATGTTTTTGAGAGAACTATCTTCGGCCTTCACACGCACGAAAGGCGGCGAAGCTCCGCCGTTAATCCGTCCGCCGGAGATCTCGCCCAGGCAGGCTGAAGGCCGAGCAAGCCTGACAGGCCCGAAAAGCCCGGCACGGGCGTCGGCGGCGATGACGGCGGCGGCATTATCCAGGGTTGATGATGGAAGTGGAGGATATCGACAACCTCTCGCGCAACCAAGACATCGCGGTCGGACTGCAAGTGATCTTGAAGCCACGGGCCCGTCCCACCCCGACATGGACCTCGATGCCCGAACGGACGTTAGATTTCGAGTTCTAGGCGTTCTGCGATGAAGGTTGGATCCCAGCCGGGATTGAAAGTGTCGACGTGGGTGAATCCGAGCCGCTCGTATAGGCCACGCAGGTTCGGGTGGCAGTCGAGCCGCAGCTTGGCGCACCCCTGCGTTCGCGCGGCATGGCGGCAAGCCTCGATCAGCGCGGAGCTGACACCCCGGCCCGCATGTGTCCGTCGCACCGCGAGCTTGTGCAGATATGCGGCCTCCCCCTTGAGGGCGTCGGGCCAGAACTCGGGATCCTCGGCCGACAAGGTGCAACAGCCGACGATGCCGTCGCTGCAACTCGCGACTAGGAGCTCGGATCTCAGGACGAAGGTCTCCGCGAATGTCCGGTCGATCCGCGCGACGTCCCAGGCGGGCGTTCCCTTGGCGGACATCCACGCCGCAGCGTCGTGCATCAGCCGCACAACCTCGTCGATATCACCCGAGCAGGCGACCCGAACGTTCGGAGGCTCCTCGCTGTCCATTCGCTCCCCTGGCGCGGTATGAACCGCCGCCTCATAGTGCAGTTTGATCCTGACGAGCCCAGCATGTCTGCGCCCACCTTCGCGGAACCTGACCAGGGTCCGCTAGCGGGCGGCCGGAAGGTGAATGCTAGGCATGATCTAACCCTCGGTCTCTGGCGTCGCGACTGCGAAATTTCGCGAGGGTTTCCGAGAAGGTGATTGCGCTTCGCAGATCTCCAGGCGCGTGGGTGCGGACGTAGTCAGCGCCATTGCCGATCGCGTGAAGTTCCGCCGCAAGGCTCGCTGGACCCAGATCCTTTACAGGAAGGCCAACGGTGGCGCCCAAGAAGGATTTCCGCGACACCGAGACCAATAGCGGAAGCCCCAACGCCGACTTCAGCTTTTGAAGGTTCGACAGCACGTGCAGCGATGTTTCCGGTGCGGGGCTCAAGAAAAATCCCATCCCCGGATCGAGGATGAGCCGGTCGGCAGCGACCCCGCTCCGTCGCAAGGCGGAAACCCGCGCCTCGAAGAACCGCACAATCTCGTCGAGCGCGTCTTCGGGTCGAAGGTGACCGGTGCGGGTGGCGATGCCATCCCGCTGCGCTGAGTGCATAACCACCAGCCTGCAGTCCGCCTCAGCAATATCGGGATAGAGCGCAGGGTCAGGAAATCCTTGGATATCGTTCAGGTAGCCCACGCCGCGCTTGAGCGCATAGCGCTGGGTTTCCGGTTGGAAGCTGTCGATTGAAACACGGTGCATCTGATCGGACAGGGCGTCTAAGAGCGGCGCAATACGTCTGATCTCATCGGCCGGCGATACAGGCCTCGCGTCCGGATGGCTGGCGGCCGGTCCGACATCCACGACGTCTGATCCGACTCGCAGCATTTCGATCGCCGCGGTGACAGCGCCGGCGGGGTCTAGCCGCCGGCTCTCATCGAAGAAGGAGTCCTCGGTGAGATTCAGAATGCCGAACACCGTCACCCTGCTGCGTAACATCGTTGCTGCTCCATAACATCAAACATCGACCCACGGCGTAACGCGCTTGCTGCTTGGATGCCCGAGGCATAGACTGTACAAAAAAACAGTCATAACAAGCCATGAAAACCGCCACTGCGCCGTTACCACCGCTGCGTTCGGTCAAGGTTCTGGACCAGTTGCGTGAGCGCATACGCTACTTGCATTACAGTTTACGAACCGAACAGGCTTATGTCCACTGGGTTCGTGCCTTCATCCGTTTCCACGGTGTGCGTCACCCGGCAACCTTGGGCAGCAGCGAAGTCGAGGCATTTCTGTCCTGGCTGGCGAACGAGCGCAAGGTTTCGGTCTCCACGCATCGTCAGGCATTGGCGGCCTTGCTGTTCTTCTACGGCAAGGTGCTGTGCACGGATCTGCCCTGGCTTCAGGAGATCGGAAGACCTCGGCCGTCGCGGCGCTTGCCGGTGGTGCTGACCCCGGATGAAGTGGTTCGCATCCTCGGTTTTCTGGAAGGCGAGCATCGTTTGTTCGCCCAGCTTCTGTATGGAACGGGCATGCGGATCAGTGAGGGTTTGCAACTGCGGGTCAAGGATCTGGATTTCGATCACGGCACGATCATCGTGCGGGAGGGCAAGGGCTCCAAGGATCGGGCCTTGATGTTACCCGAGAGCTTGGCACCCAGCCTGCGCGAGCAGCTGTCGCGTGCACGGGCATGGTGGCTGAAGGACCAGGCCGAGGGCCGCAGCGGCGTTGCGCTTCCCGACGCCCTTGAGCGGAAGTATCCGCGCGCCGGGCATTCCTGGCCGTGGTTCTGGGTTTTTGCGCAGCACACGCATTCGACCGATCCACGGAGCGGTGTCGTGCGTCGCCATCACATGTATGACCAGACCTTTCAGCGCGCCTTCAAACGTGCCGTAGAACAAGCAGGCATCACGAAGCCCGCCACACCGCACACCCTCCGCCACTCGTTCGCGACGGCCTTGCTCCGCAGCGGTTACGACATTCGAACCGTGCAGGATCTGCTCGGCCATTCCGACGTCTCTACGACGATGATTTACACGCATGTGCTGAAAGTTGGCGGTGCCGGAGTGCGCTCACCGCTTGATGCGCTGCCGCCCCTCACTAGTGAGAGGTAGGGCAGCGCAAGTCAATCCTGGCGGATTCACTACCCCTGCGCGAAGGCCATCGGTGCCGCATCGAACGGCCGGTTGCGGAAAGTCCTCCCTGCGTCCGCTGATGGCCGGCAGCAGCCCGTCGTTGCCTGATGGATCCAACCCCTCCGCTGCTATAGTGCAGTCGGCTTCTGACGTTCAGTGCAGCCGTCTTCTGAAAACGACAAGGTCCCCGCATGGCGACGGCGACATCACGACCGATGGTTATGGCGTCGGGGCAACCCTGACCTGGTACCAGCAGGACGGCTTTTATCTGGACGGCCAAGCGCGCCTGACCTGGTACGACAGTGATCTGGGCTCCAAACTGGCCCGCAAAAACCTGGTTCAAGCCAACAAGGGCTTCGGCTATGCGTCCTCCATCGAGGGCGGCAAACGCATTGCGCTGGATCCGGCATGGTCCATCACGCCCCAGGCCCAATTGGTGTATTCCAATGTGGACTTCGACACCTACACCGATACGTTCGGCGCCCGCGTCGGCAATGGCCAGGGCGACAGTCTTCAAGGCCGCCTGGGCGTGGCCCTGGATTACGAACGCTCGCGTGGCCATGCCAGAGGCAAGCCCGTCCGCACACACGTCTACGGATTGGCCAACCTCCACTACGAAATCCTGGACGAGACAACGGTCCACGTCGCCGGCAAGCGCTTCGCCAGCGGCAATGATCGCCTATGGGCCAGCCTGGGCGTCGGCGGTTCCTACAACTGGAGCGGCGACAAATACTCCATTTACGGCGAAGGCCTGGTCAATACCGGCTTGAACCCATTCGGAGACAGCTATTCTGTCGTCGGCCAGGTGGGCTTTCGGATGAAATGGTAGAAAAAGAAACCTGCATGATGCAGGTGCTCTTTGAAACTGTGGCGGAGCGGAGCGGACAGGACTCGAACCCGCGACCCCCAGCGTGACAGGGCTGGTATCGAAGTCAATGTTTATGCGGGTTTCCAGCCAAATCGTATTCCAAAAAAACCTCAAAAGCATGTCGATTTCATGCGGTTTTGCAGGCTTTTATTCCAAATTTTCTGACTCGAAACCCTGGGCCCAACCCTAGGCAGGCTCAAGTACGCGCATCTCAATGTGCAGTCCAGCGGCAGCGGCCATATTGACCAGTGCATCAAGACCAAAAACATTGATTTTTCCACGCATCAGGTCAGAAACGCGGGGCTGGGTCACGCCAAAAATCTTGGCGGCTTCGGCCTGACTCATCTTGGCGTGGACTATGTGGTGCCTAAGCGCCGTCATCAGGGTTGAACGAAGCTTCATGTTTTCCGCGACTTCCTGGGTGTCTTCGATGGCATCCCAGATGCTGGCAAATCGTTGGTTGCTCATTTGCTTAGTTCCTGCAATAGGTCTCGATAACGTTTCGAGGCCAGATCTATATCCGCCTTGTTGGTTTTCTGCGTCTTTTTCTGAAAGCAGTGGATCACATAGACGGCATCGGCGAACTTGGCGATGTAGATGACCCTGAAAGCGCCCTCACTATCGTGAACGCGGATTTCTTTGACACCTTGGCCCACTGCTTTCATAGGCTTCCAGTCGTCCGGCTCCCTACCGTTTTGCACCTGATCGATCTGGTAACCCGCTTCGCGCTTGGCAGAGGGCGGGAAGGCGCGAAGATCATCAAGTGAGGTTCCGAGGAACTCGACAGACTTGGATGGCGGCAAGCGTGATTTATACAATATTTTGTATGTTTTGGCAAGCTCAATGCCATCTCTTTACTGTCGTAGCGGCTGCTGGCTCAAAGATAGGCAGGGAGCATTCTCTAAGGGGAAGCCCTTGGAAAAGAACCCGCTACCTATCGCAGGCATGTACGGGGGCCAGAAACGTCGTGGACTTGGCTACACACGAAGAGGGGATACCACAAAATGCGCACAAGCTCTTCGCTAAGCTGAAGCAAGGAAGTGCAGCCGAGTTTCCATTTTTGTTTGATAGCCAGCCTGATGTTTAGGCCAGGAGAGTATTTGCGCTGGAGTTCCGGGCCGGGCTGATCGTTACCCTTCACGCTCAGCCAACGCCCTGGATGCTAAACCTTTACGCGCATGAGCTCGAAGCCTTTACCAAGACCGAGCAACCGCCTAGGCTGAGGCACAAGGGCTGATACCCATCTCACAATTATCTTCGGAGGTGGCAGGTTGCTACTTAGCCGATGACGTTCGCTCTTGAGGTGATTGGATAGTCAACCTGCTTGGCGTCCTAAAGGCCGCCACACTTCGCAGGCATGGGCGGGGGCATCTGAACGTCGCTCGTTGTGCTCCCGGAGTACGTATTGCGCAATGCGCATTGCATAATACGCAGAGTGTGATGCGCACCCATTTAGGCGCATAAATCAGTAGGGGAGAGGGGGTAGGAATACCGGCAACTTGGACCGGTATTCGCTAAGGTGGCCCAGCTCGGAAAGCTAGGCCTGGTGCGGCTTTCCAGCCAACCCGAAAGTCGGATAGTCCAAACTTTGGAACGAAAAACCCGACTTTGGAATATAAATCGAGACGAAAAAAAGCACTTACATGGTGTAAGCGCTTGATTTCACTACATTCTTTGGCGGAGCGGACGGGACTCGAACCCGCGACCCCCGGCGTGACAGGGCCGGGGGTGAAGTCAATGTTTACGCGGGTTTCGGGCGGTTTTTGATTCCAAAAACGTGATTTTACACCGCCAAAACATGCGGTTCTTCGGCGACATGTTCCAAATTTCCAGCAGAAATTAGAAATAACTAATTAGTTTCGCTTGACTGTTCTGTTATGCATGGCTAATAATTACAACAAAGCCATAGCTAACAAAAGGAGGCCATATGTCAGCCACCCCCATCATTCCAGGGCGACTGTACCGCGTTCGCAGCGCCGGCGTCGACGTCACCGTTATAGCACCGAACGGCGCTGCCGCGATCATCGTGATGCTGGACTGGGGGGAACCGTCATGCGCGCTCTGATTCAGACGGTCTTGCTGGCAGTGCGCCGCTATCGTGATCCGGCCCTAAACCTCTCCTGGCGCGCCAGTTGGCGCGGCGCGCGAGGCTGGAAATGACTAGCCACCACCGACGCGGCGAGCCGACACGCGACGAGCTACATCACGCGCTGCGCGCATCAGGGTGCTCCATCAGCCTTGACGACGCGCTCAAGAGCCCAGCACTGGCTCTCGCCCTGAAAAACACGGCCGCTGCGCTTTCTGACATCAAGCCTGGGCGTCTGACCATATCCACGCGCATTGACTTCCAACGCCGCGCAGCGAACGACGACACGGAATCCGATCTATGAAAAAGCGCCGCACACCCCGCTTGATACGGATCCCGGTCACCCGCGTTCTGCGCGATGAGTTTGCCATGATGCTCTATACGTCCATGGCCTGCCTGGAGAGCTCCCCGACAGCAGCGGCCTACAACAACTTGGCCGGGATTATGAACGTTGTCCAGATCGCCCTGGAGAACGACCGCCGACACCAACATGAAGCTCGACTCATAAACGGGGCAGCGAGCGCAATGAATCAAGTCGCCGGCAAGGCCGAGGCCGGGATGCCCTTGGCAGAACATGAACTCGCAGCTATCCGCGTCGGTGTCAGCACGGTGGATGGCTTGCTCGGCCGACTGGACGTATCAGCCCTTTATGTGGCCACCCAACAATTGCGCGCGATGCGTCAAGCCGCTGCACTGACATCAACACAGGAGCCCTCATGACCATGGAAGACCTTGCATACGCACATCTGTCGTTTCCACCCAATGCACCGGCATCACGGCGCGAGACAGCGATGATGTCGGCCGCAAAGAGACAAATAGCCTCGACCCGCGCATTCATTCGGATGTACGACGCCGTGGTCGCCGGCATCAACAGCCAGGACGATGACATCGATGTGAATACGCTGGCGAATTTTATCGAAATGCTCGACAACTCGACGGAAGGACTGGCGCGCATTGTTTATGCAGATGGAGGCGATACAGGTGGCCGACACGCTATTGCTGACTAGGGAACAGCTGGTGGAGCTAACGGGCACCGTGCAGCCTGCGCGCATGGTGGCCTGGCTTGAGAAAAGACATTGGGTGTACGAGCCAGCAGCGCGACGCGGCGAAATCCCAAAAGTATCCCGTAAGCATTTTGAAGACCGCATGAGCGGACGATCTACGCCCCACGCCGCCCGAAAGGGGCCACGGCTGGACTTTATGACACTGGAGCACAGACATGGATAGAAAGACCATCAGCCAGCACCTGGCCTCATCCGGCGCGCACGAATCGGCGCGCCATTTTATCGACTTACTGCTAAGCGTTCCGCACGATGAGGGCAGCAGCAGCCAACTCGTGATCAGCCGCGCAAAAAATCGAACGACCGTCGATTTTCGCGTGCTATGCACGCTGCCGGACACCCAGAACGCCCCCGGCCTGACGCACCCCGCCGCCGTTGAGGTTCTAGGCGTAGCGCTTGAGCGCGCGCCGGATGGTAGCGCATACCGAGTCCACCGGATTGACGCGAACGGGTATCCGGTGGAGCGACCCATGGATCGCAGGTATTTCGATAGTCACCCCGTGTTTGGCAACATCACGCCCGAAACACTAGACGGTCAGCATATGGTGCGGGTGCCCAGGTTCTGGGTTCGCGGGGAAATCCTAGATCGCGGGCCGTTTGCAGGATCGCCCGCATGGTTCATTAGCGATCGGCATCGCCCAGGCTTTAGAGTTCATGGCGGCTTTATAAGCCAAAAATTCCCAGATGGGGCGCCTTATTTCTTTATCGGAGCGTATCAGGCCAGCATGGATGGCGACACGCTCGCGTCGGTGCCTGGTGTGCTGCCAGCTACGCGAATGACGTTGGATCAATTTTTCGATGCGGCGGCGCGCAGAAATAGCGAAGGCAAGACTGGCTGGGGCATATGGACTGCCCAGCAGGCCGCCGCTATCGACTGGCTGTACTTGATCGAGCACGCATCGTTTGATTGCCAAACTGCCATTGGCCAGGGAAGGGTAAACGCCGCCGACGTTGCCGACGTCGATGCGCCGGATGTGGCCCAGGCAACGTACCGAGGGATCGCCGGACTGTGGGGCAATGTATGGCAGTGGGTAGACGGGCTAAAAATCGTCGACGGCAGTATCCATCTTGCCGACCCGACTGACCCAGGCGAATGGATCGACACAGGGGTGCGCCCACCTCGAGGCGGCTGGCACCCGACCTCGTTTGTGGATCCCGACCGCGTAGGCGATCTGTTCATTGCAAACACCCTTGCGGCCGATGAGTCCGAGGCGATCACCACCAATGCTCACTACTACGGCACCGATAAAGGCGAATACCTCCCGTATCGTGGCGGCAACTGGGCCCGGCGGTGGCGCTGCCGGCGTGTTCACGCTCCCCCCGGGCAACCCGCGCTCGGGCGCCAGCACGCCCCTCGGGTCTCGCCCCGCTTTTGTAATCTGATTTTTGGAGCGTGAAATCTGCCAAGGCGGGCGATAGCCCGCCTTCGTCAGAGAGTAAGGGAGAGACATGGAAAAAATAACGCGGCGCGTGCTCGACCCATGTTGCGGCAGTCGCATGATGTGGTTTGACAAAGAGAACCCCGATGTGATTTTTGGGGATCAACGCAGCGAGACCATAACGGTCACTGATAACTCGCGCGGCAATAGCTCTGGCCAGCGCGTTCTGCGCATCGAGCCCGACGTGCGCCTGGATTTTCGGGCCCTGCCATATCCAGACAGGCATTTTCATTTGGTGGGGTTTGATCCTCCACACCTTGTTCACGCCGGCCCGCGCAGCTGGTTGGCCGCAAAGTATGGGAAGCTAGGAAGTAACTGGCGTGACGACCTAAGCCAAGGATTCGCCGAGTGCTTCCGCGTCCTAAAGCCTAGTGGCGTGTTGGTTTTTAAGTGGAATGAAACACAGGTGCCTCTACGCGAGGTGCTGTCGTTAACCGCAGAAAAGCCGCTGTTCGGCCAGACTGCCGGCCGGCGCGGGATGACGCATTGGCTGGTTTTCATGCGGAAGCACGGATGAGCCGCCGACCCGGCCGGGGTGACGGCTTACCGTATCGGGTCTATGAGCGTCACGGTACGCGGACGTACTCAATCGGCTACAAGCTGCCAACCGGAAGGTGGGCGTTTCGACTCAAATGTCCCGTCAGTGATCGGGCCAAGATTGCGGAAATCCGCGCCGAGGCTATCCGTCGCGCCGGCGAGATCGGCCTGGGTGCGCCCGCTGACGGATCCGTGGACGCGATCCTAACCGCCTGGGTGGCGTGGCAGGAAAGCCTGCCAAACGACAGCCCGCGTCGTCGCGCCGACAGTACGATGAAAGAGAACAAGCGCGAGATCGTGCGGCTGCGCAAGGCGTTCGGCCACATGATGGCGGGCGACCTCACGAAGACAGATGCCTATGCCTATCTCGACGCTTGCGTGAAGGCCAGCCGGCCAGAAAAGGGCAACAAGGAAATATCCCTCATGCGCCGCATCCTGGAGCACGCCGTGCGCCTGGGGATCATCGTGCTCAACCCATTCGACGGCGTGGAAAAGAACGAGACGGTGGCCTATGAACGCTTGGTGTCAGACCAGGAGATCGCCCTGGCCGTCGAGGTGGGGCGCATGATGGGCGGCCCCAACATCATTGTCGCGCTCGCCCTGAAGACGGCTTGGCTGTGCCTGCGTCGGTCCGTAGAGGTGCGTGGCATGACATACGACCAGGTCACCGATGAGGGCATCCGATGGGTCGCGGCCAAGCGCCGACGCGGGGCGACCCCGCGCGTAGGCATCATCGAGTGGAGCGCCGAGCTGCGCGCCACCATTGACGAGGCGTTGGCGATCAAGCGGTACAAGGATGCCGACGAGATCTATGTATTCGGCAACCTCAAGGGGCAGCGGTACACCAAAGGCGGCTGGAAGATCACTCTGGCGCGCCTGATGACGGAATGTTCTCGGATTGCAGCTGAACGGGGCATCCCATTTCAGCCGTTCAGCCTGCAGGATTGCCGCCCCAAGGGTGTATCGGACAAGCTGGACGATGGTGCCGAAGACGTCATCGACGCGACATTGCACACGTCTGAGCGCATGGTGCGCCAGGTTTATGACCGCCGCCGCGTACGCAGGGCCAAGCCGGCTAGGTGATTGAGCTGTTAAGGCAGCCGACGATGAAACCGGACACCACACGATCGAGCGCCCGCTTTTCCGTGGTCGATAGCCGTTGGTATCTGTCAAGAGGAACGGTAAAGGGCCATCCGTCCGATTGCAGTGCGATGGCGGGCGCATTGCGGTCGTGCTCGCCTTCCTTAATGCGTTTCGGGCCTTGGCCCGTGGCCAGCCACCACGTGTGCACGCCAAAGAAAGCGGCCGCGCGAATGGCGTTTTCCGCTTCCATCTGCTTTGTCTTTCCAGACAACCAGGCGGCCACGGACGGCCCTTTCACGCGACATGCGCGCGCCAGGTCGATGGCCTTGATGTCAGGGCGTTCAGCAAAAAGTTCGGCGAAGCGTTCGGCGAGAGTAGACATAGCTTGCAGACCTTATCAGAAAACAAGTAAGATGTGGCTTCGTGTTAAAACATAGCCATAACTAATGGAGGCACCATGACCAAGAAAGGCAGAAGCGGCACACAGTTCGGCCACCCAGACGCCTACCTGATCGAGGCTTTAGGCGGCACCCGCGCCGCCGCCCTGATTTTCGACGTCAGGCCACAGGTGGTTAGCAAGTATCGTAAGACGGGCATGCCGAAATATCGTAAGGCATACCTCAAGCTGTTGCGACCAGACCTGTTCGAAGGCCCTGCGGCGATCACTGGACAGGCCCATTGTGCTGATGCCCAGGAAGGTAGTCATGCGTAATGTGTCGCACACCTTGATCGGCATCTTGCGCGACGAGATCGCCGAACACCGCCGGGCGCACCGTCTCTCCCGAGAAACCGTCGCGGCGAACATCGTCGAGGCACACGAAGCCATTGCGGCGGACGCGACGACGGGCATCCGCTTCGAGCCTCCGACCACCGATGCGTTCGAGCGGATGAAGGTCAACGCCGACCGCATCTTTCGCTGGCTCGACGACAGCACAAAAGACAACAACCTGATGCCGGCCAACTTTCTCACATCGGCCTTGGCCGGCCTGCCCGAGGACGTGCGCCGCCGCGTCCTCGATCGTTTCCTGGCCCCCTTGGGATTTGCAGTACGCGCAATGGGTCGCCCTGGCGCCGGCGCAGCGTTTTCCGCGAGCGTGGCCACAGAGTTGATGAGGGAACAGAACGAGGCCGCCATGGCCATGACCGGCTTGCTTGATGGCTACAGCCAAGCCGAGCTGTCGAACGCACACCGAGAAGTGTCCGAAGCCATCGACGCGGGCATGAAAGCCAGGGCCTTGATCGAGGCCACGATGGCTGGCACAAAAGAAGGGCACGACTGATGACGGACGATTTCGACCGCGCCAGCGAGCGCGAGCAAGAGGCGCGCGAAGCCGCCATCGACGCCACCCGCCGCGCAGCGGCGGCCATACCTAAAGGCGAACCCGGCGAATGCGATCACTGCGGCGAGCACTTCGCCCGCCTTGTGCGCGGCCTGTGCGGCTTCTGTCGCGACGGCAGGGCGCGGCCATGACGCCCCGCCCCCTTTCCCCCTTTTTGCGCCCATGCGGCCCCTCTCCCCGAGGGGAGGTAGGTGGCCGGGCCGGGTTGCCGGATGGGTTGCGATCCGGGCCGATGTGTCGTTTTTTTGCAACCCAGGCGGGGCCCCTGGCGGTTTCTGGCCCTTGCGGGGGGCCACACCCGCGAAATTTCGCTAGGCTCTCGGGCCGCAACATAGGCAACCGTCGCATATGAGCTGGAAGAACTACGACGATGTGCTGCGCCAGCTCCAGGCCGCCGGCCTGGACGTAGAGACCGACCGCTTCGAGGTGGGCACGTCAGCGCCGATCCGCTGTCGCGAGATCAACGGCGACCGCGAGCGGCGCGGCTGGTACTGGCTGAACGAAATCTGGCTGGACGAAACCCAGGCAGACGGCAGCGTCCACAAGGAACCCTACATCGTCGGCAGCTACGGTATCTTCCGGGGCCCGGACTCGGGCAAACAGAAGATCCGGCTTAGCCGCGCCGGCGTGCGCATGAGCGCGGAACAGGCCGCCGCGATGCGGGCGCGCCACGCCGAGAACGTCAAACGCGCCCGCGCGATGCGCGTGGCAGAACAGGAGCGCATCGCGCAGCGGGCAGCGGCGGCCTGGGCGAAGTACTTGCCCACCAGCGAAAAGCCCTCGAGCTACCTGCAGCGCAAGGGCGTGGCCGCCTGGGGCGTGCGCTACTCGCCATCGGGCAACGGCACCATCGCGATCCCGATCAGCGACGACGCCGGCAAGATATGGGGCCTGCAGATCGTGCGCGGTGCCGACCGAGGCCGCAAGCTCGAGAAAGAGTACTGGCCCAAGGGCCTGGCCAAGCAAGGCCACTACCACATGATCGGCACGCCTGGCTTTGTCATCCTGCTGGGCGAAGGCTACGCGACGTGCGCCACGCTGCACGAAGCCACGGGGCTGTGCACGGTGGTGGCCTACGATGCCAACAATCTGATGCCGGTCGCCCAGGCGCTGCGCAAGGCGTACCCCAAGGCGCACATCATCGTGTGCGCCGATGACGACTACCTGACCAAAGACAACAACGGACAGCCCTGGAATCCGGGCGTTGAGGCGGCCATGAACGCCGCCACCGCCGTCAGCGGTTCATGGGTCAAGCCTGAATTCCCCGATGACCGGGCCGGCCAGAAGCTCACCGACTTCAACGACCTGATGCAGTACCCAGGCGGCGGCCTGCAGATGGTACGCGTGCAGATCGAAGCGGCCCTCACCGCCGCTGGGCATTCGCCCGGTTCGCTGCGCGGCGGCGGTGGTTCGCGCGTGGGCCTTTCAGCGGGCGCGGAATCCTACCAGGGGGAAGGGGATAGGCGTAGGCGTCGCGCCGAAGCCATCATGCCGCTGGATGAACTGGTCGAACGGTTCATCCCGATTGACGACGGAACGGGCGACACCGTGTTTGATCTGTGGACGCGCCGCGTGGCCAAGCGCGCGCAAATGGTCGCGCTGCTGCCGGCCGGCGTGCGCGCCGACGACATCAAGCGCCACCCACTGTGGATCGAGCGCGGGGCCTACTACATTGACGAGATCGGCTTTGACCCCAGCGAGCAGGACAAAGCCGTCGCGCTGAACACCTGGCAGGGATGGCCCATGCAGCCAAAAGATGGCACCTGCCGCGAACTGCTGGATCTGCTGCGCTACCTGTGCAGCGAGGAAAGCAACGCCGACGAGATCTACACATGGCTGCTGCAGTGGATGGCGTACCCTCTGCAGCGCCCCGGCGCGAAGATGAGCAGCGCCATCATCATGCACGGTCCGCAGGGCACCGGCAAATCGACCGTCTTTCAGACCCTGGCCAAGATCTATGGCGATTATTCCACCGTGCTCAACCAGCGCGGGTTGGAAGACCGCTTCAATGCGGATTGGGCCGACAGCAAGCTGTTCATCCTGGCCGAGGAAGTGGTCACCCGCGCGGAAATGTGGCACATCAAGAACGAACTCAAAGAGCTGGTGACCGGCGACTGGATCCGCGTGAACCCGAAGAACCTGCCCGCGTACCGCCAGCGTAACCACGTGAACGTGGTGTACCTGTCCAACGAGGGCCAGCCGCTGCCCATCGACAACGATGATCGCCGCCACCTGGTGATCTACACGCCGCCGGCGCTGGATGAAGCCACGTATGACGCGGTCAACATCGAACTGGAAGACGGTGGCCTTGAGGCGTTCTACCACTTTTTGCTGCAGGTCGACATCAGCGACTTCCATCCCAAAAAACGCCCGCCGATGACCGACTCCAAGCAAAAGCTGATCGACTTGTCACTGCCCAGCGAGGCGGTGTTCATCCGCGAATGGCAGGCTGGCCAGCTCGAGATCGACGACAGCGCCGGGCCGATGCCGTTTTGCCCCTGCCTCGGCCGCGACCTGTACAAGGTCTACAAAAAGTGGTGCGCCATCACGGGCGTGGCCAGGCCGCGCGATGAGACGCAATTCATCGGCTATGTCGGGCGCCTGCCTGGGTGGCAAGCGGGCAAAGCGGTATCGACGCTGGAGAACCTGCAAAGCACCGCCTACAAAAACCGCAAGATGATCATCCCGAGCGATGAGGCGGTCGCTCTGGCCAAAGCCGCCGGCGCACAGACCCATGACAACAGCGACGGCGCCAAGCCGCGCGGGCGCTGGCTGGCCGAATGCTACTTCCGCTTCAACAACGCGATGGGGAGCACGTCATGATCTCTCGCCTATCACGCCCTCGTCTCACGCCGATTTCGATGGCAAGCGGCTATCTAACTATTCTCACGCCTATCACGCCCAGCGCGCCCGCGCGTGACGCGCGAAATATCCGCGCCATATATGCACCTATAAAACCGCCTCATGTGATGCGCGACCCCGTTATAGGCGTGAGAATAGTTAGATCAAGCCTTAAAGGGTATTTAGGGGTGAGATATCTAGTGAGATACCCCGTTAGATGGTGGAAAAAGAGGTTTTCCAGGGAGGGCAGGCCATGATCCTGGAGACTCGATCGGACTTCGCCAAACGCCTGGGCGTCAATAAATCCACTATCACCCGCGCTGCCCAGGCAGGGCGGCTGGTACTCGAAGGGAAAATGGTCAACGTCGAGGCCAGTCTGGCCCGCTGGCACGCGACCTCGGGCGCCCGCAGCGATGTCGCCGCGCGTCACGCCGCCCAGCGCGGCCACGATATCCCGCTGGCATCCATAGCCCACCTGGGCCAAGAAAACGCCGCCACGGGCCGTTTCGGGCCGAATACGGGCCTTGTTGCGCCGGAAGTTGCCGCGCAACCGGGCAGCGCAACCGCCGGCAGCGACATCGAAAGCACCGGCCGCGCGCGCTACAAGGCCATCGTGCTGCACTTTGAGAACGAAAACATCAAGCTCGAAATGGCGCTGCGCCGTGGTATCCGCCACCCCGCCGCCGCCGTCGAGCGCGAATCCTACGGCCTGGGCATCGCGCTGCGCGCCGCCGTCGAACGCCTGATCGACCAACTGGCCCCGCGCCTGGCGGCCCTGCGCGATGAAGCCGAACGCGCCGCGCTGCTGCGCCGCGAATGCGCCGTCCTGGCCCGATCCATGAAAGCCGAATTTTTGCAGGCGGCTCGTCGCCTGCGCCAACCCGGAGAGAAAGCATGAGCCTAGTGAGAATCCTGTTTCGCGGAACCGTAATCGACGTGCAGCCCACGGAGCGCGGCGTCGTAGACCTTGTCGTCCGCGCAGACCAGCAGTACCGCAGCGCCGGCCGGCGCCTTCTTCAATACATCGCCCACGCGCTGTACCGCGCCGGTGACCTGCTGAACCCCCGCGATTACAACGGGCTTCCCAGGGTAGTTCAACGCGTGGTGGGCGGTCAGACACTCCACAACGGCCATTCCGACAGGGCTGACGCGTACGTCCTGAATCGTTTGCCCGTTCACTTGCCCAACGGTGATGCCAGTTACAAGGCTTTTTTCGCCTACGAGGGTGTCGAAGACAAAAAGCTGGGCCTGCTGGGCGCCGCTGCCGCCGGCTTCAGCCAGGATTTGCCGGATACGCTCGGCCGTCGCGGCAACGGGCTGCACGAAGGTGCTGGTGGTGATCATGCTTCCCCCATTCTCTAGTCAATCCACGCCCAATCATCTTGGGCTTACATATAGTAACCGCTTGACGGCTCGCTGCGCACTACGCCACAATACCCATGTCACGGCAAACAACCGTGGCACGGGTTTGGAAGCCCGGAATACCAAGGCGCGCAGCCGCCTGAAAACCCTTCATGCGGCTTTTTCTATCGATGCGCGCAGCATGGCACCCCTTTGGGCGGGCCATGCGGGAGGGCGCAAGCCCTGCTGGTCCCTTGGTTCCAGTCTTCCAACCTGCATGTGCCCGCCCACCACGTTTGGAAGCGTGACGGCGGCTCTCAACCGCAACCAAGGAGTCGGCCATGACTGGTAACTTCACGCGCGCGCCTGCGCAAACCACCCATCAAACCCCCTTCTACGTCGCCGACGAAAAGAGCCGCCTGCTCTTTGAGGTGGCCGGCGGCATCGACGCCGAGACCGCCACGGTCCACGCCATCGACATCCTGCAGACCGCGCACACGGTGCTGATGCGCGCGATCGACGCCGAGCAGAACGACCTGGTCGACGCCGCCGCGCGCCTGCTGGACATGGGCACCGCCCTGGTGCGCGCCTGCGAGACCCGGCCCCAGGCGCACAGCGCCGATGAAATCGCCGCGATGCTGCACCACCACCCGTCAGCCCCGGTCGATGCCGGCGTGCTGCCGGGGCGCGCCCGCCTGGACACCGCCCACACCCTGCTGCGCGAGCTGCGCCTGGCCGGGCAGATCATCCAAAACGCCCTGCAGCTCATGACCGCCGAGCAGAAGACCGCCTGGGCCGCTGCCAACGAGGCCACCGGCTGCGCTGGCGAAGGCGTCACGCGCCGCCACGAACGCGACGCGGCCCTGGAGCTCGCGCGCAACATCCTGGGCGAGGGAGAGCACTATGAATGAGCTCATCCCCTTCGACTTTGACCAGCAGCCCGTGCGCGCCCTGCTGGACGAACAGGGCAATACCTGGTTCGTGGGCCGCGACGTGGCCGAGGCGCTGGGATACAGCGACACCATCAACGCCATCAAGCAACACTGCCGTGGGGTGGCGAAACACCACCCCATCGTCGACGCCCTGGGCCGCGCACAGGAAACGCGCCTGATCTCCGAGCCCGACCTGTACCGGCTGGTGGTGGGCAGCCGCCTGCCAGCCGCCGAACGCTTCGAGCGCTGGGTGTTCGAGGACGTGCTGCCCACCATCCGCAAGACGGGCGGCTACTTCGCCCAGGGCCCGCTTGGCCGCACGCCCGGCCAGGCCGCGCAGTTCATCACGCCCAACCCGAACCACGCCGCCGACCTGCTCACCGCTGCCGACCGCATTTTCCGCAGCGTGCAGCGCACCGCCCGCGCCACCGGCCTGTCCACCGCCCAGGCCATTCGCCGCGCCAACGATCAGGCGCTGGCCTACACCGGCATCAACATGCTGGCCGAGCTGCGCATCCCCGAGCCACAAGACCCGCCACCGCTGCCGCCGCCACCCAAGGCAGGGCACGACATCTTTGTCGAGCTGTGGGCCTGCGGACGCCTGGTGCTGCTTGACGGCCAGCCCGCGCTGCCCTTTTGCCCCTGCCTGGGAAGCCAGGCGTATGCCGCGTACCTGGCTTGGTGGGCCCGCACCGAACGCACGGGCTGGCCCCTGGATCAAACCCGGTTCATCAGCCACCTGGGCCGTCTGCCAGGCTGGCAGGCCGGCCGCGCTGCTAGCACCTGGGAGACGCCCGAGCCGAGCGATCAGCCCACCTATCGCAACCGCAAGATGGTGATTCCCAGCCCCGAAGCCCTGGCCGCCGCCGCCTTTGACGGCGCGCGCATCATCGAGCAAGACGACAAGCCGCGCGGCCAGTGGCTGGCCGAATGCCACGATGCCTTCCAGGCGGCGCTTGATGCCGCCAGCGTCAACGGAGACCCAGCATGATCACCATCCGAACCTACGAGGCATGGATCCTCGACACCGGGCAGACGCGCGACGACGCGCAGCGTCTCGAGGCGATCGATCACGAGGACGCCGCCTGCCAGTGCGTCGAGAATTACGAACGGCGCAACGCCGAATACATGGTCGGCGCGGGCGAAGTCAGTGTCACGGTGGCCGTGGCCCTGGCGGGCTGCGCACCGCAGCATTATTCGGTCACGGGCTACACCCGGCCGCACTACTACGCCACACCAGCAAAGGAGGTCGCATGACGATCTACATCAGCGGGCCCATGACGGGCATGCCAGACTACAACTACCCGGCATTCAACGCCGCCGCAGCCTCACTGCGCAGCGCCGGCTACGACGTGTTCAACCCCGCCCAGAACGGCGTCTCGCCCACCGCCGCGTGGACACAGCACATGCGCGTCGATATCACAGCGCTTATGGATTGCGACGGCATCCTGATGCTCGACGGGTGGATGCAGAGCAAGGGCGCCCGCCTCGAGCGCCACATTGCCGTCCAACTGGACATGCCGGTGCATTACGAAATCGAGTGCCTGCTCGACGCATCGCCCATCGAGCCAGTCGTGTTCGATTTCATCGCGCACCTGCAGCGCCAGCGCGAATGGTCGGCGCGCACCTTCGGGCCAGGCCCTCGCGCAGCAGGCGTGGTCGACCACATCCGTAAAGAGCTGGCAGAGATCCAGAGCGACCCCGGAGACGTGTCTGAGTGGATCGACGTGGTGATCCTCGCGCTTGATGGCGCTTGGCGATCCGGCGCCAGCCCGCAGGAGATCATCGCAGCGCTGGCGGCCAAGCAAGCGAAGAACGAAAGTCGCGCCTGGCCCGACTGGCGTACCGCAGATCCGGACAAGGCCATCGAACACGACCGTAGCAGCGCCGCCTCGGCCGCGTCGCCCGTGTGAGGTAAGCAGTTATGCAGATCGAGACCTTGCCCGTCGCCAGCCTTACGCCCTACGCCAACAACAGCCGCACGCACAGCGAGACGCAGGTGGCGCAGATCGTGGCATCCATCCATGAGTTCGGCTTCACCAACCCGGTGCTGATCGATGAACACGGCGGCATCATCGCCGGCCACGGGCGCGTGATGGCGGCCACGAAGTTGGGCCTGCGCGAGGTGCCATGCATTCGCCTGTCGCACTTGAATGAGGCCCAGCGCCGCGCCTACGTCATTGCGGACAACAAGCTCGCGCTGAATGCCGGCTGGGACGAAGCCACACTCGCCGCCGAGCTGCGCGCCCTGGCCGCGATGGACTTTGACCTGGCGCTGACAGGTTTTGATGACAAGGAGCTCGACGATCTGCTCGATGACCTGGACGCCATCGGCGAGCCCGGCCTGACCGATCCCGACGCGGCCCCGCCGCCACCGGACGAACCCGTCAGTCGCGCGGGCGACGTGTGGGTCATGGGCCGCCACCGGCTCATGTGCGGCGACAGCACGAACCTCGAGCACGTCCAGGCGCTCATGGCCGGCGAGCAAGCCGATCTGGTCTGGACCGACCCGCCGTACAACGTGGCCGTCGAGGGCAAGGCGGGCAAGATCCTGAACGACAGCATGCAGCCGGGCGAGTTCCGCGACTTCCTGCGCGGCGTGTACGCCTCGCTTTATGCGGTCATGCGCCCCGGCGCAGTGATCTACGTGGCGCACTCGGAAGCCGAACGCGCAGCCTTCGCCGACTGCCTCGTGCAGGCGGGCCTGAAGCTCTCGCAGGTGCTGATCTGGGTCAAGCAATCGGCCACGCTCTCGCGCCAGGACTTCAACTGGCAGCATGAGCCGATCCTCTACGGCTGGAAGGAAGGCGTGGGTCATTACTTCTGCGAGGACTTCACCCTGACCACCGTCATGGATGACGATCTGGACCTGCAGCAACTGAAAAAAGAACAGCTCATTGGCATGGTGATGGAGCTGCGCGGACGCACGGCCAGCAGCGTGGTGCGCCACGACCGGCCCACCAAAAGCGAGCTTCACCCCACGATGAAGCCCGTCGCCCTAGTCGAGCGCATGGTGTCCTGGAGCAGCCGCCCAGGCGAGATCGTCCTGGACTTGTTCGGCGGCAGCGGCAGCACGCTGATCGCCGCGCAAAAGTCGAACCGGCGTGCCCGCCTGATGGAGCTGGATCCGAAGTACTGCGACGTCATCGTGCGCCGGTGGCAGGAATACACAGGGGGGGGGGGCTACCCTGGAAGGCGATACCCGCACCTTCGACCAGATCGCGGACGCGCGGGAGTGATGCACTGATGGCCACCCTGTCCGACCTGCAAACCGAGCGCGAAAAGCTGCGCGCCCTGACCGCCCGCACCGACTATGAGTCGGCCCTGGCTGAAACCGTCAGCCATAAGGACGTGCTGGATCAAGCCGCCGAGCTGCGCCGCCTGGTGGCCCAGACCATGGGCATCATGCCGGGCTTGCTCGCCCAGGCCGTCGCCGGAGAACACGACGAGACGCGCGTGCATTACCTCATGGCCGACATCGCCCATACCGTGCTGACGGACATGGGCGCCCATGCCGAGGCCACGATCACCACGCTGCCCAAGGCCAGTACGCAGTTCAAGCGCGGTGTGCAGCCACGCGATCTGCTAACCGTCAGCCAATGGGCCGATCGCCATCGGTGGTTGCGCTCCGGCACGAATGCGCCTGGCCGATGGGATACGGCGCTGACGCCGTACCTGCGCGAAGTGATGGACTCGTTGTCCGAACACAGCCCGGTGCGCACCGTCGTGTTCAAAAAGTCGACGGGGGTGGGCGCGTCCGAGGCGATGATGAACTGGATCGGCTACACCATGCACCACCTGCAGAACAAAGACATGCTGGTGGTGATGCCCACGCTGGAGCTGCGTGATCGATCGCTCAACCCGCGCATGGCCAAGATGCTGGATGAGTCCGAGGCGCTGCACGGCCTGGTGACAAAATCCACGCGCGACAAGGCGAACCGCGCCGAGGTGGTCGAGTATGGCGCCCATGCGCGTATCATCCGCAGCGGCGCGAACAGCCCGGACTCCCTGCGCTCCGACCACCTGCCCTATGTGATTTGTGACGAAGTTAGTGCGTACCCGTGGGATGTCGGCGGCGAGGGCGACCCGATGACGCTGATCGAGAACCGACAGCGCACCTACAGCCGTGCGAAATCCTACTTCATCAGCACGCCCACCACCACCGGCCGCTGCCGGATATCGCTGCAGTTCGCCCGCAGCGATCAACGCCACTACCACGTGCCGTGCCCGCGCTGCGAGAAGCTGCAGGTGCTGGAGTTCGACCGTTCGGGCACGGCTGACCACGGTCTCAAGTGGCACGCCACCGCGCCCGTGGATGCTGAAACGGGCGAGGTTATGCGCCAGTACGTCATGTCTGCCTGGTATGTGTGCAAGCACTGCCACTACGAGATCCAGGAATCGAGCAAGACGGACATGCTGGCCCATGGCAGATGGATTCCGGCGCGCCCGAACATCAAGCGCGTGCGTGGCTATCACATCAACGCGCTGTACGCGCCGGTTGGCCTGGGCACATCCTGGCGCGACATCGCGCAAAAGTGGATCGACAGTCAGGGCGACACCTCCGAGCTGAAGGCGTTCGTGAACACCTACCTGGGCGAGACCTGGGCCGAGCAGGGCGACAGCATCGAGGACATATCGTTGATCTCAAGGCTTGAGCCGTACGAACCGCACGCCTTGCCGTACCGTTTGATCACCGCCGGCGTCGACGTGCAGAAAAACCGCCTCGAGGCCAGTATCGTCGGCTGGGGTGAGAAAGAGGAAGCCTGGCTGATCGACCATGTGATTGTGCCGGGCGACACGACACAGGCTGATGTGTGGGCAGAGCTGGGCGAGGCCCTGGCGCAACATCACGTGCGCATGGCCGCCATTGACGCGGGCTACAACACCAGCGCAGTCTACGCCTTTTGCGCAAATAAGCGCTGGGCCGTGCCGTGCAAGGGCATCGGCGGCACAGGCCGTCCGCTGATCGAGGATGAACGCAAGCGCGCCGCCAGACTGCGCCGTCGCGTGCGCCGGCAACACGCCGCCGAGCCGATCGGCGTTGACCAGGGCAAGGCGCTGATCTACGCCCGACTCAAACTCGAAAAGTCAGGCCCAGGCTACATCCACTTCCCGCGCGAGGCGGCGTTCGATGACGAATATTTTGCCCAGCTGGCTGCCGAAAAGCTGGTCACCAAGGTGCGCGGTACTCGGCCGTTTCAAGAATGGGTGCAGCTGCGCCCGCGCAATGAAGCGCTGGATTGCCTGGTCTACAACTTCGCGGCCATGCGCCTGTCGCGGGTAAGCCTGGACGCGCCCGCGCCCGCGCCCGCACAGCCCGACACCACCGACACCCCGAAGCCCACCGCGCGCCCCGCGCGCCGTCGCGTGGTCAGCCGCGCGATCAATCGATAACAGGAGCCCTCATGAACAACAAAATCGTCGCCAGCCAAACCAACACGATCCTGGATGATCTTGCCGTCGATATCGGCCTGCGTGCGACCATACTGCTGGCGGCCTGGTGGGGCGGCAACAATATCGTGGTGCCCGCCATGCGGCCCGAACGCAGTGTGCTGGCCTCCATCATCGGAGAGGAACCCGCGCGCCGGCTTTCGGCGTTGTATGGCGGCGAACAGATCTTTATCCCGCGCCTGACCTGGTTTGCCGAGATCCGCAAGGCGCGCCAAGTTCACAACCTGCTCAAGATTGGCCTCGCCCGCGATGAGGTCGCCCGCGTCATGATCATGACCGTTCGCGAGGTGGACGACATGTCGAAGATCGGACAGTTTGCCGCGCAGGTTGTCGAGCACGAACACACGGCACGCCGTACGCCGCCAGACTACGAACTGGATGAACCGAAATTGCGCGGCGGTCGTGGCGGCAAAAAGCCGCGCCGCGCCGTGCGCGCACCCTCACCAGAAAACGCCGACACCAAAGGGTAATAGGGCAAAGGCTGTCACAATGCCTTACAACTGTAGTTTTTATGTTATAGGACATGAAAATGGAAACCACAAAAGAAGTGGCGTTCTACGCCTACGACAAAGACCGTTACCTGCTGTCCGTGCGCGCAGGCGTGCCCACCGAGACAGCGCTGCAGTACTCGCTGGAGTTACTGGAGACTGCTGCCGATTTGCTACTGCTTGGGCCAGCGTCAACGCACGCGGTATCGGTGATGGTCGACGCGGCCCATGCGGTGATCGCCGCAGCCATAGGCGCCGAAGGCGCGCCCTCTGTCGATGTCTGAACTGAACCGTACCGAAGGAAGGATTAAACGGTAGCAGTCAGACTTGGCGGCATCCATTCGAGGACGCCGCCTATGTCGTACACGCAAGCCGATCTGACCGCCATCGACGCCGCCATCGTCGCGCTGTTGTCGGGCGAGCGGGTCACAGAAATACGATTTGCCGACCGCTGGGTCAAATACCACGATGTGTCGGTCAACGATTTACGCGCGCTGCGCGATGAGATTGCGCGCAAGCTGGGCACGCAATATGCGCCGCTGCATGGCCGCACATGGTACGCGGTGCAGGGCACGAAGGGGCTGTGATGGCAGGCTGGATCAATCGGCTGATCGGGGCCGCCAGGTCGTCCGTCAGGCAGGCCCAGGCAAGCAACGAGGCCAGCATCCCTACGGCGCACGAGGCGGCCGGCACAGGCCGACGTCTGCGGTTGTGGCGCCCGATGGACACATCCCCCCGCCTTGAGCATCGGCGCCTGGGTTTGCTGCGCGCTCGCTCGCGCGACGCTTGCCGAAACAATCCCATCGCCCGAGCCGGCATTGATCGGCTGACGTCCGATATCGTCGGCGAGGGTGTCTCGCCCAAGCCGCTGGCCGATGACGAGTCGATGCGCGTGAAGATCATCGACGCTTGGGAAGCCTGGTCAGACGAATGCGACATGGATGGCCAGACCGACTTTTATGGGCTGCAAACGATGGCGATCCGAGCCATGCTTGAGTCTGGCGAAGTGCTCGCGCTACTCGAGCCTGACGAGGCGACTGGCATTCCGCTGAAAATTCGCCTGCTCGAGTCCGACCACCTGCCATTCAAAAACGAGACCCTGAAAAATGGCGGCCGGATCATTGACGGTATCGAGCTTAATGCGCGCGGCCAGCGGGTGGCCTACTGGCTGCACCCAAACCATCCCGGCGACTCGAGCCTGTCGAACAATGAGCCAAAGCGCATTCCTGCCGATCGCGTCCTGCATCTGTTTGAATCTACGCGCCCCGGCCAGTTGCGCGGCGTACCCGTGCTATCGCCGGTGCTGGTGCGCCTGAAGGACATTGACGAGTTCGACGATGCCCAGATCGTGAGGCAAAAAATCGCGAACCTTTTCGTGGGTTTCATCACGCGCCCGGCGCCTGAACTCGGAATGGAGGAGATGGGCCAGGACGGTAAGCCGCTACCCGAGGATCGAACCGAACTGCCAGCGCTTGAGTTTGCGCCAGGCGTGCTGCAGGAGCTGGGCCCCGGCGAGCGCGTCGAGTTTTCGGAACCGCCCGGCACGACGACAGGGTACCGCGACTTCACCACCGCGCAGCTGCACATCATCGCAGCGGCCCTGGGCATGCCGTATCCGTTTCTCACAGGCGACTACAGCGACGTGAACGACAGAGTGATGCGCGTTGCGATCAACGAATATAAGCGCCGCGCGATGGCGCTGATCCACAACGTGCTGGTGCCACAGTTCTGCCGGCCGATCCGCAATGCCTGGGTCGATGCCGCTGTGCTTGCCGGCGCGCTGCCCACAGGCCGCCCCGATCTAAAAAGTACCCGCTGGACGCCAAACGCCTGGGCCTACATCCATCCGGTGCAGGACATCCAGGCCGACGTGCTCGCCATCAACAACAAGCTGATGAGTCGCAGCGAGGCGATCCTCAAGCGCGGGTATGACGCCGAAATGATCGACCGCGAGATCGCCAACGACTTGGCGCGAGAAAAGGCGCTGGGCCTGCCGCCCAGCCCGGCATCGCGAGAAATTGAGCCCGATTCGCAAGAAACCGCGCCGCAGGAACGCAGGTAGTGGCCGCTGCACCATATATGCAGCCCGATAACAGGACGATGACATGAAAAAGAAGTGGTACACGATCAAGGCGCTGGCGGCGAATGGTCAGCCCGCCGCCGAAGACGGCCAGGACGCGGCCCGCTACGAGATCGATATCTTTGACGAGATCGGCATCTGGGGAATCAGCGCCCGCGATTTTATCGAAGACTGGCGCGCGATCCCTGACAACGTGCCGATCCTGCTGTCGGTGAACTCGCCGGGCGGCGCCGTGTTTGACGCCCTGGCCATGTACAACGTGATGTCTCGGGCCAGCGCCCGCATTACTGCTCGGGTCGAAGGCGTTGCGGCATCCGCAGCTAGCCTGATCATCATGGCCGCGCACAACATCGAGATCCCGGCCAATGCCTACATCATGGTGCACAACCCGATAAATTTCGCGTTCGGCGATTACAACGATCTGCGCGAAGTGGCTGACGTGCTCGAGAACATGCACCGTAATTTTGCATCGATCTACGCCGCCCGCACTGGTCGCCCGGTCGAAGAAATCGCCGCAATCATGGACGCGGAGACCTGGTACAACGGCACCGAAGCCGTCGCCGCCGGCTTCGCCGACGTAGAGCTTAACGCCATGGCCATGGCCGCAAGCCTGACAGAGGGCGCCACCGCCCGATTTACCCGCGTACCAAAGGCGCTTGCGGCCCCAGCCGCACCGCCCACCGAACCCGTTAGCTCCGTGGCCGTCATGCCGCCCGACGAGATTGCGGCCTTGTGCGCCGATGCCGGACTGGCCTATCTGGCCGCCCCGTTGATCCGCACCCCGAGCAGCAAGGAAACGGTCACCCAACGCATCGCCCAGGCGCATGAAGTTATCGCGCTGGCCAGCGCCGCTGGCCGTGAAAAAGACGGCGAAGTGTTTGTGCGCGCCGGACTGTCGGTTGATGCGGTGCGGGCGCGGCTGCTCTCGGATCGCGCCGATGGCGCCACCGCCATCAATCCGCACACCCCGGCCGACGCGCGCACCCCGGATGACGACGAAGGTGCGCGCCTGAACGAGCGCCTGAATTATCGCCACCTCTATGCTGCCCGCAAGGCGGCGTCCAAAGCCAACTAAGGAGCCACCATGGATCTCGGTATTTTCGATTCGAACAAATTCACCCTGCAGGAGCTGACCGCAGCGGTCAACGAGGCTCCCGCAGTTCCGTCGCGCCTGGCCACCCTGGGCCTGTTCCAGGAAGACGGTGTCGCCACGACCACCGTTGTGGTCGAAAAAGATACGGATACGCTGACGCTGTTGCCAAACACGAGCCGCAGCGCCAGCGTGCTGCCAACCACGGGCGGCAGCACGCGCAAGGTCGTGCTCTTTGGCACCACGCACCTGCCCACTCTGGACACCATCGGCGCCGACGACATCCAGAACCTGCGCACTTTCGGCACCGCGTCCGAAGAAGAAACGATGCGCTCCTTTGTGGACAAACGCATTGCAAAAATGCGCCGGCGCATTGACGCGACGATCGAATACCAGCGCGTCGGCGCGATCAAGGGCACAATCATCGACTCGGACGGCTCTACCGTCATCGAAAACCTCTTCACGAAATTCGAACTGGCCCAGAGCACCTCGGAACTCTCGCTCGACCACATCGGCAACGATGCGGATAGCGAAGCCACCCCTCCAGTGGAGGCCGCACCGCCCGCCGATATCCGAGGCGAAGTCCTGGCCGCCCTGGACATTATGGAAGCCAAACTGGGCAACGAGCCGTACACGGGCGTGCGCGTGCTTTGCGGGAAAACGTTCTTCCGCAAGTTGATCGCTCACCCATCGGTCAAGAAAGCCTACGAACTCTTCGAGTCGGGCTTGTTCCTGCGCAATGATCCGCGCAAGGGGTTCGAGTTCGCCGGTGCCACCTGGGAAGAGTATCGCGGGGCGGTCGGCGGCACGCCCTTCATCGCCAATGGCGAGGCGTACCTGTTTCCAGAGGGCGTCGAAGATATGTTCATCACGCGCTTTGCTCCGGCAAACTACGTGGAGACGGCCAACACCATCGGCTTGCCGTATTACGCCAAGCAGGAAGTCAAGCCGCTGGGCAAGGGTGTGGACATTGAGGTCCAATCCAACCCGATCAGCCTGTGCACCCGGCCCACGGCCGTGGTCAAGCTCACGATCAAGGCGCTGCAGGGGTAATGCATGGCGGATGAGTACGGATCCATTCGTGCGGAGATCACCGCCATTCGCCAGAGCCTCGCCGCCCTGCAGGAAACGATGTCCGAACTCGCATCAACCCTGCTGCAGCGCCTGGCACGGCTAGAGGAGCGCGACTTGAACACGACCGAAGCGGTCAATCGCGCCTTCGAGACGATCAGCAAGCACGATTCGCGCTTGCAGGCGCTCGAGCGCAGCCAGCCGATGCAGAAGATGACCTCGACCTGGGTAATCAACGCGGCCTGGGCGTGCGTGGGCGTTGTCGCGGCCTTTGTCGCCAAGCGCCTGATCGGCATTTTGTAGGCCACATCGAGATCCCGCATGAAAATCAAACTGATCGACAACTGGAAGGATTGCTGGCGTTTCGCCAGCGTCCGCACGCTCGGTCTGGGCACCGCAATCCCAGGTTTGATCGAGCTCTTTCCCGATCAGGCGTTGCATATTTGGGCGTTGCTACCCGAAGACATGAAGCGCGTCGTACCCGACCGCTACGTGCTTTGGTACGTGATTGCGGTGGTTGCGACGTCACTGGTGGCGCGCATTATCCGACAGGACAAGCTGCATGAAAAAGCTAATTGAATGGCTGATCGCCCTGCTGCGGCAAACGTCACCGTCCACCGACCCCGTTGACGAACATGCCGAGCTGACCACCGAGAGCGCCGGGCGGCTGCGCACCATCGCCTGGGGTCAGCGTGTTTCGCAAACCTTCCGGGATCGCATTGTGTGGGCTGCCGACAATCTGGATGTGGACGTGAATCACCTCATGGCCGTGATTGCGTTTGAGACCGCAGAGACGTTTCGCGCCGATAAGCGCAACATGGCAGGCAGCAGCGGCACAGGTCTGATCCAGTTCATGGAGGCCACAGCAAGGTCGCTGGGCACCACTACGGCCAAGCTGGCGGCCATGACCGCAGAAGACCAGGTTGTCTATGTCTACCGCTATCTGCTGCCCTACAAGGGCCGCATGAAAACACTCTCGGACGTGTACATGGCTGTGCTTTGGCCCCGAGCCATCGGCAAGCCAGACTCGTATGTGCTTTGGGAAAAGGGCGCATCGCCCACCACGTACCGGCAAAACGCAGGCCTGGACGCCAACGACGACCATGCGGTGACCAAAGCCGAGGCGGCGGCCAGGGTAACCATGGCGCTGGAACGCGGGCTGCGCCATGAGAATTTTTGGCAAGGCGAGGTGAACGTCTGATGCTGTCCGCACTGTTCGCGTATTTGCAGCCGTACCTCGCCTGGGTCGTTGCCATTGCCGTGGGCGTTTTTGCGGTGAGGCAATCAGGCAAGCGCGCGGCGCACATCGAGCGCCTCGAGCAACAACTAAAAGATTCGGAGGCAGTGCGTGAAGCGGACAATCAGGTTGTTTCGATGGATGACGATACTGTGCGTGATGAGCTGGCTAAGTTCGTGCGCAAGCACTGACACGTACTGCGCCCGCACATTTACGATTGAGCCACAGGCCAGCGATGTCAGTGCCGTATCAGCCAGCCTTGCCCGTCAGATTGTGACGCATAACAAACGCCGCCAGGCCGCACGGTGCTCGCCATGACCGACTGGCGGCAACTCGCATCAAGGATCGATCAGGCCGCGCACAAGCATGTGTCTGATCCCGTGACGATTAAGGGCGAAAATCGGCGCGGCATGTTCCAGGCACCGTGGCTGCAACCCCGTATGGGCGGCCTACACACGGAAATCACCGAACCCAGCATCACGATGCGCGATGGCGACGTCGCCGATGTTGATCTGGCCGAAGTCATTGCGCACGATGGCAACCAGTACGAGGTCGTGAGCATAGAGCCGGACGGCACGGGGTGGACTGCCCTGGTGCTGCGCGAGCTGCATGTTGTGCCGCCAGAGCCAGAGCCAGAGCCAGAGCCAGAGCCAGAGCCAGAGCCAGAGCCAGAGCCAGAGCCAGAGCCAGGACCAGAACCTGAACCTGAAGCGGGTGGCAACGATGATTGAGATCTCTGGCGAAATCAGCCGCAAAGATATTGACCGCCTCATCAAGACACTCGGACTGACCGAAAACGCGGCCCGCGCGGCAGCCAAGCGGGCGCTGCTCAAGACAGCCAAGTGGACACAAACTCGTGCTAGGCGCGCCCTATCCAACGAAATGAGGATCCAGCAAAAGCTGCTACAGGCCCGCCTGCGCTTGTATCGACGTGAGGGCGGGATGGAACAACTGGTGTGGCTCGGCCTGAACGCATTTGCAGCCAAACGCCTGGGTACGCCCCGCAGGCGTGCCGGCGGCACCCAGGTGGGGGCACATTTTTTCGAGGGCGCGTTCCCCATTAAAAGGTTCGGCGGCGGCGTGTACCGCCGCACTGGCCGCGAACGCTTCCCGCTTGAGCTGGCCAAGTTGCCGATTGACGAAGCGGGCGCCGCCGCGCTGCGCCAGGCCGCCGAACGCGCGGATGAGCGCCTGCTCGAAGTCATGCGACAGGAAATGGAATACGAACTTAGCAAAATCATAAGGGATAAATAATGGGTGTTTCACTGACCGACTACGCCGACGCCCTGGCCGCCAAGCTGCGCGAGAAACTGTCTGACGTGCCCACGATCGAGGCCGACCGGCCTGGCCGCCATCAGCGCAGCATCAAGCTGCCAGCCATCTATCTCGAGATCGAGGATTTCACCTCTTTGCTCGAGGCCGGCGACTCGCGCTTACTGACCGACGTACGATGGCAGGCACACTGCCTGGTCGACCCCAACGCGGATCGCGCCGAGCTGCAGTTGCGCGCATTCTGCGCACGCGTAGCCGTGGCATTGCATGAAATTCGCCGTCCAGTGGCGGGCCATGGCCATATCCGCCTGATACAAGCCAGCGAAGACCCATTCAGGCCCCAGGTAGACGGGTATCTGACCTGGGCCGTCGAGTTCGGGATCGAGATTGCCCTGGGCGAACTGGAGCCTCCCGGCATCCGGCCCACCCAGATCATGCTGGGCCAGGCCCCGGCCATCGGCGCCGGCCACGCCGACGACTACGAGCGGATCGCGTGAGCACGGACTCTGACCTCGAGCGCCGCGTGGCCGAGCTCGAACGGCGCTTGGCGAATCTCGTGCGCATCGGCACGGTTGTTGCGGCGGACTACGGTGCCGGCAAGGTTCGCGTCACGTGCGACGACATGACCACCGACTGGCTGCCCTGGAAGACGCGGCGCGCCGGTGGTGATATCGATTGGTGGGCGCCCGAGGTCGGCGAACAGGTCGAAGTGATCGCGCCAGCCGGTCTCATGGAAGGGGCCAGCGTCAGCCCCGCGCTGTACTCGGATCAGCATGCGGAACCGGATAGCAGCCCCGACAGACACGTCATACGTTACGCGAACGGTGACAGCATCGTGCATGATCGCGCCGAAGGGTCGTACACGATCATTTTGGCCGGCCAGGCGACTGTGCGCGCCGGCGGCCCAGTGCTGGTTGTCACGCCGCAAGCCACAGTGGATGCCCAGAACACGCATATGACAGGCGACCTACTTGTGGATGGTCAGATCACAGGCAAGGGCGGCATGGCGATCTCGGGGGGCAGCGGCGCCACCATGTCGGTGACCGGCAACATGCAGATGCAGGGCCAACTATCGGTCGATGGCGACGTGAACG
Source organism: Castellaniella sp. S9 (assembly GCF_027257175.1). Lineage (GTDB taxonomy): Bacteria > Pseudomonadota > Gammaproteobacteria > Burkholderiales > Burkholderiaceae_B > Castellaniella. Next base: position 221,972 of record NZ_JAPFGD010000004.1, on the reverse strand, counting down.
CCTCGGGCACGATTATGGACGCCGGCGGCAACTCGAACCATCACTCACATTAAAACCGCGCCGCAGGAAGGCCCGGCCTAGAACATTCAGGATAGAGGTGTTTAGTGGCCCCGTGTCCGTTGTGGGGCCAACCGATCGGCTCAACACAATCACGGGAGCAACCATGCCTGAACAGTTTTTGCACGGCGTCGAGGTCATCGAGCTCGATTACGGCGCACGGCCCATTTCCACAGTGCGGTCTAGCGTCATCGGACTGATCGGCACCGCGCCGAATGCTCGCGCGCAAGCCACCGCCGCCCTCGCGCTTTCGGGTACGGCCAGCGACACAACCATTGAATACGAAGCGGTCGCCCCAGGCGCGCTTGGCAACAATATCTCTATCCGGTACCGCTCGACTGGAGAAGAAAGCGAGCCGCTTAAAATCGCTGTGGCCAACAAAGCGATCACCGTTACCCTGGCAACTGACGCGCAAGGCGACATTATTACCACCGCCTCGCAGCTGGTCACAGCCATGGGCCAGAGCACGGCGGCCAGCGCCCTGGTATCCGCCGCGCTGCCCAGTGGCGCTGCCGGCGCCGGGGTGCTCAATGCGACCTTGGTGCGGTTCCTTGAGGATGGCGCCGACGAGGCGTTCCCGCTGGACACGCCGGTTTTGGTTGCAGGCAGTCGCCTCGAGGCGGCTGGCTTGGGCGATCAGGGCACGCTGCCTGGCGCAATCGATGCGATTTTTGACCAGGCCGGCGCGATGGTCGTGGTCATCCGCGTCGAGGATGATCAAGACGCCGGACAAGTCAAGAGCAACATCATTGGTGGCGTGAGCATCGTGGGCAAATACGAAGGCATGCAGGCGTTCCTCGCCGCCGAGAGCATCGTAAAAGTGCAGCCCAAGATCCTGATCGCGCCCGGATTCACGAACGACCGCGCGGTCGTTTCTGAAATGCTGGGTATTGCTGATCGCCTACGCGCGGTCATCATTGCAGATGGCCCCAACGAGACCGACCAGGCCGCGATTTCTTACCGCGAGAACTTCGGCAGCGCACGCGTGTACATCGTGGATCCGTGGGTGAAGGTCTGGGACACTGAATCTAATTCGGACGCCTTACAGCCAGCCTCGGCGCGTGTTGCTGGCATGATCGCCCGCTCGGACAATGATCGCGGTTTCTGGTGGTCGCCGTCGAACACGGAAATGTACGGAATTACCGGCACGGCCCGAGCCATCGACTTTGTGCTGGGCGATCCGAACTCGCGGGCGAACTACCTGAACGAAAACGAAGTGGCCACCATCATCGAAAAAGATGGTGCCCGACTATGGGGCAACCGCACCTGCTCGTCCGACCCGAAGTGGGCATTTTTGTCCGTCCGCCGTACGGCAGACATGATCAACGAAAGCCTGCTGCGAGCCCATATGTGGGCCGTGGATCGAAATATCACGAAGACCTACGTCGAGGACGTGCTCGAAGGCGTCAACGCATACCTGCGTCACCTGGTAGCCGTGGGGGCGATTTTGGGCGGACGCGCCTGGGCCGATCCCGCCCTGAACACGCCGGATCAAATCACCCAGGGGATTGTGTACTTCGATTTCGATTTCACACCACCCTACCCGGCAGAGCACATCGTGTTCCGCTCCCGTCTGGTCAATGACTACATCGAAGAAGTTTTCGGTGCGGCGGCCTAATCGAACCGATAGATAAAGGATCAGGACATGATTGCCGATATTTTGTATGACATGAACCTATTCGTGGACGGTCGCGGGTATGCAGGCCGGATCCAGGAAATCAAGCTGCCGGTCATCAAGCCGAAGATGATGGGCTACAACGCCGGCGGCATGGCCGCCGAAGTCGATGTGCCCATGGGTCGCTTCGAAAAGCTCGAGGCCGAGGCTACGCTCAAGTCGTTCGACAAGGATGTGCTGGCGACGATGCGCATCCTGCCAGGCGAACAGTTCGCGTTCGTGGCGCGCGGCGCCATGGTCTCGGATGACGGCACGAAAAAGCCCGTGGTCGTGACCCTGCGCGGCCTGCTGTCCGAGGTGGATATGGACACCTGGAAACCCGGCGATGAAATGCCGCTCAAGATCGGCATGAGCCTGCGCTATTACAAGCTTCAGATCGACGGCAATGACGTCTACGAGATCGATCCGGTCAACTACAAGGCGATCATCAACGGCGTCGATCAGCTCGAAACCACCCGCCAGCATCTGGCGATCTAAAGGAGAGTCACGTGAAAGAATACCGTGCGCTGCGCGCCTTCCCGTATGGCAATAGCCACGCCGACAAAGGCGCCGTGGTGCGACTTAGCGACAAGCAAGCCGAGTATCTGCGAGCCGGCGGCTACATCGAGCCCACCGAACCGGCTGCGGCCCCAAAGAAATCCACGGCCAAGTCGCCTAAGCCCTCCGGCAAGACCGGCGACGACGGGCAGGGCACGCCCAATAGCGGAGGCCAGCAATGAGCGAACGCACCCCTGTCTCGTTGAAGTACCCGATCGAAATCGATGGTGCCACCGTCTCTGTGCTGCATCTGCGCCGTGCCAAGGTGCGTGATCGGCTCACGGCACAGAAGATGGCAAATAGCGATGCCGAGCGAGAAATCGCTCTAATCGCCATGCTGGCGGACGTTGCACCATCGGATATTGAAAACCTGGACATGGCTGACTATTCAGCCCTGCAAGAGGCGCTGACGGGTTTTTTTTGATTGGCGAGAAAGAGACCTGGCGCCTTTGCGCGTTTGTAGCGATGGCGACCGGGTTCAACGCCACAGAGATCCAGGATATGGATCTCGAAGATCTGGCTCGCTGGGCCGCAGAAATTTCATCTTTGCGCAAAGAGGAACAGCGCCGCTACAAAAACTAGACGGGTGAGAGCATGGCACGAATGAATATAAGTTTAAGCATCGGTGCGGCGCTCTCTGGCTCTTTCAGCTATGCCGTATCATCGGCGCCGAAGAAGCTGGCAAAAATCGGTGATGCGCTGTCGGACATTAAAAAGCGCGACACCCGGCTGGCGATGTTCCAGCGCGCCGAGGCAGACCTCGAAAAAAGCCGCGCGAAGCTTGCCAGCGTCAGCCGTGAGCTTCTGGCCGTCAAGCAGGCCATGCGCGGTGCCTCGGGCAAAGAACTCGAAACCCTCAAGAACCGATCCGCTGCGCTCGAGCGCCAGCAAGCGTCGTTGGGCAACCGCGTTGACCAGGCGCGCCAGAAAGTCAGGCAGGCGGCTGACGCACATCGCGCGGCGGCCACAGCAGCCGATACCCAGACCCGCAGCCTAGGACGCCTGGGTCGGTCAATTGAAACGATCAAAAATCGAGAGGAATCACTACAGCGAGCGCTGGCCAGACGCGAAAGCGCCCAGCAGGCCCTGGGCAAGGCTCGCACCGGACTATTCGACGCCGTGGCGATCGGGGTCGGGCTGAAAGCCGCCTTCGCCGGCGCAGGCGAGCTGCAGGCAATGCTTGCCGACATTGGCATTACGGCCGATATTCCGGCCGACAAGATGAAGGAAATCGGCGCGGCGCTATCACGGGTGGCTCGCGAGTCCGGGCAGACCAGGGAAAGCTTGGCGTCGGGCCTGCAGGTGCTCGTCGCGGCAGGCCTAGACAGTGACCGCGCGGTGCAGTCGCTGTCGGCGATTGGGAAAACCGCCACGGCCTCGGGCGCGTCGGTCGAAGACGTGTCGCGCACGGTGTTCGCGCTGCTCGATAACCTGAAGGTGGCGCCCGGCGATGCGATCAAGGCGATGGACATGCTCGTGGCCGCCGGCAAGGCAGGCCGCTTCGAGCTCAAAGACATGGCGCAGTACTTCCCCGCCATGACCGCCGACGCGGCCAAGCTCGGCCTGACGGGCACGGCCGCCGTGGCTGCGTTGGGGTCATCACTGCAGGTGGCGCTCAAAGGCGCGGCCAGCCCCAGCGAAGCGGCCAATAACATGAAGAACTTCATGGCGAAGATCACGGCACCGCTGACCGTGAAAAACTTCGCCAAGTTCGGCATCGATCTGGAAAAGGAATTTAAGCGCTGGCAGGAAAAAGGCCTCAACCCTATCGAGCAGTCGCTGCGCCTGGTGCATCGGCTGACCGATGGCGATGCCTTCAAGATGGGGGAGCTTTTCAACGATGTGCAGGTCAAGGCATTTATCACGCCCCTGATCCAGAACGTTGACGAATACAAGCGAATCAAGCGCGAGGTCGAATCCTCGACCGGCCTGGTCGAATCTGACGCTGCGCGCCGGCGCGAAGAAGACCCGACACAGCGCTGGCGCGAAATGGGCGAGGCCCTGTCCGAGCTGCGCGATCGCGCAATCTTGCCCCTGCTGCCGCCGCTGACGAAGCTGATTAATCAGTTTATTGCTGTCGCGGCTCCGGTGTCGGCCTGGATGGCTGAAAACGAGACGCTGGTGGGGGTGCTGGGCTCGACGTTCGCCACGCTGCTCGCGGGCAAGGTGGCATTCTCGGCTGTGGCCTACGGCATCGGTTTGGTGCGTGTTGCGTGGACAGCCATGGGCGTCGTCGCCGCAGCGAACCCGCTGGGCCTGGCGATCATGGCGATCGCTGTGCTGGCCGGTGTGGTCTGGGCCAACTGGAGCAAGATCAAACCGCTATTCGAAGCCTTGTGGAAAACCGTCTCGACTGCGGCCACCGCCGCTTGGGCCACTATCAGCAGTGCCTGGAGTGCTGCTGTCGCGTTCTTTGACGGCATTTGGGGCCCGATAGCCTCCGCTGGACGCACGGCCTGGCAGGCGGTCGGAACCGCTTTTTCTGGCGGCATGGCCGGCGTCGCGAGGATGTTGCTCGACTGGTCGCCAATCGGTCTCATTTATCAAGGAATATCCACGGCGCTGGCGGCTCTAGGCGTCGAGCTGCCTGCGAAATTTAGCGAGCTGGGATCCATGATGCTCACCGGCCTGGTTTCTGGCATCAGGAACATGGGCGGTGCGGTCAAAGATGCCGTAATGGACGTAGGCAATAACGCGGTGGGGTGGTTCAAAGACAAGCTGGGCATCAAGTCGCCGTCTCGCGTTTTTCTGGCGCTTGGCGGCATGGTGGGGGAAGGCGCCGCGCTGGGCATTGGTCGTTCGAGCAAAGCCGTGGCACTTGCGTCGGCGGCGTTGGGCGCCGCCGCCACCGCTGCCTTTAGCCCCGCAATGGGCGCTCAAGGCATCACGCAAGAGGGCACCCGCGCACCTGCTCACATGCGCGCCGCCGATACGCCTGCGCCTGTAACACCACCGTTGGCGCTGCAGCTCGCCTCGCCCACCCCGTCCGCGCCCGCCGCGGCCGGACAGGCCGCCGGCGCGCAGACGATACACCAGCGGTTTGAGTTCCACATTACGCAGCAGGCAGGCGAAAGCGGCGAAGCGCTGGCGCGGCGCGTGGCCGACCTGATGCGTCGCGAAAGTGCAACCAACCGCCGCGCCGCACTCGGAGACTGGACATGATCAACCTGGTCAAGGGCTTGGGCAATCTTCCGCTGGCGCAAATCAGCACCCGTGCGACCCAGAACGGATACCCAGCAACGGGCGCAGCACTGCGCAGCGGCCGCATCGACAACATGGTCGGCATCGCCGGCGCCGGCGCGATAGACATGCTGGCCCAGACGGGCATCGATGCGTCGGCCATCGGAATGAGCACGTTGATCGGTACGCTGGTGGGCACGCTGCTCTCCGTGGGCAGTGGCGATCCACCGCCGGCCGGGGAAGTGCTGCTGATCCTGGGGGCATTCCCGTTCATGGTGGGCACCGCAGCCTATCAAACGATCAAGCGCTCGCACGAGTATCGCTGGGCGACCCAGGCGCGCCTCATGCGAGCGCCGGCGAAACAATTCGTCGGTGTAGGCAATGAGCAGATCGATCTCGACGGGTATCTGCTTCCGCATTACACGGGTGGTGGCGGATCCATGGATATCTTGCGCGCCCAAGCCGCTCGCGGCGAGCCCATGGATCTGGTAGATCACTTTGGCTTGATCTACGGGCAATACGTGATTGAACACATAGAGGAAACCTCGTCCGAGGTGGACGTGCGCGGTACCCCGCGCCGTATCGACTTTCGTATATCGATATCGGCCTATGGCCCCGACGCGCCGCGCTTGAGCCTGGATGCCGCCGTGTCGGCCATGCAGGGAGACTAAGAATGGCTCGAACATACCGCACGACCGATGGGGAAATGCTCGACGCTATCGCGTATCGAGTCTACGGCACCAGCCAGGCCGTCCATGCCCTGATCGACGCCAATCCCCACGTCACTCGGCACGGCCCACGCCTGCCTTCGGGGCTGGTTCTGACCCTGCCTGCGTTCGCGCCCGATGCGACGACGCCTATATCAGTGCGCCTCTGGGGGTAATCCATGACCCCGATATTCAAGGTAGTGCATGATGACGTGGACTTGACCGAGCTGCTGCGGGATCGGCTGCTAACCCTTAGCGTGACAGACCTGGCCGGCATCGCATCGGATCAATTCAGCCTGGCGATTGACAATCGAGACCTCGCTGTGTCGATTCCAAAAACAGGCGCGGCGCTCAAAGTGTCGATGGGCTATCTGGGCGGCAGAACCTACGACATGGGCCAGTACACGGTCGACGAAATCGAGGCCTCCGGGATGCCCCGCACGCTGTCGCTGCACGGTAAGGCGGCCGACATGGGCGCGGCATTCAAAAGCCAACGGCAGCGATCCTGGGATAAGACGACGCTGGGCCAGGTCGTGCAGACGATTGCGGCCGAGCATGGGCTCGAGCCCAAGGTCGCACAAAAATTCCAGGATATTGAAATCGACCACCTCGATCAGGCATACGAGTCAGACCTGAACGTACTTACCAGGCTCGCCGATCAGTATGGGGCGGTGACAAAGCCCGCCGGCGGGTGCTTGATTTTTGTCGAACGAGGCGCCGGCGTCGACGCAAACGGCAATCCGCTGCCTACGGTCAAGATCGGCGTCACGGATCTGGTGGAAGCGGGCGGATGGAGAACGTCAGCACATGATCGCCAAGCTTATGCGCGCGTCGGAGCGCATTGGAGCGATAAGCGCGCCGCCAAGACCCAATACGTCTACGCCGGCGAGGGCGAGCCCGTCATGCATATTCGAAATCCGTACAGGTCGGAAAAAGAAGCCCTGGCGGGCGCCGAGTCCAAGCTGCGTCAATTGCAGCGCGGGCGCACCGACCTGTCGATAACGCTGCGCGGCAACCCGATGATTTGCGCGGAAATGCCGATCGATCTGTCGGGGTTCGATGAGCTGTCGGATGGCGAGTGGATCGTCACGCGCGCCGAGCACGTGCTCGACGGCTCCGGGTTGATCACACGCCTCGAGGCTCAGCGACCCGACGACCTGGCAGCCGCCTCGGATGAGCCGCAAAAGGCGGCGAAAAAGAAAAAAGCCAAGAAGAAAGCGGGCGCACCGATCGAGCCGCTTCCAGAGGATGGCGAGTGGCGCAAATGGGATGACGTCTGACGCCCACAAAAACCGCGCCGCAGGAAGGCGCCCGCGCGCTGGGCCAATATGCCCGCATGAGCGGAACAAATGCACTCACCGGCCGCGAAATCGATCGGCTTGAGCACCTCAAGCAGTCGATTCGCGACATTCTCACGACGCCGATCGGCAGTCGCGTGATGCGTCGCGAGTATGGGTCGCGGCTATTCGACTTGCTGGATGCACCCACCAATCGCCGTGTTCTGGCTGCGATCTACGCTGCCACCGCCGGCGCATTGCGCCGCTGGGAGCCTCGATTCGAGCTACGCCAGATCCAGGTCGGATCCGTTTCGCCCGGATCGATCGAGCTGACAGTTTCGGGTGTGTACCTATACGACAGCAGCGTCACGCCTCTGGCGCTGACGGTGGAGGTCACGCGATGAGCATTGATTTGTCGCAGCTGCCGGCCCCCGATGTCGTGGAGCCCCTCGACTTTGAAACTATCTTAGCCACAGTCAAGGCCAACGCACTGGAAGTAGCGCCCGAGCTTGCCGATGTGCTCGCGCTCGAGTCTGAACCCGCCACGAAGCTGTGTGAGGTTTTCGCGTACCGGGAACTGCTGCTGCGCGCCCGTATCAACAATGCCGCTCGCGCGGTCATGCTGGCATACGCCACCGGCGCCGACCTGGACAACCTGGTCGCGATCCTAAACCTGACCCGCCTGGATGGTGAAAGCGATGACCGCCTGCGCGCCCGTGCGCCCCTGTCATTGGAGGGCCTGTCCACGGCCGGCCCGATTCTCTCGTACGTGTATCACGCAATGGCGACGTCTACCGACGTGGCCGATGTTTTTGTCGACAGTCCGAGTCCGGGCGATGTGCGCGCAGTGGTGCTGGCTCATCCGTCCGACGATCATCCGCAGGGCCAGCCCAGCAGCGCGCTGCTGGCCCAGGTGCAGACCGCGCTTAGCGCCGATGATGTGCGGCCGCTGTGCGACAACGTGACGACCGTGCCAGCGCAAATCGTTACCTATCAAGTCCAAGCCGCCCTTATTTGCTTACCCGGCCCCGAGACCCAGGCCACGCTCGCCGCTGCGCGCGCCGCCTGCGAAAAGTACGTATCGAGTCAATTTCGGCTTGGGTATGACATCACGGTCTCGGGTCTGCACGCGGCCCTGCACCAGCCGGGCGTTATGCGGGTCGATCTTTCGCAGCCGGTCGCCGACGTTTCCATCAGCCGAGACCAGGCTGCATTTTGCCTGGGCGTGGACGTACAGTACGGCGGGGTGGACGTATGACGATTCTGCCGTTCAATGCGTCCAAGCTCGAGCGTGCGCTCGAGTCTGCGCCCACCACCGACTTCGCGGTCTCGCTGACGGATCTGTGGAACCCATGGACGTGCCCAGAGCAGGCCCTGCCCTGGCTTGCATGGGCCCTGCACATCACGGACGCCGAAGGCTGGTCGCTGGCCGTCACCACTGACCAGAAGCGCGCGCTGATCGCGCGGTCGGTAGAGCTACACAAGAAAAAGGGCACACCGTTCAGCATCCGAGAGGCACTGAAGTCGATCGGATTCAATGAGGTCGAGATCCTAGAGCGATTGCCCATCAACCGATATGACGGCACACAAACGCACGCCGGCGCGCAGCGCTACGACGCATACGGGTGGGCCGAATTTCGGCTGCTGGCCGACGTGGGCGACACACAGCCGATCACCTCGGCACAGACAGAGCGGATCGTTCAGACAGTTAATGAATGGAAGCCGGCCCGCTGCCATCTGGTCGACGTGCAATACAGCGCATCACAAACGGAAACGGTCGAGGTTGACGACCAAAGCACTCTGTCGGCCCACTTGCACGCTGACGACGCCTTGCTGTGGGGCCGAACCTATAACGGCGATCTGAACTATGGCCAGGGCGTCTTGAACACATACGCCGGCGCACTGCAGCACAGCGGCGAGGCTGATTATTTTTCATGGCGCGCCAGCGCTGCCGATATCCGACACGATGCCGTACGCGAAACAGACGCGATGGACATCGTGCTGCAAATGTCCGATCAGCAGGGCCGCCAAGCGATGCACGACGGCAGCTATCAGTACGCCGGCGCAATCGACCAAGGGGCCACGACGCAAGTTGCCATCGATCCACCCATGCCGATTGTCGTTACTCGGCAGTTGCGCCACAACGGTCGCAGATCCTACGCCGCCCACATGTTCAACGGCGACGCGCGATATGGCGGCGGCATCACTCATTTCGGCAACGTTCCGTATCGGGGCGATGCCGTCACCCATCTGGAGGCGTAATGCAATTCACAGACCGGCCCAGCGAGCTCAAGGGCGTGTTCGAGATCCAGATCTATCGCGCCGGCCGCCTGGTCGATGCGATCAGAGAGGACAACCTGATCGTCAACGGTGCCAAGTCACAGCTGGCCCGCCTAGTCGGCGGCGACGGAGCGCTTCGCCACATCCAGAAGATCGGTTTCGGCACGGGCACAGCTGCGGCAAATCCGAATGATACGGCGTTGACCTCGGCTTATATCAAAAACCTGTCCGGGCATAGCTATCCGACCACTGGTCGGGTGCAATTTTCGTGGGCGCTATCCAACGCAGAGGCCAACGGCAAGTCGATCACCGAGTTCGGACTGATCTGCGCTGACAACACGCTGTTCTCCCGCAAGGTGCGCGCGCCGATATCGAAAGACGACGACATATCCCTCACGGGCACCTGGACGATTATTTTTTAAGGAACGCAAATGGCCAATTTGACCGAAACCGCAAAATGGGAATCCGGCATCTACCGAATCGAAACAGATGATCCGGTGCTTGGCGGCGAGAACGGAGTATCGAATGCGCCCATCAAGCAACTGGCGAACCGCACCGTGTACCTGAAACAGTACACGGATCAAGTCGCCAACGCCCTCGACGGGCATCCTGACCTGGGCGCCCGCCTGCAGCAGATGCAGGAAGAAACGGATTCGCTGGGCCCGGACATGCAGAATGCCGTAGCGGCCGCACTCAAGTTCGCGTTGACTCAAGTTGGTGTCAACGCCTGGGGCCTGCGCGCGCTGCGCGAACAAGCCCAACAAGAGGGCCAGATCGAGATTGAGAATCGCGGCGTGGTATCGGGATGCACTGTGACGCGCTCGACGACAGCGGCCCGCAACCTGAACCTATCCGATGGCGCCTGCTTCGCAAAGGGCCGCGCCTACTCGGTGACCCCTGGAAACAACGCGGCGAGCGTGCCAAGCAATACAGGCGCTGGCCCGGTCGTTGTGTACGCATACCTGTACCAGAACGCGACGGGGTTGTGGCGCCTGGCGGTCACAGCCATCGGGCAAGCGGTGCCGGCCGGCGCGATCACTATTTATCGGCTGACCGTGCCCGCCAATTCAACTGATGCCACAGATCCGAACCTCGAGAACGTGACGATCACCGACGTGCGCCGAATCGAGCGTCAGTGGCCGCAGGTGTTCGACTCGCCCGCTACGGTTTCGGCAGTACTCAACGTACTGCGGTCGTCCGACTACCGCCTGGACTTCGACATCGTGTCCGCTGTGGGCGCGCCATGTGGCCACGACGACATCGTGGTTAGCAGCCGTGCAACCAATGGTTTTTCCGTCCAGCTGGCCTCGCCCGCTGATTCTGTTGTCGTGCGCTGGCGCGCCAGCAAACTTAATAATTAATGGAGCAACACCATGCAAATCCGACTCATGGAGCCCGGCCAGCCCGTCTCCGATTTCGCTATCGCCGGCACCCTGGTGACCGTGGGCGACGTCTCTATCGACTGCGCCGCGCGTGAGGGCGACACCGCTGTATTGATCGAGATCCGCAACAACAATGGGTTGATCACCGAGGGCGGCGCCGGCGCGTACGTGGCGCAGATCGAAATTCCGGCCCGTCGATACGAGACCGTCATCGTCGAGCCGGAAGGCGGCGAACAAGGGCCCAGCGAAGCACAAGAGCCCGTCGCGCTGGATCCCGATGCGGTCACTGTGACTCTCTGGCCTACCGTTTAACACAGGAGAACAACTATGCCGTCTATTTTCACCAAAGACAGCCTGCGCGCCAGCGTTGAGGCCGCAACAGGTGGTCGAATCACTGTGCTGTATACCGCCACCGGACAGCCAAGCTACATGAATGTGATTCCCAAATTTAATCTCGAGGATATCGACGTCTCCCTGGGCGTTGGCGTGCATCCTGCTTTCATTGTGGGTGGAGCAACCAAAAGCGAGATCTTCATTGGCACGTACCAGGGCATCGATAAAAACGGGGAGTTTTTGAGCCTCCCCGGCGTCGATCCTACCGCGTCGCGCAATTTCGATAGTTTTGTCTCGCTGGCCCGCGCGAACGGCCCCGGCTGGCACTGCATCACGAATGCCGAATTCGCGGCCTTGGCGCTGTGGTGTTGGAAAAACAGCTTCATGCCGAACGGAAATAACAACTACGGACGAGACACCGCCGCCAAATGGGAAACCGGCCGTCGCCAAGACGGCGGCACACCCGGCGAAGCCATCGGTACCGCCCGGACACTAACGGGCAGCGGGCCGGCATCATGGCGGCACGACAATACGCCAACTGGCATCGCCGATCTGAACGGGAACATCTGGGAATGGTCGCCCGGCATGCGGCTGATGGACGGCGAAATACAGGTCATCCCAGACAACGATGCCGCCCTGCCGGACACTGATTTCTCGGCGGGCTCAAGCGCATGGCGCGCCATCTTGGCATCGGACGGTTCCCTGGTCGCTCCCGGCACCGCCGGCACGCTGAAGTACGATTCGACCAATGTGTGGTCGGAGGGCAACTCAATGATGGGCGCGCCGATCCTGTCCGACGTGATCGACAATATCACCGGCACACCCGGAAACAATGCGACCAATGAGGGCTGGAACGAAGCGGCACTCGAGGCGCTGACCCATAAAGACGGTCTCGTTGTTCCCGGCATCGCTATGGCGCTTGGGCTGTATCCGGCTGCATCTTCCGGGCTTGGAAGCGATCGCCTCTATACGCGCAACTATGGAGAACGACTCCCGTCTCGTGGCGGCACCTGGGGCAGCGGTGGCAATGCCGGCGTGTTCACGCTCACCCTGAACACCCCGCGCTCGTACGCCGGCACGACCCTCGGGTCTCGCCCCGCTTTTGTGCTCTGAAATCTGACTAGCGCAATCTGCTGGGCCGGGCGGTAGCTCGGCCCTCGGTTCGCGCAAAGGAGGCATCCCATGGCCATTCAATCCACATGGCTCTTTATTCTATTCGTCGCCCTGCAGATCGCTGATGCGTGGCTCACGATCCGCATATTGACCGCCCGCAGCGGTCGGGAGCTCAACCCAATCATGCGCTGGCTGTTTGAACAACTTGGACTGATCCCCGGCCTAGTGGCCGCCAAGCTCGTTCTGTCGGTCATTGTGCTGACGGCGCTACCATGGGTTCCCGTATGGTTGTTGGTGGCTCTATGCGTCTTCTACGCGGGAGTCGTCGCATCCAACTGGCACCAACTGCGTCGATGACCGCGCCGACAAAAAACGATCTTCTGATCAGGCAACGATGCGAAGCAATGATCAGGTACGGGCACACCGCGATTCGGCAGTTTCCGAAAATGGAGCGGCATGTTCTGGGCGCAGAGATCCGGCACACCATGTGGGCGATCCTGCGTTTGATCGTTATTTGCAACCGCAGATATCACAAGAAGACGACCCTTCAGGATTTGGATGCGGAGCTCGATCTGCTGCGCGCCCAGGTGCGCCTGGCCAAAGAAATGGGTTATCTGGATTTTAAGAAGTACGAGCATTGGGCAAAACTGAATGACGAAATCGGCCGCATGGTCGGCGGCTGGGTCAAATCATTTGCGGGCAGCAGTCGGGCCAGCAATAGGGATGGGCATTGAAAACGACTCCCGTATCGTGGCGGCAACTGGAACAACGGTGGCAATGCCGGCGTGTTCACGCTCAACCTGAACAACCCGCGCTCGAACGCCAACACGAACATCGGGTCTCGCCCCGCTCTTGGGGATCGTCAGAAACGGCAGGCCCACGGGCCTGACGGCAGCACACCCCTCAAAAGGATGCCCACCCCTCGGCCACGGCCATCGCGGCCAGCCGGAACATAGCACAGGCGGCTCGATCCAGTAGCCCGAAACGGGCGACCGTTCGTTGCCGCCACCCACATCATCATGGCCAAGACATATAACAATCTATTCTCACGCATCTACGATTTTCAGTCTTTACACCAGGCGTACATATTGGCGCGGCGCGGAAAGCGCGACAGACGCGAAGTCCAGCGGTTTGAGCAAGACCTCGAGGGCAACCTCATCAGCCTGCAAAACGAGCTCATCTGGAACATGTATTCGACCGGCAAGTATCGACTGTTCCGTGTCTACGAGCCGAAGGAGCGCCTGGTCGCGGCGCTGCCGTTTCGTGACCGCGTATTGCAACACTCGCTCGTTAATGTCATAGAACCCATTTGGGAGCGCCGCTTCATCGCCGACAGCTACGCGTGTCGCCCAGGCCGAGGAACCCATCGAGGCGCTGACCGGGCGCAATCCATGTTGCGCGGCGTTCAGAACCAGTATGGTCGTGTGTACGTGCTCAAGGCCGACATCGCGAAGTACTTTTATAGCATTGATCACGCGATCCTCAAGCGCCTCATCCGGCGCAGGATCCGGTGCCGCCGCACGCTTGATCTGATAGACGCCATCATCGATTCCAACGCGCCGGCCGACGATCTGTGTCCAGTCGGACTGCCGATTGGAAACCTGACCAGCCAGCTATTTGCCAACGTGTACCTGCATGAGCTCGACACCTACGTGAAACATCATCTGCGCGAGAAATATTACGTGCGCTACATGGATGACTTCGCGATCTTCCATCACGACAAGGCGCACCTGCAGCGCCTGCGTAAGGACATCGAACGGTTCCTATGGGAGAACTTGCGCCTGCGTACGAACGCGAAAACCCAAGTGTTCCCCGTGGGTGTCACGCGCGGGCGCGCCCTGGACTTTCTTGGGTACCGTATATGGGTTTCGCACCGCCGCGTACGCCGCAGTTCGATAGCACGCATCAAGCGCACGATGCGACGGCTTCAGAAGAGATATAGCGCCGGGAAAACGACGCTCGAAAGAGTGCAGCAGTCGGTACAGTCATGGGTGGCGCATGCGAGCCACGCCCAGACTTACGGGCTGCGCAAGTCGCTGCTGGCCAGCATGCGCTTCGCCAGAAAAGGCGATGACCATGATTAGGTGGTCTCGGGCCCAAACACCACGAACTGAACACCTTCGCTTAAAATGTATTCCAAAATTGGAATTTGGAACGAAAAAAAGGGCTACGCGAAATCACGTAACCCTTTGAATTCTTTGGCGGAGCGGACGGGGCTCGAACCCGCGACCCCCGGCGTGACAGGCCGGTATTCTAACCAACTGAACTACCGCTCCGGGTATCCAACAAGCCAGGAAAACCTGGCGTCCCCTAGGGGATTCGAACCCCTGTACCCACCGTGAAAGGGTGGTGTCCTAGGCCTCTAGACGAAGGGGACCGGACAATTCGATAACGATGCTTGGTGGAGGTAAGCGGGATCGAACCGCTGACCTCTTGCATGCCATGCAAGCGCTCTCCCAGCTGAGCTATACCCCCAACAAAGTCTTCGCTAACGAAGAAGCGAGATTATGCATGAAAACAATTTGTCGTGCAAGTCGAAGTCGAAGCCCTTGACGGCATCAAGGCGCCGCACCAGGGCGATCACCGGCCGCGACGTAAAGCGTTACATCTCCGCCGCGGGCCGGGGTTCCGCGCACATCGTGACCAAGAAACCATAATTGACCGAAATAAGCGATTATTTCGGTGATTTTTCCGTAATTTGGACGCATTTGAAAGAAACTGACGGCTTGCCAAGGCTCTCCGCCCCTCCTACCATTGCGCCGTTCTCAATCCGCCATGGACACGCCATGGATACACCGATGCTCAGTATCGAACGCCGCCGCCAGGGGCCCGCGCCCGCCTGGACTCCCGATGCCGTCCTGGATCTGTACGCCCAGCCGCTGAACGACTTGCTGCTGCGCGCGCAGACCGCGCATCGCCGGCATCATCCGGCCAATGCCGTCCAGCAATCCACGCTGCTGTCCGTCAAGACCGGCGCCTGTCCCGAGGACTGCGCCTACTGCCCGCAATCCTCGCGCCACGCCACCGCGGTCCAGGCCGAGCCCTTGATGGCGTGCGAGGACGTCCTGGCCGCGGCGCGGGCGGCGCGCGACGCGGGCGCCCAGCGGTTCTGCATGGGGGCGGCCTGGCGCTCGCCCACCGAGCGGCAGCTGGACGAGGTGATCGAGATGGTCCGCGCGGTCAAGGCGATGGGCCTGGAGACCTGCGTAACCCTGGGCATGCTCAAGCCGGGCCAGCCCGAGCGCCTGAAGGCGGCGGGCCTGGACTACTACAACCATAACCTGGACACCGCGCGCGCCCACTACGGCGAGATCATCACGACCCGCCGCTACCAGGACCGGCTGGACACCCTGGCGCGGGTGCGGGACGCCGGCCTGAAGGTCTGTTGCGGCGGCATCGTGGGCATGGGCGAATCGCGGCGGATCCGCGCCACGCTGATCGCCGAACTGGCCAACCTGGGCCCCTACCCCGAATCCGTGCCCATCAACCAGTTGGTCAGGGTGCCGGGCACGCCGCTGGCGGACGCGCCGGAACTCGATCCGATCGAGTTCGTGCGCACGATCGCGGTGGCGCGCATCACCATGCCCAAGGCGGTGGTGCGCCTGTCGGCGGGGCGCGAGTCGATGGACGACAGCACCCAGGCGCTGTGCTTCATGGCCGGCGCAAACTCGATTTTCCGCGGCGAACGGCTGCTGACCACCCCCAATCCCGGCCCGGATGCCGACGAGCGCCTGTTTGAACGCCTGGGCCTGCGACCGATGCCCGAGGGCCCTGCCGGCGCCTCTCCCTCCGAACCCGCCGAGGATGCCATCGACGCACCCTTCGCACCCGAGGCCGCCACGGCCACCCCCGCCTGAACCCGCCATGCATACCCTCGTCCTCAGCATCACCTGTAGCGTCGCCGTCTCGATTTTCCTGAAGCTCGCGCGGCAAGGATCCATCCGGGTCGAACAGGCGATCTTCGTCAACTATCTCACGGCGGCCGCCCTGTGCCTGCTGTTGCTGCGTCCGGACACGGCGCGGCTGCTGGACCAGCCGGCCGCGGCCTGGTGGATCCTGTCGCTGCTGGGCGTCCTGCTGCCGTCGATCTTCCTGGTGATGGCGGCCGCGGTGCGCCATGCCGGCATCGTGCTCAGCGACGCGGCCCAGCGCCTGTCGCTGGCCATCCCGCTGCTGGCGGCCTTCCTGCTGTTCGGCGAGACACTGTCGGGGATGAAGCTCGCCGGCATCGGCCTGGCCTTCGCCGCCCTGGCCTGCCTGCTGGTCCGGCCCGACGCGCACGCCGGCAGCCGCGTGGCCGCCGGGCCGATCGTCCTGGCGTCGCTGCTGGGCGTCTGGCTGGGCTACGGGACGATCGACATCCTGTTCAAGCAGCTCGCCAAGAGCGGCGCCGCATTCTCGAGCAGCCTGCTGCTGTCCTTCGTGCTGGCGGCGGTGCTGATGCTCGCCTGGCTGGCGCTGCGCCCGGGCACGCGCTGGAGCCCGCGCAGCCTGGCCTCCGGCGTGCTGCTGGGCCTGCTGAACTTCGGCAACATTTATTTCTACATCCGTGCGCACCAGACTTTCCCGCAGAACCCCACGCTGGTCTTTGCCGCCATGAACATCGGCGTGATCTCGGCGGGGACGCTGGTGGGCGCCGGCGTCTTTCGCGAGCGCCTAGGGCGTCTGAACGTGCTCGGGATCGCGCTGGCCCTCGCCGCCGTCGTCCTGTTGATCCCCCGCTGAGAGCGGATCGTCGACCACGGGATCGTGCGAAATATCCTTCTGGACGTCGACCCGGGGATCGAGCACCGCCATGACGTGCGAATTCTGCAGGGTATCGGCCATGGGCACGAAGTGCGTGGGCGCGTCTTCGCTGAGGTGCGTGCCCTTGACCTTTTGTTCGCGGATGAAGATCACCAGCACCAGGGCGCAGGCCGACACGTATACGAAATAGACGTCCGGCCCCCAGCCGCGCATCAACGCGCCGGCCACCAGCGGCCCCAGGCAGGCGCCCAGGCCATACACCATGTACAGCAGCGCGCTCAGGCCCACGCGCCGCTCGGGATCGACGTTGTCGTTGGCGAAGGCGGCGCCCATGGGATAGAGCGTGAACTGCAGGATGCCGAGCACGGCCGAGAACGCCAGCAGGGCGGCGTAGGGCATAGGCAGCCAGCCCCACAAGGGCACCCCCAGCAGCAACAGGATCGCCGCCCCCCAGCGGATCAGCCGGATCCGGTTCATGCGGTCCGCGAGCCAGCCCAGGGGCCACTGGAACACCAGGCCGGCCGCCACCGACGTTGCCACGAAGACCCCCACCTGCTGGTTGCTGAGGCCGTGCAGCAGGCCATAGACGGGGGCCAGGCCGTAAAAGGCCCCGGTCAGCATGCCGGCGATGAACAGCACGGTCAGCGACAGCGGGACGCGCGCCACGTAATAGCGCACCGCCAGCGGCGCCGGCACCTGCAGCGCGGGATGCAGCCGATGCGTCAGCGCCATCGGCATCAGGCTGAGGACGCAGCAGATCGCGACGAACACCAGCGGTTCGTAGTTGAGGTTGCGGAACCATCCCAGGGCCAGCTGGCCGAACACCGTGCCCATGCTGGACACCACCATATACCAGGCGAAGACGGTGCCGCGCGAGCTGTTCTCGGTCTGTTCGTTGAGCCAGCTCTCGATCGCGATGAACAGGGTCACCATCGCCGTGCCGGCCACGAAACGCAGGCCCAGCCAGACCCATAGGTTGTCGATGAGGATCTGGACCAGGACCGTGATGGTCACGAAAGCTGCGCTGGCCGCGTAGGCGCGGATGTGGCCCACCTGGATGATGAGGCGGTGCCCGACGCGCGCCCCGAACACCAGGCCCATGTAGTAGGCGGCGATGATCCCGCCCACCCAGACTTCCGAGATCGACAGCGCCGTCAGGCGCAGGCCCATGTAGGTGTTGAACAGGCCCGAGCCCATCAGCAGGATCAGGGTCGCCAGATACAGGGAAAAAAACGCGCCGAGAGTCTTGACCATGCATCCGCCATGAACGGCTGGGGCCGCCGGGGGGCGCGCCCATAGAAGTTTCAGGCCTGAATCTCAAGCCCGATGGAGAATTATCATAGCAGGCCTCGTGCCCGGCCACGGGGGCGGCACTTTGCGTATATCATTGGTGTTGACACCGATGCGGCGACGTCCGGCGGCGAGCGGGACGCAGCCCACCCATCCCACAGGAACCATGGCCGAATCCACTCCCACCCTCAGTCACCTGGACGACAGCGGACAGGTCCGCATGGTCGACGTCGGCGGCAAGGCCGACAGCGAGCGCGAGGCCATCGCCGAGGGCGCCGTGCGCCTGCGCCCCGAGGCTTACCGCCTGCTGCAGGCACAGGCCAACGCCAAGGGCGAGGTCCTCAACACCGCGCGCATCGCCGCCATCCTGGCGGCCAAGCGCTGCGCCGAGCTGATCCCGCTGTGCCACAGCCTGCCGCTGGCCTTCGTCGGGGTGGATTTCACGCTGGACGACGCGGCCCACCGCATCGGCATCCGCGCCCACTGCCGCACCCGCCACCAGACCGGGGTCGAAATGGAGGCCATGACCGCCTGCAGCGTGGCGGCGCTGACGATCTATGATATGTGCAAGGCGGCGGACAAGGGCATCGTCATCGAGCACGTCCGCCTGGTCTACAAATCCGGAGGAAAAAGCGGTGAGTGGCGCAACGATTGAGGTCCTGTATTTCGCCCAGGTCGCCGAGCACATGGGCACGCGGCGCGAGACGCTCGCGCTGGCCGCCCCGACGACGGCCGCGCAGTGGCTCGCCGATCTGGTGGCGCGCTGTCCGGCGCTGGCGCCGGCGGAACGCCTGAAGCTCGCCGTCAACCAGGAACACGTCGATCACCGGGCGACGATCCGCCCGGGCGACGAGGTCGCCGTGTTCGAGCCTGTCACCGGAGGCTGAGGCATGGTCGTGGTCCAGACCGCCGATTTCGATCCCGCCGCCCTGTATGCGGCGCTGCAGGCGCGCGCCGGGGACGCCGCGGGGGCCACGGTCAGCTTCATCGGCACGGTGCGCGACTACGCCCCCGGTGAAACCACCCGCAGCCTGTTCCTCGACCACTATCCGGGCATGTGCGAACGCGAGATCCAGGCCTTGTGCGATACCGCGGCGCAGCGCTGGCGCATCCTCGACGCCACGGTGGTGCATCGCGTGGGCGAACTGGCGCTGGGCGACCGCATCGTCTTCGTCGGCGTGGCCAGCGCCCACCGGGGCGACGCCTTCCGGGCCTGCGAATACATCATCGACGCGCTCAAGACCCGGGCGCCCTTCTGGAAGCGCGAGACCCTGGCGTCGGGCCGCGCCTTCTGGGTCCGGCAGGACGAAGCCGACGCGCACAAGACCGCTCAATGGAACACAAGGACGCCACACCATGAAAGCTGACCCCACCCTGCCGCCCGTGTCGCTCGGCTGCGCCGTGCTGACCGTGTCCGACCACCGCACGCCCGAGGACGACGGCACGGGCGACTACCTGTGCGACAGCCTGCGCGCGGCGGGGCATGTGGCGCAGGCCCGGACGATCTGCCGCGACGATCTCTACCAGATCCGCAAAGTCCTCAGCGACTGGATCGCCGACCCGTCCATCCAGGCGATCATCACCAACGGCGGCACGGGGTTCTCGCATCACAAGTCCACGGTGGCGGCGGTCAGCCCCCTGCTGGACCAGACGATCCCCGGCTTCGGCGAACTGTTCCGCCACCTGTCCTGGCAGGCCATCGGCTCCTCGGCCCTGCAGTCCGAGGCCCTGGCGGGCCTGGCCAACGACACGCTGGTGTTCTGCCTGCCCGGCTCCACGCGGGCTTGCCGGCTGGCCTGGGACAGCATTCTGCGCGAACAGCTCGATAGCCGCCACCGGCCCTGCAACTTCGCCGGCGTCTACCGCACATCCGTGCAAGGCGGTTGACGATGCTGGACTTCGATACCGCCCAGGCGACCCTGGCGGGGCGCGCCCACGCCCCGGACACGACCGAGACATTGCCCCTGGACGCCCTGCACGGGCGCGTGCTGGCCGAGGATGTCGCCGCCGAGGTCGACCTGCCGCGCGCCGACAACAGCGCCATGGACGGCTACGCGCTGCGCTGCGCGGATGCCGCGCCCGGCGCGATGCTGCCCATCCAGGCGTTCCAGTACGCGGGGCACGAGCCCGAAGCCCTACGGCCCGGCCATGCGATCCGCCTGTTCACCGGCAGCCTCATCCCCGAGGGCGCCGAGGCGGTGATCATGCAGGAGGACACCGAAGCCACGGACGGCGGCGTGCGCATCCTGCGCGCTCCGCAGGCGGGCGACCACGTGCGCCGGCGCGGCGAGGACATGCGCCGCGGCGAGGTGATCCTGCGGCGCGGCACGCGGATCGGGCCGGCCCAGATCGCCGTGCTGGCCGCCCAGGGCCGCGCCGCGGCCGCGGCCTATCCGCGGATGCGCATCGGCATCCTGACCAATGGCGACGAACTGGTCCCGCCCGGCCAGGCGCTGGGGCCCGCCGCCGTGCACAACTCCAACGGCCCGATGCTGGCCGCGCTGTGCAGGGGCATGGGCGCGGATCCTGCGGCCGTCCTGCATGCGCCCGACCAGGCCGAGGCCATCGCGTCGGCGCTGGACGAACTTTCGCGGACCTGCGACCTGGTTTTCAGCGTGGGCGGCGCCTCGGTGGGCGACAAGGACCTGGTCAAGCCCGCCATCGAGGCGCTGGGCGGCACGCTGGATCTCTGGCGTGTGCGCATGAAGCCCGGCAAGCCGGTCGCCCTGGCGAGCCTCAACGGCCGGCCCCTGATCTGCCTGCCGGGCAATCCGGTCTCGGCGTTCGTGGTGTTCACGTTGCTGGCCACCCCGCTCCTCCGTGGCCTGCAGGGACGCCGGGACATCCTGCCGCCGGTGTGGCGCGGCGTCCTGCGCACGGACCGCCGCTGGGGCGGCGAACGCGACGATTTCCTGCGGGTCCAGGTCGCGCACCAGCCCGACGCGCCGGCGGCGCTGACGCCCCATGGACAACAGAGTTCGGGGGCGATGGCCAGCCTCGCGTGGGCCCATGGCCTGGCGCGCGTACCCGCCGGCACCGAGGCCGGCGAAGGCACGCTCGTCGATTGGTACCCGCTGGCCGACTGGCTGGCCTGACACCCGCCGCCCTGCGACGCACCCCCAGGGGCTTGGCCCCGGGCGGCACAGGACTATGGCGGCGGGACGCCCGCCCGGCGCCAGTCCTCCGGGGTATTCAGATTCAGAAAGCCGGCGCCGTCGAAATCCACGGCGCGGGCGCCGGCCCGGGCCAGCCAGGCCTGCGCCTTGCGCCCCCCGTCCGCCAGCCAGGACCACAGTCCCGGAGCCGCGCCGCGAGGCGCCAGCAGGCACAGGGGATGCGGCCCGTCCACCGTGCGCGCGTAGGCGGGATGCGCGGCGTCGGCCGCGGCCATCAGCCGTGCCGCCAGGTCGGCCGGCAGATCCAGCACGTCGACGGGCACGACCAGCAGCCAGTCGTCCGGCATGGCCTGCAGGGCCGCGGCGATGCCCAGCAGCGGACCCTGGAAGGCGCCGAACTGCGGCGGATCGGCCAGGACGCGGCCATGGCGGCCATATTGGTCGGCATGACGATTGGCGCTGATGAGGAGGGTGCCGGCGCCTTGCTCGCGCAGGTAGCGGCAGGCGCGGGAGACGAGGGGCTCGCCGTGAAACGGCACCAGACCCTTGTCCGGCCCCGAATCGCCGTCCGCGCCCAGGCGCGAGGACCGGCCGCCGGCCAGCACCAGCCCTGTGAACGCGGGGGCCTCAGCCACCGATGTAGCTCATTTCGATCTTGTGGTCGCGGTGGGCCGTCCCGCGCAGTTCGGAATAACGGTCGGCCCGGGCGCGCCAGACACCGCCCATGCGCGCCGCCAGAGCCGCGTCGTCCGCTCCCATGCGCAGCAGGCCACGCAGATCGTGGCCCTGTTCCGCGAACAGACAGGTGAACAGGCGCCCTTCGGGCGACAGCCGCATCCGGGTACAGTCGCCGCAAAAGGGCTGCGAGACGCTGGTGATCAGGCCGATTTCGCCGCCGCCGTCCCGGTATGCCCAGCGGGCGGCGACCTCGCCCCGGTAGCCGGCGTCGACGGGTTCCAGCGGGAACTCGTCCCCGATGATCCGGACGATCTGGGCGCCGGTCAGCACCTCGTCCATCCGCCAGCCGTTGGTATTGCCGACGTCCATGTACTCGATGAAGCGCAGAATGTGGCCGCTGCCCCGGAAATGGCGCGCCATGGGCAGGATCTGGGCATCGTTCATGCCCTTGCGCACCACCATGTTGATCTTGACCGGCGCCAGGCCGGCGTGCACGGCCGCCTCGATGCCCTCGAGGACCGCGGCCACCCCCACGCCGCCGTCGCTCATGCGCCGGAACAAGGCGTCATCGAGGGCGTCGAGGCTGACGGTCACCCGCCGCAAGCCCGCATCGGCCAGGGCCTGCGCCTTGCGCGCCAGCAGGGCGCCGTTGGTGGTCAGCGAGATGTCGAGGGGCGCGCCGTCGGGTGTGCGCAGGCCCGCCAGCAGGCCCACGAGCACTTCGAGCTGCTTGCGCATCAGGGGCTCGCCCCCGGTCAGCCGGATCTTGCGCACGCCCAGTCCCGCGGCCACCTGCGCGACACGGGCGATTTCCTCGAAGGTCAACAGGGCCTCGTGCGGCAGAAAGACGTGGTCCGCCCCGAACACCTCGCGCGGCATGCAGTAGGTGCAGCGGAAATTGCAGCGGTCGGTCACCGAGATGCGCAGGTCGCGCATGGGACGACCCCGGGTGTCGAGGATCCCGCCCTCCTGGGCGGACGCCTGCGGCGACCCGGTCGGATGATGAAAGATCACGCGGCTCATGGCGTGGCCGGGGCGCGCGGGCGCCCCGCCTCAGTCGTTTTCCTTGACCCGGTAGACCAGCGTGGCCACCTTGGCCAGGCCCAGGACCTTGACCGTGACGCTGCCCAGCAAGAGGCGCGACAGGCCGCTGCGTCCGTGGCTGCCGATGAAGATGAGGTCGCAGCCTTCCTCCTCGGCGGCCTGGACCACGCCGTCGGCCACGTTGAAGTTGGACACCGCCTTGGCCGTCGCCTTGACGCCGGCGGTTTCGGCGCGGTCGAGCACGGCCTTGAGGTATTTCTGGGCCTGCTCGGCCGCGCTGCGGTCATAGTCCTCGTCGGTGATGGCATACGCCGCCGCCATGCCGTCGAAGCCGACCGTGGCGGCAAAAGGTTGGGTGACGTGCAGCGCCACGATTTCGGCGCCGATCACACGGGCAAAGCATACCCCCTTGTTCGCAGCCTGGGCGGAGAGCTTTGAACCGTCGGTGGGAATCAGGATTTTCTTGAACATACGAATCCGTCCATAGGGTTGATCGAACTCGTCCAGCATAACCGCAAGTTCCGAGGAAAAACAGTTGGTATCAGCCCTGGGATTGATCGTGGTCAGCTTGTTGGCGTTGAAGTTCGCGCGCCGCCTGGTACAAATTGGTGCAGCGCGCCCCCGAGCGGCAGAAGGCCAGCACCGGCCCAGGCAGATCATGCAGCAGCCGCGAAAAGACCGCCACGTCCTCGGACGTGATGGCGCCGCTGACCACCGGCTGGTAGCGCACCTCCAGGCCGGCCTCGCGCGCCGCGCCCATGACGTCCTCGGCGCGTGGCTGCTCGGGGCCGCCCTCGCCGTCGGGCCGGTTGATGATCACGGATTTGAACCCGGCCTCAGCCAGGGGCCGCATGTCGTCGGGATCGAGTTGCGGCGCGACGGCGAAATCGTCGGCCAGCGCATGATAGGACAGCGTCATGGTGGGCTCCCGGGCGCCTCGGCGCCCAAAATGGAAATACGGTGGCGTGCCAGGAGGTCGGCCATGTCGTCCCCCGCGAGCACTTCGAATTCGGCCTGGCGCTGGGCCGACAGGGCGTCCAGCGGATCCGGCCCCAGCGCCGGGTGGCACATCAGCACGTCCCCGTCGCGGCAGGCCGCCAGCCAGCGGCGCATCCAGGCCAGATAGGCCGGCGCGCCCCCTTGAAAATCATACACCCCCAGGAATCCGCCGCTGGTGTGCAAGCCCTGAGCGCGCGCCCGGCGCGCCAGCGCGCGCGCCCCCAGGGCGGCAATCACCGCGGCCTTGGCACGCAGGCGCAGCGGCAGGCCGGCCGGCCGCGGGCGGCCGGTGTCGCGCAACCAGGGCCGGGACCGGGGGTACCGGCCCAGAATCTCGATCAGGGCGTCGCGCACGCCCGGCAACTGATGCACGTGCTGGTGGCCGTCGACGTAGTCGGGCGCCCGTCCCACCAGGTCCTCGAACCGCCGCAACTGGCGCTCGATGCTCGCCCGCAGCGCGGTCACGGGCAAGCGCCGCAGGTAGGCCGACACGATCAGGGCGCGCAACGGCAGGCAAGGCCCGGGCTGGCCGAATGACTCCGTGAAGTTCAGGTGCAGGCCCAGCTGCATTCCGCTGGCGGCAAAGCGGGCGGCCCCGGCCTCGAAGGTGGGGCCGTCGACCAGTGCGCTGGCGCCCGAAAGGCGGCCTTTCCCGGCCAGCGCGAGGATGCCCGCGTCCACGGACGCGTTCATGCCAAAATCATCGGCGCACAATACAATGCGCCGGTATTCGGCGCGTGCCGCGCTGAACTGGGAATCCATGCTGAAACTCGCTGCCCAAATCGGATGGTTCGTCATTGTAGGCTGTGCCGCGGCGGCCACGCACTGGGCCGTCGCCGTCGCCTGCGTGGCCGCCGGCGGCCTGGACCCGCTGCTGGCCAACGTCGTGGGTTGGCTGACGGCGTTCTGCGTATCCTTCGCAGGACACTACCGCCTGACATTCCGCCACCAGCATGCGCCCCTGCCGCGGGCCGCACGGCGGTTTTTCGCGGTATCGGCGCTGGGCTTCGCCGTCAACGAGGCGGCTTATGCGCTGCTGCTGCACACCACCGCCATCCGCTATGACGTCCTGCTGGCGCTGATCCTCATCGGCATCGCCGTGCTGACCTTCATTCTGGGACGCTGCTGGGCGTTTCGCCGCACACACTGAGGGCCGCATCGGGCGCCACGCGCCACAGGCCCATGCGCCGGGTCGACGCCACCGGCGCGAGTCCCTCCAAGGCCGGATGGCCGGGGGCT
This sequence comes from Castellaniella sp. S9, assembly GCF_027257175.1. Lineage (GTDB taxonomy): Bacteria > Pseudomonadota > Gammaproteobacteria > Burkholderiales > Burkholderiaceae_B > Castellaniella. The sequence continues at coordinate 196,319 of NZ_JAPFGD010000004.1, read as the reverse complement.
TCTTTCAGGTAGGCCATGATCCAATACACCGGGCGATCCGGTGCGCACAACGCCGCGTGCCACTGCGCAGGCCGCCACAGGACCTCGCGCGCGGCCTCGGGGGCGAACAGGGCGGCATCGTACAGTTCCCGGCGCCAATTGTCGGAACGCAGGATACCGGGGTCGTCCCAATCCGACACCACGATGGACGGCGCGGCGCGGCCGGCGATCATCGGCACGTCATAGGCGTACAGCTCCAGCATGGCCAAGCGGTCGCCGGGCCCGGCCTGGGCGCCGATCACGCGCGCCAGCGGCTTGTTGGTGGGCTGCGGCGCCACCACCATGGCGAGGACCGCCACGGCGCAAATGAGCACCGCGATCACCGCCGACGCCGCCAGGCTGCGCTCGGCCGCCGTGCGGTCGCGCGCGGCGCGCGCCTCGAAAACCTCCGCGATGAACCAGGCCAGCGGCGGCAGGGCGGCGATGACGTAGCCCACGAGCTTGGAGGTGGGGATCGAGAAAAACACCAGGATCACCAGCAGCCAGGACAGCATCAGGCCGCGCAGCACGGGGCGGTCGATCTGCTCGAAGCGTTCGGCCGCCGGCACGAAGACCGGATTCACCGGCCCGTCGCGCCGGCACCAGCGCCACAGCTGGACCGACCAGGGCAGCGTCAAGCCCAGCAGCACCGGCACATAGAACCAGAACGGATGCGGGTTGTTGAAGCCGGACTCGAGAAAGCGCTGGAAGTGCTGGTGGACGATGTAATAGTCGAAGAACCCCGGGTGGCGCGCCTGCATCACCGCCATCCAGGGCAGCGACAGGACGAGGAACAAGAGAATCCCCGGCCACCACAGCAGGCGCCCCATGGCGGCAAAGCGCCGCCGCCCCAGCAGCCAGAAGAACAGCACCCCGCCGGGCAGGACCACGCCAATCAGCCCCTTGGCAAGAAAGCCCAGGGCCGCCGCGGCGTACATCCACAGCACGGCGCCGCGGTCCGGGTGCGCCTGCTCGTAGCGAAAGACCGCCGTCGCGCCCGCGATGACGGTCGCGCCGATGATGGCGCCCACCAGCATGTCGAGGTTGGCGTAATGCGAGGCACCGAAGAGGAAGGGCTGGACCGCCAGGATCAAGGTGGCGTAGCCCGCGACCCGCGCGTTGGCGCGCACGCGCAGGAACCGATAGAACAGCGTGACCAGCACGGTCGCCGCCAGCACCGAGCACAGGCGGGCCGCCCAGGCATTGGCGCCGAACAGCGCCAGCGACGAGGCCGTCAGCCAATAGAACAGCGGCGGCTTGTGAAAGAACGGCATGCCGTCCAGCATGGGCGTCAGGAACTCGCCGGACTCGAGCATGTGCCAGGCCACGCCCACGTAGCGCCCCTCGTCGGGCAGCAACAGGGGGTAGACCCAAGTGGTGGCGGCCAGCCAGATGAAGGTCAGGCCGGCCACCCACGGCCAGGCATGCGCCGCCTGGCCCCGCAGCAGCAGCCGATGGGCGCCATCGGCCAGGCGCGACGCGCGCCCCCGCAGCGCCGTGACGGCGCGCGCCGGGTTCATGCGCCCTCCCCGCGGTTGCCCGGCACGGGCCTGGCACCGGGCGCGGACGGCAGGCCGGCGCCGGCGCGCTCGCGCAGCAGATACACCGGCCGTCCCTTGACCTCGGTGAAAATGCGGGCGACGTATTCGCCCACCACGCCCAGCGAGATCAAATTCACGCCGGCGAAGAACAGGATGACGGTGATCAGCGTGGCCCAGCCCTGCACCGGATTGCCGTACAGCCAGTAGCCGACGATGATCAGCAAGCCGTAGCCGAAGGACACCAGCGACAGCAGGACGCCGACGAGGCTGAGCAGGCGCAGCGGCCAGGTGGTGAAGGCCGTCAGGCCGTCGACGGCGAAGCGTAGCAGTTTGAGCGGCTTGAAGCGCGTCACGCCGTGGCGGCGCTCGGGCGGATGATAGGCGATGGGTTCGGCCTCGAAGCCGACCCAGGCGAACAGGCCCTTCATGAAGCGGTCGCGCTCCGGCAGGCGCAGCAACGCATCGACCACGACCCGGTCCATCAAGCGGAAATCGCCCGCGTTCGGCGGCACGCTCAGGCCGTCGGAGGTGCGCATCAAGGCATAGAACAGGCGCGTGCCGATACGCTTGAAGCGGGTCTCGTCCTCGCGCGAGGCGCGCACCGCATAGACCATCTGCACGCCCTCGCGCCAGCGCTGGAGCATGGCCTGGATCAGCGCCGGCGGATGCTGCATGTCGGCGTCCAGGCACACCACCACCTGTCCGCGTGCCGCCTCCAGGCCGGCGGTCATGGCCGCCTCCTTGCCGAAATTGCGCGATAGGCGTAGATACATGATCTCGCCATGAAGTTCGGCCCAGTGGCGCATCACCGCAGGCGTGGCGTCGGTGCTGCCGTCGTCGACGACGATGATCTCGAACGCGCAGCCCTGCTGCCTCATGACGTTCAGCAGCTCGGGCAGCAGGACGCCCAGGTTGGCTTGCTCGTTAAGGCAGGGAATCACGCAAGAGATGGATGCGAGCGTCGGCATGGCCCCCCCGGCCGATCAGACGGCGGCGGTTGATCTGAGACAAATTTCAGAAAACGTTTCGGAAGGTAAGCATCATACTCGAAGCCTCCGGCCCCGGTCGATGGCCGGCAAGGGGGGCCTTGCCGGTGTGCCGCCGACAGGCGCGGCGACCGCCGCCGTCTTAGCCCGGATCGCGCGCGAGCGCCAGGAACTCGGTGCGCGAGGCGAGGTTGGTGCGCATGCCGCCCAGCATGGCCGACGTCACGGTTTCCTCGCCCGGCGAACGGATGCCGCGGCTTTCCATGCAGAGGTGGCGGCAGCGGACGACGACCCCGACCGACAGCGGTTTCATGTGAGTCATGAGGGCGTTGGCCACCTGGATCGTCAAGCGTTCCTGGACCTGCAGCCGCCGGGCGAAGCACTCGACCAGCCGCGTCAGCTTGGACAGCCCGACGATCCGCCCGTTGGGGATGTAGCCGATCGTCGCCGTGCCGAAGAACGGCGCCAGGTGATGCTCGCAATGACTGTACACCGGGATGCCGCGCACGACGATGAGCTCGCTGTATTGTTCGGCGCCATCCTCGAAGACCTTGAGGACCTCGGCCGGATCCTGGGCATAGCCCGCGGTCCAGTCCCGCCAGGCATCGACCAGGCGCTCGGGCGTCTCGAGCAGGCCGTTGCGCTGCGGGTCCTCGCCGATGCTGCTCAGGAAGCGGCGCCAGTCTTCCGCGCCAAACTGCTGTGTATCCATGAAAGGTCTTCCCAGTATTCCTATTAGGTGCGCCGAAAACGCCGGCGGCCGATCCAGTCCGCGCCCGAGCCGGACGGAAACCAGCGGCCCATGCGTCGACGCGTGCCCATTATGCCTGCGGCGGCGGGTGCGCGGCAGGGGCCGTCCGCCTCCCATGCGAGGCGCAGGGACGCTTGGCGGGCCGCTGGCCGGCACCCCGATCCGCCCCGATCAGGACAGTGAAAGCCGCGGGAACACTAGGGAAACCCGCTCCCGAACACCCCTATGGACGGAGTGCGAGACGGGCGCCGGCCATGCTTTTACATGCAGTCCTTGCATCGTTTTGTTGAAAATTATGCAATTGAAGGATTTCAGGCGACACGATAGCCTATGATCGCGGACGACAGTAACGGGCTGGCGGTCGGACCGACCCCGATTATTAAAACATCAAGGAGATACCGTGAACATCAGCAAGACATTAACCACACTGCTGGCAGTGGCAAGCCTGGGCCTGGGCCTGAGCGGCACCGCCGCGGCGCAGCAGGCCGCCAAGGCGGAATTGATCCCCGTGAACGTCGGCGGGCCCAGCGCAGGCTACTGGAACACCTACCTGGCCGAGCAGATGGGCATCTACGAGAAATACGGGCTCAAGCCCACCTTCCACTGGTTCACCAGCGGCGCGCCGCTGCTGGCGGCCCTCAAGAGCGGCAGCATCGACCAGGTGGTCACCGGCCTGGCCACGGTTTTTGCCATCGGCCAGAACATCCCTCTGAAGATCGTGTCCTGGGAGCTGGACAACGGCCAGGGCGAGGGCCTGCTGGCCAAGGACGGCAGCGGGGTCCAGAGCTACAAGGACATCGCCAAGGCCAAGACCATCGCCGCGCAGCCCGGCACCTGCTCGCAAGTCAGCCTCTACATCATCGCCGAGAAGGCCGGCGTGAAGGTCAGCGACCTGAACGTGGTCAACCTGGCGCCGCCGCTGTTCGCCAACGCCTTCGCCAGCCGCAATTCGATCGACGCCGCCATCGGCTGGGCGCCCTACACGATCATGCAGGGCCCCGACGTCAAGGTGGTGAGCTGGGACGCGGACTACGGCGGCGTCTGCCCCAGCGTCAACGCCTTCCGGAAGGACTACCTGGACAAGCACCCGGATGTCCCCATCCGGATGATGAAGGCGCACGCGGAAATCATGGAGCGCGTCCGGCAGGATCCGAGCCTGGCGATCAAGGCGCTGGAGCGCTACCTGCAGTTGACGCCCGAGGTCGCCCAGCGCTTCTATGAGTTGCATTCAGGCGACAAGATGCCGTCCTTCGAGGAACAGCTCGACCCGGATTCGCCCTACTCCCTGGTCTCCCAGCAAGGCGGATTGGCCGGCCAGCTCTATCTCGCAAGCCAGATGCTCGCGAAGGCTGGTACCATTCCCGAACCGCTCAGCTGGGACGTCATCAATCAGTCCATCGACGCGTCCTACATGAAGACCTTCGTGGCACAGCAGCAGGGCAAGTGAGGCCGGACATGAGCAACTCGACAGCGCGACAACCCCTTCCGATGATGTGGATCTCCACCGGCACCATCGTGGGCCTGCTGGCGGTCTGGTGGGCCGCCACGACCTTCCAGTTCATCAGCGCGACCTACCTGCCCTCGCCGCAGGCGCTGGTCGCAGTGACCTACGACCTGGTCATGAACGGCTACCAGCGGGTGCCGCTGATCGAGCACATCGGCATCAGCTTGTTCCGCGCCCTGGCCGGCTTCGTGCTGGGCGTGGCCCTCGGCGTGCCCACGGGTCTGATCACCGGCTACTACCGCACCTGTGACGCCATGGTCTCGCCCATCATGGCGTTCATCCGGCCGATCCCGCCGATCGCCTTCATCCCGATGGTGGTCCTGTACTTCGGACTGGGCGAACTGGGCAAGGTGGTGCTGATCTTCTTCACCGCCTTCAACTATGCGCACGTCAATGCGCATTCGGGCGCCGCGCACGTCCCCATCCAGTACCTGCGGGCCGCGCAGTCGCTGGGCCTGACCCAGTTCCAGCTGTTTCGCAAGATCGTCCTGCCCGCCGCGCTGCCGCAGATCTTCACCGGGCTCAAGGTGGCGATGGCCCTCAGTTGGGCCGTGGTGGTGGCCGCCGAACTGGTCGGCGCACAGCGCGGCCTGGGGTTCATGATCTCGGATGCGGCCCAGCTCTTCCAGATCCCGGTCGTCTTCGTCGGCATCGCCCTGATCGGCTTGATCGGCTTGGTCCTGAACCTCATCCTGAGCGCGACAGAGACCACGCTGGTGCACTGGAAGGGGCGCTGACGCCATGCGACCGGCGGCGCCGGGGTCCCTCGGGAGCCCGCCCAGCGAGACGTGCTTCGCCTTGCTGGACGATTGCGCCGCCACGGCGCAACGGCGCCGGTCCCGCCTCTACACCGGCCACGAGGGCACCCTGGCCTGTGAACGGGCGGACCAGCTCAAGGCCTTGTTCGACGCCATGGGCCTGGCCACCCGCGCCGGCCTGCACGCCGTCGGCCTGTTCTCCTACGAGCTGGGCGCGGCGCTGCAAGGCATCCGCCCGGTTGCGGGCAGCCGCGTGCCGCTGGCGCGCATCCTGCTGTTCAGCCGCCTGGACCACCTCTCGGATACCGAGGTCCGGGGGTGGCTGGCGGACCGCGCCGGCCCAACGCCGGCGACGGTCTCGGACCTGTGCGCCGACGTCAACGAGGCGCAGTACCGGGCCGACATCGCCCGCATCCAGGCCTACATCGAGCAAGGCCACACCTACCAGGTCAACTACACCTACCGCCTGGGCTTTCGCAGCCGCGGCAGCCTGCAGGCGCTGTACGCCCGCCTGCGCGCGCGCCAGCCGGTGCCCTACGGCGCCCTCATCGAACTGCCCGAGGGCGAGGCGGTGCTATCCCTGTCGCCGGAACTCTTCATGCAGCACCGGGACGGGCGGCTGCTGGCGCGTCCCATGAAGGGCACGGCCGAGGCCGGGCCCCCAGGTCAGGCGCGCGCCGCGCGGGCGCGCGCACTTGCCGGCGACGCCAAGAACCGCGCCGAGAACGTGATGATCGTCGACCTGCTGCGCAACGACATCGGCCGGGTCGCGCTGACGGGATCGGTCACGGTGCCCCGCCTGTTCGACGTCCAGGCGTTCGGCTCGGTGCTGCAGATGACCTCCACGATCCGCGGGCGCCTGCGGCCCGAGGTGGGCCTCGGCGAGCTGTTCGAGGCCCTGTATCCCTGCGGGTCGATCACGGGCGCGCCCAAGCGGCGCACGATGGAGATCATCCGCGAACTGGAGCGTTCCCCCCGCGGCCTCTATACCGGTGCCATCGGCTGGTTCGGCCCGGCGGCGGACGACGACGGACGCCGCGCCGGGGATTTTTGCCTGTCGATCCCGATCCGCACCCTGGAACTCGGCGCACCGGATGCGGACGGGACGCGCGCCGGCCGCATGGGCATCGGCTCGGGCATCGTGCACGACAGCGATGCCGGCCTGGAATTCCAGGAATGCCGGCTCAAGGCTGACTTTCTGAGCGGTATGGCGATGGCGGGATCCCATGATCCCGCCGCTATGGCCGGGCAGCTTTCGCCGGCCTGAAACGGCGCCAGGCCCGGCTGCAGAACGAGGCCGCCAGGCCGGCCAGCACCCCCCAATGCAGCGATGGCGTGGATGCCAGCGTCGCCACGAAAGTGGCCAGCGCGACCAGGCCGTCGGCGGGCTCGGTGCGTACCGAGCGCAGGACCGCGCGCAGATTGATCAGGCCCACGACGGGCGCGATGATGATCGCCGCTAGGATGGCGCGTGGCAAATGGAACAGATAGCCGGTCGCCCAGAGCAGGCAGGCGAATATGCACACCGAGGCAAACAGTGCGGACCAGCCGCTGGTCGCGCCGACGTACGCGTTCAGGGCCGAGCGCGAGAACGATCCGCTGACCGGGAAGGCGCCGCTGAAGCCGCTGGCGATCTTGGCCAGGCCCTGGCCGATCAATTCCTGGTTCTCGCTCCAGGGGGTGTTGAATTTCTTCGACAGGATCCGGCAGCTGGACATGGCCTCGGTGAAACTGATCAGCGCGACGATCAGGGCGCCCGACAACAGGGCCAGGTGCTGCGAGGCGGTGATGCCGGGCGGCGCCTCGAGGCCCGGCACCCCTTGGGGTATCGTCCCCACCACGGCGACGCCATGCTCGGCCAGGTGGCCCAGGCCGCTGACGGCGATGCCGCCGACGCAGACCAGCAGCACGCCGGGCAGCCGCGGGGCGAGGCGGCGCTGCAGTCCCAGCAGGCAGAGCGCGCCCAGGCCGAAGGCGCTGGTCAGCATGACCTGCAGGGGCGACTCGCGCGCGGCCGCCAGCGCCTGGAGGGGCCAGTCCAGGCTGAAGGCCATGGGCGGCAGGCCCAGCAACGGCGGGATCTGCGAGAGGATGATGATCATCGCCGCGGCGTTGATGAATCCGGCGATGACCGAATCGGACACGATGTGCGCGATCGCGCCCAGGCGCAACACCCCGAGGACCAGTTGGATCAGGCCGGAATAAATGGCCAGCCAGATTGCCAGCGAGACCCACTGCGACCCGCCCGGCGCCGCCAGGGGCAGCAGAACGGCGGACGTCAGCAGGCTCGTCAGCGCCACCGGCCCCACCGCCAGCAGCGTGGAAGATCCCCACAGGATGCCGACCACGGCCGGCAGCATCGCCGCGTAGAGGCCGGTTTCCGGCGGCATGCCCGCCAGGGTGGCATAGGCCAGGGACTGCGGAATCAGGACGAGCGCGACGCTCAGGCCGGCCCAGGCATCCTTGCGCAGCGACGCCGCCGTCGGCCGCGGCCAGCACAGAAACGGCAGCAGCCGGCGCACGCGGGAATCGGCCATCCGCGGTCCCGCCCGGTCAGCGGCGAGCGCCCGCCAGCGCCTGGTTCACGCCGGCCACGATCCGCTGGATCAAGGCCGTCGTGGGCTCGACCCCACGGGCATGGAGTTCGGCGGCCACGGCTTCGATGATGCCCGCCGGGGAGGCCGGGTCGGCCGTGGGACCGGGGGCCGAAGCCGGCCCCCGGTCCGGGGCGCCGCCCGCAGTCCGCGCGAACGCGGGGGCAGGCGCCGCTACGGGGGCCGGCGCGGGGGCGGGCACCGTCGGGGTCGGCGCGGTGGGCGCGCTGGGTTTCCGATCCCCATGCTGGATGGCGATGCCGAGCTTGAGCGCATGCTCGCGGGCTTCGTCGGTGATCGTGCCGCGCTCTCCCAGGACCAGGGAGGTCTGGCCGCGACCGACCAGCGCATCGATGTCCGCCCGCGTGACGACCTCGCGGAAACGCACGGGGGGATCATAGTAAGGCGTGGAATAGGCTGTCATGGCAAGTGTCCATCGGGTTCAGGCGATCAGTTGCCGCTGGCGGCGCCGCACGGGTCGCCAACGGGCGCGGATTGCGCGCGCCAGGTCCTGGACGAGCGGATGCTCGTCGGCATGGGCGCCCGGTGGCGGCGCAAAAGCGGGAGGCGGCGCAAAGGCGGGCACCGACGGCGCAGCGGCAACCGCCGCGGGCTGTTGATAGGATACGGCCGCCGGTTGCGGCTGCGAAGCGGCGGGGAATGACGAGGCGGGCACGGGCGGGCTGCTCGGGCCCCGCGCGGCTGGCGCCTGCCCGGGACTGGCAGCGGACTTGACGGCCGCCTGCCGCGCGGGATCCGGCTTGACGATCGCCACGCCCAGGTCGTGCGCGGCCTCCCGCGCCGCGTCGGTGATCACCAGATCGTCGGCGTGGAGGATCTCGCGGCAGCCGTTCGCCGCCGCGTCCTCGATGTCGCGGACGGTGAGAAAGCGCTTGACGTGACGCGGGCGCTCTTGAGGAGGTTGGAAATAAGCCATGGCGCCCGCCGTCAACGGGTCAGGCTGCGGGACGCATCGGCGGCCCGGAGCCTGTCCATGACGCCCCGGACGATCGCATCGATGTCCTGCGCGCCCCCGCCCTGCGGCGTGACCGAACCGGACCGGCCGTCACCCTGGCCGTCTGCGGGTGTCCAGGGCACCAGCTCCCAGCCCACGCGCTTGGTGTTGATCAAGTGGGTGACCGTGATGTTGTCGCCGCTGATCGCCCCGCCGATGCCGCCGGTCCCCAAGGTGAACGAGGGGGCGAAACCGCAGGTATGGCCGACGCTGCCCAGCGTGGACATGGAGTTGACCACGATGCGGAACGCCGGCAGTCGCAGCGCCATCTCCTCGACCTGCTTCTCGTCCTGGGAGTGGATCACCGCGGTATGTCCATCGCCGCCGAACTTCAGGATCGATACGCAGTTCTCCAACCCCGCGCGCGCATCCGGGACGGTGATGAAGCCCAGCACCGAGGTCAGTTTCTCGCGCGAGAGCGGATGCTGCGCACCGACGCCGCCCAGCGGCGCCACCAGCACCTTCACCGTCGCGGGAACCGACAGGCCGATGGCCTGCGCCAGCGCCTGGGCGCTCTGGCCCACCGAACGCGTGTTCATGCCGCCGTCCGGGCGAAACAGCAATTCGCCGAGCCGCGCGGCCTGGGCTTCATCGACCCAGTAAGCGCCCGCCTGCTCCATGTGGCGACGCAGGTCCTGCGCGATGGCCTGGTCGGCGACCACCGTCTGCTCGGTCGCGCAGATCAGGCTGCAGTCGAAGGACTTGCTGCGCACCAGGTCCCGGGCGGCCTTGGGCACGTCGGCCGAACGATCGACCCAGGCGGGCACATTGCCCGGCCCCACCCCATAGGCCGGCTTGCCGGTGCTGTGCGCGGCGCGCACCATCGGCCCGCCGCCGGTCGCGAGAATCACCGTGACCGCATAATGCCGCAGGATCTCCTGCGTGGCCTGCAGCGTGGGTTCCTCCAGGCAGGCGATCAGGCCCTTGGGCGCGCCGGCGCGCTCGGCCGCGGCGGCCACGATGCGGACCGCCTCCAGCGTGCAGCGGGCCGCCGAGGGATGGGGCGAGATCACGATGCCGTTGCGCCCCTTGACGGCGATCAGCGTCTTGAAGATCGCCGTCGACGTCGGATTCGTGCTGGGCGTCAGGGCGGCCGCCACGCCCATGGGCTCGGCGATGGTCAGGAGCTTGCGCGCCTCGTCGCGCGCGATCACGCCGACGGTCTGCACCGTGCGTATGGATTCCCAGACCGCCTTGGCCGCATGCTGGTTCTTGACGGTCTTGTGATCCGGATTGCCGTAGCCGGTCTCCTCGTGCGCCATCCGGCCCAGCCGCTCCGCCTCCTGGAAGGCGGCCTCGGACATCGCCTGGCAGATCGCGTCGACCTGCGCCGCGCTCGCCGAGGCGAACTGCCGCTGGGCCGTCCTGCACTGCTCCAGCAGCCGGCGCGCCTGCTGCACGGACCGCAAGTCCTTGTCGTACTCTTGTTGTGACACCGTTATCTCCTACGCTTGCGCCTTTACCGCGACCTGCGCGCGGGACCGGACTTCGAGAACGTCAGCTTGCCGCCGCCGGAGGTCGAGTCGATGATCCCGACGATCGTGGCGTCCACCGGGCTGGCGCGGGTCCGCTCGGTCTCGCGGGCGGCGCTGCCGGTGGCGACCAGCACCAGCTCGTCCTCGCCGCTGCCGACCGTGTCGACCGCGACGAACGGCTCTCCGATGACGTCGCCGTTGGCCGCCGTGCGCCGCACCAGCAGCAGTTTGCTGCTGGCCAGGGCGTCCTGCTTGATGGTGGAGACCACCATCCCTATGGTTCGGCATATCAGCATGGCTTGCCTCAATCAGTGGGTGGTCATTTCTCGACGCCGCCGAGACTCTCGATGGCCGCGATCGACGCCAGTTGCGCCGTGCGGACCTCGGCCTCCGTGCCGGCCATGAACAAGCGGCCGAAACGGCCCACGTCCTGCAGGCGGATGAGGCGCACGTTGGCGGACTTCTCGGCCTCGTTCGCGGCCAGGTCGATGTATGCGGCCGGCGTCACCTCCAGCACGTACAGGGCCTCGCCCGGGACGAGCATGTGGCCGCGCCGCGAGCGGTTGATCAGCTGCGCCTGGTACGGCGATACATTGGTGATCAGTTGCACCGACGCGACTTTGGGCCGGATCCGGTCTTCCTCCTGCATGCCCAGACGCTCGAGGATGACGCGACCCGCCTCGCGCACGGACTCCTGGGACTCCGAATGCACCTCCAGGACGCCGAACTCGCGTTCGACGATCTGGACGCCGGGCTTGACGTCCGTGGCCTTGAGCGCCATGTCGACGATGCGGAACACCTCGTTGCCGGGCGCCAGCTCGACGTAGAGCTGGGCCATCCCGGCGACCGGGATGTCGCCGGACGTGACGGTGCCGAAATACGCCGCATACTGGGCCTGCATCCGGTCGATGTAGAAGAACGCCCGCAGTTGCAGATTGCTGCTGTTCGTCGCCATGGCCGTCACTTGGCTTGGGAGGTTTCAGTGGCACGCGCCGGCAGGACCGAGGACAGATCGCCGTGCGGACGCGGGATGACGTGGACCGAGACGAGGTCGCCGACCCGCTTGGCCGCGGCGGCCCCGGCATCGGTCGCCGCCTTGACCGCGCCGACGTCGCCACGGACCATCACGGTGACGAACCCGCCCCCGATCATCTCCTTGCCCAGCAGCGACACATTGGCCGCCTTCACCATGGCGTCCGCCGCCTCGATTGCGCCCACCAGGCCGCGCGTCTCTACCAGACCCAGAGCAATGTGACCATCATTTGCCATTTTTTCCACCTTGAAAGTAAGGATTGATTAAGGGGTACGACACTTGTCGTTGCCTACGCCGCGGCGGTGAAGCCGCCTGATGGCGCGTGGTTGAAGGATGCGCTCCCATCCAGGGAGCGCAGGTACTGCAGCATCTCGGCCAGCACCCGGTCGTCCGCCGCGACGGTGTGCTGCGCGGCGGGGAACTGGTGCTGGCCGACGCTGTCTCGAAAGCGTGCATAGCCCTCGATGGCGGCATGGCCCAGATGGGCGAACTGCTGCACGAACTTGGGCACGAATTTGTCGAACAGGCCCAGCATGTCCTGGGTGACCAGCCCCTGCCCGTCGCAATAGGGGCCGGCGCCGATGCCGATGGTGGGCACGCCCACCAGCTGGGTGATGAGCTGCGCCAGCCGATCGGGGATGCACTCGAGGATGAGGGCGAAGGCGCCGGCATCGGCAAGCGCCATGGCGTCCTCGACGGTCTCGAGCGCCGACTGGGCGTCCAGGCCCATGGTGCGATAGCTGCCGGTGCGCGCGGCGACCTTCTTGGTCAGCCCGACGTGCGCCACGACGGCGATGCCGCAATCCACCAGCGCGTGGACGGTGGGCGCCAGATCGGCACAGCCCTCGATCTCGATGGCTTGGGCGCCGCCCTCCTTCACCAGGCGGCTGGCCGAGGCAATCGCCTCGCGGGGATTCGGGTACGAGAGATACGGCAGCGTTGCCAGCACGAGGCTGTTGCCCGAGCCCGCCTTGACCGCCTTGGTATGGTGGATCATCTCGTCGAGCGTCACCGACAGGGTGTCGCCGCGGCCCAGGCCGACGCTGGCCAGCGCATCGCTGACAAAAATGATGTCGATGCCGGCTTCGTCCGCGCAGCGGGCGAACGGATAGTCATACGCCGATACCAGGGTGATGGGGTCCGCGCCGTTCTTGCGGCTGCGTATGCCGTTCGGGGTCACGCGCTTGCGCTGGGCTGCGGTGTTCTGGCTCATACCGAAAGATCCTGTTTTGGGGCCCGTTTCGCAGGGCCTGCAAGCCCTGCGCAACGGTTCTGGAAGATCGAGTTGCGGCCAGATTATCATCGGGTTCGATATACATCCAATGCATTGTTTTGAATGAATTGATGCATTTACTGCAATTCTCCTGCCGTGCCTGAACAGCCCCCAAGGCAAGGCGCCGCTTTGCGTTTAAAAATGCGACAAGTGCATGAAAATCAAAAAAATAATGCATTGGATGTATATCGAACCCGATGCTAGTCTGGCTTCCGGGTATGCCGCGCGGCAGCCTCATCCACATCACCGCGCCCACAGGAGACGGAAGCAATGAGCACCGAAAAGCGTAGAAAAACCACCATCAAGCAACTGCTGAACAAGAAGGAAAAAGGCGAAATGATCGTCGGCCTCGGGGTCTACGACGCCCCCATGGCCGCCATCGCCGACGAGATCGGATTCGACCTGCTGATCAACGGCAACGCGGGCCCCATGTCCCTGCTGGGCCACCCCACGCCGCTGACCGTCCGCTTCGAGGAACAGCTCATCCTGACTCAGGCCGTGAGCCGGATGACGAAGTACGCCATGGTCGTGGGCCACATGCCTTACATGACCTACAACATCTCGGCCGAGGAGGCCGTGCGCAACGCGGCGCGCTTCATCAGCGAGGGCGGCGCCGATGCCGTGAAATGCGAGGGCAATAAATACACCGCCCGGAACGTGGCCGAGATCGTGCGCGCCGGCGTCCCGGTCATGGGCCACATGGGCATGCAGGCCTCGCGCAAGCTGGAACAAAGCGGCTATGGCTTCAAGGGGCGGTCCGCCGAGGACGCGTTCAAGATCGTCGAGGACGCGCGCGCCTTCGTCGAGGCCGGCATCTTCGCCATCATCATCGAGTACGTGCCGGTCGAGATCACCCAGTACCTGGCCAAGACCCTGCCGGTGCCCGTCATCAGCGTGGGCGGCGGCGCCTCGCCCGACGGCATCTACCTGATCAGCGGCGACGCCGTGGGCTATAGCGCCTTCCCGCGTCCCAAGCACGAGGGTTCGTTCGTCGACGTGCGCCCGCTCATCCAGCAGGGACTGCGGGAATACAAGACGCAGGTGCTGGACGGCCGCTATCCGAACGTCGAGTTCACGCAGAACATGACCCAGGACGAGCACGAGAAGTTCCTGGACCTGGTGAAGTAATCCGGCGGGCCGCGCCGCGGCCCGATTCGATTCCCAAGGAAGATCACGCCATGACAGAAGCCGTACGGAAAAAAGTCACCGTCAAGTCGGTGCTCGCCAAGAAACAGCGCGGCGAGCGCCTGGTCTGCATCGCCGCGTATGACGCCCCCATGGCCGCCATCGCCGACGAGATCGGATTCGACCTGCTGATCAACGGCAACGCGGGCCCCATGTCCCTGCTGGGCCACCCCACGCCGCTGACCGTGCGGTTCGAAGAACAACTCATCCTCAGCCAGGCCGTCAACCGGGTCGTGAAATACGGCATGAAAGTGGCGCACATGCCGTACATGAGCTACAACGTCTCGCCCGAGGAATCGATCCGCAACGCGGCGCGCCTGATCAGCGAAGGCGGCGCCGACGCGGTCAAGTGCGAGGGCAACCGCCACACCGCGCGGCACGTGGCCGAGATCGTGCGCGCCGGTATCCCGGTGGTGGGCCACATGGGCATGCAGGCCTCGCGCAAGCTCGAGCAAAGCGGCTACGGCTTCAAAGGACGCGACGCGGTCGAAGCGGCACACATCGTCGACAGCACACGCGCGTTCGTCGAGGCGGGAGCGTTCGCGATCATCCTGGAATACGTGCCGTTCGAAATCACGCAATACCTGGCGCAGACCCTGCCCGTCCCGGTCGTCAGCGTGAGCTCGGGCCCTTCGCCCGACGGCATGTACATCGGCACGGGCGACGCGGTGGGCTACAGCGCCTTCCCGCGCCCCAAGCAGGCCAAGGTGTTCGTGGATATTTCGGCGACCATCCGTCAGGGGCTGCAAACATACAAGGAACACGTGCTGACGGGCCGCTATCCACTGGCCGAGCATGTCCAGCACATGGCGCCGCAGGAGCACCAGCGCTTCCTCGCGCTGTGCGAGGGCGCGCCCGCAGCACCCCGGCATCCCGCGCATTGAGGACGCACAGACCATGGCCTACAGAAACGCGATACGGGAGGGGCTGCGCGACAGCGAGTTCCTCTACACCCTGGAACACGTCCCGGCCTTGCTGAGCGACGGTGTCCGGGCCTTGGACGAGCTCGCGCGCAATGCCGAGCTGGTCGGCCGCGATCCGCGCATGCGCGGCGTCAACATCGGCGACAGGGTCAAGTCCACCGCCTGTTTCAGCACCGTGGAATGCGGCAAGATCGCCGCCGAGGCCAGCGGCCTGGTGCCCCTGCTGCACCTTGCCGGCAAGGACCGCCTGCCCCACGAAGCCGTGGGGGTGATCCGCAGCGCCCTGGACGCCGGGCTGCGCAACTTGCTGCTGGTGACCGGCGACCGGGTCATGGAGCCGACGCGCCCCGGTCGCACCCGTTATCACGAGTCGGTGGTGGCGGTCCAGGATGCCAGGCGCCTCGACCCGGACTGCATCGTGGCCACCGCCATGTCGCCCTTCAAGTATCGCGAGGAGGAACTCGCGAACCAGTACCTGAAGATGGTCAAGAAGATCGGCGCCGGCACGAGCTACATCATCACCAACTGCAGCTGGGACATGCGCAAGTTCGAGGAGCTGATCTGGTATCGGGATGCGCGCGGCTTCGACATCCCGATCGTGGCCAACCTCCTGCTGCCGTCCATCGGCTGGGCGCGCGGCATCCATTCCGGCCGGCTGCCCGGGGTCTACATGTCCGACAGCCTGTTCGCCCTGATCCAGGAAGAGCAAAAAGAAGGCAAGGAGGCGGCGCGCCGCCGCTACCAGCAGCGCCTGGCGATGCAGGTGGTCGGCGTGAAGCTGATGGGCTATGCCGGCGTGCAACTGAGCGGCGTCGAAACCTACGAAGCCCTGTCCGGCATCATCGACCTGGTCGAAGAACTGGAAAAGACCGTGACCAGCCGCGCGGACTGGGACCAGGCCTGGGCCGAGATGAATCGCCTGCCCGACGGCCAGCCGGTGAGCTTCAGCCCTCCGGGCGGCCTGTACATGTTCGGCCGTGAGCGCCCCGCGCCTTGCAGCCTGGACGCCCTGCCCGATCTCGGCGAGGTGGCGCCCGCCGACGGGGAGATGGCCAAATACAAGCGCATGTCGCGGATCCACCAGGCCATGTTCGACCGGGACGGCCTGGGCGCCAAGGTGCTCGCGCCCCTCATGCGCGCGGTCGATGCGACCGGGCCGGGCCAGCGTGCGCTGCTGAAGTTCGAGCACATGACGAAGTCGGCCGCGCTGGGATGCGAGACCTGCGGTTTCTGCCGCATCGAATACCTGAACTACGTCTGCCCCGAGACCTGCCCCAAAGGCCTGGCCAACGGCCCCTGTTCGGGGACGGACGACAATGTGTGCGAATTCAAGGACCGGGAATGCATCCACAACCGGAAATACCGCCTCGCCAAGGCGACCGGCACGCTGAAGGCGCTCGAAGAGGTGCTGGTGCCGGCCGTCGAGGGCACACGGGGCACCTCGTCGTGGATCAACTACTACAACGGGACCAATCCGCCGGTCGTGCGCATCCAGCCTCGGCGCGGCAAGAAATCCCGGACGGAACGGTGAGACATGGTGGCGCTAGGCCGACCGCCGGGCGCCGCGCCTTTTGGTCTGCGGCATCTCCTCGAGTGCGTACTGGATGAACAGGTCCGCTGCGGGGGAACGCATCCGGTCCTTGAGGACGACGATGCCGAAATGGGTAAACACCTGCAGTGGAGGGGTCAGTTTGATCTCGACGAGCTTTTTTTCCCTGCTGGATGCCTGGAAGGCCGAGGCCGGGCCCAGGATGATGATGTCGGTCGACAAAGCCACCTGCTCGAGCACCAACAGATTGTCACACTCGAAACCCAGGAGTGTGCGAGGATCGCTCTTGAAACGAAATCCCTCCATCACCTCGTTGAGCCAGATGTCGGGAAAACGGAACGCCCCCATGGGATATTCGTGGAGTTCCTCGACCGGCACCTTTTTCCCGCTTTTCAGGATCGGGTGGCCGGCTCGGCAGAAGCAACCGACATGCAGTTCAGGCAGCGGGATGATCTCGAGATGTTCTCTGCTCATCAATTCGCGGGTATCGGCGATGAACAGATCCAGTTGCTCGGCCTCCAGCAGGCGCAGCAGGTTGGCCCAGTGAGTGATTTCGACGCGCGTACGGATCTTGGGGTGCTCGCGCACCATCCGGGACACCAGGGGGATCAGCAGCGTCCCGGCAGGCACCGGCCCCATGCCGATCATGGCCTCGCCGTACTCGTGGGCCTTCATCAGCTCGACGTCGCGCCGCAGGCCCCTGGATTCCTGCAGGATCTTGGTCGCGCGCGCGATGACGATCTTGCCATAGGGCGTCGGCACGATCTTGCGCGTGCTGCGCTCGAACAGCTTGACGTCGTATTCCTCTTCGATCGACTGGATGCTGCGGCTGAACGCCGGCTGGCTGAGGTGCACCGCATCGGCCGCCTGCGCGAAGGTTCCGTATTTGCCAAGCGCCACCACGTGGCTCAGTTTCCGCAGGTTCGCAGTCGTCATGATTGCCGTGCTCGAGAATCGTTCAGGGAGGCCCCCGACATGATCCGATAAAACCGACGCAAAGTACACCGTGAGAACAAGAACGAAAACATAGACCGACAACTGGAGGCTGGAGAAATGAACATGAATGATTTGAGAAATGTCCGCGCATCGGACTTGAACGCGCAAACCGGCGGGGACCCCCGCGAGGACATGGTGGTTTTCGAAAACGTCTCGAAAACCTATCCGCGGCAAGGCAACAGCGGCCAAGCGACCCTGGCGGTCGATTCGCTGAACGTCCGGATCAAGGCGGCCGAGATCATCAGCATCCTGGGCCCCACGGGCTGCGGGAAATCGACCGCCATGAACATGATCGCCGGCTTTGAAAGCCCGTCGACCGGCACCGTGCTGCTGGGCGGCGTACCGGTCTCCAAACCGGGCCCCGACCGCTCGATCGTCTTTCAGCAGGCGTCGCTGTTTCCCTGGCTGACGGTGCTGGAGAACATCACCCTGGGCGTGAAATCCCGCGGCATGCCCGAAGCGACCTATCTGGAACGCGCGCGCCAGCTGCTCGAGGCGGTGCGCCTGACCGGGTTCGAAAAACATTATCCCTACCAGCTGTCCGGCGGCATGCAGCAGCGCGTGCAGATCGCCCGCGCCCTGATCTCGGAGCCGGGCGTCATCCTGATGGACGAGCCTTTCGGCGCGCTGGACTCGCAAACCCGCCTGATGATGCAGGAGCTCGTCCTGCAGCTCTGGCAGCAGTATCAGCCCACGATCATCTTCATCACCCACGACGTCGCCGAAGCCGTGTTCGTCTCCGACCGGGTGCTGCTGATGAGCAAGCGCCCCGGCCGGGTCAAGCTCGCCGTCGACATCGACGAGCCCAAGCCCCGGACGCAGGAATTCATCACCAGTTCGCGCTTCATCGAGGTGCAGAGCGAACTGCTGCATGCGCTGCGCAGCGAAGTGCAGGACGCGGCCACTCCGGCGGCATGAGGAGTCCCGACATGCGGACCGCGCACGCGGAGACGCGGACCAACCCCGCCGAAAGCCAGTACCTGGAGCAGCTCTCGGCCATTCTGGCCCGGGGCACGCGCAAGGCCGACCGCACCGGCACCGGCACGCTGTCCCTGTTCGGCCTGCAGATGCGCTTTTCCCTGGCGCGGGAGTTCCCGCTGCTGACGACCAAGCAGCTGCACCTGAAATCCATCATCTACGAACTGCTGTGGTTCCTGCGCGGCGACACGAACGCGCGCTGGCTGCAGGAGCGCGGGGTCACGATCTGGGATGAATGGGCGCCCGAGGACGGCGACCTGGGGCCGATCTATGGCCACCAGTGGCGGCACTGGCGGACCGGCGACGGCCGCGAGATCGACCAGATCGCGCAATTGCTGGAGGCGCTGCGCACCGACCCCGACTCGCGCCGCCACATGGTGGTCGCCTGGAACCCCGGCGACATCGGCAGGATGGCGCTGCCCCCGTGCCACGCCCTGTTCCAGTTCTACGTGGCCGACGGCCGGCTGTCCTGCCAGCTCTACCAGCGCAGCGGCGACTTCTTTCTGGGAGTGCCCTTCAACATCGCCTGCTATGCCTTGCTCACCCTGATGGTGGCGAAGGTCGTCGGCCTGTACCCGGGCGAATTCGTGCATACTCTGGGTGATGCCCACATCTACTTGAATCACCTCGACCAGGTGCGCGAGCAGCTCGCCCGCAGCCCCCGGCCCTTCCCGACCATGCAGCTGAACCCCGACGTGACCGACCTGTTTGCTTTCGAGTACCGAGACTTCACCCTGAGCGGTTACGACCCCCACCCGAAGATCATCGCCCCGGTCGCGGTTTAGGGCCGTGTCCCATCACCGTCACATGAGGCGCCGCAGCATCCCGATCAAGCAGCCGCGCCGGCGCGGCGAGCGATGATGCCGGACTGGCTGGTCACGCAGCTTCCGGCCTGGCCGGTGTTTCTCGTCCTGGCGGCGGCGAGCTTTTCGGGCGGCCTGCTGCTCGGCTTCACCGGATTCGGGGCCGGCCTGTTGATGGCGCCGATATTCAGCTTGCTGATGCCGCCCACGGACGTCCTGGTGCTGGTGCTGGGCATCAGCTCGATCGTATCCTTGCCGATCCTGCCGGATGCCATACGCCAGGTGGATTGGCGACTCGTGATGCGCCTGCTCATCCCCTCGCTGTTCGGCATGCCGGTCGGCCTGGCGATGCTGCAATGGGTGGATCCGGCCACCATGCGCAAGACCGTTGCACTCATGGTCATCACGCTCGCGCTGCTGATGCTGGCGGGCTGGCATTACCGGGGGCGGCGCGGTACCGTGCAAGACGGCCTGGCCGGCTTGCTGAGCGGTGTGATGACGGCGATCGCGGGCATCGGCGGCCCGCCGGTGGTGCTCTATATGCTGTCGGACCGCAGCCTCGGCCACGCCGCCATACGGGCGGCCAGCATCCTGTTCTTCCTCCTGGGGCAATCCGCCACGCTGATCCTCGTGGGGCTGGCCGGCGACCTGACCGCGCGGCAAGGCGTCTGGACCGTCATGCTGCTGCCCTTCGCCATCGGCGCCACGCTGCTGGGCGCCCTGTTGCACCGCCAGGCGGGCAGCCGCCAGGCCTTTCTCAGGCGGATGTCCCTGTTCGCGCTGCTGGGCATCGGAATCCTGGCGCTCGTGGTCTGAATCCCGGGCTCCTCGCGGCGCTTTGCACGGCGCATAAAGATAACTATAATATGAACCTTTAAAACACGCCGGCCGTCGCCCCCATGCCTTCCGCCGAACTCTGTACCGAGGACGAGATCACCACGCTCGTCCATGACTTCTACCGCCGGGTGCGCGCGGACGCCGTCCTGGGTCCGGTCTTCGACGCCCACATCGACGACTGGGACGAGCACCTCGAACGCATGGTGCGCTTCTGGTCGTCGCTGCTGCGGCGCACCGGCACCTACAGCGGCACGCCCATGCCCCGCCACGTCGCCCTTCCCGACCTGCGGGGCGACATGTTCGTGCGCTGGCTGGACCTGTTTCGCCAAACCACCGACGGCTTCGACAACCGGCCTTTCGCCGAGCAGGCCAACGAATTCGCCCACCGCGTCGCGCGCAGCCTCTGGTACGGCTACCAGATCAGCCACACGCCGGATCGCCCCCCCACGGAGTTCGACCATGTCCCGACTGATGCAAGTTGACGAAGCGCCGACGGCCACCGCCAACCGGCCCTCGATGGAGGCCTTCCTGGCGCTGGGCTTCCGGCCGCTGTACCTCGCCGGCACACTATGGGCGCTGGTGTCGATCGCCCTGTGGATCTACGCGCCCCGGCTGCTCGACGGCCCCCTCGGGGGCGTCGCCTGGCACGCCCACGAAATGCTGTGGGGCTTCATCATCACCATCGCGGTGGGCTTTCTGCTGACCGCCAGCGCAACCTGGACGGGTTTCAATCCGCTCAAAGGCAGGCCGCTTGCCGCCCTGTGCATCCTCTGGGTGATTGCGCGCATCGGCTTCCTCGCCGGCGGCACGGCCGGCTTCTGGGCCGCCACCGCGGTGGAACTGCTGTTCTTCCTGGTCGCCGCGGCCAGCCTCATGCGCGTCATGGTCAAGGGACGCAGCCGCCGCAACTATGGCTTGCCGGTGCTGATGCTGATCCTGGGCGCCGCCGACCTGCTGTACCTGCTGGCCGCGCTCGAAGGCGACTACGTCCTGCTGATGCAGCGCTTCGACCTGGGCCTGATCGGCATGGCCATCGTGGCGCTGCTGATCGCGCGGCGCGTGATCCCGTTCTTTGCCATGCGCATGGTGCCCGGCCTGCAGATTCCCATGCTGACGCGGTCGGGCCATGTCCAGATGGTGTTCAGCGCGTTCGCCCTGGTCGCCGGACTGTTGGGCCTGCCCCTCCCGATGGCTGCGGCCCTCGCGGTCACGGGCCTGATCAGCCTGGCCCAACTGGCCTACTGGAAACCCGGCGCCGTGGTGCGCAAACCCATGCTCTGGATCCTGTACCTGGGCTATGCCTTCATCGGCATCGGCCTGCTGGCCGCCGCCCTGCAATTCAGCGGCCTGCTCGAGCCGGCCACGGCGCGCGGCCTGTTCGCGCGCAGCGCCACCCACGTCCACCTGATCGGCATGGCGGGTTTCTGCATCCTGATCATCGGCATGCTCAACCGCACCGCCCTGGGCCACCTCGGGCGCCCGCTGGCGCTGGACGGCAGCATGCTGGCCAACCACTGGCTGATGGTGCTGGCCGTCGCCTTGCGGCTGGCCGCGCTGTGGCCGTCGGCGGCCACGCCGCACCTGCTGCATCTCGCCGCGGCGGCCTGGATCCTGTCCATAGGCCTGTACCTGTGGCGCTTCGGCCCGATGCTGATCCGCCCGCGCCCCGACCAGCCGCAGCCCGTCCAGGCGCCCCTGGCGACGGCTGCGACGACCCGCTGAGCGCCACGGCCGGGGACCCATCATGCGCCTGACCAACATGAGCGACTACGCGATCCGCCTGCTGATGCACCTGGGCAGGCACCCGGATCGCCTGTGCACGATCGCCGAGGTCGCGCGCGCCTATGGGATCTCGGAACCGCACTTGATGAAAATCACCCACCGCCTGGCGCAGCGCGGCTGGATCCATACGGTGCGCGGCAAGAACGGCGGCATGCAGCTGGCCCACGATCCCTCGGACATCCCGCTGGGCGAGGTCATCCGCGACACCGAGAACGACCTTGCGCTGGTGGAATGCATGGGCGCGAACAATACCTGCGTGCTCAGCGGCCAGTGCGGCCTGACGCCCATCGTGGCCGGCGCCCTGCAGGCCTTCATGGACCACCTGAACCGGCACACGCTGGCCGACGTGATGCAACCGCCGCCGCGGGCCGCCCAGGGCCCGGCCGAATCGCCCATCCGGATCACCGCCCGGGCGCGCTGACGGCCGGCTACTGGACCAGCGGCGACTCGGCGCCTTCCATGGGAATGCCCTCGATGCGGGCGCCGCCCACCAGCTGCCGCAAATATTGATGCACCGCCCGCCGGCGGCTGGAATCCTCGAGCCAGGCCGCCAGCCGCCCGCGCACGTCCTCGAACGCCAAGGAACGGCCCTCGACCTTGCGCCCGGTGTGCACGATGTGGAATCCGTAGCGGGTCTCGATCAGCTCGCGCCCGAGGCTGTCGGCCGGCATGGCGAACACGGCCCGCTCGAATTCGGGCGCCGCATCGCCCCGCGCCAGGGTCCCCAGGTCCCCGCCCTCGCGGCCGGACGGACAGTTGGAGTATTGCGCGGCATAGCGCGCGAAATGCGCGGCGCCGTCCCGGTGCAGCTCCGCCAGGACGAGGTTGCCGCGCGCCCGCAGGCGCTGCACGTCGACCCCCGCCGTCACCTGAAAGAGGATATGCCGGACCTCGACCAGGTCGCCCTCGCGGAACTCGTCGGGGTGGCGCTCGTAATAGCGCCTGCAGCTGGCCTCGTCCGCCTGCGGGGTGCGCACGTCGTGCGCGAGCACCGCCTCCAGGATCGCCTCGTCGTCGTCCGGCGGCAGGTCCAGGTCCTGCGCGCGCTGGCGCACCAGTTCGCGCAGGACCAGTTCGTGGCCCGCCGCCAGGCGGGGATTGGGATCGGCCGCGTGCCGGGACGCCTCGTCCAGGATGTCGGCCTCGGTGATGACAATGCCGTTGACGGTAATCATATGCGCACCCCCGATCCGGCCCTAGCGGGGACGCACGATCTGGCGTGCGCGTCCCAGGTAGGTCACCGAGGCGAAGCCGCTCCAGACATGCACCAGGCGCGTGAAGGGAAAGATCACGAACAGGGTCATGCCCAGCACCATGTGCAAAAGATAGACACGGGGCACGCCCGCCAGCGCCTCGACCGCCCCGCCGCGGAAGGTCACGATGCGCTGCGCCCAGTCGCCCAGCTGGATCATCACCGCCCCGTCCTTGTGGTGGATCGAGGTCAAGATCGACACCAGGCCGACCACCAGCACCAGCAGGATCCACAGCAGGGTCACCCAGTCGGAGACGCGCGTGTTGTGCGCCACCCGGATCTCGGTCCAGCGGCGATGGATCAGCAGGATCAGGCCCACCAGGCAGATCAGGCCCAGGATCGCCCCCACCACGACGGCCATGAGCTGCTTGAATTGAGTGCTGACGCCCATGGCATGGTAGACCGCCGGCGGCGTCAGCAGGCCGACCAGGTGGGTGAAGAACAGCGAGATGATGCCGATGTGGAACAGGTTGCTGCCCCAGCCCAGCGAGCCGCGCCGCAGCAGCTCGCTGGAATCGCTCTTCCAGGTGTATTGCTCGCGCTCGAAGCGCACCAGGCTGCCCAGCAGGAAGATCGTCAGGGCGATGTAGGGATAGATGCCGAAAAAAAACAGCTCGAGATAGGCTTTCATGGGTATCTCCTATTCCTGCGTCTGGCCGCCCGCGGATCCCCGGGATGTGCGCGGCGGATGGAACACGATAGGTTGCGCGCCGTCGGAATGGCCGGCGCCGCGCATGATCGGCGGCTCGGTACCGTCGGCGCCGGGGCCGAAGGTGATCATGGTTTCCTCCATGGCGCCCTCGGGCGGCTCGGGCAGCGCCTCGGGCTCGACGGGGGTCAGGCGGCGCAGTTCGAAAAAAAGGCAGGCGTAGGGGCTGTGCGCCTCGGCCAGCTTGTCGCCCAGGCGGGCCAGCACGTGGATGGCATCGCCCAGCAGGGCCTGCGCCTCGTCGGGATCGATCTGGCCGAGGAACTCGAGAAACAGCGGCACATAGTCCGGCAGTTCGGCGGTCGCGGGCTCGAGGCCATGGCGCAGGTACTCGGCGCGCAAGTCCACCATGGCCTGGCCGCGGTCACGCGACTCGCCGTGGATGTGCTCGAACAGGTGCAGCGAATGCGCGGCGCGCCGGTCGAAGGTCGCCACGTATCGTTCCTGCAGATCGATCAGGTCGCCCGGGCCGCCCAGGACATCGAACAGCGGCGCCAGCCGCGCGCGCGCATCGGGCGGCAGGGCCGCCGCCAGCGCGGGCAGCGCATCGATCAGGTCCCGATCGGGATAGCCCAGCAGCGCGGACAGCACCGAATACACCGGTGTGCCCGCGGCGGCCGTCGTAGTCGTCGTCATGCGCGCCTCCTCATGCGGTCCGCGCGGGATCGAGGAACACGACCGTGGGCTTGCGGCCCTTGCGCGGCTTGGGGCCGAACAGGGATCCGCCCGAGGCTCCGTCCGAACAGCCGTTGCCGAACGTGAAGCCGCAGCCGCCGCGCAGGTCGAAGGCATCCTCGGCCGATTCGCGATGCGCGGTGGGCACCACGAAGCGATCCTCGTAGTCGGCGATCGCCAGGTAGCGGTACATGTCCTCGACCTGCGCGAGCGACAGGCCGACCTGCTCGAGGATGTCGAGGCGCTCCTGGCCGTCGACGGTGCGCGCCCGCATGAAGGCGCGCATGCCCAGCAGGCGCTCGAGCGCCCGGGCGATCGGCGCCTCGTCGCCCGCCGTCAACAGGTTGGCGAGATAGCGCAAGGGGATGCGCAGCGATTGCACGTCCGGGATCTGGCCAAAGCTGCCGATCTGGCCGCTGTTGGCCGCGGACTGGATCGGCGAGAGCGGCGGCACATACCAGACCATGGGCAGGGTCCGGTATTCGGGATGCAGAGGGAAGGCGATCCGCCAATCGACGGCCATCTTGTAGACCGGCGAATGGCGCGCGGCGATCAGCCAGTTCTCGGGGATGCCGTCGGCCAGCGCCTGGCGGATGACCTCCGGGTCCTCGGGGTCCAGGAACAAGTCGAGCTGGGCCTGATAGAGATCCTTTTCGTCCGCGACGCTGGCGGCCGCCTCGATGCCGTCGGCATCGTACAGCAGCACGCCCAGGTAGCGGATGCGGCCCACGCAGGTCTCGGAACAGACCGTCGGCATGCCGGCCTCGATGCGGGGGTAGCAAAAGATGCACTTTTCGGCCTTGCCGGATTTCCAGTTGTAGTAGATCTTTTTATAGGGACACCCCGAGATGCACATGCGCCAGCCGCGGCACTTGTCCTGATCGATCAGTACGATCCCGTCCTCGGCGCGCTTGTAGATCGAGCCCGACGGGCAGCTGGCCACACAGGTCGGATTGAGGCAGTGCTCGCACAGGCGCGGCAGGTACATCATGAAGGTGTTTTCGAATTGGCCGTAGATGTCCTTCTGGACCGCCTCGAAGTTGTAGTCCTTGGAACGCTTGGCGAACTCGCCGCCGAGGATTTCCTCCCAGTTGGGCCCCCATTCGATCTTGTCCATGCGCTGGCCGCTGATCAGCGAGCGCGGCCGCGCCGTGGGCGGCGTCTTGCGTTCGGGCGCGTTTTGCAGATAGTCGTAATCGTAGGTGAAGGGCTCGTAGTAGTCGTCGATCAGCGGCAGGTTGGGATTGGCGAAGATCCGCGACAATAGTTTCAGGCGGCCGCCCTGGCGCGGTTCGATCCGCCCGTTGGCGCGGCGCCGCCAGCCGCCGTTCCAGCGGTCCTGGTTCTCCCATTCCTTGGGATAGCCCACCCCTGGTTTTGTCTCTACGTTGTTGAACCATGCGTATTCCATGCCCTCGCGGGACGTCCACACGTTCTTGCAGGTGATCGAACAGGTGTGGCAGCCGATACACTTGTCCAGGTTCAGGACCATGGCGACTTGCGCGCGAATTTTCATGCAACCCTCCCTCAAGCCTGAGACTGCACGGACAGTTCGTGCGTGTCGTCCATCCAGTCGATCTCGCGCATCTTGCGCACCACGACGAATTCGTCGCGGTTGGAGCCGACGGTGCCGTAGTAATTGAAGCCATAGGACAGGTGCGCATAGCCGCCGATCATGTGCGTGGGCTTGAGCACCGTGCGTGTCACCGAATTGTGGATGCCGCCGCGCCCCTTGGTGATCTCGGACCCGGGGATGTGCACCAGTTTTTCCTGTGCGTGGTACATCATCGTCATGCCCTCGGGCACGCGTTGGCTGACCACCGCGCGCGCCACCAGCGCGCCGTTGACGTTGAAGACCTCGATCCAGTCGTTGTCGACGATGCCGGCCTTGGCGGCGTCGATCTCGGACATCCAGACGATGGGGCCGCCGCGCGACAGCGTCAGCATGATGAGGTTGTCGGAATACGTCGAGTGGATCCCCCATTTCTGGTGCGGCGTAATGAAATTCAGCACCACCTGCGGATTGCCGTTGCTGAACTTCTTTTCGAGCATGGGGCGTATGGTCTTGGTGTCGATCGGCGGGCGATAGACGCACAGGGATTCGCCGAAATCCCGCATCCAGGGGTGGTCCTGGTAGAGTTCCTGACGACCGGTGAGGGTGCGCCAGGGGATCAGTTCGTGCACGTTGGTATAGCCCGCGCTGTAGCTGACCTTGTCGGACTCCAGACCCGACCAGGTGGGCGAGGACAGGATCTTGCGCGGCTGGGCGAGCAGGTCGCGAAAGCGGATTTTTTCGTGCTCGCTGGAGCGCGCCAAGTGGGTGTGGTCGCGGCCGGTGATCTTCGAGAGCGCGGCCCAGGCCTTGACCGCGACGTGGCCGTTGGTCTCCGGGGCAAGCGCCAGGATGGTTTCACAGGCGTCGATGTCCGAATCGATGCGCGGCTGACCCTGGCTGACGCCCTCCGCGCGCTCGCGCCTGTTCAGGTCGCCGAGGAACCCGACCTCGTCCTTGGTGTCCCAGGCGATGCCCTTGCCCCCGTTGCCCAGGGTCTCGGCCAGCGGCCCCAGGGCGGTATAGCGCTGGTACACGTTGGCATAGTCGCGGTTCACGACCATCAGGTTCGGCATGGTCTTGCCGGGGATGGGCTCGCATTCGCCCTTGCGCCATTCGCGCACCTCGAAGGGGTCGGTGAGTTCGCCCGGGGAATCGTGCTGCATGGGCTGCATCACCAGGTCCTCGTTGTCCAGCCCCGCCCCGGCGGCGAGTTCAGAGAATTTCCGCGCCAGGTCCTTGTAGATTTCCCAGTCGCTGCGCGATTCCCAGATCGGATCGACGGCCGCGGACAGCGGGTGGATGAACGGATGCATGTCCGAGGTGTTGAGGTCGTTCTTTTCATACCAGGTCGCGGTCGGCAGCACGACGTCGGAGTACAGGCAGGTCGTGGACATGCGGAAGTCCAGCGTCACCAGCAGGTCGAGCTTGCCCTGCGGCGCCTCGTCGTGCCAGGCGACCTCCAGCGGCTTGGCGCCGCCGTCCTCGCCCAGGTCCTTGCCCTGCACGCCGTGCTGGGTGCCCAGCAGGTGCTTGAGGAAGTACTCATGGCCCTTGCCCGAGGAACCCAGGATGTTCGAGCGCCAGACGAACATATTGCGCGGGAAGTTGTCGGGATGGTCGGGATCCTCGCAGGCGAATTTCAGGCGGCCCTCGCGCAGGCCCTGCACCACGTACTCGCGGGGATCGACGCCCGCGGCGCGCGCCTCGCGCACCACGGCCAGCGGGTTGGCCTGCAGCTGGGGCGCGGTCGGCAGCCAGCCCATGCGCTCGGCGCGCACGTTCATGTCGATCAGGCTGCCCTCGTAGCGCGCCGGATCGGCCAGCGGCGACAGCAGTTCGGGCACCCGCAGCTGCTCGTAGCGCCATTGGTCGGTGTGCGCGTAAAAGAACGAGGTGCCGTTCATGTGGCGCGGCGGGCGCAGCCAGTCCAGCGCGAAGGCCAGCATCGTCCAGCCTGTCTGGGGACGGAGCTTTTCCTGGCCCACGTAGTGGCACCAGCCGCCGCCGGACTGGCCCACGCAGCCGCACATGGACACCAGGTTGATGATGCCGCGGTAGGCCATGTCCATGTGGTACCAGTGGTTCAGGCCGGCGCCCAGGATGACCATGGACTTGCCCCGGGTCTTGTCGGCGTTCTCGGCGAACTGGCGCGCCACGGTGATGACGTCGGCGCGCTTGACGCCGGTGATGCGCTCCTGCCAGGCCGGGGTGTAGGGCACGTCGTCGTCGTAGGACGCGGCCGCGTTCTCGCCGCCCAGGCCGCGGTCGATGCCGTAGTTGCCGACGAACAGGTCAAAGACCGTCGCCACCAGCACCTCGCCCTCGACGGTGAGGATGCGCCGCGCCGGCAGGTTGCGCACCAGCACCTCGTCGTGATCGGTGCCCTGGAAATAATCGTGGTGCCGGCCGCCGAAATACGGGAAGGCCACCGGCACCACCTCGTCCTGCGCGCCCAGCAGCGTCAGGCGCGGCTGGACCTCGTGGCCGCGCGCATCCTTCAGTTCGAGGTTCCACTTGCCGGCGTCGCCGCCCTCGGCCTGCCCCCAGCGAAAGCCGATCGAACCCTGCGGCACGATGATCTCGCCCGTGCGCTCGTCATAGGCGACGGTCTTCCATTCGGGGTTGTTGTCCTGGCCCAGGCGGTCTGGGAAATCCGAGGCGCGCACCATGCGCTCGGGCACGTAGCGATCGCCCTGGCGCACCAGGCGCACCAGGAACGGCATGTCGGTGTACTGGCGGCAATAGCCGTCGAAATAGGCGCTGCGGCCGGCGAGGTGGAATTCCTTGAGGATGACGTGGCCCATGGCCAGCGCCAGCGCCGCGTCCGTGCCTTGCTTGGGGTGCAGCCAGATGTCGCCGAACTTGGCCCCCTCGGAATAGTCCGGAAACACCGACACCACCTTGGCGCCGCGATAGCGCGCCTCGACCATGAAGTGCGCGTCCGGCGTGCGGGTCTGGGGCACGTTCGAGCCCCACAGCATGATGAAGCTGGAGTTGTACCAATCGGCCGATTCACTGACGTCGGTCTGCTCGCCCCAGGTCTGCGGGCTGGACGGCGGCAGGTCGCAGTACCAGTCGTAGAAGCTCAGCACCGTGCCGCCCAGCAGCGACAGGTAGCGGCTGCCCGAGGCGTAGGACACCATCGACATGGCGGGGATCGGCGAGAAGCCCGCGATCCGGTCCGGCCCGTAGCGCTGGATGGTGTAGACATTGGCCGCGGCGATGATCTCGTTGACCTCGTCCCAGTCCGAACGCACGAAGCCGCCCAGCCCGCGCATGGTCTTGTACTGCGCGGCGCGCTCGGGGTCGGTGACGATGGCCTCCCAGGCGCGCACCGGATCGAGGCTCTGGCGCTGCTCGCGCCAAAGCCGCGCGAGCCGGCCGCGGATCATGGGGTACTTGACGCGATTGGCGCTGTACAGGTACCACGAGAAGGTGGCGCCGCGCGGACAGCCGCGGGGCTCGTGGTTGGGCATGCCGGGCCGTGTCCGGGGGTAGTCGGTCTGCTGGGTTTCCCAGGTGACGATCCCGCCCTTGACGTAGATCTTCCAGGAACAGGATCCCGTGCAGTTGACCCCATGGGTGGAGCGGACGATCTTGTCGTGCTGCCAGCGATTGCGGTAGGCGTCCTCCCAGGTCCGGTCCTCGCGGACCACGCTGCCGTGGCCATTGGAAAACGGCTCGGACCTGCGGCTGAAGTATTTGAGGCGATCGATGAAATGGCTCACGGTTAGTCGCTCCTTGAATCACGATGTGGGCACCGGCTGTGTCAGCAGGGCACCTCGGCGCCCCGCCGGGCGTAATACCACCAGGTCACCAGGATGGAAACCACATAGAACACCACGAAGAACACCAGGGCCGCAAAGGGCGAACCGGTCAGTTCGATCGAGGTGCCGAAGCTCTTGGGGATGAAGAACCCGCCATAGGCGCCCATCGCGCCGCTGAATCCCAGCACGGCGGCCGATTCGCGCCCGCCTTCGGTTTCGGCCTGCTCGCCGGACAGCCGGCGGTGGGCCAGGGTGTTGAAGATCGGCGGAATCATGGCAAAGGTCGAGCCGTTGCCGATGCCCGACAGGAAGAACAGCAGCAGAAAGGCCATCAGGAAGCCGCCGAAACTGCCCGGCGACCCGCCGCCGGGCAGCGCGGACATCACGCCGAGGACCCCCACGGCCATCAGCGCGAAAGTCCAGAACGTGACGCGGGCGCCGCCGATGCGATCCGAGAGCCAGCCGCCGAAAGGCCGGGCCAGCGCCCCCACCAGCGGCCCCAGCCAGGCATACTGCAGCGGCCGGACCTCGGGGTAGAGGAGTTTGATCAATAGCGGAAAGCCCGCCGAGAACCCGATGAACGAACCGAAGGTCCCCAGGTACAGGAAGCACATGATCCAGTTGTGCTTGCGCCGGAAGATCACCGCCTGCTCGGAAAACGAGGCCTTGGCGTCGGCGATGTCATGCATGGCCACCCAGGCCATCATCGAGACGATGATGATGAAGGGCACCCAGATGAAGGCCGCGTTCTGGGCCCAGACCTCGATGGGCCCGCCGTGCATGCCCGAGAGCCGCGCCTGCTGCGGGCCGCCGGCCCAGGGGCCCAGCATGCCGATGGTGATGACGATGGGCGCAAGGAATTGCACCGAGGACACGCCCAGGTTCCCCAGGCCCGCATTCAGTCCCAGGGCAGAGCCCTTGCGTTCCTTGGGAAAGAAAAAGCTGATGTTCGCCATCGACGACGAGAAATTCCCGCCACCCAGCCCGCACAGCAAGGCCAGGACCAGCATCGTCGAATAGGGCGTATTCGGGTCCTGGACCGCAAGGCCCACGCCGATCGTGGGCAGCAGCAGGCTGGCCGTGGTGAGCGCCGTCCAGCGCCGCCCGCCGAACACCGGCACCATGAAGGAATAGAAGATCCGCAGCGTGGCCCCTGAAAGCGCCGGCAGGGCCGCGAGCCAGAAGAGCTGGTTTTCCGTGTATTGGAAGCCGAGGTTGGGCAGGTTGACGGCGACGACGCTCCACATCTGCCAGACGGCGAAAGCCAGGAACAGCGCGGGGATGGAGACCCAGAGATTGACGTTCGCGATCGCATGGCCTTCCCGGATCCAGAAGGCGCGATCCTCGGGTGTCCAGACCGTCAGCAGCCGCTTGCCGCGAAGCGCCTTGAAGGAGGAAGGCTGGTCCATGCGCGCTCCTTTTCAGATGATTTCTCACCATAACCCCTGCTCGCAGGCAGGGTACTGACCTAGATCAACACGCCCGGACGCGAACCGGGCAAGCACGAGGAACAGGAAGGTCAGGAAGCAGGAGCGCCCAGTATAGGGCTGCTGTGGGGGAATGCATACCCCCGGCGGACGGCCTCAGCCGGCGCGCGGGGAGAGACGATACGGGCGCGGTCCAGCGCGCCGGCGTGGCGCGCTGGGCAGGCCTCAGATCAGATTGCAGCGTATCGTGATGGGATGGGCGCGCAGGCCCTCGATCACCTGGTCGGTAACGTCGCCGTCGACGTCGGTGATGGCATAGCCGATCTTGCCGCGGGTCTGGAGCTGCTGGCTGACGATGTTCAGGCCGTATTCGCCCATCAGGTTGCTGAGCGCGCCCATGGCACCGGGCACGTTCTGGTGGATGTGGATGATGCGGGCGGCGCCGGCCTGCTCGTGGTATGAGATCTCGGGGAAGTTCACCGTGCCCTTGGTGGTGCCGCTGGTGATGAAGCGCTTGAGTTTTTCCGCGACCTCGCGGCCGATGTTTTCCTGGGATTCCTGGGTGCTGCCACCGATGTGCGGGGTCAGGATCACGTTCTGCATGCCGCGCAGGGGGCTGTCCAGCGCCTCGTCGCGGCTTTTGGGCTCGACCGGGAACACATCGATGGCCGCGCCCGACAGGTGGCCGGATTTCAGCGCCCGGTGCAGGGCGGGGATGTCGACCACCGTGCCGCGCGACGCATTGATGAGGATGGCGCCGGGTTTCATGGCGGCGATCGCCTCGGCGTCGATCAGGTTGGCGGTGTCCTTGCCGCCGGGCACGTGCAGCGTCACCACGTCGGCCTGGGCGAGGAATTTTTTCAGCGACGAGGTGGCGTGCGCATTGCCCAGGGGCAGCTTGGCCTCGATGTCGTGGTAGAGCACGCGCATGCCGGCGGACTCGGCCAGGATGCCGACCTGCGAGCCGATATTGCCGTAGCCGACGATCCCGAGGGTCTTGCCGCGCGCCTCGTAGGCGCCGTCGGCGGTCTTGTCCCAGTACCCCTCGTGGACGCGGGCGTTCTTTTCGGGGATGCGGCGCAGCAGCAGGATGGCCTCGCCCAGCACCAGCTCGGCCACCGAGCGCGTGTTGGAAAACGGCGCGTTGAACACCGGAATGCCCTTGAGCGCAGCCGCCTCGAGATCGACCTGGTTGGTGCCGATGCAGAAGCAGCCGACCACCCGCAGGTCGACCGCCTCGGCGAAGACCGCCTGGTCGAGCTGCGTGCGCGAGCGGATTCCCGCCACATGGGCGCCGCGCAGCGCCTCGCGCAGTTCCGTCCCGGTGAGCGCGCCGGGATAGGTGACCACCTCGTCGAAACCCGAGGCCACGAATACCTCTTTGGCACTGGGGTGAATGTTTTCGAACAAGACGATCCGGGTCATAAGGCGTTCCATCAAGCAAAAGGGGAAACGAGTATTGTGACGCATTTCCGTATCGCAGTCAGGGTCATCCCTGATGCCGCAGGGGTCAAAACGCGGTGTTTCCAGCACGTTCACAGCTGGATCATCCGGCCTCGTTATGTTACTAATGTTACTAATTCAGGTTTCAAGTATATGGCCTAGCGTCTTTTGGAGTGACCATGACAATGCCTACGTCTCCGACCCGCCGCCAGTTGCTCAAGACCATCGGGCTGACAGCGGGCGCGGCAGCCATGTACCATGCCATGACCGCGCTCGGGCATGCGCAGGAATCGACATTTTCGGGGCCTCCCGCGCTGTCCCCGGCCAAGCCGGGCTCCAAGGTCCTGATCCTCGGCGCCGGGCTGTCGGGACTGCTGTCCGCCTATGAACTGCGCAAGGCCGGCTACGAGGTCGAGATCCTCGAATACCAGAACCGCTCCGGTGGACGCAACTGGACCTTGCGAGGCGGGGACACCTATACCGAGTTGGGCGGCGCCACCCAGAAAATCACGTTCGCCGAGGGCAATTATTTCAATCCCGGCCCGTGGCGCATCCCGCACCACCATCGCGCGGTGCTGCACTATTGCAAGGCGCTGGGGGTGCCGCTCGAGGCGTTCATCCAGTTCAACCACAACGCCTACTTCCACAGCACGCAGGCGTTCGGCGGCCGGCCGCAACGCCTGCGCGAGGTCTGGTCGGACATGCAGGGCCAATTGACGGAACTGCTGGCCAAGGCCGTCAACAACGAGCAATTGGACTTGCCCGTGGGCGTCGAGGACCGCGACCAATTGCTGCAGGCCCTGCAGGGATGGGGCCTGCTGGACGCCGACTACCGCTATCGTTCCAGCCTGCAGACGGCCGTGCGCCGGGGCTACCGGCACGCGCCCGGCGGTGGGCGCCAGGGCGCACCCGAGCCCGGACCGCTGCTGGACCTGGCCGATCTGCTGCACCCCTCGGTCTGGCAGGGCCTGAATGCGCAACTGGTCTACAACGCGCAGCCCACCATGTTCCAGCCCGTGGGCGGCATGGACCAGATCAGCCGGGGCTTCGTCCGCGCCCTGAACGGCGTGCCCATACGCCATAACGCGCGCGTCACCCGCATCGCCCAGGACGAGCGGCAGGTCACGGTGACTTACGAGGATACGCAGGGCGGCGGCACCGCGCAGCGCAGCGCCGACTGGTGCATTTGCACCCTGCCGCTGACCGTCCTGGGCCAGATCGAGGTGCAGGCCTCCCAAGCCATGCTCTCGGCGATTCGCGCCGTGCCTTATTCCTCCTATACCAAGATCGGGCTCGAGTTCCGCCGGCGTTTCTGGGAAGAAGACGACGCCATTTACGGCGGCACCTCGATCACCGACCAGGAGATCCAGCTGATCTCGTACCCCAACGACCGATTCATGTCGGACGGGCCGGCGGTCCTGCTGGCCGCGTATGCCACGGCGGTCCCCGGCGGCCTCAACCTGACCGGCATGAGTCCCGCCGAACGCATCGAAGCCGCGCTCAGCCAGGGGGAAAAAATCCATCCGCAGTACCGCAAGGAATTCCTCAGCGGCGCCTCGGTCGGCTGGCACCGGGTGCCCTGGATGCTCGGCTGCCGGGCACGCTGGTCCGAGGAGGCCCGCAAGACGCACTACGCGGCGCTGGCGACGATGGATGGGCGCATCGCCCTGGCGGGCGACCACGTGTCCTATACCCCCGGCTGGATGGAGGGCGCCCTGCAATCGGCGCTGGATACTCTGCAGCAGCTTCATCAACGCGCACAGGCGGCTTGATCATGAACATTTCCCCGACATTCCGACGGCGGCTCGCGGCGGGCCTGGCCTGCAGTCTGTGGGCCGCGATATCCTGGGCCGACGGCGATTCCAGCAGCCACCTGGGCGGCGACCCGTCGCTGCGTCCCGCCCTCGACGGGGCGCAGGTCTACCGGCACTATTGCATGGCCTGCCACATGGCCGATGGCCAGGGGGCGCAAGGGGCGGGCCGGTACCCGGCCCTGGCGGACAATCCCCGGCTGGCCGCGCCGGGCTATCCCATCTATGTCGTGCTGAACGGCCAGGGCGCCATGCCGTGGTTCAACGGCATGCTCAAGGATGAGGAGATCGCCAACGTCGTCACGCATATCCGGACGCATTTCGGGAATGCGTACACCGAGCCGGTCAAGGTCGAGGAAGTCACCGGGATGCGCGGGCCCGTTCCCCACGAGTAGCGCGGCGCGCACCCGCGCCGCCCGGGGCGTATCATGACCGGGAACGCCGGACGTCCGGTCCGCATCTCATGGACCGAGGGCGCAAACGGCGGCGTCGCGCTGAGGCGGCGCCGGCCCGCATGCGGCCCACTTTCCAGGAGCCCCCATGCCCACCTACGACACCCGCCTGATCGATCGCGCCACCGTGGCCCGCGACACCGAGGCCTTCCGGTTCGCCAAGCCGGAGGGCTTTGCCTTCGTGCCGGGACAGACGATATCGCTGGCGCTGCCGCAGGCGGACGCCGACGCGCCGCCGCTGAAGCACACCTTCTCGCTGGTCAGCGCGCCGCACGAGGACACGCTCTGCATCGCCACCCGCATGCGCGACACGCCCTTCAAGCAGGCGCTGGCCGCGCTGGTGCCGGGAGCGGCGGCGCGATTCAGCGGCCCCTACGGCAAGCTGACGCTACCCGAGACCGCCGGGCGGCCGCTGGTCCTGCTGGCCGGGGGGATCGGCATCACGCCCTACATGAGCATGCTGCGCCACGCCACGCATGCGGGCACGCCTCATCGCTTCGTGCTGCTGTATTCCAACCGCCGCGCCGGGGATGCGGCGTTTCTCGACGAACTGCGCGAACTCACGCGCCTGAATCCGCAGGTGCGCCTGCTGGCGACCTTCACCGCGCCCGACGAACGCCATGAGGGCCTGCACGGCCGGATCGACGCGGCCGCCGTGCGCCGGGCGGCCGACGGCCTGAGCGATCCCTGGATCTACATCACGGGCTCGCCCGGCATGATCGAGGCGCTGGGCGAGGCGCTGGCCGCGGCCGGCATGCCCGAGGCTTCCATCCGCAGCGAGGGTTTCTATGGATACTGACCGGGCATGGCGCCTCGCGCGCAGACGGGTGTACCCTAAACAGGATATGACCGTCCCCCACGAACCATGACCACCGCCCCTGAACCCGCCCCCGAATCCGCCATGTCCTCGACCGCAGCCCCCGCGAATCCCGCCGCCAACGCCCCCGGGACGGCCTCCCCGCCGCGCTTCTCGCGCACGCCGGACCTGGCCGACCCGGACGTCCAGCGGCTGCGGGTCACGATCCGCCATTATTTCCTCGACACCTTCGACCGCTACGAGTCGCTGTTCGAGTGCCTGGCCTCGGAGGAGGCCTACACGATCAAGCCGATCGCGCTGCGCCATCCGCTGATCTTCTATTTTGGCCATACGGCGACGTTCTTCGTCAACAAGCTGCTGCTCACGCGCATGATCGACCGCCGCCTGGATCACCGGCTGGAGTCGATGTTCGCCGTCGGTGTCGACGAGATGAGCTGGGACGACCTGGACGACACCCACTACGACTGGCCGACGGTGGCCGAGGTCCAGGCCTATCGCGACCGGGTGCGCGCCCTGGTCCTGGACCTGATCGATCACGCGCCCCTGCAGTCGCCCATCGATTGGGCCAACCCCTGGTGGGCGATCATCATGGGGATCGAGCATGAGCGCATTCACCTCGAGACCTCCTCGGTGCTGATCCGCCAGCACGCGCTGCACCACGTGCGCCCCTCGGCCGCCTGGGCACCCCGGGGCGACACCGCCGCGCCGGCGCCGGCCAACGCCCTGGTGCCCGTGGCCGGCGGCGCGGTATCGGTGGGCAAATCCTACGATTCGCCACAGTACGGCTGGGACAATGAATACGGCCGCCACGAGGCGCAGGTCGAGGATTTCCAGGCCAGCCGCCACCTGGTCAGCAACGCCGAGTTCCTGGCGTTCGTCGAATCCGGCGGCTACCTGAACCACCACAATTGGGGCGACGAGGGGCGCGAGTGGCTGTCGTTCAGCCAGGCGCAGCATCCGACGTTCTGGATCAAGAAAACCCAGGGCTGGGCGCTGCGGCTGATGACCGAGGAAATCCCCATGCCCTGGGCCTGGCCGGTCGAGGTCAACTACCATGAGGCCAAGGCCTTCTGCAATTGGAAGGCCTCCGAAACCGGCCAGCCCGTGCGCCTGCCCACCGAGGACGAATGGTACCGCCTGTACGATGCGGCCGGCCTGGCGGACCCGGGCGAGAGTCCCATGAATGCGAACCTGCACCTGGACCACGGGGCCTCGTCATGCCCGGTGGACACCTGGCGGCACGGCGACTGGTACGACGTGGTGGGCAATGTCTGGCAATGGACCGAAACGCCCACCTACCCCTTCGACGGCTTCGACGTCCACCCGATCTACGACGATTTCACCACGCCGACCTTCGACGGCCGCCACAACCTGATCAAGGGCGGCTCCTGGGTGTCCTGCGGCAACGAGGCGGTGCGCGCCTCGCGCTATGCCTTCCGGCGGCATTTCTTCCAGCACGCGGGCTTTCGCTACGTGGTGTCGCACGCCCCGGCGGTAGCGCCTAGCGGTTATTACGAAACCGACAAGCTGATGTCCGAGTACGCCGAATTCCATTACGGCGACGAGTATTTCGGCGTCGCGAACTTCTCGCGCACGCTGGCGGCCATGGCCATCGAGGCCATGGGACAGCGGCCTCGGCGCCGCGCCCTGGACCTGGGCTGCGCGTCCGGCCGCGCCACCTTCGAACTGGCGCGCACCTTCGATGCGGTGACCGGCGTCGATTTCTCGGCGCGCTTCATCAGCCAGGGCGTGCAGTTGATCCAGACCGGCCAATTGCGCTACACCCTGGCCGACGAGGGCGAACTGGTCCTGTACAAGGCGCGCACGCTCGCCGAGCTCGGCCTGGGCGACACGGTCGACCGCGTCGAGTTCTACCAGGGCGACGCCTGCAACCTCAAGACCCAGTTCACCGGCTACGACCTGGTGCTGGCGGCCAACCTGATCGACCGGCTATACGATCCGGCCAAGTTCCTCGACCAGATCCACACGCGCATCGTGCCCGGCGGCCTGCTGATGATCACCTCGCCCTACACTTGGCTGGAGGAGCACACGCCGCGCGCCGCCTGGATCGGCGGGTTCAAGAAGGACGCCGAGAACTACACCACGCTGGATGGCCTGCAGGACCACTTGGGGCGGCATTTCCGCCTGATCGACGGCCCCACGGAGGTGCCTTTCGTGATCCGCGAGACCCGCCGCAAGTTCCAGCACACGCTGTCCGAGGTCACGATCTGGGAACGCCTGCCCGGCTGAGGACGCGGCAGGCGGCGAGACGGCGGCGTCAGGCCTGCGCGCGCGGTGCGGCGTGGCGCTTGGCGCCCGCCACGCAGGCCACGACCAGCACCGTGACCGCCAGCATCGGCCAGGTGACCGCCTCGCCCAGCAGGGCGGCGGCCAGCATTAGGCCGAGGAAGGGCTGCAGCAGTTGCAGCTGGCCGACGGCGGCGATGCCCCCCAGGGCCAGGCCACGGTACCAGAACACAAAGCCCACCAGCATGCTGAACACGGCCACGTAACCGAGCCCCAGCCAGGCGGGCCAGCCGATGCCCGACCAGTCGGCCGGCTGCAGGACG
This sequence comes from Castellaniella sp. S9, assembly GCF_027257175.1. Taxonomy (GTDB): domain Bacteria; phylum Pseudomonadota; class Gammaproteobacteria; order Burkholderiales; family Burkholderiaceae_B; genus Castellaniella. The sequence continues at coordinate 157,840 of NZ_JAPFGD010000004.1, read as the reverse complement.
ACGCACAGGGGCAGGCTGACCGGCAGGGACACCACCAGCACCCAGCAGATCAACTGCCAGTCCCCCAGGCGCCGCGCCAGGCCCGCACCCTCGGCGTAGCCGAAGCCGCAGGCGATGATGGCGGCCAGCATCAGCAAATCGGCCCCCAGGGAGGCCGTCAGGTCCTGGCTGAGTGCAAAGCCGGCCACGCCTGCCGCCCCCAGGATCGCGAACCCCCAGAATGCCGGCGAGGGACGTTCGCCGCCGCGCACGGTGCCGAACAGCGCGGTTGCCAGTGGCAGCAGGCCGATGAAGACCAGAGAATGGGCCGAGGTGATGGTCCGCAGCGCCATGGCCGAGAACAAGGGAAAGCCCACCACGATCCCCAACGCCACGAGGACCAGCGATCCCAGGTCGCGCATGCTGGGGCGCGGGACGCGCAACGCCAGCAGCACCGCCAGCGCCAGCAGCCCGGCGATGGCGGCGCGCGCCACCGTCACGAAGACCGGATCGAAGTCCTGCACCGCCACCCGGGTGGCCGGCAGCGAGCCGCTGAAAATCGCTACGCCCACGAATCCGTTGAGCCAGCCCTTGGTCGTTTCATCCATCATCGATCCCATGCATCGCACACACGGCCGGATGGCCGCAGGCGACTATGATCGCTCGACAGACGACAGGATTCCAGATACAGTCAGTACGGTTTTCTGGAACTGTACTGATATAAAAACCCATACGGATGAACACCACCGGCATCCCCGCCAGCACCACACCCGGGCAGACCGAACGCGTCATGCAGGCAGTGCGCCAAGGCATCGCCGCGCGCCGATTGATGCCGGGTGCCCGCCTGCCTTCGCTGCGCGCCATGGCCGGCAGCCTGCAGGTCTCGAAATCCACGGTCGTCGAGGCCTACGACCGCCTGGCGGCCGACGGCACCATCCGTTCGCGCCCGGGCTCGGGGTTCTATGTCGCCGGCCACCTGGCGCCGCTGACCCTGGCGGACATCGGCCCCAGGCTGGACCGCGAGGTCGATCCGCTGTGGGTTTCGCGACAGTCCCTGGAAACCGGCGCCCGCTCGCTCAAGCCGGGCTGCGGCTGGCTGCCTGCCGATTGGATGCCGGGGGATGCCGTGCGCCGCGCGCTGCGCGCCGCGGCCCGCGCGCCCGCGGCGGCACTCAGCGACTACGCGCCGCCGCTGGGCCTGCCGGGCCTGCGCCAGCGCCTGGCGCAGCGCCTGCGCGAACGGGGCGCCGACACGCGCCCCGACCAGATCCTGCTGGCCGACTCGGGCACGCAGGCCATGGACCTGCTGTGCCGATTCCTGATCAAGCCGGGCGACACCATCCTGGTGGACGATCCCTGCTATTTCAATTTCCTTGCCCTGCTGCGCGCGCATCAGGTTCGCGCGGTCAGCGTCCCGCATACGCCCGAAGGCCCCGACCTGTCGCGATTCGCGCAGGCGCTGGCCGAGCACTCGCCGCGTCTCTACCTCACCAATTCCGGCCTGCACAATCCGACCGGCGCGACCCTGTCGCCGATCGTCGCCCACCGCGTGCTGAGGCTGGCCCAGGCCCATGATCTGGTGATCGTGGAGGACGATATCTTTGCCGATTTCGAGGCCGTCCCCTCCGCGCGGCTGGCAACCTTCGACGGACTGGACCGCGTGGTGCAGGTCGGCAGTTTCTCGAAGACGCTCTCGGCCTCGGCGCGTTGCGGCTACATCGCGGCGCGGCCGGACTGGATCGACGCCCTGGCGGACCTGCGCATCGCCACGGCGTTCTCGGGCTCCGGCCTGGGCCAGGCCCTGGTCCTCTCCATGCTGGGCGACGGCGCCTACCGCCGCCACACCGAAACCCTGCGCCAGCGCCTGGCGCAATCCATGCACCAGGCCGCGGCGCTGCTGGGCCGCCTGGGCATCGAGCCCTGGCTGGTGCCGCGCGGCGGCATGTTCCTGTGGTGCCGGCTGCCCGCCGGCGTGGACGCCGCCACGATGGCCCGCCAGGCATTGGCCAAGGGGCTGGTGCTGGCGCCCGGCAATGTCTTCAGTCTCGCGCAGTCGGCCGGGAACATGATGAGATTCAACGTCTCGCAAATGTCCGACCCGCGGCTGCCCGCCATGCTGGAACGGGCCCTGGCGTCCTGTCCGGTCCATGCGCACGCTTAAATTCAAGGCCCGCGTCGCTACAATGTCCGCAGACCCGCCACGCACAGACCCCGCCACACGCAGGCACGCCCCACCATCATGAACACTCCACCAGAATCCGCCCGCCGACCGGACGACGGGCTCGCCCAGAACGCCTTTCGCGGCGGCCTGCTCGAGCAGGTCCAAGGATTGCCCGAGGCCTGGCGCGAGGCGCTTTCGGCGCCGCACCTGCAATCCATCCTGGGCAAGCTCGATGCCATGCTCGAGCAGCGCCTGGCGCAGGGCGCGCAGATTTTTCCGCTGCGCCCGTTTCGCGCGCTGATCGAGATCCCGCCCGAGGACGTGCAGATCGTGATCGTCGGCCAGGACCCGTACCACGGGCCCAACCAGGCCCAAGGCCTGGCTTTCTCGGTGCCGGACTTCTGCCCGACACCGCCCAGCCTGCGCAATATGTTCAAGGAACTGGCCCTGGAGTACGGCGAGCCCGCCGCGCCCCAGCGCAACAGCCTGGTGCGCTGGGCGCGCCAGGGCGTGCTGCTGCTGAACACCTCGCTGACCGTCGAAGCGCACCAGCCGGCTTCGCACGCCCGCCAGGGCTGGGAACACGTCACCGACGCCCTCATCATGCGCGTGCTGCGCGAACCCCGTCCCAAGGTGCTGCTGCTGTGGGGCTCGCATGCACAGGCGCGCCAGGCGCTGCTGGAGACCCAGCCCGCGCACGGCCCGGTGCACGTGCTGCGCGCCAACCACCCCTCGCCCCTGTCGGCGCTGCGCCCGCCGCGGCCGTTCATCGGCTGCGGCCATTTTCAGGCGGCCAATGAATGGCTGCAGACCCACGGCGAGGCGGGCGTCGACTGGATGCTGGCCAGGACGCCCGCCGCGGCCCCCGGCTACGGGGGGTAGCCGAGGGCCGCGGCGGCTGCCGGCCACGCCACGACACAGTCCCGGCCCGCGGCCTTGGCGCCGTACAAGGCCTCGTCGGCCCGCACCAGGAGCCGGTCGAGCTCGTAATCCGCCTGCGCCGCCGAGGCAATGCCGATGCTGACGCTCAGTCGGCCCAGGGTATCGGTGGAATGCGCGCCCAGGCGCCCGCGGATGCGCTCGCCCAGCGTCCGCCCCTGTTCCAGATCCGCCTTCAGCGCCAGGACCACGAACTCCTCGCCGCCGATCCGGGCGCAGAGGTCGCCCGGCCGGATCGATTCCCGCAATACATCGCCGAACACCACCAGCACGCGGTCGCCCGCCACATGGCCGCACGCGTCGTTGATGCGCTTGAACCAATCCAGGTCGCACATCAGCAGGACGGCATCCCGGCGCCGGGCGCGCGCCTTGGCCAACGCCCCCGTCGCCTGGGCGAAGAACGCGCGCCGATTGCTCAGGCCCGTCAGGTCATCGTGCAGTGCCGCGTGCCGGTACTGGCGCTCGGCGCGCGCGCGCACCATCATGAGGATGACGAACGACAGGCTGACCGCGAACAGGATGCTCTCGAACATCGTCAAGGCAAATCCCGACTGGTCTGCGCCCAGAATGGGCGGCACGCGCTCCACCAGCAGGCGATAGAGATAGAACAGCATCTGCAGGCCCAGCACGACCACGGCCGGCAGCACGCCGGCCACGCCCTGCCGGCGCAGGCGCCAAGCTTCCCGCAAGGCGAGGCCCAGGTACACGTCGCAGAGGATGGAATACATCCCGATGCGCAGGGCCGAGGACTGCTGGAACAGGGGCCACAGGGAAAGCGCAACCCAGGCCAGGCTGCCGGCCAGCATCCAGGCGGGCCGCTGACGCTGCCTGGAAAATGCGCGAAAGGCCGCCCAGATCATGGCATGGGCGAAGATCAATACCGCGTTGCTGATGACCACCACGATCGCGGCCAGGTCCGGATCCGAGCGCAGCAGGCTCAGTATCAGGCCGAACGCGCTCAACAGCGCGCCGCAGGCCGTATACAACAGAGCTTGTTCACGCTGTCCCTGAAAGGCCGACACCAGCAGCAGGGCACCAAGCAGCGCCAGGACATAAGCGTCGACGACCACCAGGGTCGGAGCATCAAAATTCCGCATACGGGCGCGCAGCGAGGGACATGCCGACAATATAGCTGAAAGGCGCGGGACGCCGGGCACTGATACACTCCCTCCTTTGCAGGATCCGCCGACCGCCCCCATGCCCGAACCAGCCCGCCCTTCCCACCTGCCGCGCCACCTGGCGGTCATGCTGCTGCTGTTCATCGGCACCACTTTCGCCACGCAGCACATTGCGGCCCGCACCGCCTTCGACGACGGGACCGGTCTGTTGCTGGCGCTCGCGTGCCGCTCGGCCATGTGCCTGCTGGCCCTGACCGCCATCGTCATCTGGCAGCAGCGCCCCCTGCGCCTGCCCGCGGGCCTCGGCCGCTGGCAATTGACCCTGGGCCTGCTGGTCACCTTGCAGAGTCTGTGCCTGTATTCGGCCGTTGCCCGCATCCCCGTGGCGCTCGCGCTGCTGATCGGCAACCTGTTTCCCATTCTGCTGGCCCTGCTGACCTGGGCGTTGGGGGGCGGGCCGCCCACGCGCCGCGCCAGCGTGCTGATGGGGATCATCCTGATCGGCCTGGTGCTCGTGCTGGATCTGCCCACATGGATCGCCTCGGACCAGGATATGGGGCCGGACTGGATTCCCGGCATCCTGTTCGGTTTCGGCGGCGCCAGCTTCTTCGCCATGGCGCTATGGATCACCGAGCACCGGCTGTCCGGACTGGCGGGCTCCGTGCGCAGCCTCTACACCATTCTGGTCGTGCTGTGCAGCGTACTGGCGGCCGGCTTCGCGGACGTCATCCCGGGCGGCATGGACACACCGGCCACCAGCACGGGCTGGACGGCGCTGGTGGCCCTGTCGGTCCTGTTCGCCACGGCATTCTCGACGCTGTTCATTTCGGTTCCCCGCCTCGACATGGCGCGCAACGCGCCGGTGATGAACATCGAGCCCGTCGCCAGCCTGATCCTGGGCTGGCTGATCCTGAACCAGGTCTTCAACGGCCGACAGCTGTTCGGCGGCGCCATCGTCCTGGCCTGCATCGTCGCCCTCGCGTACTCCAAAAAACGCTGAACCGGCCGGAAACCGCGCCGCCCTTGGGGTCTTGCCTGGCGGCGTGGCGGCTTCCATGCGATGCTAGCGGCTTCCAGCACACCGGAGGACATCCGCATGGCAGACACCTGGCTTCCCACCCTCATCACCGCCACGCCCCAGGAAGGCTTCGAACTGGCGATCAAGCTCGCCCGCATGGGCGTCAAATACACCCAACCCTCGGCCGAGGTCCGCGACAAGCTGCGGCTCGTGTACGGCGAGGACGCCGACGCCCTGATCGCCTCATCGCAGGTCGTCGCCACGAACTTCCAGACGATCGCAGCCGCCAACGGATACTGGAAATGACGCGCGCGCGGTCCTGTACCCGGCGCTAGGGCCTCAAAGGCGCGGCGGGCGGCCCCGCCCGCGCGCCGGCCACGACCATCCCAGCCGCATGCCCGCCGCCGCGGCCAGGATGGCCGCGACCCCGATCCATTGCGGCCACTGCAGCCGATGCCCGAAGGCGGCCCAATCGACCAGGATGGCGACCACCGGATAGATGAAGGACAAGGCGCCGGTCAGCGCCGTGGGCAGTTTCTGTATCCCGCCATACAGCAGCACGTACATCACGCCGGTGTTCACCACGCCCAGCACCAGCAGGCTGGCCCAGGCTGAAAGAGGCTGCACGGCCAGCGCCGCCGGGTGCGCGAAGGGCGCCAGCATGGCGATCCCCACGCACACCTGGATCAGGGCGATCAGATGGGGGGTCAAGGTCAGCTGCTTGACCCACAAGGCCGCCAGCGCATACAGGAACGCCGCCGCCAGCGACAGGGCCGGCAGCCCCGCCCCGCGCAGACGCAGCAGACCCATGCGCCAGCCAATGAGCCACAGCGCGAGGGCGCCGAACACGCAGCGCCAGAACACCACCTCGAGGACCGGCTGTCCCGACACCATCACCAGCCAGCCGATGGTGCCCGAGATCACCATGGCCGCCGTCATTTCCAGCGAACCGCGCCTGATTCGATCGTCCGCCACCCGTACCGCCCATTTCGCAGAAAAAACGCACCAGTCTAATCCCATTCCGCCCACCGATGCGCGCCGAACCGGCCGCGCCCTCGCATACAATCTGGTCTTTCGCATTCATCGACTCCCGCCACTTTCCGTCTCCACGCCATGTCACGATCCGCGCATGCCCGCCCCTCCATCGCCAGCCTGACTGCGCCGGTGGCCATGGGCTACATTCCGCTGGGGGCGGTGTTCGGATTTCTGTTCGTGCAGGCCGGCGGCGCCGCCTGGCTGGCCATCCTGTCCAGTCTGCTGGTCTATGCCGGCGCCGCGCAATTCATGATGATCCCGATGCTGGCGGCGGGCGCCTCGGTCGGCACCATCGCCCTGGCCACCTTCGTGCTGAACCTGCGCCACGCCTTCTACGGCCTGTCGCTGCTCAACAGCATGCCGGCCGCGCGCGGGCCGCGCTGGTATGCGGTCTTCGGCCTCACCGACGAAACCTATTCCGTGCTGACCGCACTGCCTCCGGACACCGTCGCCGGCCGGATGGCCCTGGTGACGGCGCTGAACCAGGGCTGGTGGGTGCTGGGCACCGCGCTGGGCGCGCTGGCCGGCGCCCAGGCGCAGATCACCCTGGCGGGCCTGGATTTCGTGCTGGCCGCCCTGTTCGCGGTCCTTGCCGTCGAGCAGTGGCGCGCCCGCGCAGACACCGTGCCGATCTGGCTGGCGCTGGCCGCCTACGCCGTCGGCTATGCGATCGCCCCCGCGCAGGCCCTGGCGCTGGCCATCGCCCTCAGCCTGCTCGCCTGCGCCCTGCGGCCGAAACGCGCCCGCAAGGAGGCGCCATGATCGATTCGGGCTATGCCATCGCCGCGATCCTGGCCATGGCCGCCGTGACGGTCGCCCTGCGGGCGCTGCCCTTCGTGGCTGGACGTTGGCTGCGCCGGCACGCCCTGGTACGAAAGCTGGGCGATGCCCTGCCCCTGTCCATCATGGTCCTGCTGCTGGTGCATGCCGTCATCGGTTCGGCGCGCGACAATCCCGGCGGGCTCTGGCAGGAACTGCTGGCCGTGGCCATCGTGGCGGTGCTGCAATGGCGCACCCGCCAGACCCTGCTGAGCATCGCCGCCGGCACCGCGGTCTACGTGCTGCTGCGCAATGCCTGAACCATGCAAAAGCCCCTGAAGCGCATCCCCTGGCGCGAGGGCAACCAGCTGACCTTGCTGCGCAACGGCGAGGCCTTTTTTCCGGCCCTGTGCGCGGCCATCGACGAAGCGCGCCACAGCATCCACCTCGAAACCTACATCTTTGCCTGGGACGAGACCGGGAAAAAAATCCTGGAGCACCTCGCCCGCGCATGCGCACGCGGCGTGAAGGTGCGCCTGGTCGTCGACGGTTTCGGTTGCCAGTACACCGTCGGACACCTGCGCGAGATCTGCGCCCGGATGGGCGCCCAGTTGCGAGTCTACCGGCCAGAACCGACCGGCCTGATGCGCCTGCTGGGCCTGAGGCCGGGGCGCCTGCGGCGCATGCACCGCAAGACCGCCGTCATCGACCGGCGCGTGGCCTTCATCGGCGGCATCAACATCATCGACGACTATGAAACCCTGCCGATCGACACCGGCCAGCCGGCACCCAGATTCGATTTCGCCCTGCGCCTGCGCGGCCCGGTCGTCCGCGACATCATCCTGATCCAGGGCGCCCTGTGGCTGCGCATGAGCTGGCGCCGGCGCCGCAACTGGCGGGCGCTCTACGGGCGCGTACGGCAATTCGCCCGACGCCTGAACGAGCGCCTGCGCCGGCCCTCGCGCGCCCCCGCGGCGGGGCCTTCGCGCGCCATGCTGCTGCTGCGCGACAACGTGCTGCACCGCCAGACCATCGAAAACGCCTACCTGCAGCTGCTGGCGCAGGCGCAGCACCGGATCATCATCGCCAATGCGTATTTCTTTCCCGGGCGGCGCCTGCGCAAGGCATTGACCGACGCGGCCCATCGCGGGGTGCGCATCGATCTGCTGCTGCAAGGCCAGCCGGAATACCCCATGCAATACCGCGCCGGCCGCTACACCTACCAGGATTTCCTCGACCGGGGCATGATCCTGCACGAATACATGGCCAGCTTCCTGCATGCCAAGGTGGCGGTCATCGACGACAAGGTCATGATCGGCTCGTCGAACCTCGATCCCTTCAGCCTGCTGCTGGCGCGCGAAGCCAATATCCTGAGCGACGACGCCGACCTCGCCCGTGCCCTGTGCGAGGACCTGCGCCATGCCATCGACCACGAATCCCAGCGTATCCGTTCCGAGGCGCTGCGCAAACGGGGCCGCCTGCAGCGTCTGGTCGATGCCCTGGCCTATGCCGCCCTGCGTGCCGGCGTGCTGCTGACGGGGCAGGCGACCCGGTATTGAAATAGATGTTCATCATGCACATTGATCATATAATATGTGCATTATGAACACTTCGTCCCGACTGCCATGACCGCTCTGCCGAATGCCGCGCCCTCCCCCGATGCCGTGCTGGCCAAGGCGGTGCTGAGGGCCGCCGCGCAACTGGGCCTGCGCCAGGCCGACCTCGCGGCCGTGCTGGGGATACACCGCACGGCCGTCAGCCGGCTCAAGCAGTCCTCGCTGGACCCGGACTCCAAGCCCGGCGAACTCGCCTTGCTGCTGGTGCGGCTGGCGCGCGCCCTGTACGCCCTGACCGGCGGCGATCCACAGTGGATCGAGCATTTCATGCGCACCCCCAACGCGCTCACCGGCGGCACGCCGGCCCGGCAGATCGAAAGCATCCAGGGCCTGATCACCGTGCTGCAATGCGTCGACGCCCTGCGAGGCAAGGTGTGAGCCAGCCCATATGGCGGGCCTGCGACGGGCCGCGCTGGATCGACCTCATCCAGGGCACCCTGCATCGCCTGGTCGAAAGCCAGGAACACATTGCCACCCTGGGCTACGTCGACACTCTCGAGGAACAGGCACTGCTCGAGGCCATGCTGGAGGATTCCAAGCCGCCCTACCGCGCCGGCGGCGGCCGCGACCATTACCTGCTGAGGACGCCCTTTCGCTATCCGCCCCTGCCCTGGGGCTCGAGATTCGGCCGCCGTCACGAACCCGGCATTCTGTACGGCGGCCTGGATGTCGCCGCCACTCTGGCCGAATCCGCCTACTATCGCTTCGTCTTCCGGTATTCGATGGGCGGCTCGCCGCCCGAGGGGTCGATCCACAGCCAGCACACGCTGTTCTCCGTCGGCTACAAGACCGATCAGGGCGTACGCCTGCACCAGCCGCCCTTCGACCAGTACCAGGCGCGCCTCACCCACCCGCTGGACTACGCCGACACCCAGGCGCTGGGGGCCTCGATGCGCGAGGCCGGCGTCCAAGCCTTCGAATACCCTTCCGCGCGGGATCCGGCGCGCGGCCTGTGCGCCGGCCTGTTCGTTCCCCAGGCTCTGGCGCAACGGCGTCCGCGGGACATGCACCCCTGGCTGTGCGAAACGGGCGCGCACGAGGTGTCGTTCAAACAGGTGGGATCCCCCAGGGTGATCTCGTACGGGGTCGGGAATTTCCTCGTGGACGGGCGGCTGCCGATGCCCGCGTGACGGCGGCATGCCCGGATCCGGTGTCGCCCGTGCGCGAGGCTCCGGTACGACAGCCGCCGCGCAGGCCCTCAATGCCTGCGCCATTCCTCCATCTGGCGCCGGTCCCGCTTGGTGGGCCGGCCGTCGGTGAGTGCATGCGCCGGCTCCGGGGCCAGGCGGCGCTGTTCGGCCGCGCGTTCGCGCGCGGCCCGACTGTCCTCGGTTTCAGCGTAGAGCCTGCTGGCCACCGGTGCCGGCCCGCGCACGGCGCTGACGCCCAGCACCCGCACTTCGATCGGCGGGTCGTCCTTGCGTATGCGGATCAGATCGCCCGCCGCGACCTCATGCGCGGGCTTGACGGGCCGGCCGTGCAGCAGCACGCGGCCTTTGAGGATGGCATCGACGGCCAGGCTGCGGGACTTGTAGAACCGCGCTGCCCACAGCCATTTGTCCAATCTGATTTTTTCGAGCATGTCTTCCGTGGCCAGGCGGCCCCGGACGGTGCGCCCGGGGCCGCCTGGCGTCTAATGGTGCCGGCTAGCCGTGCGCGCGCAGGAAAGTTTCGATGACGGTCGCCAGCGCGATGGGGGTCTCGTCCATGGGATAGTGCCCGGCATTGGCCATGACGTGCAACTCGGCCTGCGGATAATCCCGCAACCACGTCGCACGGCAAGTCGCCTCGCCCAGGGCGGGGTCGTGCTCGCCGGCCACCACCAGCACGGGCGGTGATTGGCCCTGGATGCGCTCGCGAAGATCCGATTTCGCCCACGCCGTCAGATACGCCTCGAAAGCCTCCACGTCGGAATGGTCCAGGGAACCGGCCACCATGGCATCCAGCCAGACACTGGTCAGGCGATTGCCCGTGGTCAGGTCGATGATCGCGCGACGGGCCGCCGCATCGTGGGCAGCGCTGGAAAACAAGGCCCAGCCCTGCTCGTCGAACGGAACGCCGCCGGCGGGTACGGGGGTCACGCCCACCAGCGCCTGGACGCGGTCCGGCGCATCGGCCAGGATCTGCTGGATGGCGATGCCGCCCATGGAGTGCCCGACCAGCGAAAATCGTTCCCAGCCCAGGCGGTCGGCCAGCGCCAAGGTGTCCTCGGCGATCCCCTCCAGGGTGTAGGGCCCGCCGCTGCCGCGGCGCCGGCCATAGCCGCGGTAGTCGGGGAACGCATAGCTGAAATGCCGGGTGTCCAGATGGGGCGTGAATGCCCGCCAGGCGCCCGCATGGCCGAACCAGCCATGCAAGGCGATGACCTTGTGCGGGCCTTGGCCGATGGGCTGCGGGGTGTCTGTCGAGTTCACGGCTGCGGGCTCCTGTGGGTGTGGCGGCGGAACCAATATACCGCCGAAGCGGCCCACGGGGGCGTTTGGGCGCGGAAACCGCACCCTGATGCAGCTCACCTCGCCGGCTGTTTTTCCCGCGAGGACACGAACCACTCACCCAGGGTGATGACGATGCAGCACAAGGCCATGAGCACCAGCGAGATCGCGGCGGCCGCCGGCAGGTCCGAGCCCGCCTCGGAGATCTTGCTGTAGAGCAGCAGGGGCAGGATGTTCAACTGGGTGCCGACCAGCGCCAGCGCGGTGCCGTAGGCGCCCATCGCCACCGCCGCGGTCAGGCAGAATGCCGCGACCAGGCTGGGAAAGATCTGCGGCAGCATGATGCCGACGATGGTGCGCAGGCGCCCGGCCCCCAGGGACCGCGCCACCGACAGCTGCACCATGTCGAAATTGCGCACCGCCGGCAGCAGGATCATGATGACGCGGGGAATCAGGTAGTACGAATAGGCGAAGCCCAGGCCGGCGGGCGTGTAGATCAGCGCGCCGACCACCGCCGGGTCGAAGCCCGCGTGGGCCAGCAGCTGGGTGATGAAGCCCGCGCGCCCAAAGCCCAGGATGAAACCGTAGGCCACGATCAGGCCCGAGAACGTCAGCGGCAGGGAAATGGCGAACAAGGTCGCGGTGCGCGCCCCGGGACGCAAGCGGTTCAGGCCCATGGTGGCGCAGAACCCGACCACCACGGAAAACAGCGGGGTCAGCGTCCCGAGGATCACCGTCCCCCATAGGCCCCGCTGGAACAGCGGATCGGACAGCGCCCGGGGAAAGGCGCCCTCGTCGGACAAGGCCTCGCCCAGGATCAGGGCGACCGGCAGCACGAAAAACAGGCAGAACAGTGCCAGCGCCGGCAGCGTGAACAGGGCGAAGCGTCGTCGCGAGAGCAGCATGGCGTCGGGCCCGGCCTACTGGTTCAGCACGGCACGCGCCCAGCCCTGGTCGATCGTCGCCTTCTGGGCCGTGGCCTTGGCGATGTCGATGGGCTTGATCTGCGGCGCGGCCGGCAGTTTCTCGGCCACATCCTGGGGCAGCTCGATGCCGGGGACCGACGGCCGCACGAAGCCTTGCGCGAACGTCACCTGGCCGGGCGTGGTCATGATGTAGTTCAGCCACAGCTTGCCGGCGTTCGGATTGGGCCCGTTCTTGACGAGGCTGATCGCATAAGGGGCGGCCGCCGAGCCGTCCTGGGGCACGACGACCGCAATATCATCGCCCATGCCGTCGAGGTACCGGGCCTTGAGGCCGTCATTCTCGTAGCCGATCCAGATGGGGATCTCGCCCTTGAGGAACTGGGCGTACGGGGTGGTGCCCACCACGCGCAGCACGTTGCCCGTGGCCTGGAGCTTGCCCAGATAGTCGATGCCCGGCTTGACGTCGTCCATCGAGCCCTGATTTGCGAAGTTCGCCGCCAGGACGATGACCTGGCCCTGGCCGGTCGAGCGCGGGTCGAGATAGACGATGGAACCCTTGTATTCGGGCTTGAGCAGGTCCTGCCACGATTGCGGCACCTCCTTGACCAGCTTCTTGTTCACCAGGAACGCGACGTTCAGCGTGTGGATGGTGAACCATTTCCCGCTGGGGTCGCGCAGCGCCTCGGGCAGCTTGTCGAAGTTGACGGGCTTGAAGCCCTCGACCACGTCCTTGGTCACCGCGTCCAGGGCCGAGGCGGCGAAGTAATAGGCCGTGTCGGCCTGCGGCCGGTTGCGCGCCTTGTCCAGCGCGACGACGGTGGCCGCCGAGCCCAGGTCGTTGTAGACCAGTTCGACGCCGGGGTAGCGTTTCTTGAAGGCATTGAACTGCGCATTCCAGTTGGCCCACGTGGGGCCGGTGTCGAAGGATACGACCATGCCTTCCTTCTGGGCAGCCTCGTACAGGGCTTTTTCGCCCTGATAGAGCTCCGGCCCTTCGAAGGCATGGGCCGCGCCTGCGGCCAGGCATAGTGCTGCGGTCACGGCAGCGCCGGCGATCTTGAAAGCGTTCACGTGCGTTCTCCTATGGCATTGACGGAATCCGAGACAGGCTCGGGGGGAAGCAAACGAATGGATTTGGGCGGCACCGCAATAGTGTCGAACGGCGCCCTGGAATGGGTGTCGACGCGCACCAGGCCCTCGCCCACGGCCAGGTCCACGCGGCGGGCCGCTCCCAGGAAACGGTCGGCCTGCACCCGGCCAGCCAGGATGTTGGTGCCGGCCGGCGCAAGATCGCCCGGCAATATGGCCTCGGGCCGGATCAGCACCGTCACCGGCGCGTCGGCGGCGTGCTCGCCCGTATCGCAGGACAGCTCGCCGATGGGCGTGCGCACGCTGCGCCGGTCCGGGCCGACCCGGCCCTCCCAGAGATTGGCCTGGCCGATGAACGACGCCACCCAGCGGCTGACGGGCTGGTCATACAGTTCCTTGGGCGTGCCGATCTGGATGATCCGGCCGGCGCGCATGATGGCAATGCGGTCGGCGATGGACAGGGCCTCCTCCTGATCGTGGGTGATGTGCAGCGTGGCGATGTTGGCCGCGCGCTGCACGCGCAGGATCTCCTCGCGCATTTCGACCCGCAAGGCGGCGTCCAGGGCCGACAGCGGCTCGTCCAGCAGGAGGGCGCTGGGCGAGAACACCAGCGCACGCGCCAATGCGATCCGCTGCTGCTGGCCGCCCGACATGGCCGCCGGCATGCTGTGCGCCCACTGCGCGAGGCCGACGCGCTCGAGCGCCTGCGCCGCGCGCGCGCGGCGCTCGGCGCGCGCCTGCCCGCGGATCTTGAGGGGATAGGCCACGTTGTCCAGCGCGGACATGTGGGGAAACAGGCCATAGGATTGGAACACCACCCCCAGCCGGCGTTTTTCCGGCGGCAGGTCGGTGATGTCGCGGCCGTCCACGAGGATGCGTCCGGCGGCGGGCCGGGCAAAACCCGCGAGCAGCTTGAGCAGCGTCGTCTTGCCCGATCCCGATGGGCCGATGACGGCCAGGAACTCGCCGTCGCCGATGGACAAGTCGACGTCGAAGACCCCGTTGGCGCTGCCGGGATATCGGTAATCGATGGATTGGAACTGGATGGTCATGGAGGTTCCCGGGGTCTGGCTCAGGCGCGGCGGCTGGATGCCGAGGCGGTCAGCGAACTGGCGCAGGAGGCCAATATGGCCAACAGCAGCAACACCACGGTCGCCGCGCAGGCGAAGCCCGTGGCGCCGTAGAAGGCCTGCAGCAGCACGACCGGATAGGTGCGGGACAGAAAACCCGAGATCAGGTTGGAAATCTGGAATTCGCCGATCGACAGCGCGGCGACGGTCAGCAGGGAAGACAGCACGCTGGTGGCCAGCAACGGCAGGACGATGTCCTTGAGGCGCGTCCAGAACGGCGCGCTGAGCGTCGCGGCGACTTGCTCGTAGTCATGCAGGCGCAACTGCTGCATGTCGGCCAGCACGGTGTTGACGGTATAGGGCAGCGTCAGGATGACGTGGGCGGCGATCAGCAGGCCGATGCTGCCCAGCCAAGGCGCGGTATCGGACGAGAACACCAGAATGAAGCCGAAGCCCAGCACCAGGTCGGGCACCGCGATCGGCAGCAAGGCCATGATCTTGGCCGCCAGCCGCACCCCGCGCCGCGCGCTGGAATAGATTGCGTAGGCCAGCGGCAGCCCGATCACGACGTTCAGCACACAGGTGGCGATCACGACCTTGATGCTGGAGACGAATGCGCGCTGGAAGCTGGGGTCGGCCGCGACCTCGAGGTACCAGCGCGTGGTGAAGCCATGGGGCAGGATCGTATTGCTCCAGGATTCGCCGAACGAACCGACGAACAGCAACGCGATCGGCGTGGCCAGAAACAGCAGATAGGCAAAAGTGATCAGCAGCATCGCATGGCATCCGCCGGGCCCGCCCCGGGGTTCATGTCATATTACTTACATTATGACGAAGCTGGAAGTCATCTTCATGACAAGGCGGCGCCCACCCCGGGGCCGGTGCGCAGCAGGTGCTCGGCCGTGCGCCGCAGCGCCTCGTCCACCGACACGCAGGCAATGACGCCGGGCATCTTCGGCGCCTCGCCCAGCGACAGGACCATATGGTCGAAATGCAGGCCGAAGGCGATCTCGGACATGGTGCCGTAGCCGCCGCCGACCGCGATCAGCACCGGGCAGGACTGGGCGATGATGGCATTACGCGATTTGCCGATGCCGGTGGCGATCGGAATGCGGACATAGGGATTGGCGCTGCGCCAGTCGTTGTCCGGCAGCAGGCCGATCGGCTGGCCGCCCGCCTCCAGATGGCCCTTGGCCGAGGCCTCCATGACGCCGTTGCGCCCGCCGCACAGCAACTGCAGGCCATGGCGCGCCAGCGCGGCGCCCAGCGCCTCGGCCGTGCGATATTCCCAGTCGGACGCCTCGCGCGGGCCGATCACGGCGACCGGCACCAGGCGCGCCGTGCCCGCCAGCCGACGCAGGGCCTCGCAGGCGTCGACCGCCCGCAGGTCCGCGGGCGCCCCCTCGCCGGCGGGCGACCATTGCCAGGCCCAGGGGTCGAAACGCAAGGCGGCGCCGGCATACAGGGCGCCGGCCTGCTGCGACCAGGAAAAAGAGGGAGTGCTCATGAGGACCGCCAAACGAGGTAGGATGGAAGGAAACGCATAATGTAAATTATCTTACATCACGATGCCACATTCTTTTCAGGAACCCATCCGCCTCAACAAGCGGCAGGCCGAGATCCTCCGAATCGTCACCCGGCAGGGCTACGCCACCATCGACGCGCTGGCGGGACGGTTCGACACCTCGCACCAGACCATACGGCGCGACATCATCCTCATGGATGACGCCGGCCTGCTCAAGCGATTCCACGGCGGCGCCGGCATCGTCGACGGCCGGGTGCGCCCACCCTACGACGACAAGCGTCACCTGGCGATCGCCGCCAAGCACGCCATCGCCGCCGAGGCCGCGCAGCGGATCCGCGAGAAAATGACCGTCTTCATCGACGTGGGCACCACCGCGGAAGCCCTCGCCCAGTGTCTGCTGCCGCAGCGGGCGCGCTGCCGCGTGGTCACCCCCAACCTGAACGTGGCGCTGGCCCTGGCCGGGCACCCCACGATCGAGACGGTCGCGGCCGGCGGCACGGCGCGCACCCGGGACGGCGCCGTGGTCGGCCCGTTGACGATTGCCTTCATCGAGCAGTTCAGCTTCGACTACGCCTTCATTGGTTTTTCGGGCTTCGATACCGACGGCGCGCCCATGGATTTCGATCTGGACAAGGTGCTGGTCAAGCGGGCCGCCATCGCCCGCGCCGCAACCGCGACCGGGCTCGCCGATTCCAGCAAGTATCGGCGCCAGGCCAGCATCCGCCTGGTCGAGCCCGGCGGCCTGGACCAGTTGATCTCGGACCGGCGACCGCCCGCGGCGCTGACGCGCGCCCTGGGCGACGCGGGGGTGGACCTCATCCTCGCCCCCGAGGCGCTGCCGGCCGTGTCCGCCGGCCAGCCGGCGTGACTGTGACTCAGCCGGCGAAGCCGCCTTCGTCCAGGAAGCGCCGCTCGTCGGGGGTCGTGTCCCGGCCCAGCACGGCATTGCGGTGGGGGAAGCGCCCGAAGCGCTGAATGATGGCGTGATGCTCGACCGCCCAGTACAGGGAATCGGGCACGTGCACGGTGTACAGGGCGACGGATTCCTCTTGCACACGCAGGTCTTCGGCATGCATGAACGGCAGGCAGACGAAATTGCGCAGGGCCGGCTCGATGCGGGGCAGGAAGTCCGCCGCGAGCGCCTGGCGCGCATGGCGCAGGGCCAGGCCGTCGGTGGCGAACATGTGGCCCGTGCCGCGAAAGGCATTGCGCGGATACTGGTCCAGCAGCAGGATGAGGGCCAGCGCGGACTCGGGCTGCAGATTCCAGTTTTCGAGGCCCAGGCGGGCCGCGCGAAAGTGCGCGTCGCGAAAGCGCCCCGAGAATTCGGTATCGAAGGCCTGATCCTTGGCAAACCAGCGAGCCGGACCCGCCTCGCGCCAGAAGTCCAGCAGTTCCCGCGCATCGCGGGGCGTCAGGGGATCGGCATGCCGGTCTGGGCCCATGATCCGTCCTCCAGAATCATCCACCGTACATCATCCGGGGCAGGGTCAGGACAATGTCGGGAAACATCGCAACGAACACGACGGCCAGGCTCAACATCAGGAAAAAGGGGAACGCCGCCTTCGAGATATAGAGAATGTCACGGCCCGTCATTCCTTGCAAGACGAACAGGTTCAGACCCACGGGCGGCGTCAGCTGCCCCATCTCGACGACCAGCACCAGATAGACGCCGAACCAGATCGAATCGATCCCCGAGGCCTGCACCGCCGGCAGCAGCACCGCGGTGGTCAGCACCACGATCGAGATCCCGTCCAGGAAGCATCCCATCGCGATGAAGAACACCGTCAACGCGGCCAGCAGCGCGAAGTGGCTCATGTTCATGTCGGTGATCCAGCGCGCGATGGCGGCGGGCAGGCCCGAGTACCCCATGGCGATGGTCAGGAACGCGGAGCCGGCCAGAATGAACGCGATCATCGAGGAGGACAGCGTCGCCGAGACCAGGCCTTCCTTGAACGTGCGCCAATTCAGGTCGCCGAACAGCCAGCTCATGAGCAGCGCGACGACCACGCCGACCGCGGCCGAGTCCGTCGGGCTGGCCAGCCCCAGGTAGATCGAGCCCACCACGCCGAAGATCAGCAGCGCCACGGGCAGCAGCGTACGCGAGGCCTTGAGCTTTTGCCCGAAGGACATGGGCGGGTCCTTGGGCGGGGTCTTGACGCGGCCGGTCGCCGACCAGATCGAAACATAGGCCATGAACAAGCCGATCACCAGCAGGCCGGGCAGCACGCCGGCGATGAACAGGCGCGCAATCGATTGTTCGGCCGCCACGCCATAGACGATGAGGATGATGGACGGCGGGATCAGCAGCCCGAGGGTGCCGGAGCCCGCGATCGTGCCCAGCACCAGGCTTTCGTCATAGCCGCGCGCCTTGAGCTCGGGCACGGCCACCTTGGCGACGGTGGCGCAAGTCGCCGCGGACGACCCGCTGACCGCCGCGAAGATCCCCGAGGCGAGGATGCCCACGTGGCCCAGCCCACCGGGCATCGAGCGCATCCAGGGGGCCAGGCCCGAGAACAGGTCCCCGGACATGCGCGAGCGAAACAGGATCTCGCCCATCCAGATGAACAGCGGCAGGGCCGCCAGCGACCATTCGGAGGAAGAGCTCCAGATATTGGTGGCCAGCACATTGGTGAGCGGCGCGCTGGAGAACAGCAGCACGCCGACCAGGCCGGTCAGGAACAGCGCCACCGACACCCACAGGCCGATCGCCAGGCTGCCGATCAGGGTGGCCACCAGGATGAAGGACATCATGGCATCGGACATCAGAGGGCCTCCTCGGCGGGGTTCTCGATGCGCAGGGCTTCGCTGTCGCCCCGGCGCAGCACCTCGACCAGCGTGTCGAGCGCGGCCACCAGGAACATCAGCGCGCCCAGGCAAAGGACCGATTGGGGAATCCACAGCGGAATCCGCAGCAGGCCCGAGGCGCGGTCGCCCCACATGAAGGACTGCATGGCCAACTGGCCCAGGCTATAGGTGAAGAGCAGCCCCATGGCCACCCCGACCGCCGCCACCGCCGTCAGGGTCACGCGCCGCCCGCGCGGCGGCAGGCGCGATTCGACCAGCGTCACCCGAATGTGCGCGGCGCGGCGAAAACCCAGGCCCAGCGACAGGAAGGTGGCGAAGGCCAGCGCATAGCCCGACAGCAGGGAGTACGAGGGAATCAGCAAGGCGTAGCTCTTGCCGAAAACGATGATCGATACATAGTCGATCAGGTTCAGGAGAACCTGGCCGAAGACGATGACCGTGATGCCCACGAGGGACACGGCGGCCAGGCCGCCGCTGATGCGATAGATGGTATCGAGGAACTTGCGCATGGCATGGTCCTTTTGCCTGAGCAGGCTTGCAATCCGGGAAAGAAACCCATGCCGCCCCGTTGGCTGGCGCTCCCACACAAGGGGGCGCCGCCGGCCTCAGGGCAACCCGGCGCGAGAAGACCCGCGCCGGCACGGACCTTACTGGGCGCGATAGGCTTCAAGGACGGCCTCGCCGCGGGCACCGGCCTCTTTGCTCCATTCAGCGGCCATTTGCTTGCCGATGTCGTGCAGGGCCGCGTTCAGGGCGGGGCTGCCGTCGCTGACCACGATGCCGTTTTCCTGCAGCACCTTGCGCTGGGCGACGTGATCGGATTCGGCCATTTCCCAGCCGCGCTTCTCGGCGGTGGCGGCGGCATCCAGCACCGCCTTCTGCGTCGCCGGATCCAGCGCGTCGAAGACCCGCTGGTTCACCACCACGATGTTCTTGGGCAGGAAGGCGGCGACGTCATAGAAATACTTGAGGTAGTCCCACGCCTTGGTGTTCACGCCCGTCGAAGTGGAGGTCAGCATGGCGTTCACCCGGCCGGTGGTGAAGGCCTGCGCAAGGTCCGGGACCTCGACCTGGGTGGGCACCGCGCCGGCCAATTGCGCCAGGCGTTCGGTCTGCGGGCTGTAGGCGCGGAATTTCAAGCCGCGCAAATCCTCGATCTTTTCGACCGGACGGTCCGTATACAGGCCCTGGGGCGGCCAAGCCACCGAGAACAGCACCTTCAGGTTCTGGCGGCCGAGCTCCTCCTCGAGGGCGGGCTTGGAGGCCTTGTACATCTTGCGCGAATCGTCGAAGGACACGGCCACGAAGGGCACCGAATCCAGTGCAAAGATGGGGTTTTCATTGGCGAGGTTCGAGATGATGAACTCGCCGATCTGGATCTGTTGCGAACGCACGGCGTTCTTGATTTCCTGGTGCTTGATCAGGGAGCCCGCGGCATGCACGGTGATCTGCAGCTTGCCGTCGGTGGCCGCATCCACGTCCTTGGCGAACTGCAGGATGTTTTGGGTGTGGAAGTTCGATTCCGGATAGGGCGTGGCCATCTGCCAGCTCTCGGCATGGGCGGCGGCCGTGGACAACGCGAGCGCCAGGCCGGCAATAATGGTTTTATGGAAACGCATGTGTCCTCCGATGATGTTCAGGTTGTGGCCGGGGCACGGCCGCGTGTTATTAATAATAGTATCGATAAATTTACCACGGCAAGCGTCCAAACGCATTTAGCGGGTAAACCCCGACACCGAGCGGGTCAAAGCGCGATGCATCTGGGGATTCATCACCCAGGATTGTCAGCTTCCGGATGGAAGGATAAACTATCGATAACCTTATTAATAATTCGGACCGCACAGGAGACTGATCATGGCCATCCGGCACCACACGCTCGTCGAAGGCAACTGCCTGAGCTTCAAGGGCGGATTCTTCGGCTTTTCCGCGATCGTCCTGATCGAGGCCGACGGCCACGGCCCCATCCTGTTCGACACCGGGCATCACTCCACCCGCCTGATGCTGCTCGAGGCCCTGGCGGCAAAAGGCCTCGCGCCGCGCGACATCCGGACGGTCTTCCTGTCGCACCTGCATTTCGACCATGCCAACAACATCGACCTGTTTCCGGACGCCGCCTTCCACGTGGGCGCCATCGAATGGGAATACGCCCACCAGCCCTCCGAGGAGGACGTGTTCTGCAGTTTCGGGATGAACGACTACCTCGAACGCCGCGACCTGCACCTGATCCACGACGCCGAGGGCGAGCTCCTGCCTGGGCTGCACTACCGCCACGCGCCCGGCCACACGCCGGGCAGCTACCTGCTGCACTACATCCGCGAATCGGGCGAACGCGTCGTGCTGGCGGGCGATGCCTGCAAGACCTATCGCGAGCTGGCCACGCTCAGTTCCGCCAACGAGTACGACCGCCAGCAGCGCGCGACGCAGTCGCTGCAATGGATCGCCGACCATGCCGACATCGTCGTACCCGGCCACTTTCCCGAACTGCGCCGCAGCGCCGGAGGCTGGATCTGGGACGAGCCCTCGCGGCTGGAGCTGATCGTCCGATGAACCCCGACAGCAGGATGGCGCCCTTGGCGGGGAACATCGTCGAGCAACTGGAAGCCGACATCATTTTCGGGCGCCTGCGGCCGCACCAGGAACTCGTCGAAGACGCCCTCATGGCGCGCTTCGGCGCCAAGCGCCACATCGTGCGCGCCGCCATCCAGGAACTCGTGGCCCGCCAGATCGTGGTTAAGCCGCGCTCCAAGTCCGCGCGCGTCAAGGATCTCACCCCCGCCGAGGTCGAGGAAATCTACTACATGCGCGCCCTGCTGCAGCGCGAGGCCGCGCGCATCATGCCATTGCCGGCGGCGCCCGAGGCGCTCAAGGCCCTCAAGGAAATCCACGTGCGATACGTCGCCGCCGCCTCGGTGGGCGCCGACCAGGACCTGATCCACAGGCTCAACGACGAATTCCACCTGCAGCTGTTCGCGCTCTGCGAGCACGAAATGCTGTGCAAGGCAATCGCCTTCTACACCGAAGCCTCCAACCCGATCCGCTCGTATGGCATCAGCGACAAAAATTGGCTGCGGCGCGCCATCGCCGAACACACCGCCATGATCGAGGCCATCGAAAATCAGGACCGGGCCGCCCTCGAGACCCTGGTGGTCGACCACATGCAGCCCTCGCGCCAGCGTTGGGAGGCCATGCGCGCCGGCGCCTGAACATCCGCAACATCCCAACGGACAACCCGCCATGAAGCACGACTACCTCATCATCGGCGCCGGCATCGTCGGCGCAGCCCTGGCCGCGGAGATCGCGCGGCGCAAGCCGGCCGCCCGCATCCTCGTCGCGGAAAAAGAGGCCGGCGCCGCCCTGCACCAGACCGGCCGCAACAGCGGCGTGGTCCACTCGGGCGTCTACTACACGCCCGGCAGCCTCAAGACCCGCTTCTGCCGGGCGGGCATGGACACGACCAAGGCGTTCTGCACGGCGCGCGGCATCGGCTACGAGGAGCGCGGCAAGCTGCTGGTCGCCACCAACGCCCAGGAGGAATCGAACCTGGGCAAGCTCGAGGAGCGGGCCGCGCTCAACGGCGTGCACACCGAGCGGCTGGAGATCGCCGACCTGCAGCGGCTGGAGCCCGCCATCACCGGCCGGGCGGCCCTGCGCATCCCGGCGACCGCCATTACCGACTTCGCCGGCATCACCCGGGCGCTGCTGGGCGACGTCGAGGACGCCGGCGGCACGGTGCGCTTTAACGCCCCAGTGCGCGCCGTGCGGCGGGCGGGCGATTCCTACGAGGCCGTGGTGGGGACGGACACCGTCTCGGTGGGACAGGTCATCGCGTGCTCGGGCCTGTCGTCCGACCGCGTGGCCCGCATGCTGGGCATCGATCCGGGCGTCCGCATCCTGCCGTTCCGGGGGGAATACTTCGTCCTGCCCGCGGCGCTGAACACCATCGTCCACCACCTGATCTATCCGGTGCCGAACCCCGCCCTGCCCTTCCTCGGCGTACACCTCACGCCCATGATCAACGGCACCATCACCGTCGGGCCGAACGCGGTGCTGGCGCTGGCCCGCGAGAACTACGCGCGCTTCAGCGTCGACCCGCGGGACGCCATCGATGCCTTGGGTTTTCCAGGCCTGTGGCGGATGCTGGCCAAGCATCCGCGCGCCACCGTGAGCGAACTGAAGGGCTCGATCTTCAAGCGGGCCTACTTGCGCGCCGTACAGAAATACTGCCCCGCCGTGCGCCTCGAGGACCTGGCCACCTACCGCAGCGCCAACCGCGCCCAGGCCGTGCGCCCCGACGGCACACTGGTCGACGACTTCCTGATCGAGCGCATCGGCGGCGTCACCGCCATCCTCAATGCGCCTTCGCCGGCCGCCACCGGCGCGATGCCCATCGCCGCCAAGATCGCGGACGACATCCTGTAGCGTCCGGCACGGCGGGCGTGGCCATCGCCCGCGCGCCGGCGGCGCCTATCGCCGCACGGGCGCCACCGGACCGGGCATGAACCGCCAGACGATCAGCCACCCCAGCGCCTGCACCGCGATCAAGGTGGCGACGGTCCCCTGCCATCCGCCGGCCTCATAGGCCATGCCGCAGCCCCAGGCGCCCACGAAGCCGCCGCAATAATAGGTCGCGTAATACAGGCCGCTGGCCAGCGAGCGGCCATGAGTGATCCGGCGGGCGATGAAGCTCATGGTGGACGACTGCGTGACGAATATGCCGCAAGCGGCCGCCGCCAGGCCCGCCACGATACCCCAGGACGACTGAACGAGCGAGCCCAGCACGCCCACCATCGAAACAGCCACGGACAGCAGCACCGTACCGCGGGCGCCGATGCGCGGGATGAGGCGCCCGGCCAGGGGCGTGACGAACGCGCCCAGCAGATACACGCTGAAGATATTGGCCAGCCCGCCGGGACTGAAGTGGTAGGGGGCGGCCGCCAGGTGCAGATTGACGTAGGTGAACATCCCGACCAGGGAAAACAGGACCGTGAATCCCAGCGCGCAGGCCACCCGCAGATTGGGGTTGCGCAGCAGTTGGCCCAGCGTCGCCATCCCGCTGGAAAAATGCGCATTGGCGACGAAGTGGCGCGAGGCGGGCAGGCCCCGCCACACCAGCCAGGTGCCGGCGAAGTTCAGCAGGGCCATCACGCCGAAGGCCGTGCGCCAGGCCATGAATTCCGTCAAATGCCCCAGCAGGAAACGGCCCATGAAGCCGCCCAGCACGGTGCCGGCGACATAGCCGGTCATGACCCGCACCATCGAGGTCCCGCGGAATTCCTCGCCGATATAGGCGATGATCACCACCGACACGCCGGGGACGGCCAGTCCCTGCAGAAAGCGCAGCACCCACAGCCCCTGGATGGTCTGCACCTGCGTCATCAAGGCCGTCGGGATGGCCAGCGCAAACACCGAGGCCACCACCAGCCACTTGCGGCCCATCGCGTCCGACAGCATGCCGATGAAGGGCGAGATCAGGGCCACGGCCAGCACGGTCATCCCCACCGCATTGCCGATCTCGACCACCGTGGCGTCCAGGTCCTGCTGCAGCTGCGGCAGGATCGACTGCACGGAATACACCTGCAGGAAGGCGAAGACACCGACCAGCCCCATGGTCAGCATCAGGGTCGGCGTCAGGCGATGATAATCGTCCGGACCGGCGGGCCGGCCGGCGGTCCCGGGGCGCGCCGGGCGCGCGGACAGATGAATCTTGAACATGGGGCGGGATCGTATCCTTCGAGGGGGGCGCAGCGGAAACCCGGCGGTGCTTTACCGGACCGCCAGGCTCACATAATATGATTTTTCACCATTGCCGTTCACCGGCCGGGAGACTCACCATGCCCCGCTTGACCGCCAAGGCGGCCGGCAAGATCCCGGGGGTGGTGGTGGTCCACGAAAACCGCGGGCTCAACCCCTACATCGAGGACGTGGCGCGGCGCCTGGCCAAGGCCGGCTTCATGGCGCTCGCGCCCGACGGCCTGAGCTCGAAAGGCGGCTACCCGGGCAACGACGACAAGGGCCGCGAACTGCAGCAGCAGGTCGATCCGCAAAAACTGATGAACGATTTCTTTGCCGCCGTCGAGTTCATGCCTACGCTGGCCGGGGCATCCGGCAAGACCGGCATCATCGGCTTTTGCTATGGCGGCGGCGTCGCCAACGCGGCGGCCGTCGCCTACCCCGAACTGGCGGCCGCCGTGCCGTTCTACGGCATGCAGCCCCGTCCCGAGGACGTGCCCCGGATCCAGGCGCCCCTGCTGCTGCACTACGCCGGCAACGACGAACGCGTCAACGCCGGCTGGCCGGCCTACGAGGCGGCGCTCAAGGCCGCGGGCAAGACCTACGAGGCGCACATCTACCCCGGCGTCAATCACGGCTTCCACAACGACTCGACGCCGCGCTACGACCAGGCCGCGGCCGAGCTGGCCTGGCGCCGCAGCATCGATTGGTTCCAGCGCTACCTGGCGTAGCGTGCCGTTCGACGCTTCAAAAATCCAGCGGCCGCCAGTACCCGGTCAATTCCAGGTAACCGCGGCCGACCCGACGGCCGCCGCGCAGCGCCGACACTGCGCCCTCCCAGTACACCGCCCCGGTACTGGCGCGGGAATCCAGCTCCTGGTCATCCATCAGGGGCTCCAGTTCCAGCACCAGATCGCCCGCACGCACGCGCATGGACACCGGATACTCGGCGCCCGTCCGGGGCGATCGCCACCGCCGCCGCGGACTGAATTCGATCTGGTCGGGCCGCAGCACGGTCGTGTCGCCGTCCGCCCGGCGCACCGTCCCCCCCGCCCATAGCGCCTTGCCCGCGCGGTCGCGGATCCGGAAGGCCATCGCCGCGCCGCCATCGTCCAGGTTGATGCCGGTCCAATCCCAGCCGACGCCGTCCGCGGCCAGCACCTCGGAGGACCATTCGTGGTCCAGCCAGGCGGTACCGCTGACCGCCGTGCGCGCATCGCCGCGCGTCACGTGGCCGCCGACGGCCAGCTGCGGCCGGCTGTAGTAGTAGCTGGCCTGCGCCGGCCGGCTGCCCTTGCGGCTGTAGCCCGCGTCGCCCTCCAGCAATATCGGGCTGGTGGGCGTGAATGCCAGATCGAGGGTGAAATCGCGCGCCGGGATGCGGCTGCGGTAGGTGCCGTCCGGATCGCGCGCCAGCGACCAATCGCCGATGTGCACCCGCGTGTCGCCGACGGCGGCCTCGGCCAGGCCAAAGCCCGCGCGCGCCGAGCGTTGGTCGTGCAGCAGGCTGCCCACCGCGGGATCGGCGAGGGCCGCATGGGCAAAGAGCAATTGCCCGGGCGCGAACCGGCTGGGATTGCGCGTGTCCAGCGGCGGACGAGAGCGAAAGAAGGTCAGCTGAAACCCGATCGGCGGCCCCTCCGCCGCCTGCAGCCAGCCCGTGACATACCACCATTCGGTGCGGAACGCCGGATGTGCGCCATGGTCCTGCGGGAACCGCAGCGCCTGGCCAGGCACGACGGCCGGATAGTCGGGCAGGTTCCCGGCGGGAGGCGCCGCCTGGACTGTCAGCAACAGCGTCCACGACAGCAGGCAGCCGCCCAACAGGCGCCTCATCACCAATCCTCCCGCACGGCGCGCACGGCGCCCGCCGACATGGCGCGCCGGCCGCTGGCCAGCGCCGTCAGCGAGGCGGCCGCGACCAGCGCCAGCAAGGCGGTGACGAGCAGGCCCCACGGCATGTGCATCGTCATCGTCCAATGAAAAGACTGCGGATTGACGACGGTCACCAGGACCAGCGCCACGCCCCAGCCCAGGGCCAGGCCCACGGCGCCGCCCAGCGCGCCGAGCATCGCGCCCTCCAGCGCCAGCATTGCCCCGATCTGGCCGCGCGTCATGCCGATGTGCCGCAACACGCCGAATTCCCGCGCACGCGCCAAGGCCTGCGCGCCGAAGCCGACCCCGACGCCGAACAGGCCGATGACGATCGCCACGGCCTCCAGCAAATACGTGACTGCAAAGCTGCGGTCGAAGATCCGCAGGCTCAGGCCACGGATCTCGCCGGGGGTCCGGAATGCCAGGCGGTCCGCGTCGGGCAGCCGTGCCCGGATGGTGGCGATCGCCTCGGCGACATCGATGTCCGGCGCCAGCCACAAGGCGGCTTCCGTCGGCCGGCGCTCGCCCGTCATCCGGTATGCATCCCCGGCATCGATGACGATGGCGCCGTACTGGCGCGCATAATCGCGCCAGACCCCCGCCACCACGAAAGCGTGCCAGCGGCCCGCCAAGGGCAGCTCGATGTGCTGGCCCGGGGCCATGCCGTACAGATCCGCCATCGCCTCGCTGATCCAGGCCCGCGGCGGCCCGTCCGGCGGCGGATCGACGGCTGCGCCGACCAGGGCCAGCCTGGCCTCGGGATGCCGCGCATCGATGGGCCGGATGATGAGGTCGACGGGCGGCCGCTGCGGGTCCAGCGTCAGGCGATCGGTCTGCGTGAACTCGACGCGCGCCACGCCTGGCGCCGTCTCGATCAGCCGCCGGTCCTGGTCGGACAAATGACCGGCGGCCGTGCGCAAATACAATTGCGCCGGCACCACGGTGTCGAGCCATTGCCCGAAGGACACGCGGAAACTGTGCACCATGATCGCCATGGCCGCCATCAGGCTGAAGCTCACCACCACGCCGGCCAGGCCGATCGCCGCGCGTCCAGGCGCCGCCGCGGGTTGCGCCAGGGCCAGGTAAGGCACGACGCGGCGCGGCCGGGGCGCATGGCCGAACACCCCGTGCGCCACCCAGGGCATCCAGAGTATCGCCGCCACCAGCCAGGCGGCGATCGCCAGGTAGGCGGGAATCGGCAGCCCACCCACCGGGCCGGCCTGGGCCAGGATGATCCCCGCAGCCGCCAGGGCCGCGGCCGGCCAGGGTGAGCGCAAGCGCACCAGCGAGGCGTCCTCGTCGCCGGCCTTGAGTGCCCGCGCGGGCGGCGCGCGCGAGGCGTCCCACGCGGGCGCCAGGCCGCCCAGCACCGCGGCCGCCGTCCCCAACAGCGCAAACATCAGCGCCGCCGGCGCCGAAAACCGCAGCGCCGGACGCAGGCCCGGGAAATAGCCGGCTCCCAGGTCGCCGCCGTAGCGCAAGGCGGCCCCCGCAAAGGCCGCGCCCAGCGCAATGCCCAACAGCGATCCCGTCACCCCCAGCAGCAGGCTTTCGGCCAGCACCAGGCGGCGCACACCGCGGCGCGTCATGCCCAGCGCCCGCAGCAGCGCCAACTGGGCGCGCCGCGAGACCACCGACAGGGCCTGCCCCGAGAACACCAGGAACGCGCCGGTGAACAGCGCCACCAGCGCCAGCACATCCAGGTTGACGCGATAGGCCCGCGACAGGTTCGAGGCCACCTGGCCGGCGTCCTCGGGCGTGCGCACCGCCACTCCGGGCGGCAGCAGGGCCGCGATTGTCCGGCGGGCGGCCTGCGGATCCACGCCGGGACGCAGCCTGAGGTCGATGCCTTGCACCTGGCCCAGGCGTCCGAAACGCCACTGCGCGGCCGCGATGTCCATGACCGCCAGGCGGGCGCCCCCTATGGAAACCGTGCCCGCCACTCGCAGCGAGACCGTGGCCGAGCCCGTGTGCGCCTCGAGCCGGCCGCCAGGCTCCAGGCCCAGCCATGCCAGGGCCGCGGGCGACAGAAAGACGGCCTCGGGGTCCAGCGTATCCAGCTGCGCACCCGAGCCCTCCGGTGCGCGGCCGATCAGTCCCGGGTTGACCGCCCGGGCCCGAAACACGTCCACGCCCAGCAGTTGCAGGGGCTCGCGACGCCCCGGCAGCGCAAGTTCCGCCTCCACGATCGGACTGGCGGCGGCGACCTCGGGCAAGGCGGCCAGGCGCGGGTACAGATTTTCATCAAAGCCGCTGCGCGGCCCGCGCACCTCCAGGTCGGCCTGCCCGGCCAGTGTGCGCACCGCCTGCGAAAACTCGGCCAGGGCCGCATGGTTGATCAGATACACGGCGTAGCCCATCGCCACACCGATGGCGATCGCGGCCACGCCGACCAGCGCACGGCCCGCGTGGGCGCGCATCTGGGCGGCCAGCAACACACGGACGAGCGGCGGCACCATGACCATGGCCTACACCGGCGGGCGATCCGCGGGATCGTGGGGCGCCAACCCCTGAGCGGTCAACCGCAACACCCGGTCGGCACCGGCCGCGGCGGCGGCCGAATGGGTCACCAGCAGTCCCATCGTGCCTGCGGCGCCATCCTCCTTGATCCGCCGGCGCAACAGGGCCAGGATTTGCGCGGCGCTGTCCTGGTCCAGGTTGCCGGTGGGTTCGTCGGCCAGGATCAGGCGGGGCCGATGCACCAGCGCCCGCGCGATCGCCACCCGCTGCAGCTCGCCGCCCGACAGCTCGCGCGGCAGGCTGGCGCCGCGCCCGTCCAGGCCGACCTCGTCCAGAGCCGCCTGGACGCGCCCTCGCGCCTCGCGCCGGTCGATGCCGTTCAGCAGCAGGGGCAGCTCGACATTCGCGGCAACGTCGAGCTGCGGCAGCACATGGAACGCCTGGAACACGAAACCCATGGCGCGCCGCCGCAGCCGCGTCGCCCCGTCGTCATCCAGCGCATGGACATCCTGGCCGTCGAGCACGATCCGCCCCTCGTCGGGCCGGTCCAGACCGGCGATCAGGTTCAGCAAGGTCGATTTGCCGACGCCCGACTCGCCCATGACGGCCACATATTCCCCGGCCCGCAGCTCCAGGCCGAGGCCGCGGAACACCGTGCGCGCCTGCGCGCCGCCGACCGTCTTGACCACGGCGTCCAGCACCAGCATGAGGTCCTCCTATCGATCCCGGTTCCTGCCGGACCATTGTACGGGCGCCGCGCCGCACGTCGGGTTTCAGGGAGCGGCCCGCGTCGATCCGCCGCCCGCGGTCGCTATACTGCATATGCCGAGCCCAGCCCCGCCATAGGGGCCGCGGGATCGACCCGATGGCCGCGTCGGCGGCCATGGAGCAGCTCAACGAGGTCCCCATGAGGCGAAGGGTGGCGCGTATCGTTCAACAGCACGCAGGCCGGCTCCCGGCCGGCGCCGGCCGGGCCTGAACCCATGGCGGGCACGCCAATCCGAGTCGTCGGCGCCTTGGGCACGGCCCAAACGCTGGCTTGGGCCTCCTCCTATTACCTGCCGGCCATGCTGGCGGTGCCCATGGCTGCGGACCTTGGCCTGTCGGCCCCGACGGTCTATGCGGCCTTCTCGGGAGCCATGGTCGCCTCGGCCCTGGCCGGCCCATGGGCCGGGCGGGCGATCGACCGCCGCGGCGGCCATGTCGTCCTCAGCGCCACCAGCCTGGTGTTCGCGCTGGGCCTGGCCGCGCTGGGCCTCGCGCAAGGCCTCTGGACGATGGTCGCCGCCTGGCTCCTCATCGGCGTGGCCATGGGCGCCGGCCTGTACGAGGCCGCGTTTTCCTGCCTGGTGCGCCTGTACGGACCGCAGGCCCGCGGCGCCATCACCGGCATCACGCTGATCGCCGGATTCGCCAGCACCGTCGGCTGGCCCCTGTCCGCCTGGATGGACCTGCAGTTCGGCTGGCGCGGCGCATGCTTCGGCTGGGCCGTCTTGCACCTGCTGGTGGGGCTGCCGCTGAATGCCTGGCTGCCAAGGGCGCCCGCCCCGGCGAAGCCCGACCTCCCGCCGGCCGACGATCCGAGGCCCGAGGCCCCGCCCCCCGCCGCAGGGGCGCAGCGGCTGGGCTTCACCAGCGCCCTGCTCGCCTTTGTCTTCGCGGCCACCTGGTTCATCAGCACGGCCATGGCCACGCACCTGCCCCGAACGCTGGAGGCAGCCGGCACGACGCTCGCCACCGCGGTCGCCGTGGGCGCACTCATCGGCCCTGCACAAGTGGCGGGCCGCCTGCTGGAATTCGGCTTTCTGCGGCGCGTCCACCCCCTGCTGTCGGCGCGCCTGGCGGCCCTGGCGCACCCCGCCGGCGTGGCGGTGCTGCTGACGGCGGGGCCGGCGGCAGCACCGGCCTTCGCCATCCTGCACGGCGCCGGCAACGGCATCCTGACCATCGCCAAGGGCACCCTGCCGCTGGTGCTCTTCGGCCCCCGCGGCTACGGCGAGCGCCAGGGCTGGCTGATGATGCCCGCCCGGGTCGCGCAGGCGCTGGCGCCGCTGCTGTTCGGATTGGCGCTGGACGCCTGGGGCGCCCAGGCCCTGTGGCTGTCCGGCGGCATCGGCCTGGCGGCCTGCGGCGCACTGATGGTGTTGCGGATGCGGCCTTGATGTCGGCCTGCGCCTTTCAGGCTGCCCGGCTTTTGCCGGGGCGCCTCAGGATGACGGCGACGCCTCAGCAGTCGGCGTTGGCCAGCAACGGCTGTACAGCGTCCGCCAGCGCCCGGCCGAGGATCCGGTGCTGTTCAAGGTCGAGATGAACGCCATCCAACGTGCTGGTGGTCGTCACACTGCCGGCATCGAAGAAATGGCAATCCGCCTCCTCGCAAACCTTGCGATACGCGGCGGCCAAACCGACGCACTTCATCTCGCCGCCTGCGAACTTCGGCGCGATCGGCCCTTTCGGCGCCTGCAATGCCGGTGGCGCCACCACGAGAATGTCCGGCACGGGCATGCCGGGCTCGATGGGCGCGGAACGAATCGCGGCAATCAAAGCAAGAATGCCTTGAGACGAATGCCATGCGTTGTGCGCATGCATGGACTGGAAATCGTTGGTGCCCAGCATCAGGACGACCAGCGAGAGCGGCGAGTGGATTTCGATCCGCTGCGCCAGGCCGACCAGGCCGTTGCGGCCCGGCTTAAACGGATCGTCCCATACGGTGCGCCGGCCATTGAGGCAATCCTCGATGACACGGACTTTGCGTTCAGGGGTAGTGAGGCGGGTCTCCATGACACCCGGCCAACGCTGCTCGAGCAGCAACCGTTTCCGCGTCGTGGGGATGATGCCCCAGGACAAGGAGTCCGCATAAACCAGGATGTGCTGCATGGCTGCCTCCGCGATGTTGGAAGATGACATGGAGATTCTATAAGTTGAGCATCAATCATCGGAGGGAAGCCAGCGGGCACTCAGCTGGAAAATCCGGCACACCTGCACCAAGGTACTGTTAGCCGCTTGATTTTATGTGACCTTGACTGTAGTTTTGGACAGTGGCTCGCGCACTTCGTAGCAGTCATTTTTCGTGCTTGAAGCTCCACTCTGGCCCTTAAGAAATCTATCCTCGGGCACACGTAAACGCTAGCACCAGCGCATTAGTGGCAAGACGATGCCTTCCTGGGCCTCATGCTGCGAAGGAGGTTCGACGTCGAGGAGAAGAAAAAGGCTGCATCCCCAGTGCAGGTTTAACCTATGAGGAGAGAACAATGATGCAAAATTTGGAAGGGAGTATCGGGCCTCTCGTGACAATTCTAATAGTCGTACTCACGGCTCTGTGGATTGCCCTACCGTTTGCCGTATTCGGCAAGAAGCCACTCGATGCCATCTTGGTGGAGCTGAAGAAACGGAACAGGGTGGATCGGTGATGAATGATGAGGACAACTCCGGCCTCTAAGGCATCCTGACTGAGTGCTTGCTGTTGAAGGCCTACTTCAAACCAGAAAGTAACTGAATATTTTTTATTAATATGAATGTGTGGACTGACATGATGAGACTTAAGATTATTGGTGCCGCCTTGCTTGTCATCCTGCTACAAGCATGTGCATACAAGGGACAAATCCAGAGCGTAAGCGGCGCTGCAGAGGTCATGCCTACGCGTCATATCGACGCTGACGCAGCTGTCAGAATCGATCCTGAACTATCCGAGATATCCAAGAAAGTGAGCATCGGATTTGTGTGTGGGGCCCATAACTACACCATTGCCCCGGGGTCCGCAGTGTCCGAGTCCATCATGCGCACCCTGGACCCAGCCTTCAGATCCATATCGCGGGTTGAAACGCGGGAAGAGAGGCCCGGCGCCTATTTCCTCGATTTCAAGCTTGATGAATTTTCCCCGAGATTAAAGTTCAATCCGGGGTTCTGGATGGCCACACCAGAATCAACAGCCGAGATATCCATCCGAGTCAGTGCATTCAGGCCCGACGGGACTCCCGCCATTCGGACGACAGCGCGTGGACAGGGACATCATGAAGACGGTGCGGGCAGCTGCGACAAAGGAATGGATATTGTTGAAGAAGCCACGCGGGAGGCTGTGCAACGAGCAATGGAGGATTTGGCACAAAAGCTCATCAACAGCAAGGCCCTGATTGAAGATTAGGCTCAGAGTACCTTCGCTAGATGATGAACCACGACTTCCCGCTCAGAACGACTCTTTGGCGCCACATTGTGAATGATCTTTTTGTACCCGCTTTCATACCCGCTTTTGAAATTCCGCCCCATCCTCATGCGGTCACCAATTCCTTGTCAACCTGACGCAGGCGGTAGGGGCGAATCAGCACCTCGGCGGGCAGCTTCAGGCCCTCGGTCAGCTTGCGGATCATTTCCAATGACAGGGGGCGGACACGGTTCAGGGTAAGTGCGCCATAAACCCCATGGTTTTCTGCGGGGGCGGTCGGCGGTAAAGTTCTCAAGTCTCAGCGGCCGGGTTTACGCAGCAATCCTGGCGAGACTTTCCAGAGCATCTCGTCGTCGGTGCGCAGACTCACCGTTTTCTTATTCAACCGCAGAACCGTGCCATGTTTTTCCATACCATCGTTCGCTATAAAGCTGACCCGATCGCCCTGGGCAAACTGCGCCAACTGCACCGTGCTCCTGGCCTGATCCAGCAGATTCAGCCGCTCGACCACCATGCGGTTCAGGTATCGCAGATCGGCTTCGCTCATATGGCGCAAGGCCTCGGTGAACAATTCACGATCCAGAAGGGTTTTACGCTCGCTCGTCATGTCACAAGGGGGGATGGGACGCGACTACGTTCACGACGATGCGTGGCGCAGCGAGGCCGCGTCAATGGCTTGTACCGCCAAGGTTTCAAGAGCCAGATTCCACGGCAACAACGCCTCGTAGTCTTGCACCGTGCGGGCGCGGGGCAATTCGCACAGCACCGTGCGCAACCACGTATAGGGCTCCCGCCCATTGGCCTTGACCGTCTCCACCAGCGAGTAGATCAGTGCACTGGCGTGCGCGCCCGCCGGCGTGCTGCTGAACAGCCAGTTCTTTCGGCCCACCACGAAGGGGCGGATGGCATTCTCGCAACGGTTGTTGTCGATGGGCAGGTCGCCGCGCTCGGTGTAGCGTGTCAGCTTGTTCCAGTATCTGTCCAGATAGGCCAGCGCGCGGCCCAGCGCCAGGCCAGGCACGACCTGCGGGCGTGTCTTATCCAGCCAGGTCCGCAGCTCGGCCAGCACCGGCAGGCTATGTGCCTGGCGGGCGGCAAGGCGCTGCGCGTCGGCGCCGCTCTGGCACTCGCGTTCAATCCGATACAGTTTGCCGATCAGCGCAATGGCCTCATCGGCCCGCCCGCGCTTGCCCTTGCCCTGCACCTTGGCGGCCTGGACAAAGCCCCGGCGCGCATGCGCCCAGCACACCAGGTGCTCGACACCGTCGCTGCGGCCCAGCACATGCTCGAAGCGCGCCAGCGGCAGCCCGTCCACATACTTGACCGTCAGCAGCATCGCCAGCAGATCGCCGCTGGCATTGCTCTTGGGCAAGACCTGAGCGGGCACCGGCGCCGTCACCGGCGCGGCGTCGCCGCCCGGGCAGGCGTAGCGTTTGCGCACGTGACGCAGCACCCGCACCTGCATGGGGATGATGTCCAGCTGTTCGCTCACGTCTTCACCGATCTGGACCATGAGCGTGCCGCAGGCGCAGGTGCGCTCGGCTTCAGGCACTTCATGCACGATGTCGATGCGCGGCAACTCCACCGGCAGCGGCTGGCGCCTGCCGCGCGCGACAGGTTGGCGCGGCGCGCTGACCGAGGGCTGGGCGCTCGGTAGCGGTGCGAGCTCATCGGCCTCGGTCGTCTGGGCGCCCAGCGCATCGGCCTCATCGAACAGTCGAAACTGCGTCGAGAGAGCTTCGCTGCTGCGCCCGAACTGGCGGCGCCGACTGAGCACCAGCTGCTCGAACAACGCCTGGACGCGGGCGACCAATTGTTCTTGCAGCTTGGCTTCGTAGCGGGCTTCGTATTCGGCATCCATCTGCTCGCGCAGCCGGGCTTCGAGACGCGCCTGCAAATGGATTTCGGCATGCGCCTGGATATCCCGCATCAGGCGTTTAAGCCCAGGCGTCACCGTCACGCCATACTTGGACGGATCGATTTCCGTCAAAGCGATAGCGGGCATGGCGGGGGCTGAAGTCATGCCCGCCATTTTACCTTTTATGCCCTATGTCGTGGCCGCATAATGCAAGGTTTTATGCGGCTGATGCGCCCATAAATCGAAGCCTTCGAGCAGCCATTCCAACTCCTGCATCGTCAAGGTGCAGGTGGGCTGCTCTTGGGCTAACATCGGCCAGGCAAAACGCTGTTTCTCCAGCCGCTTGTACCACAGGCAGAAGCCATTGCGATGCCAATACAGCGCCTTGATCTTGTCGCGCTGGCGATTGATGAACACAAATAGCGCATCGCCAAACGGACTCATCTCCAGTTGCTGCTCGACCAGCGCCGACAAGCCCCCAATCGACTTCCTGAAATCCACCGGCTCGCGACACAGGTAGACGCTGCCTATGCGGCTGCCCGGGTGCATCAGCGCACCTGGCGCGAAACCGCCGCCGTCACTGCCGACAGCCACCAGGCCGGCGGCAGTGCACCGAGCTCCAACCGTACACCGGGCGCCAGCCAGACGGTACAGCGCTGGGCGACCGTCTCTTCTTTGACTTGTACCGGCACCAAGGACACAGTCGGTGACCGTTGAACGGCTGGCTTCAGGCGCCTGCGCCAGTAATACAGCGTCGCCGCCGAGATCCCTTCGCGCCGCGCATACGCTTGCGTGCTGATACCTTCGGCTTCGATCGCGGCTAAATGCGCGGCCCAATCCTTGGTGTCTGTCATCGGTCAATCCCAAAAAGTACGATGGCAGAACTATGCCCTTGGCAAGAAACTCAGGGAAGAATGGGGTTTATGGCGCACTTACCTTACATCACTTACGGAAAAATAGGCGATCTCCCAGAAAATGAGACCCAGAGGCCATTTTTTGAGAGATTTTGGAGTGAGGGATAACTATATTTACAATGGAATCAATGTGTTATCTATATTTCAGGAGCGACGACGTCGATCTATCTGGGAACCTGAAATTCAACGAGATAACCGAGCTGATGTTCAGAGTTACACACTATCACCCGTAGGCAACACTTTGCGTTGGTAGTCCATCGCATCGTTGAATCCATCCGGCACCGGCTTGAATGGTTTTCCTGGTGAACGGTGACTGCTTTGGAATTGACGCAGAGCTTGCACATCGATTTCGCCAATCACGCAGTAGTCCGTGACACCACCTTTGACCCGCAGCACATCACGCTTCCAACTGTCCTTGTAAGGGGCACGGATACGGCTGTCGCCGTACTGTCTATCGTTGCATTGGATGATATAGGCGTGGATATCCAATGCTGCGGATTCAACCAATGCATTGAAGGTTTCGGTATCTGGATTCCATTCCGGCACGAACAGCACATCCACCTTGCCACGCAGATCAGCGCGATAGCGAATGTTGGTTAGTTCACTGCAAATCAACATGGTGAAGCGTAAGTCGCCGTGCTGAATGATGGGCGGTTTTTTCCACGCCTTTTCCGGCTTCATTTCCAAACCAGCCAGGCGCTGTAACTCCTGCTCTTCATGTAGGGCGGGCCGCTGCTTGTCCTGACGGTAAATCATCAGCGAGGGAAAGCCCAGACCGTCGTGGGACAGCGCCGCCCAAACCTGGTTGCGGACCCGCGACTTGCTGGCGTGCAGGTATTCGATGCCGGTAATCAGCGAAATTCCTCGACCTTGCAGCTTGCGAGCGATACGGATGAACCAGTGCGCGGGCAGTGCCAGCTCTGGCAGGATCAGGTAGCGGCTGTCTCTGGGCTGGGCAATTACGCCATCCAGCAGGCGACAGAGGCGAACATAGCGTTCGGCATCGGGATCCGGCATGCGCATCACACTGGCTGTCCAGCTATCCAGACTTGTTTGCCAACTGGATACGGCAATACTGTATTTCCTTGGGGTTACACCATCTGGTATTTGCAATACGTTGTTTTTATCGAAGAGAGGCGTTTTCTCTCCTAGTTCAAAGCCACGCACCGACAACACTACCGCCTGCATGTCGTCCTGTGTCGCCTCTGAATAGGCATGGCGATTAAGGATAAACAGCTCAGGCAGATTAAAGGGCCGAGTCGCGAACGGCAGCCCCTGTGGCAAACGCTTGAAGCCGATCCACTGGGCAAGTGTCTGCGCGCCCTCGAGTACAGCGCTAGGCAACAACTCGGCAGCTTTGTCGCAACCTACAACGGTCTTTTTGGCAGGGATACCGCGCTGTGCCACCATTTCCTTCGGCAGACCGATGAAGCGGAATGGCAGATGCGCAAGGTCAAGCGAGAATAGGCGGGCCTGCTGTGTTTGAAAGCCTTTGACGGATAACGGCCAGGACAGAAAGGCATCAAGGTCGATGACGGGATGACAGTCGGCCATATAGGTTTGCCACGCCAGCTTGCCCGCTTTGGACAAGCGAGGTGGGAATGCGGCTGCGATGCTTTCTCGGATGCCGGTAAAGAGCTGCCCTTTCCAGCGCCCCAGCATCTCCGCAGCGTTCGGTCTATCCTCCCCTTCGGGCCACGCTTTTACACCGATGTCGCATTGGTCCTGTACCTGCTGGCAGAGTCTCTGTAGCGCTTCGATGATCCGGCGTAGATCCGCAAAGTCTTCACAGGCCGTGGCGAGGCGAATGACCCGGGGCAGATAGACAGCCAGGTCGAAAAACTGCGGTAACACGAGCACGTGCTGGATGAAGGCACGGAAGAACGCACGACGATGTGCTGTCCAGGCTTCGGGCAGCAGATCGCGTTCATATGCTTCGAAGTCGCGCAGTTTGATGGCAAAACCAGCCCGACGCATGGTCAGCGCATCCGCCTTGCGCAGGTTGTCGGCAGCCTCGCCGTCGCTTTGTGTGGCGGCTAACAGATCTGTGCCGACATGCGTGGCAGCCCGAGGCAATCGTGGCATGGCCCGCCACTCGCTGGCGCGTTCGTGAATCTGATGAGCAATGGCGTCCACCAAAGTCTTGCCCGTCTCGCCTGCCAGGATGAATACCTTGTTCTTGCCATTGGCGAAATGCACCTGGCTTTTCCCTTCACCTTCGCTGAGGTACGTCGGCTTATAACCAATCTGCTTTTTGCCTTGATCCACCCAGCCTAACGTCTTCTGCGACCGTTCGAACAGCCATTCCCACAGCAACGCCGTCGAAGCAAAGTTCGCGCCGTTTTCCATGACCAGCAAGATGTCATCGACGTAGCGCCCGTAATAGATGGGTGCAACCTGTTGCTCTATACAGCGATCCAGCTCAACCAACGCCATGTTGGCGACAATGGCCGATGCTGGCAGCCCCACGGGTAGGCCCTTCTTCAGCGGTGTTTCCGCTGCCCATGCCTGCAGGGCACGAATGAACAAGCGATGGAGCTTGACTTGGAATTCCGTTAGTTCAAGTTTCAGTACATCGGTGACAAAATCCGGGTTGAGCATGAAACCAGGATTCAGTTCGTGATAGAAGGAACTGACATCCGCCGTTAATGCCACAATCTTTTTGTCAGCATCCAGCGCGGTACGCATCGCGGCAATGCCCTTGTCACGCCAGTCGCGAAAGGGCTTCAGATAAGGCTGGAACGAACCAAGCGACAGCTTATTGATGCCTTTGCCATCTTGAGTGCGGCGCAAACGGTTGCCATATGCGCACTCGCTCAATCTTGCATCGAATAATTGCCCGACTTCCAGCATCCATAAGGTGGAGAGCACATGAAAGTCTAGGCTGCATCGGGCCATTATTCGGAATTCGGCTTTAGGCTTTTCTGGCAGTTCCTTCTCCGTCAAAGCGTCCAGCGCATGTTTCCACTCATCAGTAGGTGAGGAGAAAATCAATCCACTGCCATTTTCTTTCTTATGCTTCTCCCAGCAGTCCATTTCCACAGATTTGGTGGCTAGCATCCAAGTGCCAATGAACTCCGGTGATGTCACCCAAACCTCATCCTCGCCATTGATCTTGTCTTGCAGCACAGAAAGGTTGGAGTGCAAATTTTCTTCATAACTCGCAATTGCATCCAACGAAGCATGAGACGAATAGTAGAGATCCACTTTAGCTTTGCGATAGGCAAGGCCCAGATATTGCAGGTTGGTCATTTGGTCATCTCATTACCGGCTTGAGTCTTCTTTTTCGGGCACCTCCCAGTCTTGCGAACGTGCCTCTCCCTGCCATGCAAAATTCACCGTTAATCAAAGCCCAATCTTGATTGCTGCACGGTTCTCGGTGGCAGTCCTTGAGGAATGATGTTCTCTCTGCGCAGCCAATCAAGCCATCGGCCAAGCTCGGCTGGGGTGAAGCGTGCTTTGCGTTCGTGCCAGTTTTCGCGAACATCGGAGATGATCTGCGTATCCGTCGGTTGAGCGCCGTCGATCAGAAAATCGTTCCAGACGGCGAAAAGCGTGGCGATGATTTCGACCTCTTCGGTCTTCTTGTCTGCCAAGGCGTAGATCAGACGGTCAAACTCAGCCTTCTGGCCGGACGTCATCAAGCCTTCAGCTTTCGCCGCAGGCTCCGACAACGCCGACAAGCAGCGGTACTCCGTCTTTATCCTGCCGTTGGCCAAGGTCTTTTCATTGACCTCGAACCAGCGCTTGCCTTGACCTTGCCGCTCGAAATCATAAATCCAAGTATCCAGTGGCCCGGCAGCTTCACGCTCGGGTTTCAGATCCAGTTCCAAGCCTATGTACGCTTGCGCCAGGTACATTACCTTGGCGGCAGCGGTTCGACCGAAGTATTGGGCGTTGGCGAGTTTGCTGAATGCATAGCAGCCGATGTTGGCTCGGTAGGTTGCTAGGTCAATGACTTGGGCTGTTGAAAGCGATGCTGGCTGTAGCTGTTCCGCAGCGTTGCTTTGCGATTGTGCATTAATCAGAGCATTCAGTAATTCGGCTTGCTTACTAGTTACGGCGTCGACCTGTTGATCCAACGAATCGCATAAATCCATCAGTTGATCGACTTTGGCGACGATGCGGTGCAGCTCGGAAGATGGGGGAAGTGGAAATACCAGTTCATTGATAATTGCAAGGTTAATATTTTTCTGTGCAGTTGATGGCGCAAAGCGCTCCAGATCATCTTTGGCAACATCAATAAATACCTTCACAAGCTTAGACAGGACAGGATCTACAGATAGAAATGCAACCACGCTA
Source organism: Castellaniella sp. S9 (assembly GCF_027257175.1). Taxonomy (GTDB): domain Bacteria; phylum Pseudomonadota; class Gammaproteobacteria; order Burkholderiales; family Burkholderiaceae_B; genus Castellaniella. Next base: position 118,067 of record NZ_JAPFGD010000004.1, on the reverse strand, counting down.
TCAGGTATGCACGCATCCATTCCCAAGAATCCGGTCTCGGCAATATTTGCTGCAATCGTTATGCACAGCGTTTTCTTTTCCCACAACCGACTTTGCTGTAGTCCGAAATCGTTGTAAAAATTTCCGCAAGTCAGTATCTGGTCTTTTGTTTTCTTCGCACGTGAGACATCACCTGTTTGGACAAATGGATAGGTTCCACCTTCAAATAGACGTTTGTCATTCCTAGGTCGATGCTTAGATTTCCCACGTTCGAATGAACCAACACTGCCTAATCTTACCCAATCCCACCCCTGTGGCAACGCATACGGCACTTCTTCTAGTTTGATCGGTGGCAAGGGCTTGGGCTTCTTGATCTTGCCTTCCTTTACTAGCCGCTGTTTCTCGGCTTCGATCTCTTTCAGCAGTTCGCTGGCGGGCTGGTCGTCCGGGTTTTGCGGGACGAGTTTGCCCATCATCGCCAGTTGCAGGATGGCCTTGCGGAGTTCGGCGACGTTTTCCTTGACGGTGTAGAGTTCGCCGAAGTGTTCGGCGAGGAAGGTCTGAGCGCGCTGATGCTGGTCGGGTTTGGCGATGTTCAGCAGTTGCTTGATGGCTGTGGCATGAACAGTCAGGCGCGCTCCCTGCTGTGCAGTACGCAGTTTTTCAAGTTCATCGCAACGCGCCATCAGTTCGTCGATTTTGGCGACGATTCGTTTTTGCTCTGCTAGAGGCGGCAGAGGAATTAAGTGATTTATGACAGTAGATGTATTGAGCTCAATCTGATTGGTGGTGCCCGACGCAGAGGTTTCGATGCCTGCTTGAACCCCCGGGCTCTGAATCCAACGCCAGAGGAATTTATTATTAACACTTAGAGCGCGAACAATAGTGACGTGTGAGTCTGCTACAAGCTCTGTGCTATTCAGATCATATGGAACAAGGCAGGCCCGGCCTATCGTTCCAGTGCCAGTGGAATTCCAAAGTAAATCACCCCCTTGCAAAAAACGTAGGGACTCATACTTCTCCAATGATTCAGGATCTATATATCGAGCCGGTTCTATGTCAAGGCCATACCAGCGCACGCACTTTTGCGATATGACTCTGTGGGTCGAAAAATCTACGTAGCTTGGCCCCTTTCCCCGCTGGATATACGAGGCGATCGCCCCGAGCCTCACCCACTCCCATTCCTGCGGCAATGCATACAGCTTCTCCTGCTCCGTCACCGGCGGCAAGGACTTGGGTTTCCTGATCGTGCCCGTCTTCACCAGCCGCTGTTTCTCGGCTTCGATCTCTTTCAGCAGTTCGCTAGCAGGCTTCTCGTTCGGATCTTGCGGCACCAGCTTGCCCTGCATGGCCAGCGTCAGGATCAGCTCGCGCAGTTTCTTGATGCCATCGGGGGCGGCAAAAGCGGTGTCGAAGTGCCTTTCCAGTAATTCGGCAGTGTGCTTATTCATGCTCGCCTCCCAGTTCGCGCTCGATCTGTTCGATGCTGGGCAGGCTGGTTTGTAGTTCTTCAGGCAGGGATTCGATCAATTGGTATTCCGCCACGCCGATGGGCTGGGTCTTGTCGCGCAATGTGTATTCGGCCACCACGGTGTTCTTGCTCTTGCACAGCAACAGACCGATGGTGGGGTTGTCCTGTTCGGCCTTGACCTGCATATCGACGGCGGTGAGGTAGAAGCTCAACTGGCCGAGGTGTTCTGGTTTGAACTTCTCGGCTTTCAGTTCAATGACCACATAGCAGCGCAGCTTGAGGTGGTAGAACAACAGGTCGATATAGAAGTCGTCACCACCCACTTCCAGATGGATCTGGCGGCCGACGAAGGCGAAGCCCGCACCCAGTTCCAGCAGGAACTGGGTGATGTGCTTGACCAGCGCTGACTCGATTTCCCGCTCGTTGGCTTCCTTGCCGACATCCAGGAAGTCGAACAGGTAGGGATCCTTGAGGGCTTGCCGAGCCAGATCGGTTCCCGGCGCAGGGAGACGGTCGGCGAAGTTGGTGATCGCCTGACCTTCCCGCTCCAGCAGGCGGGATTCGATATGAATTTCCAATGTGGCGCGCGACCAGCCGTGTTCCACGGCACGCTGGGCATAGGCCAGGCGTTGTTCTGGCTGCTTCAGCCTGGCTAGCAATACCAGGTTGTGGCCCCAGGGCAATTGTCCAACAGCCTGTTGGACAATTGCCTCGTCCGGCCAGGCGTCGGCGAAGGAGCGCATGTACATCAGGTTGGCGCGGGAAAAGCCCTTCATCTCGGGAAAGGCTGTCCTGAGGTCGTGCGCCAGCCGCTCGATGACCTTGGCCCCCCAGCCCTGCTCGGCCTGCCGTTGCAGGATGTCACGGCCGATCTGCCAGTAGAGCTGCACCAGTTCGCGGTTGACGGCCAGCGCGGCCCGTTGCTGGGCACCATGGATGCGGTTTTTCAGTTCGCCCAACCAGTTGGCGTAGCCTTCGGGGGCCGTAACGAGAGACACGGGCTTGTCGCTCATTCCGCGCTCCCACTGGTGACCTTGAGCGCAGCCAGCAGTTCCGTTTTCAATGCCTGTTGGGCGGCCTGCAACTGGCGGGTGATGTCCTGGTATTCGGCCATCAACGCGTCTGGGTCACCAACTTCGACAGCCACCTCGTGCGGGTTCTTGCAGTCCAGGTTGTAGTTGCGAGCGGCAAGATCCTTGGCCGAGACCTTCCAGGCATGCTCGGTGGTCTTGCGTCCCTTGCGTTGTGGGCCGCCCCACCAGGTTTTCTCGCGGTCGAATTCCTCAATGGTCAACGACTTGGAACGGGAATAGCTCTTATAGCCTTCCGGGTAGGGGTGTTCGAAGAACCATACGTCCTTGGTGGGACCGCCCTTCTCGAAGAACAGAATGTTGGTGGCGATGCTGGTATAGGGAGCGAACACGCCTTTGGGCAGGCGTACGATGGTGTGCAGGTTGAACTCTTCCAGCAACTCCCGCTTGAGCGTAGTTTTCACCCCCTCGCCGAACAGGAAACCATCCGGCAGCACCACGGCGGCGCGCCCGGTATCGTGCCTGAGCAGGTGCATGATCAGCGCCATGAACAGGTCGGCGGTCTCGCGGGTCTGGTGCTTGGCGAGGAAATTCTTCTCGATGCCATCCTCTTCCATGCCGCCGAACGGTGGGTTGGTGATGATGATGTCCACCCGGTCGCGTGGGCCATAGTCCTTGAAGGGGCGAGAGAGCGTGTTGTCGTGGCGGATACGGGTGGGCACGTCGATGCCGTGCAGCATCATGTTGGTCATGGCCAGCATGTGCGGCAAGGGCTTCTTCTCGACGCCGTGGATATTTTCTTGCAGCAGCTGGTTGTCATCTGGCGTCTTGACCTGCTTCTTGAGGTGCTCGATGGCGCAGGTCAGGAAGCCACCCGTGCCGCAGGCTGGGTCGAGGATGCTTTCGCCGAGTTTCGGGTCGAGGATATCGACCATGAACTGCGTGACCGCACGCGGGGTGTAGTACTCGCCCGCGTTGCCAGCCGACTGCAGGTCGGCGAGGATTTTCTCGTAGATATCGTTGAACAGGTGCCGGTCGCTGGACGAGTTGAAATCCACGTCCTCTTCAATGGTGTTGATCACCTGGCGCAGCAGCGTGCCGGACTTCATGTAGTTGTAGGCATCCTCGAACACCGAGCCGATCACCCGGCCTTGTGCGGACACGCCCGCCTTGGTGGCAAGCTGTTTCAAGGAGGGAAAGAGGTCGTTGTTGACGAAGTCGATCAACTCTTCACCGGTCATGCCTTCCGGATCCTTGGCCCAGTTGCTCCAGCGAAAGCGGCTTTGCAGCGGCGAACGGTAGCTGGACTGGGTCAGTTCCCACTCCTGTTCTTTGTCGTCGAAAATCTTCAGGAACAACAGCCAGCAAATCTGGCTGATGCGCTGGGCGTCGCCATCGACGCCGACATCCTTGCGCATGATGTCCTGGATAGCTTTGATGAGAGTTGCAAGTGACATGAATACTTCCTGGGTCTAGTTCTGGTCAGGCACGGTAGAGCTCACGCTCGAGCTCGCCCACGGCCTGTTGGTATTGGGTCTTGCCGCCAAAGGCACGCACCAGTTCGATCGGTGTGCCCAGACGGTCGAAGGGAGCGATGGCGAGGATTTGCGTTTCCTCGATGGCAGCCACGCCTTCGTCGGCATATTTGTCGAGCAGGGCTTCGAGCACCTTCTGCGCTTGATCGCCGTACTTGGCGAAGTAATGGCGCTTCTTGACCTGCTCGGCCCGCTCCTTGCGCGTGAGCGGGGGTTGATCCCAGGCCACGTGGCATAGCAGATCGAAGGGGTCGAAATCCTTGCCGGATTGCTTGTCCACCTCGTCGGCCAAAGCCTCGAAGAAGATGCCTTGATGAGCCAACTCGTCGATGACGGCCTGCTTCTTCTCGGCCTTGCTCCAATGGCGCAGGAAATCGTCGAGCGACGCGAACTCCTTGGCCAGGGTGTTGCGGGTGTAGTCCTTCAGGGACTCGGTGATAAGTTTGCCGTTGGCGTCGAAGTACTGCACCCGTTCGGCCACCACCTTGACCTCGACATTGGCGACAACGTAACGGCGCACGCTGCTGTCTTCCTCGCCTGGCAGCGGTTCGGCTACACCACCGGGGGACGTGGGGTAGTCGTCCGGCTTGGGATAGGTGAATTCATCGTCAGGCGACACCTCCCCATCTTCTTCATCTGGAGGAAGCGGCGGCTCGCCTGGGCCTGGCTCATAGATCTGCACGGGATCGCCATCGAAAGCCGGATCGGCGAACAGCTCGGTCGCCTTCTTGAAATCGAGGATGGTGAACCAGTACTTGTCGAAGTCCTCGTTGATACGCGTTCCGCGACCGATGATCTGCTTGAATTCGGTCATGGACTGGATGCGCTGATCCAGCACGATGAGCTTGCAGGTCTGGGCATCGACGCCCGTGGTCATCAGCTTGGAAGTGGTCGCGATAACGGGGTATTTGCTTTCCGGGAAGATGAAGTTATCCAACTCCATCTTGCCTTCCTCATTGTCGCCGGTGATGCGTACGACATAGCGATGGTTCTGCGCCACCAGGTCGGCGTTTTCGTTGACCAGCGCCTGGCGCATGCGTTCGGCATGGTCGATGTTGTCGCAGAAGACGATGGTCTTGTCGAAGCGGTTGCTGGCTTTCAGGTATTCGCTGATCTTGCGCGCCACCACGTGCGTGCGCTGTTCCAGCACCAGCGTCTTGTCAAAATCACGCTGGTTGTAGATACGGTCTTCGATCTCGTTGCCGTGCTTGTCGAGCATGCCCTTGTCGGGGCGCCAGCCGGTCAAGTCCTTGTCTAGGTCGATGCGCACCACCTTGTAGGGCGCGAGAAAGCCATCGTCGATGCCCTGGCGTAGCGAGTAGGTGTAAATGGGCTCGCCGAAGTAGTCGATGTTGGATACGTCCTTGGTTTCCTTGGGCGTAGCGGTCAGGCCGATCTGTGTGGCGGAATGGAAATACGTCAGGATCTCGCGCCAGGCTGAATCTTCGGCTGCGCTGCCTCGGTGGCATTCGTCGATCACGATCAGATCGAAGAATTCCGGGCTGAACTGCTTATAGATGTTCCGTTCTTCTTCGTTACCGGTGACGGCTTGGTAAAGCGACAGGTAGATTTCATAGGACTTGTTGGCCTGACGCTTCTGGATCTTGGTCATCGCTGCGCCGAACGGCTTGAAGTCGTTGGTCATGGTCTGATCGACCAGGATGTTGCGGTCCGCCAGGAACAGAATGCGTTTCTTAGCACGCGACTTCCACAACCGCCAGATGATCTGGAAGGCGGTATAGGTCTTGCCTGTGCCCGTGGCCATCACCAGCAGAATGCGCTTCTGTTCTTTGGCAATCGCCTCGATGGTCTTGTTGATGGCGAGCAACTGGTAGTAACGGGGCGTCTTGTTGCTGCCATCGCTGTAGTAGTCCTGGGCTACCAAGACCTGTTGCTGTGTGCTCAGCCCTTGATGCTCTGCCCACCATTGCCACAGCGAATCGGCACTGGGGAACTCATCCAGGCTCAGTTCGCGCTCGATAACACCGTCCTTGGCGATCTTGTTGTGGAACAGGAAGCCATCTCCATTGCTGCTGAATACGAAAGGCACTTGCAGCATTTCTGCATAGCCGAGGGCCTGTTGCATGCCCGAACCGATGGCATGCTTGTTGTCCTTGGCTTCGATGACGGCAATGGGCAGGTTGGGCTTGTGGAACAGCACATAGTCGGCGCGCTTGTACTGACCACGTGTGTGCAGTTTGCCGCGCACGATGATGCGCCCCTTGGTCAACAGGAACTCTTCTCGCACCTGGGTCAGGACGTCCCATCCGGCCTTTTCTAACGCTGGCGTGATGAACTTGGTGCAGATGTCGCGTTCGCTGAGCGTCTGCTTATTCATAGGATGTAGTTCCTTCCATGCTGCCTTTCCCCATTGTTCCTGCCTGTCGTTCGGTGCTCGACGCGCGACCTTGTAGCTGTGTAGCGACGTCATCCTCTTCGTCCATGACACTCAATCCAACACAACCAGAAATTCGGTTGCTAACGCAGTCGGCTGAACATCGCGAACATTGCGCTGCAGTGAAACCAGTCCGTAATCGGCCATCGTCTTCAGAGTGCGAGACAGGTTTGGCACCTTGCGGCCACTGAGTTCAGCCAGCTCCGTCAAAGACTTAGGCTGCTTGTTATGGATCAGATGCAGCAGACGGCGGTTGTCATCCGATAGCACGGCCGCCAGCGACGCCAAGGATGGGAACCAGATGCTGGGAACCTCACCGCCCTGCTGGGGTGGGTGATCCAGTTGCCGAACACCGACAATGCAGCGTTTCATGCGCATAAGTCCAAAGACACGTTGACTTACAATGATATCATCCACTGATAAGCATTACCGAACAACCAGGGAAACCTTGATGCGGCGACACACAATGGGGTAATCCAATAAAAATTACCTCAATACCCCAAAGTGACTACCCCATTCCCTGCGTTGATCCTTCGGCAAAGGCAAAGGGCAAGGGAATGGCACCCAAGGGGCAACGGCCCTACCCAGAAAAGGAAAAGGCCGCACCTGTCCATTCGTTCAGCAACACTCGGCGAAGTTGTCCCTATGCCGTGCTGCTGCCCTCCGCAGCACTCAGATAGTCCGCCCAGTCCTGCAACAGCGTCCTTCTCTGATCCAGCAGCAGCGCCTTGTTGTACGTCGCCCGCACCTTGTTGCTTTCCACGTGGGCAAGCTGCCGCTCAATCGCATCAGGCCGGTATCCGTTCTCATTGGCCCAAGTTGAAAAGGTCGTCCGCCAGCAATGCGGCGTCGTACCCCGGCCCAGGTTCATGTCGCGCATCGCATAGGTCAGGCGGTTGGGCGTAGTGAAGCCCTTGCCGCTCCGGTGCGGAAACAGATAGCGCCCGCCACCCGTGATGTGCTGCAAGTCTTTCAGCACCGCTATGACCTGCGTGGACAACGGACTGACATGGTCACGCCGAGCCTTCATCTTCGCCGCAGGCCGACGCCACAGTGCATCCTCAAAGTCGAACTCGTCCCACTCGGCATCCGCCGCTTCCCCTGGACGGCAGGCTGTCAGCGCAATCAGCCTCAGGCACAGCGAGGTTTCCGGATAGCCCCGGTAGCTGCGCAACTCCTGATAGAACCTCTGAATTTGCTCTCGCGTCATCGCCGCCTTGCTCTCGCTGAACGGCACGCGCAGCAGCCCACGCAGGCTGGGGATCGGATTGGCCTCGACCAGGCCCCGCACCACCGCGAATTCGAAGATGGCCGAAAGATCGCCTTTGACGTGAAGGGCTGCCCACGCGCCATGAGCTTTGCATTCCTCCAGCAGCGGGCGAATCTGCTTCACGCCAATGTCGCTCATCGGCATCCCATCGAACTTGGGCGACAAGTACTTCCTGATACGGGATTCTTTCGTGCGGTAGGAACTGAGCGCAAAGACAGGCTTGACCTCGGCCAGGTACGCCTGCGCCACCTTAGCAAACGAGCTTTCTCGGGCGCGCTTACGTTCCTCCAGCGCTTCGAGGTTGCGCTGCTTGACCTGCTGCCGATCATGCGCAGGATGGATGCCTTGCTTGACCAGGGCGCGGGCCTTCTCCCGGGCCGCGCGCGCCTCTGCAAGGCTTACTTGGGGAAAGCCGCCAATGGCAAAGAGGTTCTCCTTGCCTTGCAGGCGGTACTTCCACCGCCAGAGCTTGCCATCGGTGGGCTTGACCAGCAGGAACAAGCCCCCGCCGTCTGAAAGTTTCCAGTCTCGATCAGTCGATTTGGCCGACCTGACCTTGAGGTCGGTGAGTAGATTCTCGGGCATCGTTGGACTCCACTGCGGGGAGATGTACCCCCACGGTTGAACACGAGTACCCCCAACGCTACCCCCGAATTTTTCAGACCTCGATGAACAATAGGAACGCTCAGCAGACCGTATTGTTTATGCAACCAATTGATTTCAAATGGGCTAGCCTGTCCACCAAGCGCTACTGAGCGCCACCGAGATCCAGCAAAAATCGTCAGACGTTGATCACACGTTGAACAAAAAATTCATCACGTCCCCGTCCTTCACCACGTACTCCTTGCCCTCCGCCCGCATCTTGCCGGCTTCCTTGGCGCCCTGCTCGCCCTTGCAGGCGATGAAGTCCTCGTAGGCGATGGTCTGGGCGCGGATGAAGCCGCGCTCGAAGTCGGTGTGGATGACGCCGGCGGCCTGGGGCGCGGTGGCGCCGATGCGCACGGTCCAGGCGCGGACCTCCTTGACGCCGGCGGTGAAGTAGGTCTGCAGGCCCAGCAGGCTGTAGCCGGCGCGGATCACGCGGTTCAGGCCGGGCTCGTCCATGCCCATGTCGGCGAGGAACACGGCCTTGTCCTCGTCGTCCATGTCGGCGATCTCGGCCTCGATGGCGGCGCACACGGCCACCACCGGCGCGCCCTCGGCGGCGGCGTAGTCCTGGACCGCCTGCAGGTGGGGATTGCCCTCGAAGCCGTCCTCCTTGACGTTGGCGACGTACATCGCGCGCTTGGCGGTGATGAAGCAAAAGCCTTTGATCACGGCCAGTTCCTCGTCGTCCAGCCCCAGGCTGCGCACGGACTGGCCCGCGTCCAGGGCGGCGACGATACGCTCCAGTAGGGCCACCAGGCGGATGGCCTCTTTGTCTCCGGAATTGGCGAGCTTGCGGTTCTTTTGCAGGATCTTGTCGGCGGTGGCCAAGTCGGCCAGGGCGAGCTCGGTGTTGATCACCTCGATGTCCGAGACCGGATCGATGCGGCCGGCCACGTGGACGACGTTCTCGTCCTCGAAGCAGCGCACTACGTGCACGATGGCGTCGGTCTCGCGGATGTTGGCCAGGAACTGGTTGCCCAGGCCCTCGCCCTTGGAGGCGCCGGCCACCAGGCCGGCGATGTCGACGAATTCGACCACGGCCGGCACGACGCGCTCGGGCTTGACGATGGCCGCCAAGGCCGACAGCCGCTCGTCGGGCACCTCGACCACGCCCACGTTGGGCTCGATGGTGCAGAAGGGATAGTTTTCGGCGGCGATGCCCGCCTTGGTCAGCGCATTGAAAAGCGTCGACTTGCCCACGTTGGGCAGGCCGACGATGCCGCATTGCAGAGCCATGAATTCGATTATCCTTGTGAGACGGGAGGCGGGGCGCGAGCCCGGCCCGGACGAAACAGCGATTGTACTGCCCAATCATGGATTTCAAGCATATCGAGGCCTTCGTATGGGTCGCCGAGGTCGAGAGCTTCCGCATTGCGGCGGAAAAGCTCCACACCACCCAGCCGGCGATCTCGCAACGCATCGCCGCGCTGGAATCGGCGCTGTCCGTGCGGCTGTTCGAGCGCAGCGCGCGGGGCATCAAGCTGACCGAGAAAGGCCAGGAGCTGCTGTCCCATGCCACTCGCATCCTCGATATGCGCGCAGAGATGCTGACGGCGGCCCAGCGGGAATCCCCGATTCGCGGGCTGTTCCGGCTGGGGGTGGCCGAGACCCTGGTGCACACCTGGCTGCCGGAGCTGCTGGAACGGCTGCACAGGCGGCATCCCGCCCTGGTGGTGGAATTGCAGGTGGACACCAGCCACGTGCTGCGCTCGCAGCTCATGTCGCACCAGATCGACCTCGCCATGCTGGTGGGCACCTCGCAGGATCCGCGCGAACACAGCCTGCACCTCTGGGATTATTCCCTGGCCTGGATCGCCAGCCCCAGCCTGCGCCTGCATGGGCGCACGGTCAAAGTCGGCGAACTCGCCGCCTATCCGATCATCACGTATCCTCCGGCCAGCGTCCCGCACCACGCGGTCAAGCGCATCCTGCAGGATGCGGGCATCAAGGAGCCGCGTCTGTACGGCAGTGGATCGCTCAGCACGATCGTCCACATGGCGCGGCACGGCATGGGGCCGTGCGTGATTGCGCCCGCAGTGATCTCGGAGGAGCTCGAGCAGGGCAAGCTGCGCATCCTGCGCACCAACGGCACGCTGCCCGACATCAGCTTCCACGCCTGCTGGCTGGACACCCGCGACAGCCATACGGCCCGGATCGTCGCGCGGATGGCCCAGGAGCTCGCACGCCAGGCGGGCACCCCGAAAAGCCAGTGATAACCCTGGGCATTCCACCGTTTACCACTGCCGTCAGTTCGGATAATGCCTGATCAAAACTATTATGAAACAATGAGTTATATATAGTCGATAAATGATTCTTATGACTTGGCATGCCGATTGATAATTGGACAGCCAAGACACTGCTGGGCTGCAATAGCGGGGTATCGCTCATCCAGAGCATCGTCACATCGAGGAGACCTCATGAAGCATCTGGCAACCGCAACGCTCGCCGCAGGCGCCGTCCTGCTCGCCTCCACCGCCTTTGCGCAAGACAAGGTGGACGGCCTGCCCAAGACCCAAATCCAGGTCGCGGGCGCACTCAGCAACCTGACGCTCTACCAGAACTTTGAACAACCCTTCTGGACCAAGACCATCCCCGAGCTGTCGAACGGGCAAGTCACGGCCACCATCAAGGGCTTCAACGAAATGGGCCTGAAAGGTCCGGAAATGCTGCGCCTGATGTCCCAGGGCGTCATCCCGGTCGGCACCTCGACGCTGGCCTATTTCGCCAGTGACAACCCCATCAACGAAGCCATCGACCTCGCCGGCCTGGCGCCCACCGCGGCGATCGCCAAACAGGTGACCGACGCCTATGCGCCGGCCTACGCGGCCTTCTACGACAAGCAGAACATCAAGGTGCTGGGCTTTTCCTCCTACCCCGCACAGGTGCTGTTCTGCAACGGCGCGATGAGCGGCCTGGCCGATCTCAAGGGCAAGAAGGTGCGCACCAGCAGCCGCACCCAGGCCGAGTTCATCGAGGCCTTCGGCGGCAGCAGCGTGACCCTGCCCTTTGGCGAGGTGGTGCCGGCGCTGCAAAACGGCGTGGTCGACTGCGCCATCACCGGCTCGATGTCGGGCTACTCGGCCAAGTGGTACGAGGTCAGCACGCACCTGTACGCCCTGCCGATCAACTGGAATCAGCAGATCCACGCCGCCAACAAGGCGTACTGGAACAAGCTCGATCCCAAGGTTCAGGACTTCCTGCAAAAGAATCTGAATACGATGTTCGACGCCATCTGGGCCGACGCCGCGGCCGAGACGCAGCAGGGCTACGACTGCAACACCGGCGCCGACAGCTGCACACAGGCGGTCAAGGGCAAGATGACGCTGGTCCAGCCCTCGGACGCCGACCAGGCGCTGCTCAAGAAGGTACTGGCCGAGACCATCGTGCCGAAGTGGGCGGCGCGCTGCTCCGAGCAATGCGTCAAGGACTTCAACGACACCGTCGGCAAGATCGTGGGCATCACCGCGTCCAAGTAGGCGGACACGGTCCTCGCTTCGGCTGCAAACCCACGGCCGGCGGCTCCTCCGCCGGCCATTCCGATCCCGGACCCAACATGAACTCTCCCGACCGATACCGCATGCTCGACGGCTTGCTGCGCCGAGCCAACACGCTCTCGCGCGGCGCCATCTGGGTGGCCGGCGGCCTGACCCTGGCGAGCGCCCTCTACATCACCGGCGACGTCCTCGCCCGCTATTTCCTGGGCAAGCCGCTCGGCGGCGCCGACGAGCTCTCGGGTTACGCCTTCGCCATCAGCATCTCGTGGGCGCTGTCGTTCGCGACACTGCAACGCGCCAACATCCGCATCGACGCCATATACCAGTACCTGCCCCCGCGAATCAGCGCCGTCCTCGACTGGATCGCCCTGGTCGTCCTGGGCGTTTTCATCGTCTACTGGACCCGCTACGCCGCCACGGTCGCGGGCCTGTCCTGGGACAATCAGGCGACGGCCAACACGACCTTCGCCACGCCCTTGTGGATCCCGCAGTTCCTCTGGGTCGCGGGCCTGCTGTGGCTGTGCGTGGTGCTGGTCCTCATGCTGCTGCGCTCGACCATCGCCCTGGTCACCGGCGACCTGCCCACGGTGCGTGAGATCTGCGGCGTGCGCAGCACCAAGGAGGAAGCCGATTCCGAGGCCGAGGCCGGCAAGCGCCTGGTCGAAGGAGACGCGCGATGATCGGTACCGCCCTCATCCTGCTGCTCGCCCTGCTGGGGCTGAGCATTCCGGTCGGCGCCGCGCTGGGCGTGCTCGGCCTGATCCTGGACCCCTTGTATTCGATGCTGCCGCTCACCCAGGCCATGGGCGAGGTGTCGTGGGGCACCAGCAACGAGTTCCTGATGGTCGCCATCCCGCTGTTCATCCTCCTGGGCGAGATCCTCCTGCGCTCGGGCATGGCCGAGAGCATGTACACCGCCATGAGCCTGTGGCTGTCGTGGCTGCCGGGGGGACTGATGCACGCCAACATCGGCGCCAGCGCCTTGTTCGCCGCCACGTCCGGATCCAGCGTGGCGACCGCGGCCACCGTCGGCACCGTCGCCATTCCGCAAATCAAGAAGCAAGGCTACAACCCGTCCCTGTTCCTCGGCAGCATCGCGGCCGGGGGCACGCTGGGCATCCTGATCCCGCCGTCCATCAACCTGGTGATCTACGGCGTGCTCACCAACACCTCGGTGCCGAAACTCTATCTGGCGGGCATCGTCCCGGGACTGGCTCTGGCGGGACTGTTCATGGCGGCGATCGCGATCGCCTGCATCCTGCGCCCGCACTGGGGCGGCCAGCGGGTCCAGGCGCAATGGGGCGCCCGGGTCCGCAGCCTGGTCCAGCTCGTGCCGCCCATCGGCATCTTTCTGCTGGTCGTGGGGTCGATCTACGCCGGCATCGCCACGCCGACCGAGGCCGCGGCGCTGGGCGTCGTCGGCGCGCTGATCCTCGCACTGTTCCAGGGGCGTCTGGGTTGGGGCATGCTGCGCGATGCCCTCGAGGGCACCATGAAATCCTCGGCCATGATCATGCTCATCGTGATCGGCGCGGCCTTCCTGAACTTCATCATGTCGGCCACGGGCCTGACCGATGCGCTGATCTCGACCATCAGCGGGCTGGGGGTTTCGCCCACCGTCATGCTGCTGATCCTGACACTTTTTTACCTGGTGCTGGGCTGCTTCATGGAAACACTGGCCATGATGATCACCACCATCCCCATCGTGGCGCCCATCATGTTCGCGATGGGCTTCGACCCCGTCTGGCTGGGCATCGTCATCATCATCCTGGTCGAATGCGCGCTGATCACCCCGCCGGTCGGGCTGAACCTGTTCGTGGTGCAGAGCCTGCGCACCTCGGGCAGCATGAACGACGTCATCGTCGGCGCGCTCCCCTTCGTGATCATGATGCTGGTCATGGTCGCCTTGCTGGTCATCGCGCCCGACATCGCGCTCTGGGTCCCCAGGGTCTTCGGCTAGGGCCTGTTTAGTGTGAACAGGCCCTAGCGCAGCCCCCCGCCCATCCTCTTTACCGGAACATCGCATGAAACTGTCTTTCGATCTCTTTTCCACCCAGGCACCCGCGAATCGCGTGATCGTCGAGTTCCGCCAATGCATCGTGGCCGGCTGGGCCGGCCGCGACCAGGCGGCCATCGAGCATCATATCGAGGAGCTGGCCGCCCTGGGCGTGCCGCGCCCCAGCGCCGTGCCCCTGTACTATCGCATCGCCGCCAACCAGCTCAGCCAGGACGATGCGCCGCAGGTGGTGGGGCCGCATTCCTCGGGCGAAGCCGAGGTCTTTGTATTTCCGGTCGATGGCCGGCTTCTGGTGAGCCTCGCCTCCGACCACACCGACCGCAAGCTCGAATCTGTCAGTGTGGCCCTGTCCAAGCAGATCTGCGTCAAGCCCGTCGCCCGCGAGGCCTGGCTGTTCGACGAGATCGCCACGCACTGGGACTCGCTGATCCTGCGCTCGTGGATCGAGGAGGACGGCGGCCGGCGCGTGCTCTATCAGGAAGGCGCCCTGTCCTCGCTGCGCCACCCCCTCGAACTGATCGACGGTTGCTTCGGCCCGGCGGACATGCCGGCCGGGGCCGGCATGACTTGCGGCACCGTGGCGGCTATCGGCGGCATTCGCCCCTCCGCGTCATTCGAAATGGAACTCTTCGATCCCGTACTGGACCGCAGCATCCGCCACGCGTATCGTACCGAGGCGTTGCCCGAAGTCGCCTGACCCCGCTTTCATTTCCCGCCACACCGCAAACATACGCCATGCTTCCCACCCTCACCGAACTGCAAAATGCCCTCGAAGACGGCCGGACCACCTCCGTCGCCTTGACGCAGGCCGCCCTGGCGCGCATCGCCGACCCGGACGGCGAAGGCGCAAGGACGTTCACCGCGGTCTGGGAGGAACAGGCGCTGGCCGCCGCCCGTGCCTCCGACATCCTGCGCGCGGCGGGCCTGGCGCGCTCCCCGATAGACGGCTTGCCCGTCTCGATCAAGGACCTGTTCGACGTTGCCGGGCACGTCACGCGCGCGGGCTCCGCGGTGCGCCGGGACGCCGAGCCCGCCAGGCGCCACGCCGACCCGGTGCGGCGCCTGGCGCAGGCGGGTGCCGTGCTGATCGGGCATACGAACATGACGGAATTCGCCTTTTCCGGCCTGGGCCTCAATCCGCATTACGGTACGCCCAGCAGTCCCTGGGACCGCGGCAACCGGCGCATCCCCGGCGGATCCTCGTCCGGCGCCGGCGTCTCGGTCGTCGACGGCATGGCGGCGGCGGCCCTGGGCACGGACACCGGCGGCTCGGTGCGCATCCCCTCGGCATTCTGCGGGCTGACGGGTTTCAAGCCCACGGCGGCACGGATTCCTTCGGGCGGCGCGTTCCCTCTGTCGGCGAGCCTGGACTCCACAGGTCCGCTGGCGGCGTCGGTGAGCTGCTGCGCAACCCTGGACGGCATTCTGTCGGATGATGCGCGCCGCGCGCCGGCCGCGCCGCCGCCCTCCCGGCTGCGGCTGGCCATCACGAACAGCCTGGTCCTGGACGGGGCCGACGACGTCGTGCGCGGCACCTTCGAAGCCGCCATCGAGCGCCTGCGCGCCGCCGGCGTGATCATCGACACACTCGAGATCCCCGAGTTCAACGAACTGGCGCACATCAATCGGAAAGGCGGACTCGTCTGCGCCGATGCCTACGCCGTCCACCGCAAGGCGCTGGACACCCAGTTCGACCAGTACGACCCGCGGGTCGCCTCGCGCATCCTGCGCGGCCGCGACATCGACGCCGCCGACTACATCGAGCTGCTCGCCCGGCGCGCGCAATGGATCGCCGCGGTCGAGGCCCGCCTGCGCGACCATGACGCGCTGCTGATGCCGACCGTGCCGGTGATTGCGCCGACCATCGCCTCCCTGGAGGCCTCGGACGAAGCCTATTTCGCCGCCAATGGCCTGATCCTGCGCAATCCCACGCTGATCAATTTCCTGAACGGCTGCGCCCTGAGTCTGCCCTGTCACACCCCTGGCGAGGCGCCGGTCGGCCTGATGGTGGCAGGCCCCGCCCATGCCGATGCGCGGATCCTGGACGTGGGTCTGGCGATCGAACAGGTCTTGGCCGGGCGTTGAGCCCGACGGCCACGCGGACTTCCGCCCGCGCCGCCCTCAGGCCGCCAGCCCCGGCGCGAGGCGCAGGATCAGCCACACGATCAGCAGCGGCCCGGCGTTGAACAGCGCGTGCAGCAGCATCGAGGCGCCGATGCCGCGGCGCACGCGCATCCAGCCGAGCACCAGTCCCGTGAACCACTGCGGCAGCACCAGCAAGGGCATCAGCGTGGCCGGCATGTCGTGCAAGTGAAAGTTGTACAGGTGCACAGCGCCGAAGGCGAGCGCCGAGACATGGTAGAGCCACGGGTAGCTGCGCAGCAGGCGCCGGCGGCCGCGCCAGGACAGGCCCCAACCCTTGCGCAGGCGCGCATTCGGCGCGCTCCAGAGCGGCGCCAGGCACAGCAGCAGCGCCACGGCCGCCATCATCCCCGAGGCGAAGCCCGCCCCCTGGACCACGATGGCCGCCATCAAGGGCACGAACCACCACAGCATGGCCGGCCGCCGCAAGGCATGGCGAAAGGTCAGTTCTTCGACGATGGGCGCCCAGATCAGGGCCTGCAGCCAGGGCAGGTCCATGAGGCTCAGGCGGTGCTGCGCCCCGCCCATCTCGGCCGCGCTCACGGCCAGCGGTCCGAAGACGAACAGATTGGCCAGCCACAGCAGCAAGGCCCACTGCGCCAGCCGCGCCAGGCGCACGTTGGGCAGGAAGTCCACCAGGACGCCCTGGCCGGCGGCGCGGCCCGGCAGGCGCCGGCCGGGCCGCGGACGGCGCACGAAGCGCAGGAAATCCATGAGTTCGGCGCGCAGGCCCAGACCGGGGCGGGCGCGCCCCTTCACGCCGGGCATGTCCTGGCCTTGCGATTCATGCATTGGCCTGGTGGAGGCGCTCGGTGACGCGGTCGAACTCGCCATCCAGCAACTGGGGCAGCACGATCCGGCAACGGTCGATGACGGCCTCGATGCCCGTCAGTTCCTCGCGGCGCGGCGGATGCAGGACGAAATTCACGACCTGCTGCGCCAGCCCCAGGCTGCGCGGATGGCCGATGCCGATGCGCAGGCGCCAGAACGCCGGCGAGGACAGCGCGGACTGGATGTCGCGCAGGCCATTGTGGCCCGCGTGGCCGCCGCCCTGCTTGAGCTTGACCGAGCCCGGCGGCAAGTCCAGTTCGTCGTGCAGGACGAGGATCTGTTCGGGCCGCAGCTTGTAGAAGCGCGCCAGCGCACCCACCGCCTGGCCGGATCTGTTCATGAAGGTGGCGGGCTTGGCCAGCGTGACGGCCTCGCCGGCGTGGCGCGCGCGCGCCACCCAGGCGAAGAAGGTCTTGTCCAGCGTGAACGTCGCGTGCAAGTCATCGGCAAAATGATCGGCCAGCCAGAAGCCCGCATTGTGGCGCGTGGCTTCGTATTCGGGGCCGGGATTGCCCAGCCCCACGATCAGGCGTATGGGCTCGGTCATGGGATATCCGGAAAAAACTCACATCATAAGACACACGGCGCAGTCCGCAAGGGACTGCGCCGTGTCGCGATCCGCGTGGACGGGGCCAGGCCCCGTCCGGTCCATGCGGAACACCGTAGCGGGCGATGCCTTATTCGGCAGCGGGTTCCGCGGCCGGCGTGTCGTCGTCGGCGGCGCCGGCGCCCTTGGGCGCATTGGCCTGGCCCAGCAAGGGGTTGGTGTCCTCGCCGTGGGGCACGAAGGTGACGCCCATCGGCAGGGTGATGTCCGACAGGTGCAGGCGGCCGCCGCCGACCAGGTTGCCCAGGTCGACTTCGATGAAGGGCGGCAGGTTGGCCGGCAGGCAGGTGATGTCGAGCTCGGCGGGGCCATGGGTGACGATCTGGCCGGCAAGCTTGACGGCCGGGCTGACGTCGGCGTTCAGGTAGTGCACGGGCACCTTGGTGTTGACGGCCTGCGAGGCGTCGACGCGCTGGAAGTCCACGTGCAGGACCAGCGGGCGGTAGGGGTGCCATTGCACGGCGCGCACCAGCACCGGCTCGGACTTGCCGTCAAGATCCATGTCGAGGATGGAGGCGTGGAATTCCTCCTTGTTCAGGGCATGGTAGATCTCGTTGTGGTCGAGCTCGATGTTGGCGGGCGCGGACTTGCCGCCGTAGACGATGGCGGGCACCCGGCCGGCGCGGCGCAGGCGGCGGCTCGCACTCGAACCCTGGACGCTACGCGAAGTGGCGGTGAATTTCATTGAAGACTCCAAAAACAGGGCCGTCGTCGGCCCCGCGTTGCAAAAGTAGCCTAGGCTACGAATCCTCCCGGCCGCGACCAGCCGGGAGGGGAAAAGTGTCAATCGGCGAACAGCGAGCTGACCGACTCGGCATTCGAGATGCGCAGGATGGTTTCACCCAGCAGCGCAGCGCACGAGAGCTGGCGGATCTTGGGGCATTCGCGAGCCTCCTCGGACAGCGGGATGGTGTCGGTCACCACCACCTCGTCGAGGGCGGATTCGCGGATGCGCTTGACCGCCTCGCCCGAGAGCACGGGGTGCGTGCAATAGGCGTAGACCAGGCCCGCGCCGCGGTCCTTGAGGGCCTGGGCCGCCTTGCACAGGGTGCCTGCCGTGTCGACCATGTCGTCCATGATCAGGCAGGTGCGCCCGTCGACCTCGCCGATGATGTTCATGACCTCGGACACATTGGCGCGCGGGCGGCGCTTGTCGATGATGGCCAGGTCGGACTCGAGCTGCTTGGCCAGCGCGCGCGCACGCACCACGCCGCCGATGTCCGGGGACACGACCACGAGGTTCTGGAAATTGCGGCGCCAGATGTCGCCCAGCAGGATGGGACCGGCGTAGATGTTGTCCACGGGGATGTCGAAGAACCCCTGGATCTGGTCGGCGTGCAGGTCCATGGTCATGACCCGGTCGACGCCGACGACCTGCAGCATGTTGGCCACGACCTTGGCCGAGATCGACACGCGCGCCGAGCGCGGGCGACGGTCCTGGCGGGCGTAGCCGAAGTACGGGATGGCGGCCGTGATGCGGCCGGCGGATGCGCGGCGCAAGGCGTCGACCATCACCATGATTTCCATGAGGTTGTCGTTGGTCGGCGCACAGGTGGGCTGCAGCACGAAGACGTCCTTGCCGCGCACGTTCTGGTTGATTTCGACCATGACCTCGCCGTCCGAGAAACGGCCCACGGTCATCTTGCCCAAGGACATGTCGAGGTGATTCACGACATCGACGGCCAGCCTGGGATTCGCCGTGCCAGTGAAAATCATGAATCGGTCTTGTGCCATGGTATCCCAGCCGGGTTGTCAAACGACAAGGCTGTTGACCAGCGCCCTCCGGGGGCCGACTCAACAGCCTTTGATGTGCCTGATGCGCACAGGCAATTGGCTGGGGAAGAAGGATTCGAACCTTCGCATGCCGGAATCAAAATCCGGTGCCTTAACCAACTTGGCTATTCCCCAACACTAACCACTGATCCAGTGCCTGAGGGGATGATCGTGCAGGCCGGCGCAAGCCCAGGACTGCGGGATCGAGCCATCCCCAAAGGAGGTCATTTTACTGATAATCCGGCCTTGGTGCATCCGCGCCTGGGCCAGATCCTCGAGCGGTGCGAACACACAAGACCCCGAACCCGTCATGCGTGCATCCAGCCCCGCATCCCGCATGGCAGACACGATGTCAAAGACCTGCGGGTGGCGCCGATAAACGACCTGGGCCAAGTCATTGCGGCCATAAAGGCCCCGATGCAAGGACTGCCAATCAGCAAAGACCGAAATTTTGACTGAAGGCGTGTTTCTTGTCAAATCCTCTGCGGCAAAGATGTCCGTGGTCGACACTTGCAGGGGCGGCCGCACCACCAGGTAGGCCTGGTCGGGCAGCGACACCTCGGCCAGATCCTCGCCGATGCCCTGCGCAAAAGCGGGCCGGCCGAAGACGAAGACCGGCACGTCGGCACCCAGCGGCACGGCCAGGCGCATCAGCGCGGCGCGATCCAGGCCGGTGTTCCAGAGCCGATTGAGGGCGATCAGCGCGGTCGCCGCATCGCTGGAGCCGCCGCCCAGGCCGCCGCCGGCGGGGATGCGCTTTCGGTAATGGATGCGCGCGCCGTACGAGACGCCCGTCGCGCGCCGCAAGGCGTGCGCCGCGCGCAACACCAGGTCGTCCGCGGCCGGCAGCCCAGGCGGGACCTCGCCCTCGCGCGACAGCTCGCCGCCCTCGATGCGCTCGAAATCGAAGGCATCGGCCAGGTCGATGAAACGAAAAACGGTTTGCAGCAGGTGATAGCCGTCGGCCCGGCGCCCCACGACGTGCAGGAACAGATTGAGCTTGGCGGGCGCCGGGACGTCGTACAGGGACTGCATGATCAGCCCCTAGTCGGCGATCAGTTGCAGGTTCAGCCGGCGTCCCGCCTGATCGCGCGCCAGGCGCAGGCGCCCGGGGCCCTGTGCATCGTAGTCGGACAGGCGCACGCTCCAGCCGTCCTGGACCAACTGGGTGATGCGGCCCTGATCGTCGCGCTGGACGGTGCCGACCGGGCTGCCGGCCCAGGTCCGGCCCTGGATCCAGGCGCGCAGGCCCGCCACCGGAATCGCCTCGCCCCAGAGCTCGGCGAGCAGGGCATCGGCGCTGGCGGCGCGCTCGCGCTGGCCGTTGGCGCGCTCGAGGACGGCATTGCCGGGCTCGACGCGGATACGCGCGAGGATGCCGCCCATGGGGCTGAGCAGGTCCAGGCGCAAGGCGGCGCCGGTGTCGCGCCAGGCGAAGTTGCCCTGCGCGGCCTGGGCCGGCCCGTCAGGCGGCTGCACCGTGACTGCAAAGCGGCCGGCGCGCTCGAATGCCGGCCCGGTGCCGCCGATCCGCGTGGGCGTCGCGCAGGACGCCAGCAGCAGCGTCGCGGTCGCCAGGGCCAGGATGCGCAGCCACCTCATTGGGGCAGCTCCACCTTGAACCGCTTGAGGGTGTCGAGCAGGGTTTCGTTGGCGGCGTCCTCGCGCAGGCCCTCGGCCCAGATGGCGCGGGCTTCCTGTTTGCGGCCCAGGGTCCACAGGACCTCGCCCAGATGGGCGGCCACGTCGGCCGCCGGCAGGTTGTCGTAGGAACGCCGCAGGTACTCCAGCGCCGCCTCATGGTCGCCGACACGGAACAGATACCAGCCCACGCTGTCGAGAATGTAGGGGTTGTCCGGCTCGAGGTCCAGTGCGCGCTCCAGCAGGCCCTGGGCCTCGTCCAGGTTGCGCCCCTGGTCGGCATAGGTATAGCCCAGCGAGTTATAGGCGTTGGCGTTGTCCGGATCCAGTTCGATCACGCGTCGCATCAGGGTCTCGAATTCGGCGGTCTGGCCCTGGCGCTCGAGCAGCATGGCCAGGTCGTACTTGACCTCGGCGGAATCGGGCATGTCGCGGTCGGCGGCGCGCAGGATGTGGACGGCCTCGTCGCTGCGGCCCGCGTCGCGGTAGATCGAGGCCAGGGTCAGCTGGCGCACGATGCGCTCGCGGCGATCGGCCGGCCGGATGGCGTCGATGACCGCGCGCGCGCGGGCGAGGTCGCCGAGCTTGCCCTCGAGCACCGCCTCGTGGATGCGCGCCTGAAAGCGCAGCGAGGGCTCGTCGATCAGCCGCAGCTGGCGGATGGCCTCCTTGTAGTCCTCGCGGCGCTCGGCGATCTGCACCAGCAGCAGGCGCGCATCCGAGGCATCGGACTGGGCGTTGCTGGCGCCGTCCTCGATGGACTTGCGGCGCTGCTCCTGGACCGAAATGTAGTCGTTGAGCAGGCGCACGGCCACATCGTAGCGGCCGGCGCGGGCGTTGACCTCGGCCTCGGTGTAGAGCAGGTCGAAATCCTCGGGCGTGCGGCGCCGCATGTCCGCGAGCATCCGCAGCGCCTGCTCGAACTGGCCGCGCGAGGTCAGGCGGCTGACCAGCAGCAGATGCAGCGCGCGCTGGTCGGGATGGGCCTGGAGATAGCGCTGTGTCTGGGCCACGGCCTCGTCGGGATCGACCCGCAGGCCGTATTCGAGCACGCGCTGGGCCGCATCCTGAGAGTCGGGGTCCAGCACCTGGGCGCGCCGCGCCTCGTCCAGGGCCCGGCGGGGATCGCCCGCCGCCCAGGATGCGTCGGCCAGCGCCAGGCGCGCAAAGGACGAGGTGCCGGCCACGCCGGCCAGCGCCTTGTCCAGCACATCGAGCGCCAGGCGCTTGTCGGCCATCTTGGACACGATGCCGGCGGCCTGCACGATGGCCTGGTCGCGGTCCTCGGCATGCTGGATGCGCCGCGCCAGGGTCTGGGCCAGGCCTTGTGTCTGGCCATTGGAGGCCGCCAGCGCCAGCGAGGCGGCGACCGCCTCGGGATCCTCAGGATCCAGCACGGCCCATTGCCGCGCGGCGCTGAGCGCCAGGGGAATGTTGCGAGCCGCCATCGCCATCTGGAAGGCACGCCGGGCCAGCCGGGGATCCAAGGTGTCGCGCGCGACACCCAGCAGCGTCTGTCCGGCATCGTCGAACATGTCCCGCTGCGCGGCGATCTCGGCGACGAGAATGCGGAACAGAATATCGGGCGTCAGGTTGACGGCCGGCGGCTCGCCTTTACGCAAATGAATGGTTTCGACCGGCTCGGCGGGCGTGGCGGCCGAAGGGGCAGCCAAGGCCGCCCCGTGTGCGGCGAACAGCGCCAGCGCCACGGGGAACACGGATACAGGAAATCTCATTTGCGGTAACCATAGCCGATACGCAAGGCAGATGCGTCAGGTGGCAAAATTGCACAATCGAATGAGGATGTTATCACCCTACCATGCCCGAACTGCCAGAAGTTGAAACCACTCGTCGTGGAATTGCCACGATCATGCCGGGCCGCGTCCTGCGCCGCCTGCTGGTGCACGAACCGCGCCTGCGCTGGCCCGTGCCCGCCGCCCTGCCCGCGGCCCTGGAAGACCGGCGCGTGCTGGCCTGCGAGCGCCGGGGCAAATACCTGCTGATCCGCTTCGAGCACGGCACCCAGATCATCCACCTGGGCATGTCGGGCTCGCTGCGCCGCGTGCCGCTGGACGAGGCGCTGCGCAAGCACGACCACGTCGAGTGGCGGTTCGACGACGCGCGCTTTCTGCTGCACGATCCGCGCCGCTTCGGCGCGGTGCTGTGGCATCCGGCCGAGGCCGGCCCGCTGCTCGAGCATCCCCTGCTCGCCGGCCTCGGGATCGAGCCCTTCGATCCGGGCTTCACGCCCGCCTACCTGTACGAGGCCTTGCGGTCCCGGGCCCAGGCGATCAAGGGCTTGCTGCTGGGCGGGCGCATCGTCGTGGGCGTCGGCAATATCTATGCCTCGGAATCGCTGTTCCAGGCCGGCATCGACCCGCGCACGCCCGGGGGCCGGATCTCCAGGCCGCGCAGCGCGCGCCTGCACGAGGCGATCCGGCGCACGCTTGCGCAGGCGCTGGAATCCGGCGGCAGTACGCTGCGCGACTACGTCGATGCGCAGGGCGCGCCGGGGGCGTACTTCACCCTGCATGCCGCCGTGTACGAGCGCGGCGGACAGCCCTGCCCGCGCTGCGCCACGCCGATCCGCCGCATCGTCCAGGGCCAGCGCGCCACGTATTTCTGCCCCGGCTGCCAGAAGCGCTGAGTTTCCGGCCAATGCTTCACATCTGGACCATTCAGGGTTTAAACTTGAGCTTGTATCGTTAAACGGGACAATGTTACGCCATGAATAACTATCTCAGCGGTTTTGGCAACCACCATGCCACCGAGGCGCTGCCGGGCGCCCTGCCCGAGGGCCGCAACTCGCCCCAGCGCTGCCCCTACGGCCTGTATGCCGAGCAATTGTCCGGCACGGCATTCACCGCGCCGCGCGCCGACAATCGCCGCTCGTGGCTGTATCGCATCCGCCCGGCGGCGGCCCAGCCGGCGTTTTCAAGCTGCGACGCCTTCACGGGCTGGAACCAGGATTACCTGCGCGGCCCGGTCACGCCCAATCGTTTGCGCTGGAATCCGCAACCCCTGCCCGAGGCGCCCACCGATTTCCTGGAAGGCATGCGGACCTGGGCGGGCAACGGCGCCTGGGACCAGCAGGCCGGCGTCGCGATCCACCTGTATGCCGCCAACCGCTCGATGGAGGGCCGCTATTTCTACGACGCCGACGCGGAACTGCTGCTGGTGCCGCAGGCGGGCACGCTGCGCCTGCGCACCGAGCTGGGCGTGCTGGAGGTCGCGCCCTGCGAGATCGCCGTGATCCCGCGCGGCGTGCGCTTCCTCGTCGAACTGCCCGAGGGCTCCGCGCGCGGCTATGCGCTCGAGAACTTCGGCGCGCCGCTGAAGCTGCCGGAACTGGGTCCGATCGGATCGAACGGCCTGGCCCAGGCACGCGACTTCCTGTATCCGGTCGCCCAATACGAAGACCTGGACGGCGAGGCCGAGCTGATCGCGCGCTTCGGCGGCGGATTCTGGCGCACCACGCTGGACCACTCGCCGCTGGACGTCGTGGCCTGGCACGGGACCCATGCACCCTACAAATACGATCTGCGCCGCTTCAACGTGATCGGCTCGATCAGTTTCGACCACCCCGATCCGTGCATCTTCACGGTACTGACCTCGCCCTCCGACACCCCGGGCGTCGCGAATCTGGACCTGGCGATCTTTCCGCCGCGCATCCTGGCGATGGAGAACACCTTCCGGCCGCCCTGGTTCCACCGCAATATCGCCGGCGAGTTCATGGGCCTGATCCAGGGCGCCTACGATGCCAAGGCCGAGGGCTTTGCGCCGGGCAGCGCCAGCCTGCACAACACCATGAGCCCACACGGCCCGGATGCCGACACCTTCGCCAAGGCCAGCGCCGAGGACACCGGCAAGGCGCACTACATCCGCGACACCATGGCCTTCATGTTCGAGACGCGCCGGGCCATCCAGCCGTCCCCCGCGGCCATGGCCAGCCCCACCCTGCAGGCCGATTACGACCAGGCCTGGATGGGCCTGCGCAAGCACTTCGATCCGACGCGCCGCTGACCGTGCCGGCCGGCGTGCCCCCCATGGCGGCGGGCCGGCCTCAGTCCAGGACCTTGCCGGGATTCATGATGCCCTTGGGGTCCAGGGCGTGCTTGATGCGGCGCATCAGGGCGATCTCGACCGGATCCTTGTAGCGCGGCAGGACGTCGCGCTTGAGCTGCCCGACGCCGTGCTCGGCGCTGATCGAGCCGCCCACGGCGTGGACGCTGTCGTGCACCAGTTCGTAGACCGCCGCCTGGCGCGACAATAGATCGTCCTCGGTCCAGCCCTCGCCCCGGGCGACGTTGTAGTGCAGGTTGCCGTCGCCCAGGTGGCCGAAGATCACGTGGCGGATGCCCGGAAAAGCCTGTTGCAGCGCGCGGTTGGTGTCCCGCACGAAGGCGGCCATGCGCGAGACCGGGATCGAGACGTCGTGCTTGATGCTCTTGCCGGATTCTTTCTCGGCCAAAGGGATGCTTTCGCGCAGGTGCCACAGGGCCTTGCTCTGGGCCATGGATTCAGCGATCACCGCGTCCTGCACGAAGCCGGCCTCCAGGGCCTCGCCCACGACGGCCTCGAAGCGCTCGCGCGCATGGGCCTCGCTTTCGCTGTCCGACAGCTCGAGCAGCGCGTACCAGGGCAAGGCGGCCGATTCGCCCTCGAAGGGCAGCCGTTGCTGCGGGAAGCAGCGCACGACGTCCTGCAGGCAGTCGCCCGCCATCAATTCAAAACCCGTCAAGGCGGGGCCCAGGCCGCGCCGCGCCAGGGTCAGCATGGCGACGCCGTCCTCGATCGAGCCCAGGGCCAGCAAGGCGGTGCAATGCGCGACCGGCTGGGGATGGAGCTTGAGGGTGGCGGCGGTGATGATGCCCAGCGTGCCCTCGCTGCCGATGTACAGGTCGCGCAAATCGTAGCCGGTGTTGTCCTTGCGCAATCCGCGCAGGCCATGCCAGATCTCGCCCTCGGCGGTGACGACCTCGAGGCCGAGGGTGAGTTCGCGCATGTTGCCATAGCGCAGCACCTGGGTGCCGCCGGCATTGGTCGCGAGGTTGCCGCCGATCGTGCAGCTGCCCTCGGCCGCCAGGCTGAGGGGAAACAGGCGGCCGGCCTCGCGGGCTGCATCCTGCACCGCCTGCAGGACGCAGCCCGCCTCGACCTCCATCGTGTCGTTGTCCAGGTCCATGGCGCGGATGCGGTTCAGGCGCAGCAGGGACAACACCACGGCCCGCCCCGAGGCGTCGGGAGTGGCGCCGCCGCACAGGCCGGTATTGCCGCCCTGGGGCACGATGGGCGTCCCGCCGTCGGCACACAGCCGCAGCACGGCCGCGACCTCGTCGGTCGAACCGGGACGCACCACGGCCAGGGCCTGGCCGCTATAGCGGTCGCGCCAGTCCGTCAGGTGGGGCGCGGCATCGGCGCCCGTCAACACATGCTGCCCGCCCACGGCAGCGCGCAAGGCATCCAGAAGACTCATGATCCTATGATTCCAGTATTCCTCCCTTCGGAGGCGAACCCGGTCATTGTAAACACCGCGCCCCGCCCGGGCATCCCCGCCCCCGGCGCGGCGCGGGTTTTCCGCAGCCGGGGCGGCCGTCGCCGACATGCGCGATAATCCCGAGGTGATGATCTTGACGGAGCCCGAACCGTGTCCGAACAGCCCGACCTGCCCGATGCCGTCTTCAAGGCCTATGACATCCGGGGCACCGTGCCCGGCCAGCTCGACGAGGGCTTCGCCCGGCGCCTGGGCCTGGCCCTGGCGGCCCAGGCGCGCGCCGAGGGCGTCTGCGCCATGGTGGTCGGCTATGACGGGCGCATCAGCAGCCCCGCCCTGGCCGCGGCGCTGCGCGACGGCCTGCGCGCCGGCGGCATCGACACCATGGACCTGGGCCTCGTGCACACGCCGCTGGTCTATTTCGCCGCCCACCTGCAAGGCAGCGGCTCGGGCGTGGCCGTTACCGGCAGCCACAACCCGCCGGACTACAACGGTTTCAAGCTGATGATGGCGGGCCGCACCCTGCACGGCGAGGGCATCCAGGCACTGGCCGCCGCCATGCGCGCGCCGCAACCCGAGGCGGCCGCGCGCGGCGCCGACGACAGCCAGGACCTGGTCGACACCTACGTCCGCCACATCGCCGGCCACATCCGCCTGGCGCGCGGCATGCGCGTGGCGATCGATTGCGGCAACGGCGTGGGGGCGGTGGCCGCCGCGCGCCTGTACCGCGCCCTGGGCTGCGAGGTCGATGAACTCTACTGCAGCGTCGACGGCCGCTTTCCCAACCACCATCCCGATCCGGCCGATCCGGCGAACCTCCAGGACCTCATCGCACACGTCCAGTCCTCGCCCTGCGAGCTGGGCCTGGCCTTCGACGGCGATGCGGACCGCCTGGGCGTGGTCACCAAGTCCGGCCAGATCATCTGGCCCGACCGCCAGATGATCCTGTTTGCCCGCGACGTGCTGCGCCGCGTGCCGGGCGCGCCCATCCTGTTCGACGTCAAGTGCAGCCGCCACCTCGGCCGGGCCATCACCGAGGCCGGCGGCCAGCCGGTCATGGCACAGACGGGGCATTCCCTGATCAAGGCGAAACTCGCCGAAACCGGTGCGCCGCTGGCCGGTGAAATGAGCGGACACATTTTCTTCAAGGAACGCTGGTTCGGCTTCGACGACGGCCTGTACGCGGGCGCGCGCCTGCTCGAGATCCTCTCGCGCGACCCGGATCCCAGCCGGGTGCTCGAGGCCCTGCCGCAGGGGATTTCCACCCCCGAACTGAAGCTGCCCATGCACGAGGGCGAACCGCAGCGCTTCATCGAGCGCCTGCGCGGCGAGGGCCGATTCCCCGGCGCCGAACGCCTGGTGACCATCGACGGCGTGCGTGCGGAATACGCCGACGGTTTCGGCCTGGCACGGGCCTCGAACACCACGCCGGTGGTGGTGCTGCGCTTCGAGGGCGACACGCCCGAGGCGCTGGCCCGCATCCAGGACGAATTCCGCGCCGCCTTCGGCGCGCTGGCGCCCGGCCTCGCCCTACCCTTCTGAAGCGCCCAACAGGGTCCGGTAGACGTCCAGGTGTGCCTGGACGATCGACCGGATCCCGAAATCGCGCTCGGCCAGCGCCCGACCCGCGGCCCCCATGCGCAGGCGCGCATCCTCGTCGGCGGCCAGTGCGATCACCGCGTCGGCCAATGCGCGCGCATCGCGCGGCGGCACGAGCACGCCGCTGACACCCGGATCGATCGCATCGCGGCAGCCGGGGACGTCCGTGGTGACCACCGGCCGGCCGCAAGCGGCGGCCTCGATCAGGGACTTGGGCAGGCCCTCGCGGTAGGATGGCAACACCACCAGATGGGCCGCCGCGTACAGGGCGGCGACGTCGGCGGACTCGCCCACGTATTCGATCGTCCCCGCGCGCACCCAGGCCTCGAGTTCCGCCTCGGTGACCGAGGCCGGATTGCCGGGGTCGGGGCTGCCCGCCAGCACCCAGCGCAGGCCCGCGGCCCGGGCGGTGGCCAATCCCGCCGCCTCGACGAATTCCATGACCCCCTTGTCGCGCAGCAGGCGCGCGGCCATGACGACCGTGATGGGCCCGGGCGGCAAGGGCTGCGGCGCGTAGTGCTGCAGGTCGACGCCCGACCCGCGGACCATGACCGCCTGGGCCGGCCGCACGGCGCGCGCGGCAAGCAGCAGATCGCGGTCGGCGGCATTCTGGAAGATAACCCGGCTGTTGCGATGGCCCAGAGCCAGCCGATAGAGCCACAAGGCGCCCTGGCGCAGCGGATCGAAGCCGCCGCCGCGCAGGAACACATAGCCCAGCCCCGAGACCGCCGCCACATAGGCCGGCACCCGGGCCAGGCGGCAAGCGATGCCGCCGTAGAGCACCGCCTTGATGGTGACGGCGTGCACCAGGTCGGGGCGCAGGCGACGCAACAACTGCAGGCAGGCGAGCAGGCTGCGCGCCTCGACCCACGGATTGGTGCCGCTGCGCGAGAGCGGGACCGCATGGTGGCGCAGGCCGTGGGCCACGATGTCGGCAACGGCCGGGCCGTCCGGCGTCGCCACGTGCACCTCCATGCCCGCATCGCGCGCCGCCAGCGCGAGCGGCAGCCGATGCGACATCAGGAAGGCCGGGTTGTTGACGAAGAACAGCACGCGCCGGGGCCGCCGGACGGCCGGGACCGCGCTCGCCGCTCGCCCGGCCCGGGGCGTCGGGAAATCCTGCGCGAGGCGGCGCCAGATCGTCGCATAGCGCTGCGTCATGGCCCGCAGGCTGTAGCGCGCAGCCACGGATTCGCGCGCCGCCCGCAGCCGCTGGGCGGCATCCGGTGCGCGCACGGCCGCAATGGCCTGCTCGATCGCGCCGGCCAAAGCGACCGGATCGTGGGGCGGCACGACCCAGCCGTGTTCGCCCACGATCAGCGCCGCATCGCCGACATCCGTCACTGCGCAGGCCGCGCCGCTGGCCATGGCCTCGCACACCACGTTGGGAAAGCCTTCGGCGCGGCTCGAGAGCACGTGCACGTCCAGGGCGCGCATCAGGCGCGGCACGTCGTCGCGGCGCCCGAGAAAAATCAGGTGATCCAGCAGCCCGTAGTGCCGCGCCAGGGCCATCATCGGCGCATTGTCGCGCGACATGCCCAGCCCGGCCAGCACGCAGCGCAGGTCCGGGTGGCGCCGCACGCACAGGGCCAGCGCAGCGAACAGGTTGGCGTGGTCCTTCAGGGGATTCCAGCGGGCCATGCTGCCCAGCAGCGGCGCGCCCTGCGGCAGTCCCCATTCGGCGCGCAGGCGCGCGCGGTCGGCGGCGTCGGGATGCCAGGCCTCGAGGTCGTAGCCGTTGGGCGCGACCAGCATCCGGTCGGCGCGATACCCCCATCCGACATGCACCTCGGCGGCTTTTCGGGCGCAGGCGACGATCACCGCCGGCACCCAGCCCGAGACGCGCGCGCACAGCCAGGCCGTGGCCCGCGACGAGCGGCTGCTGCGACCCAGGTCGACGCCGGAATTGCGGATGCCCCAGGCCACGGCGCGTATGCCGGACAGGCGCGCCGCCAGCCCGCCGACGAGGTCCGCATGGTACATCCAGGTCTGCACCACGTCGGGCTTTTGTTGCTGCAGGATGCGCAACAGGCGCAGCAGGCCGCGCACGGTGCCCACCGCCCCCTGCATGTCCAGCGTGATCACCTCGACGCCCGCCTCGCGCAGCCGCGGCCCGAACACGCCCTCGCCGCGCATCGAGATGACGGTGTGGCGGATGCCCGGCTCGGGCGCCGTCGCCAGGCGATGCAGCACGGTCTCGGCACCGCCATGCAGCAGGCCGGAAATGATGTGCGCCACGTGCAGCGACGCGGTGTCCTGCGGATCAATCGGGTTCATGGTCATGGCCCTCCGGGCCGTTGCGGGCATCCGTCCACGCGGCGTCCCATCGCCCAAGGATGCTGTCCAGGCCATAGCGCGCACGCACCGAGGCGGCGGCGCGGCGGCCCTGTTCCTCGCGCCATTGTGGCGTCGCCGACATCAGCTGGTCCAGTGCCGCCGCCAGCGCCGCGTCGTCGCCGGCGGGCACCAGCGCGGCGTCGCGGCCGTCGCGGCTCAATTCGCGCGGGCCGCTGGGGCAATCGGCGGCCACGCACGGCAGCCCCAGCGCCATGGCCTCGAGCATGGCATTGGGAAAACCCTCGACCGCGGAGGACAGCACGAAGCCGTGCGCGCCCAGCAGCTCGCGCCACGGCGTTTCGCTGCGGCCCGGCAGCAGGATGCGCCCCTCGAGGCCGAGTTCGGCCACGCGGCGCAGGCAGGCCTCGCGCCGCGGCCCGTCGCCCCAGATCACCAGGTCCCAATCCGGATGCCGCGGCGCCAGTCCGGCAAAGACTTCGACCAAGGCCTCGAAGCGCTTGACCGGATTGAAGCGGCCCAGCGCCGCCAGGCGATGGCGTCCGCCCGGCTCGCCGTCGCGCGCCGCCGGCAGGCCGTCCGGCAGCGGATTGGGGATGGCGGACAGGCGGCGCGTCCCGGGCGCGGCCCGCATCAACGGCGGCATGCTGCGCCGGGTCTGGACCACCACGCGGTGGGCCCAGGGATAGGTCCAGCGCCGCAGCCAGCGCAGCACAGGCTCCAGGTTGACGCTATGGCCCGGATCGGTGCGCTCGGACACCACCACCGGCAGGCCCAGTCCGCGCGTCGCGAGCAAGGCAGTGACATTCACATTGGTGAGGAAGGACAGCACCCGGTCGGGCGCCGCCTCGCGCGCCAGGGCGCGCAGCGCCGGCAACTTGGCCAGGGGCCGCCACCAGCGCGGGCCGCGGAGCCGGTCGGCCAGCCACAGCAGGCGCACGCCCTCGTCCAGCGCATAGGCGCAGGTTCCCCGCCCCGAATAGCAGCACACCAGCGTGACCTCGTCCCCCCGCCGCGCCCAGGCATTGGCCAGGGTCGCCGCGACGCGCTCGGCGCCGCCGCCATGCATGGAACTGACCAGGAACAGAATGCGCATCGTTCAGGCCTCGCCGGCGTCGGACGCGTCCCCGCGGGCGCCGGCCGGCGCCCCGACCCGGCGTCCCTGGAAGACCAGCGCCCACATGGCCATGATGCGCGGCACACCGAAGCGGTCGCGCACGTCCACGGCCCGGCTGGCATGGCGCCGGCGCTCTTCGGGACGGGCCATGAACTCGGACAGCCAGGCCGCCAGCGCCTCGGGGTCGCCCGCCGGGCGCACCAGCACCCCGTCGATGCCGTCGCGGATGATCTCGCGCGGGCCGGTGTCGCAATCGAAGGCCACGCACGGCAGGCCGCAGGCCATGGCCTCGAGCAGGGTGTTCGACAGACCCTCTGTGCGCGAGCTGAGGACGTACAGATCCGAGGCCTCGTACCACTGCGTCATATTGCCCACACGGCCCGGCAGGGACACGCGCCCGGCCAGGCCGGCCTCGTCCACCGCGCGCTGCAAGGCGCCGCGCTGCGCGCCCTCGCCGAGGATCACCAGGTCCCAATCCGGAAACAAGGGCGCAATATGCGCAAAGGCCGCCAGCAGGATGTCGAAGCCCTTGACGGGATGCAGCCGGCCGACGGCCAGCAAGCGGCGGCGACCCGGCCGCAGGGGCGGCTCGATCGCGGGTTCGCCATCCGCCAGGGGCCAGCGCACGGCGTTGGGGATCACCTGGGCCTGCACCCCGGGAATCGCCTCGTCCAGCCATTGGGCGGTGCCCTGCGTGAGGGCGACGACGGCATCGGCCCGCGGGTAGGCCCAGCGGCGCAGGCGCTGCCAGGCGCGCGGCAGCCGCTGGATCGGCGGATGGGTGTGTTCGGTGGCGATCACGCGGCACGGCAGGCGCCAGGCGGCCAGCACGGACAGCACCGAGGCCTTGGTCATCATGCCCAGCACGACGCCGGGCCGCCCCTCGCGGATCAGGCGGCGCAAGGCCCACAGGCGGCGCCCATTGCCCCACATCGCCCGCAGACCGCCGCCGCCGTGCGCATCCAGTCCAAGCGCATGGCGGCGCACGCCCGCGGGCAGCGCGTAGGCGTCCTCGGCATCCGTGGTCTGCGTCACCACCGTGACCCGGCATCCCTGGCCCAGCCAGTAGGCCGCCAGGTCGGCGGCGACGCGCTCGGCGCCGCCGCCGCGCAAGGAATGGATCACGATCATCAGATGGGCCTGGGTGCTGCTCATTCAGGCATTCCCTCCGGAGGTTTCCGCCGGGCGCCGCAGCGCCAGGCACAGGTAGCACGCATAGGACGAGGCATACATCAGGGCCGTGGCCAGCATGATGCCCGAGGGCCCCATGATCGGTGCCAGCACGTGGTTCATGGCGGCCTTGACGAGGAAATTCAGCACCGCGATCGTGGCCATCAGACCATAGCGGTTCTGGCTGGCCAGCAGTTGGACGAGAATCAGCACGCCAAAATAAAAGGGCAACTGCAGCAGGCCCCAGCGCAGCACCTCGGCCACCACCTGGGTGTCGTGCGCGGTAAAGGCGCCGCGCTCGAACAGCAGGCCCACGCCCCAGGGCGCGAGCCACCAGCCCGCCAGCACCACCAGGGCGCCCACGGCCAGCATCCCGCCCGACCAGCGCAAGGCCATGCGCCGCGCATGTGCGGGATCGCCCCGCCCCTGGATGTCGGCCAGGACCGGCAGCGCGGCGCGCCCCACCGAGGCCGCGCCGATGCCCAGCACCAGCGACAGCAGGCGCGTGGCGTAGCCCAGGATCGCGTTGGCGTTGTCGCCCAGCCGGGCCGCGGTGTACTGGTCGATCGGCCCGACCAGACTCATGGCCAGCTGGCCCACCAGCATGATGCCGGCGGCGGCTGCCAGCGTCGACCACTGCGGCGCCTGGCGGCCCAGCAGCGCCCCGCCGGGATGGCCGTCCGCCCGGGCCGCGAAGGCGGCCAGCAGGATCGCCTGCAGGGCATAGCCGACCAATGTCCCCCACAACAGGGGCCAGAGGCCGCCCGCGGGCGAGGCCAGGACCCAGACCAGGATCACCAGGGCCGGCATGCTGTCGAGCAGCGTATTGACGTGGCGTTCGTGGGCGCGCAGGCGCGCGGCGCTCAGGCCGGTCCATATCGTGAACAAGGCCGCCGGCGCGAAACCCAGGATCAGCAGCGTGCTCATCTCGCGCACCGGCCCGCTCAGCCCGCCGCCGACCCAAGGGACCACTGCCGGCCAGACCGCCAGCAACACGAGGGCGACCGCCGCGCCCAGCACCAGCGCGACGCCCTGCAGTTCGCGCAGGAACCGGCCGTGCGCCGCACCCGGCAGGCGGCGGCTGCGCACCAGCGCCGGAATCAGGACGACCGAACAGGCGCCCACCAGGGTAACCGGCAGCCAGTTGGCCAGGGTCAGCGTGAATTGATAGGCGTCGACGACGTCGCTCACCCCATAGCGGTAGGCCACCGCCATTTCCTTGAAGGCGCCCACCACCTTGCCCAGCAGCAGGAAGAACGCGACGCGCGCCGCCCCCAGGGCAATGCGGCGATGATCCGCGTGCAGGCCGGCCAGCCTGCGCCTCAGGCCCCCGACCATGCGCGCCTCATGCGGCCCTGCATCCCGGCGACGCGCGTCCCGGTCAACGCAGGAACTGGGTATACCAGGGCATCGCGACCTCGAGTCCCTGGAGGATGTCGTGGGTGGGCGCGTAGCCCAGCAACCGGCCGGCCTTGGCGATGTCCGCCTGTGAATGGCGGACGTCGCCGGGACGGAAATCGACGTGCCGGGGGGCGCGCGCGTAGCTGACGCCGTTGCGTCCCAAGGTCTCGCGCAGATGCTCGAAGAGCTGGTTGAGCGTAGTGCGCGCGTTGTAGGCGACGTTGTAGACCTGGTTGACCCCTTCGGGCGGCGCGCACGCGGCCAGCAGGTTGGCCTGCACGACATTGTCGACGAAGCAGAAATCGCGGCTGGTCTCGCCATCTCCGTTGATGGTCACGTCCTCCTGGCGGATCATGGCCGACACCCACTTGGGAATGACCGCCGCATAGGCGCCGTCCGGATCCTGACGGCGGCCGAAGACGTTGAAATAGCGCAGTCCGACGGTGCCGAAGCCGTAGGCGCGGGCGAATACGTCCGCATAGAGTTCATTGACGTACTTGGTGACCGCGTAGGGCGACAGCGGCTTGCCGATGCGGTCCTCGACCTTGGGCAGGCCCGGATGGTCGCCGTAGGTCGAGCTGGAGGCGGCATAGACGAAGGATTTCACCGCCTCGTCGCGCGCGGCGACCAGCATGTTCAGCTGCCCGCCCACGTTGACGGCGTTGCTGGTGATCGGATCCTTGAGCGAACGCGGCACCGAGCCCAGCGCCGCCTGATGCAGGACGTGCTCGACGCCGCGCACCGCCTCGCGGCAGGTGTCCAGGTCGCGGATGTCGCCTTCGATGAAGCGGAACCGCGCCCAGCGCGCGGGTGTCACCAGGCGCTGGACCTCGTCGAGATTGCGCCGGTAGCCGGTCGAGAAATTGTCCAGTCCCACGACCGTCTGGTCCAGATCCAGCAGCGTTTCGAGCAGGTTCGAGCCGATGAAGCCGGCGCAGCCGGTGACCAGCCAGGCACGGGGCCGGGACCGCAGGGCCGCGCACACTTCCTGGTAGCGGGGATTCATGGCGGACTCCTAGAGACGCAGATCGGATTCGTCGGCGCGCAGCACGTACTTCAGATCGTAGAGCACGTGCTCGGGCTTGCCCAGGGCGCGCAGGGCGGCGGCGCCCATCTCGACGAACTCGCGATGGGCGACGGCGATGACGATGCCGTCATAGCCGCCCCTCTCGGGCTGGGCGACCGGCCGGATGCCGTATTCGTGGAAAGCCTCGTCGGCATCGACCCAGGGATCATGGACGTCGACGTGGATGCTGTATTCGGAGAGCTCGCGCACAATGTCCACCACCCGCGTATTGCGCAGGTCCGGACAGTTTTCCTTGAAGGTGAGGCCCATCACCAATACCCGCGAGCCCTGCACCTGGATGCATTGCTTGGTCATCGCCTTGACCAGTTGCGCGACCACGTAGCCGCCCATCGAGTCGTTCAAGCGGCGCCCGGCCAGGATGATCTCGGGGTGATAGCCGATCGACTGGGCCTTGTGGGTGAGGTAGTACGGGTCCACCCCGATGCAGTGGCCGCCGACCAGGCCGGGCCGGAAGGGCAGGAAATTCCATTTGGTGCCGGCCGCCTCGAGCACGTCCAGGGTATCGATCCCCAGGCGGTTGAAGATCAGCGCCAGCTCGTTGATCAGCGCGATGTTGACGTCGCGCTGGGTGTTCTCGATCACCTTGGCCGCCTCGGCGACCTTGATCGACGAGGCCTTGTGAGTCCCGGCGACGATGATCTGGCGATAGATCGCGTCGACCAGTTCCGCGACCTCGGGCGTCGAGCCCGCGGTGACCTTGCGGATCGTCGAGACCCGGTGCGTCTTGTCGCCCGGATTGATGCGCTCGGGGCTGTAGCCGGCGTAGAAGTCCTGGTTGAAGACCAGGCCCGAGATCCGCTCGAGCACCGGCACGCAGACCTCCTCGGTCGCGCCCGGATAGACGGTGGATTCATAGATCACGATGTCGCCGCGCTTGAGGACGCGGCCGATGGTCTCGCTCGCGCGCTCGAGCGGGGTCAGATCCGGCTGCTTGTACTGGTCGATGGGCGTGGGCACCGTGACGATGAAGACGTTGGCTGCGGCGAGTTCGGTCGGCACGTGGCTGAAACGCAGATGCTTGGCCTCGGCGAGTTCCTCGCCGGACACCTCGAGGGTGTGGTCCGTCCCCGCGCGCAATTCCTCGATGCGGCGCGCGTTGATGTCGAAGCCCAGCACCTCGCGCTGCTTGCCGAATTCGACCGCCAGGGGCAGGCCCACGTAGCCCAGGCCCACGACCGCCAGCTTTACGTCCTGAATGTCCAAGATTTTCTCCGTTACCGAGATGATGTGTCCTAGATTTTACTAATGGCGGGCGTCTTTTACTTTTGGCGGCCGCCGCGCCCCAGCGAAGGCAGCAGCAGCCAGCGCGGGCGCCGCCAGGACACCAGGCGTGAATACAGCCAGATGTAGGCGCCGGCAAAGGCCAGCATGCTGGCGCACAGCATCCAGGGATCGTCCCACCAGATCGTGGCCGGGACCAGCCCGATCAACGCCAGGACCCACAGATAGGGCGAGGTCATGGCATTGCACAGGGCGGGCACCGCGTGGCGGCGATCGCGGCTGAAGGTGACGCGCACCAGCCGCCGGAAGACCAGCTGGTGCAGATGCAGGGCATCCGGCTGGTCGACGGGGACGCCGCGCTTGAAACGGCGCCGCCAGATCGAGAACAAGGTCTCGAACACCGGATAGAACAATACCGCCAGCGCATAGAAAGGCGACACGCTGGGGTTGCGCACCACGAGCTGCACCGCCAGCTCGGCCAGCATGAACCCCAGGAAGTAGGCGCCGCCGTCGCCGAGGAAGACCCGTCCGAACGGAAAATTCCAGACCAGGA
The DNA here is from genome assembly GCF_027257175.1 of Castellaniella sp. S9. Lineage (GTDB taxonomy): Bacteria > Pseudomonadota > Gammaproteobacteria > Burkholderiales > Burkholderiaceae_B > Castellaniella. The sequence continues at coordinate 81,296 of NZ_JAPFGD010000004.1, read as the reverse complement.
AACCCAAGGTGGCCGAGGCCAGGGCCGCGGCGATCAGGAAGATCGGGATGTCCTGGACCTGCAGCGCCACCAGCGCCAGCGACACCGCCATCAGGGTCGCGATCATGCCGGCCAGGCCGTTCATGCCGTCGACGATGTTGAGGGCATGCGTGCAGCCGCCCACCGCCACCATCGTAAAGACCAGGGAAACGGGCCACACCGCCAGGGCGGCGTCCGCCCAGGACCAGCCCACGCGCGAGACCCCGCCCAGCAGCCACCAGGCGATGGCGGCCGACACGAAGGCGGCGATGAGGCGCTTGCCCGAGCCGACGTCCTTGGTGATGTCCTCGAGCAAGCCGGCCACGAAGACCGGCATGGCGGCGATGAACAACACCGGCCACAGCCAGGTCAGCGTCATGTTGCTGGGGCCGAGCACCAGCAAGCCCGCCAGACTGCCGGCCACCACCGCCAGGCCGCCCACGCGCGGCGCGGCGCGCGCATGCATGGCCTGCGGCTTGTGCATGTCGGTGTCGCCCGTCAGCCGGCCGTGCCAACGCTCGGAGGCCACGATCAGCCCGCCGACCAGGAAAGCCACGATACAGATGACCGGCCAGGTCAGTGTCTCCGACAGGTTGGGAACATTCACGGCAAAACCAGGAAAAAAGGTCAAAAGGCATTATGGGCCGAGGGTGCCGACCGTGTCCTCGAACAACGGATACAAATGCAACAAACCGCTGCCCCCTCAGCGCGTCGCTATCTTACGCCGCAGCGCGAATAACTCAAGCCGGCCCTTCTGCAAGGAACAGGTTTCCGGGGCGCGGCCGGCGGCCGAACGCAAAAAAAAGCCCAAGATCCGAAGATCCTGGGCTAAATCCACCAAAGGAGGAGGGTGGAGGAGACAACCTTGGCAAGTCGTGGCTGCGAGGGCCTGGGCCCGAGCCTGGCGTGATTCAGGGTTTTCCCGCTGCAATCACGTTTCGACATCCGATAAGCAAATTATATAAAAGCGTATGGTGCAATGCAAGAAAAATTTGTGTTCTTTCGTGAGCGTCGCCAGTCCGTGGTATTTTTTTCACAAAACCGTCGAGTAAATGTTGAGTTTGTCATTCAGGACAAACCCTAGGGTCACAAAGCCTTACACAATCGGCCCCGTTTGCCCTTCCGCCCTCCTATAGGCGGTACGCCGTGGCCGTCATCACGCGCGACATGCCGCGCATGGCCATGCGCACGGGTGCCGGCAAGCGGTGGGCCCCGTGGTGCTCGGCCGTCGCCCGGTGGCCGATCTCGTCGTCCCGCATCTGCGTGACGATGCGGCGCGAGCGCTCGTCCTGCGGCGGCAACGTGTCCAGATGGCCGTCCAGGTGCTCCTCGACCTGGCGTTCGGTTTCCGCCATGAAGCCGAGGTTGTAGGGAATGCCGGCGCGGCTGGCGACCACGCCCAGGGAAAAAGCGCCCAGGTACCACAGGGGATTGAAGACGCTGGGCCGGCTGCGCAATTCGTCCAGGCGCTGGCGGCACCAGACCAGGTGATCGACCTCCTCGGCCGCGGCCTGATGCAGGACTGCGCGAATTGATGCATCGCGGCAAAACAGCGCCTGGCCGCGATACAGGGCCTGGGCGCAGATCTCGCCGACGTGGTTCACACGCATCAGCCCGGCCGCGTGGCGGGCATGATCGCCCTCGAGTTCGACGGCATCGACGGGCCGGGGGCCGGCCGGATTGGGCCGCGCCGCGGCGACCGAGCCGTCGAGCACCTGCAGCGCCCGGCCCACTTCGGTCAGCACCGCGTCCAGCGGTCCGCGGCGTCGCTTCCATTCGGTTTCCGTGATTGCCTGCGTCATGATGGGACTCCTAACGATTCAGAAAACGCCAGACCGGCTTGATCCGGACCAGCAGCCACGCGAGGGGCAGCAGGATCGACAAAGCGATCAGGCCGTTGCCGGCCCACGCCTGGTCGTCCAGCAGGTAGGCGTTGCACAGCCGCGCCGGCTGGTCCAGGTAGATCAAGCCGACGATGGCGCTCATCCAGCAGAAATTGCCCAGGAAGAAGAGCTTGACCACAGTATTGGAGCGCCGCAGCGACGCCCCCAGGATCCACCCCGCCACCGGCAGGCCGAGCACCTTGAACGCCGCCATCCGCCAATCGACCAGCGCATCGTCCAGCGCCTTGGGCACCATCCAGCAGGTGCCGACCAGGCTGGCGAACAGCAAGCCCGGCATGCCGTATTCATTATAGGACCAGGCCGGGGGCCGCCTCGATGAGCCCGCGCCGCCCGCGCGGTCGCGCCACGCGCGCCAGGCCCGCTCGGCGCAGACGCCGGCCAGGACCAGCAGCGGAATCTGGACCAGCATGTGCGTACTCATCGAGGCGGTGAGCGGCGCGCGCCAGATCAGCGCCACGGCGTAGAACGCCAGTGCGGCGAGCGCGGGAGGCCAGGGGCCGCGCATGTTCATCGCCCGGCCTCCGCGGCCAGGTCCACGGCGGCTTGCAGGGCGTCGCCCGGATCGTCCAGGTCGACGATGCGCGCCAGGCGTCCGTCCGGCGTCACCACGTGAAAAGCGGCATTGTGCTCGAACTGGGCCAGGGGGGCGGGCACGACCACGATGCCGAACAGGTCCAGCAGCCGCGCGCCCGCCTCCGGATCGGCAAACGACAGGAATTGCCAGGTGCGCGCCTGCGCGTGCATGCGCCGCGCATAATCGGCGAGCTCGCGCGCCCCGTCGCGCGGATCGAAGCTGATGCTCAACAGGCGCACACGTGCGGCCAGACCTCGTTCGTCGATCGCCCGCTGCAGGCGCTCGGTCTGCGATCCCTGGGCCAGGCACAGCGACATGCAGCGGGAATAAAAGAAATTGACGATCGCCACGCGGCCGTCGGCCGACAGGTCCGCCAGCAGCGTCGTCGTTCGACCGGCGGCGCCGATCACCGGCGCATCGGGCAGGGGCCGCGGCTCGAGGGCGACGGCCTGGCGGCGGGCGCCCTCGGCCGTCAAGACGGTAAAGCCCGCCGTCACCCAATACAGAGCCCCGGTCCCGGCGGCCAGGGCCAGCAGCAAGGCCAGAGCCCAACGCATCCCGCGGCTACTGCTTGAGCATGGGCAGGAGCTCCTCGTCGCCGTTCCAGTGGTCCGGATGGTCCTTGGTCGCCTCGCGCTCTTGCTGGACCAGCTTGGCGTCGACCTCGCCGGCGGTATTGCCGAAGCTCGTGCGGATGTGGCTGACCACCGCCGCGAGTTCGGCATCCGAGAATTTTTCCTTGAAATGCGGCATCTCGCCGTTGTACTGGGTGCCCATCACCGTCAATGGCCCCTTGACGCCATGCAGGATGATGCGCACCGCCACCGCCGGATCCCCGATGACCCACTCGGAACCCGCCAGCGGCGGAAACACCCCTGGCACGCCCGCGCCCGAGGCCTGGTGACAGGCGACGCAATTGGCGGTATAGAGCTGGCCTCCGTCCGCGGCGACCGGCACCGCGAAATCGGCGGCCACCCGGTCATCGCCCAGGTTCGCCGGCATGGGGTTGTATGTCGCCCAGATGTAGTACGCCGCCCAGACGAACAGGGCGCCGATGATGGTGAGCACCAGCTTGGGCACCGGGCGGCTGCCCTCGTAGGGCTCGGGCTGCTCGCGCCGCTGCTGACTGTCCGTGGTCTTTTGGTCCGTCATTCTGTTCTCCTAGTACCCGTCGCCCGCGCTCAGCGCAAGGCGGCATTGGGTTTGACCGGGTACGTGTGGTCCAGCCCGATGAGGTACTCGACCAGGTCGAGCGCCTGCGGCGTGGCCACGATGACCTGGCCGGACGGGGCATAGCTGGGCGGCACGTTGACCACCTTGTCGTCCGCATCGGCCTTGTCCTTGAGCTTGAACAGGAATGGGAAAGCGGGCATGGTGCTGCCCGGCACGTAGGCGCGCGGCTCGTAGAGGTGGCCGAGGTTCCAGTCCACGCTGGGCTGGCGCGCGCCGATGTTGAACAGGTCCGGCCCCGTGCGCATCGTGCCCAGCAGGTGCGGATGGTCGTAGTAATAGTCGCCGGCCACCGGCGCGCGGCCCCAGCCGCGCTGGAAGTCGGGCGCCTGGGACTGGCTGCGGGGCTGCTGCGAGTGGCAATAGACGCAACCGTTGGCGATATAGACCTCGCGCCCGCGCAGCTGGGCCTCGGTATAGGGCTTGAGCCCTTCGGGCGGCGGCACGTCGGACAGTTGCATATAGGGCACCACGACGAGCGTGGCGGTCGCCAGCGCGAGGGTCACCATCGCGCCGCTGAGGAGTTTGTATTCGCTTTCCATGATCAGGCACCTACCGCCGCCTGGACGACAGGCTGACGTTTTCCATGCAAGAGGGCGGGTCCCACGCGGCTTGGGCCGTAGCGCAGGGCCATGAGGGCGAAATGCACGGCGAAGACCAGGTGGCCCAGCGTCATGATGGCGCCGCCCACCGAGCGCCCTTCAAGGTAGGGGATCGTGACCCGCACGGAATCCATGAACGGCCGGCTGGCATCGAGCATCGCCAGGCCCTGCAGCCAGCCGCCGATCGACAGCGTCACGAAGTAGATGCCGAAGCCGGTCACCACCAGCCAGAAATGCAGGACGATGAGTTTCGGATGCGGCCATTCCCAGGACATGACGCGCGGCATGACGAAATACATGGCACCGAACATCACCAGTGAAAAGAACCCGTACAGCCCCAGGTGGGCGTGCGCCACGGTGAAGTGCGTGAAGTGGGCGACGGTGCTGACGGAGCGCAGGGCCTCGAACGAGCCCTGCACCGAGCTCAGGGTATACATCATGGCGCCCAGCACGATGAAGCGCAGCGTGGGCGAATACACCATGGTGCGGAAGTTGCCGCGCATGGTGAGGTGCTGGTTCACCGAAAAGGCCAGCACCGGCACGATCATCATCATGCTCTGCACGATCGACAGGGTGATCAGCCAATGGGGCACCGGCCCGCCCACCAGGTGGTGGCCGCCCACTTGCCCGTAGAAGAACGCCAGCGCCCAGAAGCCGATCAGCGACAGGTTGTAGGATTGGATCGGCCGGCCGATGATCTTGGGCAGGAAGTAATAGACCGACGCCAGCGCGATCGGCGTGTAGTACAGGCCCAGCACGTTGTGCCCGAACCACCAGTTCATGGTCGCCTGCTCGACGCCGAAGTGCACGCCGGGGATCTTGCCCACCAGGTACAGCACGGGGAACCAGAACAGCGCCGCGCCCATGTACCAGATCGAGACGTACAGGTGGTCGACCTTGCGGTTCTGCAGCGTGAATACCAGGGGCAGCGCGATCAGCGCCCCGCCCAGCACGATCAGGACGCTGACCTGCCAGGGGATCTCGAGCCATTCCAGGCCGTCGTTGATGCCGGCGGCGATGCTGCCCAGGCCGGCGATCAGGCCGGCATTCCACAGCATGCAGCCCAGGATGGCAAAGCGCCCGCCGTACAGATGGGTCTTGAGCAGGCGCGGCAGCGTCCAGATGGCCACGCCGAAGGCCGCCATCGGCGCCCAGCCGTAGGCCACCATGTTCAGGTGCAGCGTCCGGGTGCGGCCGAACGTCAGCCAGGCATACTGGGTGAGGAACTCGGGATCGTGCAGCTTGATCGAGCTGATCAGGCCGAAGACCGAGGCCAGCACCAGCCAGACGATGGCACAGCACAGGAAGGTGAACACCACGAAGGCCGTGGACTGGTCGGCCTCGAGGCGTTCTGCAAGCTCGACCTTGAGTTGCCCCGCAAGGGACGGATCGACGACCGCCGTGCCGCTGTCGGCGACGGTCTTCTGCAGGCCGGCCTTTTGGGCGGCCGTGGCCGAGGGATCCTCGATGTGGCCGATTTCGCCGGTCGAGAAAATGACGCCCGCCGCCTCGGGATTCTCATCGAACATATTGCGCCGCAGCGACCAGATGAAGATGCCCAGGCCCGTGACGGATAAAATGAACGTGAGCAGGAGTATGGTGACGGTATCCACGCGATTTCCGATTGATGACTGGAAGTGTGGGAGGCGCCGAAAATCGGCCCTCAGAGCGCTGCCATTGTACCGGCAGAATTGATCTATGATAAATCTAGAGACTTAATCAATCCTTAATTACCCTATGTCGCCTGCGGGTTTTCCGGCGGGCTTTCAACAGGACCACGCACCATGGAATGCACGATCGATTGGCAGGGCCCCGAGGGCATGCTGTTCATTTCCCGCACGGGCAGCGGCCACGTCATCGCCATGGACGGCGCGCCCGAGGGCGGCGGCCGGAACCTGGCCGCACGGCCGATGGAAACCGTGTTGACGGGGGCCGGCGGCTGCGCCGCCTACGACGTCGTGCTGATCCTCAAGCGCGGCCGGCATGCGGTCACCGGCTGCCGGGTCACGCTCACCGCCGAACGCGCCGACACCGATCCCAAGGTCTTCACCGCCATCCACTACGCCTTCACGGTCAGCGGCAGCGGCCTGCCGGCGGCGGCCGTCGAACGCGCGGTCGAGCTGTCGCACAGCAAGTACTGCTCGGCGATCGCCATGCTGGAAAAGACCGCCGCCATCACGCACTCGGTCGAGGTCCTGGAGGCCTGACCCTCCCGCGCCGCCGCCCGGCTACACCGCCATCGGGGCGGTCAGCGGCGCGTGGTGGCGGTAATCGGCCAGCGTGAAATCCCCGGGCTCGATGCGCTCGAGCCAGTCGGGCTCGTAGCGGCCCGTCGCGGCGTAGTCCGGGATGCGCGAGGACAATTCCAGGCGCGGCAGGGGCAGCGGCTCGCGGCGCAATTGTTCGCGCAGCATGTCCGCGTGGGTCTCGTAGATGTGGGCGTCGCCGATGAAATACGTGAACCAGCGCGGCTCGTAGCCCGTCAGGCGCGCCACCAGGTGCGTCAGCGCGGCGCCCTCGGCCAGGTTGAAGGGCGTGCCCAGCCCCACGTCGTTGCTGCGGATGTACAGGCACAAGGACAGTTCCCGCGTGGCGGGGTTGGCGAGGAACTGGTAGAGCAGGTGGCACGGCGGCAAGGCCATTTCGTCCAGCTGCGCCCAGTTCCAGCCATGGAACAGGATGCGCCGGCTGGCCGGATCGCGGATCAGGGCATCCAGGCAGGCGCGCAACTGGTCGACCGCCTTGTACAGCAACACGCTGGGGACGCCGTCCTCGTCGAATTCGGCCACGGGGCGATAGCCCTGATCCCGGGCCGCGGCAATGCGGGCCGCCGCCTGCGCGGGCAACAGCTTGTAGGCGGGCCAGCGGCGCCACTGCACGCCATAGACCGGCCCCAGGTCGTCCGGCCCCGAACGGTGGGGATTGGCCAGCCAATGGGCATTCTCGTTGGCGTTCTGGTCCCAGACCTTGCAACCCAGCGCCCGGAACTGCGCCGCACTGTCCGCCCCCCGCAGAAAACCGATCAGCTCGCCCATGGCGGACTTGAAGGCGAGGCGCTTGGTGGTGACCGCGGGAAAGCCCGCACGCAGGTCGAAGCGCAGGCAGGCGCCCGGCAGGCTGAGCGTACGCACTCCCGTGCGGTTGTCCTGCCAGGAACCCTGGTCGAAGATGCTCTGGACGAGGTCGAGGTAGGCTTTCATTGGCCGTCTCGCGCCAGCAGGCGCCGCGCCCGCTCGATCAAGGGCAGGTCGACCATGCGCCCATCCACCCGGAAGGCCAGCGCACCGCCGCGTTCGGCTTCGGCCAGGACGCGCCGCGCCCAGTCGAGTTCGTCGGCCGAGGGCAGGAAGGCCTCGTGCACGATGGGAATCTGGGCCGGGTGGATGCACAGCATGCCCCCGAACCCCATGTCGCGGGCCACGGCGATCCGCCGTCCCAGGCCCTCGAGGTCCGAAAAATCGGCATAAATCGTATCCAGCGGCGGCGGCAGGCCGTTCATGCTGCTGTGCAGGAGGATCTGGTAGCGCACCTGGTCCAGGATGCGGGCCGACCCCTCGGTGCCCGGACGCGTGCCGAACTCGAGCATCAGGTCCAGGATTCCGAAGGACAGGCGCCAGACCCCGGCCGCCCCGGCGATCCCGTCCAGGTTGCGCAGGCCGCGCGCGCTCTCGATCACCGGAATCAGGGGCTTGCCCGCCCCCGAGACAATATGGACGTGGCGCGCGGCCTCGGCCTTGGGCAACACGATCCCGACGACGCCGGGCAGCTCCCGGCACAGGGCCAGGTCCTGATCGAACCAGGTCGTGGTGCCGTCGTTGATGCGCACCATGAAACGCTCGTCGGGATGGGCGGCCGCGAACTCGGCCAGGTGGCGGCGCGCGGTGAGTTTGTCGTCCGGGGCCACCGAGTCCTCGAGATCGATGATGACGGCGTCGGCCTCGGTGGCCAGCGCCTTGGGCAGGCGGTCGGGCCGGATCGCCGGTACGAACAGCGCGGTGCGCAGCAGTTTGTCGTGCATGTCGTGTACTCCTTCAGAGGCCAGGCGGGCGCAGCCGCCCCGGCATGGCCGTCAGCGGCCCTTCCAGACCGGGGGGCGCTTCTCGGCGAATGCGGTGGCGCCCTCGCGCGCATCCTCCGAGGCGAAAATGTGGGCGATGCGCGGGCGCTGCAGGTCGAACATCTCGTCCTGGCGCCAATTGCGCGACTGCGAAATGACGTGCTTGGCGGCGCGCACCGCCAGCGGGCCATTGGCCGCGATCGTGCGGCCCAGCGCCAGAGCCTCGTCCAGCGCGGCGCCCGGCTCGGCCAGGCGGTTGATCAAACCCAGCTGGTGCAGGCGCTCCGCCCCCATCATGTCGCCCGTGAGGACCGCCTCCATCGCCACGTGATAGGGGATGCGCGCCGGCAGCCGCAGCATGCCGCCCGAGCCCGGCACCAGGCCGCGCTTGGTTTCGGGCAGGCCGAGACGGGCCTCGCGCGAGGCCACGATCAGGTCGCAGGCCAGGGCGAGTTCGCAGCCGCCCGCCAGGGCATAGCCCTCGATGGCGGCGATCAGGGGCTTGGCCGGGGGGCGTTCGCACAGGCCGGCGAAGCCGCGCTCGCCCACGTAGGGGCGCTGGCCGGTCCGGGCGAAGGCCTTCAGGTCCATGCCGGCGCAAAAATTGCCGCCCGACCCGGTCAGGATGCCCAGGTCGACATCGGGATTGCCGTCCAGTGCGTCCATGGCGGCGGCGATCGCCTCGGCGGCCTCCAGGTTGATGGCATTGCGGGCCTCGGGCCGGTTGATGCTCATGATCTGGATACGGTCCACGACCCGCAGTTCCAGGACGTCACTCATGGTTTTCCCCTTTTCTGTCCGTGCTCGATGAATGTGATTGATCCGCCCGATTGTATTGCGTCCCCGGCGGCGCGGCGGCGCCCGGCCACCCTGCGGGAATGAAACAGATAAAATGGGGCGCGGCGCACCGGTCGATCCCTGCGGGACGGACCCCGGGCGCCACACCCGCGAACCGGCCCCGATACGAACCTTCCATTGACCGCGACACCCCGCGCCGCCCATCATCCATGCTCACATTCCAACAGTTGATTCTATCGCTCCAGCAATACTGGGATCGTCAGGGCTGCACCCTGCTCCAGCCCTACGACATGGAGGTCGGCGCCGGGACCTCGCACACCGCCACCTTCCTGCGCGCGATCGGCCCGGAGCCCTGGCGCGCAGCCTACGTCCAGCCCTCGCGGCGCCCCAAGGACGGCCGCTACGGCGACAACCCCAACCGGCTGCAGCACTACTACCAGTTCCAGGTGGTGCTCAAGCCCGCGCCCCCGGACATCCTCGAACTGTACATCGACTCGCTGCGCAGCCTGGGCATCGATCCCCGGCAGCACGACATCCGCTTCGTCGAGGACGACTGGGAAAACCCCACGCTGGGTGCCTGGGGCCTGGGTTGGGAGGTCTGGCTCAACGGCATGGAAGTCACCCAGTTCACCTACTTCCAGCAGGTGGGCGGGCTGGACTGCGATCCGACCATGGGTGAAATCACCTACGGCCTGGAACGCCTGGCCATGTACCTGCAGGGTGTGGAATCGGTCTATGACCTGGTCTGGACCCAGGGGCCCGACGGCGCGCCCGTGTACTACCGCGACGTGTTCCACCAGAACGAGGTCGAACAGTCCACCTACAACTTCGAGATTGCCTCCACCGCCATGCTGTTCGCCCACTTCAACGACTACGAGGCCGAGGCCAAACGCCTGATCGAAGTCCCGCTCGCCCTGCCCGCCTACGAGGCGACGCTGAAGGCCGCCCACACCTTCAACCTGCTGGACGCGCGCGGCGCCATCAGCGTCACCGAACGCGCCACCTACATCGGCCGCATCCGCGCCCTGTCCCGCGCCGTGGCGCAGGCCTACTACGATGCGCGCGAACGCCTGGGCTTCCCCATGCTGCGGGAGGTCGCGTAAATGAGCACGAACCCGAACGCACGCCCGCTGATCGTCGAGCTGGTCACCGAAGAACTCCCTCCCAAGGCGCTCGACGCCCTGGGCCAGGCCTTTGCCGAAGGCATCCGCAAGACGCTGGACACGCTCGGCCTGCTGGCCGGCCCCGGCGCCGCCGCCTACGCCACGCCCCGGCGCCTGGCCGTGCGGCTGGACGCCGTCCTGGGCCAGGCTCCCGACCAGGCCTACGCCGAAAAGCTCATGCCTGCGGCCATCGGCCTGAACGAAGCGGGTGAACCCACCCCCGCGCTGCTGAAAAAGCTCCAGGCCAAAGGCCTGGGGCACCTGGGCGCCGCCGATCTCAGCCGCCGGCACGACGGCAAGCAGGACGTGCTCTACGCCGAGGGCACCGCCCCCGGCGCGCGGCTGGCCGACGGCCTGCAGCAGGCCCTGGACTACGCCGTCACCCACCTGCCCATCCCCAAGGTCATGCAATACCAGTTGGCCGACGGCCGCACCAACGTCAAGTTCGTGCGGCCGGCCCAGCGCCTGCTGGCCCTGTGGGGCGCGGACGTCGTGCCGGTGCGCACGCTGGGCCTGGAAGCCGACCGGCTCACCCTGGGCCACCGCTTCCAGAGCAGCGGCCCGCTGTCCATCGACTCCGCCGAGACCTGGGCCGAGCGCCTGTCTGGCGAAGGCCGTGTGGTGCCGTCCTTTGCCGAGCGGCGCGCGCTGATCGCCAGCCAGCTGGCGGAATCTTCTGCCGCCCTGGGCGCGACCATCGGCCAGGAGCCGGAGGTCGAGGCCCTGCTGGACGAAGTCACCGCCCTGGTCGAATACCCGACGGTCTACGTCGGCGCCTTCGAGGAAGAATTCCTGGCCGTGCCGCCGGAATGCCTGATCCTGACGATGCGGCTGAACCAGAAATATTTCCCCCTGTTCGACCCGGCCACGGGCGCGCTGACCCACCGCTTCCTGATCGTCAGCAATTCGCAGCCCGCCGATCCGGCCCACATCATCCAGGGCAATCAGCGCGTGGTGCGCCCGCGCCTGGCCGACGCGCAGTTCTTCTACCAGACCGACCTGAAGACACCGCTGATCGACCGGGTGGCCGAGCTGGCCAACAGCGTCTACCACAACAAGCTCGGCACCCAGTTGCAGCGCACCGAGCGCGTGCGCAAGCTGGCCCGCTGGCTGGCGCCGCTGCTGGGCGGACCATTCGAGCCCGCCGCCCGCGCCGCCATGCTGGCGCACGCCGACCTGAGCACCCAGATGGTGGGCGAGTTCCCCGAACTGCAAGGCATCATGGGGGCCTACTACGCAGCCCACGACGGCGAACCGCCCGTCGTCGCGCGCGCCCTGCGCGATCAATATCGCGTCCGCCTGGACGAGCCGGTCACCGATGCCACGCTCACGTCCGCCGTGCTGTACATGGCGGAACGCGCCGAGACCCTGATCGGGATCTGGGGCATCGGCCTGGCCCCCACGGGCGAACGCGACCCCTACGGCCTGCGCCGCGCGGCCCTGGGCCTGATCAGCGCCTACGAACAACTCACGGCCGGCGGCCAGTTGCAGGCCAGCCAGGACTCACCGGCGCGCCTGTCGGCCCTGCTGGAACAGGCCGCGGCCAACTTCGCGCCCGGCCAGCTCGCCGAGGGTACGGTCGAGGCCGTGCTGGACTTCGTCTACGAGCGCTGCCGCAATCAATTGGCGGCCCACTACGAGCGCTCGGCCATCGACGCGGTGCTAGCCCTGCGCCCGCCGCTGCATCAGGTTGCGGCACGCGTCCAGGCCTGCGAACGATTCGCCGCGCTGCCCGAGGCCGAATCCCTGGCCTCCGCCAACAAGCGCGTCAGCAATCTGCTGAAAAAGGCCGACGACGCGCAGTCGGACTTCGACCCGGCTCTGCTGGCCGAACCGGCCGAGCGCCAACTGGCCGAGACCATCGCCCGCCTGGAACCCCAGGCCACCGCCCAGTTGCAGGCCGGTGACTTCACCGCCAGCCTGGCCACGCTGGCCCAGGCCCGCGCCGCCGTCGACGCCTTCTTCACCGACGTCATGGTCATGGCCGAAGATCCTCGCGTGCGGGCCAACCGCCTGGCCCTGCTGCGCTCCCTGCACGGCCTGATGAACCAGGTGGCCGATCTGTCGAGGCTCGCCCGGTGAAACTCATCATCCTGGACCGCGACGGGGTCATCAACCACGACAGCGACGCGTTCATCAAGTCGCCGGCCGAATGGATCCCCATCGACGGCAGCCTGGACGCGATCGGCCGGCTGTCGCGCGCGGGCTGGCGCGTCGTGGTCGCCAGCAACCAGTCGGGCATCGCGCGGGGGCTGTTCACCATGGATACCCTGACCGCGATCCACACCAAGATGCACCAGGCCGTGGCCGAGGCCGGCGGCCGGATCGATGCGATCTTCATCTGTCCCCACGGCCCTGCGGACGGCTGCGCCTGCCGCAAGCCGGCCCCCGGCATGCTGCACGACATCGCTCGCCGCCTGGACGTGCCGCTGGCAGGCGTCCCGGTGGTGGGCGACAGCCTGCGCGACCTGCAGGCCGCGGCCCAATGCGGCTGCGCGCCCTGGCTGGTGCTGACCGGCAAAGGCCGCAAGACCTGGGCGGACACCGGCTCCCATGACCTGCCGGCCGGCACCGAAGTCCGCGACGACCTCACGGCCGTGGCCGACGCCCTGCTGAAGGCCTGACATGAACACACTGCGATCCGGCCTCTACATGGCCTTCATGGTCGTCACGGTGATCCCCTATGCGCTGGCCTGCGTGCTGTGGGCGCCCCTGCCCCTGCACTGGCGCTATGTGCTCACCACGGGATGGCCCCGGATGTGCCTCTGGGCGGCCCGCTGGATCCTCGGCATCCGCTACGAGGTCACGGGCATGGAGAAGCTCCCCGACGGTCCGCTGATCATTCTGTCGAAACACCAATCGGCGTGGGAAACGCTGTTCTTTGCCACGCAGATGCCGCGCGACGTGGTCTTCGTCTATAAAAAGGAACTGCACCGGGTGCCGTTCTTCGGCTGGGGACTGGCGCTGCTCAGCATGATCCCCATCGATCGGCGCAAAGGCCGGGAATCCTTCGATCAGGTCGTCAGCATCGGCGGCCGGCGCCTGCGCGAAGGGCGCTGGCCGGTCCTGTTCCCCGAGGGCACGCGCGTCGCGCCGGGCGAGATCGGCCGCTACAAGCAAGGCGGCGCCCTGCTGGCCTGCCGCACCAACACCCCGGTGATTCCGGTCGCCCACAACGCCGGCGAGCGCTGGCCGCGCAATGCCTTCATCAAGACCCCGGGCCTGGTCACGGTGTCGTTCGGACCGATCATTCTCCCCGAGGGCAAGACGCCCGCCGCCCTGAACGCCGAGGTCCAGGCCTGGATCGAGGCTGAAATGCGGCGCCTGAATCCCGAGCGCTATGACGGGACGACAGCTTGACCTGTTCCCGGCGGACGCCGGGGTGCGGCCCGGGGTCCCGCTACGCTCCCAGGAGATCCCCCTCATCCCCGCGCCGCCCGCAATCCTGCCGCTGCGGCCGGACGCGCTGCCCGCAGGCACCCGCTGGCGCGAGGTGGTCCTGGATGCCCAGACATTGGGATTCCTGCTGCGGCGTTCGCGGCGCAAGTCCATCGGCCTGGTGATTCGCGACGACGGCCTGCTGGTGCAGGCGCCCGCGTGGAGCACCCTGCCGCAGATCGATCAGGTGGTGCGCGACAAGGCCGGCTGGATCCTGCGCAAGCTCGAGGAGCGCGCCGAACGCCTGCAGCTGCTGGCCCTCCAGGCCACGCAATGGCGCGCCGGCGGCGCCATTCCCTACCTGGGCGTACGCATCGAGCTGGCCCTGGACGGCACTCGGGCCGTCCGCTACGCGGGCGACGCCGACGCCCCGCGCCCCGGCGACGTCCTCAGCCTGCCGCTGCCCGAGGATGCGGACGCGGACCGCATCCGGGACAGCGCGGGCGCCTGGCTGCAGCAGCGCGCCCGGATCGACTTCGGCCGCCGCCTGGACCGCTTCCTGGCCGCGGCGGGACAATCGCTGGAGGGCTGGGGCCTGTCCTCGGCCACCGGCCGCTGGGGCTCGTGCACCAGCGACCGGCGCATCCGGCTGAACTGGCGGCTGATCCACTTCCAGCCGCCGTTGATCGACTACGTCGTCGCCCACGAAGTCGCGCACCTGCGCGTCATGAACCACGGCCCCGCCTTCTGGCGCGAGCTCGAGCGCCTCCAGCCGGGCTTCAAGGCCGCCCGGGACACGCTGGCGCAGCACAGCCCCGACAGCCTGCCGCTGATCTGAGCCGCCCGCACGGGTCCGCATTTGCGTATGATGGAGGCATTCCATCCACCACCTGGGGAGAATCACCCATCATGCGTCTGCTACACACCATGCTGCGCGTGGGCAACCTCGACCGCGCGCTCATGTTCTACACTGACATCCTGGGCATGCGCCTGCTGCGCCAGAAAGACTACCCCGACGGACGATTCACGCTGGCCTTCGTCGGCTACCAGGACGAGGCCGACGGCGCGGTGCTCGAGCTCACCCACAACTGGGACACCGAAAACTACGACCTGGGCAATGGCTACGGCCACATCGCCATCGAGGTCGAGGATGCGTACGACGCCTGTGCGCGCATCAAGGCCAAGGGCGGCCACGTGGTCCGCGAAGCCGGTCCGATGAAGCACGGCAGCACCGTGATCGCCTTCGTCGAGGATCCCGACGGCTACAAGATCGAACTGATCCAGCGCGGGACCCGCGCAGACTGATCCGGCGCGATACTAGGCGGTCGGTTCCGCGCCGGCCGCCGCCAGGGCGTCGGCCATGTCCATGAACTGGGCCACCGACAGCTCCTGGGGACGCGCCGTGGGGGGGATGCCCAAGGCGTCCCAATCCAAGGCCTCGGCCCAGACGCCGAGACTGCCGCGCAGCATCTTGCGGCGCTGCTCGAAGGCGCGCGCCACGACGCGCTCGAAGGCCCGCGGGCTGCGCGGGCGGCGCAGCGCATCCCCGGCCAGCGGCCGCATGCGGACCACGGAGGACACCACGCGCGGCGGCGGCTCGAAAGCCTCGGGCGGCACGTCGAACAGGCTGGACATCCGGTAGCGCGCCTGCAGCATGACCGACAGGCGCCCGTACTGGGTGTCCCCGGGCCGGGCCACCATGCGCTCGATCACCTCGCGCTGCAACATGAAATGCTGGTCCTGGACCTGGTCCGCCCATTGCATCAGATGGAACAACAGCGGCGTCGAGATGTTGTAGGGCAGGTTGCCGACGATCCGCAGGTCCGTGCCCATCGCACCGAAATCCATTTCGAGCGCGTCGCCCTCGTGGACCTCCAGGCGTTCAGGCGGCCATTCGCGGCGCAGGCGCGCGGCCAGGTCCCGGTCGAGCTCGACCACCAGGAGGCGGTCCAAGTGCCCGAGCAGCGGCCGGGTCAGCGCTGACAGGCCGGGCCCGATCTCGACCATGCGGTCCGCGGGCTGCGGATCGATGGCGCGCACGATGGCGGCGATCACCGCCTCGTCGTGCAGGAAATGCTGGCCGAAACGCTTGCGTGCCTGGTGGGCCATGCTCAGCGTTCCGCCGGCGTGTCGTCCACGAGGCGATTGTCGATGTAGGCCTGGGCGCGCAACTGATCCAGCCATTCCTCGTATGCGGGCCCGATCCGGCGCTGCATGAGTTCGCGGCGCGCCTGCATGCGGCGGACTTCGTTTTCCATGTTCTTGCTGCGGCGCTCCTCGACCTGGATCAGGTGCCAGCCGAAGGGAGACTTCACGGGCTGGCTGACCTGGCCGTCGCCCAGCGCGTCCATGGCTTCCTCGAAGGCCGGCACCGTATCGCCGGGCGACAGCCAGCCGAGGTCCCCGCCCTGCGGGGCCGTGGCGTCCTCGGAGTATCGCTTGGCGAGCTCCGCGAAGGATTCGCCATGCTCGATGCGCGTGCGCAGCTGCTCGAGCAGGGTGCGGGCCTTGTCGTCGCTCGTCACCTTGGTGGTCTTGATCAGGATGTGCCGCGCATGCGTCTGCGTGACCATCACCGGTCCGGATACGGGCTGCTGGCGCTGCGCGGGCTGGGGCGGCGGCGCGGCGGCGGGCGCGCGGGCCGGCGGCGGGCGACGGGCCGCCGAGGGCGCCTGGGCATAGCCGCGGCGCAGCACCTTCAGGATATGGAAGCCGCGTCCACTTTGCAGGATCCCCGAGATCTGGCCCGGCCCGAGATTGCGGACGGCCTGCGCAAACAGATCCGGCCAGTCCGCCAGCGGGCGCACACCCATGCTGCCCCCGTCCAGGGCCTGCGGACCATCGGAGGAGGCCGCCGCCGCGCCCGCGAAATCGGCGCCCTTGCGTAATTTATTCAGGATGGCTTCGGCCTCGCGGCGCTTGGCCTCGACCTCCGCGCTGGAGGCGCGCTCGGGCACCTCGATCAGGATCTGCGCGATCTCGAGGAGCTCGGGGCCGGTCGGCGCCGGCGGCGGGGGCGGCGGCTCGGGTGCCGGCGGCTGGGGCGGGGGAACCACCTGGTCGGTCGCGCCACCGGTGCTCAGGAAGGCATCGATGTCGCTGTCGCTGATGTTGATGTGGTCCGCGACCAGGCGCTGGCGCAGCATGTCGTCGCGGATCTGCTGGCGCAGTTCCTCCCGGTAGGCCTCCCACGACAAGCCGCCGCGCTGGATCTCGTTGCGCAGCTGGTCGGCCGTCAGGTGATTGCGCCCGGCGATGGACTGCACGGCGCGGTCCAGCTGCTCGTCGGTGACCCGCAGGCCGATACGCTGGGCCTCCTGGCGCTGCAACTCGTCATTGATCATTTGCTGCAGGACCTGGCGGCGCAGCGTGGCCTCGTCGGGCACGGGCACGTTCTGCAGCGCCATCTGCCGGCGGATCTGCTCGGCCTTGACGGTCAACTGGCGCAGCGTGATGACCTGCTTGTTGACGACCGCGGCAATCCCGTCGACGAACTGCTGGCTGGGGGCCTGCTGCTGGGGCGGCGCCTTGGTCGCCGCCAGGGCGGTGCCGCCCGCGACGAGGCCCGACAAGGCCCAGAGGACCAGCGCGACACGGACCGGATAGTACGGACGAGACATCATTCATACCTCTCGAAGGCGGTTTTTTCGGGTATCGGCGCGGCCACCGACTCGTAGCCGACGACCCGCTCGGACAGCAGTCTCATGGGATCGGTGCCCAGCGAGCCCAGGCCGGAGAGCTCCAGTTGCAGGAAGACGGCGGTGTTGGCCTTTTCGGCCGACACCGCATAGCGCTGCATGACCACCCGGGCCGTCCAGCAGCAGTCGCCGCGATATTCCAGGCCCAGGATCGACTGGGTGCTGCGCTTTTCCTGCAAGGAATAATCATAGCGGCCCACGCCGTACCATCGGCGCGAGATCGGCCATTGGCCGCTCAGGCTGACCTGTTCGCGCGATTCGATCGTCGCATCGTCGCTATAGACGCGGTAGGGATCGTAATAGGCGTTGGGATCGCGTTCGTAGCGATAGGCCAGCGACACCGTCGCCAGGCGCTTGGGGTTCCAGCGCACGCCCGTGCTCAGCCGTTCGCGCTGGCGGGTCTCGGCCTTGAACTGCCCGTCGAAATACACCGAGAACTTGTCGGTGAGCGCCGCATTGGCGCCCAGCAGGTAATCGGATTTTTTATCGACCCGGGGGGTCTGGCCCGGCAGGGTGACCTTGAGGTCGGTGAAATAGAAGCGCTGGGCCGCCGACAGGGACAGCCGCTCGAATCCGGTGTCGGCATCCAGCCAGCGCGTGGTCATGCCCAGTGTGAACTGGTTCGCATTGGCGATGCGGTCCCAGCCGCCGCTGAAGATGTTCTCGTCGAAGGCCTGGATGAAATTGAAGGTGGCCACCCCGGTATCGAAGACCGGCAGCTGTGACTGGTCGCGATACGGCACATACAGGTAATAGGCGCGCGGCTCGATGGTCTGGATGGCGTCGTTGCCGAACAGCGTCGTCGAGCGCTCGAAGGTCAGCCCGCCGTCGATCGAGGCGATGGGCAGCACGCGCGACTGGCTGCGGGGCCAGCCCGCATAGGCCGGCAGGTCGGCCGAGAACCATTCGGTCTCGTAGTGGCTCATGTGCAGGCCGATCTTGGGCGTCAGGTAGGCGCCGGGCAGCACGAAGGGCCGGGAGATCGTCGTATAGGAGGTGGCACGCGTCCCGTTGGGCATCAGGCGCTGGCCGGACTGCTGGGGAAAGGCGTCGCCGTGATAGATGGGCGACACGAAGCGCGTCGCATAGTTGTCGGACACGATGTCCAGGCCGTTCCAGTTGTAGTGCTGCGCCCGCATGTAGAGTTCGGGCAACTTGTCGTAGGGCGGCGTGATGAACGAGCCGGTGCTGTCCTGCAGGGTCTGGTAGCGATAGAACTGCAGCGAGCCGCTGAGGTAGCGATTGCCCGACCACGAGAGCAGGGCCTGGCTGGGCATGTAGGTCACGGCCGCGTCATTGAGCCCGAAGGTCGAGAAATCGCGGAAGTAATCGTCGTCGGACACCTTGCGCGCATCCAGGTAGGCGGTCAGCCCGTACGGCAGCTGCTGCGTATGCTGCCAGGAATACATCCAGCGCTTTTCACCCCTTTGCTGGTCGTGCATGAGGTAGGTGCCGAATGCCTGTCCGCTGTATTCCCGGCCCAGATAGCGCACCTCGGTGCCCAGCTGCAGGCCGCGCTTGCTCATGTAGCGGGGAAACAGGGTGGCGTCGTAGTTGGGCGCGAGGTTCAGGTAGTACGGCGTGGTGAGCTCGAAGCCGCTGTTCGACGAGGTGCCGTAGGTGGGCACCAGGAAGCCGGATTTGCGCTCGTCGCTGAGGGGAAAGGTCAGGTAGGGGGAATACAGGATGGGGACATCCTTGAAGTACAGCACCCCGTTGCGCGCCACGCCCTCGTTCTGATCCATGTACAGGTCGACGCGGCTGGACTCGATGTACCAGGCGGGGTCGGGGCACGGGCAGCCGCTGTAGCGCACGCCGTACAGCCGCATCATGTCACGGCTGAGGATGTCGGCGGCATCGGCCGTGCCGGAGCCCGCGCGCTCGCCCAGGCGAAAAGCGGGCTGCTCGATGCGGCCTTGTTCCGAGTCGACGTTGTAGCGCAGGTGCGGGCCGGCGACGATGCTGGCATCGCGCATCAGCAGCCCGCTGCCGCGCACGTCCAGGTCGCCGGTGGCGCGGTCGTACTCGATCCGGTCCCCCTTGACCACGCCGTCGATGCGGCGGACCTGCGCGGCCCCCTCGAGGATGATGATGTCGTCGTCGCCCTGGCGGATCTGGTCGCCGATCAGAAACGCGGGCTGGTCGTTGCCGTCGGCCACGCGATGCGTGCCGAGGCTGCCCACCATCCGCATCCCCGATGAGTCGGCCGCGGGCGCCTGCGCCCACGACTGCGCCGATGCCGCCAGGCAGACCCCCGAAATCACGATGCGCCAGACCCAATGCACGAAGAACCAGTCCTCCAAGGATGATGTTTGTACCGCAACTGATCCGCGCACCCACAACGACCAGCGACCCAGTATTATAGAGAAGGTGCCGCCGCTGTGCGCCCGACCGATTCCGATCCTCCCCGTTCCCCGATGAAGAACCCGACCACCCCCGATGCCCGCCTCGACGCCCTGATGCAGTGGCTGCGCAGCCTGCCGGCCGAACTCCGCCTCGAGCCCGACAGCCTGGCGCCGGTTTCGGGCGATGCGAGCTTCCGCCGATACTTCAGGATCGAGGGGCGCGGCGGCAGCCTCGTGATCATGGACGCCCCGCCGCCGCACGAGGACTGCGGTCCCTTCGTGCGCATCGCCCGGCAACTGGCTGCGGCGGGGCTGACCGTCCCGGACATTTTCGCACACGACACGGCCCGCGGCTTCCTGCTGCTGTCCGACCTCGGGCGGCAGACCTACTACGAGGCCATCCAGGCCGGCCTGGCGCCGCAAGACCTCCAGCGCCGCTACCGGGCGGCCCTGCGCGACCTTGCGCGAATGCAGCAGATCGCCTGCGACGACCTGCCGGTCTACGACGAGGCGCGCCTGCTCGACGAGCTCGCCCTGTTTCCGCAATGGTATCTGCAGACCCACCTGGGCCTGGCGCCCGATGCCGGCCGGCAGGCCGTCCTGCAGGCGGCCTTCGCCGTGCTGGCCCAGGACGTCGCCCGCCAGCCGCGGGTGTTCGTCCACCGGGATTTCCACTCGCCCAACCTGATGATCAACGAGGCCGGGACCGATGCCCCGCCCGGCATCATCGACTTCCAGGATGCCGTGTGCGGGCCGCTCAGCTATGACATCGCCTCTTTGGTCATGGACGCCCGCACCACCTGGGACGAACCCCAGCAACTGGACTGGGCGATCCGCTACTGGGAGGCCGCACGCGCCGCGGGCCTGCCCGTGCCCGCCGATTTCGCCGAGTTCCACCGGCAGTACGAGTGGATGGGCCTGCAGCGCAACCTGCGCATCCTGGGCGTGTTCGCGCGCCTGTCGCACCGCGATGGCAAGCACCACTATCTGGACCACATGCCGCGCGTGGGCGCCTACGTGCGCCAGGTGGCTGGACGCTACGGGGTCTTCCATCCCCTGTTGCGCATGCTGGACCAGGCCGAGCAGGTCCAGGCCACCGACGGCTATTCATTCTGATGCGGGCCATGATCCTGGCCGCGGGGCGCGGCGAACGGATGCGCCCGCTGACCGACACCTGTCCCAAGCCCCTGCTGCACGCGGGCGGGCAGGCCCTCATTGCCTGGCACATCCGCCGGCTGGCGGCGGCCGGCATCCCGGACATCATCGTCAATCACGCCTGGCTGGGCGCGCAGATCGAGGCCGCGCTGGGCGACGGGCGGGCCTACGGGGTCCGGATCGCCTACTCGCCGGAGCCTCGGGCGCTCGAGACGGCAGCCGGCATCGCCCGCGCCCTGCCGTTCTTCGGCGAGGAACCCTTTCTCGTCGTCAACGGCGACATCTGGTGCGACTGGGACTTCGGCCGGGCCGCCCGGATCGCCGCCACCCTGGGTACGCGGACCCTGGCGCACCTCGTGCTGGTGGACAACCCGGCACACCATCCGGCGGGCGACTTCGTCCTGGCGCCCGACGGCCGCCTCATCCCGGGGCCTGGCGACGCCCTGACCTTCGCCGGCATCGGCCTCTACCGCCGCGAACTATTCGCCGGGGTGCCGACCGGGCAGCCGGCGCCGCTGGCACCCCTGCTGCGGGCGGCCATCGACCAGGGCCAGATCACCGGCGAACGCCACGATGGCCACTGGGTGGACGTCGGCACCCCCGAGCGCCTGCAGGCGCTCGACGAGTGGCTGCGCGTCCGGGCCGGCGACGACGGGCGGCGCGTACGCTGCTAAACTTTCGGCTGCGGCGCCATGCGCGCCGGCGACGATTCTTTTCCGTGTCTGGCAAATCGAAACGGTCTATGTGCGCAGACCGTTCGGGCCACGCAAGCGTTTAAGCTTCAGGATTTCGCGAGGCCCGTGGCCTCGGACACACCGCTGCACAGGAATGCACCCATGTCTTTCGGTTCTTCGAAACGTCCCGCTTTCAAACCCACCCCCTACGGCCATACACGGCAGCGCAGGGGCATCCCGCGCTGGCTGGTGCTGCTGATCAGCGGCATCGTCCTCGGTGCCGGCGGCGTGGTGTTCCTGCAGCGCAGCTACGGCCCTCCCCGGCTGACCGCCGAGCAGTCCGAGCAACTGCGCATGGACCTGAATTCCGCAAACATCGAGAAACAACAATTGCAGACCCAGGCCAAGCAACTGCGCACCGAGGTCGAGCAGGCGCGCCAGGCACTGGCGGAGCAGACCCGCACGCTGGATCAGCTGCGCGAGGACCACACCGCCATGCAATCCGGCGTGGCCGAACTGATCGCGGCCATCCCGCCCGATCCGCGCGGCACCTCGCCGGGCATCCGTGCGGCCGACATGATCGTGCGCGACAACCTGCTGGCCTATAGCGCGCTGCTGATCCAGGATCTGCCGGAAGGCGCCACCGAGGTCCCCGCCTTCGACGGCGAGGTCAAGCTCGTGGCCGCCGGCCAATACCGCAGCGGGCAGACCGTCTACGTCGACATCGCCACCCTGCCCCTGCACATGATGCGCTACACGCAAGTCAAGGGCGAGACCGAGCTGCCCAAAGGCTTTCGCGCGCGCCAGGTGACCATTCAGATCACCGCCGCGGGCGCCGACAAGATCGTGTCCACCCGAACCATCCGGGTCGTGGCGGGCAAATAAGACAGGTGGGCCGCTCAGGCCACGTGCTGCAGAAAGTCCTTCAGGCGCTGGGTGGGCGGGTTGCTGAGCAGGGCTTGGGGTTCGCCGTCCTCGGCGATCTTGCCCTGATCCATGAATATCAGGCGGCTGCCGACCTTGCGGGCGAACTCCATCTCGTGGGTGACCACGATCATGGTCATGCCCTCCTCGGCCACGTCCTGCATCACCCGCAAGACCTCATGGCGCAGCTCCGGATCCAGCGCCGAGGTGGGTTCGTCGAACAGCATCAGCAGCGGCTTGATCGCCAAGGCGCGCGCGATGGCCACGCGCTGCTGCTGGCCGCCCGACAATTGCCCGGGATAATGCCCCGCCCGTTCGGCCAGGCCGACCTTCGAGAGCAGGCTGCGGGCGAGCTCGTCGGCGCGGGCGCGCGGCATGCCGCGCGCATGGACGGGGCCGAACATGACGTTCTCGAGGGCTGTGAGCTGGGGAAACAGGTTGAACTGCTGGAACACCATGCCCGCCTCGCGGCGCAGCTCGCGCACCTGGGCCGGGGTGCCGCGGACGCTTTGCCCGTTGACGACGATGTCGCCGCCCTGGATCGTTTCCAGCACATTGATGCAGCGCAGGAAGGTGGACTTGCCCGAGCCCGAGGGCCCCACCACCACCACGACCTCGCCCGGCTCGATGCTCAGGTCGATCCCATCCAGGACCACATTGTCGCCGAAGCGCTTGGTGACGTTCTTGAATTCGACGATGCTCATACGATCCGCGTCCTGTGTTCGATGAATTTGAGGACCAGCGCGATGAATCCGGTCAGGATCAGGTAGATCACGGCGACGGCGCCCCAGATCTCGACCGCCCGGAAATTGCCGGCGATGATTTCCTGTCCCTGGCGGGTGAGCTCGGCCACGCCGATGACGATGAACAGCGACGAATCCTTGAGGCTGATGATGCACTGGTTGCCCATGGTGGGGATCATGCGGCGCAAGGCGACGGGCCCGATGATGTGCAGCAGGATCTTGTGGAACGGCAGGCCCATCGCCTGGCCCGCCTCGTGCAGCCCCTTGGGCACCGATTGCAGCCCGCCGCGGACGATCTCGGCGATATAGGCGCCCGAGTTGATCATCAGGGTAAAGACCGCCGCGGAAAATCCGTCGATGCGCAGGCCCACGATCAGCGGCAGCGCGAAATAGATGAACATCACCTGCACCACGATGGGAGTGCCCCGGATCACCAGGACGTAGACCTGGGCGACGAAAGACAGCGCCAGGGGGATCCACGCGTGGAAGCGCCAGACCAGCAGGGCGAGGATGGCCAGCCGCATGATCCACCAGGCCCAGTCGGGCACCCCGCCCAGGATGCCGTCGCCCAGCCAGAACGCCAGTTGCAGGATCCAGTAGATCACCACCACGCCGATCACCGACAGGATGGCGGAGCGCCAGGTCACGGGGACCCTGACATAGGTGGTGACCACGCCGGACAGGGCGCCTATGACAGTGCCGCCGATGAGGCCGAGCAGCGTGATCTGGATCGTCATCAAAGTGCCATCGAGCAGGTCGGGCATCGCTGCCCAGATGGCGGACCATTCAAAAGTCACGTTCGTCACCCCCGTGGAAAAGATCGCCCCGAAGACAAGCGGCGATCGAGTGGTGCCACTCGATCGCCGCGCGCCCGTGCCGGATGCCTTACTTGGCGGCGTCGGCCTTCTTGCCGAACCAGGTCTCGTAGAGCTTGTCGTAGGTGCCGTTGGCCTGCAGCTCCGCCAGCGCCTTGTTCACGACGGGAACCAGTTCGCTGCCCTTGGGGAAAGCGATGCCGTAGAAGTCGCCGCTCTTGAGGGAACCCACGACCTTGACCTTGCCCTGGCCAGCGGTCTTGGCGTAGTACTGCACGTTGGGTGTATCGTGCACCACGGCGTCGACGCGGCCGGTGGCCAGTTCGAGGAAGGCGTTGTCGATGTTGGGAAAGAGCTTGAGCTTGGCCGAAGGCACATTGGCCTTCAGGTAATCCACGGTCGCCGTGCCGATCTTGACCGCCACGGTCTTGCCCTCGAGGTCGGCGGCTGCCTTGATCGGGCTGTCGTTGGCCACCAGGATGGCCAGGCCGCTCTCGTAGTAGGGGTCCGAGAAGTCGATGACCTTGGCGCGGTCCTCGCGGATCGTGATGCCGGCCAGCGCCACGTCCAGGTTATGCGTCTGCAGTCCCGGGATGATGCCGTTGAAGTCCATCGGCTGGAGCTTGTACTTCAGGCCGGCCTGCTTGGCGATCGCCTCCCAGAGCTGGATGTCGAATCCGGTGTATTTTCCATCCTGCTTGAACTCGAAGGGAACGAAGGCGGTGTCAGTCGCCACGATCAGTTCCTTGTCCGCGGCCTGGGCGGCGGGCAGCGCGAGGGCCAGGGTCAGGCCAAGCAGCATGGCTTTGAAAGTCTTGGGCAGCATAGAGGTCTCCTTGTGGGATGGTTTCTGCTATCTGGGTTTTTTTTCAGGTGTCATGTTAACGGAAAAACCCGTCACCAACGTGGTTTCCGCCGGATATCCGCCGCGATCAGAAGGCCGGGACGATGGCGCCCTTGTAGTGCTCGAGGATGTACTGGCGCACTTTCTCGGTGTGCAGCGCGGCGACCAGCTTGCCGATCGCGGGATCGTCCTTGCGCTCGGCGGTGGTCACCACGATGTTCGCGTAGGGCGAATCCGAGCCTTCGATGAAGAGCGCATCCTTGACCGGGTTCAAGCCGGCCTCGAGGGCGTAGTTGGTGTTGATCAAGGCCACGTCCACGTCCGGCAGCACGCGCGGCAGGGTGGCCGCCTCGAGCTCGTGGAACTCGAGATGCTTGGGATTCTCGACCACGTCGCGCGCCGTCGCGAGAATATTGCCGGGATCCTTGAGCGTGATCAGGCCCTGCTTCTGCAACAGCAGCAGTGCGCGCGCGCCATTGGACGGGTCATTGGGAATGGCCACCTTGGCGCCGTCCTTGAGGTCCTTGATGTCCTTGATCTTTTGCGAATAGGCGCCGAAAGGCTCGACGTGGACCAGGCCGACCGTCACGAGCTTGGTGCCGTGCTCCTTGTTGAAGGAATCCAGGTAAGGCTGGTGCTGGAAGAAATTCACGTCGATCTGCTTGTCGGCGACCTGCAGGTTGGGTTGCACGTAATCCGTGAACACCTTGATGTCCAGGTCGACGCCTTCCTTGGCGAGGTCGGGCTTGACGAACTCCAGCAGCTCGGCGTGCGGAACCGGCGTCGCAGCGATCGAGAGCGTGGCGGCCTGCGCCGGAGCAGCGAAAGCCAGGGGTAGCGCCAGCGCCAGCACGGGCGCGAATTTCTTGAGCAACATGGTCAATCTCCTAAAAATTACTTCCTGTTCATCTTGGCGACCCAACGGTCGCCAAAAACCTGCAAAACCTGGACCATCACCACGAGGATCAGCACGGTGACGACCATCACGTCGGTCTGGTAGCGCTGATAGCCGAAGCGCAGCGCCAGGTCGCCCAGGCCGCCGCCGCCGATCACGCCGGACATGGCGGAATAGCCGACCAGGGTGATGGCGGTGACGACGATCGCCGCCAGAATCCCGGTGGTGGCCTCGGGAATCAGGGCCCACAGCACGGTCTGCCGGGAATTGGCCCCCATCGCGCGGCAGGCCTCGCTCACACCCGGATCGAGTTCGCGCAGCACGTTCTCGACCAGGCGCGCGAAAAACGGCGCCGCGCTGGCCACCAGCGGCGGAATCGCGCCCTGCACCCCCAACGCCGTGCCCGCCAGCACCCGCGTCAGCGGAATCATCACGATCAGCAGGATGAGGAAGGGCACCGAGCGCAACACGTTCACCACGAAGGCGACCGTCTGGTAGACGGCCCGGTTGTCCAGGACCTGGCCGGGCGCCGTCAGGAACAGCAGCACGCCCACCGGCAGGCCGATCAGCACCGTGAACAACAAGGAAAACCCGGTCATCAGCAAAGTGTCGATCGACGCCTTGCCGATCAGCCACCAATCCACGTTCGCAAGCATCATGGCCTCAATAATTCATGATCGACCCCGGCGTCGGAGAGCATCGCATCCAGCCGCGCCAGGCTCTCGTCCGGCCCCTGGACACAGACCACCAGTTGCCCGAAAGGCGTGTCCTTGATCCGCCCCACCGAGCCTTGCAGGATGCTGAGGTCCAGCGACAGTTCGCGGCTGATCCGGCTGAGCAAGGGCTGGACGGTGGCGTCCCCGCGGAAGCTCAGGCGCAGCAGGCGGCCCGTGAGGCCGTCGGCCATGGCGCGCCAGCCTTCGGCATCCATCCCGCTTTCGGACAACAGGGACTGCGTGGCGTCGTGCCGGGGATGCAGGAAGACCTCCAGGACCTCGCCGGACTCCACGATGCGGCCCGCCTCGATCACCGCCACCCGGTCGCAGACCGCACGGATCACGTCCATGCTGTGCGTGATCAGGACGATGGTCAGGCCCAGGCGCCGGTTGATGTCGCCCAGCAGGCGCAGGATCGACTGGGTCGTCTCGGGGTCGAGCGCCGAGGTCGCCTCGTCGCACAGCAGCAGCCGCGGGCGGTTGGCCAGGGCGCGGGCGATGCCCACGCGCTGCTGCTGGCCGCCGGACAGCTGGCCCGGGTACTTGTGCGCATGATCCGACAGGCCGACCAGGGCCAGGACCTCGCGCGCCCGTGCCAGCCGCGCATCCCGCGTCATGCCCGCGAGCCGCAGCGGAAAGCACACATTGTCCAGGACGGTGCGCGAGCGCAGCAGGTTGAAATGCTGGAACACCATGCCGACGCCGCGGCGGTATTCGCGCAACTGGGCGTCGCTGAACGCCGTGATGTCGCGTCCGTCGACCTTGACCGCGCCCTCGGTGGGCCGCTCGAGCAGGTTCAGCATGCGGATCAGCGTGCTCTTGCCCGCGCCCGAACGGCCGATGATGCCGAACACCTCGCCCTGGCGGATCGCCAGGTTCACATCGGCCAGGGCATGCACCGCACGCCCGCCCGAATGATAGGTTTTACGGATGTCCTCGAGATCGATCAAGATACATAATCACTCATGAAGGCCGCCCATCGGTCGGACGGGCGGCGAGGCACAATTTAACATAGCAAAACCAATGAAAGATCCACTAGCTTATTTTCATTGGTTATATGAAAACACATCGTTCCAGGGGCCATCCCCATGCGAAGTCCCCATGCGAAGTCCCTATGCGAAGTCCCCATGCGAGGCCGCCATGAGAAAGCGCCAGCCCCTTTCGGGACTGGCGCCTGGGATCCTGGTGGGTCGTGCGCGGCTCGAACGCGCGACCAACGGATTAAAAGTCCGGTGCTCTACCGACTGAGCTAACGACCCAACATAAGCCTTAAATTATCGCTTTTGCCGAAAATCCTGTCAAATAAAGGAATCAGCCCCGCCATGGACAATACCAATCTGCGCCTGCACATCCTGTCGGACCTGCACCTCAGCGTCCAGGGCATGCCGCCGCCCGAGGTCCACGCCGACCTCACCATCCTCGCCGGCGACGTCGCGCGGCCGGCGGCGGCCATGCAATGGGCCGGATCGCTGGGACGGCCGGTGCTCTACGTGCCCGGCAATCATGAATTCTACGGCGGCAACATCGGCGGCACCCGCCGGCAACTGGCCGACCTGGCCGCCGAGCACGGCGTCCACCTGCTGGACCAGGACAGCCTGGTGTTCGGCGGCGTGCGCTTCCTCGGGGCCACCCTGTGGACCGACTTCCAGTTGTTCGGGCCGGAACTGTGCGCCTCGGCCCAGGACAAGACCGAGGCCTTCATGCGCGATTTCCAGGTCATCCGCAATACCGACGGCAGCCGCTACACGCCCGCCGATGCCTGTGCGCTGTTCGAGGCCCAGTACGACTGGCTCGACAAGGCGCTGGACGAACCCTTCGAGGGCCCCACGGTGGTCGTCACGCATCACGCCCCCAGCATGCGCAGCGTGCATCCGCGCTTTGCCGATTCGCTGATCAGCGCCGGCTTTGCCTCGGACTGCACGGCGCTGATGGGGCGCGCGATCCTGTGGATACACGGGCACACGCACGACAGTTTCGACTATTCCGTGCGCGGCACCCGGGTGATCTGCAACCCACGCGGCTATTTTCGCGACGGCACGCCCGAAAACCCGTCGTTCGACCCGACGCTGCGGATCGACATTCCGCTGCGGCCGTAAGCAGCCTCGCCCTAACGCTAACGCGCCCGCGAGATCCGCACCTCGGCGCCGCGGCGCTTGACCTCCAGCCCCTCGGACGGCAGGATGCGCAAACCCTCCAGCCCCTTGATGTAGCTGGAGCCCTGCATCTGCATGACGCGGATCTTGTTGCGCATGACGACCGGGCTGTGCTCGGGCATGCCGAACATCCAGACCTCGTCCAGGATGCGGGCGGAATTGATCTCGCCGGTGTGCTGGGCGACCGGCCCCAGGCACAGCATGTGGCCTTCCCGGCCGAACACCGGCAAGGTGTCCAGCCCAGGCGCCATCGCCAGCCGTGTTCCGCCTTCGTAGCGCCAGCCCGTGTTCAGGTCCCACCAGGCGGCCCCCTCGGGCAGGTAGACCTCGAGGCGCCCGCCCGGGCCCATCACCGGCGCCACCAGCAAGGCGGGGCCCAGCAGATACTGGGTATCCCAGGCGTGGGCCTGCACATCGTCTGGAAACGCCTGCGCCATGGACCGTTGCACCGGCAGGCCGGTGCGCACCGCGTCCTCGATGATGCCCGACACGTACGGCACCAGCCGGTAGCGCCAGCGCAACCAGTGCGCCACCAGTTCGCGCGTCGCCGCGTCGAAGGCGTCGGGCATGAGGGCCGGGTGTCCCTGGATACTGAAGTTGGCCGAGAACACGCACATCGCCAGCCAGCGCAGGTAGAGCTCGCTGTCCATGCCGTCCGTCGGCCGCCCCGCACAGCCCAGGCCGTGGGTTTGCACCGCGATGCCGCTGTTGCCGACAGCCAGGGCGGCGCGCAGCGTGCGCGCATACCCGTCCCAGTCGTTGTCGACATCGGGCCCCTGTTGCCAGGCGTAGCGCTGGGCGCCGGGAAACAGGTCGCGGCTGGGGAGCACGCCTTCCTGGGGCGTCTTTTGGCCGGCCACGGCATCGAACAGCGCCTGCCGGGCGAGATGTGGATAGAGGGTGCGCAACACCGCGCCGGATTCCCCGCCGCGCGCCTGGACCGTGTCCGGAATATCGAACTGCGCGCGGCACGCCGGCGCCGCCAGTCCTTCCTCGGCGGCTTGCGCATGGCGCTCGGACCAGAGCCGGTAGACGTCCTTGTGGGTCAGGTCCAGCAGGGCGAACTCGCGTCCATCGGTGACGGGTTCGCCGGGAAAGATCTGTGCCTCGCCGTCCTCGCCCGCCAGCAGCCAGCCGCGGTCCTCCCATTCGGCAAACAGCGGGGTGTCGCGCAGCACGCCCGGGAAGCTGGCGCCTGCCACGTGCACGTCGAGGCCACTGCAGGCGGCGGAAAATTCGCGCCAGTCCGGCAGGCGCTGCGACCATTCGAAGATCGGCTTGTCGGCCTGGAACCCCAGCGCGGCCGGCGGCGCCAGCCTGAGCGCATCGAGGGCAAAGCCCTGTTCGCGCATCCCCCGGATCTGGCGCAGGGATGCGGCCGCGGCCTGCGCGGGCGCCTGGTCCAGCCAGACGCCCATGGGCCATAGGCCGGGCTGCCCCGCCCGGCCGGTGAGGGCGGTGTACTGGTTGAGGATCTCGGACGGATCGCCCACGAAGAGGAATACATCGAACCGGGCGCCGGCCGCACGGATGCAATAGGCGTCGGCATCGGCAGCCACGTCGTGCTCGACGCGATCCAGCGTATTCACATAGAGGCCCCAGCCGCGCGGGCTCCAGGCCAAGGGCAGCATCCGGGCGGCGGGATCATCGGACACCAGCCGGATGCCGCGCCGATCGAGATCGCCCTGGGTCTCGCCCAAGCCGAACAGCCCTTCGTCCTCGCCCAGCGCAACGCCGAACCGCCAGACCCGTTCGTCGCCCTGGCCTTCGGCGCCGAAGGCGCCGGGCAGGCTTTCGAGCACCGGCTGATCGGCGCGCAGGACTTGCAGGTCGAAGGCTGCGGCCTCGAGCCGCAAGGTGGCATCCCCCTGGACGATCTGCCAACCAGCGCCGTCGGTCAGCGGCTGGCAGCTGAGCTCACCCACCGCCTCTTGGCGCGCGAGCAGCAGCTCGGCATGCCGCTGGGCGCGCAACGTCGGCTTGTCGGGATCCAGCAGCCGCTGTTCACCGCAGCGCAGCCGGAAAACCCCCGGCGCATGGGCCTCGATCCTGAAACGCAGGTCGCCGCCCCCGAGTGCAAAATCCACGCGGGAGGTATTGGCGCTGACAAATTTCAGACCTGTTTCGAGCATTTGGCCAGCCAGTTCCGATTTGGGCGACACAGCGTGATCCCCTGGGCATGAACCCGTGTGAGTCGTACAAAAGCCATTATTCTGACGGATTTGCGCCATAAAATAAAATCCCGCGCGTCTTTACGCCGACCTCAGGGACCCGGATCCGCTCAGCGCGGCCGCACGCGCCGCGCCAGTTCGCGCTCAATGGGCGCCGGCTCCGCGTCCAGGTCCGCACCCAGCATCTCGCCCGCCAGCGCCGACCAGCTCAGGCCGCGCGAACCATACGCGCAGGCCAGCCACAGCCCGGGCGCACCCGGCACCGCGCCGATGACGGGCAAGTGGTCGGCGGTCGCGGCGCGCCATCCCGCCCAGCCCTCGGGCGCCGCGGCATCCAGCCAAGGCACCGCGCCATCGGGTAGCCAGCCGGCCAACTGGGTCCGGATGTCCCGATGCCCCGCGGCATCGGCCACGCTTTCGGCAACGTCCGGTCGATAGGTGCTGCCGGCAAGGCCCCAGCCCATGCGCGGCGGCAGGCAATAGCCCTTGCCCGAGAGGATGCAGCGCGGCACGTCCGCCCCCGGGACGCCGGGCGGCACCCGGAACAGGCTGACCTGTCCGGCCAGGCGCTGCACGGCGGCCAGCTTCGGCAAGACCGCCCCGGGCGCGCCGCGCGCGAGCAGGGCGCCCGCCTCGGCGGCATTGGCCAGGACCACCCGGTCGGCCTCCTGGAGCACCCGGCCCTCGCGATCCAGCAGGCGCCAGCCGCCGTCGCCGTTCGCCTGCAGGCCGTGGATGCGCAAGGCATGGGTCCGCACCCCCGGCACCCCCAACAGCGCCGGCAGCAGCGCGCCCGGTCGCAGCAGCAGCGCCTGCTCGAACCACAGGCCGCCTTCGCACAGCGGCACCCCGGCCTGGGCGCCGGCCGCGGCCGCATCGAGCCAGCGGACCCAGCCGTGCGGAAAAGCCAGTGCCTCGAGGGCGGCGCGCTGTGCCGCCGCCTCGTCCGCAGTCTGCGCGCAGACCAGTGCGCCGCAGGCTTCGGGGCGCGCCGGCGCCGGCAGGCCCAGCCAGCGCCGGCGCGCGCAGGCCAGCCCGGCACGGCTCAGCCGCGAGCGGGTGTCGTCATCGATGGTGAGGGCGGGCACCAGGGCGGCGGCGCCGCGCAGGCGCAATGCCGCGTCGGGCACCTGCGCCAGGGCCGGATCGTAGACCTGCACCGCATGGCCGCGCAGGGCCAGGGACTGGGCGATGCCCGCGCCCGCCAGGCCGCCGCCGACCACAGCGACCCGCCGGGGGCCCGACGCCTGCGCGCGCGCCCCCAGGCCGGGGCGCAGGACGGCCACCGTCATGTCCCGCTTGCCGCCGAACCCGGGCGCTTTCTCCACCAGGAAGCCCGCATCGCGCAAATCGCGGCGTACCTGTCCGGCGCTGCACCAGGTGGCCGCGGTGGCCCCCGCGGCGGCCAGGCGGCGCAATTGCCCAAAGAGTGCCGGCGTCCACATTTCGGGATTCATCGCCGGCGCGAAGCCATCGAGGAAGAACGCATCCACGCGGGCCTCCGCCTGGGGCGCCATGCGGCGCACCGAGCCGAAAGCCAGGGTCAGGGTCACGGCGCCGCCCTCGAATTCCAGGCGGTGCAGCCCCGGCGTCAGGGGCGGCCAACCCACGACCAGCGCCTCGGCCAGCGCCGCCAACGGCGGCGGCAGGCGCGGGGACAGGGCGCGGCGCAGATCGGCGGCCTCGAAAGGATGCGCCTCGAAGGCCAGATAATGCAGGCGGCGGCTGTGCCCCGGATCGTCGCGCCACGCCTGCCAGGCCGCCAGGAAATTCTGTCCCAGGCCGAAACCAGTCTCGCAAATGGTGAAGGCCGGCCTGTCCCGCCAGCGTCCGGGCAGGCGGTTGCCGCCCAGGAATACGTGCCGGGCTTGCGCCAGCGCCCCCGAGGCACTGTGATAGACATCGCCGTACTGGCTGCTGCACGGTACGCCCTGCGCATTGAAGTGCAGGCGCGCCGCCTGCAGCGCTTCATAACTTCCTGACATGCAAGACCCTCGAGGGCTCACGTACAATGCATGGGAACGCCATGGGCCGCCCTGGCCCGACGGCGCCGCACAGGGGCCTCCCACGCCATGCAAGCTTCGCATTTCCTGTCGGCCGACTGCATGGACGCCGCCGTGACCGCGGCGCACGCCGCAGCCGCCATTCTACAGACCCACGCCCTGCACCGGGCGGACCTGGTCATCGATTTCAAGATGCGCAACGACCTCGTGTCCCAGGCCGACCGCGAGGCCGAACGCGCCATTGTCGACATCCTGTCCCAGCGCACGCCCGACATCGGCATCATTGCCGAGGAAAGCGGCGGTCGGCGGGGCGCACAGGCGACCTGGTATGTCGATCCGCTGGACGGCACCACCAATTTCCTCAGCGGCATTCCGCACTACGCCGTCTCGATCGCCCTGGTCGGGCACGCCGGCGCCACCGTGAGCGGCCCCGATCCGCTGACGCACGACACCCCGCTGATCGGTGTGGTCTACGATCCCAACCGCGAGGAACTGTTCTCCGCCATGCTCGGCATCGGCGCCTGGTCCAATGGCCGGCGCATCCAGTGCTCCGGCACCGAGAACCTCAGCGACTCGGTCCTGGCCACGGGCTTTCCATTCCGGGACTTTTCGTTCGAACACCAGTACATGCCCACGCTGCGCGAGGCCATGGGCGCCACGCGAGGCGTCCGCCGCCTGGGATCGGCGGCCCTGGACCTGGCCTGGACCGCCTGCGGGCGCTACGACGGCTACTGGGAAATGGGGCTGTCCCCCTGGGACGTGGCGGCCGGCGTCGCGCTGGTGCGCGCCGCCGGCGGCGTCTGCGAGGACATCCACCATCGCCAGCCCTGGCCCGAGGGCGGCTACGTCTATGCCGCCAACCCGCAGGTCGCCGACGCCCTCGACGCCATGATCGCCAAGCACCTATGACTGCACACGACGTCCTCGACACCCTGGGATCCTGGCGCGAGGAATTCACCGCCGTCCGCCGCGCCATCCATGCCTGGCCCGAGCTCGCCTTCCAGGAGGTGCGCACGGCCGATACCGTCGCCGACCTCCTGGAATCCTGGGGCATCGAAACCCATCGCGGCCTCGGTGTCACGGGCGTGGTCGGACGGATCACCGGACGCGCCTCGGGCGGGTCGATCGGCCTGCGCGCCGACATGGACGCCCTGCCCATGGCCGAATCCAACACCTTCCCGCACGCCAGCCGCAATCCGGGCGTCATGCATGCCTGCGGCCATGACGGCCACACCGCCATGCTGCTGGCCGCCGCCCGCCACCTGGCGCTCGACCGTGCGTTCGAGGGCACGGTCCACGTGATCTTCCAACCCGCCGAGGAAGGCCAGGGCGGCGCGCGGCGCATGATCGAGGACGGGCTGTTCGAGCTGTTCCCGATGGACGCGGTGTTCGGCATGCACAACTGGCCCGGCATCCCGACGGGCGCCTTCGCCCTGACCCCTGGCCCCATCATGGCCTCCAGCAGCACCTTCGAGGCCGTCGTCACCGGCCGGGGCGCCCACGGCGCCATGCCGCACCTGGGTGTGGACCCCGTCGTCGCCGCCGCCCAACTCACCCTGGCCTACCAGGGCATCATCACGCGCAACCTCGATCCGCTCGAGCCCGCCGTCATCAGCGTCACGCAAATCCACACCGGCTCGGCGGACAATGTGATCCCCGACCAGGCTATCCTGCGCGGCACCGTGCGCACCCTGTCCGAGGCCGCGCTGGACGTGATCGAGACGCGCATGGACGAGATCACCCGCGGGATCGGGGACGCCCTGGACTGCGCGACCGAGTTCCGCTTCGACCGCCGCTATCCCGCCACCGTCAACCATCCCGCCGAGTCCGCCTTCTGCGCCGAGGTTCTGCGCGAACTCGTGGGCGCGGAACACGTCCAGACCGATGTCCGGCCCTCCATGGGGGCCGAGGATTTCGCCTTCATGCTGCAGGCCCGCCCCGGCTGCTACGTCTGGATCGGCAACGGCTCCGGCGACCACCGCGACGCCGGCCACGGCCTGGGGCCCTGCACCCTGCACAACGGCAGCTACGATTTCAACGACGCCCTAATCCCGCTGGGCGCCGCCTATTGGGTGATGCTCGCGCGCCGCTGGCTCGCACGCCGCCGGCCGCAACCGCCCGGCTGACACAGTTCCGTCCCCAGGCTTGCCGTAAAATACGGCGACTTCCCCGGGGGCCCCGCCCCAAGATCCGCGCCGGCCGGCGTCCGCACTGCGAAAGGCCACCCCATGACCAGAGACATCTTCGACACCCTGCCCGCCCCAGAGCGCCACGCGGTGCTGCGCGTCATGCCCATGCCGGCCGACGCCAATATCCACGGCGATGTCTTCGGCGGCTGGATCATGTCGCAGGTCGACATCGCGGGCTCGATCCCGGCTGCACGGCGCGCCGGCGGCCGGGTGGCCACCGTCGCCGTCAACGCCTTCACTTTCAAGCATCCCGTGTTCGTCGGGGACCTGCTCAGCTTCTACGCCGACATCGTCCGCACGGGGCGCACCTCGATCACTATATCGGTCGAGGTCTACGCCGAGCGCCAGCGCCTGACGGTCGAGGTCGTCAAGGTCACCGAGGCGACGCTGACCTACGTCGCCACCGACGAGCAGCGCCGCAGCCGTCCCCTGCCACCGATCTGATGCCGGAGCCATCATGCCGGATATACAGCACAGTTCGGAGAGCACCCCGCTGATCATCCCGCGCCGGCTCGATCCGGAGGATGCACAGCTGGCGCTGCAGGAACTCCAGGCCATCCTGAAACGCCAGGAGGTCGTGGACGCGATCGCACAGCGCCAGAACGTGGACGAGGACGAGGACGCCTCGAACCTGCTCGAGGGCATGCTGCAACGCCAGCACGAGGACGAGATCCGCCAGATCGTCAACGTGCTGCACCCCGCCGACATCGCCTTCATCCTGGAATCCCTGCCCGTGCAGCAGCGCCAGGCGGTCTGGCACCTGGTCGGCCAGGAACACGACGCCGACGTGCTGCTGGAGGTCGAGGACTGGGTCCGCGAGTCGCTGATCGAGTCCATGGACCACGAGGACCTGATCGCCGCGACCGAGACCATGGACGCGGACGAGATCGCGGACATCGCCCCGGACCTGCCCCCCGATGTCATCGCCGAGGTCCAGAAGGGCCTGACCGACGCCGAGCGCGCCCAACTGATCGAGGCCATGGGCTATCCCGAGGACACGGTCGGCGCCATCATGGATTTCGAGATGGTGCGGGTGCGCGAGGACGTCACGCTGGAGGTCGTGCTGCGCTACCTGCGCCGCCTGCACGAACTGCCCGACCACACCGACCAGGTCTTCGTGGTCGATCGCCTCGACCGCCTGCGCGGCACGCTGTACCTGTCCAAGCTGCTGGTCAGCGAGCCCGACACGCTGGTCGCCGACGTGATGAAGACCGATTTCCTCAGCCTCAATCCGCTGGACTCGGACGCCGATGCGGCCGGCGCCTTCGAGCGCTATGACCTGGTGTCCGCGCCGGTGGTCGACGACCAGGGCCGCCTGGTCGGCCGCGTGACCATCGCCGAGGTGGTCGACGTGCTGCAGGAAGACTCGCACGAACAGGAACTGTCGCGCGCCGGTCTGCAAGAGGAGGACATCTTCGCCCCGGTGCTCAGCGCCTTGCGCAACCGCGCCCCCTGGCTGCTGATCAATCTGTGCACGGCCTCGATCGCATCGCTGGTGGCCTCGCGCTTCGAGGACACGGTCAGCCACATCGTGATCCTGGCGTTCCTGATGTCGATCGTCGCGGGGATCGGCGGCAATTCGGGGAACCAGACGATGACCATGATCATCCGCGCCATGGCGACGGGCCGCGTGACGGGCGCCAATATCTGGCAGTTGGTCAAGCGCGAGCTGCAGGTGACGTTTCTGGTGGGTGCCTGCGGCAGCCTGGTGGCGGCGACTTTCGCCTGGCTGATCTCGGAATCCTACGCGGTGGCCGGCGTGATGATGGCGGCGATGGTCGGCAACATGCTGATCGGCGCCGCGCTGGGCGTGCTGATCCCGCTGCTGCGCGACCGCTTCGGCAAGGACCCGGCCGTGGGATCCTCGGTGCTGCTGACGTTCGCGACCGACTCGCTGGGCTTTTTCCTGTTCCTGGGACTGGCGACGATTTTCCTGCTGTGATGTCTTCCTGGTTCAGGCACTGCCTGCGGCTGGCCGGCGCAAGAGCAAACTGCCTCAAACACGAGCCTCAGCCCCAGGCGCCCAAAAGAAAACGGGGGCCGCAGCCCCCGTCATCCAAGCAGAATCCAGACATCAGGCCAAGCGCCCGTGGCAGTGCTTGTATTTCTTGCCGCTGCCGCACGGGCAAGGATCGTTGCGCCCCACCTTGGGCATACCGCCCATGCCTGCCGCGCCCGCGGCCGCGCGGCGACCCTGTGCGCCGCTTGCCGCCGCCGGCGGCTGATCCAGCCCGGGATCCTCGCCGCGCAGCGCCGCGTCGTAGTCCGCATGGTGATAGCGGACGTTTTCCAGCGCCGGGCTTTCGGGCTCCTCGACCTCGACCTGCTCGGGCGACTGGACGCGCACCGTCATCAGGACGCGGATCGTTTCATTGCGGATCCGGTCGAGCATGTCGGAAAACAGCGCGAACGCCTCGCGCTTGTAGGCCTGCTTGGGATCCTGCTGCGCGTAGCCGCGCAGGTGGATCCCCTGGCGCAGGTGGTCCAGGGACGCCAGGTGGCCACGCCAGTTCGAATCCAGGGATTGCAGCAGGACGGAACGCTCGAAGGGCTCCCAGCCCTCGCGCCCGACGAGTTCGACCTTGGCCTCGTAGAGGCGGCGCGCCTCGGCCAGGACCCGCTCGAGCAGGTCGTCGTCGGTCAGGTCGGGCTCCTTTTCCAGCATCTCGGACAGCGGCAGCACGATCGACCAATCCGATTCCAGCGTGGATTGCAGACCGGGCACGTCCCACTGCTCTTCCATGGTTTCCTCGGGAATGCTGCGCCGGAACACCGTGGTGATCTCGGCATCGCGCAGGTGGGCGATGGTATCGGCCACGGAGCTGGCCTCCAGGACCTCGTTGCGCTGTGCGTAGAGCACCTTGCGCTGGTCGTTGGCGACGTCGTCGTACTCGAGGAGCTGCTTGCGGATGTCGAAGTTGCGGGCCTCGACCTTGCGCTGGGCCGACTCGATCGAGCGCGACACCATGCGCGCCTCGATGGGCTCGCCCTCGGGGAGCTTCAGGCGCTCCATGATGGCACGCACCCGATCCCCGGCAAAGATCCGCATCAGCGAATCGTCCAGCGACAGATAGAAGCGCGAGGATCCAGGGTCGCCCTGGCGGCCGGCGCGGCCGCGCAACTGGTTGTCGATCCGGCGCGATTCGTGACGCTCGGTGCCGATGATGCGCAGTCCGCCCGCCTTTTTCACGGCCTCGTTGGCCGGCGCCCACTCGCTGCGGATCACGGCGATGCGGGCTTCTTTTTCCTCCGGGCTCAGGTCGGGGTTGGCGCGCACCAGATCGATCTGTTTCTCGACGCTGCCGCCCAGCACGATGTCAGTGCCGCGCCCGGCCATGTTGGTGGCGATGGTGATGTGGCCGGGCTTGCCCGCCTCGGCGACGATCTCGGCCTCGCGGGCGTGCTGCTTGGCGTTGAGCACCTCGTGCGGCAGACCGTCGCGGCGCAGCGCCTCGGACAGGCGCTCGGAGTTCTCGATGCTGGTCGTGCCCACCAGGACGGGCTGGCCGCGCTTGTGGCAGTCGACGATGTCGGCCAGGATCGCCTGGTATTTCTCGGCGTCGGTCTTGAACACCTGGTCGTTCTGGTCG
The DNA here is from genome assembly GCF_027257175.1 of Castellaniella sp. S9. GTDB lineage: Bacteria > Pseudomonadota > Gammaproteobacteria > Burkholderiales > Burkholderiaceae_B > Castellaniella. The sequence continues at coordinate 42,657 of NZ_JAPFGD010000004.1, read as the reverse complement.
TCGCGCGCCATCGGACGGTTGGTGGGGATGATGACCGTCTCGAGGCCGTAGATTTCCTGGAACTCGTAAGCCTCGGTATCCGCCGTGCCCGTCATGCCCGCGAGCTTTTCGTACATGCGGAAATAGTTCTGGAACGTGATCGAGGCCAGGGTCTGGTTCTCGTTCTGGATCTGCACGCCTTCCTTGGCCTCGATGGCCTGGTGCAGGCCGTCGGACCAGCGCCGGCCCGCCATCAGGCGACCGGTGAATTCATCGACGATCACGACCTCGCCGTTCTGGACCACGTATTGCTGGTCGCGGAAGAACAGGTTGTGGCCGCGCAGCGCCACGATGAGGTGGTGGATCAGCGAGATGTGCCGGGGATCGTACAGGGATTCGCCCTCGGGCAGGATGCCCTGGCGCGCCATGATCTGCTCGGCCTTGACCTGGCCGGCCTCGGACAAATGCACCTGCTGGGCCTTCTCGTCGACCCAGAAATCGCCCTCGGGTTCGGGCTCGTGGGGCTTGGGCTCCTCGGCCATGCGCGTGAGCAGCGGCGGGATCGCGTTCATGCGCACGTAGAGCTCGGTATTGTCGTCGGCCTGGCCCGAGATGATCAGCGGCGTGCGCGCCTCGTCGATCAGGATCGAGTCGACCTCGTCGACGATGGCGAACACCAGTCCGCGCTGGCGGCGATCGCCCGGACGGAACTCCATGTTGTCGCGCAGGTAGTCGAAGCCGTACTCGTTGTTCGTACCGTAGGTGATGTCGGCGCGATAGGCCGCGCGCTTTTCCTCGTTGTCCTGCTGGGGCACCACCACGCCCACGCTCATGCCCAGGAACCCATAGAGGCGCCCCATCCACTCGGCGTCGCGGCGTGCCAGGTAGTCGTTGACCGTCACGACGTGCACCCCGCGGCCGGTCAAGGCATTGAGGTAGACGGCCAGCGTGGCCATCAGCGTCTTGCCCTCGCCGGTGCGCATCTCGGCGATCTTGCCGTTGTGCAAGGCGATCGCGCCGATCAGCTGGACATCGAAATGCCGCATTCCGAAGACCCGCTTGCTGGCCTCGCGCACCACCGCAAAGGCCTCGGGCAACAGAGCATTGAGGGACTGCCCGTCGGCCAGCCGTTGGCGAAATTCGTCGGTCTTGGCCTTGAGCGCGTCATCCGTCAGGTCCGCCATGGACGGCTCGAGCGCGTTGATCTGCACCACCTGCTTGCGGTATTGCTTCAGCAGACGGTCATTGCGGCTGCCTATGATCTTTTTGAGCAGAGAAACCATGTCGTGTCATCGATTCGGGCCTTGGAACGATCCCGCGAAGCCCGGTTGTATGGACACGGCCGCCCGGCGGCGACCGTAGGTAAACGATGCAGTTTAACGCAGCTGGGATGCCGTCGCATGGGACGTCCCCGGATCGGCCGGTGGGCCGGAATGGGCCAGGCGCAGGTCGGGCCGATCCGCCGGCGCCCCGAGGAAAAGCGTGGGATCGAGAGGGTACCCCGCCATGCGCACCTCGAAATGCAGATGCGAGCCGGTCGAGCGGCCGGTGTTGCCCACCCGCGCGATCAATTGCCCCTGGCGCACGAGGTCGCCTGGCCGCACCGCCAGCGACGAGGCGTGCGCATAGCGCGTGGTCAGCCCGTTGCCGTGGTCGATCTCGACCATCTTGCCGTAGCCACGGACGCTGCGGGCCCGCAGGACGAGGCCGCCCGAGGCGGCGCGGATCGGCGTTCCGCGGGGCGCGACGAAATCCAGGCCTTCGTGCATGCTGTGGCGGCCGCTGACCGGATTGCGGCGCCAGCCGAAGGACGAACTGAGATAAGGGTAGTCGACCGGCATCAGGGTGGGCAGGCTGGCCTCGAGGCCCGCGCGGCTGGACATCGCCGCATCGATCAGGGAAAAGGCGTCCTCCTGGGCCGCCACGCGCCCGCGCAGGGCATCGATCCTGCGGCCCAGCGCCTCGGCCGTCCCCGGCGCCATGTCCTCGGATGACTCGGGCGGGATATCGTCCATGACCGGCATGGCATCGGTCACGTCCGGCGCCGTGTGGAGCTCAGGGGCGCTGTAGGCCAGGCCCGCAGCGTCGCTGACGCGTTGGCGCACGGCGTCCATGGCGATCAGCCGGGCCTGGAGCTCGCCGATCTTGGCCGCCAGTCCTGCGATGCTGTCGTCGATGAGGGTGGCGTCCCGGTCCAGGCGCTGGGCGAGCGCATGCTGGCGCGCGGGATCCAGGGGCGCGGCCTGAGCGGCCAGGCGCGCCTGCCATTGCGCCCCGCCCCAGGCTGCGGCGGCCAGCGCACACAGGCCCAGCAGAGCCTTGAGCACCCCGGCGTTAGAATGTCTCAGGCGGGATAGAAAAGCAGCAATCATCATCAGTTCAGGAATTGATACGGCATGAGCCATGGTCCACGACCCATCCGCGACAGAGCATCCGCGTCCGGCACACCGCTGCTGGACTGGATGGCGGGCGACCAGCGCGGCGCGGGCCTGCTCGACACCGCCCGCCGCCTGATGGCCGCGGAGGCGCTGCTGGCCCAGGTGTTGCCCGCCGGCCTGGCGCGCAACTGCAAGGCAGCCCTCATTGACAGACAGCGCCTGACGGTTTCGGTTCCCAGCCCCGCGCATGCGGCCCGCCTGCGCCAGTTGGCGCCCTCCGTCGCGGCCCACCTGCGCGCCGCCGGATGGCGGATTGAGGACATTGTCGTGCGTATCGACGCCGGACTGGGCCGCATGGCGATAAAACAAGCCCTTCGGCAAGCCGAGGGGCTGGATGAGACCGCGCTGGATTCATTCGAAGCCCTGCGCCGCTCGCTGCGGCCGGGACCGCTGGCCGACGCGGTGGGCCGGCTGCTGCGCCGCCACCGCCAATGACCGATCAGGCCAGTTGCCAGTCGCGGGTGAAGGCGGCCGGCGCGGCCGGCGACTCGTAGGTGACGAGTTCCCAGGCATCCTGCCGGGCCAGCAGCGCCCGGACGAGCTGGTTGTTCATGGCATGGCCGGACTTGCAGGCGACGTAGCGCGCCACCAGGGGCTTGCCGGCCAGGTACAGGTCGCCGATCGCGTCGAGGATCTTGTGCTTGACGAATTCATCGGCATACCGCAGGCCGTCGGCGTTAAGCACGCGGTACTCGTCCATCACGATCGCATTGTCGAGACTGCCGCCGCGCGCCAGGCCCATCGAGCGCAACGCCTCGACCTCGCTGGCGAAACCGAAGGTGCGGGCGCGGGCAATGGTCTTGACGTAGGAATCGCGGGCGAAGTCCACCTCGGCCACATTGGCCGTCGAGTCGATGGCCGGATGCCGGAAATCGATGGAAAACGACAGCGCGAAGCCGTCGTAGGGCTCGAGCCGGGCCCATTTTTGCTGGTCGCCCTCGCCCTCGCGCACCTCGACGGGCTGGATCACCCGGAGAAAGCGCTTGGGCGCCGCCTGCTCCTGCAGGCCGGCGGAACGCAGCAGGTACACGAAGGTGCCCGCGCTGCCGTCCATGATGGGGACTTCCTCGGCATTGAGGTCCACGTGCAGGTTGTCCACCCCCAGGCCGGCCAGGGCCGACATGAGGTGCTCGACCGTCGATACGCGCACATCGCCTTGCTGGAGCACGGAGGCCATGCGCGTGTCGCCCACCGCATCGGCGCGCGCGGGCAGGTCGACGACCTGGGGCAGGTCGACCCGATGGAACACGATGCCGGTGTTCGGCTGTGCGGGGCGCAACGTGATATCCACCCGGCGGCCGGAATGCAGGCCGACGCCTTTGGTGGAAATCGCTTGTTTGATGGTGCGCTGAAGAAGCATGGAAGCAGCCGATGAATTGCAGGGGGACGGCAGGCAAGGCCTCCCATCCGCTAAACCGATGCATTGTAACCAAAACCCGGGTTTACCACTATGTTTTTTTTAATCATGAAGCACCCGGATGTTACGGCATGAAGGCGTGGGCACGCGCACCCCCAGGGGAAGGGGCGCGCGTGCCGGCCGCTGCATTCCGCCGCGAGCGGCGGGCCGCGATATGTGAGAGGGGACTGTGCGGAAAGCCGCTCAGTCCGCCTGTTTGCGCAGGAACGCCGGGATGTCGAAGTGATCCATGCCCGCCGTCTCGAGCGCCCTCACCTGGGCCGAGGCGTTGCTGCGCGGATTGCGCATCACCGACGGCACGTCGGTATTGGCGAATCCGCCCGCCAAAGGCATGTTGTCCGTGCCGGTGCGCTGGGCCTCGGCGTTGTTGGACACGAGCTGCGGACGCGCATTGCCGGAGCCCAGGCCCGTGGCGACCACCGTCACCCGCAGGTTCTCGCCCATGGATTCGTCGTAGGCCGTGCCGAAGATCACCGTGGCGTCCTCGGATGCATAGCTGCGGATGGTGTCCATGATCTCGCGGGTCTCGCGCATCTTCAGGGTGCGGCTGGCCGTGATGTTGACCAGAATGCCGCGCGCGCCGTGCAGGTCCACGCCTTCCAGCAGCGGGCAGGCGATGGCGTGCTCCGCGGCCACGCGGGCGCGGTCCGCCCCCGCCGCCACCGAGGTGCCCATCATGGCCTGGCCCTGTTCGCCCATGATGGTCTTGACGTCCTCGAAGTCGACGTTGACATTGCCCTCGACGTTGATGATCTCGGCGATGCCGGCGCACGCATTGTGCAGGACGTCGTCGGCGGCCTGGAAGCAGTCTTCCTGGGTCGCATCATCGTCCATCAGCTCGTAGAGGTTCTCGTTCAGGACCACCACCAGCGAATGCACGTGCTTGCCCAGTTCGCGGATGCCGTCCTCGGCCATCTTCATGCGCTTGGCGCCCTCGAAGACGAAGGGCTTGGTCACCACGCCCACGGTGAGGATGCCCAGTTCCTTGGCCACCTCGGCCACCACGGGTCCGGCGCCGGTGCCCGTGCCGCCGCCCATGCCGGCGGTGATGAAGACCATGTGCGCGCCGGTGAGCGCCGCGCGGATTTCCTCGCGGGCGGTCTCGGCGGCCGCGCGCCCCTGTTCGGGCTTGGCGCCCGCGCCCAGGCCGGTGCGGCCCAGGCGAATCTGCACGGGCGCCTCGCTGGTCGTGAGCGCCTGCGCGTCGGTATTGGCGCAGATGAAATCCACGCCCTGCACGCCCGAACGGATCATGTGGGCCACGGCATTGCCGCCCGCCCCGCCGACACCGACGACCTTGATCACGGTGCCGTTGCTGCTGGTATCCAGCATTTCAAAGCTCATCATGGTTGACTCCCTCACATATCAAAAAACACAAACAATTTCCCCTGAACTACGGTGTGGCTTTTCTTCAAGGCCTCGAGCCCTAATTCATGAACCACTCTTTCATGCGGGCAAAAATGGACTTCACCGCCCCTTTCTGCTGCGCAACCTTGCGACCGCGGGCGCGCTGCATGCGCGCCTCGGTCAACAATCCCATGACCGTCGAGAAGCGCGGATTGCGCATCACGTCGGACAAACTGCCCTCGTACATCGGCACGGCCACGCGCACCGGCTTGAGGAACACGTCCTCGGCCAGCTCCACCATGCCGGGCATGAGCGCGGTGCCGCCGGTCAGCACCACGCCGGACGACAACAGTTCCTCGTAGCCGGACTCGCGCACCACCTGCTGCACGAAACCGAACAATTCCTCCATGCGCGGCTCGATCACCGCGCCCAGCGCCTGGCGCTTGACGCTGCGGTTCGGCCGGTCGCCCAGGCCCGGCACCTCGATCATCTCGTCGGCGTGGGCCAGCACCTGCTTGGCAACGCCGTGGCGCAGTTTGATTTCCTCGGCATCGGGCGTGGGCGTGCGCAGCATCGCCGCGATGTCGCTGGTCACCTGGTCGCCCGCGATGGGGATCACCGAGGTGTGGCGGATCGCGCCGCCGGTGTAGATCGCGATGTCGGTCGTGCCGCCGCCGATGTCCACCAGGACCACGCCGAGTTCCTTTTCATCGACCGTGAGGCACGACAGGCTGGAGGCCAGCGGCTGCAGGATCAGGTCCTGCACCTCGAGGCCGCAGCGGCGCACGCACTTGACGATGTTCTGGGCGGCGCTGACCGCGCCGGTCACAATGTGCACCCGCACCTCGAGACGCATGCCGCTCATGCCGATGGGTTCGCGGATGTCCTCCTGCCCATCGACGATGAATTCCTGCGTCAGCACGTGCAGCACCTGCTGGTCGGTGGGGATGTTCACCGCCTTGGCGGTCTCGATGACGCGGGCCACATCGGTGGCCGTCACTTCCTTGTCCTTGACCGCGACCATGCCGCTGGAATTGAAGCTCGTGATGTGGCTGCCCGCGATCCCGGTGAAGACCTCGCGGATCTTGCAGTCGGCCATCAGTTCGGCCTCCTCCAGCGCGCGCTGGATGGAGTTGACGGTGGACTCGATATTGACCACGACGCCCTTGCGCATGCCCTCGGACTCATGCTGGCCCAGGCCAAGCACCTCGAACCCGCCATCGGGCAGGATCTCGGCGACGACGGCGGCCACCTTGCTGGTGCCGATATCGAGTGCAACGATCAGGTCTTTGATGTCACGGGTCATGGCTTTCGGGTTCTCGGAGAGGCTTGGGTTTCAGGGGCCAGCGTGATGGCGAAGCCATTGGGATAGCGCAGGTCGGCGCCGGCGATCACACGTTCGCCCAGCCGCCGGGACAAGGCGGGCCAGGCCTGGACGAAGCGTTCGATGCGCGCGGCGAACGGCAGGGCGCCCGAGCGCCCGTGCGGGTCGGTCGCATCGGCGGCCGGGTCGCGCCCCAGGCGCAGGCGCACACCGTCCGAGAGCTGGACTTCCCAGGCATAGCGCGGGCTCAGGGTCGCCTCGCGCACGCGCAGGTCCAGCGGCGCGAACCAGCGGGCGATCTCGGCATAGCGCTGCACCACCAGGCGCTCGGAATTCGCGGGGCCGTTGAGCTGGGGCAATTGCAGGCCGTCGGGCAGTTCGCCCTGGTTCGCGGTGAAAGCCTCGCCCCAGGTATTGATCATCTGGTTCTCGTTCCAGAGCGCCAGGGGCTGCTGTTCCTCGATGCGCACGCGCAGGACGTCGGGCCAGACGCGCTGCACGCTGGCATGCCGCACCCAGGGGGTGGACTCGATCTTGCGGCGCGCCTCGTCCAGGTCCAGCAGGAAGAAATTGCCGTTCACCTGGCCGGCCAGCGCCGTGCGCAGGCTCAGCGGCGTGACGTACTGCAGCCCCGGCGCCGCCATCGGCGCGATCTCGATGCGGGCGATCGCGAAATGAGGCCGGCGCACCACCCAGGCCAGCGCACCGGCCAGCATCGCCAGCACGGCGAGCAGCGCCAGCGCATTGGCGAGGAGATTGGTCAGGCGGGCATCGGCGAACACGTCCATGATCCTCCGCTCAGGTTCCGGCCCCGCGGCGCAGCTTGCAGCGCGCCGAGGCCAGGATTTCCACACACAGGCGGCCATAGCTCATGCCGGCCGCCTTGGCGCCCATGGGCACCAGGGAATGGCTCGTCATCCCGGGCGACGTGTTCATCTCGAGCAGCCAGGGCTCGCCCGCCGCATCCAGCATCAGGTCCGCCCGGCCCCATCCTTCGCATCCCAGGACCCGGTAGGCCTCCTCGGAGATGCGCTGGATGCGCTGCGCCAGCGCCTCGTCGAGCTCGGCGGGACACACGTAGCGGGTCTCGTCCGAGAAATACTTGTGCTCGTAGTCGTAGTTGCCGCCAGGGGCGATGATCTCGATGACCGGCAGGGCGCGGGCGGCGGCGCCCGAGCCGAGGATGGGCACCGTCAGTTCGCGCCCCTGGATGTAGCGCTCGGCAAGCACCACGTCGTCAAAGCGGCGCGCCTGCTCGTAGGCCGGCAGGATCATGTCCGCCTCGTCGACCCGGGTCACCCCCACCGTCGAGCCCTCGTGCGGCGGCTTCATGATCATCGGCAGCCCCAGCGCGGCGGCCAGGTCCGCCGGGTCGGGCGGGGCCGCGAGCGTCCGGAATGCGGGCGTGGGCAATCCGTGATGGAGCCACAGGCGCTTGGTCATGATCTTGTCCATGGCGACGCCCGAGGCCGTGGGGCCGCTGCCGGTGTAGGGCAGGCCGATGAGCTCCAGCGCGCCTTGCATCGTGCCGTCTTCGCCATAGCAGCCGTGCAGCGCGATGAACACCCGGTCGAAACCCGCCGCGGCCAGGGCCGGGAGGTCCTGACGGCCGGTGTCGAACAAATGGGCATCGACGCCCTCGGCGCGCAAGGCTTCGCAAACGCCCGCCCCCGAGAGCAGGGACACCTCGCGCTCCGCGGAGGTGCCGCCGTACAGCACGCCGACCCGGCCGAAAGATTGACTCATGCAGCTTCCCCCAATTGCGCCGGGACGCGGCTGATGGAGCCGGCGCCCATGATGATGATCACGTCGCCCGACCGCGCAAAATCGCGGATGGCGTCCGCCAGTTCACCCACCTGCTCGACGAATACCGGCTCGATCCGGCCCGCGACGCGCACCGCTCGGGCAAGCGCGCGGCCGTCCGCGGCGATGAGCGGGGCCTCGCCGGCTGGGTAGACCTCGGTCAGCAGCAAGGCATCGGCCTGGCTCAGGACCTTGACGAAATCCTCGAAGCAGTCCCGCGTGCGGGTATAGCGGTGGGGCTGGAAGGCCAGCACCACACGACGGTCCGGCCAGGCGCCGCGCGCCGCCGCCAGTGTCGCCGCCATTTCGACGGGGTGGTGCCCGTAATCGTCGATCACCGTATAGGTTCCACCACCCTGGCCCGCACGCACGGGAAATTCACCCACCTGGGTGAACCGTCGCCCTACGCCGCGGAAGTTGGCAAGCGCGTCGACGATGACGGCATCGGGCACGCCCAGTTCGGTCGCCACGGCGATCGTCGCCAGGGCATTGAGCACGTTGTGCCGTCCCGGCAGATTCAGCCGCACGGACATGGGCGCCAGCTCGCCGGCGGCGCCCAGCCGCCGGACGTCGAAGCGCATGGACACCCCGTCGGCGCGCACGGCCTCGGCGCGCACCTGGGCCGGCGAATCGATGCCGTAGGTCGTGATGGGCCGCGAGACGAACGGGATGATCTCGCGCACGTTGGGATCGTCCAGGCACAGGATGGCGCTGCCATAGAAAGGCAGCCGCTGGGTGAACTCGACGAAGGCGCTCTTGAGACGCGCGACGTCGTGTCCGTACGTGTCCATGTGGTCCACGTCGATATTGGTGATGATCGCCATCACCGGCAACAGATTCAGGAACGAGGCATCGGATTCATCCGCCTCGACGACGATGTACTCGCCCTGCCCCAGGCGGGCGTTGGCGTCGGCCGCGTTCAGGCGCCCGCCGATGACGAAGGTCGGATCCAGACCGCCGGCCGCCAGGACGCTGGCCACCAGGCTGGTGGTCGTGGTCTTGCCGTGCGTGCCGGCCACCGCGATGCCGCGCTTCAGGCGCATCAGCTCGGCCAGCATCAGTGCGCGCGGCACCACGGGCACGTGGGCGGCGCGCGCCGCCATGACCTCGGGATTGTCGGCGCGGATCGCCGTCGAGGTGACGATGGCACCGGCACCCTGGATGTTTTCGGCCGCATGGCCGGTCATGATGCGCGCGCCCAGGCCCGCCAGGCGGCGGGTCACCGCGGTCTCCTGGATGTCCGAGCCGCTGATGGCATAGCCCAGGTTCAACAGGACCTCGGCGATGCCGCTCATCCCCGATCCGCCGATCCCGACGAAATGTATGCTTTGTATGCGATGCTTCATGCCGCTTCCTCGATCGTGTCGGCGCAGGCGTCGGCAATCAGCTGCGCGGCGTTCAGGCCGGCGTGCTCGTGGGCGTGCTGGGCGACACCCGCGAGTTCGGCGCGGCTGCGCGCATCCAGCCATGCCGCCAGGGTGCCGGCATCGAGCGTGCCCTGCGGCATCATCCAGCCGCCCCCGCAGTCCGACAGATAGCGCGCATTGGCGGTCTGGTGATCGTCGATGGCATGCGGCAGGGGCACGAACAGCGCGGCCACGCCCACGGCGGCGACCTCGGCCACCGTCATGGCGCCGGCCCGGCAAATCACCAGGTCGGCATCGGCCAGCGCCTGCGCCATGTCCTCGATGAAGGCCGAGGTCTCGGCGGCCACGCCCAGTGCCTCATAGCGCGCGCGCACCGCCTCGGCATGGCGTTCGCCCGCCTGGTGGCGCAGCCGTGGGCGCCGCGGCGCCGGCAGGCGCGCGACGGCCTCGGGCACCAGCGCATTGAGCGGTGCGGCCCCGAGGCTGCCGCCCAGGACCAGCACACGCAACGCGCCCTCGCGCGCGGCATAGCGCCGCGCGGCAGGCTCCACCTCGAGCAGGGACGCGCGCACCGGGTTGCCGACCATCAACGCATCGGGCAGCGCGCCCGGGAAGCCGGACAGCACTCGCGAGGCCAGGCGCGCCAGCCAGCGGTTGGCCGTGCCGGCCACCGCATTCTGCTCATGGACCACCAGCGGAATGCCGGACAGCCGGGCCATGACGCCCCCCGGGAACGCGACATAGCCGCCCATGCCCAGCACGACGTCCGGGCGATGCGTGCGCAGCAGGCGGTGCGCCTGCCGGCAGGCGGACGTCAGGCTGAACGGCAGCCTGAGCAGGGCGCCGATGCCCTTGCCGCGCACGCCGCCGAAGCGCAGCGCCAGCAGCTCATAACCCTGCGCCGGCACGAGCCGGCCTTCCATGCGCTCGGGATTGCCCAGCCACAGCACCCGCCAGCCCCGCGCACGCAGCTCCGCGGCCACGGCCAGCCCCGGCATGATGTGCCCGCCGGTGCCGCCGGCCATGATCAGGATCGTGCGGGCCGTCATGTGCGCCGCCCCCGCATCATGCAGCGCGTCTCGTAGTCCACGCGCAGCAGTATGGCCATGGCCGCGATGTTCATCACGATGCCCGAACCGCCATAGCTGACCAGCGGCAGGGTCAGCCCCTTGGTGGGCAGCAGGCCCAGGCAGACGCCGATATTGATGAAGGCCTGCACGCCGAACCACAGGGCCACCCCCTGTGCGACCAGGCCGTCGAACATGCGCTCCATGGCAATGGCCTGGCGGGCGATGTCGAAGCCCCGCATCACGATGTAGACGAAGATCGCGATCAGGCAGCAGACGCCCACAAAGCCGAGCTCCTCGCCTACCACCGCGACGATGAAATCGGTATGCGCCTCGGGCAGGTAGTGCAGCTTTTCGATGCTGGCGCCCAGGCCCACGCCGAACCATTCGCCCCGCCCGAGGGCGATCAACGAATGCGAGAGCTGGTAGGCGCTGCCGTAGGCGTTGTCCGGATTCCAGGGATCCAGATAGACGAACAGGCGCTCGCGGCGCCAGGGCGAGGCCCAGATCAGCGCAAGAAAACTGCCGACCATGATGAGCAGCAGCGTCGAGAACAGCTTGATGTTGATGCCGCCGATGAACAGGATGCCGATCGCGATCGACACGATGACGATGAAGGCGCCCAGGTCCGGCTCCATCAGCAGCACCACGCCCACGGCCGCCAGCGCGCACGCCATCGGCATGAAACCGCGCCAGAAATTCTGCATGTGCGCCTGCTTGCGCACGACGTAATCCGCCGCGTACAGCAGCACGGCCACCTTCATCCATTCCGAGGGCTGGAAATTGATCGGCCCCAGCGGCAGCCAGCGGCGCGCGCCGTTCACTTCGCGCCCGATCCCGGGAATCAGGACCACCATCAGCATGATCAGCGCGAACAGGAACAGCGGGACGGCCATTTTCTGCCAGACCCGCATGGGAATGCTGGCGGCAAACAGCCCGACCAGCACGCCCACGATGATGAACACCGCGTGGCGGCCGACGAAATAGAAGCGGCCATAGCTTTCGTAGCGCGGCCCGTCGGCCAGGGCGATCGAGGCCGAATACACCATCAGCAGCCCGAACAGCACCAGGGTGCCGGCGGCGATGATCAGGCCCAGATCCACGCTGGGCATCGTGGTGCGGCCGGGGCGCACCGCGTTCAGGCCCGCGCTCAGTTCGCCGAATACGCTCATGCGACCTCCCCGCGCTCGGCCGCCAGTTCGCGCACCGCCTCGACGAAGCAGGCGCCGCGATGGACGTAGTTGCGGAACATGTCCATGCTGGCGCAGGCCGGCGACAGCAGAACCGCGTCGCCCGGACGGGCGTGGGCCAAGCCGCGGGACACGGCCAGCTCCAGGGTTTCGCAGGATTCCAGCGGCACGCCGGCCTGGGCGAGAACCTCGCCGATGGCCGGCCCATCCTGCCCGATCAGCATCACGGCGCGCGCGTGTTCGCGCACGGCGGGCACCAGGGGCGAGAAATCCTGCCCCTTGCCCAGCCCGCCGGCGATCAGGACCACCGGCTGGCCCAGGCCGCGCAGCGCGGCCAGCGTGGCGCCCACATTGGTGCCCTTGCTGTCGTCGATGAAATCCACGCCGGCGATCTGCTGGACCAGTTCGGTGCGATGCGCCTCGCCGCGATAGTCGCGCAGGGCATGCAGCATCGGCGCCCAGCCCAGGCCGATCTCGTGCCCCAGGGCCAAAGCCGCCAGGCCGTTCAGGGCATTGTGCATGCCACGAATCCGCAGCGCCTCGACCGGCATCAACGGCGTCCTGCGCCCCGGGCGCCGATGCACGGGCGCAGGCGCGCGGCCGCGGCGCGGCGCGGCGCGCTCCTCGGGCTCGGACGCCTGCGCGCAGGACAGCCAGGCCATGCCGTTTTCCACCTCGACGCCCAGGTCGCCCGCCAGCACGGGCGCATCCGCACCGAAGCTGCGCACCCGCTCGTCCTCCAGACTGGACACCATGGCGCCGACCAGCGGATCGTCGCGATTGACGACGGCGACGCGGGCCATGTCGAGCACGCGCGCCTTGGCGTGCGCATAGGCTTGCATCGAACCGTGCCAGTCCAGGTGATCCTGGGTGACGTTCAGCACGGCCGCCGCATCCAGCGCCAGGCTGCGGGTCGCCTCGAGCTGGAAGCTCGAGAGCTCCAGCACCCAGACATCCGGCAAATCATCGTCCTCCAGCGCCTGGCGCAGACTGGCGAGCGCCGCGGGACCGATGTTCCCGGCCGCGCGCGCCTTGCGGCCGGCGGCCTGGGCCAGGCGCCGGACCAGCGCCGTGACCGTGGTCTTGCCGTTGGTGCCGGTCACGGCCACCGTCTTCGGCGCATAGCCCTGTTCGCGCAGGTCGGCCAGGGCGCGGGCGAACAGCTCGATCTCGCCCAGGACCTCGATGCCGCGCGTGCACGCGGCCGCCAGCAGGCCGGCGACCGGCTCCTCGCGGGGATTCAGGCCCGGACTGATGACCACGGTATGCACCTCGTCGAGCGCATCGGGGGCGAAGGCGTCCGCGCCCAGGCGCAGGTCCGCATCGATCACGTCCTCGCGCAGCCCCTCCAGGCCGCCGGGCTGCGCGCGCGTGTCCAGCACGCGCAGGCGCGCCCCATGCGCCGCGCACCAAAGCGCCGCGGCCAGCCCGGTCTCGCCCAAACCCAGGATCAGGGTCAGGCCCTCGGGCCGCACGGAGGGGAAGGTATAGGCGCTCATCGCAGCTTCAGGCTCGCAAGACCGACCAGGACCAGCATCATGGTGATGATCCAGAAGCGCACCACCACCTGGGTCTCTTTCCAGCCGCCGACCTCGAAATGATGATGCAGGGGCGCCATGCGGAATATGCGCCGGCCCTCGCCGTAGCGCCGCTTGGTGTACTTGAACCAGGACACCTGCAGCATCACCGACAGGGTCTCGACCACGAACACGCCGCCCATGATGAACAGTACGATCTCCTGGCGCACGACCACGGCGATCGCACCCAGCGCGCCGCCCAGGGCCAGCGCGCCCACGTCGCCCATGAAGACCTGCGCGGGATAGGTGTTGAACCAGAGGAAGGCCAGCCCCGCCCCCGCGATCGCCGCGCAGATCACCATCAGCTCGGAAGCCCCGGGAATGTAGGGGAACAGCAGATACTTGGAATAGTCGACCCGGCCGACCACGTAGGCAAAGATCCCGAGGGCGCTGCCGATCATGACGGTGGGCATGATGGCCAGGCCGTCGAGCCCGTCGGTGAGGTTGACGGCATTGCTGGAACCCACGATCACCAGCCAGGTCAGGATCACGAAGCCGAACACGCCCAGGGGATAGCTGATCGTCTTGAAGAACGGCACGATCAGGTCGGCGCGCGCCGGCAGCGGCATCGAAAAACCGCTCATCACCCAATCGCTGAACAGCGGCCACAGGGCCGTATTGGCCGGCGCCGACACGGCAAAGCTTAGGTAGACCGCCGCCACCAGGCCGATCAGGGCCTGCCAGAAGAACTTCTGCCGCGCCGGCATGCCCTCGGGGTCGTGGTTGACCACCTTGCGGTAGTCGTCGGCCCAGCCGATCCAGCCGAAGCCGAAGGTCACCAGCAGCACGACCCAGACGAAGCGGTTCGTCCAGTCGGCCCACAGCAGCGTGCTCACGCCGATGCCGATCAGGATGAGGGCCCCGCCCATGGTCGGCGTCCCGTTTTTTTGCATGTGGGACTGCGGCCCGTAGCTGCGCACCGCCTGGCCGATCTTCAGCGCGGTGAGCCTGCGGATCAGCCAGGGGCCCGCCAGCAGGCCGATCGCCAGGGCGGTGGCGCAGGCCAGCAAGGCGCGGAACGTGATGTATTCCACCACCCCGAATGCGCGGAAATGTTCGTCCGACAGCCAACGCGCCAGTTCAAGCAACATGGCCGTCCTCCTTGCCCGCGGCATCGCCGCGCAAGGCCTGCACCACACGCTCCATGCGCATGCTGCGCGATCCTTTGACCAGCACATGCCCGGGCCGCAGGGCCAGCAGGCGCCGCAGCAGCCCGTCCAGCGCATCGAAGGCCTCGGCGCCGTCGCCAAACGCCGCCGCCGCGTGGCGCGAGGCCTCGCCCAGCGTCAGGAGGAAATCGATGCCGCACTGGGCCGCGTAGGCGCCGACCTCGGCATGCATGCCCGGCCCCTGGTCGCCCACCTCGCCCATGTCTCCCAACACCAGGATGCGGCGGCCGTCGAGGCCGGACAGGACGTCGATCGCCGCGCGCACCGAATCCGGATTGGCGTTGTAGCTGTCGTCGATCAGCTGGAACCCATCGGCCATGGCCTGCGGCTGCATGCGCCCGCCCACCGGGCGGAATGCCGCCAGCCCTTCGGCGATCGCCGACAAGGGCGCGCCGGCGGCCCGGGCGCAGGCGGCGGCGGCCAGGGCGTTGCGCAGATTGTGGCGCCCCGGTGCGTGCAGGACCACCTGCTCCGACTCGGCACCCACGCACAAGCGGAACTCGGTGCGCTCGAGACCGGCGCGGATCTGCGCCGGATGCACGTCGAAGGCCGCATCGAAGCCAAAGCGGCGCACGCCCCGGTTCCCCGCCATGCCCGCCCACAGGTCCGCGTACTCGTCATCCCCCGGAAACACCGCCACGCCCCCGGCCGGCAAGGCGTCGATGACCCTGCCGTTCTCGCGCGCCACCGCCTCGACGCTGCACATGAATTCCTGGTGCTCGCGCTGGGCGTTGTTCACCAGCGCGATGGTCGGCTGGGCGATATCCGCAAGGACCGCGATCTCGCCCGGGTGGTTCATGCCCAGTTCGAACACCGCCGCGCGGTGCGGGGCGCGCATGCGCAGCACCGTCAGCGGCAGGCCGATGTCATTGTTGAAATTGCCGCGCGTGGCCAGCCGGCCCTCCTCACCCAGCCAGGCCGCAAGGATCGAAGCGATCATTTCCTTGGTGGTGGTCTTGCCGTTGCTGCCGGTGACCGCGATCACGGGGCAGGCGAACACCCCCCGCCAGACGCGCGCGATGCGCCGCAGCGCCGCACGCGTATCGCCCAGCACGAACTGCGGCAGATCCACGCCTGCATCGGCGCGCGCGACGATGGCCGCCGCCGCGCCCGCCGAGCGTGCCGCCTCCAGATAGTGGTGGCCGTCGAAATGCTCGCCCTCCAGGGCCAGAAACAGTTCGCCTGCGCGGATGCTGCGCGTATCGGTCGACAGGCCCTGGCCGCGTTGCCAGGTCAGCGCAAAACCGGCCCACTGGCGATCGTCGAACGGACTGCGCACGCCATCGACCTCCTGGTAGGTCTCGTGCCCCTTGCCCGCCAGCAGGATCACGTCCCGATCATCCGCGTGCCAGACCGCCCGCAGGATGGCCTGCGCCCGATCCAATTCCACCGCCGCGGGCCCCGGCATGCCGGCTGCGATCTGGTCGATGATGGATTGCGGATCCTCGGTGCGCGGATTGTCGGTCGTCAACAGCACCTCGTCGGCCAGGCGCGCGGCCACCGCGCCCATCAAGGGGCGCTTGCCCGCGTCACGGTCGCCGCCGCAGCCGAATACGCAGACCAGGCGGCCGCCGCGGGATTGCGCGGCAGGACGCAGGGCCAGCAGGGCGCGCTCCAATGCGTCCGGCGTATGGGCATAGTCGACCACCACCAGCGCCTGGGGCCGGGCGTTGCTTGCGCCGCCCAGCGCCTCGACCACCTGCAGGCGGCCATTGACGGGCCGCAGGACGGCCAGGGACCGCGCGATCCGCCCGAGGCCCCAGCCGAGTTCGCGCAGCACGCCCGCGACCAGCAGCAGGTTGGAGATATTGTGCTGGCCCACCAGGTGGGTGAAGATCTGGGCGCTGCCTTGCGGCGACACCAGATTGAAGACCAGCCCCTCGCTGCCGCTCTGGATGTCCTCGGCCCGGAACGGCGCCTGCGCATCGCGCGCGATGGAATAGCCGATCCGCGTCATGCCGCCGCCCATCGACAACAGTTCGGCGCCGGCCGGATCATCGGCGTTGATCACGGCGCTGCGCAGGCCGCTTTGCTCGAACAGGGCGAACTTGGCCGCCTTGTAGCGTTCCGGCGTGCCGTGATAGTCGAGATGGTCGCGCGTCAGGTTGGTGAAGCCCGCGACCTGGATGCGCACGCCTGCCAGCCGGCCCTGTTCGATGCCGATCGATGAGGCCTCGATCGCCGCGGCCCCGCAGCCGGCGGCGGCGATGGCGGCCAGGCTGCGGTGCATGGTCAGGACATCCGGCGTGGTCAGGGCGCCGCCCAGGTTGCTGCCGTCGGCCAGCGTGACACCCAGCGTGCCCACCGTGCCGCAGGGCCGGCCCTCGGCGTTCATGGCGGCGGCGATCCATTGCACGGAGGAGGTCTTGCCGTTGGTGCCGGTCACCGCGATCACCGTCAAGGCGTCCGACGGCCGGCCGTACCAATGATGGGCGATCTCGCCCAGCAGCCCCGGCAAGCCCTCGACCTGCAAAATAGGCGCCGGGACATCGGGCAGCGCCGCGCCGCCCGCCGCCACGACCACCGCGGCCGCGCCGGCCGCAACGGCCGGCCCGATGTACTGGCGTCCATCGGCCGATATGCCGGGGCAGGCGAAGAACACGTCGCCCGGCCGGATCTGGCGCGAATCGAGGCACAGGTGCGCCTCGCGATCCACCCGCTCGTCGAGCCAGGCAAGAATGTCTATCATATTCATCGTGTAGGCGCCTCCCGGCCGGCGACCGCGACCAGCGCATCGACCGGCGCATCGGGCTGCACGCCCAGTCGGCGCAAAGTGCTGGCAACAATATCCGAGAAGACCGGCGCGGCCACGCGGCCGCCATAGTAGCCCCCGGCACCGGGCTCGTCGATCGAGACCGCGACGACGACACGCGGGTTCGAGACGGGCGCAAAGCCGACGAAGGAGCTGCGGTATTTGGTCTTGCTGTACTGCCCGTTGACGATCTTGCGCGCGGTCCCGCTCTTGCCGGCGACACGGTAGCCCTGGACCTGCGCGCGCTTGGCGCCGTCGGGACCCGCCGCGGCCTCGAGCATGGCGCGCATCACGCCGGCCACCTGCGGGGAATACACCTGGACGCTGGCCGGCTTGCCCTCGCGGCGCAGCAGCGACAGGGACACCATGTCGCCCTGGCGGGCAAAAGCCGTGTATGCGTGCGCGACCTGGATCAGCGACACCGACAGCCCATAGCCGTAGGCCATCGTCGCCCGCTCGATCGGGCGCCACCGCTGCCAGGGCCGCAGCCGGCCCGAGGCCATCCCCGGGAAATGCGTCTGCGGCACCCGTCCGAAACCGAGCTCCGAGAACTTCGTCCACATCGCCTGCGAGGACATCAGCTCGGAGATCATCGTCATCCCGACGTTGCTGGAATGCCGGATGATGCCCGCGACGTCCAGCACCCCATAGTGCCCCACGTCGGAGATCAACGCGCCTTGATAGCGATAGCGGCCGTCGCCCGTGTCGAAACGGGTCTTGAGGTCGATTTTTTTCTCGTCCAGGGCCAGGGCGACGGTAAAGGGCTTCATGATCGAGCCCGGCTCGAAGGTGTCGGTCATCACCCGGTTGCGCAAGGCCAGGCCGCTGCGCTGGGCGGTATCGTTCGGATCGTAGGTCGGCAGGTTGACCATGGCCAGGACCTCGCCGGTCTCGACGTCCAGCACCACGGCGGCGCCGGCGCGCGCCTGGTGCTCCTTCAAGGCCGCCTTGAGGGCCGTATAGGTGTCGAACTGGATGCCCGAATCGATGGACAGGCGCAGGTTGCGCCCATCGACCGGCGGCACCACCGCCTGCACGTCCTCGATCACGCGACCCAGGCGGTCCTTGATGACGCGGCGCGAACCCGGCTGGCCCGAGAGTTCATCGTTGAAGGCAAGCTCGATGCCCTCGATGCCGCGGTCCTCGATGTTGGTGAAGCCGATCACGTGCGCCATCACCTCGCCTTCGGGATAGTAGCGCCGGGTCTCGGTCAATTGCTGGACGCCCGGGATCTTGAGCTCGCGGATCTCATCGGCGACGTCCACCGGGACCTGGCGCTTGATGTAGACGAAGTTCTTGTCCTCATCGCGCGTGCGCTGCCGGATGTCGGCCGGATCCATGTCCAGCAGCTTGGCCAGCGCACGGACCTGCCCGTCCTCGGCCTTGTTGAAGTCCTCGGGAATCGCCCAGATGGCCTTGACGGGAACGCTGGAGGCCAGCACCACCGAACCGCTGCGATCGAAGATCTTGCCGCGCGTGGCCGGCAGCACCAGCGTGCGCTCGTAGCGGCGCTCGCCCTGGCGCTGCAGGAACTCATTGGACAGGATCTGCAGGTACAAGGCCTTGCCGACCAGCGCTGCGAACGCCAGCAGCAGCATGACGAGCACCAGCCGCGCCCGCCAGAAATTGCGACGCCCCGCGAGCACGGGGCTTTCGTGGAATCCGAAGCGCTTCACCGCCGGCCTCCCGCCTCGGGACCGGGCCGCGGGGCAAGCGTCTCACCCGGCCTCAGATAGATGGTCCGGTCCGGCGTGACCGGGACCAGGCCCAGCTCGTTGCGCGCCACCTGGTCGATGCGCACATTGCGCGCCAGCTCGGCACGCTCCAGCTGCAGGCGCCGCCATTCGGTGTCGAGTTCATGCGCGCGCGAGGCGAGGCGCTCGGAGGCGACGAACAGTTCGCGCGACTGGAATCGCACCGTCACCAGCGACAGGGCGGAGATCATCAGCAGCACCGCGAACACGACGACCAGGCGGACCATGTCAGCGTCCTCCGCGGATCTTGCGCGGCGCGCCGCGCCGCGCCGGCACGAATGCGCGGGCCGCATCGGGCGCCAGGCATTCGCCGGTGCGTTCGGCTACGCGCAGCACCGCCGAACGCGCGCGCGCGTTCTCGCGGACCTCGGCCTCGTCGGGCAGGATGCGGCCCAGCAGGACGACATAGGGCTTGGGCATGTCGCGCTCGGCGATCGGCAGCCGCGCCTGCGCCTGGCCGGGCCGCGCCGCGGCCGCCAGGCACTGCTTGACCATCCGGTCCTCGAGGGAATGGAAGCTGATCACCGCCAGGCGCCCGCCGGGTTTCAGCAGCCCTAGAATTGCCGGGAGGGCGTGCGCGAGCTCCTCAAGCTCTTGGTTGAGGTGAATCCGTATAGCTTGAAAGGTCCTTGTGGCCGGGTGTTGACCTTTTTCGCGCGTGCGGACGACACCGGCAACGAGCTGGGCAAGCTCGTGCGTGGTGCGCAGCGGGCGGGATTCGCGGCCCGCAACAATCGCCTTTGCAATCTGGAAAGCAAACCGTTCTTCGCCATAATCAGCAATGACCTCCTTCAACTCGTCCTGGCTGGCTTGCGCCAGCCATTGCGCGGCGGTGGTGCCACGGCTCGTGTCCATGCGCATGTCCAGCGGGCCGTCGCGCATGAATGAAAATCCCCGCCCCGCATCATCGATCTGCGGCGACGAGACCCCCAGGTCCAGCAGCACGCCGTCCACGCCCCCGATGCCCAGCGCCTCCAGATGCGCAGGCATCGAGGCGAAGCCGTCATGGATCACGTGGACCCGGGCATCGGTCTCGCCCAGCGCGCGGGCGGCATCGATGGCCAGCGGATCCTTGTCGAACACGATGAGGCGCGCCTCGGGCGCCAGCCGCCGCAACAGCAGCCGGCTGTGGCCGCCACGGCCGAAGGTCCCGTCCACGTAGATCCCGCCCAGGCGGGACGCCTGCGCCCCGGCGTCCGGGGCCGCGCCTCGCGCCTTGCGTCCGTATGCCGGATTCAGCAATGCGTCGATGGCCGGTTCAAGCAGAACGGTTCGATGTGCAAACGCCATGGCGGACTCAGAAAGTGAACTTTTCCAGAACCGCTGGATCGAGATTTTCGATGTCTTCGCTATCGCGACGCGCCCACTCGGCACTGTCCCAGAGCTCGAAATGCGTGCCGATGCCCAACAGCATGACCTCGCGCGTCATGTTCGCGGCGGCGCGCAGTTCCGGCGCCACCAGGATGCGTCCGGCGCCGTCGAGCTCGACGTCCTGCGCGCTGCCCAGCAGCAGGCGCTGCAAGGCCCGCGCGCTCATGGGCAGCGCCGCGATCTGTTCGCGCTTGGCCTCCCAGGCGGTCCGCGGATAAATCATGAGGCAGCCGTCCGGGTGCCGCGTGATGGTCAGACGCCCCTGTTCCGTCGACAACAACACGTCACGATGCCGGGCCGGGATCGACATCCTGCCCTTGGCATCCAGTGTGAGCGCGCTGCTCCCTTGAAACACGAGGAATTCCTCCCACTTTTTTGCACTTCAACCTACTTTTCCCCACTCTACGGCATGGATACTGCGGCGGTCAAGGTTTAAATTGAAATTTATTCAATGACAACAAGCACTTACATTCATTCCGACGAAAATATCGGACTATAAACCCCTGAAAAATCAATGGATTGCAAGGCCAAGTGAAAGTCCTTTGTGAACAGAAGGCCGCCCTTGTGGCCTACCCGGGTCGCACGTCGACGGCCATTTCGTACCGAATGCAACGGACAGAATCACGGATTGACAGTCGCCTGGGGAGTCCGATGTAATGAGACCCGTCCTATCCCAGGATCACACAGCACAGTGGCGCCCACCCATCGCGCCGGACTCGAAAGCATCCGAGCCTTTTTTGTGTTTGCCTGCCACCCGCCAGCCAACCAAAAGGAGTTCCTCATGTCGGATCAACCCCATACCTCCCAATCACGCCGCCAGTTCCTGCTCTCGCTGGGTGCGGCAGGCGGCACCGTCGCGCTGACCGGCACCTTGCCGATGCGCGCCTTCGCGGCGGACAAGCCCCCCGCCATCACCATCGGCCAGGTCGCGCCCATGACCGGGTCGGCGGCCGAATTCGGCCCCTATTACCGGGATGCCGTCCAACTGGCCATCAACCATGTCAATGACGCCGCCAACGAGGTCTTCGGCGGCCCCATCGTATCCAAGCTCGTCACCGTCGACAGCGCGACGCTGCCCACCACCGGCGTGCAGGCGGCGCGCCAGATGGTCGACACCCAGCACACGCCCATCGTCATCTGCGGCTGGTCCAGCGGCGTGACCGTGGCGGTCGCCACCTCGGTGACGATTCCTTCCGGCGTCCTGCAGATCGGCAACGGCACCACCTCGCCGCTGGTCAGCGTCCTGCCGGCCGACGCCAAGGCCGACCTGCTGTTTCGCACCTCGGCCTCGGACGCCATGCAAGGTGTGGTGGCTGCGCAGCTCGTCAACGGGGAAATCGACCCCAACTACAAGTTCAAAAAAGTCTCCACCATCTACATCAACAACCCGTATGGCCAAGGCTTGTCGAACGCCTTTGCGGCAGCCTTCGAGCACCGCGGCGGAAAGGTCCTGGCGCAGGTTCCCCACCCCGAGGAAGTCCAGCCCACCTACAAGTCCATGCTGTCCCAGGCCCTCAAGGACAAGCCCGACCTGCTGCTGATCCTCAGCTACCCCGCGCACACCATCGCCATCTGCAAGGAATCGCGCGACACCTTCAATTTCACGAAATGGCAATTCGCCGACGGCAATGCCGGGATCGACCTCATCAAGGAGGTCGGCGCCAAGGACATGGAAGGGCAATACGGCACCGCGCCGGGTGAGGACACCAGCACGCAGTCCTACAAGGATTTCTCCAAGAACTTCCTCGCGGGCTTCAAATACGACCACTTCCCGCCGTTCACCACCTGCTCGTATGACGCCGGCCTGCTGGCGTGCCTGTCCATGGCGGCCGTCGTCGCCAAGGGCGCCACGGACGCCTCGAAGATCACGGGCACCGTATTGCGCGACCAGTTGCGCGAGGTGGCCAACGGCCCGGGCGACATGATCGACGGCGGCGACCCGGGCCGTACCGTCGACATGCTGAAGGCCCTGAAGGCCGGCAAGAAAATCAATTACAACGGGGTGGCGGGGCCTTGCGACTTCGACAAGAACGGCGACGTCATCACGCCGGTCAACATCTGGAAATACACCGCCACGGACATCGAGACGGTCAAGATGGTCGCCGCCAAGGACATCCCGGCGGCCTGAGGCCCGCCGCAGCCCACGAAAAAGGCCACTTGCGTGGCCTTTTTCGCGCCGCCCGACCGGCCCCCGGAATCAGTCCTCGGGCACGTCTTTCAGGAAACGCGACACGCGCTTTTTCTCGGGCAGGATGCCCTGCGGGCGGAACAGAACGATGGCCGCCAGCAACAGCCCGACGAAGGACCAGCGCAGGAACGCCATGCGCGAGGCCACGTCCGGCGCGACGTCCTGCAAGGCCGCCCGCATGGCCTCGGTGACGTAGCCCGTGCCGCTCCAGACGGCCCAGATCACGAAGGCCCCCAGTATGGCGCCCTTGTTGTTGCCGCTGCCGCCCAGCATCAGCATCACCCACACGAGGAAGGTCGCGAACAGGGGCTTGAAATGGCTATAGTCGATGGTCACCATGTAGGGCGCATAGAGCGCCCCGGCCACGCCGATGACGACCGCCCCGAGGACGAACGATTGCACCCGCAGGGCTTTCACCGGTTTGCCGTTCATGGCCGCCGAGGCTTCCTCGTCGCGCACCGCCCGCAGGGCGCGCCCCCACGGCGAGCGGACCAGTGTCTCGAGGAGCACATACACGACCGCCAGGGTGATGGTCACGATCGCCAGATAGAGATAGCTGTAGTCGCGCTGGTCCAGCACCGACAGGATCTGCACTAGCCAGTCCGGCAGCCAGGTGCAGGTGGGCCCATCGAAGACGCAGGACAGCGGCTGCGGAATGCCCGAGAGCGGCTGCGGGCCGTTGGCCAGCCAACGCTCGTTCTGAAAGATCAGCCGGATGATCTCGGCGATGCCCAGGGTGGCGATGGCCAGAAAGTCCTCGCGCAGGTGCAGGATCGGCTGGGCCACCAGGTAGCCCGCGATACCCGCCAGGATGCCCGCCGCCACCAGCCCCACCAGGAAGGGCGCCTGCAGGCCGAACCATTGCTGGGCATAGGCGACCATGGCGCCGGACGGCGGCGCGGTGACGAACAGGGCCATGGTGAAGGCACCCACGGCAAAAAAGCCGGCAATGCCGAAGTTCAGGTGTCCGTTGTAGCCCCACTGGGCATTCAGGCCGAGCGACAGGATGGCGTAGATGGTGGCCATGATGCAGAAGGACACCAGGTAATCCATGATGCCCGGCAGCCAGAGGGCCACGCCGAAGGCCAGCACCACGCCGAAAACCACGGCCAGCGGCAGGCGCAGCAGCCAGCGCCGGCCCGACAGCAGCAGGCCGCCCAGCAATACGGCGGGGACCAGCAGAAAGCAGGTCTTGAGTAGCAGCGATGGTTCCATGGCGACGACTCCTGCGGGCGTGAGACACTAACGTTGGACGAACAGGCCCTGCGGCCGCATGAGCAGCACCAGGACCATCAGCACAAAAGCCACCGCGGGCCCGTAGGCGGGGCTGAGGAAGGCCGAGGTCAGCTGCATGGCGATGCCGATGATGATGGAGCCCACCAGCGCGCCCCAGGCGCTGCCGATCCCGCCCATGATGACACCGGCGAACAAGGGCAGCAGCAGCACGAACCCCATGTCGGGGCGCAGCTGCGAGGCGAGGCCATACATGACGCCGCCAATGGCCGCCAGGCCGGCGCCTATGGTCCAGGTCCACGCGATGACCTGCTCGGTGTTGATGCCGCGGACCTGGGCCAGGTCGGGATTGTCGGCCGTGGCCCGCATCGCCTTGCCGATGCGGGTGCGCGTCAGCATCCAGTACAGGGCCACCACCAGGATGAGGGCCAGCGCAAAGACGAACAGCTGGTCCGCCTGCAGGCGCAGCCCCAGGGGCAAGTGCAAGGCCGGGTTGCTGCGTCCGGAATAATAGAAGTGGAAGTCCGAGCCCCACAGCAGGTAGACGATGCCTCGCAGCAGGAACTCCATCCCCAGCGACGCCATGGCCAGCAGGACCAGCGGGGATTGATGCCTGCGCAATGGACGGTACAGCAGCCGGTCGAGCAGGATGGCCACGCCGGCGGTGACGACGGCGGCCAGCAGCAGCCCGATGATCAGCTCCCAGCCGAAGGAAAAGCGCCAGATCGGATTGGACTGCGGCAGAACCAGCACCATCCCGTAGGTCACGTAGGCGCCCAGGGTGAGGAATTCCCCATGCGCGAAGTTGGGGAACTTCAGCACGCCATAGCACAGCGTCAGGCCGATGCCGCCCAGGGCGAGGATCCCGCCCAGCATCACGCCCCAGATCGTGAGGGACAGCATTTCCTGCGCGCTGGTGCCGGAATACCAGCCCGCCAGCCACATGGCGGCCAATACACAGAACAGCACGATGCCGACAAAGCGGCGACTGCGCATGCCGCCGGTGTCTCGGGCGTGGACGGCGTCCTCCTCGGATGCCTCCGGGGACAGGCCGCCCCCCGTCGTTTGTGCGGATTCAGCCATCCGATCAGCCTCCGAGATAGAGACGCCCGACGTTCGGGTCGTTGAGCAGGTCCCGGCCCGTGCCTTCGTGGCGATTTTCGCCGTTGGCCAGGACATAGCCGCGATCCGCCATGCTGAGCGACTGGCGGGCGTTCTGCTCGACCATCAGCACGGCCACGCCCGTTTCGCTGATGCGGGCGATGCGTTCAAAGATTTCATCCACGAGCTTGGGGGACAGCGCGGCGGTGGGCTCGTCGAGCAACAGGAGCTTGGGGTTGAGCATCAACGCGCTGCCCATGGCCACCATCTGGCGTTCGCCCCCGGACATCTTGCCCGCCAGCTGGCGGCGGCGCTGGCGCAATTTGGGGAACATCGCGTAGACCCGCTCCTTGCTTTCGGTCTGGTCGGCCTTGCCGGCCGGAAACGCCCCCATTTCAAGGTTTTCCTCGACGGTCAGGCTGGTGAAGACATTGGCGACCTGCGGCACATAGCACATGCCCAGGCGCACGACCCGGTACGGCGCCAGGCGCGTGATGTCGTGTTCGTCGAAGGTGACCGAACCCTGGCGCGCATGCAGCAGCCCGAAGATGGTCTTCATCAGGGTGGACTTGCCGGCCCCGTTGGGGCCGATGATGGAAACGACTTCCCGCGGTTGGACGACCATGGACACGCCGCGCAGGATCTCGGTGTCGCCGTACCCCGCCGTCACCGAATCAACCTTCAGCAGCGGCATATTGACCTCCTAGGTAGGCTTCGAGCACGTTCTTGTCATTGCGCACGATGTCGGGCTCGCCTTCGGCGAGCTTGCGGCCCTCGCTCATGACGATGACGGGATTGCACAGGTTCATGACCATGTTCATGTCGTGCTCGATCAGCAGGAACGTGATGCCGCGTTCGCGCGCCAGGTACTGGATGTTGTCCGATATGGTGCGCAGCAAGGTCCTGTTGACGCCGGCGGCGGGCTCGTCCAGCAGGATGATCTGCGGGTCGGCCATCAGCATGCGGCCGAGTTCCAGGAGTTTTTTCTGGCCGCCCGACAGATTGCCGGCATATTCATTGCTGACGTGCGTCAGTTGCAGGTATTCGAGGACCTCGCGCGCCTTTTCCAGGTTGCGCGTTTCCTCGGCCTGGACCTGCGCGCCGCGGATCAGCGCGTTCCACCAGCGTTCGCCCGACTGCTCGGGCGGCACCAGGAGGAGGTTTTCCAGGACGCTCATCGAACCGTGTTCGCGGGGGATCTGGAACGTGCGGCACAGGCCGCGCGCAAAGATCTGGTCGGGACGCAAGTGACCGATGTCCTCGCCAGCCAGGAGAATCCGGCCGGAGTCCGGCGGGATGAAGCCGGTGATGAGATTGAAGACGGTGGTCTTGCCGGCCCCGTTGGGGCCGATCAGGCCGGTGATGGTGCCCCGTTCGACTCGAAAGGAACAATGGTCGACCGCCCGCAGGCCGCCGAAGTTTTTCACCAGATCACGGACCTCGAGCAACCAGGGTTCCTGGTTACCGCCCGCGTCCGACAGAGGCGATTCTGTCGTTTCTGTCACCGATGTCTCCTGGGGTCCGCCCGGGTGGGCGGAGGATACGGTCGGCGCACCCGCCGTCACGCAATGGCGGGCCGTCGGCACTGAACTGTGACAACAGGTTAACACAGCGCATCAGCCGGCCCTATGCGCAACATTCCCTATTGTCCAAGCGGCCGGACTGCCTGGAGCACGCCGCGCAGCGGGGCTCTCAAGGGGGTGGAAAAAAGAGTGCGGAACAGATCTATAGGCCGGATTCTGTACGCCGGGTCGCCCCGGCGGGCAATCATTCCTCTGGGCAGGCCATTGCTGGACTGCTCTAGCCATCTACCCGCATGCTGGGGCGGGCCGCCCTGCCGGCACGAAGCCTGCGCATGCCTATTTGATGTTGCTCCCGATAGAGGTTGCCGCGTTTCACCCTGCCACGGCATGGCGGCATGCGCCGCCATACGGTACGGAGATGGCCGTACCGGTGTGCGCCCGAAGACACACCCCCGTGGCAGACTCGTCTCTGTGGCCCTGGTCCTCGGCTTGCCCGAAAGGGGTCGCCGGACGGCCGTTAGCCGCTATCGCGCCCTGTGGAGTCCGGACCTTCCTCGATGCCCGCAGGCACCGCGATTGCCCGATCTGCCCCGCAAGCGTCATTGTACGGGAAGACGACACGTCCTTGCCCACCCTCGCCGCCCTGACTACACTTCACCCAGGACCGGCGCAGACCGGCGGAGGAGCCTCCATTCTCGAGCTGACAGCAATCGCGTGCGCGCGTGGGACGCGGCAATTATTCGAAGACCTGGACGCACACGTCGGGCCGGGCGGCCTGCTGCGCGTATCGGGCCCCAACGGGGCGGGCAAGACCAGCCTGCTGCGCACGATCAGCGGCCTGTCGCGGCCCGAGCACGGTGCGATCCGTTGGCAGGGCGAGGATATCCGCCGCCTGGGCGAAAACTATTCCAGCCAGCTCATCTATATCGGCCACGCGCCGGCCAGCAAGGCGGAACTCAGCGTCCACGAGAACCTGGCGGTTTCGCTGGCCCTGCAGGGCCGCCGGCCCGCCGCGACCCAGATCGATGCGGCCCTGCAGGCCGCCGGCCTGTCCGCCCGCCGCGCGGTGCCCGCCGGGCTGCTGTCGCAAGGCCAGCGCCGGCGCCTGGCGCTGGCGCGGCTGACCGTGCAGCCGCCGGCGCCACTGTGGATCCTGGACGAACCTTTCACCGCACTGGATGCCACAGCGCGCGGGTGGCTGGTCGGCCTGATCCAGGACCACCTGCGCGGCGACGGCATCGTCATTTTCACAAGCCACGACCGCACCGGCCTGGAAGCCCTGCCACAACAGGTCATCGAACTATGAGCCACACCGAACTGCGTACCATGAGGTGCGTCCTGACCCGAGACCTGCGCCTGGCCTGGCGGCGGCGCACCGACAGCATCGGTGCTCTGGTGTTCTTCATCATGGTGACCGGCCTGTTCCCGCTGGGCATGAACCCCGACCCCACCGTCCTGCGCGACATCGCACCGGGCGTGATCTGGGTGGCGGCGCTGCTGGCCACCCTGCTGACGCTGCCCAAGCTGTTCGCCGAGGACCACGCGGACGGCACCCTGGAGCAGTTTCTGCTGGCCGGCACCCCGCTGCCTTTGCTGCTGCTCAGCAAGACCGCCGCCCATTGGCTGGGCACCGCCGTGCCGCTGATCGTGATCGCGCCGCTGATGGCGCTGCAGTTCAACCTGCCGGCCGAGGCCACTGGCACCCTGTTCCTGGTCCTGCTGCTGGGCACGCCGACGCTCAGCCTGCTGGGCGCGGTGGGTGCGGCGCTCACGGTGGGCGTGCGGGGCGCCGCGACGCTGCTGGCGATCCTGATCCTGCCCCTGTACATCCCGATCCTGGTGTTCGGCGCCGCGGCAGTCGGCGACAGCCTGCGCGGCATGCCGGCGGACGGCTACTATGCCACCCTGGGCGCCATGCTGGTGCTGGCCCTGTTCCTCGCCCCTTGGGCGAGCGCCGCCGCGCTGCGCATCGCGCTGGATTGAGCCACCGGAGCCGCCTGGAGGATCAGCGGGCCTGGACGATGCGATCCAGGACGATTTCCAGGCCGGCCGCCCCGACGGCGACCGGCTCCAATGCCCCTTCCAGATCGCCTGGCTGCGCCTCAGGGCTGCCGGAATGCGAAACCCGGGCCACCAACCGCACGGCATCGAAGGCCGACAACGACCGTCCTTGCATCATCGACGCGCCATCATCCAGCGCGAACGGCACCGGCCAATCCGTCGCGGCCTTGCGCACGGCGGCAATGGGCAGCGGCGGCCCCTCCAGGGCACGGGCAAAAATGAACAGCGTGCTGCCCGCGGCCACCCGATCCGCCAAGGCGGGGCTGATGCGAACGACCCCACTGACTTTTGCGGCGGCGGCCGCAGCCGGCACCGGCTGCGCGGCGGCGGACATGCCCGCCGACACCGCCGGGCCGGTGTCCCCATCAATGCGGGCCAGCAAGGCATCCACACGCCCACGGTCGCCGGAGTCTCCAGGCGTCAGGTCACGCAAACGGGTCCAGTAGGCGCGTGCGCGCTCCGGCTGCCCTTGCTGCAAGGCTGCGGCCCCGGCCAGCGCCAAGGCGTTCAAGTTGTCGGGTGCGATCGCCAGCGCCCGATCGATCCACACCGTGGGTTGGCCCGCCAGGCGGCGGCCCTGCCGGCGGCCCAGCGCATTGGCATATTCCACCATCAGGTCGGCATCCTCCGGCGCCAGGGACACGGCACGCGCGTATGCCTCCAGCGATTCCGCCATCCGCCCAATGCCCTGGTTGGAGCGCGCCAGCAGCAGCCAGCCCTCGAGGTCTTCGGGTTGCGCACGCAGGCGGGCCGCCAGTTCGTCGATGGACGACTGGATCCGCGACAGGCTGTCGGTCTGGGCCTGCCGCACCGCCTGGTCACTGAGCCAGGCGAATGGACGACCGCTGCCCACATACAAGCTGAATGCAGCCATGGGCACGATGAAACCCAGGACCAGGGCCGTGCGCCAGCTCGCCGACGGCACCGCGCCGCCCGGCGCGGCCGCGGGGCGCAGCAGGGGCCACACCAACATCCCGGCGGCCACGATGCTCGCCATCAACAGGACCAGAAACAGCATCATGACGGCGCCTCCTCATCGAATGACGCCTCGTCCCCGGTCCCCTGTTCGCGGCGCTGGCGGATGACTCGCGCCATGATGGCCAGCGCAAGGGCCAGCAGCACGAAGGGGCCGACCCACAGGACCCAGGTGTTGGGCTGGAACGGCGGGCGGTAAAGGATGAAGTCGCCATAGCGGGCGACCATGAAATCGATGATCTGTGCGCGGTCTTCGCCGGCCGCCAGGCGCTCGCGGATTTGCGCGCGCAGATCGACCGCGAGGCCCGCGTGCGACGCGGCAAGGGTCTCGTTCTGGCACACCAGGCAGCGCAGGTCCTCGGCAATCTCCATCACCCGGGCCTCCAAGGCGGGATCCTCCGCCAGTGGGCGGGCTTCGCGACCCGCCGCCAGCGACAGGTTCAGGCCGCAGGCCAGGACCAGCCCCGCAGCGATCCCCCATGCCCTACGCACCCAAGGCTCCGATCAAGGGCAGGATCGTGTCGCGCAGCAGTTCCGGCGTGAGGGGCCCCGCATGCTTGTAACGGATGCGCCCCTCGCGGTCGATCAGGAATGTTTCCGGCACGCCGTACACGCCGAAATCGATCCCGACCCTGCCCTCGCCGTCAAAGAAGGAATCGACGTACGGGTCGCCACGCTCGCGCAGCCAGCGCACCGCATCGCCATGCCTGTCCTTGTAGTTCAAGCCATAGAGCGGTACCGACTCCTGCGCCGCAAAGTCCATCAAGGCGCCGTGTTCCTGGCGGCAGGCCACGCACCAGGACGCCCATACATTCAGCAACCAGACTTGCCCGCGCAAATCGCCCGAGTCGCGGACCTGGTCCATGGCGTCGACCGAGGGCAAGGCAAATTGCGGCGCGGGGCGATCGATCAGGGGCGAAGGCAGGTCGCGCGGATCCAGGCGCAGCCCGACGGCCAGAAAACCCACTAGCACGAGGAACACCAACAGCGGCAGCCAGGCCTGTTTCTTCATGCGGAGGTCTCCACGCGCTTGGGCACGGCGGCGCCCGTATCCGGATAGGACGGCGGCGGCGGCGCGGCAACCGGTGCCACGCAGCCGTCGGCCTGCGCCACGCGGCGGCGATAGCGGCGGTCCAGGACCGCCAGCCCGCCGCCCAGCGCCATCAGGATGCCACCGCCCCAGATCCAGGACACGAAGGGCTTGACGTAGATGCGCACGATCCAGGCGCCGCCCTCCAGGGCATCGCCCAACGCCACATACAGGTCGCGCGTCAGGCCGGTGTCGATCGACGCTTCGGTCATGGGATTGGCCGATTGCGCAGCGGTGTAGATCCGCCGCTCCGGCGTGAGGATCGCAATCCGCTGCTCATTGCGAAAAACGGAAATGACTGCGCGATCGGCTATATAGTTCGAGCCCGGCCGCTGGCTGATCGTATCGAGGCGGAACACATAGCCCGCCGCGGACGCGGTTTCCGATGGCCGCATGATCACGTCGCGCTCGATCTCGTAGCTGCCGACCGTGGTGACGCCCACCACCAGCACGCCCATGCCGACGTGGGCGACGAGCATGCCGTAGTAGCTGCCGGGTTGCACGCGCAAGACGCGCCACCATTCGCGCCACGGTCGCGCCGCCAGGCGCCCGCCCAGATTGACCGCGGCGCTGGCAAAGATCCAGAATGCCAGGAAATAGCCAAAGCTGGTCCAGGCGCTCCAGCCGCCAGCCAGCCAGGGTGTCGCCAGGGCCGCCGCCAGACTGACCGCCAGCGCCCATCGCAGGCGTCGCGCCAGCCCCCCCGCATCCGCCCGTTGCCAGCGCGCGATCGGGCCGATGCCCATCAGGAACAACGCCGGTGCCATCAAGGGCACGAACACCGCATTGAAGTACGGCGGCCCGACCGACAGCTTGCCCATGCCCAGGGCGTCGATCAGCAGCGGATACAGCGTGCCCAGCAAGACCGCGCTGGCCGCCACCATCAACAGCACGTTATTGCCCAGCAGCATCGATTCCCGCGATACCGTTGCGAAACGCCCGCCAAGACCCACCTGCGCAGCCCTGAGCGCGAACAACAGCAGGGAGCCGCCGACCACGATGCCCAGGAACAGCAGGATGAAGACGCCACGCTTTGGATCCGTGGCAAAGGCATGCACCGAGGTCAGGACACCCGAGCGGACCAGGAACGTGCCCAGCAGCGACAGAGAGAACGCAATGATCGCCAGCAGCACGGTCCACATCTTGAATGTGCCGCGCTTCTCGGTCACCGCCAGCGAATGCAGCAAGGCGGCGCCGACCAGCCAGGGCATCAGCGACGCGTTCTCGACCGGATCCCAGAACCACCAGCCGCCCCACCCCAGTTCGTAATAGGCCCAGGCGCTGCCCAGGGCGATCCCCAGGGTGAGAAAACACCAGGATACGGTCGCCCAGGGCCGGGTCCAGCGCGCCCAGGCGGCATCCAGCTTGCCGGCCAGCAGTGCCGCCATGGCGAACCCAAACGGCACCGCCATGCCCACATACCCCATGTACAGCAGCGGCGGATGCAGGATCAGCCCAGGGTCCTGCAATTGCGGGTTCAGGTCGTCGCCGTTGAGCGCGGCCGGAAACAGCCGGTCAAATGGGTTCGACGTGAACAGAATGAACAGCAGGAAACCGATACTGATCAGCCCCATGATCCCGAGGATGCGGGCCAGCATGCCGAATTCGAGGTGGCGCGAAAACAGCGCCACCGCCAAGGTCCAGCCGGACAGGATCAGCAGCCAGAGCAGGATCGAGCCCTCGTGGCCGCCCCACACCGCCGCCAGGCGATAGGCCCAGGGCAAGGCCGTGTTGGAGTGCTGAACAACATAGCGCACCGAGAAATCGTTGGCATAAAAAGACCACATCAGGCAGGCGAACGCCACCAGCACGAACAGCGCCTGTCCCGCCGCCGCCGGACGTCCCAGGGCCATCCAGGCCGTCCGGTCGCGGGCCGCGCCCCACAGGGGCAGCACCACCTGCACACAGGCCAGCAGCAGCGCGAGGGTCAGGGCGAAGTGACCGATCTCGGGAATCATGGCGTGCCTCCGCCACCGCCGGTCCAGGCCGTCGACACCTCGGTATTGGCGGCCAGGCGGGCGTCCTCGAGCGCCTGGGCGGCTTCGGGCGGCATGTAGTTCTCATCATGCTTGGCCAGGACCTGATCGGCGACGAATACGCCGCCCGTATCCATCACGCCCTGGGCCACGACGCCCTTGCCCTCGCGGAACATATCGGGCAGCAATCCCTCGTAGTGGACCGGCACCGTCCGGGCACCGTCGGTCACGCCGAAGCTCACGCGCAGGGTCTGGCCCTCGCGCCGCAGGCTGCCTTCCTCGACCACACCGCCCAGGCGAAACCGCTGGCCCGACGGCACGGCCGAGGCGGCGACCTCCGACGGGCTGAAATAGAACACCAGGTTGCTGCGAAACGCGTCGAGCACGAGCGCGCTGGCCAATCCCAGCGAGGCCAGGCCGCCAAGCACCATCAGGCTACGTTTCGTTCGCGGCTTCATGGGCCTTCACCTCTTTGTCCAGTGCGATGCCGCGCAGGCCCTCCGGGCGGCGCGCAAGCCGGCGCCGCCACGCCAGCTGCGCCCATTCGGCCGCCAGGACCAGGGCCACCATGGCAAAGCTGCCCCAGACATAGCGCGCATGGCCGCCCATGGCCCAGAACTCGGCCCAGTTCGACCAGTTCATGTCCACTCCTCCTTGCGCGCCATCCACTTGGACGCGCCCTCCCGTTCGACGATCAGGACGCGCACGCGGGCCAGGACAATGGCGATGCAATAGCACCACAAGGCCAGCGTCGCGATCAGCATGCCCGTCAGCATGATGGCCGCCATGGTGGGCGCGCTCGACAGGCTGACCGAGGCGCCCTGGTGCAGTGTGTTCCACCAGACCACGGAGAAATAAATGATGGGCACATTGACCACGCCCACCAGGGCCAGCAGGGCGGCCGCGCGGTCGGCGCGGCGCACGTCGTCGATCGCCGCGTGCAGGGCCAGAAAACCAACGTACAGGAACAGCAGGACCAGCTCCGAGGTCAGGCGCGCATCCCAGACCCACCAGGCCCCCCAGGTCGGCCGGCCCCAGAGCGCGCCCGTCCACAGCGCGAGGAATGTCATCAGCGCGCCCGTCGGCGCCAGGGCGAGCGCCAGCATGGCCGCCAGCCGCGCATTGAACACCAGGCTGACCCCGGCCCAGAACGCCATGGCCAGGTAGATGATCATCGACATCCAGGCCACCGGGACGTGGACGAAGATGATGCGATAGGCGTCGCCCTGCTGTGCATCGGTCGGCGCGATGCCCAGTCCGATCACCAGGCCCGCCACCCCCAGCAGCGCAGCCAGTCCCCCCAGCCAGGGAATCAGCGCG
Source organism: Castellaniella sp. S9 (assembly GCF_027257175.1). GTDB lineage: Bacteria > Pseudomonadota > Gammaproteobacteria > Burkholderiales > Burkholderiaceae_B > Castellaniella. Next base: position 8,635 of record NZ_JAPFGD010000004.1, on the reverse strand, counting down.
CCCGCCAGATCGTAGAAGCGGCGCGGCGCCGCAAAGGCATACCAGTTGATCCGTCCGGCCGCCATGGCTTACTCCTGCGCGCCGGAGGCCGCCGGCCCGATTTCATAGACGACGAAGCCCCCCGTCTGATAGACCAGGGTCGTGCCAGGCACATCGTATTGGGCATTGCCGATGAAGGGCAGCAGGCGCGCCGCCAGCGTCATGCCCGACGCATCGTCGGTCAATGCGATCGCCTTCAGGGGCTGGTTCTCGTTGCGCATGAGCGCATAGGCCGTGTATCCATCCTCGCCCAGCCAGCCGCGCACACTGCGCACCATGCCGTGCACGTCCCCCGAGGGTGGAAATTCCCGATAGGCGACCCCGATGCGGTCAGGACGCATCTGGCCAAGCTGGATGGCATCGCGGACATGCAAGACCAGGACGGCGCGCTGGTCCGGAAGCAGGCTGCGCAAGGCGTCCATGCCGGCGCCCTCCTCCATCACCAGCGCATCGGCGAAGCGTTCGAAGCGTGCCGCCTCGTCGCCCTGAGCGGTGGCGCCCCAGAATGCCGTTTCAACCGCTTCCACCTGGCCGCGCGCGCCGCGCCATGCCGCGGGAATGAAGAGCGGCTTGCCCAGCGGCGCATCAAAGACGGTCCGCACCCCCGACAGCAGGCCCAGCTGACGGGAGACATCCCACCATGCCAGCACGGGGGTCTGCGGATCCACATGGCGTTCGAGCACCTCGGCCAGCGCCTCGATCTCGCCCAAGTCGGGCGGCAGGCGCAGGAATGGACCATCGACCGTGGGTTGCCAGCGCATCAGGACCGGACCATCGGCCGAGCCCACCGTGGCGAACCTGGCCAGGACATCCCCGGCCCCGCCGGCCACCAGCACCCGTCCGGTCTGCAATGGCAACACACCCTGCGCACTGCGCAGGGTCTCGGGTGCGGCCTGCTGTGCCGGCGCCGCATCCATCTCGTAGCGATAGGGCGGCTCCGCCGCCATCCCGCGCATCCATATCCAGGCGGCCGCGCCGAGCAACAGCGCGCCCACACCCATCACGAGCATGCCCCGCCACCGCGTATCCGCCAACCGAGTGGAGATTCCCGTCATGACTCCTCCTGCACACGACTCCTCTGGGACTGCGGCGCATGGGGGGTGGCGCTTGCGCACCACCCCACGTGTCGCCGCCTACGCGGTCTCCTCTTCCTCCTTGCGCTTGGGTGCGCGCCGTACCGACATCAAGCCCCCGAACAGCAGCCCCCCGCCCAGCAGGGCCAGGCTGCCGCTGGTGTAATCCGCATCCAGGGTCAGGCTGGCCAGCTGTATCGACCCCGACGCCGGCGCCAGCGAAGAAACCTTCGCCGCGCTTTGCTGCGTGGCGCCCTCGAGCTTGGCCACGCGCTCCTCGAGCGCGGCCCGGGCCCGCAGCACTGTATCCTGCTCATTGATGATGGTCTGGTCCTTGATCAGGTCGGACCAGCCGGCGGAGTACGTCCAGCCGCCCGGATTGACGTGCTGCAATCCCTTCATGTATTGGGCGACGTGCTGCTCCCACATTTCCGCGAATGTGCGGTCGACCAGCGTGGTGCCATTGCCCTGGGCGAAGAACAGCGAGCTGAAGCCACCGGCCTCCGCGATCTCGGGCTCGGGCGGCACCGGACGGTTGGTCTTCTGGCCCACCAGCAGTTCGTCGTCATAGAGTTTTTGCACCACCTTGCGCGTCGACTCGACCAGCGCCGTGCCCTCCTTGATGCCGCTGTCCATCATGTCGAGATAGGTTTTGGCAAAGCGTGGCGAGTGGCACTGCGAGCACGTCGACTGCCAGGCCACCTTGCGCGACTCGAACCAGGGGTCGTCCAGGTTGTCCACGATGTTCTGGAACGGGAGGAAGCCCCAGCGCACCTTGCGCACCACGTTGTGCGTGAACTCGCCGTTGTACTCGAAGTGGCAGGTCTGGCAGGTCGGCGCCGTTTGCCCACCCGCTTCAAAGGCATCGGCCAGCCGCGCATTCCAGTCCCACTCATGGCCCAGGGTCTGGTAGACCGTGCCATGCTTGGACGTCATGTAGTTCTCGTATTCATTGTGGTCCACGCCGTTGTGGCAGGTCGCGCAGGCCTGCGGCTTGCGGGCCTCGACCACCGAGAACTCGTGGCGCGTGTGGCAGTTGTCGCACTTGGTCTGATTGGTGTGGCACATCGTGCAACTGGCCGCCACCTCACGCTGCTGCAGGGCGGCCCAGGTGGCGGTCTCGACGTTGGCCATGTAGTCCACCGTATGCGAGGGATGCCCAGGCGCCCATTGTTCCTGAGGCCAGACGAGCGTATCGCGCTCGGACTCGGCCTCGGCGAACTGCCTCAGGTGGCAGGTCCCGCACACGGACCGGTCAGGCATGCGCAGGTCCTTGGCGTGGTTGCCGGTTTCCTGGCCCACGCCCATGTGACAGTCAATACAGGAGACGTTCTTCAGTGTTTGATCCGCAGCCAGCAGGTCGAGCGAGTGCAGATTGGACTCGACCTCGGCGATGATGTCCTTTTTATAGGCGCGCACATCCCCGTCGGGCAAGCCACGGATCTCGTCGAGATTCGCGTGCACGCTCTTTTCCCAGGATTTCACCCAGCCATGCGTCACCGCCTGGTGGCAGTCCGCGCATTGGCTGCGGCTGACCTCGATGTCCAGTCCGGGAGGCGGCGAGTAGAACAGCGTGGGAGCCAGGTACTGGTCCATGGGTATGGGTTCCCACCACTTGGCGAACTTGCCCTTGGTCAGTTCGGCCTTGTAGCGTGCCGACAAGGCCTCGTAGAACGCCTTGGGACTGGCATCCCGGTCGATCTCAAGCGCCTTGAGCTGTTCGTCGGGCACCGAATCCCAGATCTTCGCGGATGCCGGCGCCACCAAAAGCATCGCCACCAGCATAGCCAGCAGGCTGCCCAGCAAATGATTGCGCATTGCTGTCTCCTCCCCATGACGGGTCTTTTTCTATGCTGTCTAGTCTAGGTCCGGAGCCAGCAAACTCAAGGTCCATGCTTCAACCATCTGATGGGTCCATGCGCGGCCGGCGGCCGGCCGCCTCACCCCAGCAGCGACGCCAGGCGCCGCACCCCGGACTCGATTTCACGCTCTTGAAGCGCGGCATATCCCAGCATCAGCGACCGGGCATAGCGCTGCTCGGCCGCATCGCCAAGCAGCCGCGCGTTGCCGGTGGGAAAGCTGTAGACGCCCACGCCAAGCGCCCGCGCCCGGCGTTCCACGTCCAGGGCTTCGGGCATGCTGTCAGGCATGTGCCAGACCAGGTGCATCCCGCCCTGCGTACCCGAGACTTCGCCGCCAAGCTGTTGGGACAGCGCCTGCCAGAGCAGGTTGCGCCGCGCCGCATACAGCGTGCGGATCCGGTGCAGGTGCTGGCGATAGGCGCCCGAGGCCAGGAAATCGGCCAGCAAGGCCTGGATCAGCCACACCGTGCCGTTGTTCAGCAGGCACTTCGCGACCAGGGCCGGCTGGAACAGCGGGCGCGGCAGGATCAGGTAGCCCACCCGCAGGCCTGCGCCCAGGCTCTTGGAGAACGTACCCATGTAGACCACGTGGCCACTCTCGTCCTGGCTCTTGAGCGCCGGCAAAGGCGTCTGGTCGTACTGGAAGTCGCTGTCGTAATCGTCCTCCAGAATATAGGTCCGACAGGACTGGGCCCAATGCAGCAGGCGATGCCGCCGCTGGGCGGACAATACCGCACCGGTCGGGTACTGGTGTGCCGGCGTCAGATACGCCAGCGCCGCACCCGTCGGCAACGCCTCGATGCACAGGCCCTGGTCGTCCACCGGCACCGGGACCAGGCGCGCGCCCCGGCTGGCGAACATATTGGCGGCCCCCATGTAGCATGGGTTCTCGACCACCACCTCGGTGCCTTCGGCGATGAACAGCTGCGCCATCAGGCTGAGGCCTTCCTGGATGCCATTGACGATCAGGATGTCGCCCGCCTCGGCCCGGATCCCGCGCGCCGCCCCGACGTACTCGGCAATCGCCTGGCGAAGATCCCACAGGCCTGCTGGATCCCCATAGCCGCTATTGCCGTCCTGCAGATAGCGCAGGCGCTGTTTCATGCTCTTGGCCCAGTTCAGGATCGGAAACAGGCGGGCGTCGGGTCGTCCGACCCAGAAATCAAAGGCCACTGGGGTGTCATAGGGAGAAACGACAATGTGTGGCTCGCCCTTGTAGCGCAGGCTGCAACAGGACGCCGCCACATCCGGCAACGGCGCGGGTGGCACATCGGACACGGGCCGGGCCGTCGCCGGCAGCGGCGCCACGAACGTGCCGACAGGCGGCCGCATGTCGAGGTAGCCCTCGGCAACCAGCAACTCGTACGCCTGCACCACGGTGTTGCGCGACACCCCCAGGTCTTTTGCCAATATGCGGCTTGCCGGCAGCTGCACGCCTTCCTTCAGGCAGCCCTCGATGATCAGGTCCCGGATCTGCTCGAAGATCTGTCGCTGCAAGTTCTGATGCCGGCCCAGGTCCAAACGCAACGGTAGTTGCATGTCCCGCCTCCTTATCCCAACTGCCCCCGTCTCCAATACTGCGACAATACGGGAATGTCCTCAACCCCCTCGCCTTGGAGACCCCGCAGTCCATGTCCGAAACTGTGCTGTCCCTGACCCAGGCCCAGCTGGCCTACGGCCATCATCCCCTGCTCGACCACGCCGACCTGGCCATCCAGGCGGGCGAGCGCATCGGCCTGATCGGCCGCAACGGCGCGGGCAAATCCTCGCTGCTGCGCATCCTCGACGGCCGCTCGCAGCTCGATGACGGCGAGATCCGCCGCGTGAGCGGGCTGCGGGTCGCAACCGTGGAACAGGAACCCGAACTGCCCGAGGGCCTCACGGTGCTCGAGGCGCTTTGCGGCGACATGCTGGACACCGAGGATTGGGGACGCCCGGCGCGCGCCGGAGCCTTGATCGACAGCCTCGGCCTGAACGCCGAGGCACCGATCGCGGGCCTGTCGGGCGGCACGCGCAAACGCGTCGCCCTGGCACGCGCGCTGGTCGCCGAGCCGGACCTGCTGCTGCTGGACGAGCCCACCAACCACCTGGACTTCGACGGCATCGCCTGGCTCGAGGGCCTGCTGCTGGCCGCGCGGATCGCGGTGGTGATCATCACCCACGACCGCCGCTTCCTGGACGTCGTGACCACCCGCATCATCGAGCTGGATCGCGGGCGGCTGCTGAGCTTCCCCGGCAACTTCAGCGCCTGGCAGGCGCGCAAGGCGCAGTGGCTGGAATCGGAACGCCTGGCCGATGCACGGTTCGACAAGCTCCTCAGCCAGGAGGAAGTCTGGATCCGCAAGGGGGTCGAGGCGCGCCGGACCCGCAACGAAGGCCGGGTCAGGCGCCTGGAGGCGCTGCGCCGCGAACGCGCCGCCCGCCGCGAGCAGCAAGGCCAGGTCCGGTTCTCGCTGGCCGATGGCCAACGCTCGGGCAAGCTCGTCGCCGAGCTGCGCGGCGTCACCCACGGCTACGGCGGACGGACCCTGATCCGCGATCTCGACGCCACCATCCAGCGCGGCGACCGGATCGGGATCATCGGCCCCAACGGCGCGGGCAAGACCACGCTGCTGCGCATCATCCTGGGCGAGCTGCAGCCGGACGCGGGCACGGTGCGGCTGGGCACCCAGCTGTCCATCGGCTATTTCGACCAGATGCGCGGCATGCTGGACGAGAACGCCACCTTGGCGGACACCATCAGCCCCGGCAGCGAATGGGTCGAGATCGGCGGCCAGCGCAAGCACGTCATGAGCTATCTCGAGGACTTCCTTTTTCCGGCGGCCCGATCCCGCTCGCCGGTCTCCAGTCTCTCGGGCGGCGAACGCGCACGGCTGGCCCTGGCGCGCATGTTCGCGCAACCGCACAACGTGCTGGTCCTGGACGAACCCACCAACGACCTGGACATCGACACCCTGGAACTGCTGGAATCCCTGCTGCAGGATTTCGGCGGCACAGTGCTGCTGGTCAGCCATGACCGCAATTTCCTCGACAACGTCGTGACCCAGACCCTCGTCGCCGAGGGCGGCGGCCTGTGGCGGGAGTACGTCGGCGGCTACGACGACTGGATCGCCCAGCGCCCAGCGCCCGCCACGCCGGATCCGGCCGGATCCTCCGCGCCCGCGGCCCGCGATGCCGCACCCTCCCGGCCCGCGTCAGCCGACAAGGAGGACGGCGGCACACGAGCCCGCAAGAACCGGCTCGCCCCCTGGGAGGAACAGGAACTCGAGGCCCTGCCCGAGCGCATTTCGGAACTGGAGGCCGAACAGGCCGGTCTCGCGGCGCGCCTGTCCGACCCCGACCTCTACCGCTCGGGCACCGAGGAGGCGGAATCCATACAACGGGCGATCGAGGCCGTGGAGGCGCAGCTCGAGTCCAGCTATGCCCGCTGGGAACTCCTCGAAAGCAAAAAGGATTGACGTCCCGCGTCGACGATCGTCAGCCCTGTAGCCTCCAGGGCAGGGACTCTCCCGCGGCCAGCGGCACCACCACGTCATCGCCCATGGGCAGCTCGTGGGGTATGTCCGTGTCGACGTGCTCCAACGTCAGGGTGGCGGTATTGACCGGCAGGCCGTAGAAGGCCGGGCCATTCAGGCTGGCGAATGCCTCCAGCCGATCCAGCCGGCCCGCGCCCTCGAACGCTGTGGCGTACAGCGCCATGGCATGGCGCGCGGTGTAGCAGCCCGCACAGCCGCAATCCTGTTCTTTGGCGCCGCGCGGATGGGGTGCGCTGTCCGTTCCCAGAAAGAACCGCGGGCTGTCGCCGGTCGCGGCCTCGAGCAGGGCTCGCCGGTGGGTTTCGCGCTTGAGCACCGGCAGGCAATACCAATGGGGCCGCAGGCCCCCTTTGAACAGCGCATTGCGGTTGTACAACAGGTGGTGGGCGGTGATCGTCGCGGCGATCGGCCCGGGAGCCTCGCTGACATACTGCACGCCGTCCCGCGTCGTGAGGTGCTCGAAGACCACCTTCAGCTCGGGGTAGGCCTCGCGCAACGGCACCATGACCCGCTCGATGAAAACCGCCTCGCGATCGAAGAGGTCCACCTCGGGATCGGTGACCTCGCCGTGCACGAGCAGGGGCATGCCGTGGCGCTGCATGGCCTCCAGCACCCCGCCGCAACGTCCCAGCAGGTCCGTGACGCCCGCATCGGAGTGCGTGGTCGCGCCCGCGGGATAGAGCTTGACGCCATGGACGAAGCCGGATTCGCGGGCCCGCTGGATCTCGTCGGGGGGCGTGTGGTCCGTCAGGTAAAGCGTCATCAGCGGCTGGAAGCCGGCGGCGCCGGCCTCGTCCAGGCTAGCGACGGCCGCCAGGATGCGTTCACGGTATTCGGCGGCCTGCGCGGTGGTCGTCACCGGCGGCTTGAGGTTGGGCATGATGATCGCGCGGCCGAACTGGCGCGCGCTGTCGCCGACGACCGCCTGCAAAACGGCGCCGTCGCGCAGGTGCAGATGCCAGTCGTCCGGCTGCCGTATCGTCAGAGTGCGCGGAGTGTGAGGCATGAGAGGCTCCAGGGAGGGATTGATCTGTAAAAATTCTTACGGAATCCGCTTTGTCTTTCGGGGAAACACGCGGTATGCTGCGAGGGCATCACATTTTCCAACAAAGAAGGAGCCTGTCTCTATGGCAACCACCGAAAAATCAGCGCGCAAGCCCAACGCCGCTTTCATGAAGCCCCTGACCCCCAGCGCCACGCTGGCCGCGGTCATCGGCAACGAGGCCGTGCCCCGCACCGAAGTCACCAAGCGCATCTGGGACTACATCAAGAAAAACAACCTGCAAGACCCCAAGAATCGCCGCAACATCAACGCCGATGACAAGCTGCGTCCCTTGTTCGGCAAGGACCAGGTCTCGATGTTCGAGCTGACCAAGCTCGTCAGCCAGCACTTGAAGTAATCCTGCGGGGGCTTGCGCCCACGGGCGCACTCCCAAGCCGCCGGGTCGGGCATCCGGCGCCTGCAATCCCTGCATAGGGCCGGCAATAGGGCTTCGCGTCGGGAAACTCGTCAGAATCCGGGCAAGGGCGTCTCGCCGGCGAAATGGGCCAGCCATCCTTTGGCGATCCGGTAAACGATCCAGATGAGCGCCACCAGGCCCGTCGCCCAGCCAATGAACACCAGTGTTCCCAACGCGCTGAGCGCCAGCCACAACAGCCCCCACCAGAACGTCCGTATGATCCAGTCGATGTGGCCGGCATACACCGTGCCGATTGCATCGCCGCGCTTGAGGTAGGCCAGCACCAGGGCGGCGATGACGGCCACGCCAAAGAACCCGCCGGTGGCGATGCCCACGGCGAACAGAGCATACATCAGGTGTATGAGCTGGCGCATGGTCAGCCCATTGTCGGTGTCGGGGGTGTCTCCCATGGGGGGATCTCCTAGATGCGCCGAGCGCAGGTTGCTGTCGGCCTCATTTTAGCGTCATAACAGCCCCGACGCTGACCGCGATCAGTGCGGCTGGGCCCAGCCTGGCCTATTTCGAAGGAACGCCCATAAAAAAAACCCCCGCAAGGTTGATCCTTGCGGGGGTTTTGCATCAGAGCCTGACGATGACCTACTTTCACAGATGTCCATCCACTATCATCGGCGCGAAGGCGTTTCACTGTCCTGTTCGGGATGGGA
>NZ_JAPFGD010000032.1 GCF_027257175.1 Castellaniella sp. S9 | reverse complement strand
CGCAGCCGGCGCAGCAGCAGGCGAATGTTGTGGCCGGCGCCACACAGAATGGCATGGATGGCGTCGCCGAGCCGACCCTTGAGCCAGTTTCTGTCCAGCTTTCCGTCCGATTTCATGTGGCCAATCGTCGGTTCAATCGCGCTTCGGCGTTTGATCATTGCTTTCAGCCCTTTGGTGATGCCTCGGCGCTGGCCTGACCGCAGTATTCGGGTGCCCGGCACCTCCATACCCCGATACCCTCGGTCAACAACGGCCGTATGAATGGGCGTGTCGCTCAGAATGCCAGCCTGCTCCAAGGCTTCGGGCAATGTGTGACCATCGTAAGGATTGCCAGGCATGGAACGTGCCCCCACGACAAAACCTTCTTTCAGTGTGGTGGTGATCGAGACCTTCACGCCAAACTCGTAGGGCGTGCGGGCCTTGCCCTTGGAAATGCACTCGACTTCGGGCGCGTGAAGTGCATACAGCTTGTTCTTGTCTTTGGTGCGTTGGGTCAGAATCCGATGGGTGCGGGCGAGCAAGTCGTCCAGTTTTTGCCGTGCTGCGCCGGTCACGGCATCCTTTT
>NZ_JAPFGD010000031.1 GCF_027257175.1 Castellaniella sp. S9 | reverse complement strand
TTGATGTCCTCGCTGAGGTCCAGCCCCAGGATGCTGCCGCGCGGGATGCCCTGCAGCCCGTCCTCGCCGCCGGTGAACGGCGCCTGCAGGAAGTAGAAGAACAGCATCTGGGCCAGCGCCAGGGTGATCATGGCGAAGTAGATGCCGCTGCGCCGGATCGACAGGATGCCGAAGACCAAACCCAGCAGGCCGGCCGCGGCGGTGCCGAAGATCAGCCCCGCGGCGGTCGGCCAGCCCCAGACGGCCAGCGACTGGCCGCAGGCATAGGCCGCCAGCCCGAGGAAGGCGGCATGCCCGAAGGACAGCAGCCCGGTATAGCCCAGCAGCAGGTTGAAGGCGCAGGCGAACAGCGCATAGCACATGACCTTCATGATGAAGATCGGATAGCCGCCGAATTCGGGCAGCAGCGCGATGAAGACGGCCGCGGCGGCGTAGGCGAGGACTTGTCGATTCATGATTCCTTCCCGAACAGCCCGGCCGGGCGCAGCAAGAGCACGATCACCATGATGATGAACACCACGGTGCTGGAGGCCTCGGGCCAGAAGACCTTGGTGAAGCCCTCGATCACGCCCAGGCCCAG
>NZ_JAPFGD010000030.1 GCF_027257175.1 Castellaniella sp. S9 | reverse complement strand
AGCTGGCGGCGGCGCTGGACTCGTACATTCCGACGCCGGAGCGCGCGGTCGACGGCACGTTCCTGATGCCGGTCGAGGACGTGTTCTCGATCTCGGGCCGTGGGACGGTGGTGACGGGCCGTATCGAGCGCGGCGTGATCAAGGTGGGCGAGGAGATCGAGATCGTGGGGATCCACGATACGGTCAAGACGACCTGCACGGGCGTCGAGATGTTCCGCAAGCTGCTGGACCAGGGCGAGGCGGGCGACAACGTGGGGATTTTGCTGCGTGGCACCAAGCGCGAGGAAGTGGAGCGCGGCCAGGTGCTGGCCAAGCCCGGTTCGATCAAGCCGCACACGGACTTTTCCGCCGAGGTGTACATTCTGTCCAAGGAGGAGGGTGGTCGTCACACGCCGTTCTTCAAGGGTTATCGTCCGCAGTTTTACTTCCGCACGACGGACGTGACGGGGACGATCGAGCTGCCCGAGGACAAGGAGATGGTGCTGCCGGGCGACAACGTGTCGATGAAGGTGAGCCTGATTGCGCCGATCGCCATGGAGGAGGGCTTGCGCTTTGCCATCCGCGAGGGTGGCCGCACCGTGGGCGCCGGCGTCGT
>NZ_JAPFGD010000029.1 GCF_027257175.1 Castellaniella sp. S9 | reverse complement strand
GCGTACTGCTGGCCATTGATCGTCACCGTGACCGTTGTTTCAGCGCCGGCTTCGGCAACAACTACGCCCGTCACCGCAATCGTCTCAGCACCAGACTCGGCGATGTTGATGACGTTGTCAGCAGTGACAGAGTCAACAGACACCGCCAATTCTGGCGCTGTCGTGTCCACACCGTAGCTGTGCGTGGTGGTCTGCGCCGTGCTATTGCCCGCCGCGTCGGTTGTCGTGACCGACACATCCAGAGCGTCTGTGGCCGCCAGGTCGGAACCTGCAACGGCTATCGCCCACGTACCATCCGCAGCAACCGCACCGGTGTACTCGATGTCGTTGACCGTTAGCGTAACAGCGTCGCCTGCGTTGTACTCACCAATCACAGTGCCGGTGACATCCACCGACGCACCGGACTCAGCAGCGTTGATCACGTTGTCCGACGTAATCGAATCAACTGAAACCGTCAGCGCAGGCGCGGTCGTATCAATGGCGTAGCCGTGTGTGGTGGTCGTCGTCGTGGCATTACCGGCCGCGTCCGTGGACGTCGCACTGACTCCCACCGAACTGTCTGCCAGCAAATCACTGGTCGCAACGTCAACCGCCCACATGCCGGTGGCAGCATCCA
>NZ_JAPFGD010000003.1:208864-409168 GCF_027257175.1 Castellaniella sp. S9 | reverse complement strand
AATATCATCAACGCCGCTGAGTCTGGCGATGCGGTGAATATCACTGGTGCGGTGGCAGGTGAGTACAGCGAGGGCGACGCTGTCACTCTGACGGTGAACGGCACTGCGTACACTGGCGCGGTTGCTGTGGATGGCTCGTGGACGATTGCGGTTGCAGGCACCGATCTGGCTGCTGCCTCGTCTTTGGATGTGTCGGTTACGACGGCCGATGCGGCAGGTAACAGCACCACGACTACAGCTTCCCACGCCTATGGTGTAGACACGACAGCACCAGAACTATCAGTGTCTGTTGACCCGATCACGTCCGACAATGTCATCAACGCTGCTGAATCTGGTGCAGAGACGATTGCGGTGACTGGTGCAGTTGCTGCCGAGTCTGGAACTGAGACGGCGATCACGGTCACCGTCAATGGCCAGCAGTACACGGCGACCGTAGATGCTGCGGCGGGTACTTGGACGGTCGCCGTTGCGACCAGCGATCTTCTGGCAGACAGTTCGGTGGCTATGAGTGCGACGTCTACTGACGCTGCTGGCAATGCCACAACGGCGACCGCGACCCATGGCTACTCGGTTGACACCATCGCACCTGATTTGACAGTCTCGGTTGATCCGATTACGTCGGATAACGTGATCAACGCTGCTGAGTCCGGTGCGTCGGTAGATGTCACCGGTGCAGTGTCTGGTGAGTTCAACGAGGGTGATGCCGTCACCTTGAGGGTGAACGATGTTGAGTACACCGGTGTGGTGGCTGCGGATGGCTCGTGGACGATTGCGGTTGCAGGTTCTGACCTGGCAGCTACTGACTCGTTGACCGTCTCGGTGACGACGACCGATGCAGCAGGCAACGGCACGACGCAGGTCGCCACGCACAGCTATGGCGTCGACACGACTGCACCTGAACTGACTGTCTCGGTTGATTCGATCACTGCTGATAACGTGATCAACGCCGTTGAGTCTGGTGCTGCAGTGGATGTCACTGGTGCGGTGGCTGGCGAGTTTAACGAAGGCGACACCGTCACGTTGACGATAAATGGCACCAAGTACACCGGTGCTGTCGGTGAGGATGGCGCGTGGACTATAGCGGTTGCCGGATCCGATCTGGCTGCTGCCACCTCTCTGGATGTGTCGGTCACGACGACGGATGCGGCTGGCAATAGCACGACTGTGACCTCTAGCCACAGCTATGGCGTAGACACGATAGCGCCTGAGCTGACTGTGTCTGTTGATCCGGTCACTACCGACAACGTCATCAACATCGCTGAATCTGGTGCAGAGACGATTGCGGTGACTGGAGCGGTTACCGCCGAGGCGGGTGCTGAGACGACGGTTACTGTCACGATCAATGGCCAGCAGTACGCGGCCACGGTAGATGTGGCCGCGGGCACTTGGACGGTTGATGTCGCGACCGATGATCTGCTGGCGGATAGTTCGGTGGCGGTGAGTGCGACCTCTACTGACACAGCCGGTAATGCCACGACGACGACCGCCACGCACGGCTACTCGGTTGATGTCGAAGCGCCGGAACTGACGGTGTTGATTGATCCGATCACCTCCGACAATGTCATCAATGCTGCTGAGTCTGGTGCTGCTGTGGATGTCACTGGATCGGTATCTGGTGAGTTCAACGAAGGCGACGCTGTCACTCTGGCGGTGAACGGCACCGAGTACACCGGCGCTGTTTCTGCGGATGGTACGTGGACGATGTCCGTTGCCGGATCTGATCTGGCTGCGTCTGATTCCTTGGATGTGTCGGTTACGACGACTGATGCCGCGGGCAATAGCACCACGACGACCGCGACCCATGACTACTCGGTTGACACTGATGCACCTGAACTGACGGTGTCCGTTGACTCGATCACGTCGGACAACGTGCTCAACGCCGCGGAGTCTGGCGCTGCAGTGAATGTCACTGGTACGGTGGATGGTGAGTTCAATGAGGGCGATACCGTCACGTTGATGGTCAACGGCACCGAGTACACCGGAGCTGTTGCTGCGGATGGTGCATGGGTGATCCCGGTTGCTGGGTCTGACCTGGCGGCTTCCGATTCACTGGCAGTATCGGTGACGACCACCGATGCCGCTGGCAATGCCACGACGACGACCACCACGCACGGCTACTTGGTTGACACTAAGGCGCCTGAACTGACGATCTCAGTTGATTCTATTACGTCCGACAATGTCATCAACGCTGCTGAGTCTGGTGCTGAGAGGATTGCAGTGGCCGGAGCGATTATCGCCGAGGCAGGTGCTGAGACAACGATCACGGTGACGGTCAATGGTCAACAGTACGTGGCTACGGTGGATGCGGCGGCAGGTACCTGGACGGTTGATGTTGCGACCAGTGATTTGTTGGCAGACAGCACAGTGGCTGTGAGCGCGACGTCCACCGATGCGGCTGGTAACGCTACGACGACGGCTACCACGCACAGCTACGGTGTGGACACGACTGCACCTGAACTCACGGTGTCGGTTGATTCGATCACGTCCGATAACGTGGTCAATGCTGCTGAGTCCGGCGGATCGGTGGACGTCATGGGTGCGGTGGCTGGTGAATTCAACGAAGGTGATGCCGTCACTCTGACAGTTAACGGTGTTAATTACACCGGTGCGGTTGCTGCGGACGGCTCGTGGGCCATTGCGGTTGCGGGTTCCGATCTGGCTGCTGCCACCGCCGTGGATGTGTCGGTCACGACAACCGACGCGGCGGGCAATAGCACAACGCAGGCCACCACGCACAGCTACGGTGTGGACACGACGGCACCTGAGCTGACGGTTTCAGTTGATTCGATCACGTCGGACAACGTGATCAACGCTGCTGAGTCCGGCGCTGCAGTGAATGTCACTGGTGCGGTAGATGGTGAATTCAACGAGGGCGATACCGTCACGTTGACGGTAAACGACACCGAGTACACCGGAGCTGTTGCTGCGGATGGTGCATGGGTGATCGCGGTTGCTGGGTCTGACCTGGCGGCTTCCGGTTCACTGGCAGTATCAGTGACGACCATCGATGCCGCTGGCAATGCCACGACAACGACCACGACCCATGACTACTCGGTTGACACCACCGCGCCTGAGCTGACGGTGGCTGTTGACCCGATCACATCCGATAACGTGATCAATGCCGCTGAATCCGGCGCGTCGGTGGATGTCACCGGTGCGGTGGCCGGCGAATTTAACGAAGGCGATGCTGTCACTCTGACGGTGAACGGCACCGAGTACACCGGCGCTGTTGCTGTGGACGGCTCGTGGGTCATCGCTGTTGCCGGATCCGATCTGGCGGCATCCGATTCCTTGGGTGTGTCAGTTACTACAACGGATGCTGCGGGCAACAGCACAACGCAGGCCACCACGCACAACTATGGTGTGGACACGACTGCGCCTGAGTTGGCGGTTTCTGTTGACTCTATCACCTCCGACAACGTCATCAACATCGCCGAGTCTGGTGCTGAGACGATTGCGGTGACGGGCGTAGTTGTTGCCGAAGCCGGCGCTGAAACAACGGTCACGGTGACGATCAATGGCCAGCAGTACACGGCGACCGTAGATGCTGCGGCGGGTACTTGGACGGTCGCCGTTGCGACCAGCGATCTTCTGGCAGACAGTTCGGTGGCTGTGAGTGCGACTTCTACTGACGCGGCTGGCAATGCCACGACGGCGACCGCCACGCATGGCTACTCGGTTGATACTGAAGCGCCTGAGTTGGCGATCTCCGTTGATTCGATCACCGCCGATAACGTCATCAATGCTGCTGAATCTGGCGCTGCTGCGGATGTCACCGGATCGGTATCTGGTGAGTTCAACGAAGGCGACACCGTCACGTTGACGATAAATGGCACCGAGTACACCGGTGCTGTCGGTGAGGATGGCGCGTGGACTATAGCGGTTGCCGGATCTGATCTGGCTGCTGCCACCTCTCTGGATGTGTCGGTCACGACGACGGATGCGGCTGGCAATAGCACGATGCAGACCACGACTCACAGCTACGGCGTAGACACGACGGCGCCTGAGTTGACCGTCACGATCGATCCCATCAGCGGCGACAACTACCTCGATCGCGGCGAGGCGGCTTCGACCGTCACGGTCACGGGTCGCGTGAATGGCGAGATCAATGGCGAGACCTCCGTGCAGGTCACGGTGGGCTCGCATGTCTATGCGGCGGTTCTTGCACAGGATGGCAGTTGGTCTGTGTCGGTGCCCGGCGATCAACTGGCCGGCGCGGTCAGTGTGCAGGCGACGGCGACGTCCACGGATGCGGCCGGCAATGTGGGCGGCGCATCGGCGGCTCAGGCCTATGAGGTCCAGCCGCCCAATGAGGTGCCGACGGCGGCCGGCGGCATGGTCCAGGGCGTCGAGGATACTGCGCTGGTGCTGGGCTGGGATCAGTTCAATGTCAGCGACGATTCGCCCGCCGGGGATCAGGGCATTGTCATCACCGGCCTGCCGGCCGATGGGGTGCTGCAGATCAACATGGCAGCGCCGGGCGAGACGCCGGCATGGACCACGATCCAGCTTGCGGATGGACGCTACGAGGTTTCGCGCGCCGACATCGAGGCCGGGCAATTGCGCTTCGTGCCGGATGCGCACGAGTCGGGCTGGGATGCCTCGGCAGGCGAGGGCGTGGGCAACAATCAGGCCGACTACGCGCACATCGTGTACCGCCCGACGGACGGCGAGCTGGAAGGCGCAGAGGCCACCCTGGTGGTCGACGTCGCACCGGTCGCCGATGCGCCGGTGGTCAGCATCGAGGTCGGCGCGACGGATACGGTCCATGGGTCGGCAGCCACTTATGGCCTGGGCGACGGGATCGTGCTTTCTGTGGTGGATGGAGTGTACACGGCGACGGGCCTGAATGGCGGGAAGCTGCTGCTGCCGCCGTTTGCGGACCAGAACATCAATCCGAATGATGTGACGCACAAGCAGACGGACATCATCGCGCTGGTGGGCGATTTCAGCGATCTGATGGCCGGCGGACAGTCGCTGCACCTGATCAATGGCGACGTGGGCCGCGATTATGTGTTCCTCAGCAAGGACCATGATCAGTATGTGCTGAGCAACTTGAACACGAACCATGGCCGCCTCAATGTGACGGTGACGGATCTGGCGACCGGCGAGTCGGTGCAGCTGGTCAATGTGAAGGGGCTGATTTATGGGGACGGTTACTCCACCGGCAACATCAGTGTGGATTACCAGGCCGACGCGTCTTATAACCAGGTGGCCCTGACCGTGCATGCCGACCTGGTCGACCTGGATGGCAGCGAGACCTTGTCCGGCGTGACCTTGACCGGGATTCCGGCGGGCGTGACGGTCGAGGGGGCGGTGCTGCTGCCCAACGGGGACTGGTATGTGGCCAACCCCGATGGCTTGTCGTCGCTGGATCTGTCGCTGGCCCTGCGGGTGCCGGAGGGAACCGAGACGTTCACGGTGACGGCGCTGGCGGGCTCGACGGAGTATGGCGTCGCGGCGGTGGCAAGCGGCAGCGCCGCGGTCGAGATCGGCGGCGGCCCCGTCAATGAGGTGCCCACGGCCACCGGCGGTACGGTCGAGGGCTCGGAGGACACGGCGCTGGTGCTGGACTGGAGCCACTTCAACGTCAGCGACGACTCGCCGGCTGGCGAGCAGGGTATCCTCATCACGGGCTTGCCGGCCGACGGTGCGCTGCAGTTCAACACGGGGGTGTCGGGCTCGGTGGCGGTGTGGACGCAGGTGGAACTGGTCGACGGCCAGTATCGGGTTTCGCGTGCGGACATCGAGGCGGGCAGGCTGCGATTCGTGCCGGCCGATGATGAGTCCGGCAGCGATGTCTACGGCGGCAGCGGCGTGGGCGACCAGCAGGCCGATTATGCGCAGATCGTGTTCCGGCCGACGGACGGCGCGAACACGGGCGATGAGGCCACCCTGCGCGTGGATATCGCGCCTGTGGCCGATGCGCCCGAGGTCAACGTCACTCTGACGCGCACGGAAACGGCTTCCGACGGCGGTGGAGCCACGTCGGGCTCGGACATCATCCAGGTCAACGGCGGCAGCGGCGTCCCGGGCGGGTTCGACGTCCAGGATGGGAAGATCGTCAGGATCGGCGACGGGGTCCGGGTCTGGCTCACCGAGGGGGACACGGCGCCCGAGGCCGCGGACCCCGGCGCCCAGATCAGGTACTACACCCAGGGCAACCATAGCGGCGACGCGGATTACGCCGATATCTACGTGGTCCATTCCCAGAGCGGCTGGTTCTATCGCCAGAGCGATTGGCCCGCAGACCGAAAGGAATTGCGCGATTTGGACTCGGTCGGCGGCAATCGCGAGCAGAACGCCGTCGGCGACAAGGATTACATCTTTGTTCAGTCGGAAGACGGCTATTCGTATGGTGCGTCCCATAGCACCAATAACAACAACGCCACCCATGTGAATACCCTGGACGGCGTGCGCGTGACGTACAACGGGCCCAATGGGTCGGGACAGCTGATCAACCAGGTCAGCAACAACCTGGAAGGCGTGATTTTCGGGAATGGCAGCCTGCCGCACCTCGCGGATCCCAATGGCACGACGCTCGAGACGGTTTCTCCGTCCCCCGGCGTCGAGGTGTCGTATGAAATCGCCATCCAGGCCGCGGTCACTGACACGGATGGCAGCGAGTTCCTGGGC
Organism: Castellaniella sp. S9; assembly: GCF_027257175.1. GTDB lineage: Bacteria > Pseudomonadota > Gammaproteobacteria > Burkholderiales > Burkholderiaceae_B > Castellaniella. The sequence continues at coordinate 402,532 of NZ_JAPFGD010000003.1, read as the reverse complement.
GACCTGCTCCTCGGCGGCATTCCTGCCGGGGCCACGGTGTCTGTGGTGGGTGACATGCCGGACGGCTTGAGCCTGGTGCAGGCGGGCGATGCCTGGGTGCTGCGCTGGGCCGAGGACGCCGGATCCCGGCAGACGGCGGACGTCGTCCTGAAGGTCACGGATGTGCCGGACGAGGCGGATTTCACGGGTGTGACGGTCCACGCCGTGGCGCACGAGGCCCATGGCGCGTCGGCGTCCGCGACGGGCGTTGCGGTGCTGGACTCGGGTGGCGGTTCGGGGGCCGAGACGCCGGAAGGCGCCGGCGAGCCTGGTGCAGGCGATCCAGGCGATGGCGGGGCCGGCGCCCCGGCGGGCGATTTCTCGCACACCGGCACGGACCTCTTGATCAACGGCGACTTCTCGCAGATGGCCAATGCCAATGAGTACGGGTGGGCAGGCAACAACGACGCCGGCTATACGGCCTGGACCCATACGGGACCGTTCCTGGATCACAAATGGATGATGACGGGCAGCTCTCACAGCAGCGCCGATGGCGGCCCTTATGTCGGCGCCTGGAACAACGACACCCGCGACATCACCCTGTCCCAGGATCTGTCGGGTGTGCCGGCCGGATCCGTCCTGCAACTGGACGTCGCTTGGAACAACCCGAACAATGGAATTCCGGGCGATCCGTATAACGCGCCCAAGGACACCGGCAACAGCATGCGGCTGGAGATTTCCTTCGGCGGCGTGGTGTACGCGGTGATCGCGACGCCTGAGGCCGGGACCGCGGTGGAGCATGCGGGCTTTGCCACGGTGACCGCGATGAACGGCGCGGCGGTCGATATCGACCGGATCGAGACCTGGAGCTACGAGTACAGCACCGCGCATGGCAACGACGACTTCCATCCGGAAGGTTTGACAGGTTTCCAGACGCTGCAGATCCAGCTGCCGGCCGATGCGCCCGCCGACGGGGCCTTGACGCTGCATTGGGATCCGCAGTCCGAGGGCAGCAGCTATACCGATGACCTGATGGTGGCCAATCTGCACCTGTACGCGGGTGATGGGTCGGTCGACACGCTGTCCTCCCCGCTGGTGGACGACGGCGAGGACTTCGGCGCCGCGGGGGCTGCGGCCGCCACCGGCGACGAGCAGCCGCCGGCCGGCGGGGCGCAGGGCGCTGACGAGGGCCCGTTGTCACCGGAACACGTGCTGCTGGGCACCAGCGGCAACGATGTCTTCGAGTGGTCCTTGGGCGATGGCGGCGGCGACGGCGGCGTGACGCACGATGTGATCCGGGACTTCGGCACGGGCGACAACGGACAGGGCCACGATGTGCTGGACTTGCGCGACCTGCTGGTGGGCGAGCAGGACGGGGACTTGACCCAGTACCTGCACTTCACGACCGCACTGAACGACCAGGGCCAGGCCGATACGGTCATCCATGTCCAGACGCAGGGCGGCCTGGCGGCCGACGGCAGCGGCTACAACCATCAGATCACGATCGAGAACGTCGATCTGGTGGGCTCCGTCACCGATCAGGCGCAGTTGATCCAGAACCTGATCCAGGAGGGCAGGCTGAAGGTCGATCAGTAAGCGGACGTGAGAGGCGTTTGTGCCGGTGTGCGTCAGTGTATGCCGTGCACCCGCAGGGCCAGCTGCAGGCGGTCCTGCACGCCCAGCTTTTCGAACGTGGCCGACAGGTGGGCGCGCACGGTGCGTTCGCTGATACCCAGGGCATCGGCGATGTCCTGGTTCGAGCGGCCGTGGGCGGCCTGCCGTGCGACTTCGACCTCGCGCTCGGTCAGGCCTTGCGTCCATGCGCTGCTTGCCGGCAGGCGCCGGCTGACGTCCTTGAGCATGCGTGATACCAGCGAACGCCCCATCCAGACGCCGCCGGATGCGATGCTCTCGAGTGCGCGGCCGAGGACCTCGGGGGGACTGTAGGCGTGCAGATAACCGCTGCATCCGGCGGCCAGCGCCTGGGCGGCCTGGCCGTCGTCGGGCCGTGAACTGGCCACGATGATGTGGGTGTCCCGGCTGAGTTCGCTCCAGGCCGGGTCCTCCCACGCGGGCCGGCGCGGCAGATGGCTGTCGAGGATGACGAAAGACCGCTTGGCGTCGCGCCAGCGGGCGAGGTCTTCCAGGGAGGCGCCGCGCGCGGGCATCCAGCGTGTCGAATCGATGGCGCGCCAGCGCTGCCACAGGTTGGCATCGTGGGTCAGCAGCAGGACCGGGTGCGTGGTGTTCGACATCCCTGGATTCCTTCAGCGCTCGATGAGTGAATCGGATTTGGCGCGCAAAATGGGCTTGAGCAGATACTGCATCACCGTGCGCTTGCCCGTCAGGATGTAGACCTCGGCCACCATGCCGGGGATGATGGTGTTGGCGGGGTCGCGCACATAATTGCGTTCGGTGCGGACCTTGACGATATAGAACGCGTTGCCTTTTTCATCGACGGTCGTGTCGGCGGCGATCTGCTCGACGCGGCCTTGCAGCCCGCCATAGATGGCGAAGTCATAGGCCGTGAACTTGACCTCGGCGTCTTCGCCGTCGCGCAGGAAGCCGATGTCGCGGGGGTGGACGCGAACCTCCAGCAGCAGGGTGTCGTCCGTCGGGACGATCTCCAGGATGTCCTTGCCCGGCTGGACCACGCCGCCGACGGTGTTGTAGGCCAGGGACTTGACCGTGCCGCGGACCGGCGAGCGGATGTCCGAGAGCTTGACCTTGTCCAGCAGGGCCAGCTGCCCCTCGCGCAGGGCGGCGAGCCTGGCCCGTGTGTCCGAGAGGTCGCTGCGCGCCTGGTTGCGGATGTTCAGCTCGGCTTCCTCGATTTTGCTCTTGGCCTCCTCGATGGCGGCCGACAGGCGGTCGATTTGCGCTTCCGCGGCTTTCTGGTCGCCGCAATACCGGGCGACGTCGCGCTCGAGACGCAGCAGATCGACTTGCGAGACGGCGCCGGTGCGCAGCAGCGGGCGGGTGACTTGCAGTTCGCGCGCCGTCAGGTCGCAGCTGGCCTTGGCCTGATCGCGCTTGGCCTGGGTTTCGCGCAGTTCCTGTTCGCGCTGGTTGAATTGCTCGCGGGCGATGTTGATGGTCGCTTCCATTTCCCGCTGTTTGGTTTGCCAGATGCGGGTCTCGAGTTCGATGACCTCCGGGGCTTCGCTGGCAACCAAGGGGGGCGCGACGAAGGGCCGGCCGGTGGCCAGGGCCTCGAGCCGTGCGGCCTTGGCGGCCAGCGCCAGCGCTTCGGCGCGATTCTCGCCCAGCGAGGACGAATAGCGTGTCGGATCGATGCGCAGCAGGACCTGGCCCGGCTCCACGTGCTGGCCGGGCCTCACCAGGATCTCCTTCACGATGCCGCCGTCCAGGCTCTGGATGACCTGGACTTGCTGCGAGGGGACGACCTTGCCTTCGCCCTTGACCATTTCATCGATCTCGGCCAATGACGCCCAGACCAGCAGCGCGCCGATGGCCAGCAGCGAGATCCAGAGCAGCATGCGCGTGCCGCCGGCCCGGTGCTGGCCGGCCGTCCAGTAGTCGTCGGCCGAAAAGCCGCCGTCCGTGGTCGGGTGGGTTGGCTTGCGGCTCATGCCGCCCTCGTGGCGCGGGTGATGCGCCCCTCGCGCAGGGCGTCGATCACGTAATCCTTGGGACCATCGGCGACGATCCGGCCCTCGTCGACGATGATGAGGCGGTCGATCAGGCTGAGCATGGCGGTGCGATGGGTGACGATGATGACGGTCTTGTCCCTGCAGGCCTCCTGGAGGCGGGCCTTGAGTGCGGCTTCGGTCTGGTTGTCCATGTTGCTGCTGGGTTCGTCCAGCAGCACAATCGATGGATTGTTGATCAGCGCCCGCGCGATGGCGATGGACTGGCGCTGGCCCCCGGAAATCGAGTCCCCGCGTTCGCCGATGGTCATGTCGTAGCCGTCGGGATGGCGCGCCGCGAGTTCGTCGATGCCGGCGATTGCGGCGGCGGCCAGCATGTCGGCATCGTTCACGAAGGGGGCGCCCAGCGTCAGGTTGTGTTTCAGCGAACCGTAGAACAGGATGGGATCCTGGGGCGCGTGGCCGATGGCGCGCCGCAGGTCGATCGGGTCGATCTGGCGGATGTCGACGCCGTCGATGAGAACCGCGCCTTCGCTGGGGACATACAGGCCGAGAATCAGTTTTTCCAGGGTACTCTTGCCGGATCCGATCCGGCCGATGATGCCGATCTTCTCGCCCTTTTGGATCTTGAAGCTGATGTCCCGCAGCGAGGGTTGAGCGCTTTCGGGGTAGCTGAACGAGACGTTGCGGAATTCGATGTCGCCTTGCAGGTCGGGGCGTGCCACGTAAGTCTTGTCCGCGGGGTGCTCGACGGGCATGTTCATGTAGTCGTCGATGGAACCCAGCGAGGCGCGGGCGTTCTCGTACTGCATCATCAGGCCGGCGACCTGGCCCAGCGGAGACAGGCAGCGCCCCGCCAGCATGGACGAGGCGATGATGCCGCCCAGGGACAGCGCGCCGTCTTGCAGCAGGTAGACGCCGACGATGATCACCGCGACGCTGACCATTTGCTGCAACATCTGCACGAATCCCACGGTGGCCGACGAGATCAGCTTGATGCGCGTGCCCAGGTGCGCCAGAAAGCGCGTCGTGTCCTCCCACGCGCGCTGGGCATGGCCCTGGGCGTTGAGGGCCTTGACGGTTTCGAGGCCGCCGATGGTCTCGACCAGCACGCCGTTGCGCTGCGATCCCGCCTTGAATGTCTCGACGATGAGCTTTTTCATGCGGAACTGCGAGATCGCCGAGACGCCGAGCGCCAGCACGATGGCGACCGCCGGCGGCAGGACCAGCCAGGGCGAGATCCAGGCCAGGACGGCGAGAAACAGCAGGATGAACGGCAGGTCGACCAGGGTGGTGAGGCTGGCCGAGGCGATGAAGTCGCGGATGGTCTCGAACGAGCGCACGTTCGAGGCGAACGATCCGACCGAGACCGGCCGGCTTTCCATGCGCAGATCGAGGATGCGCTCCATGATCTGGGCCGAAAGCCGGATGTCGATGCGCTTGCTGGCCGTATCGACCACGTGCGCTCTTGCGGTCGTCAAGGCGTAGTTGAAGGCCAGGGCCAGCGTGATGCCGATGACCAGCACCCACAAGGTGGCGATGGCATTGTTCGGCACGACGCGGTCATAGACATTCATCGTGAACAGCGGCATGACGATCGCAAAGATATTGATCAGCAATGCCGATACGAGGGCGTCGCGATAGAGGCGGCGGTTCTCGAAGATCGCGGACCAGAACCAGTGGCCCTTGCGCGGGCCGTCGGTCCTGGGCGCCCGGGCGTCGAAGCGGAACTGCGGCTGTACGAAGCAGACGAGGCCCGTATAGTCGGCCTGCAGCGCCGCTGTCGGGATCCGGCTGGCCGCGCCGGTCTCGGGGTGCTGGATCAGGCAGTGGTCGTCGTGCGCCTCGAGCAGCAGGCAGGCACGGCCGTGCTCGAGGAGGAGTATGGCGGGCAGCAGGCCTTGCGCGATGACCTCCAGGGGACGTCGGACGATCCGTGCCGAGCATCGGGCGCGCGCCGCCGCCCGGGGCAGCAGCGCGGGCGTGAGCCGATTGTCGACCAGCGGCAGGCCGCTGGAGAGCGATTGCGCCGTGCATGGATTGCCGTGCAGGTGCGCCAGGTCGACCAGGCACGCCAGCAGCGGATCGTCGTGCGTGGTGTGGCGGGGCGGCTGCCAGGCCGGGCCGGTTCCAGCCGAATCCGCGTCAGAGGATGTTCTGATCGTCATCGAGCAGGTCCAGTGCGTCGCGCATGCGTTTGCGCGCTTGTTTCCGCTGGCTGAGCTTCTTGACCGCCTGCGGCGGCAGGTCCGTGAGCCGGATCGTCCCGTTGGCCAGCAGCGCGTCGATCAGGTCCTCGAGCACGCGGATGAAGTCGACATCCAGGTCGGAGAGGGAGGATTTGTCGGCGTCGTGTTTGTCCATGGCGGCTCTGGCAGGTCAAGGGCGGGGCTGGACGCCCGGCGAACCGCCGCCGGCCCCCGTCCGATCCGACGGCGTCAGAGTGGGTGGCGTCATGCCTTGGTGATAGGTGATGGACATCGGTTGCAGGCTGCGGGTGTCGGGCACCGGCGCTGCGCAGGCGGCGAGGGCCTCGCGGGTGAGTTCCAGCGCGCCGGCTTCCTCGGACGCGCCGCCTTTGGCCGGTGACGCGATGTCCAGCGCCGCAAGGACGCGGTGGGACAGGGCCAGCCAGCGGTACCGCTGCTGCGTGAGGTCGTACTCGCCGTTGAGGCGCGCGCGGCGCGCCTCGAAGAGCTCATTGGAGGTGTCCAGCAGGTCCAGCAGCGAACGCTGGCCGATCCGGAATTGTTCCTCGGCGGCGATGCTGACCTTGGACATGGCCTGTTCGCGCTGGCGCAGGAACGGCAGCTGTTCCTGCAGCCGCGCGATGTTGCTCCAGGCCAGCGCGAGTTCCTGCTGGGCGTTGCGGCAGGTATAGTCGCGCACGTCGCGGGCGGCATAGCGGTCGGCGGCGCTTTGGCGCAGGCGGGCGGCGTCGGCGCCGCCGCGGTACAGGTTGTACGAGAGCACGACCGCGACGCTGGAGCTGTGCAGGTTGCGCGAGCTGTCGTCCGGCAGGGCCGTGTCCACGCCGGTGCTGGCGCGCAACTGGATCGTGGGCGCGAACCGTCCCCGCGCCGCATCGCGTGCCGCCTCCGCAGCCAACAGCAGGGCCTGCTTGGACAGGATGCCCGGATTGCCGGCCAGGGCCGGCAGGAAGTCGCTGGGCTGTTTCGGGATCTGGCCGCTGACGTCCGGCGCCGCCGCCAGATGCTCGGGCGCCGCCTCGCCTGTGATGCGGCGATAGCGCTGTTCGACCGAAATCAGGTTGTTGGACTCGGTCATCAGGTTGGTCTGGGCGAGGGCGAGGCGGCTGACGGCCTGCTCGTGGTCCACCCCCCGGCCTACGCCGGAGCTTTCGCGTTCGGCGAGCAGCTTGAGGGTGTGCTCGTGGATCTTGTAGTTGTCCTGGGCCAGCTGGATCATCTGCCGATAGCGGCGGATATCCAGGTAGGCATTGACGGCGTCGGCGGCCAGCGTGTCCGAGGTGGCCAGCAGGTCATAGTATTTGGCTACTTTTTCGTAGCCGAGTTTGCGCACGCTGCTGGCCGAAGTCCAGCCGTCGTACAGCAATTGCGTCAGTTGCAACGAATAGGCATTGCGGTGCCAGTCCGCCGGCGGCGCCCCAGGGGTGTCGCCACGCCATTCATGGCCGGTTTGCGCCTGCAGCTGGACCTCGGGCCGCAAGGCGCCCCGGGAAATATTCTGGCCCTCGAGCGCGGATTGCAAGGCCTGGAACTGGGCGAGGATCTCCGGGTTGGTGACGATCGCCTTTTCGACGACCTCGCGCAGCGTCGTGCTGGGGACGGCAGGCTCGGCACCCGCCCAGCCGCATGCCGCCGCCAGGCCCAGCAGGGCGGCCAGCGGCAAGAAGCGGGCACGCCGGTGACGTGGCGCGCGTGGGGACGGGGGGATATAGGCGCAATCCGTCGGTCGTTCATCCGATCGAATTGCATCTAGTCGAACGTGCATGCCAACTTTTCATCGTCCGGCACGGCGGAGCTACAGGTTTCTGGCCTTGTATTCTTGGGGCATAACCGTGCGTCTGGCCCGACGCGCCGCTAGATGCCACGCCGGGAAGCCGCCCGTCTCCGGTCAAGGCCGTAGACGGAGGATGCTGCGATTATCCCCGAAACACATGCATTTCACAAATGCTTACTGGTGTGTGTGGTGAATTCGCCCTGTGTGGGCTGGGATGAACGGCCTTCGGAGACCGGCTGGGGATCCAAGGCCGCGTGAAAGCGCGCCACGTACTGTTCGAAGGTTTCCGTATCGCTGGCTTCGATGGCGGCCTGCTCGTCGATCGAGCGGCGTGCCGCCTCGTCGTAGGCCGCCAGGGTTTGCGGCGTCAGCGGGCGCGCCTGCAGGGTCGCCCAGTGCTCCCGGCTGCGGCGCAGCGTCCAGTCGTGGAATTCGAGGCCGCCGTCGCGCAGGTGCGCGAGCAGGCAGGCCGAGGGTGTGGCCTCGGGGTCCAGGACCTTGGCCCGCTGGGCCTCGAGCGCCGCCGCGTGGGCGTCGCCGCCGAGGGCCTCGTCCAGCAGGGCGGCATAGGGTTGGATCCGATCCAGGATGTCCAGCCCCCAGTCCCGCAGCGGCGCCGGGCGGCCGTCGTGCACCAGTGCCAGGCCGGGGCGGCGCCCCTCGCGCGCGACCATGGCGAAGTTGTCCTGGCTTTCCTGGCAGAAGCCCGGTGGCGGGAACAGCGGGCTGTCTTCGATCGCGCAATACAGCAGGAAGGCATCCAGGAAGCGGCTGGTCTGGACGTCGATGCCGGCGGGCGCCTCCGGGTCGATGTCCATGCAGCGGACCTCGATGTACTGGATGCCGCGCTGGCGCAGCGCGGTCACGGGACGTTCACAGCGGCCGGTGACCTGTTTGGGCCGGATGCTGGAGTAGTACTCGTTCTCGATCTGGAGGATGTTGGTATTCAGCTGGATCCAGCGGCCGTCGCGGTGCGTGCCCAGGGCCTCGTAGTCCGGCCATGGGGTGGTGACCGCGGCATGGATGCGCGCCGAGAAAGTATCCAGGTCGTTGTAACAGAGCGCCAGGTCGGACTGGATGGGGTTCTTGTAGCCGAGGTCGCTCATGCGCAGGCTGGTGGCCCAGGGCAGGATGCAGGTGTCGCGTCCGAGGGCCTGCAGGCCGTGTTCGAGGCCGGCATGCTGCAGAAAGCTGCGCGACACGGCCGGCGAGGCGCCGAATAGATACATCAGCAGCCAGGCCTGGCGCATGAAGTTGCGGATCAGGGCCATGTAGCCCGAGTCGCGGCGCTCCATCGGGGTGTCGCCCTCGGGCTGGAGGATGTCCCAGGCCGCCTCGGGCAGGGAAAAGTTGTAATGTACGCCGGCGATGCATTGCATGGCCTTGCCGTAGCGCCAGGCGAGGCCCTCGCGGTAGACGTGCTTGAGCATGCCCGTGTTCGAGGTGCCGTACCAGGCGACCGGGATGTCGGCCTCTGGCGGCAGGTGGGCGGGCATGGACTGGTTCCAGACGACTTCGCCGGGATTGCGCCGCGCCACGAAGGCGTGCGTGTCCAGCAGCTCGTCGATCAGCGCAGCCGCGTCGCGGCGCGTGCCCGTGATCAGCTCGAGCAGGGCTTCGGAATAATCGGTGGTGACATGCGGATTGGTGAGGGCCGAGCCCAGTGCCTTGGGGTGCGGGGTCGCGGCGAGCCGGCCTTGCGCATCCACCCGCAGGCCTTCCTTTTCGATGCCGCGCAGAATGCCCTGCAACAGGTCGGGGCGCGCGGCCAGGCGTGCGCGCCGTTCGTTGGCATGAATCATGATGGGGTCGGGTTGATGGCGTGGGCGTCCATTTTACCCGAGGCCGTACAATCATCGGATGGCCTGCAACGGGAGGTGAGGTCTTGGTTCGATGGATATTGGGCGCGGCATGCGCCTTGGCCTTGGCGGGGTGTTCGCCCGAATTCGATTGGCGTTCGGTCCAGGTTGCCAATGGCGCCGTTACGGGGGTCCTGCCGGCGCGACCGCAGTCCCAGACCCGCGAGGTGGACTTCGAGGGCCATCCGTTGAGCTTGACGATGACGATGGCCCAGGCCGGCTCGGTGCTGTTCGCCCTCGGCCATGCGCCCCTGCCGGAAGTCTTGCGCGCCGACCCCGAAGCGGCGCGGGCGCTGGCACGCGGCGTCATCCGGTCGTTCTATGACAACTTGGGGGCGCAGGCTCCCGATCCGCTGCCTGAGCCCGGAGAGCGATTCATCGTCGATGGGGGGACGCCCGAGCGGCCCATGCGCCTGGAGGCGCTGGTGGTGCTTAGCAGACAGGATTTGTTGGAGGCAGTGGTGACGGCCGAGGCAGGCGCCTTTGGGCGTGCGCCCGTGCAGGATTTCTGGCTGGGTTTGCGAATGCCGTCCGGCGCACGCTGATCAGGCCCCATTCCAGTGCGGCGGTGATCGCGGCCTGTCGGGTCCTGACGTCGAGCTTGGTACAAGTATTGGCGATATGGAAATTGACGGTGCGTTCGGCGATGCCCAGGATCCGGCCGATTTCCCAGCTGGTCTTGCCTTGGGCCGCCCACAGCAGGCATTCCCGTTCGCGGGCGGTCAGAGGTTTCATGGTGTTTACTCCCCTTTAGGATCTTTTTATTCAAAAGCGTTAGCAAAAGTATCAGCTTCGCCTGAAGGGGTAAACCCATAGCTGCCGCATCCTTGATGCAAGTTCAGGCCATGCCTGGAATTGTGATGCTCGCAGGGGTGGGTGCTAGAATAGCGACACGAATTTGCGCCGATTTGCCTGATCCGCTTGCGGGCGCCCCATAAATCCAGCTAAAGAGGTCCCATGACCGTGATTTCCGTGACCCCTGCCGCCGCCGCGCTTGCCGAGGTGCCCGAAGGCAGTGTGGGCTATGTCTCCCCCGAATACCTGACGTTCGACGAGCCCCTGGCCTTGGCCAGCGGCCAGGTGCTGCCCGCCTATACCCTGGCGGTCGAGACCTATGGCACGCTGAATGCCGAGCGCAGCAACGCCGTCCTCATCTGCCACGCCCTGAATGCCTCGCATCACGTGGCCGGGCTGGATGCCAGCCAGCCCGACAGCGTGGGCTGGTGGGACAACATGGTGGGGCCGGGCAAGGCGGTGGACACTGATCGGTTCTTTGTGATCGGCGTCAACAACCTCGGTTCGTGCTTCGGTTCGACCGGCCCGGTCAGCATCAATCCCGAGACCGGCGAGCCCTGGGGGGCGAGCTTCCCCCTGCTGACGGTCGAGGACTGGGTGCGTGCGCAGGCGCGCGTGGCCGACCATTTCGGAATCCAGAAGCTCGCGGCCGTGATGGGCGGGTCGCTGGGCGGGATGCAGGCGCTGAGCTGGTCGATCACCTGTCCGGAGCGCGTCGGCCATTGCATCGTGATCGCCAGCACGGCGCGCCTCAGCGCCCAGAACATCGCCTTCAACGAGGTGGCGCGCCGGGCCATCATCACCGATCCCGATTTCCGGGGCGGGCACTATTATGCGGATGGCGTCGTGCCCACGCACGGCCTGTCGGTGGCCCGCATGGTCGGCCACATCACGTATCAGTCCGACGAGGTCATGGCCGAGAAGTTCGGCCGCGCCCAGCGCGCGCCGGGGCCGGACGGCCGGTTTCATTACAACTACGACGTCGAGTTCGAGGTCGAATCCTACCTGCGTTACCAGGGGGAAAAATTCTCGCGGTATTTCGATGCGAACACCTATCTGCTGCTGACGCGCGCACTGGATTATTTCGATCCGGCGCGCGATCATGGCGGCGACCTCGCGCGCGCGCTGGCGGCGGCCCGGGCGCGCTTTCTGTTGGTGTCGTTTTCCACGGACTGGCGCTTTGCGCCCGAACACTCGCGCGAGATCGTGCGCGCGCTGCTCAAGAACCAGCGCGAGGTAACCTACGCCGAGATCGACGCGCCCCATGGCCATGACGCCTTCCTGCTCGAGGATCCGCGCTACCACGCGGTCGTGCAGGGCTATTTCGACCGCATCGCGCATCGCCTGGGGCTCGCCGCGCGCAGCCGCACGGCGGGGGTGTTGGCATGAGCGCGCCGGGCCGTCCCAAGCGCGAATCCCCCCTTGGGGGGGTGGCGCGCAGCGCCTTGGGGGGCGCCATGCTGACTCAGTCTCAGGCCCCCCAGGGGCCGCGCGCCGACCTGCTGCGCATCGCGGAATGGATCGATCCCGGCAGCCGGGTGCTGGACCTGGGCTGCGCCGACGGCACCTTGCTGGCCCACTTGCACGACACCCGTCAGGTGCGCGGCGCGGGGGTCGAGCTCGATGACGACAGCGTGATCGCGGCGGTCCGGCGCGGCGTGCAGGTGATCCAGCAAAACCTCGAGGAAGGCCTGGCGCTGTTCGGCGACGGCCAGTTCGACACGGTGGTCCTGTCGCAGACGCTGCAGTCCATGCACCATACCGAGCACATTCTTCGTGAAATGGCCCGGGTGGCCCGTTACGGCATTGTGTCCTTTCCCAACTTTGGCTATTGGCCGCATGGCTGGTCCATTCTGTTCGGCCGCATGCCGGTGACCGGCCAGATGCCCTACGAGTGGTACAACACGCCAAACATCCATTTATGCACGTTGCGTGATTTCCAGCGGCTGGCGGCCAAGCTCGGCTTGCGCATCACCCACCTGGCGACCTTCCACGGACAGCGTGAGATCCGCTTTCTCCAGGGCTGGCGCAGCACCCTGGCGGTGTATCGTTTCGAGTCCCCCCACCCACGGGCGGACGCGTGAGCGTCGGCTGGCGCGTCTACGCCGGGCGGCGGGTCGCGCCCTTGCTGGTCCTGGGGTTCGCCAGCGGCTTGCCGCTGGCCCTGACGGGCGGCACCCTGCAGGCCTGGGCCACGGTCGAGCAGGTGTCCCTGCAGCAGATCGGCTTCCTGACCCTGGTGGGTTCAGCCTACACCCTGAAATTCCTGTGGGCACCCCTGGTCGATCGCTACGCGCCGCCGTGGCTGGGACGGCGCCGCGGCTGGGTGTTCCTGACCCAGCTCCTGCTGGCCCTGTCGATCGCCGCCATGGGGTTCTTCGCGCCGGGTGCGCACCTGGGGCTGCTGGCCCTGATGGCGGTCTGGGTGGCCTTCCTGTCGGCGACCCAGGACATTGCCTTCGATGCCTACAGCACGGACGTGCTGCACAAGGACGAGCGGGCGGCGGGTGCGGCCCTCAAGGTTCTGGGCTACCGGCTGGCGATGATCGTCTCGGGCGGGCTGGCATTGATCCTGGCGGATCAATGGCTGGGCTGGCGTGGCATGTACATCGCCATGGGGGGCCTGATGGCGGTGTGCTCGCTGTCCACGCTGGTCGCGCCCGAGCCCGAGCACGTCGCGGCGGCGCCGCGCACGCTGCGCCTGGCGGTGGTCGAGCCGCTGCGCGAATTCTTCCGGCGGCGCGGCGCCCTGTCGATCCTCCTGCTGATTGTGTTGTACAAGCTCGGCGACGCCTTCGCCGGCGCCCTGTCGACGACGTTCCTGCTGCGCGGCGCCGGCTTCGACGTCACCGAGGTGGGGATGGTCAACAAGGTGTTTGGGCTGGCGGCCACGATCGTCGGCGCCTTGCTGGGCGGCGGGCTGATGACGCGCCTGGGTTTGTATCGCTCGCTGATGGCCTTCGGCATCCTGCAGGCAGTGTCGAATTTCGGGTATTGGGTGCTGGCGGTCACGCCGCCGCATCTGTACTCGATGGCGTTCGTGGTGGCGGTCGAGAACCTCTGCGGCGGTTTGGGCACCGCGGCCTTCGTGGCCTTGTTGATGGGCCTGTGCCGGCAGCAGTTCTCGGCGACGCAGTTCGCGCTGCTCTCGGCCTTGTCGGCGGTGGGACGCACCTACCTGGCGGGGCCGCTGACGCCGGTCCTGGTCGAACACTACGACTGGCCGTTGTTTTTCGTGCTGACGGTGCTGATTGCGCTGCCCGGCCTGGTGTTGCTGTGGGCCTTGCGCCGCGAGGTCCGGGCGCTGGATGCGCCGGAGGCGGGCTGATGCGGGGGCGGGGCGGCTACCGCCCCGTACGGGCCGCGGCGTGGGGCCGCTCAGGTCGGCGCGACAGGCTCCGAGGCCGCGTCCACCAGGCCGGCATCGGACATGAAGGCGCGCGGCGTCACGCCGGTCGATTCCCGGAATGCCGCGATGAAGGACGACAGACTGTCGTAGCCGCAGGCCAGGGCCACGTCGGTGATGCGGTCGCCGCGCTCGAGCAGCGGCAGGGCGTGGACCAGTCGGGCGCGCTGCCGCCACAGGCGAAAACCCAGGCCGGTTTGCTGCACGAACAAGCGGGTCAGGGTCTTTTCGGACACCCCCACGCGGCGGCTGTAGTCCGTCAGGGACAGCGCTTCGTCGGGATGGCGGTGCAGGTGCTCGCACACGGTGTGCAGGCGAGGATCCGATGGCCAGGGCAGGATCAGCCCGGCCTGGGGGGCCTGCGCCAGCCGATCGAGCATCACCTGCACGAGGCGGCCGTCGGCCCCCGACTCGTCGTACTCGATCGGGATGACGCTGAACGCGCGGATGAGTTCATGCAGCAGAGGGTCGATGGCGAGGATGCGGCAGTCGGGCCAGTGTTGCGGCAGCGCCCCCGCCTCCAGATACAGGCTGCGGATGACGGTCCGGGGGGTGGTGCGCACCCGGTGCTCGATGCCCGGCGGTATCCAGACGGCCCGTTGTGGCAGGGCGATGAAACGGGCGCCGGCGGTCCAGACTTCCAGATATCCCTGGATCGCGTAGGACACCTGTGCCCAGGTGTGCTTGTGGCGGCGCGGGATGATCATGTTGGATTGGCTCAACACATGGCCATACGCCCGGCGGGGCAGCTTGCGCAGCAGCTGCCGTAGCCCGATGAGCGGTGCGCCGATGTCCGTTGGCGAATGTTTCATATCCTTTTGCGGCCAAACATTAAGCCCGGTCCAGTTTAATCTACTTCTCGAGAGCCCCGGACCGCCGGAGCATTCCAAACCATGTTGTCGAAATTACGCCTGCTGTTCGATCGTTTCACCATCATCCTGATTGTTGTCGTCATCGCCGCTTCGGTGGTGCCGGCACACGGACAGGGTGCAGTGTTCTTCGAATGGCTCACGACCGCGGCGATTGCCCTGTTGTTCTTCCTGCACGGCGCCAAGCTTTCACGCGAGGCGATCATCGCAGGGGCCACACACTGGCGATTGCACGGCGTGGTGTTCATCTGGACATTCGTGATTTTTCCGATTTTGGGATGGGTGCTCCGGCCGGTTCTTTTGCCCCTGCTCGGCGAGCCTCTCTACATCGGCGTCGTCTATCTGTGCGTCCTGCCGGGCACGGTTCAATCCGCCATCGCGTTCACATCGGTCGCCCGCGGCAATGTGCCCGCGGCTGTTTGCGCGGCCTCGGCCTCCAGCATCGTCGGCATCGTGATCACCCCCTTGCTGCTGCAGCTCATGCTGGGCGCCGATACGCAGGCGCTGGGCAGCTCATCGCTGCTGAACGCGATCCTGAAGATCAGTGTCCAGATCCTGCTGCCGTTCATCGTGGGACACCTGATGCGCCCCTGGATCGGCCGCTGGATGGATGCGCACCGCAAGCTCGTGGTCGGCGTCGACCAGAGCTCGATCCTGCTGGTGGTGTACACGGCATTCAGCGAGTCCGTCATCAGCGGCCTGTGGCAGGCCGTGCCGCCCGACGCCCTGGTCAAGCTCCTCGTGGTCTGCTGCCTGTTGCTGGCGCTGGTGCTGGTGCTGAACATCTGGAGCACGCGCCGTCTGGGGTTCGGGCGCGAGGACGAGATCACCATCGTATTTTGCGGCTCGAAAAAGAGCATGGCGACCGGGGTGCCCATGGCCCAGGTGCTCTTCAGCTCGGCGGCAATCGGTCCGGTGCTGCTGCCCCTGATGATCTTTCACCAGATCCAGCTCATGGTCTGCGCCGTGTTGGCGCAGCACTATCTGCGCTCGGCGCCGGGCGGGCGCCCGGCACGCAGAGCGGCGGCCTGAGGCGTCAGGGTTCGATCTCGATCCGGTTGCGTCCCTTGCGCTTGGCGCGATAGAGCGCCCGGTCGCTGCGGATCAGCGGGGCCTCGGCCGAGTCGTCGGCGGGATGCATCAGGGTGATGCCGATGCTCAGCGCCAGTGTCGCCCGCCCGTCCGATTCAAGCGTCACAGGCATGGAGGCAAGCCTATGCTGCAGGCGGCGCGCAAACGCCTCGGCCCCCGCAAGATCGGAATCCCGCAGCATGACGGCGAATTCCTCGCCGCCCATGCGTCCCGCCAGGTCCGTGGTGCGCAGTCCCGCCCGCAGGGTGGCGGCGAAATGGCGCAGCGCGGCGTCGCCCGCGGCGTGCCCCCATCGGTCGTTGACCTGCTTGAAGTGATCCAGGTCGCACATCATGACGGCGATGCGGTGCTCGCCGCCCATTTGCGCCAGACGTGCCCGCGCGGCCTCGAGCTGGCTCATGAAGTGACGCCGGTTGGGCAGGAGGGTGAGGACGTCCGTCGAGGCGGACTCGCGCAGCTCGGATTCGATGTGCTTGCGCTCGGTCACGTCAGTGATGAACCCGTGCCACAGCGTGCCGCCGCCGGGCATGCGTTGCGGCCGCGCATCGCCCTGGCGCCAGCGCAGCCCCTGCCGCGGCAGGCGGACACGGTATTCGAGATGCCAGGGCGATAGTGTGGCGGCGCAGGCCCGCAGCGAGTCGTGATAGCCGCGCAGGTCCTCCGGATGGATCAGCGCATCCAGAATCCGCGCATCCGCGGCCAGGGCGTCGGGCTCCAGTTCATAGATGTCGCGCGCGCCGGCGCTGGCGTACGAAAAGCGCGGCGGCCCCTCCACAGGCACTCGGTACTGGAAGACCAGCCCGGGCACTTCATTGGTGAGGTTGGTGATCAGGTCGACGGTGTCGCGCAATCGTTCGGAGACCGTATGCAGCGCCGTGTTGTCCGTGGTGGTGCCGATCATCCGCAGGGCTACCCCCTGCGCATCCCGGCTCACGACGCGGCCGCGGCTGTGCACCCATTTATAGCTGCCGTCCTTGCAGCGTATCCGGTGCTCGACCTCGTAGGCGTCCGTAAGCCCGTCGAAGTGCGCCTGCATGGTGGCCTTGACGTATTCCAGGTCGTCCGGATGGACGCGCCGGTAGCTGTCGCGGATATCGTCGCCGATCTCGTCCTCGGCATACCCGAGGATGGCTTTCCAGCCGGCGGAATAGTGGATCCGGCCACCCTGCACGTCGCGGTCCCAGATTCCCGTGCCGCTTTCGGCGACGGCCATCGACAGGAGTTGCTGCGATTCGTCGCCCGAGACGTCGGCTTGCTCCTGAGAGGACGGATCGCGTGCCGGAGGAATGGGGGACATGGGTGCCTAAAGCGTCCAGTCGTAGTCGATCGTCAGGGGGGCGTGGTCGCTGAACCTGGCATCCTTGTAGATGGAGGCCGCGTGGGCCCGTTCCGCGATGCCGGGCGTGGCGATCTGATAGTCGATCCGCCACCCTACGTTCTTGGCCCAGGCCTGGCCGCGGTTGCTCCACCACGTATAGGCGTCGCCGGTGGCCTCGGGGTGCAGTTGGCGGTAGACGTCCACCCAGCCGCCGTCATCGAAGACTTTGCTGAGCCAGGCGCGCTCCTCGGGCAGGAAACCGCTGTTCTTGCGGTTGCCCTTCCAGTTCTTGAGGTCGATCTCCTGGTGGGCGATGTTCCAGTCCCCGCAAAGGACGAACTCGCGCCCGGTCTGGCGATGCTCATCCATCAGGCCGGCCAGCCAGCCCTCATAGTGATCGAGAAAGCGGTACTTGGCGGCCTGGCGTTCGTCGCCGCTGGATCCGGAGGGCAGGTAGGCGCTGACGATGCTCAGGCCCGGCCAGTCGGCCCGCAGGATGCGGCCCTCGGCATCGAATTCGGGGCAGTCCATGCCCGAGGCGATGGACTCGGCGGCCCGGGCGAGGTACAGGCCGACACCGCTGTAGCCTTTCTTTTGTGCGTGGTGGAAATGGCCGGTGTATCCCGCGGGATGCCGCAGATCCTCGGCCAGGTCGCTGTCCTGGACCTTGATTTCCTGCAGGCATGCCACGTCGGGGCGCGTTTGCGCCAGCCAGTCGGCCAGTCCTTTGCGAAAGGCCGAGCGGATGCCATTGACATTGAGGGAAGTGATGCGCAGCACGGGGTCTCCTCGAATTCGTTCAGCCTTGAACTGTACCCGAATGGAGGCGGGCGGGGGCCGGGCGGACGGCCCAAGGCGCCGGCGGCGCCTTGCCCGAACGCGTGTGGTCAGTCCTGCTTGCGGATCATGGCGTCGATGCTCCAGGGGCCCGGGCCGTACAGGAACAGCAAGAAGAACACGAAGGAATACAGCAGGGCCGCCTCGCCGCCGTTGAACATGGGCAGGAAGAAAAAGCCCTTGGACGCCACGTGGCCGATCAGGTAGGCGGCGGCGCCGAAGCCCGAGGCGACGAATGCCGTGCAGCGGGTGAACAGGCCGATCAGCAGCAGTGCGCCCGCCACCAGTTCGATCAGGCCGGCGATGCCGTACAGGGAAAAGAGCGCTGTGCCGGACATGGGGGATTCCGGGATGCCGAGGAGCTTGGTGGTGCCGTGCAGCAACAACATGTAGCCGCTGCCGATGCGGATCAGGCTGGTGAGGCGGGGCGCCCAGGTGGCGCAGCAGGTGTTGTCCATGATTTTTCCCTCGATGAATGGCCACAAAACCCGGTCTGGCTTGTGGGTAAAGGCATCTTAGAAGAATCTGCGCGGGAAATAAATGATCGGGCCGGCGCCGCGCGGCTTTTCGTCGCGGCCGGCTGGCATGCGCAACGCATTGCGTTGTCCGGACGTTACGCCGGCCCGGGCCCGCGAATATCGGATAATGGCGGTTTTCCATGTACAGAGGCCATAGCCATGCCGGGAACCCATGCCGAGGAATTCGTCCGTTTCGCCCTGGATCATGGGGTGTTGCGATTTGGCGAATTCACAGTCAAGTCGGGACGCCTGAGCCCTTATTTCTTCAATGCCGGCCTGTTCAACGACGGCGGCGCGGTCGGGCGTCTGGCGCAGTTCTATGCCCAGGCGCTGGTGGATTCCGGTCTGGGGTTCGACATGCTGTTCGGCCCGGCTTACAAGGGCATCCCGCTGGCGACGGCGACGGCGGTGGCGCTGGCCGGGCACCCGGCCCTGGCCGGCCGGACGGTGCCCTTCGCCTTCAACCGCAAAGAGGCCAAGGACCATGGCGAGGGCGGCACGCTGGTGGGCGCGCCCTTGGCCGGCCGCGTGGTGATCATCGACGACGTGATCACGGCGGGGACCTCGGTGCGCGAGTCCGTGGCCTTGATCCGTGCGGCGGGCGCCCAGCCCGCGGCCGTCCTCATCGCTCTCGACCGCATGGAGCGCGCCGGCGCCGACGGGGCGCTGTCGGCGCATTCGGCCGTCCAGGAGGTGGAGCAGGCCTACGGCATCCCGGTGGTCAGCATTGCGTCTCTGGCCGACATCATGGCGGTGCTGGAAGGCGATGCCGGCCTGTCGGCGCATGGCGAGGCCGTCGCGGCCTATCGCCGGCGCTACGGCGTCTAGCGCCTGCCCCCGCCGGGCCCGGCCTTAGCCGTCGCGCCGGTACTTCAGCAGGCGGCCCTTGTATCGCAGGCCGCCGGTCAGGCAGGGCGTCCGGCTCAATCGGATGTCGTCATACAGGACGAAGCGATGGCGGGCCATGTGGTGGCTGAAGGCTTGCCGGTGGCCGCGGTTGGCATCGACGATCCATGCGTGCGCCTCGGGCCGTGCATGTCGGTCGATGAAGCCGGCCAATGCGGCAGGCGTGTCGCGTTCATACAGCAGGTCGCTGCCGATGATGAGATCGTGCCGGCCCGTCAGAGGCTGCGCCTGCGAGGGCTGCGCGGATGGCGCGTCCGGGCCCCAGTGGCCGTGCCGGTATGCGAGCGTCGGGGGCAGGCGGTTCAGGTGAAGGTTCTTGCGCAGGAAGGGACCGGCGAGGGGATGGCAGTCGCTGGCCGTGACGCGGGCCCCCCGGCGGTGGCAGACCATGCTGGGCAACGCCAGGCCGCAGCCGATTTCGAGTATGCGTTCCCCTGCGCGCAGGGGCCGCAAGGCCAGGTGGCCCGCCAGATAAATCGCCGAGGGCCACAACAGCCCGAACAAGGGCCAGAGTGCGGAACTGATACCCAGACGCTCGGCCTCGCCGTCGGGGTCGTGGTATTGCTGATGGTCGAGCAAGGAGCGGATCAGGAGGCTCGCTGTGTTTGGGATGTCGATGGTCTCCAGCTTGAGCCGATATGGGGCAGGGAACATGTGTCTTCCTAGGGGCCTAGAGGCCACGAGTCTGTGGGGGCGGCCATCAGATGCTTGTCGCCGACATAGGGTGTGATGCCGTGTGCGGCGATCTTTTTCATGAGGGGCGGGATCGATTCGAATTCGTATGCCGGGCAATAATCGATCGCGATCACCGGCAGGCCGCAGGCACGCGCCGCGCGCGCCTGCTCGAGCAGCCACGCGCGGTCCTGGGGCGGCACCTCGACGTACTGCTGGCGCGCCTCGTCCCACCCTCGGTATAGGGATTCGAAGGCCAGCGCATCGATACGGTCGCCCAGCGCCTCCAATAGCTCGAAGCCGCGATTCACGATGATGACCGCATCGGGGAATGCCGCGCGCAGCCGGCCGATGGCGCGCGACAACCCCCGCCGCTGGCGTGCGCGCGCCGAGGGATTCAGACCGAGCAGCAAGTAGGAGTCCATGGTGTCGAGGAAAAAGCCCCGATAGCCGGCCCGCCAGAGGGGCGATGCGATGGCGTCCACCAGGAAATCGGGCCAGCCCGCGGCCGCTTGGTCGATGATCCGTCCGCCCCAGATGCCGTTGCGGCCGATCAGCCATTCGCGGGGCATGGCGTCGAAAAGAGGGACGGTCTCCAGGATTTCGCCGATGCCGATATATCCCAGCCACAGCGTGCCCGGACGGCCGTGGCGGGCGGGACGGAATCCATGTCCGGGCTCGATCACCGCCACGTCGAATTCGTCCAGTGCGCGGGTCCCGTCGATGTCCCCGTAATAGAACACCATCCGGGGAACCGGCTGCGCCATGATGGCGGCGAACGCCGAACGCTCAGGAGAGGTATGCCGAGGCATGGGATGTATCCAGGAACCGGTCGAAGAACCGCCGGAAGTTTTCGGCTTTCCTGTCCCAGCTCCATGCCCTGATCTTGAGCAGGCCATAATCCGAGATTCTGCGAATCCGATCGGGCGCGCACTCGTAGTGGCGTCGGATCCGGGTCTTCAGCGCCGGCACGCTGCGTTCGGGCAGGATCATCCCGAACGGATCGCCGTCGAATGCCTGCGGCACGACGCCCACGTCGGTGGAGATGACCGGGACGCCGCATGCCATGGCCTCGAGCACAGGATTGGGCGTCCCTTCGATCTTGGAGGGGCATACGTAGAGGTCCAGCCCGGCGTAGTATGCGGGCATGTCCTCGAGGGGAATCTGGGACTGTTGCCGATCGGCCAGATCCAGGCGGATGTTCAGGCCTTCGCATTGCAATTGCTCGATCGCCGGCTTCAGGATGGTGTGCAGCCCCTTGAAATCCTCCCCCCGTTCGCGGGACCAGTGGGAATTTCCCGCCCAGCCGATCACCATGGGGCGCTTGCCCCGCATGCCGAGGCGGGAAAGGTTCATGGGTTTGAATAGGCCGAGGTCCACGCCGTCCTCGGTCACGCCGTCCGGGTTCGGAAAGTCGGTGATGCTTTTGTAGGCGTCCATCAGGCGCTGCGAACTGACCGTGTACCCGTCGATGATGTCATTGAATAGCGGGGTGCGCGCATGGATTTCCGCGTCCGTCAGGAACAAATGGTCGTAGACGGACGTGGTGATCGTCCGATGATGTACGTATCGGTTCAGGAACACCTCGTGGGAACTGAATCCAAGGGCGTGGCAATACTCCCTGGCAAATCCCTGGGTCACTGCGTTCAGGAAGTCGCGCCAGAAGAAATGAGTCACGGCGCAATCACGGGTCATCATCAGGACCTGCGCGATATTGTCGATGACCTCGGCGGGGATGATCTTGAAATCGAATCGATCCCCCAGGTGTTTGACGAGCTGCCTGGAGATATTGGCGAAAGCCCAGGATTCCGAATCGATGATCAATGCAATCCTCGGCTTGGCGGGGGGCGTCATACGCATTGCACGGATATTGGCGACAGCTGGTCGGCCGTATCGTGATTTTCTTTCAAGGCCGCATTCTCATGCCTCAAAAGACGGATGTTTTCCCGCATGGCTGCATTTTCCGACCGCGCCGCGGCCAATAACAAGGCCTTGTGCCTCAAGCGCCGGTCCAGTTCCTGAGTATCGAGCATATTGGAGTTGACTTGGCGCGGTCGCGGACCGCGTGCCATGGGCAAGCCATGGCTGTTGATCGAAGTGGCTTCGAGGCCACGCCTTGGGGTGTTCGGGGTTTGTGCCGCCGTCGTTATGCGGCGCCGCGGACGTACGTGAGGGCGGCGAATGCCGTAGATCACCGAACGGCGGAGTGTGGGGGATTTACTCGGGCGGCTTTGCGTCGCAATGCCGGATGCGCATGCCAAAACGGCCATTTGATATTCCGCCCGGCCCAGCCTCGAGAATCGGATCACGATAATCGTTCATCCGGTTCTCTGGTAGGCGAAAGGAATGGCGGTTTTCGATCATGGCGCGATAAATGGATTCCCTGGGTTTGGGGCGGGATGATATTCAGATCCCGAGCGGGCGAGAAAAGCCCGCGGAAATGTTCCTCCCCATTATGTCATAAACAAGGGGATTCGGCAAAATCGGCGAATTCGTTTTCCGATGAAGTGCGGATTTACCGCCATCGGATATTCGACATGGCATGGCGCCGCTATTTCAACACGCGCGGGCCGTTATATTCGAACGGCCCGCGCATTATTAATGCGCCGTGGCCCGGGTCATCCCAGTTTTTCCAGCAGCAAGGCGTTGACCTGCTGAGGATTGGCCTTGCCGCGCGCAGCCTTCATCACCTGGCCCACCAGCGAGTTGAATGCCTTTTGCTTGCCGGCACGGTATTCCTCGACGATGGCCGGGTGGGCGGCCAGAACCTCGTCGATCATGGCGCCAATCGCCGCCGTGTCGTTAATCTGGCGCAGGCCGCGCGCCTCGATGATGGCGTCGGGTTCCCCGCCGGACTCGCCCGCCCACATGGCCGCGAAGACATCGCGAGCGATCTTGTTGGACAGCGTGCCGTCGATGATGCGGGCGATCAGCGCGGCCAGTCGCGCCGGCGGAATAGGCGAGTCGCCGATCTCGAGCTCGTCGCGGTTCAGGGCGGCCGAGAGCTCGCCCAGGATCCAGTTGGCGGCGAGCTTGGCCTGGTCGGCGGGCAGCGCCCCCGCGGCGGCCTCGAAATAGTCGGCCGTGCGCCGGTGCATGGTCAGCTGGGCTGCGTCGTAGGCACTCAGCCCCAGGTCGGCGACGAAACGGGCGCGCTTGTCCGCCGGCAGTTCGGGCATGTCGGCGCGCACCCGTTCGATCCATTCCGGGGTGACGACCAGCGGCGGCAGGTCGGGGTCGGGGAAATAACGGTAGTCGTGCGAGTCTTCCTTGCTGCGCATGCTGCGGGTTTCGTCGCGGTCCGAATCGTACAGGCGGGTTTCCTGCACCACGGTGCCGCCGTCCTCGATGAGTTCGATCTGGCGCCGGACCTCGTACTGGATGGCGCGCTCGAGGAAGCGGAAGGAATTGAGGTTCTTGATCTCGCAGCGGGTGCCGAATGCCGCCTGGCCCTTGGGACGCACCGAGACGTTGGCATCCACGCGAAACGAGCCTTCCTGCATGTTGCCGTCGCAAATGCCCAGCCAGACGACCAGGCCGTGCAGGGTGCGGGCGTAGGCGACGGCCTCGGCGGCCGAGCGCATTTCGGGTTCGGACACGATTTCCAGCAGCGGCGTGCCGGCCCGGTTGAGGTCGATGCCGCTGGAGGATTCGCCGTGTGGCCCGGTGAAATGCTCGTGCAGGGATTTGCCCGCGTCTTCTTCGAGGTGGGCGCGGGTGAGATTGACGGTGTGTTCCTGTTCGCCGACGAAGAACGACAGCGAGCCGCCGACCACGATGGGCAGTTCGAACTGGCTGATCTGGTAGTTCTTTGGCAGGTCGGGATAGAAATAATTCTTGCGCGCGAACACCGAGCGCGGCGCCACGACGGCGCCGACGGCCAGGCCGAAACGGATGGCGCGCTCGACCGCCCCGCGGTTCATGACGGGCAGCGACCCGGGCAGGGCCATGTCGACGGCGTTGGCCTGGGTGTTGGGGGCCGCGCCGAAACGCGTGCTGCTGTCCGAGAAGATCTTGGATTCGGTCGACAGCTGGGTGTGCGTTTCCAGCCCGATGACGATTTCCCATTCCATCATTGCTGTCCCGGAGTGCGTTGGTGCCAGTCGGTGGCTTGCTGGTAGCGATCGGCGAGCGCCAGCAGGCGCCCTTCGTCGAAATAGTTGCCGATGATCTGCAGGCCGATCGGCAGGGGGCGCGACCCGCCGCCGAAGCCGCAGGGAATCGACATGCCCGGCAGGCCGGCCAGGCTGACGCCCAGCGTATAGATGTCGCCCAGCCAATCGGCGATCGGATCCTGGCGATTGTCGCCGATGCGGCGTGCGACGGTCGGGGTGACCGGACCCATGATGAGGTCGCAGTCCTCGGCGAAGGCCTTGCGGAAATCGTCGGCGATCATGCGGCGCACGCGTTGCGCCTGCAGGTAGTAGGCGTCGTAATAGCCATGCGACAGCACGTAGGTGCCCACCAGGATGCGGCGCCGGACCTCGTCGCCGAAGCCCTCGGTGCGCGAGCGGCTGGTCATGTCGGCCAGGTCGCCGTAATTCGCGGCGCGGTGGCCGTAGCGCACGCCGTCGTAGCGCGACAGGTTGCTGGAGGCTTCCGCCGGGGCGATGACATAGTAGGCGGGGATCGAGAGTGCCGTGCGCGGCAGCGAGATCTCGACGCGTCGGGCGCCCAGGGATTCGAACACGGACAGCGCCGCCTCGATGGCCGCGCCCACCTCGGCCGCCAGGCCCTCGTTGAAGAACTCGCGCGGCACGCCGATGCGCAGGCCCTCGAGCGGCCGGGCGCCGGCCGCCTGGAGGCGTTCGCAGGCCTGCCGGTAATCCGCCAGGACGCGGCCCGGCGCATTGGCGCGCCCGTCGCAGGTCTGGAGGCTGGTCGAATCCAGGGGATCGAAGCCGCTGATGGCATCGAGCAGGGGCACCAGGTCGCGCGCGCTGCGCGCGATCGGGCCGGCCTGGTCGAGGCTGGAGGCGTAGGCCACGATCCCGTAGCGCGAGACCGTGCCGTAAGTCGGCTTGATGCCGCTGACGCCGCACAGGGCCGCCGGCTGGCGCACCGAGCCGCCGGTATCGGTGCCCGTCGCGCCCAGGACCAGGCGGGCTGCGACGGCAGCCGCCGAGCCGCCGGACGAGCCGCCCGGGATCCGGTCGGGATCCCAGGGGTTGCGCACAGGGCCGCCGACTGCGTTTTCATTGGCGGAGCCCATGGCGAATTCGTCGCAGCTGAGCTTGCCCAGGGATACGGCGCCCGCCTCGTGCAGGCGCGCCACCACCGTGGCGTCGAAGGGGCTGACGTAGTCGGCCAGCATCCGGCTGGCCGCGGTGGTGCGCCAGCCGCGCGTCACGAACAGGTCCTTGTGGGCGATGGGTATGCCGGTCAGCGGCCCCGCGCGTCCGGCGGCGATGGCCGCATCGGCCTCGCGGGCCTGGGCAAGCGTCAGGTCCTCGTCGATGTGCAGGAACAGCTTGGAATCGCCGTGGGCGCGCGCCGCGCGCAGCGCCTCGCCGGCGAGTTCGGCCGCGCTCAGGCGGCCTTGCCGCAGCGCATCGGCCAGGGCCTGGATGCCTTCGAATTCATGGATGGCGGACATGCGTGGGTATCACTCGATGACGGTGGGCACGAGGAACAGGCCTGCGTGCTGGGCGGGGGCATTGGCCATGTGGGCCGCGCGTTCTTCGAGGGTCTGGGTCGGCGCGGCCTGGTCATCGCGCAAGCGCAGCGAAATGTCCTGGTGCGCGGCCAGGGGGTGGGCCATGGGCTCGATGCCGGCGGTGTCGACGGCCTGGAGCTGTTCGATCAGGCCCAGGATCCGGGTGAACTCGTCCCGGGCGCGTTCCCGGTCCGACGCGTCGAGCTGCAGCCCTGCGAGGCGCGCAAGGCGGGCGATGTCCTGTTCAGTGAGTGGCATGGTTCGTGCCGTGCTGCCGGCCAGTCTAATTTGTATGGGGAAGTTACCGATCGCGTGAATAGGGGGAAATTAGCGGGTCTTTCCGCCCCGGTTCGACGTTGTACGACCTCGATTATAAGTTATCATTCCTGATTCCATGCGGAATGCCCGGTCCGGAACGCCTGTGCGGCGCGATATCCGGTGGCCGCGCCGGGCCGCTCGCGCGGACCAGATTCCCAATATTTTACGTTTGAGCGCCCATGTTCGGATTCTTACGCAGCTATTTCTCCAGCGATATGGCGATCGACCTCGGGACGGCCAATACGCTGATCTATGTCCGCAGCAAGGGCATCGTCCTCGATGAGCCGTCGGTCGTCGCCATCCGCCACGACGGCGGCCCCAACGGCAAGAAAATCATCCAGGCGGTCGGCCAGGAGGCCAAGCAGATGCTGGGCCGGGTGCCGGGCAACATCGAGGCCATCCGTCCCATGAAGGACGGCGTGATCGCCGACTTCACCGTGACCGAGCAAATGCTCAAGCAGTTCATCCGGATGGTCCATCCGCGCAGCATGCTGGCGCCCAGCCCGCGGATCATCGTCTGCGTGCCTTGCGGCTCCACCCAGGTCGAGCGCCGCGCCATCCGCGAATCGGCGCTCGGCGCCGGCGCGAGCCAGGTGTATCTCATCGAGGAACCCATGGCGGCGGCCATCGGCGCGGGGCTGGCCGTGTCGGACGCCAGCGGTTCGATGGTGGTCGATATCGGCGGCGGCACCACCGAGGTGGCGATCATCTCGCTGGGCGGCATGGTCTACAAGGGCTCGGTCCGGGTCGGCGGCGACAAGTTCGACGAGGCCATCATCAACTACATTCGCCGCAATTACGGCATGCTGATCGGCGAGCCCACCGCCGAACTCATCAAGAAGGAAATCGGCTCGGCCTTCCCCGGCTCCGAGATCCGCGAGATCGAGGTCAAGGGCCGCAATCTTTCCGAAGGGGTGCCGCGCAGCTTCACGGTATCCTCGAACGAGATCCTCGAGTCCCTGACCGATCCGCTCAACCAGATCGTGTCGGCGGTCAAGACCGCCCTCGAACAGACCCCGCCCGAGCTGGGTGCGGACATCACCGACAAGGGCATCGCCCTGACTGGCGGCGGCGCCCTGCTGCATGATCTCGACCGCCTCCTCCAGGAGGAAACCGGCTTGCCCGTGGTGGTGGCCGAGGATCCGCTGACCTGCGTCGTGCGCGGTTGCGGGGAAGCCCTCGAGCACCTCGAGCGCCTGGGCGGGGTCTTCATCTACGACTGAACGTTGCGGCCGGGTGCGCCGGGCGCCGCCTGGGCGGCGGTACGGCAAGCCCGCCGCCCGAGGCCATGCAAGAACACGGGACACTCAGACTATTCAAGCGCGGCCCAAGTGTCGACGTCCGTCTGTTCCTGCTGCTCGTCATCAGCCTGGCCCTATTGGTCGTCGATGCCCGCTCGACACTGCTCGCACCGGTGCGCGAGGCCCTGGCCGTGGCCATCTATCCTTTCCAGCGCGTGGCCCTCGCGCCGCGCGATGCGATGGACTACATCGACCGATGGACGAATGCCGCCGCGCTCGCGCGCGACGAGCAAGACGCCCTGCGCCGCCAGCACATCGAAATGGCCCAGCTCTCGACGCATGCCGCGCAGCTGGCCGCCGAGAACGAACAGCTGCGCCGCCTGCTGAATATTTCCGAGGAAATCTCCCAGCATTCGATCGCCGTCGAGGTCTTCTACGCGCCGCCCAATATCTTCAGCCACCGCCTGGTATTCAACAAGGGCGAGCGCGCCGGCATACAGCCGGGCATGCCCGTGATCGACGAGGGCGGGGTGGTCGGCCAGGTCATCCGCGTGACGCCGTATTCGTCCGAGGCGGCGCTGCTGATCGATGACCAGGTCTCGATCCCGGTGCAGGTGCTGCGCAACGGCCTGCGCCTGATCGCATTCGGCAGCAACGAGGTCGGCAAGCTCGAGGTCCGCTACCTGACGGCCAGCGCCGACGTGCGCGAGGGCGACACCCTGGTGACCAGCGGTATCGGCGGCCTGTTCCCCGCAGGCTTGCCGGTCGGCCGTGTCGAGAAAGTGGACCGCGATCCGGGGACGGGTTTCGCGATGGCCGTTGCCCAGCCCCTGTCGCACCCCGAACGCTATCGGCATTTCCTGGTCTTGAAGGTGGACGTGGGCGATACGGCCCAGCCCGCGTCGGAGGCCCCGCATGAATAGCCGCAGCGGCCGCTCGAACGGCGTCTCGCCGCTGGCGTCCCTGCAGCCGATCGACGCCTCGCCCTTTCATCGCCCCTCCAATCCGTTCTTCGTGTGGGGCAGCCTGCTGTTCGTCTGGGTGGTGTCGCTGCTGCCGTGGCGCGTGTGGCAGCCGACGCCCGACATCCTGCTGCTGGTGCTGGCCTTCTGGTGTCTGCATGAACCCCGCCGCGTGGGCCTGTTCACGGCTTTCATCCTCGGGCTGCTGATGGACGTGCACGATTCCGAGTTCCTCGGCCTGCATGCCCTGAATTATCTGCTCGTCGCATACGGCGCCATCGTGCTGCGCCGGCGGCTGGAGCATTTCAGTGCGCTGGTGCAGGCCCTGCATATGCTGCCGGTATTCGTCGTGGCGGCCACGGTTGCCGGCTTGCTGGGGACTTGGCTGAACGGTGCGTGGGCGGGGTGGGACTGGCTATGGTCGGCGCTGATCACCGCCGTGCTGTGGCCCTTGGCCGACATCCTCTTGTTCCTGCCGCAGCGCCGCCTCGACGATGCGGACGTCAACGCGGTCTGAGAACCAGGCCGCGATATGTTCGAATTCAGGAAAACCAGCTATCGCCAGAGGCAGACGGTGCTGGTGCGCGCCTGGGTGGCCGCGATCTTTGCCGTGATCTGCCTGCTGCTGCTGGTGGGGCGCTTATGGTACCTGCAGGTCGTGCGCTACGAGAGCCTGGCCGCGCGCGCCGACCAGAACCGCATCACCATCGTGCCCATTCCGCCGCGCCGGGGGCAGATCGTCGATCGCAACGGCGAGATCCTCGCCCGCAACCATCGCGACTACACCTTGTCGGTGACGCGGGCCCATGTCACGGGCGAGGTCGAGCAGATGCTCGACGAACTGGGTGAGCTGGTCTACATCAGTCCCGGCGACCGGCGCCGGTTCCTGCGGCTGTACGCGCAAAGCGGGCGCTATGCCCCGGTGCTGCTGCGCAACAATCTGAACGAGGTCGAGGCCTCGTGGTTCGCGGTTCACGCATATCGATTTCCGGGCATTACGCTGGAGGCGCGCTGGGTGCGGTCCTATCCACGGCATGAGTCCGCGGCACATGTCATGGGTTTTGTCGGCCGCATTTCCGAGGAGGACGAGCAGCGCCTCGAGGCCAGCGGCCAGCTCGGCAACTATCGCGGCACCCTGGTGATCGGCAAGAAAGGCATCGAGAAGACCTGGGAGCGCACCCTGCACGGGCGCACCGGCGTCGAGGAGCTCGAAGTCAACGCCGTCGGCAGGCCCGTGCGGGTCCTCAGCCGCAGCGATCCGCAGCCGGGGGCCAATCTCGAGCTGGCGCTGGACAGCGGCCTGCAGGCCATGGCCGAGGCGCAATTCGAGGGCCGGCGCGGCGCCCTGGTGGCGATCCAGCCCGCGACCGGCGAGATCCTGGCCTTCGTGTCGGCGCCGTCCTTCGACCCCAATCTGTTCGTCGACGGGATCGATGTCGAGAGCTGGCGCAACCTGAACGAGTCCCCCGACCATCCGCTGATCAACCGGCCGCTCTACGGCACGTATCCGATCGGCTCGACCTACAAGCCCTTCGTGGCCCTGGCGGCGCTCGAGATGGGCCTGCGCACGCCGCAGGAAATAGTGTCCGACCCCGGCTACTTCGAGTTGGCCGGCCAACGTTTCCGCAATGCCGCGGGCGCCGTGTACGGGCCCACGGACATGCACCGTGCGCTCGTCGTGTCGTCGGACACCTACTTTTATTCCCTGGGCGCGATGATGGACATCGACGCACTGCACGATTTCAGCAAGCAGTTCGGCTTTGGCCAGATCACCGGGATCGACCTCGACGGCGAACGCCGCGGCGTGCTGCCCTCGCGCGAATGGAAGCGCAAGGCCTACAAGAACCCCGAGCAGCAGCACTGGTACCAGGGCGAGACCGTCTCGGTGGCGGTCGGACAGGGCTATAACGCGTTCACGCTCCTGCAGCTCGCGCAGGCCACGTCGGTGCTGGCCAACGACGGCGTGTACATGAAGCCCCACCTGGTGCGGCGGATCATCGATCCCGTCACCGGAGAATTCGAGTATCCGGTGACGGGGCCACAGTACACGATCCCGCTCAAGCAGGCCGACCTGCGGGTGGTGCGCGATGCCATGGTCGACGTGATTCGCAAGGGGACGGCGCGGCGCGCCTTCGCCGATGCCACCTATCAGGCCGCGGGCAAGACCGGCACCGCGCAGGTCTACAGTTTGCGGGGTGCGAAATATCGCGCGGGCGCGATCGATGAGCGGCTGCGCGACCATGCGCTGTTCATGGCGTACGCGCCCGTCGAGAATCCCCAGATCGCCGTCGCCCTCATCGTGGAAAACGGCGGCTGGGGCGCGTCGGTGGCCGCACCGATCGCCCGCAGGGTGTTCGATTATTGGCTGGATCCGGTTCGGGTCGCCGCGCGTCGCGAGCAAGCGCGCATCGAGCAGGCGGCCGCGGCGTCGCGGCAGGTCCCGGCGGTCGCCGCCCATCCCGAAATCCCGGCCGAGGAGCCTGCGCCCGAGGGCGAGCCGCCCGAACCCGCACCCCTGCCGTCGGCCGATCCGCGGAGCGCGGAGGATCCGGCCGGCGGCGAGGCGTCCGATGCGCAGGAGTCGCCATGAGGTTCATTCTGCAGGCCGCGCGCCGCATGCTGGGGGCGCTGGACTGGCCGCTACTCATTCTGCTGGTCATCATGGCGATCGTGGGGATGTCCACCATGCATTCCGCCGTGGGCAACACCGATTGGCGTTTCGCCGACCAGTTCCGCAATTTCGTGATCGCATTCGCGGTGATGTGGGCCGTGGCCATGCTGCGCCCCCGGTTCATCATGCGCACCGCACCGTATTTCTACGTGTTCGGGCTGGCCCTGCTGGTGGCGGTCATGCTTTTTGGCGTGACCAGCAAGGGGGCGACGCGTTGGCTGGACCTGGGTTTCATCCGGATCCAGCCGTCCGAGATGATGAAGATCGCCGTGCCGCTGATGCTGGCCTGGTATTTCCAGCGCCATGCCGCCAGCGCGATGCGGGTGCGGGATTTCCTGGTGGCGGGCGTGCTGCTGCTGGTGCCGGCGGCGCTGATCATCGACCAGCCTGACCTGGGCACCGCCCTGCTGGTCCTGGCCTCGGGCTTTTGCGTCATCTATTTCGGCGGATTGTCGTTCAAGCTGCTCGTGCCGGTCATCCTCATCGTGGTCGCCCTGCTGGGGACCCTGGTCTATTACGAGGATCAGATCTGCCAGCCCGGCGTGGACTGGGTCCTGCTGCACGACTATCAGAAATACCGGGTCTGCGTCCTGCTCAACCCCGGTTCCGATCCGCTGGGCAAGGGCTTCCATACCATCCAGTCGATGATCGCCGTGGGTTCCGGGGGCGTCTATGGCAAGGGCTACATGCAGGGCACCCAGTCGCATCTGGACTTCATTCCCGAGCGCACGACGGACTTCATCTTTGCGGTCTATGCCGAGGAATTCGGCCTGTACGGCAGCATCATGCTGCTGGTGCTCTATGCCCTGATCGTCCTGCGGGGGCTGACCATCACCATCCGCGCCCCGTCGCAGTTCGGCCGCCTGCTCGCGGGCGCCATGTCGATGATGATGTTCGTGTATGTGTTCGTGAACATGGGCATGGTCACGGGCGTGCTGCCCGTGGTCGGCGTGCCGCTGCCGTTCATGAGCTATGGGGGCACCGCGCTGATGACGCTGGGGATCGCCTGCGGCCTGCTGATGAGCATCGGCAGGCGCCAACCCCAGCCGGACGACTAGGGTCGGGTGGCTGTATACAGCCCGACGAGCAGGCGCGCGACGGGGGCCGGCAGCCCCAGGCGGTCGAGCTCGGCCACCGGCGTCCAGGCCTCGCCCGGCGCGGGCGGCGTGGGTTCGCCGCGGCAGTGCAGCCGCCAGGGGGCGATGCGCAGGCGGAAATGCGTGAATTCATGATCGAAGGCGGCCAGGGCGACCGGTGCGCCCGCGCCGGGGGCGAGCGCGGCGCAGGCCGCGCGTAGTTCGGCGGACGTCTCGAACTGCGGCAGGCTCCACAATCCCCCCCAGATGCCGGTCGGCGGCCGCTTGCGCAGCAGGATCCTGCCGGCGCATTCCAGGATCAGCATCAGGCCGTCGCGCTCGGGCCGCGCACGCCGCGCGCGTGGCGAGGGCAGCTCGTGCTGGCGGCCCTGGAGGCGGGCCTGGCAGTCGGCGGCGAGCGGGCATCGCGCACAGTCCGGCTTGCGCCGCGTACAGACCATGGCGCCCAGGTCCATCTGCCCTTGCGTATAGGCGCGCATGTCCAGGTCCGGCGGCGCGTCCGCCAACAAGGCATGGGCATGGTCCCACAGGCGGCGGACGACCGCGCTCGACGCGGGATCGCCCTCGACGGCGAAGTAGCGCGCCAGCACGCGCCGCACATTGCCGTCGAGGATGGGGCGGCGTGCGCCGAAGGCGAAGGCGGCGATCGCCGCGGCGGTCGACGGTCCGATGCCCGGCAGTTCCGCCAGGGCCTCGGGGTCTTCCGGGAAGCGGCACCCGTGGCGGTCGCGCACGGTTTGTGCACAGCGCTGCAGATTGCGGGCGCGTGCGTAATAGCCCAATCCGGCCCAGGCATGCATCACCGCATCGGCCGGCGCATCGGCGAGCGCGCGCACGTCGGGGAAGGCCGCCAGGAAACGTTCGTAATAGGGGATCACGGTGGCCGCCTGGGTCTGCTGCAGCATGATCTCGGACAGCCAGATCCTGTATGGATCGCGTGTGCCTTGCCACGGCAGATGGTGGCGTCCCGCCCGCTGCTGCCAGCGGGCGATGCGCCGCGCCGCGCCGTCGGTCTCGCTCGTCATCAGAAGCGCGTGCGGCGCGTCACCGACAGGCGGGCGGCGACCGCGCCGAGAATGACGACCACGGCCCCGGCCAACGCAAGGTCGGCGGCCGCGGGCAGGCCGATCGACCACTCGATGCCGTAGCTGACTGCAAAGCGCCCGAGGATCTCGTTCAGGGGCACGAGCGCCATGCGCGCCAGCGCCAGGGCCAGCACGCTGGCGGCCAGGCCGGTGAGGGCGCCCAGGTACAGGAAGGGCCGGCGCACGAAGCTCTCGGTGGCGCCGACGAGGCGCGCCACGGCGATTTCCTCGCGCTGCGTCAGGGCCTGCAGGCGCACCGTGTTGAACACGGTGGCCAGGACCACCACCACCACGGCCATGGCCAGCAGCCCCAGGCCCCAGCGCACGAACGACAGCAAGGATTCCAGGCGGCGCACCCAGTCGCTGTCGAGCTGCACGTGATCGATGCCTGGCCATTGCGACCATTGGTCCGCGAGCGCGCTGGCCTCGCGGGCCGGCGCCTCGCTGTCGTGCAGCGTCACGACGATGGCATCGGGCAGGGGATTGTCGGGCAGCGCCGCCAGCGCCTGGGCCCAGGCCGGCTCGGCGCGCAGGATCTCGAGGGCTTTTTCCCGCGGCAGCAGGGTGGCGCTGGCCACGGCGCCGGCCGATTCGTCCCGGATGCGATCGAGCAGGGCGCGCTGCGCCGCCGCCGGGACGTCCGGCTCGAGAAACAGCGTCAGCTGTGGCGCGACCGAGAGCTGGCGCGCCAGGGGTTGTGCGGATTGCAGCACCGATGCGCCCAGGATCGGCACGGCCAGCATCAAGGCGATGACCACGATGTTGGCCAGCGAGGACAGCGGATGCTGGCCCAGCCGCCGCAAGGCGACTTGCAGGGCGTAGCGATGGTGACGCAGCCAGCGGCTCATTCGGGGACCCCCGGAATGTCGTTGAAGCGGCCCGCGTCCAGGTGCAGGGTGCGCTGGGCGTAGCGGGCCATCAGCCGGGTGTCGTGCGAGGCGATCAGGGTGGTGACCCCCACTTGGTTGAAGTCGCGGAACACGTCCATGATGTGCCGCGCGCTGGTGTCGTCCAGGTTGGCCGTGGGTTCGTCGGCGATGAGGATGGCCGGCCGCCCGACGATGGCCCGCGCGATCGCCAGCCGCTGCTGTTCGCCGCCGGACATCTCGACCGGATTGAGGTCCTCTTTGCCGCGCAGGCCGACCTTTTCCATGGCCGCGCGCGCGCGCGCGCCGGCCGTGGCGCGGTCCAGGCCGATGACGGCCAGCGGCAGCAGCACATTGTCGATCGCGTTGCGGTCGAACAGCAGGTGGGCGTCCTGCAGGATCAGGCCGACCGTGCGCCGCAGGTACGGGCGGGCGCGCGCCGCCAGGCGGTCGATGCGGTGGCCGTTGACGGTGACCCCGCCCCGGCTGGGCGGCTCGAGGCCGCCGACGAGCTTGAGCAGGGTGGACTTGCCCGCGCCGGACGGACCCGATACGAAGATGAATTCGCCGGGCCCGATCCGGAAGTTGACGTCGGCGAGGATGTTGCGTCCGCGCCCGAAGGATTTAAAGACGTGCTGGAACTCGATCATCTGCGCAAAGGAGGTGTGAGCCACGGAAAGCCATATGATTGCCAGGGATATCCCGCATGTCTTTGACCAGCTGTAACAGGCTACGATTTGATCCCTGACGGGGCAATCCAGAAGATTGTATTCCGTGTTCAACAATGCCACTCGCTCACAGGAAGGGACTGATATGAAATTGACCAAAATCGCGGCCGTTTGTGCCGCGTTGACATTTGCGGCGGGTATCGCGCACGCGGGCGAGACCTACAACACCGTCAAGCAGCGCGGATTCGTCCAGTGCGGCGTGAACACGGGGTTGCCGGGGTTTTCACAGGCTGACAGCAA
Source organism: Castellaniella sp. S9 (assembly GCF_027257175.1). Lineage (GTDB taxonomy): Bacteria > Pseudomonadota > Gammaproteobacteria > Burkholderiales > Burkholderiaceae_B > Castellaniella. Next base: position 367,822 of record NZ_JAPFGD010000003.1, on the reverse strand, counting down.
GGGCGAATGGAAGGGCCTGGACATCGACATGTGTCGCGCCGTGGCGGCCATGGTGTTCGGCGACGCCAGCAAGTTCAAGGTCACGCCCCTGACCACCCAGCAGCGCTTTACCGCCCTGCAGTCGGGCGAAATCGACGTCCTGACCCGCAATACCACCATCACCATGACGCGCGACACGACCCTGGGGCTCATGGGCGCCGGCGCGAACTACTACGACAGCCAGGGCGTGCTCGTGAAAAAGAGTCTCGGCGTGAAAAGCGCCAAGGAACTCAGCGGCGCGGCGGTTTGCGTGCTGCAGGGCACCACCACGGAATTGAACCTCGCGGACTGGTTCCGGGCCAACAATCTCGATTTCAAGCCGGTCGTCATCAATACCTCCGAGGAGGGCTTCCGCACCTTCGAGGCCGGCCGCTGCGACGTGGTGACCAGCGACAAGTCTCAACTGGCCAGCCTGCGCGCCTCGTCGGCATCGCCGGACGACTACGTCATCCTCCCCGAGAACTTCTCCAAGGAACCCCTGGGCCCCATGGTCCGCCAGGGTGACGACGAGTGGTTCATGGTCGTGCGCTGGGCCTTGAACACCATGATCGAGGCCGAGGAATACGGCATCACCTCGCAGAATGTGGACGAGATGACCAAGAGCTCCAACCCCAACATCCAGCGCATCCTGGGCGTCTCGGGCGACATGGGCAAGGGCCTGGGCCTCGACAAGAAATGGGGCTACAACATCGTCAAGCTGGTCGGCAACTACGGCGAGTCCTTCGAGCGCAACCTGGGCATGGGTTCCCCGCTCAAGCTCGAGCGCGGCTTGAATGCCCAGTGGACCGACGGTGGCGTGCTGTACGCCTTCCCGGTACGCTGATCGCGCCAGGATGATGCGCTGTGCCGGGGGCCGTGCCCTCGGCGCAGCGCGTTCCGGTTGCCGCCGCTGTGATACCGCCTGAAACCATGACAGACAAAACTTCCCGCGTCCGTTCGCCCCAGCGCCGCCGCTGGTCCTGGAATGACCCGGCCACCCGCGCGCTGATCTACCAGGTGCTCATCCTCGGGCTGGTCGGACTCGGGGTCTGGTACCTGGCCTCCAACACCCTGCATAACCTCGCCGCGCGCAACATCTCGACCGGCTTTGCCTTCCTCCACGAGGAAGCCGGCTTTGCGATCGGCGAATCCATGGTCGAGTATTCGCCGGCCGACACCTACGGCCACGCGGTGGTGGTGGGCCTGCTCAACACCTTGCGGGTCTCGGTGATCGGGGTGATCGCCGCGACCCTGTTCGGCACCGTGCTGGGGATCAGCCGCCTCTCGAAAAATTGGCTGATTTCCCGCCTGGCGGGCCTCTACATCGAGGTCATGCGGAACATCCCCCTGCTGCTGCAACTGCTCTTCTGGTATGCCGTCATCACCGAGCTCATGCCGGGCCCGCGGCAGGCGCTCTCGCCGCTGCCCGACGTGTTCCTCTCCAACCGCGGCCTCAAGATCCCCTGGCTCAAGGGCGATGCGATGGACTGGATCTTCGGCGGGCTGGCGCTGGCGATCATCCTGATTGTGGTCCTCGCGCACTGGGCGCGCCGCCACCAGGAGGCCACCGGCAAGATCTTCCCCCTGGTCCGCGCCGCGCTCGGCATCCTCATCGTGGTGCCCGTGCTCGCCTGGCTGCTCAGCGGCGGCACACTGGAGATCGACCGTCCCGAGCTCAAGGGCTTCAACTTCCAGGGGGGCCTGAATCTCTCCCCCGAGTTCGCCGCGCTGCTGGCCGGCCTCGTGATCTATACCTCGGCCTTCGTGGGCGAGGTGGTCCGCTCGGGCATCCAGGCCGTCAACCAGGGCCAATGGGAGGCCGCATCCTCGCTGGGGCTGTCGCGCGCCCGCATGTTGCGGCTGGTCATCCTGCCGCAGGCGATGCGGGTGATCATCCCGCCGATGACCAGCCAGTACCTCAACCTCACCAAGAACAGCTCGCTGGCCGTGGCCATCGGCTATCCGGACATCGTGGCCGTGACCAATACGATCCTGAACCAGACGGGGCAGGCGATCGAAGGCATCATGATCATCATGGCCGCGTACCTCGTGGTCAGCCTGTCGATCTCGGTCTTCATGAACTGGTACAACAAGCGCATCGCGCTGGTGGAGCGATAAGCCATGGACAGCGCAATTCCAGGCACCGGGCGCCAGCCGCCGCGTACCGATACCGGGCCGCTGGGCTGGCTGCGGTCGCGCCTGTTTTCCTCGCCGCTCAATGCGATCCTGACCATTCTCGCGCTGTGGCTGCTGCTGATGGCGATCCCGGCGCTGATCGACTATCTATTCGTCAAGCCCGACTTCGCGGCGACCACGGCGGCCGAATGCCGCGAGGCGGGCGGCTATTGCTGGGCCTTCATCCGGGAAAAGCACCGCCTCATCCTGTTCGGCATCTATCCCTACGACGAGCAATGGCGCCCCTTGCTGGCTTCCGTCATCCTGGTGGCGGTGATCGTGTGCAGCTGCATTCGCTGGTTCTGGAAACCGTTCCTGGGCCTGCTGTGGGTCGGGGCGCTGGTGGCGGTGGGCGTGCTCATGTGGGGCGGCGTCTTTGGCCTGAGCTACGTCGAGAACAGCCGCTGGGGCGGCCTGCCGCTGACGCTGATCCTCTCGACGTTCGGGATCGCCTTCGCGTTTCCCTTCGGCCTGTTGCTGGCTTTGGGGCGCCGTTCCCACATGCCCGGCGTCAAGGCGGTCTGCGTGGTCTACATCGAACTCATCCGCGGCGTGCCGCTGGTCAGCCTGCTGTTCATGTCCTCAGTGATGCTGCCGCTGTTCCTGCCCGAGGGTTTTTCGATCGACAAGCTGCTGCGCGCCCAGATCGCGATCATCCTGTTCGCGGCCGCCTACGTGGCCGAGACCGTGCGCGGCGGATTGCAGGCCATCCCCAAGGGGCAGTACGAGGGGGCCGAGTCCCTCGGCCTCAGCTACTGGCAGCAGATGCGCAAGATCATCCTGCCGCAGGCCCTCAAGATCGTCATTCCGCCGCTGGTGGGGATTTTCATCTCGCTGTTCAAGGACACCTCGCTGGTGGTGATCATCGGGATCTTCGACCTGACCCAGGCCGCCAAGGCCGCCGTCTCGGACGCGGTGTGGCGCGGCTTCAGCACGGAATCCTACCTGTTCATCTCGGTCATTTATTTCATCTTCTGCTTTTCGATCTCTCGCTACAGCCTGGCGCTGGAGCGCCAGCTCGACCAGGGACAGCATCGTTAACATCATTGCGCCGGCGGGACGGGCCCGCCGGCAAGGAGCCCGCGGGCCATGTCGGAACCCATCATCCGCCTCAAGAACGTCAATAAATGGTACGGGCAGTTCCATGTGCTGCGCGACCTGAACCTGGATGTTTCGCCCAGCGAGCGCATCGTGATTTGCGGGCCGTCCGGCTCCGGCAAATCGACCATGATCCGCTGCATCAATCGCCTCGAGGAACACCAGGAGGGCCAGATCCTGGTCGACGGCATCGAGCTCACCAATGACCTGAAGCAGATCGAAGCCATCCGCCGCGACGTCGGCATGGTGTTCCAGCATTTCAATCTGTTTCCCCACATGACGGTCCTGGACAACCTGACGCTGGGTCCGATGTGGGTGCTCAAGCGCCCGAAGGCCGAGGCGGAGGCCACCGCCATGAAATACCTCGAACGCGTGCGTATCCCCGAGCAGGCCGACAAATACCCGGGCCAGCTCTCGGGCGGCCAGCAGCAACGCGTGGCGATCGCCCGCTCGCTGTGCATGAACCCCAAGATCATGCTGTTTGACGAGCCGACCTCGGCCCTCGACCCCGAGATGGTGAAAGAGGTGCTGGACGTCATGGTCGAACTGGCCGAGGAGACCGGCATGACCATGCTGTGCGTCACGCACGAGATGGGCTTCGCGCGCAAGGTCGCCGATCGGGTGATCTTCATGGATCATGGCGAGATCATCGAGCAGAACGCGCCCGATGCGTTCTTCGACAATCCGCAGAACGAGCGCACCAAGCTTTTCCTCAGCCAGATCCTGCATTGAACGACACATCGGCTTACACGGGGTTCCCACGTTCTTGCTAGGCTAGTGGCGTTCAATCTTGCAAGGAGAAGCGTCATGAACACCCGGATCCCCATGATCGGCCGGATGGCCGCCGTCGGCAGCCTGGCCGTGCTGACCGCATGTGCCAACATGAGTCCGCAAGGACAGAACACCGCCATGGGCGCCGGCGCCGGCGCCGCCGTGGGGGCGGGCCTGGGCGCCCTGATCGGCGACTCCAGCAAGGCGGCCATGATAGGCGCGGGTATCGGCACGGTCGTGGGCGGTGTGGTGGGATACAACTGGAAAGGGATCAAGAAGGACGTCGAACAATCCGGCGCCACGGGCCTCGGCGTGGCCGTGATCGAGATGCCGGACGGCACTCTCAAGGTCAATATCCCCAGCAATGTGTCCTTCGATACGGGCAAGGCGGACCTGAAGCCCGAATTGCTGCCCGTGCTCGACAGCGTGGCGCGCGCGCTGGCCCAGCATCCCGAGCTGCGCGCCAAGGCGATCGGCTATACGGACAGCACGGGGTCCGATGCGGTGAACCAGCCGCTGTCGCAGCGCCGCGCGGGCGCGGTCACCCAATATCTGGCCGGACAGGGCGTCGCGGCCGCCCGGCTGTCGGCCGAGGGCCGCGGCGCGGCCAATCCCGTGGGGGACAACAACACGGCCGAGGGCCGCGCCCTGAACCGCAGGGTGGAACTGTTCCTCTACGCGGTGCAGTCCTGACCGCCACGCATGCGGCTCACGCCTTCTGGTAGAGGGCCGAGCCGCGCGCGATGAATTCGGCGGATTTTGCCGCCATGCCCTGCGCTCGCGCCGTGGCGTCGTCCAGGCCGTTTTCCCGGGCGTAGTCGCGCACGTCCTGCGAGATCTTCATGCTGCAGAACTTGGGGCCGCACATCGAGCAGAAGTGCGCGACCTTCATCGAGTCCTTGGGCAGGGTTTCGTCGTGGAAGGCGCGCGCAGTGTCGGGATCCAGCCCGAGGTTGAACTGGTCTTCCCAGCGGAACTCGAAACGCGCCTTGGACAGCGCATTGTCGCGGATCGCAGCGCCGGGGTGGCCCTTGGCCAGGTCCGCGGCGTGGGCGGCGATCTTGTACGTAATGATGCCGTCCTTGACGTCCTGCTTGTTGGGCAGGCCCAGGTGTTCCTTTGGGGTGACATAGCACAGCATGGCGGTCCCGTACCAGCCGATGAGGGCGGCGCCGATCCCCGACGTGATGTGGTCGTAGCCCGGGGCGATGTCCGTGGTCAGGGGGCCCAGGGTATAGAACGGGGCTTCGTGACAGTGCTCGAGCTGCAAGTCCATGTTTTCCTTGATGAGGTGCATGGGGACATGTCCGGGGCCCTCGATCATGACCTGGACGTCGTGCCGCCACGCCACCTGCGTCAGCTCGCCCAGCGTGCGCAGTTCGGCAAACTGGGCCTCGTCGTTGGCGTCGTAGCCCGAGCCCGGCCGCAGGCCGTCGCCCAGCGAAAAGCTCACGTCGTAGGCTTTCATGATTTCGCAGATATCCTCGAAGCGCTCGTAGAGGAAGCTTTCCTTGTGGTGGGCCAGGCACCACTTGGCCATGATCGATCCGCCGCGCGAGACGATTCCGGTCATCCGCTCGGCGGTCATGGGCACGAAGGGCAGGCGCACGCCCGCGTGGATGGTGAAGTAGTCCACGCCTTGCTCGGCCTGTTCGATGAGGGTGTCGCGGAACACGGCCCAGCTCAGGTCCTCGGCGACGCCGCCGACTTTTTCCAGCGCCTGGTAGATGGGCACGGTGCCGACAGGCACCGGCGAGTTGCGGATGATCCATTCCCGGGTCTCGTGGATGTGCCGTCCGGTGGACAGGTCCATCACGGTGTCGCCGCCCCAGCGGATCGCCCAGGTCATTTTTTCGACCTCCTCGCCGATGTCCGAGCGGATCGCCGAATTGCCGATGTTGGCGTTGACCTTGACGAGGAAGTTGCGGCCGATGGCCATCGGCTCGGCCTCGGGGTGATTGATGTTGGCCGGGATGATAGCGCGGCCCCGGGCGACCTCGTCGCGCACGAATTCCGGCGTGACGCGCTCGGGGATGGCCGCGCCGAAGGATTGGCCGGGGTGCCGGCGCGTCAGGCGCTCGGCCAGGCGGGCGCCGTCCGGGCCGCTTGCGCGCAGCGACTCGATGGTGTGTTCGCGGCGCAGGTTTTCGCGGATGGCGACGAATTCCATCTCGGGGGTCACGATGCCGCGCCGGGCATAGTGCATCTGGGTGACATTGGCGCCTGCGCGGGCTCGGCGGGGGCTGCGCCGCAGGTCGAATCGCAGGGTATCGAGCGCCGGGTCGGCAAGCCGCGCGCGGCCGTACCCGCTGGTGAGGACGGGCAGTTCCTCGGTGTCGCCGCGTTCCAGGATCCAGGGCAGACGCAAGGCGGCCAGGCCTTTGCGGATGTCGATGTGGGCTTCGGGATCAGTGTAGGGGCCGCTGGTGTCATAGACCGTCAGCGGCGGGTTCTGCTCGCCGCCGAACAGCGTGGGCGTGTCGGCCTGGTGGATTTCGCGAAAGGGCACGCGGATGTCGGGCCGTGAACCGGCTTGGTAGACCTTGCGCGATTGTGGCAGGGGCTCGATGGCGGCGCGATCGACGTGGGCCTGTTCGGCCAGGAATTGAGGGTTCGTATTCAAGAGGAGCTCCAGGTTCGAAAGAAAATCGGACGGTGGAGCCGAGTCGGGGAGAAATGGATCGCGGCCCATGGATGGAGATTGCGCCGCGCACGCTCCCAGCATCGGCATTATCCGTACTGGTACGAAGGGTTTTTCTCAACACGCCGGATGATCCGGCGAGTACCCCTGCGTGCTTGCGAGTATACGCTGCTCTAAGGGCGGAGTGCGCGGAAGGCACGCATCATGGTGCCGACGGTGTCCTCGATGGCCTGGCGTTCGGCGGCCGACAGCGCCCAGTACGCCTGCGGCCTGATGGCGGAAAACGGCCAGGCGTCGGCCGCGTCGCGCAAGGGGCGCGCAGCCGGCGCGGGCTCCATGGCGCCCGTCCCCATGCTCAGCCAGACAGGGTCGACCTGCAAGGCCTGCGCCAGGCGAAAGATTTTTTGCGTGGATTTTCGGCTGCCGTTCTCGTAGCTGGCGATGGCGCTTTGCGAGACACCGCTGGCACGCGCCAGGGCCGCCTGCGAGAGGCCCCGCATGCGACGGGCGAACAAGAGACGCTGGGCAAAGGTATCCACATCCGTGATTGGACGCGGAATGATCATTACATTGGTGTTTTAATGTATTACAGTCGGGATGATCATGGGGGTGTGACGCCGCCCGGCAGGCCAAGGGGGAGGGAATGCTGTTCCAACGCGAGGTGCTGGCATGGACGGGGCGCGCCGGGGCCGATGATCGGTTCGCGGCCCTGCGTGCGGCCGGTTTCGAGATTCAGGTGCTGGCCTCGGCCGGGGACGTGGCCGAGCGTGGCCGCCGTCGGGACGAGGGCGCCTTCACGCCGATCCTGCTGATGGCGGACGGTCCGCAGGCACACGCCGCCATCGGGTGGCTGCGCGCGCAATTGCCTCGGGCCTGCCTGGTGGCCTTGGCGCGCACCGCGCACGAGCACGAAAGCCTCGCGCTGCTGCGTCAGGGTGTGGACTGGATCTGCCGCCCCGACGAGTCGGCGGCCCTGGTGGGCGAAGTCCTCCTCGCCTTGTGGCGGCGCCACCTCGGTGAGGTGCCCGGCGCCGAGCCGCGCACCCATGATGGCTGGATCCTGCGCGGGTACGCCTGGACCCTCCAGGGGCCTTGCGGCGGACGGATCGGCCTGACGGCCGGAGAACGGGCCTTGCTGTCGGCCTTGTTCGAGGCGCCGGGCCTGGCGGCGGGCCGCGACGCATTGCGCGCCGCCCTCGACGGCGCCTACGACCGCGAGGCCGGTGCCCACCGGCCTGCGGGGCGGCTGGAGGTCGTGGTCAATCGCCTGCGGGTCAAGGGGCGGCGCGCGGGCCTGTCCATTCCGATCCGCGCGGTGCGCGGCCATGGCTATGTGTTCGGGCCGACGGCGGCGTCCGGGCAGGGACGCATGCCGTCCGACGCGGCGGCCCGCTAGCGGTAGCGGCTGACCGACAGATCGTCGCTGCGGATGGCGGTGGGCTGGCCGGACACCATGTCGGCGATCAGGCTGCCGCTGCCGCAAGCCATGGTCCAGCCCAGGGTGCCGTGTCCGGTGTTCAGGTATAGGTTGGACAAGGAGCCGCTGCGCCCGACGATGGGCGTGCTGTCGGGGGTCTTGGGCCGCAATCCGGTCCAGAACGAGACCTCGCCGGGGGTGTAGCTGCCCGGGAACAGGTCGTTGAGCACCATTTCGAGCGTGCGCTGCCGCCTGGGATCCAGCGAGGTGTCGTAGCCGACGACCTCGGCCATGCCGCCCACGCGGATGCGCTGCTCGAAACGCGTCAGCGCGATCTTGTAGGTCTCGTCGAGCAGGGTCGACACGGGTGCCCGATCCGGGTCGGATATCGCGACCGTGATCGAATAGCCCTTCATCGGGTAGACGGGCAGGGGCTCGATGCCGCGCAGCAGCGTGGGCGAGTACGCGCCCAGCGCCATGACGTAGGCATCGGCGGTGAGCAGGCCGCTGGCGCACTGGACGCCGTTGACCCGGCCGCCGGCGATATACAGGGACTGGATGGTTTCGCCATAGCGGAACTCGACGCCGAGTTCGCGCGCGAGCTCGGTCAGGCGGGTGGTGAACAGCTGGCAATCGCCGGTCTCATCCCCTGGCGTGCGCAGCCCGCCGACGAGTTTATGGCGCACGTGCTCGAGGGCGGGTTCGACCGTGGCCAGTTCGGAGGTCTCCAGCAGTTGATGCTCGATGCCCGCATCGCTGAGCGCCTTGACGTCGCGGGCGGCATCCTCCATCTGCCGGTGCGTGCGAAAGAGCTGCAGCGTGCCCTTGCGGCGTCCTTCGAACTGGATGCCGGTCTCGTCCTGCAATTGATGCAGGCAGTCCCGGCTGTAGCCCGACAGGCGCAGCATGCGTTCCTTGTTGGTGGCGTAGCGATCGGCCGTGCAGTTGCGCCACATCTGGAACATCCATTGCAACTGGAACAGGCTGCCGTCCGGACGGATGGTCAGCGGAGGATGTTGGGAGAACATCCACTTGATCGCCTTCAGGGGGATCCCGGGCGCGGCCCAGGGGGAGGAATAACCGAAGGAAATCTGGCCGGCATTGGCAAAGCTGGTTTCCAGCGCCGATGCCGATTCGCGGTCGATGACCGTGACCTCATGGCCTTGACGGGCGAGGTAATAGGCGCTCGTGACACCCACGACGCCGGCACCAAGAACCAGAACCTTCATGTATGATTCCTCAAAAGGTTAATTTTTTATGATGTTATTGGATATTCGTGGGTGATTTTTCATGAAAAAATAACTTTTCCATGAAAAAACATCAATAGACGCTCGTGGCACGGGCGCGCATAGGACAAATTGCTGGCGGGTGCACATCGCACGCCCATCCGGCGGCATCGAAGGAGGCGCCATCATGCGGATGCAACGGGACTCCGTCTATACATTGGATAAGCTCGACCGGCGCATCCTGGATTTGCTGCAGCAAAACGGCCGGATGTCGATGACCGAGCTGGCCGACACCGTCGGCCTGACCGTGACGCCGTGCATCGAACGCGTGCGCCGCCTCGAGCGCGACGGCGTCATTACAGGCTATCACGCGCGGATCAACCCGTCAGCCCTGGACGCCGGGCTGCTGGTGTTCGTCGAGATTTCCATGTCCAGCAAGTCCGAGCGCACCTTCGAGGAATTCCGGCGCGAGGTGCTGTGCGTGCCGCAGGTCCTCGAGTGCCATCTGGTGTCGGGCGACTTCGACTACATGGTCAAGGCGCGCATCAAGGAAATCAGCCAGTATCGCAACCTGCTTGGCGACATCCTGCTGCGCCTGCCCGGCGTCACTCAGACCAAGAGCTGCGTGGTGATGGAGGAGGTCAAGGAAACGCAGTTCATTCCGGCGCAGAAGTAGGCTGCCGCCGCGCGAACACCATGTTGTCCCGGTGCATGAGCTCCTGGTCGGACACGTGCCCGAGGATATCCAGGATGCGCGAACTGGGCTGGCGCATGATGCGCGCCGTATCGGCGGCGGAATAATTGATCAGGCCGCGGCCGCATTCCACACCGTGCTCGTCCACGCAGGCCACCACGTCGCCGCGCTCGAAATCCCCCTCGACCTTGATGACGCCGATCGCCAGCAGGCTCTTGTGGCCCTGAGTCAGTGCCCGCACCGCGCCGGCGTCCAGGGTCACGCGGCCTCGCAGGCGCAAATGATTGGCCAGCCAGCGCTGGCGCGCCGAGCGCACCGGCAGCACGGCGCGCAGTTCGGTGCCGATGGCCTCGCCCGAGGTCAGGCGGCGCAGGACGTCCGGCGTGCGGCCCGAGGCGATGATCGTATGTCCGCCGCTGTTGGCCGCGCGCCGCGCCGCCAACACCTTGGTCAGCATGCCGCCCGTGCCGATCGCGCTGCCCGAGCCGCCCGCCATGGCCTCGAGCGCCGGATCGCCCGCCTGACCGTGGTGGATGAAGGTCGCATCGGGATGCTTGCGCGGATCGGCGCTGTAGAGGCCGGGCTGGTCCGTGAGGATGATCAGGACGTCGGCCTCGATCAAGTTGGTGACCAGCGCCCCCAGGGTGTCGTTGTCGCCGACGCGGATCTCGTCGGTGACCACGGTGTCGTTCTCGTTGACGATCGGCACCACGCCCAGGGCCAACAGGGTGTACAGCGTGCTGCGCGCATTCAGGTAGCGGCGCCGGTCGGCCAGGTCTTCGTGCGTCAGCAGGATCTGCGCGGTCCGGATGCCGTGGCGGGCGAAAGCCGCCTCGTAGGCCTGCACCAGACCCATCTGGCCCACCGCGGCGGCGGCCTGCAGTTCGTACATGGCGCTGGGGCGGCGGGGCCAGCCCAGGCGCGCCATGCCTTCGGCGATGGCGCCGCTGGACACCAGCGCCACCTGGCGGCCCTGGGCGTGCAGGCCCGCGATCTGTTCGGCCCATTGGGCGACCGCCTGCAGATCGATGCCGCGGCCCTCGTTGGTCACGAGGGAGGATCCGACCTTGAGGACGAGCTTGCGCGCATCGCGCGCGACCGAGGGGGTGGACGTGCTGGTCATGGCGGCCTTAGGGCCTGTTCACACTAATCAAGGAGATCGCGTTCAGACCCAACCCTGCGGGAAGCCATGAAAAATCCGCCTGCCCTGCGTTGCCTGTCTTGCGCGTATGGACATACGCGCTGCGCCAAGCGCCTTGTTCAGCCAGATTTTTCATGGCTTCGCGACTCCTTGATTAGTGTGAACAGGCCCTAGCCGGGTTGGCGGGGATTGAGGTCCGGGTGATCGTCGAAGCGCGGGTCGGTGTCGGCCGGCGCCGCTGGACGCTGATCGTCGAGCCAGGTCTGCAGGGCGCGCATCAGCGCCTGGGTGCCCTCGCCGGTGAGGGCGGAAATACCGTACACGGGCCCGGTCCAGGCGAGGTCCTCGACGATCCGGGCCTGCACGGCGGCAGGATCCTCGACCATGTCGAGCTTGTTCAGGACCAGCCAGCGTGGCTTGGCATACAGGTCCGGGCTGTAGCGCTCGAGCTCGCGCAGGATGGCGCGCGCGTCCTCGGCCGCCTGGGCGCAGGCGTCGACCTCGGGATCGGGCGAATACACGTCCAGGATGTGCAGCAGCACGCGCGTGCGGCTGAGGTGGCGCAGGAACAGGTGGCCCAGGCCCGCGCCCTCGGAGGCCCCTTCGATCAGGCCGGGGATGTCGGCGATGACGAAGCTGTGCTCGGCTGAATTGCGCACCACGCCCAGATTGGGATGCAGGGTGGTGAAGGGGTAGTCGGCGATTTTCGGCCGCGCATTCGAGACCTTGCTGATGAGCGTGGACTTGCCGGCGTTGGGCATGCCCAGCAGGCCCACGTCCGCCAGGACCTTGAGTTCGAGGCGCAGCCGGCGCTGCTCGCCTTCCTGGCCCGGCGTGAATTGGCGCGGCGCGCGGTTGGTGCTGGACTTGAAATGGAGATTGCCCAGTCCGCCCGCGCCCCCGGCGGCCAGCGTGATGCGCTGGCCGTGCTCGTCCAGATCGTAGAGCTGCTCGCCGGTGTCGGCATCGAATATCGTGGTGCCGACCGGCATGCGCAGGACGATGTCGGGGGCGCCGGCGCCGTACTGATCCGAGCCCCGGCCGTTTTCGCCATTGCGGGCGCGATGCAGCCGCGCGTAGCGGTAGTCGATCAGGGTATTGATGTTGCGGTCGGCCACGGCCTGGATGCTGCCGCCCCGGCCGCCGTCGCCGCCGTCGGGCCCGCCCTTGGGAATGAATTTTTCGCGGCGAAAGCTCGCCACGCCATTGCCGCCCTTGCCAGCAATGACTTCGATGGTGGCTTCGTCTACGAATTTCATGATGAGGAATCCCGACCCCGCGGTCCCGCGATGGGTGTCGCCTATTCTAAACCAAAAGAAGAAAGCCCCGCCGCGAGGGCGGGGCTTTCGCCGCCGGTCGCCCGCTGTCGTTCGGGGCGAGCCGGATTCGCCGGTTGCGGCGGTCCTTCGAACCGCCGCGATTCGGCCTTATTCCACAGCCGTGACCGATACGGTGCGCTTGTTCAGCGCGCCCTTGACGGCGAACTGGACAGTGCCGTCCACCAGCGAGAACAGCGTGTGGTCCTTGCCGATGCCGACGTTGACGCCCGGATGGAACTGGGTGCCGCGCTGGCGGACGATGATGCCGCCGGCGGAAATCTGCTGGCCGCCGTAGACCTTGACGCCGAGGCGCTTCGATTCGGAATCGCGGCCGTTGCGGGTCGAGCCGCCGCCCTTTTTGTGTGCCATGAGTAGCTCTCCTGTGTGCCGTGGGTCCGTGATCAGGCCGAGACGGCGTCGATGCGGATCTCGGTGTAGTTCTGGCGATGGCCCTGGTGCTTCTGGTAGTGCTTGCGCCGGCGCATCTTGAAGATCCGGATCTTGTCGTGACGGCCTTGTGCAAGAACGGTCGCGCGAACCGTGGCGCCGTCGACGAAGGGCGTGCCGATTTTCAGCGCATCGCCTTCGCCGACCGACAACACCTGGTCAAGCGAGATTTCTTGCCCAATGTCAGCCGGTATCTGTTCGATCTTGAGTTTCTGGCCGGCGCAAACGCGATATTGCTTGCCGCCGGTTTTTATGACCGCGTACATGGGGGTTTCCTGTGAAAATGGTCCCGGATCGGAAACGCCGAAACGGGACTGCCAAAATAGCCCGGCGCATGAAACATGCTATCGGGCGAAGCCTTGTATTTTACGCAGAAATGTGTTTGGGAATCAAGTGCCTGTGGCGATCCTTGCCTGTGGCGATCCGGGTGGACGGCGACGCCTGCGTGCTCTCGATGTCCTTCGGTCCCGGCGTGGGCGCCGGGACCGGACAGGCGGCGCCCTTTATTTTTTCGACAGCGGCGGCAGGGTCCCGACGACCTTCTGTTGGCCGTCTACTACTTCCACTAGGAAGCTCTCGCGGTCCAGATCGCCCTTGTCGTCCACGGTGACGTCCATCAGCATGCCCGGGTAGTCCTTGACCGAAATATGGATGCCATGCAGGGTCTTGGCAACCAGTTCGCGGTCGAACTTGCCAGCCTTGTCAATGCCCGCCTTGAGCATGTAGACACCAGTGTAGCCCTTGAGAGCATTGTGGTCAGAGGTGTAGCCGTAGGCGTCGTGAAAGGCCTTTGCGTAGCGCTGCATTTCGGGCGAGGGTGCGTCTGCAGTCAGGCCGACGTGGGCGACCACCCCGTTAGCGGCCTCACCCGCCAGCTCGATCACCTTTTGGTTGACCAGGGTCGTTTCGCCGATGATCGGCTTGTCCCAGCCCTGCTTTTTCAGTTCGCGCAGCAGGCGTGCCGATTCCTCTTCGTGGAGGTAGGCAAAGATCGCATCGGCGTTGCTTTGCTTGGCCTTGAGCACGGCCGAGCTGAAGTCCACCTGGCCCACGGCGGTGGAAATGTCCGCCGCGACCTTGACGTGGGTGCTCTTGAGTGCCTCGATGATGGCGTCGCGCCCGCCCTTGCCAAAGTCGTTGTTCACGAAAATGACGGCGAGGTTGTTCACGTCCTTGCGGCCGTCCAGGTAGCGCGCGACCTTGGGCATGGCGTCGGCCTGAGTCAAGCTGGTGCGAAAGACGTAGGGGTTGCCTTGCTGTGTGATGGCCGCGGCCTCGCCGCCGATGAAGTTGGGCACCTTGGCGGCTTCGGTCGTGTGCATGCTGACCATGATGGCGCCCGAGTATACGGGGCCGAGGACGGCGAAGGCGTCGTCATCGATGGCCTTCTGGGCCAGGGCCTTGGAGATGCCCGGGTTGGTCTGAGTGTCGGCCGAGGTCGTAACGATCTGGCGACCCAGGATGCCGCCGGCCGCGTTGATTTCCTTGATGGCGAGGTCGGCGCCGTTCTTGAAGTTGGTGCCGACCGTCGCGCCGTTGCCGGTGAGTTCGACGATTTGCGCCACTTTCACCGTTTCGGCGGCGTGTGCAGAAAAACCGAAACTGGTGACGGTGAGGCCGATCGCCGTGGCAATGGCGAGGCGTTTGGTCAATGCAATTGGCTTGCGCATGTAATTTGTCTCCATGTACGTCGGGTGGGGATTGACGCCGCTTGTGGGGCGGCTTTCTGGATGTCGGACGGCTGGGCCGGAGGCTTAGGAGCCCGTCCAATTCGGTTTGCGCTTTTCGGCGAAGGCCTTGGGGCCTTCGATGGCATCCTGGCTCGCCAGCATCTGCTGCAGGATGGGGTAGTTCTCGTGCATGACGGCCGACAGGTCGGCCTGCTCCAGGCTTTGCAGCATGACCTGCTTGGAGGCCATGACCGCGAGCGGGGCGCAGGCGAGAATCTCCTCGGCGAGTTCACGGGCCCGTGCCAGCGCCTGGCCGGCGGGCACCACTTCGTTGATCAGGCCGATCCGCGCAGCCTCTTGAGCCGAGATGGGCGTGCCGGTGAGCACCAGGGCCATGGCGTGTTTCATGGCGATTTGCCGTGGCAGGCGCTGCAGTGTACCGCCGCCCGAGGCGGCCAGGCCCACGCGCGTCTCAGGCAGGCCGAAGCGCGCGTGCTCGGACGCCACCGCGATGTCGCAGCCGCCCAGCATTTCTACGCCGCCGCCCAGGCACAGGCCGTTGACGGCGCCGATCACCGGCTTCCAGAGGTCGAAGCGATGGGTCATGCCGGCAAAACCGGTTTTCGGCTTGTTCGCCAGACCCGTCTCTGCAAGGAATTTCAGGTCGGTGCCCACGCAAAAAGCCCGGTCGCCGCTGCCGGTGACGATGGCCACGCGCAGCGAGTCGTCCGCAGCGTAGCAGTCGAAGGCGTCGGACATCTCCTGGTGGCCTTGAGGGTGCAGCGCATTTAGCACCTCGGGGCGGTTGATGGTGATGGTCACGACCGGGCCGTCGACCTCGTATCGGCAATGCTGGAAATGTTTGGGATTCATGGCTGTGCTCGTCTGACGCGGTGGGCCCGTCGCTGCGGGTCTTGGACACAAGATAGGGCGGCGGGCCACGTATTGTCCATATAATGAAACCAATCTGATCCATTTGTTTTTTCAATGATGTCGCCGTGAGCCCGTCCGCCGCCCCGATAGACTTCAAGCTGCTGCGTTTGTTCGATCTGCTCTATACGACGAACAGCGTGACGCGCTGCGCCGACCTTTTGGGCCAAAGCCAGCCCACCGTCAGTATCGGCCTGGCCCGCCTGCGCGCGCTCTTCAACGATCCGCTGTTCGTGCGCACGCCTGAGGGCATGCTGCCCACGCCGCGCGCCGACGAACTCATCGTCACGTGCCGCGAGGCGCTGGAGGTGCTGCGCCGGCTGGCCGATGCGCAGGCCGAGTTCACGCCGCAGACGGCAGAGCGGACGTTCCGGATTTGCATGACCGACGCCAGCCACGCCGTGATCGTGCCCCGGCTGTTCTCCCGGATTGCGGCCGTCGCCCCCGGTATACGGCTCGAGGCCGTCCGGATCGACGGCTCGACGGCCGAGATGCTGCGCTCGGGCCAGGCCGACCTGGCGTTCGGCTTCGTGCCCGAGCTGGAGCCCGGCTTTTACCAGCAGGTGCTGTACTCCCAGGACTGGGTCTGCCTGGCGGGCAGGGACCATCCGCCGGCGGGCGACGCGCTGAGCCTCGAGGACTATCGGAATCTGCCCCACGTCGGGCTGGCGGCGCCGGCCGGACATTTCTTTTCGCTCGACGGCCTGCTGGAGCGCGCCGGGGTCCGGCGCCGGATCCCGCTGCAGGTGCCCGGGTTCCTGGGCCTGGGCTCGATCGTGGCGAGCACCGGACTGCTGGCGACCCTGCCGCGCGACATCGGCGAGGCGCTGGCGGCCGCGGTCGGCCTGAGGCTGCTGGAGTGCCCGGTGCCGATTCCCTCATTCGACGTCAAGCTGCATTGGCACACCCGCTATCACCACGATCCGGGCAATGCCTGGCTGCGCCGGCTGTGTGCCGAGATCTTCCAGCGCCCGGGGCCGGTCGGTGTGCCGTGGGCGGCAAGCGGCGGCGATCAGGAACGATAGTCCGCGTTGATGCTGACGTAGTCGTGCGAGAAGTCGCAGGTGTAGACAGTGTCGGCGATCCGGCCGCGCCCCAGGGATACCCGGACCAGGATCTCGGCCTCGCGCATGATCCGTTGCCCGTCCTCCTCGCGGTAATCGGGATCCCGGCCGCCGTCGCGGGCGACCAGTACGTCGCCCAGCCAGAGGCGGATGCGGCCCACGTCCAGGTCGTCGATTCCGGCATAGCCGATGGCCGCCAGGATGCGGCCCAGGTTCGGGTCCGAGGCATAGAAGGCGGTCTTGACCAGGGGCGAATGGGCGATGGCATAGGCCACCCGCAGGGCCTCGTCGGTCGTGGCCGCGTCCTCGACGCGGATGGTCATGAACTTGGTCGCGCCCTCGGCGTCGCGCACGATCTTCTGGGCCAGGTCGCGGGCGGCGTCCGTCAGGGCCTGGGCGAGCGGTGCGTAACGCGGGTCGTCGGCCGATTCGATGTGTACGCCGCTGGCGCCGGTGGCGATGACGATGAAGGAATCGTTGGTCGAGGTGTCGCCGTCGACCGTGATGCGGTTGAAGGACTGGTCGGCGATGCTGCGCACCAGGGGCTGCAGCAGGGCCGGTGCGAGACCGGCGTCGGTGGCCAGGAACCCCAGCATGGTGGCCATGTTGGGGCGGATCATGCCGGCGCCCTTGCTGATCCCGGTGACGGCGACCGGGGTGTCGCCCAACACGATGCGCGCGGAATGGATCTTGGGTTGGGTGTCGGTCGTCATGATGCTGTGCGCCGCCTCGAACCAATGGTCGTCGGCCGCGTCGGTGATGGCCGCGGGCAGTGCCTGGACGATGCGGTCGACAGGCAGGGGCTCGAGGATGACGCCGGTGGAAAACGGCAGAATCTGTTCGGCGCGCAGGCCCAGGTGGGTCGCCAGGGCGTTGCAGGTCTGTTGCGCGGCGCGCAGCCCGGGCTCGCCGGTGCCCGCATTGGCGTTGCCGGTGTTGATGACCAGCGCGCGGATGCCGGGGCCCGCGGCCAGGTGGGCCTCGCAGACCTGCACGGGGGCCGCGCGAAAACGATTTTTGGTAAAGACCCCGGCCACCGTGGCGCCTTCGGCAAGCAGCAGCACGGTCAGGTCGCGGCGGCCGGCCTTGCGGACGCCGGCCGCCGCGGTGCCGATCCGGACGCCGGAGACGGGGTGGATGGCGTCGCGCGCCGGGATATGCAGGTTGATGGCCATGACGTGGATTGGGGTCAAAAAAACGAACCCCCATTCTATCGAGTTTGGGGGTTCGCCGGGGGGACTACGTCGCGGCCGATTGGCCGCCAGGCCCTATTGCACGGGCAGGCGGCTGTGGGTCGCGAGTTTGAGCTCGCCCAGCAGGTCGAACAGCGTCGCGCGCGCCTGCTGGGGCAGGCCGCTGAGCAGCGATTCGATCCAGGCCTCATGGGCGCGCTGCATCTTGCGCTGATAGCGCCGCCCCTTGAGCGTCAGCCGGATCAGCGAACTGCGCCGATCGGTGGCGTCCTTGAGGCGTTCGACCAGGCCGTCCTTTTCGAGCTGGTCGGTGATGCCGGTGATGTTGCCGTTGGTCACCATCATCTGGCGCGAGAGTTCGCTCATTTTCAGGCCCTTGGGGGCATGGGTGAGCTGCGACATGAGATCGAAGCGCGGCAGGGTGGTCCTGAATTCGCTGCGCAGGCGGCTGCGCAGCTCGTTTTCGATCAGATTGCAGCAACTGAGCATCCGCAGCCACAGGCGGGTATCCTCGGGCTCGTGGCCGGTGATGCGGGTTTCGAGATCGGGGGCCTGCGGCATCACGGCCTGGTGCTGGACCGCGGCGTATTGTGTGTAGTCGGTCATGACGGAACCTCCGGGCCGAGACGGCCGATGCGGGACATGGGGGGAGCCTACCGGACCAGTGTAGGCAGGCGCCCGTCCGCTGTCTTTGTCCTGCATCAATAAATTTGAAGTTCAGATTATTTAGACCCCCGTATTCCAGGCCTCCGGCAGGGTTTTCCGCAGGCGTCCCGACCGAGGCACCTACAGCGACGCGAACACGCGCTCCGCGGCATCGAGGGTCGCCTCGATCACGGCCTGGTCGTGCGCCGCCGAGACGAAGCCCGCCTCGAATGCCGAGGGCGCGAAGTGCACGCCGGCCTGGAGCATGCCATGGAAGAAGCGCGAGAACGCCTGCGTGTCGCTGGCCGACACCTCGGCCAGGCTGGTGGGCGGCGTGTCGCGGAAATAGAGGCCGAACATGCCGCCTTGCCAGTCGCCGGAAAAGGCCACGCCATGCGCGCGGGCGCGCTCGACCAGGCCTTGGACCAGGCTGCCGGTGCGGTCTTGCAGGGTGTCGTAGAAGGCAGGCTCGCGCAGCCGGCGCAGGGTAACAAGCCCCGCGGCCACCGCCACGGGATTGCCCGACAGGGTCCCCGCCTGGTAGACCGGTCCCAGCGGGGCGATTTTCTGCATGATCTCGGCGCGGCCGCCGAAGGCGCCCACCGGCATGCCGCCGCCGATGATCTTGGCCAGGGTCGTCATGTCGGGCGTCACCCCGCACAGGCCCTGCATGCCGCCGGGGCCGACGCGCAGGCCCGTCATCACCTCGTCGAAGATCAGCACCGCGCCGTGGCGCGTGCACAATTCGCGCAGGGTTTCGAGGAAACCCGGCGCCGGACGCACCATGTTCATATTGCCGGCGATCGGCTCGACGATGACGCAGGCGATGTCCTCGGGGTACTCGCGAAAGGCCGCCTCGACCGCATCGCTGCGGTTGTAGTCCAGCACCAGCGTGTGGCTGACAAATTCCGCCGGCACGCCCGCCGAGGTCGGATTGCCGAACGTGAGCATGCCCGAGCCGGCCTTGACCAGCAGGCTGTCCGCATGGCCGTGATAGCAGCCTTCGAACTTGATGATCTTGTTGCGGCCGGTGTGGCCGCGCGCCAGGCGGATGGCCGACATGGTCGCCTCGGTGCCGGAGCTGACCAGGCGCACCTGCTCGATCGAGGGAAAACAGGCGATGATGGCCTCGGCCATTTCGATTTCCGCCTCGGTGGGCGCGCCGAATGACAATCCGCCCACCGCCGCGGCCTGCACGGCCTGGACGACCTCGGGATCGGCGTGGCCGAGGATCGCCGGGCCCCACGAGCCGATGTAGTCGATGTAGCGCGTGCCCTCGGCGTCCCACAGATAGGGGCCCTGGGCGCGCTGGATGAAGGGCGGCGTGCCGCCGACGGAGCGGAAGGCCCGCACGGGTGAGTTGACGCCGCCGGGAATGGCGCGGCAGGCCCGGTCGAAGAGTTCCGAATTGCGTGACATGGTCTGGATCCGTATAGGGGTGAATGAAGAAACAGGGGGCTTAGCTGCCGCGGGCAAACAATGCCGTGCAGCGCGCCGCCGCCAAGCGGATGTCCGGGGCCTCGAATACGGCGCTGATCACCGCGATGCAATCGGCGCCCGCCTCGATGACGGGCGCGGCGTTGTCGGGGGTGATGCCGCCGATGGCGACCACTGCGGGGCGGGGGTCGTGGGCCGCCGCGAGGCGGCTGCCCTCGCGGATATGGTCCAGGGTGGCGCGCACGGCGCCGGGCTTGACCCGCGAGGGATAGAGTGCGCCGAAGGCCACGTAGTCCACGTCCTCGGTCAGGCGGCGGGCGGCCAGGCCGGGCTGGTCGTAGCACGAGCAGCCGATGATCTTGTCCGACCCCAGGGCCATCCGGGCCTGGGCGATCGTGCCGTCGTCGCGGCCCAGGTGTGCGCCGTCGGCGTCGACGTCGGCCGCAAGGCGCCAGTCATCGTTGACGATCAGCAGCAGCCCGAGCTCGAGGCTGAGCTGTCTGAGGGCCAGCAGCTGCGCCCGCAGATCGGCGGGCCGGCCGTGTTTGCGGCGCCACTGCAGGGCCGCCATGCCGCCGGCGTGCGCCTGCTCGACCGCAGCCAGCATGCGGTCCGTATCCGCCCAATCGGGGGTGATGCCATAGAGGCCGCGGGGAAAGCGGATGCTCATGATTCCAGCCCGCCGGCGTGCAGCAGCATGCGCTGGCCCATGCCGGGATGAAAGTTGCGCTCCAGCATGGCGGCGCCCCGGGCGACCGCCTCGCGGATGGCCTCGGCGGGTTCCTGGCCGCGGGCCAGCAGCGCGGCCGTGAGGGTGGCCAGCATGCCTTCGGCATCGCCCCGGCGCACATGGGTGTTGGGCCAGGGCCAGCGTTGGCCGGGCTGGTCATGGATGTGCAGCGCCAGGCCGTCCAGGCCGGCGCTGAGCGCGGTGTTGCAGCACAATACGTAGGGCACGCCGAATTCGTGCAAGGCGGCGACGGGGTCGTCGGCGCGCGAGGAGGACAGCAGGCCTTGGGTCCCCCATTGCTCGAGCAGGCCGCGATCGGCGATCACCACGCGCGCCTGCGGCACCAGCAGTTCCAGCAAGGCGCCCACCGTTTCCTCGGGATCGAGGTCGTCGAGGTCGGCGACCTCGGGCGGCGCGCACAGCTGCAGGACCAGCGGCAGGTTGCTGTAGTCGGCGACGATCTGGGTCAGCATGCTGATGGTCTCGAGGTCGTACAGGGGACCGATCTTGATCGCGCCCACGGCCATGTCCTCGAGCAGGCAGCGGGCCTGGTCGTCGATCAGGTCGGCGCCCAGGCGCTGGATGGATTCGATGCCCGCCGAGTCCTGGATGTGGATGGCGGTTGCCACCGACAGGGCATGCGAGCCCATCCGGGCGCAGATGACCGCGTCTATGGGGAGGCTTCCGGCCCCGCTGGGGTCGAATGGTCCGACAATGAGGGGCAGGGGCGCGTGCAGGGACGGATCGGCTTGGGCCATGGCGGGCTGGAACGAGAGCGCCGGCGGCCGTGCCGCCGGCTTGTGTAATATGACCCCATTCTAATCGAATGGACACCCGGCCCGGCCCAGGGGCGGGCCGGGCGCCGCCGTCGGCGGGCCGGGATCGATAGCAATAGTGTAAGGGAATCGGATGCGTACCTGGATGTGCCTGATCTGTGGGTGGATTTACGACGAGGCTGCGGGCTTTCCCGAGGACGGGATCCCCCCGGGCACGCGCTGGGAGGACGTGCCGCCCAATTGGGTCTGCCCCGAATGCGGCGCACGCAAGGAGGATTTCGAGTTGATCGAGATCTGAATCTGATAACCTAGAGCTTGGACATCAGGTCCGCGAAAGGGGACAGCCATGGCATCTTCCAAGCATCCACCCGAGACCAGCCCCCGCATTGATCTATCCCGGCAGTTCCTGCTGGCCATGCCCGGCAGGGTATCCGGCGAGCTCGCCAATACCGTCATCTATGTGTGCGAACACACCGAGCACGGCGCGCTGGGTCTGGTGATCAATCGGCCCACGGATCTGACCGTCGGCGACCTGCTGCAGCGCATCGACCTCAATCTTTCCCTCGAGATCGGCCCGGTCGGCCATGCACCCGTATTTTTCGGCGGTCCGGTCCAGACCGATCGCGGCTTCGTGCTGCATGTGCCGCAAGGCACCTATAACTCCAGCATCGCCCTGGGCGAGGACGTGGCGCTGACGACTTCGCGCGACGTCCTGCAGGACGTCGCGGCCGGCTGCGGGCCGGCGCGCATCCTGGTGACGCTGGGGTATGCAGGCTGGGGTTCGGGCCAGCTCGAGGACGAGCTCGCCCGCAACGCCTGGCTCAACGTGTTGGCCAACAACGACATACTGTTCGATACGCCGGCCGAGGACCGCTACGACGCGGCGCTCGCCCAGCTCGGCATCCGCTCGTCCATGCTGGCTCCCGATGCCGGCCATGCCTGAGGAAACCCTGCTGGCCTTCGACTACGGCACGCGCAAGATCGGTGTCGCGCTGGGCAACACCCTGACCGGCCAGGCCAGGCCCTTGCGCATCCTCACGCCCGTCACGCGCGAGCAGCGTTTCTCCCAGGTGGCCGCCCTGCTCGACGAGTGGCGGCCGGACCGCGTGATCGTCGGCCTGCCGCTGACGCTCGACGGTGGCGAACAGCCGGCCTCGCGCCTGGCTCGCCGGTTCGCCAATCAGCTCCAGGGACGTTTCGGGGTCGTCGTCGAACTCGTCGACGAACGCGGCTCCAGCCTGGAGGCCCAGCAGATCCTGGGCACCCACGCCGCCGACGATGCCGTGGCGGCCTGTGTGATCCTGCAGCGCTACCTGGACGCGCGGATACCGGCTGCACGGGTATGATGTGCGGCGTGCCCGGGTGGCCGGGCGTCCTCCAGGAGTGCCCGTGGCGCTGATCCTGTTCCCCGTGCGCGCCTTGCTGACGATCTGCTGGATTGTGGCCGGCCTGCTGACCGAACTGCTGGCTTTCCCCTTGATGGAATTTCGTGGGCGGCAGCGCCTCATCCAAGGCTGGTCGCGGATCCTGCTGCGCCTGTGCGGCGTGCGGATGCAGTGCCAGGGTCAGCCTATTGTGCGCGGTCCGGTGCTCTGGGTCGCCAATCATGTTTCATGGCTCGATATTTTCGTCATCGATGCGGTGCGGCCCACCTCATTCATCGCCAAGAGCGACATTCGCCGCTGGCCGGTGATCGGCCTGCTGGTTGCCTGGGCCGGGACTTTGTTCATCGATCGCCGCCAGCGCCACGCCGTGCGCGAGGCGGGCCGGCAGATGCGGGACCGCTTTCAGCGAGGCGATGCCGTGGGCCTGTTTCCCGAGGGCACCACATCCGACGGCCTGGACGTGCGGCCGTTCCATGCCGGCCTGTTCGAGGCGGCCCTGCAGGCCGGCGTCCCGGTCCAGCCGATCGCCTTGAGGTTCCTGCAGCACGGGCGGCGGACGGGGCGCTTCGCCTTTGTGGGCGAGCAGACGCTGGTCGCCAACCTCTGGGTGCTGCTGGGTGCCCGCGGCGTGGCGGTCGAGGTCGAATTCCTGCCGCCGCTGGCCGCCGATGCCGGGGACGGCGGCCGGGCCGAGCTTGCGCGCCGCACGCACCAGGCGATCGCCCACGCGGTGCGCGTGCGGGACTAGCGGCAAAGGCCGTCCGGCCCCCTAACGGCACAGTGTGCAGGACTGCTGCACGCAATGGCGGTCGCCCAGGCGCAGCGCCGTGAGCGCGCGGCCCCAGACACAGCCGGTGTCCAGGCAGATCCGGTGTTCGTCGATGTGCAGGCCCAGCGTGGACCAATGCCCAAAGACGATGGTTTCACCGTCGGCGCGCGGATCGCGCAGGGTGAACCAAGGCCGCAGTTCGCTGTCCTGGTCCGGTGGACCCTTGTGGTGGAAGTCCATGGCGCCGTCGGGCGTGCACATCCGCATGCGCGTCAAGGCGTTGACGATGACGCGCATGCGATCGGGACCTTGCAGCGCATCGTCCCACTGCCGGGGTTCCTCGCCGTACATGTCGGCCATCGCCGCGCGCCAGTCGGGGCCGCGCAGCGCCGTCTCGATTTCGCCCGCCAGGCGCTGGGCCTGGTCGAGGGTCCAGGCCGGCAGGATGCCGGCATGGACCATGAGGTGGCCGTGCGCGCGTATCATCAGCGGCCGGTGGCGCAGCCAATCGATGAGCGCGTCGGCGTCGGGCGCCTCGAGGATGTCGTGGAAAGTGTCGGATTTTCCGGGCCGGCGCACCCCCGCCGCCACCGCCAGCAGGTGCAGGTCGTGGTTGCCCAGAATCGACCGGGCCCTGTCGCCAAGCGACATGATCAGGCGCAGTGCGCCCAGCGAGTCAGGGCCCCGGTTGACCAGGTCGCCCGCGAACCAATAGCGGGCGTCGGGCGCGGACAACTCGGGCAGGGCGAGCAGCGCGCGCAGCGCCTGCGCGCAGCCTTGCACGTCGCCGATGACCCAGGTCGATCCCGCGGACGATGGTGTGTCCATCGGGTCGCTCGTGGCGTTCATGGCGCCCCTGCAGCCGCGCGGTGGCGCTGGATGAATCCAGCCACCGCATGGCGGTGTTCCGAGGCGGCGATGGCCGCCAGGGCCAGCCCGAGGCTGGCGAGGTTGGGGACCAGCGCGGTCGCCCAGGGGGGCCAGTCGCCCAGCATGCCGGCATTGAGGGCCAGCTGGTTGAGCATGAAGAACCCCACACCCAGAATGATGCCCGCAAAGACCTTGGGGCCGACGCCGCCGCGGCGCGTCTGCATGAAACCGATAGGCGCCGCGATGGTGATCATGACCAGCAGCGTGAAGGGATAGGCGACCTTGCGCCACAGCGCGATCACTTGGCGGTCGGTCTGCAGGTGGTTCTTTTGCAGATAGCCGATGTAGTCGACGAGGTCCGCGATGGACATGCGCTCCGGTGTCAAGACGCGGGCGATCAGACGTTCGGGGGTGAGCGAGGTGTCGATGGAGCGTTCGGGGCGGTGCGTGACGCTGGCCAGCGGCTTGACGCGCGTGCGGGCGTCGGCCAGCGCCTCGGTGGAGCGTGGGTCGATGTGGGTTTCGGTGACCTCGCGCAGGACCAGGGCGCCGTTGCTGAACTCGCCCGATTCGGCCTCGATCATGGCGCGCAGGGCCTGGCCTTCGCCCAGTTCATACAGGATGACGCCCTCGACCGAACCCTTGCCCGTCAGCTGGCGGATGTTGATGATGCGGGTGATGCCCTGGTCGTCGGATTCCTTGAACCAGTAGCCGCTTTCGAGGCGGCCGCCGTCGGCGCGCCCCAGCAGCGCCAGGCGGGATTCGCTGCCGCGCAGTTCGGCCGCCGGCGTGATGAATTCGGACAGCACGAAGGCCCCCAGCACCAGCGGGATGGTGATGACCCATAGCGCGCCCAGCAGTTTCATGCCGCTGACGCCGGCGCAGCGCAGGATGGTCAGTTCGTTGCGCTGGGCCAGGCCGGCGAGCGCCAGGACCGCGCCGATCAGCAAGCCGATGGGCAGCAGTTCGTAGAGGTGCGTGGGCAGGTTGAGGAGCTGGAGGTAGAACAGGTTCAGCAGGGTCAGGCGGGTGCCGACCTTGTCCAGGCCTTCGATCAGCGCAAAGAAGATGAACAGGCCCACCAGCGCCAGCAGCACCACGGCGGTGGAGCGATAGATTTCACGGGCGAGGTATCGGCGGGCCGTGCGCATGGGCGATCGGATGGCGGGGTTGCGAAACATTCAATAGTACCGCGAACCGGTCCGTGGCACGGCCGCTCAGGGGATGTCGACCTGCCGCATCCGTGCCTGGATCGTGGCGGCGCGCCCGCGCAGATAAGAGGTGACGCCACGGGCGTCGTAGTAGGCCGGGTTGGGCAGCATGGCGGCCAGCCGCGCAGCCTGCGCGTTCGAGAGGCGGCCGGCATCGGTGCGGTAGTAATGCCGCGCGGCGGCCTGGGCGCCGAAGACATTGCCGCCCCATTGGGCGACGTTCAGGTAGATTTCGAGGATGCGGGCTTTGCTCATCACCGCCTCGATCATGTAGGTGAGGACGAGTTCCTGGCCCTTGCGCAGATAGCTGCGCTCGTTCGACAGGAACAGGTTCTTGGCGACCTGCTGGGTGATGGTCGATCCGCCTCGGCGCCGGTCCCGCCCCAGGTCCGCCTGCCGCTGGTTGTATTTCCAGGCTTTGCGGATGGCGTCCCATTCGACGCCGTCGTGTTCGGTGAAGCCGGTATCCTCCGAGGCCACGACCGCGCGCTTCAGGCTCGTGGCGATCTGCGCGTAGGGCGTCCATTGCACCTCCAGCGTCGCGTCGGGATTCTCGGCCCGCAGTGCCCTCAGCGTCTGGTGCATGACGCGGGTGATGCCCGGATCGCGGAAATTGAACCAGACGACCATGGCGAACAGGCCGAGCTGGTACAGCAGCAGGGCCAGCATTCCGGCCAGGAAGACGCCCAGCATCAGGCGTCGGATGGGGCGGCGGGCGCGACTCATGGGCTGTCCGTATCCAGCCGGTCGTGGGTGAAATGCCAGGTGCGGGTGATGACCAGGCTGTCGGCTTTCGCGGCAAGGGCGGCGGGCAGCGGCTCGAAAGGCGCGGCCAGTTCGACGATGCGCCGCGCGGCGCTGTTGAGTACCGGATGGGTCGAGGGGCGGTCGATCTCGAGGCGCTCGAGGCTGCCGTCGCTGCGGATGGTGACCGTCAATTGGAGGCTGCCGTAGATCCTGCCGCGCGCCTCGGGCGGGTAGTGCTCGGTGCCGATGAGCTCGATGTGCTTGCGCCAGGCTTCGACGTATTGGGCGTAGTCCACGGCTTGTGTGGAGGGTGCCGCATAGATGCGCCGAGGCTGCGCGTTGTAGCGCTCGATGCGGGCCTTGAGGGCGGCGATCCGCGCATTGAGCACCAGGCTGTCCTGTTCCAGGGCCTCGTCGCCGGGGTCCTGGGGGTTGCCCGGCAGTTCGGACGGGCGATGCGGCGGCGCCACATGGTCGAGGGCCTCCAGGCGTGTCAGCAGCGACTGTTGCTCGGCCTCCAGCTCGGCCTGTCGGCGCTGCATGGCCTCGAGGACGACCTCGTCGGCGGATTGGTCCGTGGTGCGGGGCAGGGGCGTGGCGGCCAGGCCGGCCGCTTGTTCGCCGCCGCCGTCCAAGGATTGCTGGGCAAGCGCCCTGGGCTGGATGGGCTCGGTGTCGCTGTGCGCATTCACCAGGGTGACTTCGAGGGTGGACTCGACGGGCGGCGGCGCGGGCGGCGCGCCGAAGCGCCAGGCGAGCAGTGCGCCGTGCAGGCAGGCCGACACCGCCAGCGCCGCAAGCAGCCGGCCCATGCCCTCGCGCGGGACGTGCAGCAGTTGCAGGGCGAGCGTGCCGGTGCCCATGGCGCGCCTATGCGGCCTCGCGCAGCCGGCAGTCGATGTCCAGCGCCAGTTCGTCGTAGCCGAGGATGTCGAGGGTGACTTCGTGGCCGCGCTCCAGCTCCGGCAGGCCGTTGATGCGCGTCACGAAGGGCGCGCAGGCCAGGCGCACGAGGTTCTCGCGCAGGACGTTGGCCCGGACTTCGCGCAGGCCCTGCTGCTGCAGCCAGCGTATGCACCAGTAGCGCTCCATGGAGGCCTGGAATTCGGCCCACAGCGCGTACTGGGCATCGAAGGCGCCGATGATGGCGTACAGGTCGGCGTCCTTTGGCCGGAACGGCGCGGCCAGCCGCGCCGAGACGCCGTGCTCGGCCGCGGCGATGATCTGGCCCTGGTTGACCAGGTCGACGTAGCGGCGCAGGGGCGAGGTGGACCAGATGTATTGCGGCACGGCAATGGCTTCGTGCGGCAAGGCCTGCGTCGACATGCGCACGCGTCCGCCCTGCTGGGAGCGGTAGATCCCGGGCACGCCGTGCTGGGCCAGCATGCCGCCCCACAGGCTGTTGGCGAGGATCATGTATTCGGATACCAGGCGGTCCAGAGGCGCGTTGCGCCGGCGCGGAATCAGCCGCACGATCGAGGACGGGTCGTCGGCCGGCCCCTCGATCTCGAAGCTGTATTCGATGCGGTCGTTGTTCTCGGCCTTGCCGCGCACCTCGTCGCGGCGCGCGCACAAGCGCTGCGAGAACTGCCACAAGGGCCGCAGCCAGTGGCCGTGGGGCAGCGGCGCCGCGGGATCGTTCAAGGCATCCTCGGTGACGAGGGCGTCGAGCTGGTCGTGGCGCAGGTTGCCCGCGACCCGGATCCGTTCGAGGCGGGTGTCGGTCGCCAGGACCTCGCCCGTATCGCGCCGGGCGGTGACATACAGCGACAAGGCCGGCCGCCACTGGCCCTCGTCCAGCGAAAAGGCGGCGATGAGCTCGGCCGGCAGCATGGGGATCTTCTGGCCGGGCATGTAGACGGTGGACATGCGGCTGCGCGCCATGTCGTCGAATGCGCTGCCGCGCGTCACCGCCAGGGCGGGGACGGCGATGTGGATGCCCACGCGGATAGTGTGCTCGTCGGGCAGCGCGACCGACAGCGCGTCGTCGATCTCGATCGTATGCGAGTCGTCCACGGAGTAGGCCTCGACGTCCGCTTCCGGCAGATCGGCGCCATAGGGGCCGACCTCGACGGGCGGCCAGTCGGTGCCTTTGGGGAAGTGCTGCGACAGGAAGCGGTGCCGCAGCAGGGCCAGCGTGTGAGGCCAGACGCCCAGCGACAGCAACAGCCTCTCGGGTGTGGTGCCCAAGTGTTGCACGGCGGCGTCGAACGCCTTCCATTCGGAGGAATTCTTGTCGGGACGGTCGAGGAATCCGTGTGCGACCGCGCGCAAGGCGTCGGGCAGTTCGCCGGCCACCAGCGCATCGGTCCATTGCTGCTGGAGTTCGGCTTGTCGGCGCTTTTTCTCGATGGCGGCGAGAGCGGCCTGGAGGATGTCGGGCGGCGCGGGCCGGTAGAGGCCGCGCCCGCGCCGGTGGAAATAGGCGGGCGCCGCACCCAGCGCCATGATCAGCGCGGTCTTCTCGACCGCGTTGGGCGGATGGCCAAAATACTCCTCGGCGAGCGCGGCCGCCTCGAATTCCTCCTGGGGCGCGCATTCCCACAGGAAGTCGGCATCCAGTTCGCCGGCCAGCGCCTGGGCCTGTTCCAGCAGTGTTTCGGGCGCCGGCTGCTCGAATTCGAACAGCACCGTGTTGCGCTTGACCTTGCTGCGCTTGCCGGTGGCCGATTCGACCTGCAGCGAGGCGTCGGTTTGGGAAAGAATGGTTTCGGCTTTCAGTTTGCCGCTGTCTTCGTATAGAACGTGCATGATGGATGGGTCGGGTGGTGGGGCCGGCCGCGGGCGCTCAGGGCGCGCCGCCCGCCAGCGCGTCCAGCAGTTTGCGATGGATGCCGCCGAAGCTGCCGTTGCTCATGACCAGGACATGGTCCCCGGGGCGCGCCGCAGTGCGCACTGCGTCGACCAGGGCGTCCAGGTCCGCGCCCGTCCAGGCGCGCGCGCCCAGGGGCGCCAGGATCTCGGCGGGATTCCAGCCCAGGGCGTGCCGGCCGTCGATCGCCCCGTGGCAGAATACCAGGTCGGCCTGCTTGAGGGATTCGGGCAGGCGTGTGGCCATGGCGCCCAGTTTCATCGTATTCGAGCGCGGTTCGATCACGGCGAGAATCCGGGCGTCGGGGCCGACACGCCGGCGCAGCCCCTCGAGGGTGGCCGCGATGGCGCTGGGATGGTGCGCGAAATCATCGTAGACGTGCACGCCGCGCGCCGTGCCCCGATGCTCCAGGCGGCGGCGCACGCCCTGGAACGCGCAAAGCGCCCGCAGGCCGTCCTCGGGCGCGATGCCGGCGTGATGGGCGGCCGCGAGGGCCGCGAGCGCATTGGACTGGTTGTGCGCGCCGCTCAGCTGCCAGTCCAGCACGCCGACGTCGCGGCCCTGATGGCGCACGAGGCAGCGTCCGGCGTGCGCGCCATCGGCATCCGCCTGCCATTCGCCCTGCGCGCCGAAGGTCTCCACCGGCGTCCAGCAGCCGCGCGCCAGCACGCGGTCCAGTGCCGGGTCGTCGGCCGGCCGGATGATCCGCCCGCCCGCCGGTATGGTGCGGACCAGGTGGTGGAATTGGGTTTCGATCGCGCCCAGGTCGGGGAAGATGTCGGCGTGGTCGTACTCGAGATTGTTGAGGATGGCCGTGCGCGGCCGGTAGTGCACGAATTTCGAGCGCTTGTCGAAGAACGCGGTGTCGTACTCGTCGGCCTCGATGATGACATGCGCCGCCGCCGCATCGAAGCGCGCCGAGACCTCCAGGTCGGGCGCCACGCCGCCGATCAGGAAGCTGGCCGGGCGCCCCGCATGCTGGAATATCCAGGCCAGCATCGAACTGGTGGTGGTCTTGCCGTGGGTGCCGGCCACCGCCAGCACGTGCCGGCCGGGCAGGATGTGGTCCGCCAGCCATTGCGGCCCCGAGGTGTAGGGCAGGCCGCGGTCGAGGATGGCTTCCATCAGAGGGTTGCCTCGCGAGACGACGTTGCCCACGATGTACAGGTCGGCGCCCAGGGCGAGCTGTCCGGCCTCGAAGCCTTCGACCAGTTCGATGCCCTGTTCGCGCAATTGCGTGCTCATGGGTGGGTAGACGCCGGCGTCGCAACCCGTGACCACGTGGCCGGCCGAGCGCGCGATCAGCGCCAGGCCCCCCATGAACGTGCCGCAGATCCCCAGTATGTGTATATGCATCGCGATCCTCCGGCCTGTATTGTAGGGCCCAATGCTATGATGGACGGCATGGTGACGAGTTTTGTCAGGTGGATGGCGTGATCGGCAGGCGCGAATTCCTGCACCGGGCGGGCGGCCTCGTCCTGGGGCTTGGGGCGGCTGCGGCCGGCGTGCGCGCGGCGGCGGCGTCGGTCCTGCCTGTGGACCCGTTTTTCGGCCGCTCTTTCCAAGGCATGGACGGCGAGGCCTTCGAGCTGTCGTCGCTGGTGGGGCGGCCGGTGCTGGCCAATTTCTGGGCCAGCTGGTGCCCGCCCTGCGTGCGCGAGATGCCCGACCTGGACGCCCTGCATCGCGATCATCCCGATGTGGCGTTCCTGGGACTGGCGATCGACACCCGGGCCAATGTGGAACGCTTCATGCAAAAGGTGCAGGTCTCGTATCCGATCCTGCTCACCGGCACCCAGGGCATCCCCCTGATGCGCGAGTTGGGCAACAAGGGCGGCGGCCTGCCGTTCACGGCTCTGTTCGATGCGCGGGGCCGTCCGGCCGGCGTGGTTCTGGGCGAGGTGGATCCGGCCGACATTCGCCGCCGGCTCAGCCAGATACTTTAAGTTTCAAATCTTTGGCCTTTTCCGGCTGGCGCGCGCTTTTCATGGACAAATCGATGGTTTTAGCGTAAAAAGACGCTTTGCCGGGGTGCTCAATCCACCCCGTCGGGGCGGCCGCGTAGGCCTCGCCCTGCCTGCAGGCATACTTGCGGCCGTCGCTCTACCCCGTCCTTGGTCCGGGAGGCAGATCGACGGCGCATTCGTCTGTATCGTGCGAAATTCGGACATGTGGTGGCCGCGCCCAATGCGCGGCGACGTTTATGGGAAAGTATATGGATCTTAGAAAACTCAAGACACTGATCGATTTGGTCGCCGATTCGGGCATCGCCGAACTCGAGATCACCGAAGGCGAAGGCAAGGTCAGGATCGTCAAGTTTTCCCAGGCGCAGCAGCCCGTCGCCTATGCGCCCGCGCCCGCTCCGGCGCCGGTCGCTGCGGCCGCGGCTGAATCGCCCGCCGCGCCGGCCGCGGCCCCCGCCGTCCAGGGCCACCAGGTCAAGGCGCCGATGGTGGGCACTTTCTACCGTGCGCCCAATCCCAACTCGGCCCCCTTCGTCGAGGTCGGCCAGGCCGTCAAGGAAGGCGAGCCCCTGTGCATCATCGAGGCCATGAAGCTCTTGAACGAGATCGAGGCCGACAAATCCGGCGTCATCAAGGAAATCCTCGTCGAAAACGGCGAGCCGGTCGAATACGGGCAACCGCTGTTTGTGATCGGTTGAACCATGTTCGAGAAAATTCTCATTGCCAACCGCGGTGAAATTGCGCTGCGCATCCAGCGCGCCTGCCGCGAACTGGGCATCAAGACCGTGGTGGTGCATTCCGAGGCCGACCGCGAGGCCAAGTACGTGCGCCTGGCCGACGAGTCCGTCTGCATCGGCCCCGCGCCTGCCCGCGACAGCTACCTCAGCATGCCGGCCCTGATCTCGGCGGCCGAGGTCACCGACGCCGAGGCCATCCATCCCGGCTACGGTTTCCTGTCCGAAAACGCCGATTTCGCCGACCGTGTCGAGAAAAGCGGCTTTGTGTTCATCGGGCCGCGTCCCGAGAGTATTCGCATCATGGGCGACAAGGTCAGCGCCAAGCAGGCCATGATTGCCGCGGGCGTGCCGGTGGTGCCCGGCTCGGGCGGTGCGCTGCCCGAGGACGACAAGGAGGTCCAGCGCATTGCGGCCGAGGTGGGCTACCCGGTCATCATCAAGGCCGCGGGCGGCGGCGGCGGTCGCGGCATGCGGGTGGTCTACACCGAGGCGGCCTTGCTGAACGCCGTCGCCATGACCCGCACCGAGGCCGGCGCCGCCTTCAACAATCCCGAGGTCTACCTCGAGAAATTCCTCGAGAATCCGCGCCACATCGAGATCCAGGTGCTGGCCGACGGCGAGGGCGAGGCCGTCTGGCTGGGCGAGCGCGATTGCTCCATGCAGCGGCGCCACCAGAAAATCATCGAGGAGGCGCCCGCGCCAGGGGTGGACCGCGCGCTGGTCTCGCGCATCGGCGAGCGCTGCGTCGAGGCCTGCCGGGCGATGCGCTACCGCGGCGCGGGCACCTTCGAGTTCCTGTACGAGAACGGCGAGTTCTTCTTCATCGAGATGAACACCCGCATCCAGGTCGAACACACCATCACCGAGATGATCACCGGCATCGACCTGGTGCAGCAGCAACTGCACATTGCGGCGGGCGAGCCCTTCACGCTGCGCCAGCGCGACATCCAGTTGCGCGGCCATGCCATCGAGTGCCGCATCAATGCCGAAGACCCCTTCAAGTTCATTCCCAGCCCCGGGCGCATCAGCAACTGGCATACGCCGGGCGGCCCGGGCGTGCGCATGGATTCGCACGTCTTCAGCGGCTATACCGTGCCGCCGTACTACGATTCCATGATCGCCAAGCTCATCACCTACGGCGATGACCGCCACCAGGCCATCATGCGCATGGACATCGCCCTGTCCGAAATGATCGTCGAGGGCGTGCAGACCAATATCCCCCTGCACCGCGAACTGTTGCAGGATGCCAATTTCGTGCGCGGCGGCACCAGCATTCATTATCTTGAGCAAAAGCTCTCGCAGCGGAACTGAGGGGGCGGGTACGGGATGCGCGAGCTTGTGCTGAGTTGCCCCGAAGCCCTGGCTGAGGCGTGGTCGGATGCCTTGCTGGAGGCCGGCGCCCTGGCCGTATCGGTCGAGGACGCCGATGGGGACACCGCGCATGAACAGGCCCTGTTCGGCGAACCAGGGATCGAGCCCGAGGTCCTGGCGTGGCGGCACAATCGCATCGTGGCGCTGCTGCCCGACGGCCAGGATCCCGCACAGATCGCGGCGGTGCTGGACGATTCCGGCACACCGGACCGGGAACCCGTGCACTGGTCCGTGCGCGAGGTGCCCGACGAGGACTGGGTGCGTTTGACGCAATCGCAGTTTGGCCCGATCGCGGTGGGCGACCGGATATGGATCGTGCCCAGTTGGCACCGCCAGGACGAGGGCGTGCCGCCGGCCGTCGCCGATGGCATCGTACGCATCGAACTCGATCCTGGCTTGGCATTCGGCACCGGCAGCCATCCGACCACGCACCTGTGCCTCGAGTGGCTGTCCAGCCATGTCCGTGGCGGTGAAACAGTCCTCGACTATGGCTGCGGCTCGGGGATCCTGGCGATCGCCGCGCGGATGCTCGGCGCGGCGCGCGTGCATGCGGTCGACATCGACGAGCAGGCCGTGCTGGCCACTGAGCGGAACGCGGCGGCCAATCACGTGCGGATCGACGCCTGGCTGCCGGACGGATTGCCCGACGGCGGCAGCCGGATCGTGGTCGCCAACATCCTGTCCAATCCCCTGATGGTCCTGGCGCCCATGCTGGCCGCCCGGGTCGAGCCCGGCGGCAGCCTGGTGCTCTCGGGCGTGCTCGAGCGCCAGGCCGACGAGGTCGCCGCCGCCTATGCGCCCTGGGTGGCCCTCGAGGTCTGGCGCGCGCGCGACGGTTGGGTCTGCCTGGCCGGCCGCAGGAACGCATAGGCGACGGGCATGGACCTGACCACGCGCTGCCCGAGCTGCGGAACCATCTTCGGCGTCAGCCTGCAGGAATTGCAGTTGCGCAAAGGCTATATCCGTTGCGTGCAGTGCGCGCACATATTCGATGGTTATGCCGAGGTCGTCTCGGACGCGGGGTCGCGCACAACGCCGGCGCCGCCGCCCGGCCCGGCCGCCTCTGCATCGCCGCCCCGTGTGCCGTCCGAATCCATGGCGCCGATTCCACCGGGCCCGCAGGTCTTCCGGCCAGGCCGCACGAGCCGCGAGGAACCGCACTTCACCGTGGACATCGCCCTCGATGGGCGGCGGGACGATCCGTCTCCGGGGCCCTCCATCGGGCCTGTTCCGGAGGACGACGATCCGCCGTCCGAGCGGATCGTCATCGGGCCGGCGCCCTCGGCGCCCGCGCGGCCGACGCCCTTCCTCATCGAACCGCATCCGGCCCGCGCGGGCCGCGGGGGTTCTGCGGCGCCGCTGATGCACCGCGAGGACGGGGGCGGCCCGCTGGCCCGGCTGGGACGCGTGCTCACGGTGCTGCTGCTGGCATTGCTCGTCCTGCTGGCATGCGCGCAGCTGGCCTATATTTATCGGTCGCAGATCGCCCTGGCTTTGCCGGCATTGCGGCCGGCGATCGAGCGGGCCTGCGCGCCGCTGGGATGCCAAGTCCCGTATGCGCGGGATCTGGCCGGACTGAGCATTTCCGGCTCCGCCTTGCGGGCGGCCGCCCGGGGGCCGGACGGTGCCGCCACCGATGCCGCACAGGACGCGACGCGCCACTACGTGCTGGAGGTCACCTTGCGCAACCTGAGCGACCAGCCGCAGGAATGGCCGACCATCGTGCTGGACCTCAATGACGCCTCGGGCACCCGTCTGGTGCGGCGCAACCTGGGACCCGGCGACTACCTGCCACCGGACGCGCTCAAAGGGCCTTTTGGCGCGCACGACGACATTCTCGTGCGAGTTCCCCTGGCGGTGGCGGGCGTCCAGGTCAACGGCTACCAACTCGATCTGTTCTTTCCCTGAGGAACCCAATGTCCAAGGAAGTCCTGATTTGCGGCTCGATCGCTTTCGATACGATCGCCGTGTTCGAAGGCCGGTTCAAGGATCACATCCTGGCCGACAACATCCAGACCCTGAGCGTGTCGTTCTTCGTCCCCAGCCTGCGCAAGGAGTTCGGCGGCTGCGCCGGGAACATCGCCTACAACCTGCGCCTGCTGGGCGGGCGGCCCGTGCCGGTGGGCACCGTGGGCATGGATGCCGAGGACTACCTGCAGCGCATGGCCGCCATGGGCATCGACACCCGGCTGGTGCGCCTGCTGCCTGATGCCTATACGCCCCAATGCTTCATCACCACCGACCTGGACAACAACCAGATCGCGTCCTTTCATCCGGGCGCGATGCTGCGTTCGGCCGAAAACGACATCGGCAGCCAGACGAGCGCATGGGCCATCGTTGCGCCGGATGCGAAGGACGGCATGT
This sequence comes from Castellaniella sp. S9, assembly GCF_027257175.1. Lineage (GTDB taxonomy): Bacteria > Pseudomonadota > Gammaproteobacteria > Burkholderiales > Burkholderiaceae_B > Castellaniella. The sequence goes on along the minus strand of NZ_JAPFGD010000003.1, from coordinate 332,200 downwards.
TCTCTCATGCCCGGCGCCTGCATGCGCAAGGCATTCCATTCATCTTCGACCTGGGCCAGGCGATGCCGCTGTTCGATGGCGACGACCTGCGCGAGATGCTCGCCATGGCCAGCATCCTGACAGCCAATGATTATGAGGCCAGCGTGATCGAGCAGCGTGTGGGGGCACCCATCGAGCGCATCGCGGAAGGGTTGCGGGCCGCGGTGGTGACGCGCGGCCCCCATGGCGCGACGCTGTACGAAAACGGCTCGCAGGCCGACATTCCGCCGGTGCCGGCCAACGATCCCGTGGATCCGACGGGTTGCGGCGATGCGCATCGCGCCGGCCTGTTGTACGGTCTGGTCGAGGGTTGGGCCCTGCGCGATGCCTGCTGCTTGGCGAACATCATGGGGAGCTTTAAAATCGGGGCGAGGGGACCACAAAATCATCAGCCGACACGGCTGGATATCGCGGCTGCGCTGCAGTCGAATTATGGTATCGATGCATCCGGGCTGTCCTAGGCACCTATTCTTGTCCCACTCGACTCAGGAGTTTTCGTCATGCAAACCGTGAACACAAGCGATGCGCGGCTGCGGGTATTGCGCGGGCTGGCAGCGGCCGGCCTGGCGGTCTCGTTCGCCGTCCTGGCGGGTTGTGCCAATCACAGCGCCTCCAGTTCCGTCTATACCTACGGCCAGGCCCAGCAGGAACAAATCGTGCGCTATGGCACCGTGGTCTCCGTGCGTCCCGTCACGATCCAGACCGACAAGAGCTCGGGGGCGGGCGCGCTCGCCGGCGCAGCCCTGGGCGGCGTTGCCGGCAGCACCATCGGCGGCGGCACGGGCCAGGTGCTGGCCACGATGGGCGGGGCGGTCCTGGGCGGCTTGGCCGGCAACACGATCGAAAACACGGCGGCCAAGACCAAGGGGCTCGAGATCACTGTACGCCTGGACAACGGGGAAACCCGCGTGATTGCGCAGGCGGACGACGTGCCGCTGTCCTCCGGACAGCGTGTGCAATTGATCAGCGGCGGCGGCCCGACCCGCGTCGTGCCGCTGTAAGGCCTGCGCTCGCTGTTGCGGCCCGGTGGCCGCGATGAACGCGGCGCCCCCTTGGGGCGCCGCAAGCATTTTGGGGCCTATAGTCCGAAGACCGAGAACGCCAGGTGCTGCACCACCATCATGGCGACCTGTGCGATCACCAGCAGGATCAGGGGCGAGAAATCCAGGCCGCCCATGCGCGGCAGCGCGCGCCGGATCGGGTCCAGCAATGGGGCGGTGAGCGTGTAGAGCACCGGCATCACCGGCGACAGCGGATTGATCCACGACAGCACGGCCTGGATCAACGTGACCCACACAATGACGTTGAAAAACCATTTCAGTGCGGTCAGCACCGCGGCCAGTATGGCAGGCACGATCAAGCCGGCCGGCGGCAGGCTGCCCGCCGAGAGAATGAAGCCGCTGAGCATCAGATAGATCAGCGCGGTCAACCAGCAGGCGATGATGCAGGGCCAATCGAAGCGGCCGGTGGCGGGCACCACCTTGCGCAGTGGCTGGACGAGCCAGTCGGAGGCGCGCAGGATCGCCTGCGAGTAGGGATTGAAAGGGTGCAGCCGGATGGCATACATCCAGGCACGCAGGATGAGCGCGATCCCGAACAGGGAAAAGACGATGTCGATCAGGAAAACCAGAATGTCACGCAACATGGGAGGTCGCTCGCGGGCCTTTTGTAGTCGTCCATTTTCGCATCAATGAAAAAGGCCCGGCAAGTTGCTGCCGGGCCTTCATGCCGGATGGCGTCAGGGACGGTTGGTCGTCGGGAAGGGCCAGGAATTGGCCGGGTTCACGTCGGTGCGTGCCTCGGGTGCCGGGGTTTCGGGCTTGGCGGCGGCCTTTTTGGGCGCAGCCTTGCGGGCCGGGGCAGGCTTGGCGGCGGGTTTCTTGGCAGCGGCCTTCTTGGCCGGCGCCTTCTTGGCCGGGGCCTTTTTGGCGACCGCTTTTTTAGCGACCGCCTTCTTGGCCGCGGCTTTTTTCACCGGCGCTTTCTTGACGGCGACTTTTTTGGCCGGCGCTTTCTTTGCAACCGTTTTTTTCACCGGCGCCTTTTTGGCGGCCGCTTTTTTGGCGACGGCCTTTTTGGTCGCGGCCTTTTTCGCCGGCGCCTTTTTGGCGGCGGCCTTCTTGACCGTGGCTTTCTTTACGGCGGTCTTCTTGGCGACGGCTTTTTTGGCGGGCGTCTTTTTGGCGACGGCTTTTTTGGCGACGGTCTTTTTAGCAACCGCCTTCTTGGTGGCGGCCGCTTTGCTTACTGCTTTTTTGGCGGTCTTCTTGTCCTCGGATTTACTGCTGGATTTCGCGGGTGCAGCTTTCTTGGCCGGCTTGGCGGAGGCCTTCTTGGCGGTTGCCATAGTCATGCTCCTTGAGGTCGAAAGTGAACGTCCACCCATTTGATATGACCCCCGCCGCGGGCGCGGCCCATCTCAAATGGCGCAGGCGTGCGATGGTTGATGTCGCACGCCTTAGAGTCTAACGTAAGCAATCAATCTATTCCAAGCATTATTCCCAGCTGAGCGCTCCCCCGGTTTGATATTCGATCACTCGTGTCTCGAAAAAGTTGCGTTCCTTTTTCAAGTCGATCATCTCGGCCATCCACGGGAATGGATTTTCCTCATTGGGGAACAGCGCTTCGAGGCCGATCTGCTGGCTGCGGCGATTGGCGATGAAGCGCAAGTAGGACTTGAACATCGAGGCGTTCAGCCCCAGCACGCCACGCGGCATGGTGTCCTCGGCGTAGGCGTATTCGAGGTCGACGGCCTTGAGGAACATGTCCTTGATTTCCTCGCGGAACGCGGGCGTCCACAGGTGCGGGTTTTCGAGCTTGACCGTATTGATCAGGTCGATGCCGAAATTGCAGTGCATGGATTCGTCGCGCAGGATGTACATGTACTGCTCGGCGGCACCCGTCATTTTGTTCTGGCGGCCCAGCGCAAGGATCTGCGTGAAGCCGACGTAGAAGAACAGGCCTTCCATCAGGCAGGCAAACGCAATCAGGGAACGCAGCAGCGTCTGGTCCGCTTCGGGGGTGCCGGTCTTGAAGTCGGGGTCGGCGATGGCGTCGATGAAGGGCAGCAGGAACTCGTCCTTGGCGCGAATCGAGGGGACTTCGTTGTAGGCGTTGAAGATCTCGCCCTCGTCCAGATCGAGGCTCTCGACGATGTACTGGTAGGCGTGCGTATGGATGGCTTCCTCGAAGGCCTGTCGCAGGAGGAACTGGCGGCACTCGGGCGCCGTGATGTGGCGGTACGTGCCCAGCACGATGTTGTTGGCCGCCAGCGAGTCGGCAGTGACGAAGAACCCCAGGTTGCGCTTGACGATGCGGCGCTCGTCCTCGGTCAGGCCGTCGGGGTTCTTCCAGAGCGCGATGTCGCGCGACATATTGATTTCCTGCGGCATCCAGTGGTTGGCGCAGGTGGCCAGGTATTTTTCCCAGGCCCACTTGTATTTGAAGGGCACCAGCTGATTGACGTCCGTGGTGCCGTTGATGATGCGCTTGTCGGCGGCGCGCACGCGCCCGCCGTCGCCCGAGGACGACACACTGGTCTGCGGCGTCGCCGTGCCCGGCGCGCCGGCCATGGGGGCGGGCGCACGGGCGGGGGCCGGGACCGGGGTGTCTTCGAAACTCAACATGATGGGGACTCCTTTGATCGGTTCGGGGCGGCTTACTGGCACGCCTCGCATTCATCGAAACCTTCGTCGCCCGGCCGCAGGGTGCAGACCGTGCCGACGACTTCGGCCTCGGGCAACTGGATGGGTGCGGAGGCCGCGAGGCCGCCGGACGAACCCTGGCTGGAGACGGCATTCAGCTCGCCGCCGCGGCCGGTGGATTTCTCGGCGTTGGTGGCGCTGCTCGAGCGCAGGTAGTAGGTGGTCTTCAGGCCGCGGATCCAGGCGAGCTTGTAGGTCTCGTCGAGTTTCTTGCCGGATACGCCGGCCATGAAGATATTCAGTGATTGCGCCTGGTCGATCCATTTCTGGCGGCGCGCGGCGCATTCGACGACCCACTGGGGCTCGACCTCGAATGCGGTCGCGTACAGCGCGCGCAGTTCTTGAGGGACGCGGTCGATGCGCGCCAGGCTGCCGTCGAAGTACTTGAGGTCGGCGACCATGACCTCGTCCCACAGGCCGCGTGCCTTGAGGTCGCGCACCAGGTAGTCGTTGACGACGGTGAATTCGCCCGACAGGTTCGATTTCACGTACAGGTTGCGGTAGGTGGGCTCGATGCAGGGCGACACGCCGATGATGTTGGCGATGGTCGCCGTCGGCGCGATGGCCACGCAGTTGGAATTGCGCATGCCATTGACGCGGATCTGCTCACGCAGGCTGGTCCAGTCCATGCGGCTGGACATGTCGACCTCGACGTGGCCGCCGCGTTCCTCGCGCAACAGCTCCAGCGAGTCCTGCGGCAGGATGCCGCGGTCCCACAGCGAACCGGCATAGCTCTCGTAGCGGCCGCGCTCGGCGGCCAGGCCGCTGGAGGCCGCATAGGCGTAATAGCACACCGCCTCGGCCGACGCATCGGCGAATTCGACGGCCTCCTGCGAGGCGAACGGGATGCGCATCTTGAGCAGGCAGTCCTGGAAGCCCATCATGCCCAGGCCCACCGGACGGTGGCGCAGGTTCGAGTTGCGCGCCTTGGGCACCGCGTAGTAGTTGATGTCGATGACGTTGTCGAGCATGCGCATCGCGGTGGCGATGGTCTTGCGCAGTTTGTCGTGGTCGATGGCGTAGCCGCCCTCGGCCGTTTCCTTGAGGTGGGCGACCAGGTTCACCGAACCGAGGTTGCAGACGGCGATCTCGGTGTCGCTGGTGTTCAAGGTGATCTCGGTGCACAGGTTCGAGCTGTGCACCACGCCCACGTGCTGCTGCGGCGAGCGGATGTTGCACGGGTCCTTGAAGGTGAGCCAGGGATGGCCGGTCTCGAACAGCATGGACAGCATCTTGCGCCACAGCGTCAGGGCCGGGATTTTCTTGTAGAGCGTCAGTTCGCCGCTGGCGACCTTTTGCTCGTAGCCGACGTAGGCCTGCTCGAAGGCGCGCCCCACCTTGTCGTGCAGATCCGGCGCATCCGAGGGCGAGAACAGCGTCCATTCGCCGTTTTCCATGACGCGCTTCATGAACAGGTCCGGGATCCAGTTCGCCGTGTTCATGTCGTGGGTACGGCGGCGCTCGTCGCCGGTGTTCTTGCGCAGCTCGAGGAACTCCTCGATGTCCAGGTGCCAGGTCTCGAGATAGGCGCAGACCGCGCCCTTGCGCTTGCCGCCCTGGTTGACCGCCAGCGCCGTGTCGTTGACGACCTTGAGAAACGGCACGACGCCCTGGCTCTCGCCGTTGGTGCCCTTGATGTGGCTGCGCAGTGCGCGCACCGGCGTCCAGTCATTGCCCAGGCCGCCGGCGTACTTGGCCAGCAGGGCGTTTTCCTTGATCGCGTCGTAGATTCCCGACAGGTCGTCGGAGACCGTGGTCAGATAGCACGAGGACAGTTGCGAGTGCAGGGTGCCGCTGTTGAAGAGCGTCGGCGTCGAGCTCATGAAGTCGAACGAGGACAGCACGTGGTAGAACTCGATGGCGCGTTCCTCGCGGTGGATTTCATTCAGCGCGAGGCCCATCGCCACCCGCATGAAGAAGATCTGCGGCAGCTCGATGCGATGGCCGCGCACGTGGAGGAAATAGCGGTCGTAGAGGGTCTGCAGTCCCAGGTAGTTGAACTGTTCGTCGCGCGACGCGTCCAGGGCCTGCGCCAGGCGCGGCAGGTCGAACAGCGCGAGTTCGCGGTTCAGGAGTTCGGCCTCGATGCCGGTCTTGATGAAGGTGGGAAAGTATTCCGCATAGCGCGTGGCCATGTCCGCCTGCAGGCATTCCTGGCCCAGGACTTCCTTGCGGATCGTGTGCAGCAGCAGGCGCGCCGTCACCTGGCTGTAGGAGGGGTCGGTTTCGACCCGCGAACGCGCGGCCAGGATGGCGGACTTGTAAACCTCGTCGACGGGGACGCCGTCGTAGAGGTTCTTGACCGTTTCCTGCAGGATGCCGTCGACGTCGATGTCGTGGGGCAGGTTGTGTGCGGCTTCCTCGATGGTCTTGCGCAGCAGCGCCATGTCCAGCGGGCGGCGCGCCTCGCCGTCCTGCACCGAAATCGTCGCGGCCGGGGCCGCGGGCGCCTGGGCGGCGCCTTCCTGCTGGCGCGCTTGTGCGCGCTTTTCGCGATACAGCACGTAGGCGCGCGCGACGTCGTGCTCGCCCGAGCGCATCAGGGCCAGTTCGACCTGGTCCTGGACCTCCTCGATGTGGAAGGTGCCGCCGCCGGGACGATTGCGCACCAGGGCGCCGACCACGTGGCCCGTGAGGGTCTCGACCAGTTCGCGCACCCGCGCCGACGCGGCGCTTTGTCCGCCATGCACGGCGAGGAACGCCTTGGTCATGGCGACCGCGATTTTGCTGGGCTCGAACCCGACCACCGCGCCGTTGCGCCGCATGATGTGGAAGTTCTGCCACTGGCCGTTCTGGGAGTCCTCAGTGGCCGGCGAGGGCGCGAGAGACCGAGAGGAAGGGGCGTCCTGTTCGGCGAGATAGGGACTGTGCATAGGTTCTCCTGGCGATCGGATGACTGCGGCGAGGGCGGAAGCCGGGCGCGCCGCAGCGGAAAAAGGGTGGAAATGGGCGTACTTTCTGTTTTTCTTGAGATATGCAGCAGGCTGCAGGGCACTACCACATATAGTGGTGTCGAATGTGCCGTCCACAAATTGTAGTGGGGTAATCGGGGGGGATCAAGCGCCGCGGGAGCGGGTTCTCCACAATCCGGCGCGCTTGTCCACATTCGGTCTGTGGACAACGGCGCGCGGCCCGCATGCTGCGGGCCGCTCGGCCTTTTTGCAACCAATTGTTCTGGGGCACCCTTACCAGTGCAGGTAGAACATGGCCTTGGCGAGGAATACGATCAGCACGACGTGGCAGAACACGCTGATGTGTATGCGCTGGAAGTGCCGGGTCTTGAGGCGGCCGGTGCCGCCCAGGACCATGGCGGCGATGAAATGGGCGAGCACGCTTGCGGCCAGCAGGATCTTGAGCCACAGCAAGGTGGCGAAGCTGGTGTCGAAGGGATGCGCCAACGTCTCGCGATAGGGCCACGCCATGCCGATGCCGGCGCCGAACAGGACCAGGATGACGAAGGGCATGAAGCGGCGCGCGCGCCGGCCGATCGCGCGCTCGACCTCGCGCATGGCCTCGCGCCCCAGGGGCTTGCGGATGCCTTCGAGTATCAGCACCTCGAAGAACACCGTGCCGACGAAAAAGATCGCGGCAAAAAGATGCAGGGTGAGGAGGATGGGCTGGCTCATAGTGGTTAGAATGATCCCTTGGCGGTCCGCCAAGGCGTCTGCATCCGATTGTAGGGCGCCCGCCGTCCTCTTGCGCCGGACGGCCCTGGGCGCGTCATGGCTTTTGGATGGCATTTGTCATGGATGGGGATCAAGACATGCGGCTTATTCGGTTTCGTATCCTGGGGGCGTGCCTGGCGGCGGCCGCGCTGGCGGCCTGCGCGCCGACCGGCTCCGTGCGCCAACAACAGACCGCGCCGCAGTGCCGGCCCGCCGCCGCCGGCGAGGCCGTGGTCGGCAATTGGCTCAGCGTTGCCAGCCAGCGTGGCGTGGCTGGCGCGATCCGCACCCTCTATACCCTCAATTCCGACGGCACCATGGTCTACGTTCAGCAGATCAAGCGGCCGCGCACCCCCTCGCAGGGCCTGCACGAGAGCGGCTGCTGGCAGCGCGAGGGCCAGACCCTGGTGCTGCGCACCGTGCTGTCCAACGGCTCGCCCGTCAATCTCGACGATCCGATCTACACCAACCGCTACGAGATCCTGGACGTCGATCCCGCCAGGCTGCGCTTGCGCGGGGCCGAGGGCCTGGTCGACGTGCGGCGCATGTCGGCGGGTTATCGCTTGCCGTTCTAGTCGCCCTCGGCGGCGCGGGCGCCCGGCCCCGGCGGACCGGGTGTCGCCTCAGTCCGCCGTCGCGGCGGCCAGGCGCTCGAGGACGGTGTCGCGGCCCAGCAGGGCCAGGACGGCGCCGATCGAGGGTGTGTGCTTGACGCCGGTGGTCGCGACCCGCAGGGGAATGGCCAGCCGGGGCATCTTGATGCCATGCGACTGCAGCATCGCCTTGATCAGGGCGTCCAGCGCGGCTTCGGTCCAGTCCGTCAGGGCGGTGGCGCGGTCCGCGAAATCCCGCAGCAGGACGCGGGCGGATTCGTCCAGGACCTCGGTGCGCAGCGCTTCGTCGGCCGGCCGGTAGGGGCCGCAGAACAGCATGGCGCCCTCGGCGAGTTGTTCGAGGGTTTCGCTGCGGTCCTTGAGCAGGCCCATGACGGCGGCCAGGTCGGCCGCCGCCGCATCGCCGCCCCGGCGCAGTATCCGCGGCGCCACGCGCGAGGCCAGGTCCTCGTTCGAGGCCTGGCGGATGGCGTGGGCGTTGACCCAGTTGAGCTTCTTGGGGTCCCATTGGGCGGCGGAGCGGCTGAGGTTGCGGGAATCGAACCATTCGACGAACTGCTCGCGGGTGAATAGCTCGTCGTTGCCGTGGCTCCAGCCCAGCCGGGCCAGGTAATTCACCATGGCTTCGGGCAGGTAGCCGAGGGTGTCGTACTCCATCACACTGACCGCGCCGTGGCGCTTGGACAGCTTTTCGCCGTCGGGGCCCAGGATCATGGGCACATGGCCATAGCACGGCGGCTGCGCACCCAGGGCGCGCAGGATATTGATCTGGCGCGGCGTGTTGTTCACATGGTCGTCGCCGCGGATCACGTGGGTGATGCGCATGTCCCAGTCGTCGACCACCACGCAGAAGTTATAGGTGGGCGTGCCGTCGGGCCGGGCGATCACCAGGTCGTCGAGCTCGGTATTGTCGAAGCTGATGGGGCCCTTGACGAGGTCGTCCCAGTGGGTGACGCCCTCGAGGGGGCTGCGAAAACGCACCACCGGGCGCACCCCCGGCGGCACGGGGGGCAGCGTCTTGCCGGGCTCGGGGCGCCAGGTGCCGTCGTAGCGCGGCTTGGCGCCGATCGCGCGGGCGCGCTCGCGCATGGCCTCGACCTCCTCGGGGGTGCTGTAGCACCGGTAGGCGGTGCCTTCCTCGAGCATCCGGGCAATGACCTCGCGGTAGCGGTCCATCCGCCGCATCTGGTAGAACGGCCCCTCGTCGGGGTCCAGGCCCAGCCAGGCCATGCCGTCGAGGATGGCCTGCACCGCCTCCGGGGTCGAGCGCTCGAGGTCGGTGTCCTCGATGCGCAGGACGAAGGTCCCGCCGTGGTGGCGGGCGAAAGCCCAGGAGAACAGCGCGGTGCGCGCGCCCCCGAGGTGCAGGTAGCCGGTGGGCGAGGGCGCAAATCGAGTGCGCACGGTGTCGGAGTGGGGCGCGGTCATGTCGGATCGATGGGCTGGGCGGCGTCGGCAAGCCAGGCGCCGCGGGTTGGAGTCAAGCCGCCATTTTAAAGTACAGTTGAAGTCCTGTTCCGGGCCGTTATTTCAGGTTTCTATGTTGCGTCATCGCTTGGCTGCCTTGTTCGAGCCACGTTCCGTGTTGGTCATCAGCGCGCGCGAGCTTCCCGTCGTGCGCCAGACTCCGCCGCGCCTGCGCGGACGGATCACCGAGGTGAGGGTGGACGCCTCGGGGGGCGTGCGTCTGCCGGAGCGCCTCGACTATCTGCAGGAGGGGCAGCGCCCGGACCTGGCGCTGCTGTGCGTCGATCCCGCCCACTTGCCGTCCATCCTGGGGGCCCTGCGCCGGTTTCGCCCGCGCGCCCTGGTGCTGCTGCCCCACGAGACACCTTCGCGTGATCCGGTGGAAACCCGGGTCTATTGCCAATCGTGGGGGTTGATGAATGACTGCCTGGTGCTGGGCCCGGGCGCGCTCGGCGTGCAGCGTCCCCACCTGGGGCTCAATCTCAGCCTCGAGCCCGATACCGCGCCGGTCGGCCGCGTCGCCATGGTGGCGCAATCGCGCATGGTGCCCGCCGCAGTGCTGGACTGGGCGGGTGACATCCGGCTCGGGTTCTCGGCCGTGGTGTCGGCCGGCGACGAGACCGGGGTGGCGGTGGCCGAGATCCTGGAATACCTGGCGATGGATCCGCGCACCGACAGTGTGGTGCTGTACCTCGAGGACGTCGACTCGTCGCGCCGTTTCACCAGCGCGCTGAACGCGGCCGCCAGCGTCAAGCCGGTCATCGTGCTCAAGGTCGGCCGGCAGGCGGATCCCGCGGGGGCGTCGCTGGCCGGCGACGCGGTGTTCAGCGCCTTGCTGCGGCGCACGGGCGCGGTGCGTATCCAATTCTTCGTCCAATTGTTTTCCGCGCTCAAGGTTCTGGTCCATGGGCCGCGTCATCGCGGCCGGCGCATTGCGATCGTCTCGAACGGCCACGGCGCCGCGCACCTGGCGCTGGACGTGATCGGCGTGGGCGCGCCCGTCACCCGGGCCGAACTGGGCGGCCAGACCCGCAAGGACCTGGCCGAACTGCTCGAACCCGGCGCCGCGGTGGGCAATCCGGTGATCAGCCATGCGCCGCTGGATCCCGAGCGCATGCGGCGGATGCTCAGCCTGCTGGTCGCCGATACCGCGGTCGACGGCGTGCTGGTGCTGCTGGCGCCCGACCGGCTGTCGGACATGGCGCCGGCCATCGATGCCCTGGCGGATTTTTCCGCCCATGCCCAGAAACCCATCATGTGCTGCTTCATGGGGGATGCGTCGATGCGTCCCCTGCGCCATCGCCTGGATCTGGTGGGCCTGCCGGCGTTTCGCACGCCCGAATCGGCCGCCAACGCGTTCGGCATCCTCGCCTCGTATCAGTACAACCAGACGCTGGCCCAGCAGGCCCTGCCCCCCGAGATGCTCAATCGGCCGCCGCGCCTGGACGAGGCGCGCGCGTTGCTGGCCGACGCCCGCATGACCGGCCGCACGCATCTGGATGCGCACGCCTGCCGCTGGCTGTTCGACTGCTTCGACATGCCCGTGCTGTTCGCGGACCGTCCGCTGGACCCGGCCATCCGCGCGGGCCTGCCCATGGCCGTCCATATCCGCCAGGACCTGCGCTTTGGCCCGTACATCCAGTTCGGGCCGGGCGGACGGCTGGCCGAGATCGCCAATCCGAACCGCGAGATCGAGCTGCCGCCGCTGAACAATTACCTGGCCCGCCAGCTGATCCAGCGCGGTAAGTTCTGGAGCCGCGCACTGTCGCGCACCCTCAGCCCGGCGGTCTTCGAGCGGCTGCGCGAGACGCTCGAGCGCGTGTCCGAGATCGCCAGCGAACTGCCCGGCATCCGGCGCCTGTCGATCGATCCTCTATGGGCCGACGATACGGCCTTGTATGCCGAGGCCGTCGAGGTCGAACTCGACGTCCATGACGACGGCGAGCGGCCCGAGAACCGCGCCTATCGCCACATGGCCATCCATCCCTATCCGCGGCGGCTGGTGCGCGCCATGCAGTTCGACGACGGGCAGGAATGGCTGCTGCGCCCGATCCGGCCCGAGGATGCGGCGCTGCTGCAGGAATTCGTGCGCGACTTGTCCGACGAATCGCGCTACATGCGTTTTGTTTCGATGCTGCGCGAACTGACGCCGCGCATGCTGGCCCGCTATACCCGCATCGACTACGACCGCGAACTGGCCCTGGTGGCCACGATCCAGGTGTCCAATCCCGAGAACCGCGGCCTGCTGCGCGAGCGCATCATCGGGTTCTCGCACTATCTGCGCAATGCGGACGGACAGGGCGCCGAGTACGCCCTGGTGGTTGCCGACGATTGGCAACGCCGGGGCCTGGGCCAGGAATTGATGCGCGGCCTGATTCGCGCGGCGCGCCGCCAGGGCCTGGGTTACATCGACGGCGTGATCCTCGCGACCAACCGGCCGATGCTCGGCCTGATGGCGCATCTGGGGTTCCGCAACGATCCCGACGAGGACGACCCGGGCATGCGCCGGGTCTGGCTGGACCTGAAGGCCTCGGACGCCGGCGGTTGAGCCGCCGCGCCGCGGGCCTTGGACTCTTAGCCTTCCTGCGGCGTCGCCAGGACGCGGGCCAGAAAATCCCGGATGTCGGCGATTTCCTGCGGGTGGACCGCATGCGGCATGGGGTAGGTGTGCCATTCGGGGGCGTAGCCCAGTTCGATCAGCACGTCGCGGCCGGCCTCGCCGCGCGACAGGTCCACGACCGGGTCCATGGTGCCGTGCGCCACGAACAGCGGGACCTTGGCGTTGGCGGGGTGGCGCTCGGTGGCCGTGGTGTTGCGCAAGGGCAGGTAGCCCGAGAGCCCGATGATCCCCGCCAGGGGCTCGTCCATGCGCAGGCCCGTGTACAGCGCCATGGCGCAGCCTTGCGAAAATCCCGCCAGGACGATACCCGTGCTGGGGACGCCGCGATCGTACTCGCGGGCAACGAGTTCCATGATGGCGTGGCGCGACGCCCGGATGCCGTCGATGTCTTCGTGGGCGTCGGGGCCGAAGTCGAAGATGTCGTACCAGGCGCGCATCGGGATGCCCTGGTTGATGGTCACCGGGCGCACCGGCGCATGCGGAAAGACGAAGCGCACCGGCGGCATGCCGGGGGCTTGCAGTTCGGGCACGATGGGCAGGAAATCATTGCCGTCGGCGCCCAGGCCATGCATCCAGATCACCGCGTGGCGGGGATCGGGGCCTGTTTCGTGTTCGATGCAGTCGAGCAGATCGGTCATGGTCGGTCCTCGTCGAATTCCAGTTGCTTGAGCGCCTGGAACAGGGCGCGATAGTGCTTGCGCGCCGGTTCACGGCCCTGGGGCAGGGCCTGGTTCTGTTGTGATTCCTTGCGTGCGGCGCGGATCTGGGCCCGCAGGGCCTGGACGTCCAGCGATGGAAAGCGGTCGATCACCGGGGTCAGGGCCTCGTCGTCGGCGATGAGCTGCTCGCGCAGCGCCTCGAGGCGGTGCATGGCCCGCGCCTGCTCGCGCGAGCCGCTGTCCCAGAGGTCCAGTTGCGCGCGCAAGGCCTCGGCGTCGGCCTGGCGCATGAGCTTGCCCACGTAGTGGATCTGGCGCCGGCGGCCCTCGTGGCTGCGGATGCGCTGCGCCAGGGCGATGGCCTCGCGCAGAGGTTCGTCCAGGTCCAGCGCCGCCAGCCGGGCGGCGGGCAGGTCCACCAGCCGCCGGCCCAGGGCCAGCAGGGCGTGCATGTCGCGCTTGACCTGGGATTTGCTGGGACGATCGTGCGCGAGGGGCTCGGAGTCCTCTGGGATGTCGTCCATGGGGATGAGCATAAAATGGTCGTCAATTGACTATGATAACCGTCCGGCGGACAGATCGCCGCCGGACCACAGCAGCAGGATGCGCGCATGAAAGAGAATACCGAGGTCCTCCTGGACATTCCCACGCAGCAAGGCGTGTTTCGCCAATTGGTGGCCGACACGCTGGATCATGCCCGCGCGGCGGGCGCCACCGACGCCGCGGTCGAGGTGTCCGAAAGCCAGGGCCTGTCGGTGGCCGTGCGCCAGTGTGCGATCGAGACCATCGAGCAGACGCGCGACCGCTCCCTGGCGGTGACGGTGTTCGCGGGCACCCGTCGGGGCTCGGCCTCGACCTCCGATTTCTCCCCCGAGGCCGTGCGCAAGACCGTCGACGCCGCCTGGCACATTGCGCGCTATACCGCCGAGGATCCGGCCGCCGGCCTGCCCGACGCGGACCTGCTCGCCACGAATTATCCCGATCTGGATCTGCACCAGCCCTGGGCCATCGACGCCCGCGAGGCCGCCCGCCTGGCCATTCGCGCCGAACGTGCCGCGCTGTCCGTCAGTCCGTCGATCACCAACACCGAGGGCGCCTCGGTCGATACCATGGAAGGGCACTTCGTCCTGGGAAATTCGCGCGGATTTCTCGGTGGCTATCCGTATTCGCGCCACAGCCTGTCGGTGGCGCCCATCGCCGGGCGGGGCTCGGGCATGCAGCGCGACTATTGGTACACCTCGGCGCGGCGGCCGGGCGATCTGGCCGACCCGGTGCGCGTGGGCCGTTACGCGGCCGAGCGCGCCCTGTCGCGCCTGGCGGCGCGGCCCGTGCGCACCGGCCATTTCCCGGTGCTGTTCGAGGCGCCCCTGGCGGTGGGGCTGCTGGGGGCGCTGGTGCAGGCCGCCAGCGGCGGAGCGCTCTACCGCAAGGCCAGCTTCCTGGTCGACGCCCTCGGCAAGCCCGTGTTCGCCGATCACCTCGACGTCATCGAAAACCCCTACATCCCCGGCGCCCAGGGCAGTTCGCCCTTCGACGGCGAGGGGGTGCGCCCGCAGGCCCGCCGCGTCGTGGGCGCCGGCGTGCTCGAAGGCTACTTCCTGTCCACCTACACGGCGCGCAAGCTCGGCATGACTCCCACCGGCAACGCGGGCGGATCGCACAACCTCAGCCTGCGCTCGCGCCTGACCCGGCCGGACGACACCCTCGAGGCGATGCTGCGCAAGATGGACACGGGCTTTCTGGTGACCGAACTGATCGGCCAGGGCGTGAACTACGTCACGGGCGATTATTCCCGGGGCGCCTTCGGCTATTGGGTCCAGGGCGGCCGCATCCAGCATGCGGTCGACGAGGTCACGATCGCGGGCAACCTGGCCGACATGTTCCGCCACATCGTCGCCGTGGGCGCCGATGTGCACGGCCGCGGCGCCAAGTCCACGGGCTCGGTGCTGATCGAGCGCATGGCCATTGCCGGCCGCTGAGGCGGCGTGGTGTGCGCCGCCAGATGCGCATTCGCGGGCGTCAGGTGTAATATCGGGGCCACCCCACAATAAATTGACAGTTTGTATCGTCTTCAACGAGACCCCAAAAGGAGATCACCCACTATGCAGCGTCGCTCATTCCTCAAAAAGGCCGGCCTCGGCGCGGTCGCCGGATCGGCGGCCGTCGCGGCCCCCGTATTCGCGCAGGGCACCCCCCAGATCAACTGGAAGATGACCTCCACCTACGGCCCGCAGCAGACGGCGCTGTTCCCTACGGCGCAGATGTTCTGCCAGTTGATCAAGGAGGCCTCCGACGGCAAGTTCGACATCCGCCTCTATCCGGCGGGCGAACTGGTGCCGGGTTTCGGCGTGATGGACGCGGTGGGCAACCGGACGGTCGAGTGCGGCCAGACCGCCTCGTACTACTACTACGGCAAGGACCCGTCCTTCTGCTTCGACACGGCGGTGCCCTTCGGCCTGAACGTACGCCAGATGTATGCCTGGATGTACGAGGGCGACGGGCTCAAGCTCATGCGCGAACTCTTTGCGCCGCACGGGATCATCAACTTCCCGTTTGGGAACACCGGTACCCAGATGGGTGGCTGGTACCGTAAGGAAATCAAGTCGATCGAGGATCTCAAGGGGCTCAAGATGCGCACCGCCGGCTTCGCGGGCGAGGTGCTCGCACGCCTGGGTGTGATTCCCCAGCAATTGCCGCCCAGCGACACCTACCCCTCGCTGGAAAAGGGCGCCCTCGATGCGGTCGAGTTCGTCGGGCCCGTCGATGACGAAAAGCTCGGCTATCAAAAGGTCGCCAAATATTATTACTATCCGGGCTGGTGGGAGGGCTCGGCCCAGGTGTCGCTGTACGTCAACGACAAGGCCTATGCCGAACTGCCCAAGTCCTACCAGGCCATGATCGACATGGCTTCGCGCGCCGCGGGCAGCCGGATGGTCGCCGACTACGACACCCGCAATCCCGCCGCGCTGCGCCGTCTGATCGCCAGCGGCGCCGTGCTCAAGAGCTTCCCGCGCGACGTGATGGACGCATCCTTCAAGGCCTCCAACGAGGTCTACAAGGAATTCTGCGACAAGAACGCGGGCTTCAAAAAGATCTTCGACAACTACATGGCTTTCCGTGACGGGATCGTGCCCTGGTTCCGCGTGGCCGAAGGCTCCTACGACAACTACCTCAGCGTCGCGCTCAGCAAGGCCGGCTAAGTCACGGCCGACCAGGCAATGCAACGGCCTGGATCCTCGGATCCAGGCCGTTTTTGCTTTATTTCCAATTGCTTGCTAAAATTTATGGCTTTTCGCGGTATTGGAAAATCATCTTCACGGGCGTTTTGCCGTTTGCGCATGATTTCCAGTGGCGTTGGCGGGGTTTGTACGGACGGGGTCAAAACGTCCTGGCGGGCCTATCCATATGCGCTTTGCGGAATGCTTTCTTTCATTTTTCCTTAGGAACCATCATGAAGACCTTTGTGGCCAAGCCGCATGAAGTCAAGCGTGACTGGTTTGTGATCGATGCCAAGGGCAAGGTCCTTGGCCGTGTGGCCAGCGAAGTCGCACGCCGCCTGCGTGGCAAGCACAAACCCGAATTCACGCCTCACGTCGACACCGGCGATTACATCGTCGTCGTCAATGCGGCCGACATCGTCGTGACCGGCGCCAAGGCGCAGGACAAACGCTACTACCGTCACTCGACCTATCCGGGCGGCATCACCGAGACCAACTTCGAGAAAATGCAGCAGCGTTTTCCGGGTCGCGCATTGCAAAAGGCCGTCAAGGGCATGCTGCCCAAGGGCCCGCTGGGCTATGCGATGGCCAAGAAGCTCAAGGTCTATGCCGGCGCCGAGCATCCGCACGTGGCGCAGCAGCCGCAACCTCTGGACATCTAAGGACGGGCCATCATGATCGGTAATTGGAATTATGGCACCGGCCGCCGCAAGACCTCGGTGGCGCGTGTGTTCCTCAAGAAGGGCACGGGCAAGATCATCGTCAACGGCCGCCCCGTTGACGAGTACTTCGCCCGCGAAACCGGCCGCATGGTCGTGCGCCAGCCCCTCGCCCTGACCAACCACCTCGAGTCGTTCGACTTCCACGTCAACGTCCATGGCGGCGGTGAATCCGGCCAGGCCGGTGCCGTGCGCCACGGCATCACGCGCGCCCTGATCGACTACGACGAAACGCTGAAGCCCTCGCTCAAGCAGGCCGGGCTGGTCACGCGCGACGCCCGTGAGGTCGAACGTAAAAAGGTCGGCTTCCACAAGGCCCGCCGCCGCAAGCAGTTCAGCAAGCGCTGATCCGGTTCGCGGCCTTTCGCGCCCGCCCAGAAACCCCGGCCCGGCGCCGGGGTTTTTTGTTATAGGGCCGCGGCGGATTCAGTTAAGCTAATACCAGCCCATGGACATTTCTTCGGAATGGAACAGCATATGAACGCAGCATCACGGATCAAGGCCGGCATCGTCGGGGGCACGGGATACACCGGGGTCGAGCTATTGCGCCTGCTCTCGACCCATCCCCATGTGCAGTTGCATGCCATCACCTCCCGCAAGGAGGAAGGCATGCCGGTCGCCGACATGTTTCCCAATCTGCGCGGCCACGTCGACCTGTGCTTCCAGACCCCGGAGCACGCCGCCCTGGAACAATGCGATGTGGTGTTCTTCGCCACCCCGCACGGCGTGGCAATGGAGCAGGCCCGCCACCTGCTGGATCATGGCGTGCGCGTGATCGACCTGGCCGCCGACTTCCGCCTGCAGGACGTGGACACCTTCCAGAAATGGTACAAGATGCCCCACGCCTGCCCGGACATCCTGCGCGACGCCGTCTATGGCCTGCCGGAGCTCGACCGCGAGGCCATCCGCCAGGCCCGTGTGGTGGGCAATCCCGGCTGCTATCCCACCACCGTCCTGCTGGGCCTGGCGCCCGTCCTGCAGGCCGGCCGGCCGCTGATCGACGCCGCCCACGTGATTGCCGACTCCAAGTCCGGCGTCTCGGGGGCGGGCCGCAAGACCCAGGTCGGTTCGCTGTTTTCCGAGGCCAGCGACAATTTCGCCGCCTACGGCGTGGCCGGCCATCGCCATCACCCCGAGATCTCCGAGTGCCTGCAGCGCATAGCGGGCGCGCCGGTGGGGCTGGTGTTCGTGCCGCACCTGGTGCCCATGATCCGCGGCATGTTCTCCACGCTTTACTTGCGCATCCTGCCCGAGGCCATGGATACGGATTTCCAGGCGCTGTACGAGGCGCGCTATGCCGACGAGCCCTTCGTCGACGTCATGCCGGCCGGCAGCCTGCCCCAGACCCGCTCGGTGCGGGCCTCGAACATGCTGCGCATCGCCGTGCACCGTCCGGCCGACGGCGACCAACTGGTGGTGCTGGTGGTGCAGGACAATCTGGTGAAGGGTGCGGCGGGGCAGGCCGTGCAAAACATGAACCTGATGTTCGGGTTCCAGGAAACGGCCGGCCTGCAACACGTTGCAGTCCTGCCTTGAGGCGGGCAGGGGCGCGACATGGGCATGCGACGCCTGATCCTGCGTGGGCTGATCACGGCCTTGACGCTGCTCCTGGTGTTCCTGGCCGGCGCGCTGGCCATGCATTTCGGCATGCACGCCGGCGAACGCCAGCGCATCCTCGACCTGCAGGCACGGGTGGATACCCTGCGGATGACCGAGGCCGAGACCAATGCGCGCGTGGCCAAGCTGCAAGGCGAGCTCGACGTCGAGCTCGCCACGCGCCGCGGCCTCGAGGACACGCTTGCCAAACAGCAGCAGGAACTCGGCCGGACCCGCGACCAGCTCGCCTTCTACGAGCAGTTGATCCCGCCCGGGCCCGCGGGTGCCGTCGCGATTCGTGCCTTCGATGTCAGGCCCCAGGGCGGTTTCCTGCATTATCGGGTCCTGCTGACGCGCAATGCGCCCGCCCAGGAAACCTTCAGAGGCCGCATGCGTTTCATGGCCGATGCACTCGAGGGCGGGAATCCCGCTAAAATAGAGTTGGCGGCGGCGACGGCCGAGGAATCGGCCGCACCGCCGCCGGGCACCGAGTCCGGCCCTGCAGGCGCCGACCCGTTCGCCCTGGCTTTCGAGCAGTTCCAGCGCAGTACCGGCGTCCTGCGCCTTCCGCCCGGCGTGGCGGTCCGCTCCGTCACCCTCGAGATCCTCGAGGATGGACTGATCCGCGCCACCCAGGACGCCGTTGTTGAGGGCGCCGCGCCCGTGGCCGGCACCCCAGGAGTCACTCCATGAGCACGATCGAGCACGTCGATTTCGACATTCCCCCCACCCCGCTGCTGTTTACCGACGCCGCCGTGTCCAAGGTCCGCGAATTGCTGGCCGAGGAGGGCAATCCGGATCTGAAGCTGCGCGTATTCGTGCAGGGTGGCGGCTGCTCGGGATTCCAGTACGGGTTCACCTTCGACGAGGAAGTCAGCGATGACGACACCACGATCGAGCGCGAAGGGGTGCAACTGCTGGTGGATCCCATGAGCTTCCAGTATCTGGTCGGCTCCGAGATCGACTACAAGGACGACCTCGAGGGTTCGCAGTTCGTCATACGCAATCCCAACGCCAACACCACCTGCGGTTGCGGCTCGTCCTTCGCGCCCTGATTCCCTTCTTGCCGTCCTTGCACTCGGTCCGGTCGCCCGCCTGAAGGCGGGCGGCGGCCGTCCGCGCGTTCAGGCGGGATACAGGCAACCCGCAATCGTGGCATGTTTTGCGCCCGTCACCGCTGGCAGGCAAGCGGCATGGCCGTGGACGTGCGCGCGTGCCAGCCATGCAAAGGCCAGCGCCTCGACCGCCTGGACGGGCATGCCATGCTCGGCGGTCGTCGCCAGCCGGCAGGGCAGGGCCTGGCCCAGGGCCGCCATGAAGGCCGCATTCAAGGCGCCGCCGCCGCAGACCAGGACCTCGCGTGTGTGCGGGGCGTACCTTGCGATGGCCGCGGCGATCGTGCGGACCGAGAGTTGCAGCAAGGTGGCCTGCACGTCGGCGGGCGCCAGCCGGGCCCACTGCGGGTTCGCCGATAGGCGAGCATGCAGCCAGTCCAGGCTGAACAGGTCGCGGCCCGTGGATTTGGGCGGCGCCTGGCCGAACCAGGGCTCGGCGATCAGTCGCGCCAGCAGGCCCTCGTGGCAGCGTCCGCTGGCGGCCCATGCGCCGCCCTGGTCGTAGGCCTGCTCCAGATGCCGTTGCGCCCAGGCGTCCATCAGCATGTTGGCCGGGCCGGTGTCGAAGCCGCGCACCGGGTCCCCGAGGAGCGTGAGATTGGCGATGCCGCCCAGGTTCAGGACCACGCAGTCCGGCCGATGGCCGAACCAGGCGGCATGGAAGGCCGGCACCAGCGGCGCGCCTTGACCGCCCGCGGCGACATCCCGGCTGCGGAAGTCCGCCACCACCGCGATGCCGGCGCGCTCGGCCAGCCGGGCGGGCGCATTGATCTGCAGCGTGTAGCCATCCTGCGGGCAATGGCGCACCGTCTGGCCGTGTGCGCCGATGGCGCGCACCTGTCCGGGTGCCAGGCCCGAGGCCGCCAGCAATTGCCCGACGGCTTGCGCGTAGTGATCGGCCAGGCCGTTTGCCGCATGCGCAGCGCGAGCGAGTTCGTTGGGCCCGGCGGCGTTGAGGGCCAGCAATTCGCCGCGCAATGCCTCGGGCAGCGGCAGGCTGGCCGTGGCGGCGATCCGGATGGCGCTCTCGTCGAATTCGGCAAGCACGCCGTCGACGCCGTCGGTGCTGGTGCCCGACATCAGGCCGATATAGTGTTCGACGGATGCCGCCGGCGGCCCGCCAGAGCGATGCGCGTCCTGGGGTCCGGCGTCCATGCTGCCCATGCCGCGGCCAGCCCTGGTGGAGGCGGCAGCGGCTAGCGCTGCGCCACCTGGGTGGCGTCGTCCTGCATGTCCTGGATCCGTGCCAGGAAATCGATGTGGCCGCGATATTGGGCCGCCACCGAGGCAAAGGCCTTGCGGTCCTCGGGCCCCAGCGTGCGCGCCACCGGCAGGTCGACCGCCAGCGGATCCACGGGCCGGTTATTGATGCGGAATTCGTAGTGCAGGTGCGGGCCGGTGGCCCAGCCCGTGGAGCCCACGTAGCCGATCAGTTGGCCCTGCTGCACGCGATCGCCCTTTTTCAAGCCCTTCGCAAAGCGGCTCTGGTGCGCGTACACGGTGGAATACTTGCCGAAGTTCTTGAGGATGATGACGTTGCCGTATCCGTTCTGCCGGCCGATGAACTGGACCGTGCCGTCGGCGGTCGCATGGATCGGCGTGCCGGTGGGCGCGGCGTAGTCCACGCCCTTGTGGCCGGCCCAGCGTTTGTGGACGGGGTGCATGCGCATCCCGAAGCGCGAGCTGATGCGGGTGAACTTGATGGCCGTGCGCAGGAAGGCGCCCTTGAGGCTGGCGCCGTTGAAATCGTAATAGCCGCCGTTGCCGTCGGCGGTCCGGAACCAGACGGCGCTGTAGGTCTTGCCGCGGTTGATGAATTCGAGGGCGCGGATGCGTCCCGTGCCGACCTGCTCGCCGTCGTGCATGTAGGCGTCGTACACGATGCGGAAACGATCGCCCTTGCGCAGATCCTTGAGGAAATCGATCCGGCTGCCGAGGATCTCGATCATGTCCATGGTGACGGCGTCGGGAATATCGGCCTCGTCGGCTGCGCCGAACAGCGAGCTGTCGATGTCGCCTTCGGCCATGCGCAGCTGGGCCTGCGCCGGCATCGAGTGCTCTGCGGCCTCGAAGCCGCCCTGGCCGTCGGGGCGCACCTCGAGCCAGCGCGACACGTAGTCGGCCTTGTCGCGCGTGCCCGGCGTGTGCGCATAGCGCAGCCACACGAGCGACCCCGCATCGTCCAGCGCGGCCTGCAGCACGCGCCCGGGATAGAGTTTGTAGATCGAGCGCGCGCCCTTGTTCTGGATCAGAAAGGGCAGCAGGCCGTCCTCGTCGACGCCCAGGCGCTGCAGTACCGCCGCCACCGTGTCGCCGCGCCGGATGCGGGTCTCGGTAATGAAGGGCGCCTCGTCTGCTGCAGCAACCGGCTCGTCGAGCGGGCGCAGGTCGAGCGTGCGATGCGCCTCGTAGACGGGTTCCGGTGGAGCGGAGGGCTTGACGACCGCCAGAGCCGCGGCGGTGATGAAGAGACCGCCTGCAGCGATCAGCAGGCTCCGGGTGATGTGTTTGCGGCGCGGTTGATGGTCTTCGGTCGTCATGGACGGTGGTGGGTTGGTGTGCTCGGGCCACACCCGTCGGGTGAAGGCCGAGGCTCTGATAATATGTGGCCCCTGGCCGCCCGGCCAGGCGGCGAATTGTTGTACAGAAGCTGCGATGGCACGTTATGCTAGCGCATCGGCCAAGACTTTTCGAGCCTTTTTTCATTTTTTTCCTCAAAAGCGTATATCATGTCGTCCCCATCCTTCCCCGCCGACCCTCGGAACGACGCCGATCTGCGTGTCGTCCAGCGGGGATCCGACGAACTGCTCGTCGCCTCGGAATTCGCCGCAAAGCTCGCGCGCAGCCGCGCGACCGGCACGCCTTTGCGCATCAAGCTCGGCCTGGATCCGACGGCCCCCGACATCCATCTGGGCCATACCGTGGTGCTCAACAAGATGCGCCAGCTGCAAGACCTGGGCCACACCGTGATCTTCCTGATCGGGGATTTCACCGCGCTGATCGGCGATCCCAGCGGACGCAACGCCACCCGGCCGCCGCTCACGCCCGAGCAGATCCAGGAAAACGCCAAGACCTACTACGCGCAGGCCAGCCTGGTGCTGGATCCGGCGCGCACCGAGATCCGCTACAACTCGGAATGGTGCGACAAGCTCGGCACCCGGGGGCTGATCCAGCTGGCCTCGCGCTATACGGTGGCCCGCATGATGGAGCGCGACGATTTCACCAAGCGCTACAGGGGCGGCATCCCGATTTCGGTGCACGAGTTCCTGTATCCGCTGCTGCAGGGCTATGACTCGGTGGCCTTGCGCGCCGACCTCGAGCTCGGCGGCACCGACCAGAAATTCAATCTTCTGGTGGGCCGCGAGCTGCAAAAGGAATACGGCATCGAGCCGCAGTGCATCCTGACCATGCCGCTGCTCGAGGGCACCGACGGCGTCGAAAAGATGTCCAAGTCCAAGGGCAACTACATCGGCGTCACCGAGACGCCGGATTCCATGTTCGGCAAGCTCATGTCGATTTCCGACACGCTGATGTGGCGCTACTATGAGCTGCTGTCCTTCCGCTCGCTCGAGGACATCGGCGCGCTGCAGGCCGAGGTCGTCGCCGGGCGCAATCCGCGCGACGCCAAGGTCATGCTGGCGCAGGAACTGGTCGCACGCTTTCACAGCGCGCGCGAGGCCGAACGCGCCCTCGAGGGCTTCAACGCCCGGTTCCGGGACGGCGCGATTCCCGAGAACCTGCCCGAGGTCGCCGTGGGCGGCGCGCCCATGGGCATACTCAAGGTGCTGCGCGAGGCCGGCCTGGCGGCATCGGCCTCGGAGGCCCAGCGCAACGTCGAGCAGGGCGGGGTGCGCGTCGATGGCGACCGGATTTCCGACAAATCCCTGCAATTGCCGCCAGGGACTTATGTGATGCAGGTCGGCAAACGCAAGTTCGCGCGGGTGATCCTCACCTGACACGCCGGCCATCGAACCACGGGAGGCACCATGAAACTGCACAGCGATTCCTTTCCCGACCAGGGCGTAATCCCCGAGCACAATGCGTTTGCGCGTATCGACCCCGAATCCCACGTGACGCTGGCGGGCAACGTCAATCCGCATCTGGCGTGGTCCGAGGTGCCCGACGGCGTGCGCTCGTTCGCCGTGGTGTGCTGCGACCCGGACGTGCCCAGCAAGCCCGACGACGTCAACCAGGAAGGCCGCGAGGTTCCGGCCGACCTGCCGCGGGTCGATTTCTACCATTGGGTGCTGGTCGACATCGCCGCCGAGATCCGCTCGATCGCGGCCGGCGACTATTCCAGCGGCATCACGCCGCGCGGCAAGGCCGGGCCGCTGGCCCTGGACGGCACCCGCCAGGGCGTCAACGACTATACGCAGTGGTTTGCCGCCGACCGCGACATGAGCGGGGACTATTTCGGCTATGACGGGCCCTGCCCGCCCTGGAACGACGCCCTGGTGCACCGCTACGTGTTCACCGTTTACGCGCTGGACGTCGCGGAACTGGGCGTCGAGGGGCGCTTTACCGGCCAGCAGGCGCTCGAGGCGATGCAGGGCCACATCCTGGCCCAGGCCTCGATCACCGGCACCTACACCCTCAACCCCCGGTTGCACGCCTTGTAGCCGATTGCATCCCGCATGCGCCACCGGCGCCCGCGCGGGCGCCGGCCGCGGGGCACGACGCCGGGGGTTCACGATAGAATAGTCCATTCGATCGCCCGTCCATTCTCTAGGAACCTTCATGTTTGACCGCTCCCGCACACTCGATCAGGTGGATCCCGACCTCTGGGCTGCCATCCAGCAGGAAAACCTGCGCCAGGAACAGCACATCGAGCTGATCGCCTCCGAAAACTATGCCAGCCCCGCCGTCATGCAGGCCCAGGGCACGCAGCTCACCAACAAGTACGCCGAAGGCTATCCGGGCAAGCGCTACTACGGCGGTTGTGAATACGTGGACGTGGTCGAACAGCTCGCCATCGACCGCCTGAAGGCGATCTTCGGCGCCGAGGCGGCCAACGTGCAGCCCAATTCCGGCTCGCAGGCCAACCAGGGCGTGTACATGGCGGTGCTCAAGCCCGGCGATACGGTCCTGGGCATGAGCCTTGCCGAGGGCGGCCACCTGACCCACGGCTCGCCTGTGAACGCCTCGGGCAAGCTCTACAATTTCATCTCCTACGGCCTGGATGCCAACGAGGTCCTGGACTACGACCAGCTCGAGGCGCTGGCGCGCCAGCACAAGCCCAAGCTCATCGTCGGCGGCGCCTCGGCCTATGCCCTGCGCATCGACTTCGAGCGCATGGCGCGCATCGCGCACGACAACGGCGCCCTGTTCATGGTGGACATCGCCCACTACGCGGGCCTGGTGGCCGGCGGCGTCTACCCCAACCCGGTGCCGCACGCCGACTTCGTGACCTCCACCACGCACAAGTCCCTGCGCGGCCCGCGCGGCGGCGTCATCATGATGAAGGCCGAATACGAAAAGGCCATCAATTCGTCGATCTTCCCCGGGATCCAGGGCGGCCCCCTGATGCACGTCATCGCCGCCAAGGCGGTGGCCTTCCAGGAGGCCCTCGGCCCCGAGTTCAAGGCCTATGCCGCACAAGTCGCCGCCAACGCGCGCGTGCTGGCCGACGGCCTGGTCGCGCGCGGCCTGCGCATCGTGTCCGGGCGCACCGAAAGCCACGTCATGCTGGTCGACTTGCGCGCCAAGGGCATCACCGGCAAGGAAGCCGAGGCCGTCCTGGGCCAGGCGCACATCACGGTCAACAAGAACGCCATCCCGAACGACCCGGAAAAGCCCTTCGTCACCAGCGGCATCCGCGTGGGGACGCCGGCCATGACCACCCGGGGCTTCAAAGAGGCAGAGGCCGAACTCACCGCCAACCTGATCGCCGACGTGCTCGACAATCCGCACGACGAGGCCAACATCGCCAGTGTGCGTGAACGCGTCCATGCGCTCACGACCCGGCTGCCGGTCTACCGCTAACCACCACCACGGGCGCCTTGGGCGCCCGCATGCTTATGAAGTGTCCGTTCTGCAGCAGCTTCGACACGCAGGTCATCGACTCGCGGGTCTCCGAGGAAGGCGACACGATCAGGCGCCGGCGCCGCTGCACGGCCTGTGACCGGCGGTTCACCACCTACGAACGCGTCGACCTCATGATGCCGGCGGTGGTCAAGCGCAACGGCACCCGCAGCGAGTTCGATGTGTCCAAGCTGCGCGCCAGCATGGGGCTGGCCCTGCGCAAGCGGCCGGTCAGCACGGCCGAAGTCGATGCCGCGGTCGCCCGCATCCAGGATCGGCTGATGGCCAGCGGACGCCGCGAGGTGCCCTCGGGCCACATCGGCGAACTGGTCATGGCGGAACTGCGCCAGCTCGACCAAGTGGCCTACGTGCGCTTTGCCTCGGTCTACCGCAGTTTCGAGGACATCCAGGAATTCGTGCGGACCATCGACGAGTTCCAGTCCTCGCCGGACCCCGAAGACTGAGGCCGCCGTGTTTTCGCCCCAGGATCATCGTTGGATGCGCCGCGCCCTGGCCGTGGCCGAGGGCTCGCTGGACATCAGCACCCCCAATCCGCGCGTGGGCTGCGTGCTGGTGCGCGACGGCCGCTGGCTGGCCGAGGGCTATACCCGGCACGCCGGCGGACGCCATGCCGAGGTCGATGCCTTGCACGAGGCGGCCAGCCAGGGGATCGACGTCCGCGGCGCCACCGCTTACGTCACGCTCGAGCCCTGCAGCCATTTCGGCCGTACGCCGCCTTGCGCGGATGCCCTCGTGGCGGCCGGCATCGTGCGCGTGGTCGCCGCGATGGGCGACCCCAACCCCAAGGTCGCCGGTCAGGGGGCGGCCCGCCTGCGGCGGGCGGGCATCCAGGTCGACATGGGCCTGTGCGCATCCGATGCGCTGGCGCTCAACCCGGGTTTCGTCGCCCGCATGACGCGGGGCCGACCCTGGGTGTGGCTCAAGACCGCCGGATCGCTGGATGGCCGCACGGCCCTGCCCAACGGCTGGTCCCAGTGGATCACCGGCGAGGAGGCGCGTGCCGACGGGCACCGCTGGCGCGCCCGCGCCTGCCTGATCCTGACCGGCATCGGCACCGTGATGGCCGACAACCCGATCATGAATGTACGCGTGGTCGCCACCACCCGGCAGCCGGTGCGTGCGGTCCTGGATACGGACTTCCGGATCGCCGAGGATGCCAACCTGTTCAACGGCGACCCCGTGTGGATCTTCACGGCGCGCCCGGACGCGGCCAAGATCGATCGGCTGTCCCGGCGCAACGCGCGCGTGATCCGCCTGCCGCAGGACGCCGCCGGCGGACTGGACCTCGGCGCCCTCATGGACTGGCTGGGCGCACACGAGATCAACGAGGTGCACGTCGAGGCGGGCGCACGCCTCAACGACGCGCTGGTGGCCGGCGGCTGGGTGGACGAATGGATCGCCTACGTGGCGCCGCGCGTGCTGGGGGCCGGGCATGGCCTGGCGGGGAATTCCGGTGCGTTCGACGACTTGTCCGAGGCGCCCCGCTACGAGTTCGTGGATGCGGTACAGTTGGGTCGGGACATGCGCCTGCGCTTGCGCGATCAGGCGCGTTGGCAGGCATTGTGCGCGGTGCTCGAGGCCTGAGGGCCCGGCGCGTCCGCCATTCATTCTTTTGACGGAATCACCATGTTTACTGGAATTGTGGCGGCCGTGGGCCGCATTACCGAGGTGCGCCCGCTGGGCGAGGTGCCCGAGGCCGGCGTGCGCGCCCGCATCGAGGCCGGCGGCCTGCCGCTGGACCGCACACGGCTGGGGGATTCGATCGCCGTCCAGGGCGCCTGCATGACGGTGGTGGCATTGCACGAGGGCGCCTTCGAGGTCGACATCTCGCGCGAGAGCCTGGATCGCACCTGCGGCCTGGACCGCCCGGGCGAGGTCAACCTCGAACACGCGATGCGCCTGGGCGATTCCCTGGACGGCCACCTGGTGTCGGGCCACGTCGACGGCGTGGGGCAGGTGACCTGCATGGAGGCCGTGGGCGAATCCTTCGACTTGCGGGTCATCGTCCCCGCGCACCTGTCCAAGTACCTCGCCTACAAGGGCTCGCTGGCGGTCAACGGCGTCAGCCTCACCGTCAATCGCGTGGTCGACCAGGAGGAAGGCACCGAGGCCTACATCAACCTGATCCCCCACACCGTCGAGGTCACCACCTTGCGCCACCTGGACGTCGGCTCGCCGGTCAACATCGAGGTCGACATGCTGGCGCGCTACGTCGAACGCATGGTGGGTGCCGGGGGTGTGCCCGGCTGAAGCGGCGGCCGAACCGCGCCGGACATGGGGGGCGGCGATCTGCTAAAATGGCGGACTTTCGCCCAGGCCCCTCGGATCCATCCGGGATTTGCGTCCTGCGGCCGAATCAGGACAGGTGGCCGAGTGGTTGAAGGCGCACGCCTGGAAAGCGTGTATACGTGAATAGCGTATCGGGGGTTCGAATCCCCCTCTGTCCGCCAGAATTCCCCGCTGCTGCAGATTCACGGCGCGTTGCCTGCCGTGGGGTTTTCGTTTCTTTCGACTGGTTCTTTCGAGCCCCCCTTTGCGTGCGCCAGCTGTTGAAAATTTCTGCGCAGCGTAGCCAGATCCGCCTCTGTCAGTTGATCCAAATCGATCATTCCCACGCGGGCGCCTCGCACTGCACATAGCAACTCATCCAGTTTCAACTGCAGGGTCAGCGAGTCTCTGTTTTGAGCATTCTGGATCAGGAATACCATCATAAATGTCACTATCGTGGTGCACGTATTGATGACCAGCTGCCACGTATCAGAGTATTCAAAAATGGGCCCCGACACTGCCCACGCCAAAACAAGCGTTACCGCTATACAGAATCCCCAGGGCGACCCCGCAGCCTTGGAGGCGATCTCGGCACATTTTCGAAATTGTTCTTGCATGATTTTTCTCTCGTGGATGAAATTCCTCTGATAGTGGCAAATTGCATGCCGACGCAGGCGGGTACGGCGCTTGCTGAAACAGACTGCTGGTTACGGCACGCCTTTTTCAGGGAGAAGAATAATGGCTATGAATAAAACGCACGTTCCTACAGCGCAGCGAAGTGTGCTGGGCATGTTGATCGATGATCATCGCGAAGCGCAAAAGCTGTTCAAGGAATTTGAGTCCGCTAAAGATGACGCTCAAAAGAAGCAGATCGCCCAACGGGCCTGTGCAGCACTAACGGCGCACACTGAGATCGAGGAACAGCATTTTTATCCTTTGCTGCGGGAGGCGGACCCCAAAGAGTTTGGTAGCCTGCTCAACGAAGCGAAGGTGGAACATGCCAGCGCAAAGGATCTCATAGCCCAACTTCAAACGATGAAACCTACTGATGAAATGTTTGACGCACACTTCACAGTACTCGGAGAATATACCAACCACCACATCACCGAAGAAGAGGATGAATTGTTCCCCAAGGTGGTAAAGAAAGACATTGACCTACGGGATCTAGAAGCGCCTATGAAGGAAACCAAGGAGGCCATACTGGCCGCTACCGCGCACGCTTAAACGATTCCATTGACGTAAGCGGCCAGGCAAGCTAACCCGGCGCGCTGGCGCGGCCGCCCGGTGCGCAAATCCCCCCTCTGCCTGCATGACTACGATCCCCCGTCGTCAAAATGACCGACCCCTGGGTCGCCCGGCTTTCGATCATCCGGTGCGCCTCGCCGGCCCTGCTCAAGGGCAGGGCGGCGTGGATTCGCGCATGGATCACGCCTTTTCGCAGCGCGTCGAAAACCCGCTGGGCGCCCGCCTCCAGGTCGTCGCGGCTGGCCGTGTAGTCGCCGATGGTGGGCCGCGTCACGAACAGCGACCCCATCTGGCGCAGGCGCGCAAGCGGAACCGGGTCGACCTCGCCCGAGGCCCAGCCATAACTGACCAGCAGGCCGAACCGGGCCAGTGCGGCCAGTGACAGATCGACGGTCGCGCGGCCAATGGAGTCGTAGGCAATCTGGACGCCTTGCCCGCTCAGCCACTGCCTGATCTGAGCGACCCCCTGGTCAACGCCGACCGGCAGCACCAGGACATGATCGCAGCCGATGGCTCGCGCGGCGTCGACCTTGTCGGGGCTGCCCACGGTGCCGATGACCGTGGCGCCGGCCTGTTTCAGCATCGGCACGGCCAACTGGCCGACGCCGCCCACGGCCGCGGTGAACAGGACGGCATCGCCGGGCGCGATGGGGCGCAGGCGATGAACCAGGTAATCCGCCGTCAGTCCCTTGAAGAAGATCGCCGCCGCCGTCCGGTCGTCGACGTGATCGGGCAGGCGCACTGCGCGCGCCGCCGGCAGCAGCCGTGCCTCGGCATACGCCCCCATCGGGCCCCCGGCATAGACGATCCGGTCCCCAGGGTTGAACCCTTGCACGTCGGCGCCCACGGCCAGCACCTCGCCGGCCGCCTCCAGGCCGAGGCGATAGGGCAGGTCGGGCGCCAGGTCCCCGCGCCGCTGCAGGATGTCGATGAAATTGATGCCGATCGCCGTGTGGCGCACCAGCAGTTGATCGGGACCAGGGTTCCCCAGTGTCTCGGATTGCAGAGACAGGACGGTGGAATCGCCGAAGGCGTGTCCCTGGATGAATTGGGCGTGCATCGTGGTCTCCACATTGGGGCCGTGTTTTTCAACCATGAATATACGTGAGGCACACCAGGCAGGTGCGTCCGAGCACGACACATAATGTCGCAGTGATCCATATCATGGTGATTCCCAGCCAGGAGAATTCGCCATGCTTCGGCACTACATCAGAGATATCCGCCACATCACTGACATTGATGCGATAGTGCGCCTGTGGCTGTTGCGGATTCTGGTTCCTTTGGGCGCACATCGCAATTTCGTGGCGCCGCAAAGTTTCGCGGACGACGGTGTGGCGGCATCCATTGGTCTTGAGCACTGGATCGAGCAACCTGACAACAGTTTCGACGCGGGGGCGGTGCTGTCTGAATTGCGGCAATTGCATCGCACGGCGGAACAGCAAAGTGCCAAGGCGGTGCTGCCAACTCGTTTGCGCGGGAATGTCCAGAAACTATCCGGCTTGATGAGGTTGGATAAGGCTGATTCCCAGATACTGGAATTTACCGTGACGCTGCACAGCGAGCGCGTGCTGGATGACGCAGCTGACTTACTGGGTGGCCTATCGTCGATCAAGGTGTTCAGAACACTGTCTATTATTCTGGATCTGCCTGAATCCGTTGTCCGTAGCGCGCTTGACGAAAACAGCGTACTCGCCCGCACGGGCCTAGTCTCGGTCGATCATAGGGGCACAGGCGTTTTGCGAACGAAGCTGAAGCTCCTGTCCGATACATTCGCGGATCTGATGGTCTCCTCCGAGGCAAATCCGATCGCGCTGCTGCGCGGCATGGTGTCCGCTGTCGGCCCAGGCCGCCTACAGTTGTCGAATTACAGGCACATCCAGTTGGCATTGGATATTCTGTGCCCTTACTTGCGCCATGCCATGGCAAGTGGGCAGCGCGGCGTCAATGTTTACATGCATGGGGCGCCGGGGACGGGTAAGACCCAACTCGCGCGCGCCTTGGCGTCGACGCTGGGCGTGGAGTTGTTCGAAGTCGCCAGTGAGGCTGTTGACGGAGAACTAGCCAGCGGCGAGCAGCGCTTGCGTGCTTATCGCGCTGCACAAAGCTTCTTTTCTCAGAGGCGGGCGATGCTGGTTTTTGATGAGGCCGAGGATGTATTCAGTGACGGGGATGGCCCGTTTGGCCGCAAAAGCACGGCGCAGTTGCGCAAGGCGTGGATCAACAACATGCTCGAGGATAATCCCGTGCCAACCTTGTGGCTGTCCAACTCCATCGGCGGTCTGGATCCGGCTTTTATCCGCCGTTTCGATCTGGTGTTCGAAGTGCCTGTGCCTCCCAGGCAACAGCGCCAGCGGATCCTGCATGAAAACTGTGCGGATTTGCTCGATGCGGATACGTTGTCTCGTGTCGCCGACATTGAAACATTGGCACCCGCTATCGTAACCAGGGCTGGATCCGTTGTGCGGTCGATTCGAGATCAGCTTGGTTCGGTAAATACGGGCGCAGCATTCGAGTACCTGATTTCGAATACGCTGGCGGCTCAGGGCCACCAGCCCTTGCCGTCCCATGATCCCGCCAGACAATCAGGCCCCTACGATCTGGACTTCATTCATGCTGACGCAGATCTGAGTGTTGTTGCGGAGGGATTGATTGCGGCGCGTGCGGGCAGACTTTGCCTGTACGGGCCGGCCGGCACCGGCAAGACGGCGTATGGGCGTTGGCTGGCGCAGCAGCTTGACGCCCCCTTGCTGGTCAAGCGCGCCTCGGATCTGATGTCAATGTGGGTGGGTGAAAACGAAAAGAACATTGCCGGCGCTTTTCGCCAGGCGGAAACCGAAGGGGCCATCCTGCTGATTGACGAGATCGATACCTTTCTGATGGATCGGCGCGATGCGCGATTGGGGTGGGAGACCCGCCTGGTCAACGAGGTGTTGACCCAGACCGAGTCTTTTTCAGGTGTGTTCATCGCCACGACAAATCTGATGCAGGGGCTGGATCAGGCCGCCTTGCGTCGATTCGATCTGAAAGTGAAGTTCGACTTTCTGCGTGGCGACCAAGCGTGGAAGCTACTGTGTCGCGTTTGCGAGGTGCTTTTTTTGGCGCCGCCGATGGCTGCGGAACAGGCCAGAATCGCGCGCCTGCATCAACTGACGCCCGGTGATTTCACGGTTGTTCTGCGGCAGCACCGATTCCGCCCGCTGAAGTCCGCAGCCGCCTTGTTGTCGGCGTTGGAAGCCGAATGTGCTATGAAAGAGGGGGTTCGGCAATCCATGGGGTTTCTGTGATTGTGGGTCTGAGGGGTTCTATATTGAACAAAGGATTCGGCGATGGCAAAGCGCTCTGACACTCTCGAGACCGCCCTGTTGGCGGTTGAGTTGTTGCGTCGTATTCCGCGTGGCCGCAAGGTGACGGTCAACGAGCTACACCGACAGCTCGAGGAGGCCGGGATATATCGTGACTTGCGCACCATTCAGCGACAGATGAAGATGCTCAGTGAGCATTTCGAGATCGAGTGCGATGATCGCAGCAAACCCTACGGATATCGGTGGCTGGACCGCGCCCGGGTCTTGGCGGTCCCCACTCTCACACCGCAAGAGTCACTGTTGCTCCAGTTGGCGGAAGACCACTTGAAGCATTTTCTGCCGCCCCGCCTGATGAAGTCCATGGAGGGCTTCTTTCACCAAGCCAGGCGTAATCTTGGTCCTGATGGTGATGCTCGGCTTGAGCGGGAGTGGCCAAGCAAGGTGCGAGTGGTCGCCACCAGTCAACCCCTGCTGCCGCCCAGGATCGAGCCGGAGGTCTTTGAAGTCGTCAGCGATGCACTATTTGCCAATCGCTGGTTGTATCTGGACTACCAGAATGCCAGCGGCTGGCGTAGTACCGTCGATGTCATGCCGCTGGGACTCGTGCAGCAGGGGCCGCGTCTGTATCTTGTTTGTCGTTATCGTGGTTTTGACAATGAACGCAATCTTGCATTGCATCGCATCATCAGTGCACGGATGTCGACGCTTGCGTTCGAGCGCCCCAAGGATTTCGACCTGAAGCAATATGACGACGATGGGCGTTTTGGTTTTGGTGATGGTGAGAAAGTGCGCTTGAGCTTCCATATCACTCACGATGCTGGCCAACACCTGATCGAGTCGCCGCTATCCGTGGACCAGAAGGTGGTCCGACATCGGGATGGCTCTCTTGGCATTACTGCGTCCGTCGTGGATAGCGCCATGCTGGAGTGGTGGCTGCGCGGATTCGGTGATGCAATCTGGGATATCCAGCGGCGATGTTAACCTAAGGCGGCAGATGGCATAACCGCCGGCACCTCAATCATCAACAGGAGCGGACTATGCAAGAACCTTCGATCGATCATACAGCCGACGAATGGTATGAGCAGGCCAAAACCATCGTCATTCAAAGACAGTCCGTGTCGATCTCGCTGATTCAACGCCATTTGCGGATCGGTTACAGCATTGCTTTGTCACTGATGGAGCGGCTCGAAGCGGACGGTATTGTCACCTCTTTGATGCCTTTGGGGGGCCGTCAACTTACGAGTTCGTACAGGAGGAACCACTCAATGCAGGCACACATGAACCCCAACTTGATTGAGATGCTGGACAAGTTCTATGGCTGCGAAGGCGGCGATGCGGGTAATGCGACATCCCCAACGATCTGGCTCTTTGGTCTGGAGCCTGGGTGGTCAAAACGTGATCAGAAACGCGCTGAATCACCCTCCGGCCAAGAGGATGATGGCTATTCCGTGGAGACTCAACTGGGATGGGTGTATAACCGCAAGGCATTTAAATTGTTCGCTGCCATTGATGGCATTCCAGTCTCGCGATATCGTGAATTCGCATTCGAGCGTCGGCCGTTCGAACGGGGTTCCAGCGGTTACTTCAAGGGCAATCTGTATCCATACGCCTGCACTGACCTTGCTCATTGGCCTGAGGATGCAGTGGAGGAAACGGGGCTGACGAGTAAGGCTGAATACCAGGCATGGTGCGCACAATATCGTTGGCCGGCCATCAAGAACTGGGTTGACGAGCATCAGCCCAAGCTGTTTATCGGTGTGGGCAACTCCTTCCGGACAGATTTTGCCTTATCCGTATTCGGTTACGACCTTGAGTCTGAATATCATGAAATCCTTATAAACGGGTATAGGAAGAAGATCTATTTAAGCCAGTTCGATGGCCGAAAGCTGGCTGTCGTACCCCATTTTTCTGGAAGGAATGGCTTGAATAGTGATGCTGCCATCGAGCAAGCTGGGGCGCTCATCAGCGATTTTCTGCAACGCTAGAGGCATGGGAAGGGCATGCCAGGAACCCCGACAGTCGTTCGTCGGCCTCTGCCCTATACTGCATGAATCATTCATCGTCAGAGCCGACTCATGATTTCTCAAGCGGACAAAGCCCGCGCATTCCGCGCCTTGCATGAACGAGACCAGGCGTTCGTCATCCCCAACCCCTGGGATGTCGGCACGGCCCGCCTGCTGGCCGACATGGGGTTCGAGGCGCTGGCCACCACCAGCGCCGGCTACGCCTACACCCTGGGTGTGCCGGACATGCGGGTGGGGCGGGATCGCATGCTGGCGCACGTGGCCGAACTGGTTCGCGCCACGGACCTGCCCGTCAGCGCCGACCTGGAAAACGGTTTCGCCGATACGCCCGAGGGTGTGGCGCAGACCTATCGGCTGGCGGCCGAAACCGGCCTGGTGGGGGCCTCGATCGAGGATGCCTCGGACGATGCGGATGCGCCGATCCAGGACCTGTCCCGGGCTGTGGAGCGCGTCCAGGCCGCGGTCGAGGCTGTGCGCGGCCTGCCGTTCCCGTTCACTCTGACGGCGCGCGCGGAAAACTATCTGCACGGGCGCCCCGACCTGGGGGATACGATCCGCCGCCTGCAGGCCTACCAGGAGGCCGGCGCCGACGTGCTGTATGCGCCGGGCCTGCGCACGCGCGACGAGATCGAGGCGGTGGTGCGCTCGGTCGACCGGCCGGTCAATGTGCTGATGGGCGCGCCCGGGATGGCTTTCAGCGTGGCCGAGCTGTCGGCGATGGGGGTGCGGCGCATCAGCGTGGGCAGCGCGCTCAGCCGTGCGGCGCTGGGGGCCTTCCTGCGCGCCAGCCGCGAGGTGCTGGAGCAGGGCACGTTCACGTTCGGCGAAGAGGCGGTCAGCTATCCCGATATTGCCCGAATGCTCAGCGCATGGTGACGAATTCCTCGGCGGCCGTGGGGTGGATCGCCACGGTGTCGTCGAAATCCTTTTTGGTGGCGCCCATCTTCAGTGCCACGGCGAATCCCTGCAGGATCTCGTCCATGCCGTGGCCGATGCCGTGGATGCCGACGATTTTTTCCTCGGGGCCGACGCATACGAGCTTCATGCGGCAGGGCTGGCGGTGTTGCGTCACCGCGGTGTACATGGCGACGAACGACGCCTGGTAGACCGTGACGGCCTCATCGCCATGGCGTTCGCGAGCCTGAGGTTCGGTCAGGCCTACCGTGCCGATGGGCGGGTGGCTGAAAATCACGGTGGGGACGTTTTCGTAGTCGAGGCGCTCGTCGGGCTTGTCGTTGAACAGGCGCTCCGACAGGCGGCGGCCGGCCGCGACCGCGACGGGCGTGAGTTCCAGTTGCCCGGTGATGTCGCCCACCGCATAGATGCCTGGCACATTGGTGTTCTGGTAGGCATCCACGGCGACGTGGCCGCGATCGTCCAGCGCGACACCGGCCGCTTCCAGCCCGAGCGCCGAGGTGTCGGGCTCGCGGCCGGTGGCCCAGATGACGCAGTCCGTGTCATGGCAGGTGCCGTTCTTGAAGTGCAGGGTCAGGCTGCCGTCGTCGTTGCGGACCAGGGACTCGGCATCGGAATGGGGATGCACCGTCGGGCCTTCGGTTTGCATGATTGCCACCAGCGTGTCGCGCAGTAGCGGATCGAAACGACGCAGGGGGGTGTCCTTGCGGACGAACAGGTGCGTGTCCGATCCCAGGGCGTTGAGGACGCCTGCGAGTTCGACGCCGATATAGCCTGCGCCCACGACGGCGACGCGCTGGGGCAGGGCGTCCAGCGCAAAGAAGCCGTCCGAGTCGATGCCGTGCTCTGCGCCCGGGATGTCGGGGCGCGAGGGCCGGCCGCCGGTGGCGATCAGGATGTGGTCGGCGGTATAACGGTCGTCGCCGACCGCCAGGGTGTGGGCGTCGATGAAGCGGGCGGACCCTTCGATCAGGTCGACGCCGTTCTTGTCCAGGCCCGACCGGTACGAGGCATGGATGCGATCGATGTAGGCGCTGCGGTTGCGGACCAGGCGCGTCCAGTCGACGGGGCCCGCCTGGGCGTCAAAGCCATAGTCGGGGCCGTAATGGCGGATCACATCGGCCACCTGGGCGGCGTGCCACATGACTTTTTTCGGGACGCAGCCGACGTTCACGCAGGTGCCGCCAATGACCTGAGCCTCGATCAGCGCGCAGGTCTTGCCGTGCATGGCGGCGCGGTTGACGGAGGCGATACCGCCGCTGCCGGCGCCGATGGCGATGTAGTCGTAGTGCCTGGTCATCAATAGCCTCCCCGAATCATGTTGCGAGTGTCCATCCGCCCGGCGCATCCGGCGGTGTGCCGGCGTGCCGCTCAATGGCGCCGGCGGGCGGGATGCCCGCCTGGAACAGGCATTGTAGGATGCCGTGGGCGTAATGGCTGGCGACCTCGACGAGGAAGGCGGGGAAGTCCTGATGGGCCTGGTCGTCGGCGGTGTCGGATACCGTGCGCATGACGGCGAAGGGGATGCCGTATTCATGGCAGACCTGGGCGACGGCCGCGCCCTCCATTTCGACGGCCAGCGCGTCGGGCAGCGCCTCGCGCAGGGCGGCGACCCCGGCGGCGCTGCCGATGAACTGGTCGCCGCTGGCGATCAGGCCGCGGTGCACGCGCGGACGGTCCAGGCCGAAGCGTTCGCAGACCTCCGGAGAGATCCGTTGCCGCATGGGACCGTCCAGGAAGGCGCGCGCCGCTGCCTCGAGCCGGTCGGTGAGGCCGGCGTCCGTGGCGCAATGGCTGGTGCCCAGCAGCGGGATTTCATGGCGGCGGAAAAAAGGCCGCGCATCCAGGTCGTGCTGGACCAGGGCATCGGCGATCACGATGTCGCCGATCCGCAAGCCCGGCGCCACCCCGCCGGCCACACCGGTAAAGATCAGCCGGTCGGCGCCGAAACGCTCGATCAGTGCAGTGGCCGTGGTGGCCGCGGCGACCTTGCCGACGCGTGCGAGCACGATGACGCAATCATGCCCGTGGATCGTGCCGGCGGTATAGTCGCGCAGGGCGATTTGCGTGCGGCGACCGCCTGGCTCGAGATCCTCGAGCAAGTGGGCGGCCTCCTCGCGCAGGGCGGCCAGGATGCCGATGGTCATGGGTCGTATGGAGGCCGGCGGCCCCGTCCCGCAACGAGGCGGCCGGTCGCGGCGTTCAATCCATGCCCGGCACGGTGTTCGAGAATCCGCAGTCCACGTGCAGGATCTCGCCGGTGATGCCGGAGGCCAGGTCCGAAAGCAGGAAGGCCGCGGCGTTGCCCACGTCCTCGATGGTGACGTTGCGGCCCAGGGGGGACTGGGACTCGACGTACTTCAGCATGTTCGAAAAGTCCTTGATGCCGCTGGCGGCCAGGGTCTTGATCGGTCCGGCCGAAATGCCGTTGGAGCGCAGGCCGCGCTTGCCCAGGGCCGTGGCCAGGTAGCGCACGCTGGCCTCCAGCGAGGCCTTGGCCAGGCCCATCATGTTGTAGTGCGGGATGGCCTTTTCGGCGCCCAGGTAGGTCATGGTCAGCACCGAGCCGTTGCGGCCTTCCATCAGGGGCAGCGCCGCCTTGGCCAGGGCCGGGAAGCTGTAGGCCGAGATGTCGTGCGCGATGCGGTAGTTCTCGCGGCTCATGCCGTCGAGCAAGTCGCCGGCCAGCGCATCGCGCGGGGCGAAGCCGATCGAATGCACCAGCCCGTCCAGGCCGTCCCAGTGTTCGCCCAGGGTGGCGAATGTGGCCTCGATCTGGGCGTCCTCGGCGACGTCGCAGGGAATGACGATCGTGCTGCCCAGTTCCTGGGCGAACTCCTTGACGCGATCCTCGAAGCGCTCGCCCACGTAGGTGAAGGCCAGTTCGGCGCCCTGTGCGCGGCAGGCCTGCGCAATGCCGTAGGCGATGGACCGGTTCGAGATCACGCCCGTGATCAGGATGCGTTTGCCATTCAGAAAGCCCATGTCTTGAAAGTCCTATTTGGTGGAAGGGCGGGGTCAGCCCCGGACGTCCGCGCCGGGCACGCGCAGGCGCACGCCGGTGGACAGGGTGCTGCCCTTGAGGTTGTTGAGTTTGCGTAGCGCGTCCACCGACGTGTTGTAGCGCCGCGCGAGCGAGTACAGGGTGTCGCCGCGGCGCACCGTGTGCGTCCGGGCGACGACCTTGGGCCGCATGTCCGGCGTGGACGCCTGTGACCGCGGGATGCTGACGACCCGCACGTCGTTCGAGGTCTGGGGGCCTACGGTCCGTATGGTCCGGGGCGCCGTGTCCCGGGTGCCGCCCGGCGTGTACGACACCAGGCGGATCCCCGGGGCTGGCTCGGCATCGGAGGCGCGGGAGGAGGGTATGAGCAGGATGTCGCCGTTGGCGACGGTGCGCTTCCGGCTGAGCCCGTTGGCCTCGCGCAGCGCGCTGACGGTCACGCCGTGGGATTTCGCGATCGCCGCCAGAGACTGGCCGCGCTTGGGGTGGTAGATCTGCCAGGAACTGAGCTGGCCGGTGTAGGTCTCGAGATTG
This sequence comes from Castellaniella sp. S9, assembly GCF_027257175.1. Taxonomy (GTDB): domain Bacteria; phylum Pseudomonadota; class Gammaproteobacteria; order Burkholderiales; family Burkholderiaceae_B; genus Castellaniella. The sequence continues at coordinate 293,450 of NZ_JAPFGD010000003.1, read as the reverse complement.
CTGTTGAAGACCGCCACCTTGTCCATCGGCAGGTGCAGCGCCGGGCTGTGGGAGGCCAGCATGATGGGCCGGTTGTAGGATGGATTCAGGGCCTTGAAGTCCTCGAGGGGCATTTCGGCCAAGGCGGCGGCGACCTCGATGTCCATGTCGCGGGCCTTGTGGACGGTGGTGAAGTAGGGGGTGTTGTTGACCTGGGGGAGGGTGATGCCGAATTTCGCGGGGCGCGCGATGATGTTCTTGATGGCTTGCAGCTTGGGCACGTAGTTGCGGGTTTCGTCGGGCAGGTCCAGCGTCAGGTAGGTCGGCTGGATGCCGGCGCGCTCGGTCTTTGCCATCGCGCGCTTGACCGCGCCCTCACCCCAGTTGTAGGAAGCCAGGGCCAGGTACCAGTCCCCCTGGAAGTCGTACAGATAGCTGAGGTAGTCCAGCGCCGCCTGGGTCGAGGCGACGGGGTCGCGACGCTGGTCGCGCCACCAATCCTGTTGCAGATTGTAGTACTGGCCGGTGCTGGGGATGAATTGCCACAGGCCCGAGGCCTTGGAGCGCGACAGCGCCGTCGGGTTGTAGGCGCTCTCGACAAAGGGCAGCAGCGCCAGCTCGGTCGGCAGCCCGCGGCGGTTGAGCTCGTCGACGATGTAGTACAGGTATTTTCCGGCGCGCTGGCTCATCAGCAGCACCGACTGCGGATGGGACGCGTAGTAGTCGGTCCAGTAGTCCACGCGCTCGCCGCGCAGGTTGGGGATGGCGAAGCCGCGCCGGATCCGGTCCCACATGTCGCGCGGCGGATGGGTGAGATCGATGGTGCGCGAGGTATCCTCGGCGACGTAGGCCTGCCGGTCCGATGAGGGGTTCTGGGTGGCACAGCCAGCCAGGGCGACGAGGACCAGCAGGAGATAGAATCGCAGAAGTCTCATGACCGGTTTATTTGAAGTTGTTCTTCCATTCGCGCAAACAGGCGAACACCGCCTGCGGTGTGTCCAGCCGCGTGCCCGCATGGGCCGAGGCAGCCGCGCCGACCTGCGCGCAGTCCGTCCGCATGAACGGATTGGTGCGCAATTCGGCCTCGATGCTCGACGGCACGGTAGGCAGGTCCAATCCCCGTAGACGCGTGACCTCGCGCTCGCGTTCGTGCAATGCCGTGTTGTCGGGTTCCACCTGCAAGGCCCAGCGGATGTTTGCCGCAGTGTACTCGTGTGCGCAGCACACGAGGGTTTGCGGTGGCAAGGTCCCAAGTTTACCCAAGGAATCGACCATTTGTGCAGGGGTGCCCTCGAAAAGGCGTCCGCAGCCGGCCGCAAACAGGGTGTCGCCGCAGAAGACGGCGGGCCGGCCCGGATCGAGTTCGCCGAAGTAGGCAATGTGCCCGGCAGTGTGTCCCGGGACGTCCAGCACCTCGAAAGACAGACCGCAGCCGGGCAGGTGGATCCGGTCCCCCTCGCCGAGCCGCACGTCGCAATAGGGCAGGGTTTCGTTCCTCGGGCCGTAGACGCGCGCGCCGGTTCGCTGGTGTAATGCACGCAATCCGCCCACATGGTCATTGTGGTGATGGGTGATCAGGATGGCCTCGAGGATCACGCCGGGCGGCAGCGCCGCCTCGACGGGGGCGGCCACCCCGGGATCGATGATGATGGCATGGCCGTTTTTTCGTACCATCCAGATATAGTTGTCCGAGAGGGCGGGGATGGGCGTCAGGATGGCCGGCGCGCCGGTGGTCGTGGCGTGATTTTCCATGGATTTAGGAGTCAATGTGCCGCTGGACCGCGCGATGCCGATCGAACTGGCCGAATGGCTGGAAACCCCCGCGGGGCTGTATGTACGCGCCTGGGAACAGCGGCAGGTGGATGCCATGGTGGCAAATGTGTTTGGCTATCATGCCATACAAATCGGCCTGCCGCATTGGGACCTGCTGCAGGCCAACCGCATGCCGCACAAGGTCTGGGCCCATAGCCCGGCCGCGCCGTACGGCACGCGCAGCGGGCGTCTGATCTGCGAACCCGAGCAGTTGCCCATCGATAGCCAGAGCGTCGACCTGCTGGTCCTGCCGCACACGCTGGAATGGAGCATCGACCCGCACCGGCTGCTGCGCGAGGTCGAGCGCGTGCTGGTGCCCGAGGGCCATGTGGTGATCACCGGCTTCAACCCTTTCAGCCTCTGGGGGGCGCGCGAGTCCCTGCCGGGCCTGGCCTTGCGTTTGCCCGCGGCCGTACCCTCGCAGGTGTCGCCGGGGCGCCTCAAGGATTGGTTCAAGCTGTTATCCTTCGAGCCCGACCGCGGGCGTTTCGGCTGCTATGCGCCCTTGTGCGAATCGCAGAAGTGGTTGCTGCGCTGGCGTTTCATGGAGCACGCGGGGGACCGCTGGTGGCCAGCGTGCGGCGCTGTCTATGCGATCTCGGCGGTCAAGCGCGTCGCCGGTGCGCGCCTGGTCGGCCCGGCATGGCGCAAGGGCAAGCGCCGCCGGGTGCGCCGCGCCGCGGTGGCGCCGGTGGCCAATCAGATCAAGGACAACAACTGCAATGGCTGATCCAGTGGTACAGATATGGACGGACGGGGCCTGCAAGGGCAACCCCGGACCCGGCGGCTGGGGCGCGCTGCTGCGCCAGGGCGCCCATGAAAAAAAACTGCATGGCGGCGAGGCGAACACCACCAACAACCGCATGGAACTCCTCGCGGTGATCGAGGCCCTGCGCGCGCTCAAGCGCCCCTGCGTCGTCACGATCCATACGGATTCATCCTATGTCCAGAAGGGCATGACCGAGTGGCTGCCCAACTGGAAGCGCCGCGGCTGGCGCACCGCCGACAAGAAACCCGTCAAGAACGCCGACCTGTGGCAGATGCTGGATGCCTTGGCCGGGCAGCATGCATTACACTGGAAGTGGGTCAGGGGCCATGCCGGCGACCCCGGCAACGAATGCGCCGATGCCCTGGCCAATCTCGGCGTCCAGGATCTGCTGCGCAGCCGCGCCACGACCTGCTGAAATCCCATCCACGTCCGCCCGGCGGACGGCCGCCTCACACATTATGCGACAGATCATTCTCGATACCGAAACCACCGGCCTGGAGCCCGAGCAAGGCCACCGCATCGTCGAACTGGCCTGTGTCGAGATCCAGAACCGCCAGGTCACCAAACACCACCTGCACCTGTACATGAATCCGGATCGCGACAGTGATCCCGAGGCCTTGCGGGTGCATGGCCTGACCACGGATTTCCTGTCGGGGCACCCACGGTTTCCCGAGCTGGCCGAGCAATTGATCGAGTTTGTGCGCGGTGCCGAGATCATCATTCACAACGCCGCTTTCGACGTCAAGTTCCTGAACGCGGAACTGGCGCGTGCAGGCCATCCGCCGTTCACCGAGCTGTGCGGCAAGATCACCGACTCGCTGCTGGTGGCGCGCGAGATGTTCCCGGGTAAGCGCAATAACCTGGATGCCCTGTGCGAGCGCTTCGGGATCTCGAACGCCCACCGCACCTTGCACGGCGCGCTGCTGGATTCCGAGCTGCTGGGCGAAGTCTGGCTGGCCATGACGCGCGGGCAGGACTCCCTCCTTATGGAGGGCGAGGACGAGGGCTCCGGCCAGGGACGCGGGGCGGGCTTCGTCGGCGGCGGCTTCGATGTCTCGAAGCTCCCCGTCATCGAGGTCGACGAGGCCACCGCACAAGCCCATGAAGCCTATCTGGATGCGCTGGACAAGGCGGCGGGCAAGCCCTGCGTCTGGCGCGCCCAGGGCGCCACCGTCGACAGCGAAGTCGCTGCATAGGCCTGCGCCTGCATCGCAGGCCCGGATCGTGTACAATTCTGGCCTTCCCAGTCGTTTGCCCGCGCGGACCGTCCCGCACCCTCAGGGCAAGCCCAGATTGGGCGGTTAGCTCAGTGGTAGAGCACTGCCTTCACACGGCAGGGGTCACTGGTTCGAACCCAGTACCGCCCACCAAGTCCATACGTTCAGACATCCCCGCCGGCCGCGCAAAAAAAGCTGGAAATCCTGTCTCGATCCGCAATACACTGACAAGAATAATTAAAGCTTGAAATTTTTGGGCGTACAAGACACCCCTGAGTCGGGGGGCGTGCCCGAAAGTTGGAGGGGCCTCCGCCGGGCATCAGCGCCGGAGTCTCGCAGCCAAGGCCGTTCACGGTCAGGCATAGATTGGGTGTATCCAAGGAGAGGCATCATGGCGGATGTCAACTGGAAGCGGCGGGCCGTGTTCAAGGGTCTGGGCGCGGCAGGGATGGTGAGCATTCTCGGCGGTTGCCTGGACGATTCCGGGTCCGGCGGCGATGCCGCCGCGGCGCCGCGATTGGGCAGCGGCGGCCCGGGCGATGTGGCCAACAAACTTCTGATCGACGCCAGTGTCGATGCCACCGGCATTCCCGCCAATATCCCGATCTATGCCTATATCACCGGCCTGGTCAAAATACCGGGCCAGGTGTTCTATCGCTACGACTCGGCCATGGGGCGTCCCGTCGAAATGTCGACCCGGGACAATACGATCACCGACAGCTTGAAGATCGAAACAGGCCTGTATGGCGTCAACTACACCAAGAACTATCCCACGCCCTGGGCCAATTACAGCATTCCATTGAGCCGTTCGGACGTCACCGTGGTCGCGGACCTGGCCAGTTTCAACAATGCCAATATTCCGGGTTACGGCAGTGGCGCGGCCGCCTTCAGCGGACGCATCTGGATCTCGGTGGGCAAGCCCCTGCTGCCGTTCACCCCCCGGGTGGGCGCCGATTTCGAGGGGGCGGGAACGGTCGATGGCTATACGACGCCCGTCGTCGCGGCCGACGGCATCGGATCGCTTTGCTTTTACGACTGGATGGAATTCTCGTTCGACGTGAACGGGCTGCTGTACATCAACACCACGCAGGTCGATCAATACGGATTCCCGGTGTCCGCGGCGGCCACCGGCGACAATGTCCACGGCAGCCCGCAAGGCGTTTTCAACAAAAAGCGGTCCGAGATCCTCGCCGCACTGGCGTTGCTGGATGCGCCGTTCAATACGTCGGTCGCATTCCCGACGGCTGACGTGGATGCCGACGCCTATCCACCGACGGCCAATACGCAGGGGAAATTGCGGGCGCTGGCACCGTCCAAGACCCCGGACATCGGCACCAGCACCTATCTGGATGCGGAGATCAGCGCGGCGCTGGCGTATTGGGAGGACAACTGGCTGAGCGTGACGTGCCCGTCCAATGCCCTGCAAAAGACGTATTACGGGCAAGCCGATCCGCACAGCACCCCGAAGACACTGACTTTCTATAAAGACAAGGTCAAAACGGGTGGGGCACAGTTCACGTTTGATGACCTCACGACCGCGAACGTCCTGGATTGCGATGGCACGATGACGGGCGTCGGCGTGCCGCAGACCGGCGATCTGCTGGGCGACCTCAAAAATACCGGCAAGGCCATACTGGCCGGGTTCAACCGCGGCGTCATCAAAAACACCACCGAGCTGAATATCGAGTCGGGGCCCAGCTATACCCCGCCTCTGAGCACCAACTATCCGCCCGGCACCGCCTGCAATGCCTGGGCGCAGCACTTCCACCAGTACAGCGCCAACGGCCTGGCGTATGGGTTTGCCTACGACGACGTCGGTGATCAGCAGCCCATGATCATCGCCACCAAGACCACGGGCCTGAAAATCACGCTGGGCCGATTCGAGTAGCGGAACGGACGGTTGACTGCGTCGGCAGCACCCGTACCGGGCGACCCTGACGCCGGCTACGCCGGCATCGCCGCCAAGGTCTTCCGGGCTTGATCCGGCAGCAGGCTGGCGGCCGCCTCGTCCAACAGGATGCGGGCCCGGCGGTGCCGCTTCAGAATGGTGAAGGGCACGGCCTCGGTGACCTCGTTGTGATACCAGTGGGCGACAATCCGCGCCTTGGCCTCGCCTGTCGCCACCAGCAGGATTTCCCGCGCCTGCATGATGTCCGCCATGCCCAGGGTGACGGCATGGGCGGGCACGATGGCATTGCCTTCGAAAAATCGGCTGTTGTCCCGACGGGTGTCCTCGGACAGCCGCACAACGTGGCACTGGCTGTCGAAGGGCGTGCCGGGCTCATTGAAGCCGATATGCCCATTGCTGCCGACCCCCAGCAGTTGCAGTTCCACGCCGCCGGTCTGGCGCAGCCGCAAGGCGTAGTCTTTGCTGTGTTGTTCGAGGTCTGGCGCCAGGCCATTGGGCAGGTGCAGGCGCGACTCGTCAAAGCCCAGTTGCCCAAAGAGATGCTTGCGCATGTAGGCCGCATAGCTTTTGGGGTGATCGGGCGCGAGACCCACGTACTCGTCCAGGTTGAAGGACGTCAGCTTGGACACGTCGACGCCTTGCCGTCGCACCTTGATCACGAACCGTTCGTAGATCGGCTCCATGGTTCCGCCGGTGGCCAGGCCCAGCACCACGTCGGGCTTGCTTTGGATCTTGTCGATCAGGATGTTGCTGACGTGCTCGGCAATCGCGCTCTGGTCTGGAAAAATTTGCAGCATGGCCATTGATTGGGTAAGTCGCAACAGGCAATTGGGCCGTTGCGCCGTGGTCGTCGCAAAGCTGCAAATCGTACCAGGAAATCACCCTGCCGCGCTGTCCGCGGCAGGTCCAGGCATGTGGTCGCCCCGGTGTCGCAGGGCCAGGCGGATGGTCACTGCGTCAGCAGCACCGGCACCGTCATGGACGACAGCAGCGTGCGCGAGGCGCCGCCCATCACCCATTGGCGCATGCGGCTGTGGCCGTACGCGCCCATCACGATCAGGTCGCTGGCCGCGTCGCTGGCGGCGTTCAGGATGACGTGGCCGACACCGATGTCGCCGCTTTCCGTGATCCGGTGCCGTGGCTTGGGATAGCCGCGCCGGACGCAGTAATCACTGAAGTCGCCATCCTGGATGTCGCGCACCTGCAGCATGTCCTGGTCGCGGTCCACCTCGAGGACGACGAGTTCTTTGCAGCGTTCGAGGAAGGGCGCCGCATCGGCGAACGCGCGGGCGGCCTCGCGGCGCTGGTCCCAGCAATACAGTATGCGCGTGCCAATGGATTCGATGGGCCCAGCATTCGGTATCATGAGCACCGGTCGGCCCGCGGCCATGATGACCGATTCGGGCAGATCGGGGATGAGGCGGGCGACCTGGTCGTCGTGCCGGGACTTGCTCATGATCAGCAGGTCGCAATAGCGCGCATGCAGGGCCAGGGACTCCTCGGCCACGCCCTGCGGTTCACGCCAGTCGGCCTGGACGCCGGCGGCGCGCGCCTTTTGCTCGAACTGGGCTTGCAGGGTTTCGCGGCGTTCCTGGCGCTGTTTGCGCAGGTGGCTGCGGATGTCCTGTGGCAGGACGTTGCCGTAGCGGTCGATGTAGTCTTCGGTCGGATAGACGCCGATCACCGCGGCGCCGTGTTCCTTGGCCAGCAGAAAGCCGGCGTCGACGCGTCGAGCGCAGGCATCGTCGTCACTCAGGTGGATTGCGATACGGCCTAGCATGGAAACCCCCTTGTGTCTCGTGGATTCAGTCGGATTTTCCTACCCTACAGACCTATATTAGCGAAAAGGGTGGCCGGCGGCCATGCATCCATCGGCCATGGTTCAAAACGGTGTTTCGATGCCATACACTAGTGCCGTGTCTCGGAAATACGCATCCATGAAATCGTGTCTTCGCGCCCGGGGCGGCGTTGCAAATGCTCGCGATAGCACGGGCTATCGCTGCGCTTTGCGCCTTGCCCCGGACACGAATCCATCGATTTCATCATGGCTGCGTATTTCCGAGGCACGACACTAGCAGGATTGAACCCGGAACAAGAACAAGGAGGCCAGGCATTTCATGAACGCAGCCAATCCGAAATCGTCAGTGCGGGTGGATGCGCCCGAGTGGGTGCGCCACCGGCGCCTGCAGGCCTGGGTCGGGGAAATCGCCGCCTTGACCCGACCCGACCGCATCGAATGGTGCGATGGCTCCCAAGAGGAATACGACCGATTGTGCGCGGGCTTGGTGCGCGCGGGCACGCTGCGCCGGCTGAATCCGGAAAAGCGGCCCAATTCCTATCTGGCCTGGTCCGACCCCGATGACGTCGCCCGGGTCGAGGACCGTACCTTCATCTGCTCGGAACGCCAGGAGGATGCCGGCCCCACCAACAACTGGGCGCCGCCGGGCCAGATGCGGGAAACCCTCCATGGCCTGTTCGATGGCTGCATGCAGGGTCGCACCTTGTACGTGATCCCGTTTTCCATGGGGCCGCTGGGTTCCCCGATCGCCCACATCGGGGTCGAACTCACCGATTCGCCCTATGTGGTGGCCAATATGCGCATCATGACGCGCATGGGCCGCAAGGTCTACGACGTGCTGGGCGAGGACGGCGATTTCGTGCCCTGCGTGCATTCCGTGGGCAAACCGCTGCAGCCCGGCGAGGCCGATGTGCCCTGGCCATGCAACCCAACCAAGTACATCGTCCACTACCCCGAGGCCCGCGAGATCTGGTCGTTCGGCTCGGGCTATGGCGGCAATGCCTTGCTGGGCAAGAAATGCTTCGCGCTGCGGATCGCCTCCAACATGGGGCGGGACGAGGGCTGGCTGGCCGAGCATATGCTGATTCTGGGCGTGACCTCGCCGCAGGGCCGGAAAATGCACGTGGCCGCGGCCTTCCCCTCGGCTTGCGGCAAGACCAACTTCGCCATGATGATTCCGCCGGCCTCGCTGCCGGGCTGGAAGGTCACTACCATCGGCGACGACATCGCCTGGATCAAACCAGGGTCCGACGGCCGGCTGCGTGCCATCAATCCCGAGGCCGGCTATTTCGGCGTCGCGCCGGGCACCAATGAAAAGACCAACTACAACTGCATGGCCTCGCTGCGCGAGAACGTGCTGTTCACCAACGTGGCGCTGACCGACGACGGCGACGTCTGGTGGGAAGGCATGGGTCCGGCGCCAGCCCACTGCCTGGACTGGCAGGGCCGGGACTGGACGCCGGACTGCGGCCGCAAGGCGGCGCATCCCAATGCCCGCTTCACCGTGTCGGCCCAACAGAACCCCGCCATCGACCCTGATTGGGACAACCCCGAGGGCGTGACCATAGACGCCTTCGTGGTGGGCGGGCGGCGCGCCGATACGGTGCCCCTGGTCACCGAGGCGCGCAACTGGGTCGAAGGCGTGTACATGGCGGCGACGCTGGGATCGCAGACCACGGCCGCCGCCGCGGGCGCCCAGGGCGTGGTGCGCCGCGATCCCTTCGCCATGCTGCCGTTCTGCGGCTACAACATGAGCGACTATTTTGCCCATTGGCTGCGCCTGGGGGACAAGCTCCAGACCGCGGGCGCCACGCTGCCGCGGTTTTTCGCCGTCAACTGGTTCCAGACCGACGACGAGGGGCGTTTCCTCTGGCCTGGATTCGGCGAAAACATGCGGGTGCTGAAATGGATGCTCGAGCGCATCGAGGGCGACGCGGGCGGGCGCGATACCCTGCTGGGGACCACGCCCCGCTACGAGGACATCGCTTGGGACGGCCTGGATTTCGGCCGGGACGCCTTTGACCGGATCACCGCCATCGACGCACAGGCCTGGCAGCACGAACTGGCCTCCCACGCCGAATGGTTCGACAAGCTCGCCGCGGGCCTGCCGGCTGCGTTGCGCGCCCATTGCGAGCGGCTGACGGCACAGCTGGTTTCATAGATCAAGTCCAGATCATGCACTCTGGTATCGGCAGCAGACTGCGGGAACTGCGACAATCCCGAAAGCTGAATCTGAGAGACGTTTCGCAATTGAGCGGGGTCAGCCGCTCGATGCTTTCCAAGATCGAAACGGGCCGTTCCTCACCGACGGCGACGACCTTGGGCAAGATCTGCGAGGGCCTGGGCATCTCGATTTCCCAATTGGTGGGCGGTGTCGCGCCGCGTGACGTGATCGTGATGCGGCAAAGCGAACATCCGGTGTTCCGGGTGCCCAAGACGGGATTCGAGCGCTGGTCGCTGTCGCCGATCAGCGAGGTCCGGACGGTGGATTTCGCGATGAATGTCCTTCCGCCGGGCCGCAGTTCGGGCTATTTTCCCCCGCACAAGGAGGGGGTCGAGGAAACCCTCTACATCATGTCGGGTGCCATCGTCCTATGGCATGGGGAAACACCTTACGAGCTGTCCGAAGGGGACTCGATCTTTTATAGGGCACACTTCCCCCATCGGTTCGATAATGCCTCGGCGGTCCAGGAGGCAAGGTTCTTCGTTGTGGTCAACAACAACGATACGGGCAGCTTCTGATGCCCGCCTGCATGGCCCTTTCGTCAGTGTCCGTAGGCCAGATCGCGCAAGGTGAGCGACAGGGGCGGAAAGTAGGTGATGACCGCCAGGCAGAATACGATGACGAGCACGAACTGCAGCAGGTTCGGCACGATCTTGTCGAGGGGCAGCTTGGCGACTGAGCAGGCGGCAAACAGGTTGACGCCGAACGGCGGGGTGATCATGCCCAGGGCCAGGTTGACCACCATGATCATGCCGAAGTGGATCGGATCCACGCCGAAATGCATGGCGACCGGCGTCAGGATGGGCGCCAGCACGATGACCGCCGCGCTTGTTTCGATGAACATGCCGATGATGAACAGGGCGAGGTTCGTGCCGATCAGGAACATCGCCGGCGAGCTCATGTTGGCTTCGAGCCAATAGCCGATTGCATCCGGGACGCCCGCGCGCGTGATCAGGAAGGCGAACAGGCCCGCGTTGGCGATGATGAACATGATGACCGTGCTCGAGATCACCGATTTGCGCAAGACCTGGACCAGCTCTTTGTATCGGATCGTCCGGTAGATCAGCATGCCGACGACCAATGCGTAGAACACGGCGACGGCGGCGGCTTCGGTGGGCGTGAAGACGCCGCCATAGATGCCGCCTAGGATGATGACCGGCATGAGCAGCGCCCAGCCGGCGCGCCAGGTGGCGCGCAGCAGGCCCATGCGCCCGTCCCCGTCGTGTTTGCCCAGCCCCTTGATCTTGCAGTAGAGGTAGACGTAGAGCATCAGGGCGCCGGCAATGAGGATGCCCGGGCCGATGCCGGCGATGAACAGCTCCCCGATCGAGACCTCGGCGCTGACCCCGAACAGGATCATGGGGATGGAGGGCGGCACGATGACGCCCAATTCCGCGCTGGTGGCTTGCAGTGCCGCGGCGTAGGGGGTGGGGTAACCGTTCTTGATCAGGGCCGGGATCAGGATGGAACCCACGGCGAAGGTGGTGGCGATCGACGAGCCCGACACCGCCGCGAATATCATGCAGGTCAGCACGCAAGTCATCGGCAGCCCGCCCTGGACGTTGCCGACGATGCTCTTGGCAAAGGCCACCAGCCGCTCGGATATCCCCCCGGCCTCCATCAGATTGCCGGCCAGGATGAAGAACGGAATCGCGGCCAGCGGGAACTTGTTGATGGCGGCATACATTTCCTTGACGGCCAGCAGCATGTTGATGCCGGCGACCTGTATGCCCAGCACCGCACCGAGCCCGATGGCCACGGCGATCGGTACGCACAATGCGAAGCCGATGGCCATCGTGGTCAGCATGACGGTGGTCATGGTTGTCGCTCCAGGGTGTCGGTTTCCAGGGCCGTCATGTGGCGGTTTCCAGCTCTTCGTGCTTCGGATCGAGCATGTGCCCGATCAGGGCGAAGATGCAGAACACGCCGCCGATGGGCATGGCGATATAGCCCCAGATCATCGAGATGGACTCCAGGCCCGCCATGGATTGCACCCGGCTGCGCAGTGCGTAGTCCCAGCCCCAATGGATGATCACCAGGACCAGCGCGAGCGCGGCGATGAACACGATCCAGTCGATGGCGCGCCGCCAGAACGGCGTGGCGAGACGGTGCAGGACGTCGACGCTCATCATGGCGCCCAGCCTGAACGCGATGGGGGAGCCCAGGAACACCATCCAGATCAGGCTCAAGCGAATCAGGATCTCCGTCCATTCGGCCGGCTGCTCCAGAACGAATCGTGTCAGGATCTGGAACATGGCCAGGATGGAGGACGCCGCCATCATGACGCAGGCCCCCGCGGTGGCAAGCTGCGTCATCCTGCGCTCGAATGCGAGAAAGGCCTGCTTCATGATGGGCGGCTATTTGAAATCGCGAATCTGCTGGATGTTGTCGGCGCCGAATTCCTGTTCAAAGTAGGCGTTGGCCTCCGCCAGGGCTGCAATGAACTTTGTCTTGTCGACATCCTCGATGACCTCCATGCCGCCCTTGCGCAGGTACTCCACCCCGCTGGCGTCGTCCGCATCGACGCGGGCCCGGTTTGCCTTCGTGCCCTCGATGGCGGCCTCGAGGAAGGCCTGCTTGTCGGCGTCGCTGAGCTTGGCGTAGGCATCCGGGTTCATCAGCCAGACGCAGGGCGAGTAGACATGGCCCGTGAGCGAGATGTGCTTCTGCACCTGCTCGAACTTGCCGGCGATGATGATGGACAGGGGGTTCTCCTGGCCGTCCACGGTGCCTTGCTGCAAGGCGGTGAAGACCTCGGGGAACGCCATGGGGGTCGGAATGATGCCCAGCGCCTTGTAGGCCCGGATGTGCACCGGGTTTTCCATGGTGCGCATCTTCAGGCCATGGAGGTCCTCGGGCGTGTGGATGGCGCGGACGTTGTTGGTCATATGGCGAAAGCCGTTTTCACCCCAGCCCAGGGCCTTGAAACCCCGGCCGTCGAACTTTTTCAAGAGCTCCGCGCCGATGGGGCCGTCCAATACCGCACGGGCATGGGCCTTGTCGCGAAAGAGGAACGGCATGTCGAGGATCTTGGTCTCGGGCACGAAGTTCGGGATGGGGCCGGTGGTGGACAGGGCCAGTTCCTGGGTCCCCATCTGCACCGCCTCGACGTACTCGCGTTCGCCGCCCAGGGCGCCGTTGTAGAAGGTCTTGATCTGGTATCTGCCGTCGGTGCGTTTTTCGACCTCGCGGGCGAAGGTGTCGATGGCGACGCCCTGGTGCGAATCCTGCGCCGTGGCGATACTGATACGCATGACGGTCTGCGCTTGGGCGCCGCCCAGGGTAAGTCCGAACGTCAGGCACAAGCTGAGCAAGAGTCTGGTGGGTTTCATGATGCCTCCTGAGATGGGTTGCGGTCGATCCCCGGGGTTCAGACCAGATGCGGCGCGACGGGATCAGGTCATGCCGTGGGGTCCTGTCCGATTTCGAATCGGGATAGCTGTTCCAGCGCGCGGACCATGCCGGAATGGTCCCAGTCCGCGCCGCCATGGGCGACGCAGGCGTTGAACAATTGCTGGGCGAGCGCGGTTGACGGCAGCGCCAGGCCCAGTGCCTTGGCGGAGCCCAGCGCGAGGTTGAGATCCTTTTGATGCAGCGCGATGCGGAATCCCGGCTGGAAGGTTCGCCGGATCATCCGCTCGCCGAGGATCTCGAGGATGCGCGAGGTTGCGAGACCGCCCATCAGGGCTTCCCGGACTTTGGCGGGGTCGGCGCCCGCGCGTGCGGCAAACAGCAGCCCCTCGGACACTGCGGCAATGGTCAGCGCCACCACGATCTGGTTGGCGACCTTGCAGGTCTGGCCGTCGCCGATGTCGCCGACGCGTGTGATGTTCTTGCCCATCAGGGCAAAGACCGGCTGGGCGCGCTCGAAGACCTCCGGCCGGCCGCCGACCATGATGGACAGGGACGCATTCCGGGCGCCGACGTCTCCGCCGCTGACGGGGGCATCCAGATAGTCGCATCCCAGCGCCTCGATCCGCTTGGCGAAGGACTTGGTGCCGACCGGCGAAATGGAACTCATGTCCACGACCGTTTTGCCGGGCTCCAGGCCCGCTGCGACGCCGTGCTCGCCGAACAGCACCAGCTCTACGTCGGGCGTATCGGGCAGCATGAGGATGATCATGTCCGCCTGGCGGGCGACCTCGCCGGGGTTGTCGCAGGGCACGGCGCCCATGCCCGCGATCGCCTCGGGGACCCCGCTGCGGCTGTGTGCGTAGACCTCATGTCCCGCCGCAATCAGGTGGCCCGCCATGGGGGTGCCCATGATGCCCAGGCCGATAAAACCGATTTTCCTGATGGAAGTGTCCATGTCGTCACCGCTGTAAAAGAAAAAATTCAGGATCAGGCGTTTTGAGGGGTGTTGCGCATGCCGTTCACCAAGTTGCGCACGGTTTCCTCGCTGGCGCCCACGATGCGCGCGTTCGGGCGCCCGGTAGCATAGGCGACGATCAGCAGGATTTCATCCGCGCGCGGCGCGCCGGGCACGTGGATCTCCATCGTGTCCATGGCGTCGTAATGCCAGCCGTCATCGATGCCGCCCAGCACGACGTCGATGGAGGCGCCTGGTCCGCCTCGTTTCGCGTTGCCCGGTATCAGGGCATAGCCGGCCTTGATGGCGGCGCGAATCGACAGGCCGATCTTGCAGTGGATCATGGCCGCACCTTGCTCAAGGTCACCGGCCTCGCCGACGATCACGCCCTTGCCGAAAGCAATCGGCTGGCGCCCGCCCAGGGCATCGAGGCTGCGGCGCACCAGGAGGTCGCCGATGCGGGAGGATTCGGCGATGCAGTCGTCCAGCGTGTCGGGGCCGGCGCTCCCGCGGGTGGGGTTGCCCAGCACCGCGCAAGCGGCAACCCGCAGCGCTGGCGGGTCGATGGCCACGCCCGAGGAATGATGAATTTCTTGCGTGATGAGGTGGATTTCTCGGATGTCCATGGCTGCGTTCACCTTGTCGATGCTGCGTATAGTCGGGCAGGAAGCGTTTTGGGGCTGGGGTCTGTCTACCAGGCCGTGGGCTCATAGTAGACATTGCTGCGAATAAAGATCAATCCAGGCGCGGCGAGAGGAAACGGTCTGAAATTTGACATATCGGATTTTTTATTGATTGATTAAAAAGGAAAAATTCTATTTTTTTTGATCTATAGATTTTTTTGTCGAGCCCGGAGTGGAAGAATAATTCTGGTAAACCATGATGTTTTCGGATCAAGAAACATGAGTTTGTCCACTATAGAATAAATTTTTTCAGATGGGGGATCGAATAGGTCAATGCTATGGCCGGCCATGAGACACGGCCTAAAAATGCAGAAAACGCATCGAATACGCTAAAATAATGCAATAGATATCTAAGGGCCAGGCACATACACTGAGTCTCCGGATCAACCCGCCGCCAGGCCGGCGTCGCGCCCCGGGCCGCGAACCGCAGCCGGTCGGCAAGGCACGCCCGCGCGGCGCCGCGACGGGCATCAGGAGACCAGGCATGGCCCATCCCCAGCGTATCGGCAGGACAATCGAGGAGTCCACGCCCCATTGGCCCGCGCAACCGACCGCGCCGCGAGGGGCGCCCAATGTATTGGTGGTGCTGTTCGACGACGTCGGGTTTTCGGACTTCGGATGCTATGGGTCGGCGATCCGCACCCCGGCCATCGATGCGCTGGCCGCCGGTGGCCTGCGGTACTCGGGATTCCACACGACCGCGATGTGCTCGACCACCCGCGCGTCCCTGTTGACGGGCCGCAACCATCATTCGGTGGGCATGGGCTGCCTGGCCAACTTCGACAGCGGATATCCAGGCTATCGGGGCAAGATCGCCAAGGAAGCCTGCACGCTCGGCGAAGCCCTGCGGCCGGCCGGCTACCGGAATTACTTCGTCGGCAAGTGGCACGTGACGCCGATGAATGAGGCCGGATCCACAGGGCCATTCGACGGCTGGCCGCTGGGCCGTGGATTTGATCGGTTCTATGGGTTTCTGAACGCGGAAACCGATCATTATTCGCCTGAACTCGTCCAGGACAACACGCACATCGCGACCCCGGGCGACTATGCCGGCGGCTATCACCTGACCGCCGACCTCGTGGACAAGTCCATCGGCTTCATCGCGGACCACATCGCGCAAAAGCCCTCGGCGCCGTGGCTCACATGGCTCGCGTTCGGCGCCTGCCATGCGCCGCACCAGGCGCCGCGCGCCCTCATCGACAGCTACGAATCCGTATTCGCCGACGGCTGGGACGTCGACCGCCGGCGGCGCCTGGCCCGGCAGATCGAACTGGGCATCGTGCCGCCGGGCACGCCGCTGCCGCCGCGCAACGACGGGGTGCGTCCCTGGGACGAGCTTTCCGGAGACGAACGCCGCTTGTTCGTGCGCCTGCAGGCGGCGTACGCGGCGATGCTGGACCATGCCGACCAGCAGATCGCGCGCCTGGTGGACTTTTTGCGCACCACCGGAACCCTGGACAATACGATCGTGATCGTGATGTCCGACAATGGCGCAAGCCAGGAGGGCGGACCGCTGGGTGCCGTCAATACCCTGGGCAGCTACAACTACCAGCCGGAGTCCCTGCAGGACAAGCTCGAACGCATCGACACCATCGGTGGACCGGGCAGCCACTCGAACATCCCCCATGGCTGGGCGATGGCCTCCAATACGCCGCTGAAGCGCTACAAGCAGAACACGCATGGCGGCGGCATCCGGGATCCCTTCGTCATGTCATGGGATCGGGGGATCGCGGCCCGAGGGGAGATCAGGCACCAGTTCGTCCATGCCTGCGACCTGTACCCGACCCTGCTGGACCTCATCGGGGTACAGAGCCCCGAGTCCGTCAACGGCATCGCGCAGATGCCCATCGAGGGGGTGAGTTTCAAGGCGTCGCTCGCCGATCCCGAGGCGCCTTCCAAGAACGTGCCCCAGCATTTCGAGATGTTTGGTCACCGCGGCTTGTGGCTGGCGGGCTGGAAGGCCGTGGCCTACCATCCGCCTGGCACGCCGTTCGACGACGACCAATGGGAGCTCTATCACCTCGACACCGATTTCTCCGAAGTGCGCGACCTGGCGGCGCAGAAGCCCATCCTGCTCGACGCCCTCAAGGCGATCTGGTGGGAGCAGGCCGCCCAATACAAGGTCCTGCCGCTGGACGACCGGTTTGGTCCCCGCTTTGCCGAGAATGCCCAGCGCATACTCGGCGAACGCCGGCACTTCGTCTTTCACCGTGGCGTGGGCCACGTGCCGACCGACTTGGCCCCGGACGTCCGCAGCCGCAGCTATACCATCCGCTGTTTCGTGGACATGAAACCGGGCGCGCAGGGCGTGCTGATCGCCCATGGCGACGCCACGACGGGCTATGCGCTGTACCTCAAGGACGGCCACCTGTTTCACGACCTCAACCTCGGAGGCAGCCACGAGATCGTCCAATCGAACCACCGGGTGCCGTCCAGCGCAAGCACACTGGGCCTGCGGGTCGACAGGCTCGAGCGCGGGGCGCAGGGCGAGGCCTTGCGCAGCCGCTACACCCTGCTGGTCGATGATGAACCCGCGGGCAGCATCGAGAGCACGCGCTACTTCAAGTCCCTCATTTCATGGTCCGGTTGCGACATCGGCTGCGACCGGGGTTGCGCGGTGTCCCTGTACGAGGCGCCGTTCCCGTTCACGGGCTTGCTGTCCCGCGTCGAGGTCGAGCTGGACGACGACCAGGCCTTCGACGGCGAGGCCGTCGGCCTGGCCGAGATGAGCCGCGAGTGAGTCAGAACCGGAGCGTGGGCGCCGGCTAGGGTTCCAGCAGGATCCGTTCATGGCAGTGTGCCTGGATCTCGGTGCATGCGTACAGCAGCGGAAAGCTCTCGCCGCGCGCCCAGGGTGCGAACAGATTCGCATAGTGCTCCGAGCGCGGGTCGCCCGACTGCCCCGGCGCGTTCATGGCGCGGCTGCGATCCCATGCGCCGACGTCCACGACCAGACGAAAGGTCGAGCCGGAGGTTTGCTGCCAATCGGCGTTGTAGGCGGTGTCGCAAACGGTGTCGCCGCTGCCGCCGCGGCTTTGCGGGCCTATCGACAGCAATTGATCGTCGACGCCGTGGGCCAACAGGCGGGTGCGCATGGGGTGCCGCATATAGGACACATGGAGCGTGCCCCAACGCCAGGAACCCATGTCTGGCCCCAGCCGTTCCGCAACCGCGGCCACGGCTCGCGCCAGCGAGTCGCGGACGATGGCGGCCAGCGATTCCCGGCCCGTATGGTCGTCCGGCCAGCCTTCCAGCAAGGCGATGTCCACACGCGCGTCAGCCAGGAAGTCCTCGGCGACCGCCGTGGCAGCCAGTGCATCCTCCAGACGTGCGGCGTCGAGGATGCTGCGGCTCAGCGCCATGCGCTTGAGTGCCGGGCGCAGAAACTTCCGATACCAGGTCTCGAATAGGACGGCGGCGGCGGAGTCCCGCTCCAGGCGGCAATCCCATGCCAGCAGCATCTCCAGACCGGGGACGGCGCCGCCGTCCGGCACGATCCGGCGGATGCTGTCGAGGATGCGGCGGGCGGGAATGCTCAGGACGTCGTTTTGCAGCGCCAGGGAGTGATCGACGGTGCTTTTGGGGGCGTCTTGAAAGTATTCCTCGATGCGCTGCTTGCGGTACGGCGCGAACCAATCGTAGGTGACCTTGCGGTGCAGGGGGTGGGTGTCCGGAAGATTGCATTCATTCGCCGAGGCCACCATGCCGGAGGCCGGATTGTGGACCTCGGGCAGCTCGTCGCCATCGTGAAAGCCGTCCCATTCGTAGCGTCCGTCCCCCGGCACGGGCAGGGTCCCGTCCCAGTTCGGGCGGCGCGGCATCAGGCCCGAGGGCTTCCAGCCGATGTTGCCCGCCGCATCCGCGTACACCTGGTTGAGCGGCGGTGCGCCCCAGCGGTTCATGGCGGCGGTGAAGTCTTCCCATGACTTCGCCTGCATCGATTGTGTCGCTGCCAGGTAGGGCGCCATGCCGGGCTCCAGCCAAGCTGCGCGCAGGGCAAAGGCACTGTGCGTCCGTGAGTCTTGGCGAATGACGGGGCCGTGCCGGGTGTAGAGCAGGGTTTCCGTCCGTGGCGGGCCGTCCAGCACCTCGATGCTCTCCTGGACGGCGTGCATCGGCTCCCAGCGTCCCTGGTACCAGTATTCGAGCGGATTCTCTGGGTTCGTTCGATAGACGTAGAGGTCTTCCTGATCGATGGCGAATGTGGTGAGGCCGAACGCAGCCGTGCCATTGTGCCCGATGGAGACGCCCGGGAGCCCGGGTTCGCCGGCACCGATCACGTCCAGCCCGGGTGCCGTCAGGTGGGTGATGTAGCGCAGCCCGGGGATCGCGGCGGCCGCCCGGTGAGGATCGTTGGCCAGGATTGGGCGCCCGCTTGCCGTGCGGCTGCCAGCGAGCGCCCAGTTGTTGCTGCCATCGGGCACGAAGCCAGGGGGGCGGATGTTCATTTCCGGCAGGACCGCGGTTGCCAGGTCATAGACGCGCAGGACATCGTCTGGAATCAGCGATAGATCCAGTCCGTCGGGGATTTCCAGTTCGTGTGCGGGTTCGCGCTGGCGTCGCAGGTTCTCGGTTTCCGGCCCGTGGTCGCGCAGGGCCAGGGCGCGGGCCACTTCCTCGCGCACGTTGGCGGCCACGCCATGGCTGCGCATGCGGGGGATGTCGTCGATATTCCATAATTCGGGCAGGTAGCCCAGGGCGCTGAATTCGACGGGCAGGTATTGGGGGTCGGAGCGGCACAGTTGGACGTAGGCGTTGATGCCCGCCACGAAGGCCGATACGATGCGCTTGGTTTCCATGCCGTAAGCCAGCCACTCGCTGCGCATCTCTCCGCGATACAGGAACAGGCGGGCGGCCCGGTCGCGTTCGATATAGTCCGGTCCGAAGACCTGGGCGAGGCGCCCCAGGTTGCGCCGCCGCCAGAAGTCGATTTGCCAGAGTCGGTCTCGCGCTGCGTTGAAGCCTTGCGCAATGAAGACGTCCCGCTTGGATCGGGCCTGGATGTGGGCGATGCCCCACTCGTCCACGAGGATGTCTACTGGGTGCTCCAGCGCGTCGACGGTGAAAGTTCTGCTTTGTCGCATCACGGTGATCCTTTCTATAGCAGGCCCAGCAACCTGGGCAGGCCGAGCGTCACGGAAGGCACGTAGGTGACGATCATGAGGACCAGGAAAAGTGGCGCCAGGAGCGGCACTACGCCCCGGGCGATGCGGCCGATGGGAATGTTCGTTACCGAGCTGAGCACGAAAAGGACCAGGCCGACGGGAGGGGTCAGCAGGCCCATCATCAGGTTGAAGATGATGATGGATCCCAGTTGGACCGGCTCGATGCCATAGGCCGCGGCTGCCGGCATGATCACAGGCACCAGGATCAGGATGGCCGAGTTCGGCTCGATCACCATGCCGATCAGCAGCAGGAATATATTGAGCAGCAACAGGAAGACCAGGGGATTCTGGGTGACGTCCAGTATGCCCGCCGCCAGCATCTGCGGCACCTGCTCGCGTCCCAGTACCCACCCGAACACGGCCGCCGCAGCGACGATGAACATGATCGAGCCCGTGGTGGAGGCCGTGGACACGAAGACCGATTTGAAGGCCCGCAGGCCCAGCGTCTTGTAGGCCAGGCCCAGTACGATCATGTAGAACACCGCCGCACCGGCTGCCTCCGTGGGCGTGAAGACGCCGCCCAGGATGCCTCCGAGCACGATGACCGGGGCCAGGATCGCGAATGACGCGGACCCCGCCGCCCTGGCCAGATCCTTGCGCGGGGCCTTCGGCAGGCGGAGCTCGGGCTTGTTGCGGGCGTGCAGGTACACGACGATGGACAGGACGGCGGCGATCAGGAGCGCGGGGACGACCCCGGCCATGAACAGGCTGCCGATCGACACACCCGACACGACGCCGTATACCACGGCCGTGACGCTGGGCGGCATGATGGGTCCGATCAGCGTCGCTGCTGCCGTCAGGCCGACGGAAAACCGCTCGTCGTATCCCCGGGTCGTCATGGCCGGCACCTGGATCTTGCCCAAGCTGGCGGCGTCTGCCATGGCCGAGCCGCTCATCCACGAGAAGACGACGCTGGAGGCGACGTTGACATAGCCCAGGCTGCCGCGCACGTGGCCCAAGGCCGCCAGCGCGAAGTTGAACAAGCGGTCCGCGATCCCAGCCTGGTTGGCCAGGTTGCCCATCAGGATGAACATCGGTACGGCCAGCAGCGGGAACGAGTCCACGCCCGAGGTCATCCGCTGCAGGACGATGGTCAGGGTGATGCCGTCGGCAAAATGGATGTAGAACAGCGAGGGGATCAGCAGCGAAAAGGCAACGGGCACGCGCATCAGCATGAGCGCCGCCACGCCGCCTAGCAGCCATATCAAGGTGGTCATGCTGCGGGCTCCTCGAGGATGCCGGTCTCTTGCTGTTCCGGCGGCGCGGTGGCCGGAATCCGGTCCAGGGCGACCAGCAAGGCACTGATCAGGGAATGCAGGGCAATGAGCACCATCCCCGCGAAACTGGCCAAGTACACCCACCCCATGGGGATGGAGGCGGCCGGCGACGAGATGGCGAACATCCGGGAGACGAACCGCCAGCCGTAGGGAAGCAGCGCCACGCAGCCGCCGGCAACGATCAGGCGCGAGACCACCACCACCCATTTCACCATGCAGCCGGGTAAGGCCTTGTCGATCAGTGTGATGGCGATATGCCCGTCCGTGCTCGTCACCTGGGCCGCTGCGATGAAGATCAGCCAGATCATCGTGTAGCGGGCTACTTCCTCGGTCCAGGTGAACGGATGGGCGAAGAGATAGCGGCTGAGGACCTGCGCCACGATCAGCAGGAACAGCATGAGCAGCAGCAAGGCCGAGATCGTCCTTTCCGCGTTGACGAGCATTCTATTCATGAGGCGTGACTCGCAAGAGGAAAGCGGCGGATGCCCGCCGCCGGATCTGGATGATAGGTGTTATTGAGCCTGGACGAGGTCTCTGTAAATACTTGTCCAGACGAATCGTCCATCGTCCTTGGAGAAGCTTTCTATCACCCGGTTGCGGAAGGCGTCGCGATCGACGTCGATCACTTCGATCGTATTGCTGGCCTTCCAGCGGTCCACGATAGTGGCTTCCTCGTCCTGTATGCAGGCCGCTACTGCGCCCGTCGCCTCGTCGGCCGCCTTGCTCAAAGCCGCGCGCTGGTCGTCATTCAGCGATTGCCAGAACGGCTCGGCGACCATGATCAGGGTGGTTTCGACGACGTGGCCCGTGAGCATCAGATAATCCTGTTCCTCATAGAATTTCATGCTCTGGATGGTCGGCAGCGGGTTCTCCTGCGCGTCGATCACCTTCTGCTGAAGACCCAGGTACACCTCGCCGAAGGCCATGGGGGTGGGGCTGCCGCCCATGGCCTGGAGGTTGGCTAGCATGATGGGCGCATCGGGCACGCGGATTTTTTGACCGGCTAGGTCCTCGGGTGTGCGGATGGGTTTGTTGGCCGTGAGGTGGCGCGTCCCATATAGCCAGGTTCCGATGATCCGGATGTTTGCTTTCTTCAGCACCTCGTCGTATAGGCGCTGGCCGATGTCGCTATTCACGAATTGCTTGACGCCGTCATAGTCCTTGAAGGCGTACGCGGCGGTCATGACTGACAGCGGCGGATGCCAGACGCCGAGGTCCGAGGGCGATCCCATGGCGATTTCCAGTTCGCCGATCGCCAGCTGCTCGATCATTTGCGGCGCAGTGCCCAGTTGAGCGGCCGGATAGACCTTGGCCGACAAGCCCACGCCCGCCTTGGCGATGGCATCGACCATCGGGTTGGCGCCGCAGCGATTGTTGGGGTGCCCCGGCTCGTAGTGGTTGCCGAAGCGCGCCTCGGAGGCGGCAAGGGCCTGGCTCGACAGGAACGTCGCGAGGCACAGGGTGAGAAGCAGGCGTTGTTTCATTGTTGTCTCCTAGAAATTTCGAGTGTTCGATTCGATCGAGGCGGCGGCCGCGGCCCGTGTCGGGCTCAAGGCTCGTAGACTTCGCGCATGGCCTTGAACAGTTTCGAGTTGGTCTCGAATCCGATGCCGGGCACCGAAGGCAGCCCGACGTAGCCTTCTTGCACAACGATGCCGTCCGCGAAGCCGCAGAACGGCTTGAAGACGTCCGGGTAGGATTCGTTGCCGCCCAGGTGCAAGCCTGCGGCGATGTTGAGGGACATCTGGTGGCCGCCGTGAGGCACCACACGCCGGCTGGACCAGCCACGTTCGTCGAGGACGTCCAGTATGCGCAGATACTCCACCAGTCCATACGACAGCGCGCAATCGAATTGGAGGAAATCCTGTTCCGGACGCATGTCCGCGTAGCGCAGCAGATTGCGGGCGTCTTGGTGTGAGAACAGGTTTTCCCCGGTCGCCATGGAGCCCGGGTAGGTTCGTGACAGTTCCGCCTGGAGCGCATAGTCGAGCGGATCGCCAGGCTCCTCGTACCAGTACAGGCCATAGGGTGCGAGCATCTCGGCATAGGCCAGCGCCGTTGCCGTATCGAGGCGGCCGTTCGCATCCACGGCCAGGGACTGTCCCTTGCCGACGACCTCGAGCACGGATTCGATGCGCCTGCGATCCTCATCAATGGAGGCGCCGCCGATCTTCATCTTGACGACACGGTATCCGCGATCCAGGTAGCTTTGCATTTCCTGCTGGAGCTGACTGTCGTCCTTGCCGGGATAGTAGTAGCCGCCGGCGGCATAGACCCAGACCTTGTCGTCCGCCTGCCCGCCGCGATAGCGGTCGGCCAGTACCTGGTACAACGGCTTTTGCTCGATCTTGGCGACGGCGTCCCAGACTGCCATGTCGAGAGTGCCCACCGCCACGGACCGTTCTCCATGCCCGCCGGGCTTCTCGTTGCGCATCAGGACGTCCCAGATGGCGAACGGATCGAGGTTGTCGTGCTTTTCATCGATCAGCCGGGCGGGGTCTGTCTCCAGCAGCCGGGGCAGGAAGCGATCGCGCATCAGGCAGCCTTGTCCGTATCGGCCATTCGAGTTGAATCCGTATCCGACGACCGGCCTGCCGTCCCGGATCACGTCCGTGACGACGGCGACGACCGAGCACGTCATTTTCGAGAAATCGATGTAGGCGTTGGCAATATCGGACCCGATGGAGAATGTCTTTTCCCTGACATCGATGATGCGCATGTTCCTGCTCCGCAACGTGAATGAAAGACCTAATGGTAGGGACCGGGGTGCGGCGAGGCCAATGCTATATTCGACTGGATCTATGCCGATCAGGACTGACATGGAATTGCTGTGGTTGGATGATTTCCAGTTGCTGGCCGAGACGGGCAATTTTTCCCGGGCTGCCGAATTGCGTCATGTGACGCAGTCCGCCTTCAGCCGGCGCATCAAGGCCCTGGAGGACTGGGTCGGCGCCAGCTTGTTCCTGCGCACCTCACGCGGATGCCATTTGACAGAGGCGGGGGAGTTCTTCCGCCTCAAAGCACCGGAGCTGGCCAGACAGTTCCTGACGCTGCGCGAGGAAACCTGCGCGGTGGCTCAGGCTGATGCCTTGACCCTTCGATTCGCCGCCACGCAGACGCTGTCCTCCACATTCTTTCCCGAGTGGATACTCGGCCTTGGCGAGGTCACGCAGATGGCGTCGCTGCAATTGATCGCCGGCACCATGGCTGCCTGCGAGCAGCAGATGTACCAGGGCAAGGCCCAGTTCCTGCTGAGCCATCAACACCCGGCATTGCCACCCGGGCTGCCAGCCGACAGTTTCGTTTCCGCCATCGTCGGCCATGATGCCCTGATCGCGGTTTCAGCCCCGGATGAGCATGGAAATCCTCGTTGGCGACTCACCGACGGCCAGTCTCCCAGCTTGCCGTACCTGGCTTATACCCGGGATTCGGCGGTGGGGCGCATCCTGGAGCATTGCGAACCCTTGCTCCCGATCCAGTTTGTCCGGGCACCGGTGATGTCCTGCACCCTGGCGGCGGTGCTCAAGTCGATGATCCAGAACGGCAAAGGGATGGGGTGGCTGCCGTTGAGCCTTGTCCGTTCGGCTTTGGAATCGGGCGAACTGGTTCGGGTCTTCGATCCTGTCAACGACATTCAATTGGAAGTGCGGCTGTATCGTCCCGACTTCCCCTTGAGCGCGGCCGCGGAGCGTTTGTGGGCCGCGGTACAAGCAGGGCGGCCCGGCGTTTGACGGGATGGAGGCCCGGTCGGGATCACCGGCTCGGGCGAAGGGGCGAAGCGAGTCAGAACCGGATCTTCAGGTTCAGCGACGCCGAGTGGTCGGCGTTGCCGCCGCCGAACTGGCCGCTGTAGGCCAGCCCCACGGCCGTATTGCGGCCGACCGCCACCTGGGCGCCCAGGTCCAGCACCGCTGCATCCCGGGCGATGGGCGCACCCGACACGCGGAAGCTGCTGCCGCCGCCCTCGACGAAGGACAGGCTGCGTCCTGGATCGACGTCGCCCGCGGCATGCCGCCAGCCCACGCCCGCGGACAATTCCGCGGCGCCTGCGCCGAGTTCGACCCGGGTCTTGCCGCGCAGGCCAAGGGTGAGGGCGGTGATGCTGTCCCTCTGGCTGTCGCTGTGCAGCGCCGCCGAACCGCCCGACTCGGTGAAGTCGTCGGTCTTCTGGCCGATCCAGGTCACGCCGGCATAGGGTTCGATGACGCTGGCCTTGCCGGCCGGCATGGCATAGGCCAGTTCCGTGAACAGTTGCGTGGCATTGGCATGATAGTCCGCCTTCAAGGTCTGGGCACCGCCCGCGTCCACATTGCGGCGGCTGTCGATGTCATGGCGGGTGTAGGCTGCACCCGCGAGGACGCTGACCTTGCCGGGGCCGGCGTCCCAGGCCTTGCCGCCGTACAGGGCCACGGTGTAGCTGCTGACGTCCGAGCGGGAGCCCCGGTCATCGACCTCGACCCGGCCGTCCATGTAGCCCAGCGCCCCGCCCACGCGCCAGCCGTGGCCGAGGTTCCGGTCGCCGCCGACGAACAGTCCGCCCGTCCGCGTCCGGGCCGTCGCGGCATTGCCGTCGCCCTCCAGCGAACTCCAGTTTCCCGTCACCTGCGCCCACAGCGGATAGGCAGCCGAGCGGGGCATGGCGCTGCCTGGCAGGGTGCCGCCCGACTGGGCGACCGGCGCGCCCGGCAGCATTCCGATGCCAAGATTGCCGCGCAGGTGTCCGGCCAGTGTGCGTACGATCCGGTCGCCGGACTGCATCAGCGCGGCCTGTGTGCTGGCGTGCGCCTCGCCGGACAACTGGTTCAGCGCGTTCCTGCGTGCTTCCGCCTGCATCTGCAGGGTGGCATCGGCGGCGCTGTTTCGGCCGGCCACCGAGAGCACGCCGTCGAGGGTCGCGTTCTGGTTGCCGGAAAGTCCGCTGCGGTCCGCGGCCTTGCCCGAGTCGACCGACAGGCTGATGCGGACGTTGTCGAGGCCGTACTTGACCGGATCGAGCTTGACCAGGGTGCCGGCAAATGAATCATCCAGCGTGCCGCCGTTGGAGAACGTGTTGAGCACGTGGCCCGCCTCGGTCTTCACGATGGTGTAGTCGTGATCGAGCAGGTAGCCGCCGTTGCCGTTTTCCTGGCGGACGGTCAGTCCGATGCCGGACAGGTCGAAGTCGCCGTTGCGGATGATGATCAGGTCGGACTGGCCGGCCGAGTTGACTTCGGCGACGTAGTTCCCGCTGAAGCCCGCGCTGGTGCCGTAGCTTTGGACGCCGACCGAGTTGCCGGGGCTCAGGGTGCCGCCGTTGCCGCCCAGGCTGCCGCTGACCAGCAGGTTGCCGCCCAGGGTGGAGCCCGAGTTGGCGGTTGCGCCGCCCTGGATCGAGATGGGCGTCTGGACCGTGCCGCCCTTGAGCGAGGAGCCGATGTCCAGGACCACGCTGCCCTTGATGAGGGTGGGTGCGGTCTGGCTGAACTGGAACGACGTGTTGTTGCCCGAGACGGTCTGTCCGACGGTCGTCGAACCGAGGAATACGTAGCGGGAGCCGGTGCCCACGACTGCGCCGCCGATCGTGGTCGTGCCGTTGAAGCTGGCCGTGCTGCCGGTCTGGGTCTGGACGCCCTCCGAGATCGTCGCCCCGTTGGTGAAGACGATGGTCGAGTTCTGGCCGCCGGTGACGTTGCCGTCGATGGGCGCGCCGCCCGAGTCCTCGAACGAGCCGCCGTCGCCGACCGAGGTGTCGTCGATGCCCCAGACGATGCCGGCCCACTGGGCACCCGCGCCGATCGTGAAATTGGTCTTTCCGCCCGCGGCCCGCGTGCCGTCCCCGTTGGGGTCCAGGCCGTCCTGGTCGATAATGTCGCCTGATGACACCGAGCCGGCCTCGAGCGTCAGGTTGACGATGCCGTCCATGCCCGCGTCGCCGCGGTTGACCTGCAGCAAGGTGCCATTGTTGACGGTCAGGTTCGAGCCCGCGCCGACGGTGATGTCCTGGACTTGCCCCGCCTGGTTGATTTGCGAGGTGATGGACGCGGACTTGGATTCGGCGCGTACCTGGTCCAGGATTACGCTGCCGCTGTCCTCCAGATAAAAGGCCGAGGCGTGTTCGCCCGAGGCCAGGATCTGCGTACCGGCGATCTGGGCGCTGGATCCGCCCGTGAGGTATACCGCATCGGCGGCCACGCCTTCGGCGGACTGGCCGCCACGCGCGTGGATGGTGCCGCCCGACAGGAACAGGGTGCTGGCCGTCAGGGGGTTGGGCGGCGTGCCCGGCCGCTGTGTGGTGCTCATGGCGTTGAGCGAGATGCCGCGCGCGCCGTCGGCCCAGGTGTCGATGCTGGTGTCCGTGAGATCCAGGACGGCTCCGTTGTAGGCGACCGCCCCGTACGCGTTCTCGCCATGGGTCTCGATGGCCGAGCCCGTCGTCGTGATCCGGCTGCCGATGTTCTGTGCCGACAGGCCGTAGGCGTCGTTCGCGTAAGTCCGGATGCGGCTGTTTTGCAGCGCGATGGTGGGCGTGTCTTCGGGTTTGCTGTCCGTCGTGCGGCCGCTGTATGCGTGCACGGCGTTGGACGCCAGCCCGGTCGTGGTGGAGCCTTCCGTGCCTGTAACGATATCGACGTTGTTGGCGCTGATGGTGGCGCTGGTGCTGGCCAGCAGGCCGCGGCCGTACTGGAGGCCGAGATAGCGGATCCGCCCTCCATTGAGTTCGATGTTGGCCTCGTGGCTGGCGGCGACCGCGTTGGAGAGTTCGCCCGGGCCGGTGTAGGCCCCCCAGGTGCCGATGTCCACGTCATGGGTGGTCACCCGCGTTTCGGCGCCGTCAGCCGCGATGCCCGTGCGTCCCGACGAGGTGCTGGCGTTTGTGACTGATCCGCCGGACAAGTCCATCGACGCGCCGTTTGAGGCGTAAGCGCCGTACTTGCCGCCGTTCGTCAAAATCGTCGTGCCGTTCGTCGTGATCATTGAACCGGTGCCGTTCGCGCTAATGCCGTAGCCCTGCTCGGCGGTCACCGAGTCGTCGCCGGCCAGGCTTACGCTGCCGCCCGTGGACGCCGCGACGCCCGTGCTATTGGCGCCATGCGTATGGAAGGTGTTGCCGCCGCCGCTGGTGATCTGGCTGCCGTAGGATGATTGCAGCGCGGGGGCGTTGGCCCCGTGGGTCTCTATCGTGGTGTCGGTCAGATGGATCGTGCCCGATGTCTGTTCGGCTGCATCCGCGGCGCTGGCACCGATGGCACCGGCGCCGCTGGTGCTGATCCGCGTACCGTCGATCGTCACGACGCCGTTTCCAAGGGACCCGCCGTACACGCGCACCCCGGCGGCCGCCGCGCCGGAGGTCGTGATGCTGCCGCGCGTCAGCGAGGCGCTGGCGCCGTTGAACACCTCGGCGCCGAAACTGTTCGTGCCGACCGTGGTGATGTCCGTATCCGTCGCCTCGACCCTGGCGCCTTTGTTCGCCGATTGGATGCCGTCGGCGTAGTTCGGGTCGTAGGTATGGATGGTGATATGGTCGAGTGTGACGCGTGTTTCGGACTCTGGCGACGAGACCGTCCGGTAGGCGTTGACGGCATGGCCGAAGGTGCTGTGCGTGCTGATGACGACATGGCTGGCATCGATGGATCCGCCGTCATTGGCTTGTATGCCCACGGTGCGCTTGCTGCCCGACCCCGTGACCGTGCCGCCGTCGATGACGGCATGCCCGCCGTTTTCAGCCCCGACGCCCGCGGTAAAGGCGTGCCCGCCCGCGTAGCCGTCATAGGCGTTCAAGGTGATCGTTGAATCTTTAAGCGTCGCGTTGGCGCCGGCCCCGGTGGCCGTCACGGTGCGGCCATTTTGATTGGGCTGCACGTCGTTCGTCAGTGTGGCGTTCTCCAGCGTCAGGCTGCCCCCCGACTCGATGCGCAGCATCTCGTAGGCTTTGCCGCTGATCTGCGTGCCGTCGCCCGTGACCACGCCGCCGTCCAGCACGGTGACTGTGCTGTTGGTCATGGTGGAGTCGCCCAAGTCCTGTGTGTTGCCTATGGTCAGGTTGACGGCGCCCGTGTCCGGTGCATAGGCGTACGCGGCCACCAGTGCCGCCGTCAAGGCGGTGTTTCGCAGTGCGGTCCTGCGCCGGGCCGCTGCGTGATCGGGCGTCGGCTTGCTGTCGTGTGTCTTGATGCCGCCCATTCGCTCTCTCCTGGAGAACCGTGAATGAAAAACCGCTGTGGGCATGGGAGCCCCGCGGTCACTGGCTGTTACGCATCAATCTTTTTGTTGTCTTCCGTGCTCTTTTTGTCGTCGAAGGATGTATGTCCTTACTGTTGGAATGGTTTTTAAAATTTAACAATATTGTCGACATATCCAATCGCCTGGATACAGTTTTTTTCACTTTTCTTGTGGGCGTGGACCACTACCGCAACGAGGCGCCTACCATCGTCGCGATATCGACGAACTTCTCGACGGTGGGTGAAATGCGCTCGCTGGCGCGGATGACGCCCAGCGTCAATCGCGGCCCCGGGCCGCGCAGCCGGCGATACGTGGCCAGCGGTCGCGCATAGTGCTGCAGCCTGGAGGCCACGAAGCCGATGCCCATGTTGCAGGCCGCCATGGCGACGATGGATTGGGCCGGTGCGGCTTCGATGATCTTGCGGGGGCTGAAACCCTCCTGATGGCATAGTGCGATGATCTCGTCGTACAGCCGCGGCCCGACGGCGCGGGGAAACAGGATGAATGTTTCCTGGGCGAGATCCTTCAAGGTCAGGACCGCTTTTTTGCTCAAGGGATTCTCGTCCGAGAGCACCACATCGAAGGGGATGGCGGAAATCACGCGGCAGACGAGGGCCGTGTCCTCCAGGGGCGGGTGCACCAGGCCGACCTGGATGTCGCCGCGCCGCAGGGCGCGCTCCTGATCCGCGGTCGTCATCGAGCGGATGGTGAGCGCGACTTTGGGTAAGGCCTTGGCAAACCGCCGGGTGATTTCGGGAAGGATCACGAACAACGCGGTTGCGGTGGCGCCGATGGTCAGCTCGCCGATGGCGCCGCGTTCGATCTGGCGGGCGCGGTCGACGATGTCGGTCATTTGCAGCAGCAGCTTGTAGGCCTCTTTGCGAAAGAGCTCGCCTGCGGGCGTCAGGGACACGTTGCGTCTGTCGCGATAGAAAAGCTGGACCTGCAGCTCGTCCTCCAATTGCCGCAGCAGCTGGCTCAGCCCGGGCTGGCTGATGTGGCAGCGATCGGCCGCACGCCGGAAATTCAGTTCCTCCGCCAGGACGATGAAGCATTGCAGACGGCGTTGATCCATGAGGTTCTCCGCGTGGTTTTATGATAAGTAGTGTTTATTATTAGATCATAAAACATAATTGGACTTTCTCAGTGGGCCACTTGTAGGATGTGCCCAAGGAGACAGTCAATGAAGATCATCATGGTCGGCGAGGCGGCGAATCACAAGGACACGCTGGCGGCGGAACTGCCCGCCGGGTGCGAGTTCATTGCCCTGCCTCGCGAGGCCTCGCACAGCGACGAGTACGACGCGGCGATCGGCGCCGAGGACGTGTTGATCACCTTGCGGTTTTCGAGGCCCTCGGGCAGGGTGCCGGCCTTTCGCCTGCTGCACGTGCCGGGGGCCGGCCTGGATGGCATCGCGCTGGATGCCTTGCCGCCCTCAGCCATGGTGTGCAACGTCTTCGAGCACGAGATCCCCATCGCGGAGTACGTCCTGCTGGCCATGCTCGAATCCGAGATCCGGCTGGCCGACATGCGCCGTCGGTTCGCAACGCAAAGCTGGTCCGAGGCATACCGCCATCGGGTCCAGCATGGCGAAATCCATGGCAAGACCCTGGGCCTGGTCGGCATGGGCCGCATCGCGCGGGCAATCGCCCAGCGCGCCAAGGCGTTCGGCATGCGGACGATCGCCACCGATCCGGCCGGCGGCATCGTGCCCGGACTGATCGATGATTTCGCGCCGCCGGGCGAACTGGACCGCTTGCTGGGCCAATCCGATTTCGTGGTGATCGCCTGTCCATTGACTGAGACGACGCGCGGCATGATCGGCGCCCGGCAACTCGCGCGCATGAAATCCTCGGCGGTGCTGATCAATGTATCGCGCGCCCAGATCGTCGATGAGGGCGCCCTGTTCGCGGCGCTGAAGGACCGGACCATCGGCGCTGCGGTGCTGGACGTGTGGTACCGCTATCCGGCGTCGGCCGACGACGAGGTCGCGCCCGCGGATCATCCCTTCCACGAATTGCCGAACGTCGTGTGCACGCCGCATTCGTGCGCCTGGACGGCCAATCTGGCGGTTCGCCGGTACGGGTTCATTGCGGGCAACATCCGCCGCCTGATGGCCGGCGAACCCTTGCTCAACGTTGTCCGGGCGCCGGCGCCTGGACGGTCATGACAGAAAGGAACGGGAATGCTGGACACTAAAGGCGGTGTGCCGATCAAGATCGTCGACGTGACCACCACGGTGGTGAATGCCGAGATGCGCAACTGGATATTCGTCAAGGTCACGACCGATCAGGACGGCTTGTACGGTTGGGGCGAAGCCAGCCTCAACTGGAAGACGCGCGCGGTCGCCTCGACGGTCGAGGATCTGGCACCGCTGCTGCTTGGCCGCGATCCGCGCGACATTGAACAGATCCTGCGCGTCCTGAACAAGCACAGCTACTATCGCCTCGGGATCATCGGCGCGACGGCCATCAGCGGCATCGAGCATGCGCTCTGGGATATCTTCGGAAAAAGCCTGGGCGTCCCGGTATGGCGTCTGCTGGGCGGCAAGGTGCGCGACAGCGTGCGCGTCTATACGCACCTGGGCATGGGCGACATGAAATCCGTCTACGAGACCTTCGACGAAGGCGCCTTGCGCGACCGCGCGCTGGCCGTGATCGACAAGGGCTACGACGCGCTCAAGGTCGTCTTCATTCCCTATTCCCACTATTCGGTCGGCACGGCGGCGCGGCGCGATGTGGGGCGGCGCATGCAGGTGCTGCGCGAGGCGGTGGGCGACGAGGTGGAAATCATGATCGATTTCCACGGACGGCCGGCGTCGCTGTCGGCGGCGCTGCAATTCATCGACGAGCTTGCGCCCTACCGGCCGATGTTCTGCGAGGAGCCCGTGCAGCCCGGCGATGCCGAGGCGCTGCGCGCCATCACGGCGCGCGCGGCCTGCCCCATTGCCGCGGGGGAGCGCCTGGTCGGGTTCAAGGAGTTCGAGCCGCTGTTCCGCGCACAGGCGGTCAACATCATCCAGCCGGACCTGAACCATACCGGCGGCCTGCTCGAGGGCAAGCGCATCGCGCACGCGGCCGAGCATGCCTTCATGGGGGTGGCGCCCCACAATCCGAACGGACCCGTGGCCGGCGCGGCCGCCCTGCATTTCGATGTGTCCACGCCGAACTTCGTCATCCAGGAGGAAATGTCGGGCGCGGTGCCCTGGTACGACGACGTGGTCGCCACGCCGATGCGCCGGGTGGGCAATGCGTGGCAGGTGCCCGACAGCCCGGGCTTGGGCGTGGAAATCAACGAGCGCGAGGCCGCCCGTCATCCGTTCAAGCAGGAAGTCATGCATGCGGCCGGCGCGGTGCTCGACGACGGAACCATCGTCGACTGGTAGCTCGGCACGCGAGGCCGCCCGATCGGGGGCCGCAAGGACAACAGATCAACTTCGAGGGAGCAGCATCGATGGGCAGCAGTGAGTGGGGCATGTTTGGCGGGGCGGACTTTGCCACGCCGGGCGATATCTACAATGCGATGCCGCCGCGCATCGTGTTCGGTGCGGGCGCGGTCGCCGATGTGGCCGACGAGGTCGTGCGCCTGGGCGCACGACGTGCCCTGGTCGTCTGCACGCCCGGGCGCAACGAGATGGCGCATCGGGTCGCCGAACGCCTGGGGAGCCTGTGCGCCGGCGTCTATCCAGAGGCGGTGTCGCAAGTGCCCATCGAGCTGGCGAGGACGGCGCGCGCGCATGCCGGCGCGCATGGCATCGACTGCCTGGTTGCCGTGGGCGGCGGGGCCGCCGTCGGCTTGGCCAAGGCGGTCGCCCTGGAGACTGGCTGCCCTTGCATCGACATCCCCACGACATATTCGGGATCCGAGATGACCGGGTTTTGCGGCATCACCATCGATGGCGTCAAGCGGATGCACACCAGCCTGCGAATGCTGGCGCGCACCGTGGTCTACGATCCTGAACTGACCCTGAGCCTGCCGGCGCAAGTGAGCGCCGAGAGCGCCATGAATGCCATGGCCCACTGCGTCGAGGCGTTGTACGTGCCGACCGCCAGCCCCATCATCGCCATGGCCGCCCTCGAGGGCATCCGGGTCCTGGGCGACAGCGTGCCGCGCGTCATGCGCGATCCAACGGACCTGCAGGCCCGGCGCGGCGCGCTGTACGGCGCGTATTTGGGCGGGGCCGCGCTGACCGGCGGATTCGCCCTGCATCACGGCGTCGCGCACGTCCTGGGCGCGAGCTACGGCATTCCTCACGCGTCCTCTCATTCGATCGCGTTGCCGTACGTGACGGCCTTCAACGAGCCCGCCCGCCCGGCGGTGATGGCCAAAGTCGCCCAGGCGCTCGGCGCCGAGACGGCGGCCGGCGGCATCTATGATTTCGCCCGTTCCGTGGGCGCCCCCGTTTGCCTGGCCGACCACGGCATGGCAGGCGGGGATATCGAGCGTTGCACCGAACTGGTGATCGAGACCGACAACGGCCTGAATCCCCGTCCGGTGCATGCACAGGGCGTGCGCTCCATCCTCGAGGCCGCCCTGGCTGGTGAACGGCCGCGCGCCGAGGCGTTCGCGGCAGGATTTTCTTGACACATCCCGCCCAATAAGAACAATCCACATGACCAAGGAGACTGATGATGACCACTCACCCAACGATCCACCGCGCCTTGTGCGCACCCTCCCTGGCTGCGGCCTTGATCCTGGGCGCGCTTGCGCCCGTGGCCGGCAGCGTGGCGCAGGACATGCCCGAGACCAAGCTGCGCGTCATCGGCGGCTACAGCACGCTGGTCCAGACGCAGCAGGTCGAAAAGCCCTTCTGGCTGAAGGAAATCCCGGCCGATTCCGGGAACAAGATCACGGTCGAGTACGCCAACTATGACGTCATGGGCTTGCAGGAACAGCAATTGCTGCGCCTGACGGCGTCCGGCGTCGCCGACTTCGCCTCCACCGACATCGTCAAGGTCGCGGGTGACGAACCGGCCTTCGAAGGTTGCGACCTGACCGGGATTTCGCCCGACCTCGAGACCGCCCACAAGGCGTGCGAAGCCTGGGCGCCCGAGATCTCCAGGATCATGGAGCAAAAATTCAACACCAAGCTGCTGGGCCTTGCGCCCAATCCGGGGTTGATCTTCTGGTGCCGGCCCGAGATCACCGGCCTGAAGGACATCAAGGGCAAGAAAGTGCGCGTCAACAGCCGCACCATGTCCGACATGGTCGTGGCGCTGGGCGGCTCGCCGGTGACGACGCCCTTCGGCGAGGTCGTGCCCTCCTTGCAGCGCGGCGTGTTCGATTGCGCGATCACCGGCAGTCTGGCCGGCAATACCGCCGGCTGGGGCGAGGTGACCAAGTACCTGCTGCCCGTGCCGATCAACTGGTCCATCTACTACCAATCGGTGAATCTCAAATCCTGGAACAGCTTCGATCCGGCCGTGCGCGAATACCTGACCAAGAAGTTCGAGTCGCTCGACGAGCGGCTGTGGGCCATCGGCGCAAAGGCCAACCAGGAAGGCATCGACTGCAATACCGGCAAGGATCCCTGCACCCTGGGGCGCAAGGAATCCATGACCCTGGTCCCGCCCACCGACGCCGACAAGGCGCTGATCAAGAAGATCGCCCAGGAGGTCGTGCTGCCCCAGTGGGCCCAGCGCTGCGGCAAGGAATGCGCCGGCCGCTGGAACGAGACGGTCGGCAAGGTCGTCGGCATGCAGATCGACCTGACCAAGCTTTAAACGTCCAGAAGCCGGTGGCGTGAAAGCCGCCGGCTCGGCTCCCGAGGTTACGTCCATGTCGGATATTTTCTCTAAGCTCGCGCGCTACAGCGCCCGCGCCGGCGGCCTGGCCGTCTTGCTGATGGCATTCGTCATCGGCATCGATGTGCTCAGCCGCAAGCTCTTCGGCGACTCCATCCTGTCCGGCGGGGCGGGCGAATTGTCGGGCTACGTGCTCGCCGTCTCGACGGCCTGGGCCGCCTCGCTCACCCTGCTGCACCGCGGCCACATCCGCATCGACATCCTGCAATCGGTCGTGCCGCGCGCGGCCTGGGTGTTCTTCGATCTGTTCGCCATGCTCGTCTTCGGGCTGGCCGCCGCCGTGCTGGCCTGGGTGGGGGTGTCGACGTTTCTCGAGTCCCTGTCGCGGGATGCGCACTCGATCACGCCGCTGGCGGTGCCCCTGGCGATTCCCCAGGGACTCTGGGCCGCGGGGCTGGTCTTCCTGTGCCTGACCAGCCTGTACCTGTTCGTCAAGGCGCTCGTCCGCCTGGTCCGGGGCGACCGCATGGGCGTGGTGGCGCTGATCGGCACCCGCACCGCCGAGGACGATCTGCGCGAACAACAGCAGGTGATCGAGGACATCGCCGCGAAGGGGAACGGCCATGCTTAGTATTTCCGTCGGCATGCTGCTGCTGTTGCTGGCCGTCGGCATTCCCGTGGCCGCGGCCATGATCGTGCTGGGTCTGCTGCTGGCGGGATGGTATTCGCCCATGCCGCTGTGGATCGCCTTCGGCGAGCTGACGTGGGGGACCTCCAGCCATTTCACGCTGTTCGCCATCCCCCTGTACATCCTGCTGGGCGAACTGCTGCTGCGCAGCGGCATCAGCGAAAAGATGTACCACGCCATCGCGCAGTGGCTGGCCCGCATGCCGGGCGGGCTGATGCATGCCAACGTGGGCTTTTCCACCGCCTTTGCCGCCATGAGCGGCTCGAGCGTCGCCTGCGCCGCGACGCTGGGCACCATCGCCAATCCCATGATCAAGCGCTACCGCTACAACGAGCCGCTGTTCCTCGGCACGATCGCAGCCGGCGGCTCGCTGGGCATTCTGATCCCGCCGTCCATTCCCCTGATCATCTACGGCGTGCTCACCGAGACCTCGATTCCCCGGCTGTACCTGGCGGCCATGCTGCCCGGCGTGCTGCTGGCGGTGCTGTTTTCGACCATCATCCTGGTGTGCTGCCTCGCCCGCCCCGCGTGGGGCGGCCAGGCCATTTCGACGTCCTGGCGCCGGCGCTGGGAGGTGCTGCCCGATTTGCTGCCGCCTTTGTCGATCTTCATCCTGGTGATCGGCGCCATCTATGTGGGCTGGGCCACGCCGTCCGAGTCGGCGGCGCTGGGGGTGCTGATGGCCTTGCTGTTGGCCATCGTACGGCGGCGCTTCTCGATCAAGATGCTGCTGGGGGCCGCCGAGGCCACCATGACCACCACCGCCATGATTCTCCTGATCGTGATCGGCGCGTTCCTGCTCAATTTCGTGCTGACGGCCATCGGCCTGTCATCACTGGTCACGCATCTGTTCAGCGATGCCAGCCTGTCGCCGACGGCCGTCCTGCTGACCGCGGTCGTGTTCTACCTGGTGCTGGGGATGTTCATGGAGCCGCTGTCCATGCTGATCGCCACCGTGCCGCTGATCATCCCGGCGATCAAGGCGGCGGGCATCGATCCGTTGATGTTCGGGGTCCTGATGATGGTGCTGATGGAGACCGCCATGCTGACCCCGCCGGTCGGGATCAATCTGTTCGTCGTCCAGGGCACGCGCGAGTCCGGCAAGCTCAAGGACGTGATGTACGGCGCGCTGCCCTTCGTCGTCACCATGCTGACCATGGTGGCCCTGCTGGTGTTCTTTCCGTCCTTGACGCTGTGGCTGCCCGGCATCCTGTCGTGACGCCGGGCTGCGATCTTAGGGCCACGGCCGCGTGAGGGTTGCG
This sequence comes from Castellaniella sp. S9, assembly GCF_027257175.1. Classification (GTDB taxonomy): domain Bacteria; phylum Pseudomonadota; class Gammaproteobacteria; order Burkholderiales; family Burkholderiaceae_B; genus Castellaniella. The sequence goes on along the minus strand of NZ_JAPFGD010000003.1, from coordinate 256,415 downwards.
GCGGCGCCGTTCTTTTCATAGCGTTCGATCGTCACGCCGTCCGCGTGCCGCCCCCGCTGAAGGCGAAGGACAGCGCATTCTAGCCTTCCGACAGTGGATTCTGCTATGGTTCTGGCAATCCGGGCCGTGTGGGATCAGCGGATGGCGGCCAAGCGGCGGCACAATACAGGAAGGGGAAGGCAATGATGGGGAGAGCATTCGAGAGTCTGCGGCATCCTGCCGGCTGGCCGGCTTGGCTGGGCATCGCATTGTGTGCGGCCTTGCTGGGCTGGAGCCACACCGCGGCCGCAGCCTCTGGTGCCGAACTCGAGCAAGACGCGCGCGCGGCCTTGGAGCAGCTCTACGAGAAACAGCCCGAGACCCGGTTCCTGGCGGAACAGTCCTCGGCCGTGCTGGTGTTTCCGCGCATTCTCAAGGCAGGCCTGGTGGTCGGCGCCGAGCGCGGCAAGGGCGTGTTGTTCCGTGACGACAAGCCCGACGGGCATTATGCCTCCACGGGCCTGTCCTATGGCTTGCAGGCCGGGGCGCAAGCCTACGGATACGCCTTGTTCTTCATGCGCGAAAGCGCCACGCGGGCGCTGGATGACCGCAACGGCTGGGAAATCGGCGTCGGGCCCAGCGTCGTCCTGATCGACGAGGGCGCGGCCCGCAAACTGTCTTCCACGACGGCCGATCACGACATCTATGCGTACGTCTTCGGGCAGAAAGGCCTGATGGCGGGCATCGGCGTCCAAGGCAGCAAGATCACGAAACTCGATTGAACGCCCACGCAGGGCCGGAGGAAACCATGAGACAAAGACACATGACACTCGCCATCGCCTTGATCGGCCTGGGGGCCTTGGGGGCCTGCCAATCCCCCTCGGGCGCGCATGGCCAGTCCCGTAATTCCGAGTTCAACTGCATTGCCGGCACCGTCGGCGGCGCGGTTGTCGGCGGCCTGCTGGGCAGCACCATCGGCGGCGGGTCGGGCCGCACGGTGGCCACCGCGGTCGGCATCGGCGCCGGCGGCTACGCCGGCAACCGGCTGGGTTGCGACTGAGGAGCACATGACATGAAGAACTCATCGCTTGCCATCGTCCTGGCCTTGGCCCTGGGCACGCCGCTGGCCGCCGTGGCGCAAGGAGGCACGACCGCGGTGGAATTGACACAAGAGCATTTCGACCAGCTGGATGTCGACAAGGACGGCCAAGTCTCTCGCGCCGAATATCAGCAGTACATGGAAGGCGCGTTCGGCCGGCTCGACGCGGATGGCAATGGGCGCATCACCAAGCAGGAGGCGGCCCGCGTGCTGACACCCGAACAGTTCGCCGCCGTGGACGCCGATGGCAGCAGCGACATCAGCGAGGCTGAATTCATGGACCGTGTCATGCGCGATTTCGATCGGCAGGACCGGGACAAGGACGGCCGGCTGGCTTATCACTGAGGCGCAGGGGCCTCCGCCGACATGTCAGCGTATCCAGACGATTCGCCGGCGATGTGCTGCCGGTGAAGGGGCTCCCCCATGATCAAGCTACCCACCTTCGACGATGTGGCCTCGGCATCGGAGCGCATCAAGGGCCACGTCCATAAAACACCCGTGATGACTTCGCGCACCGTCGACGAGGCATTCGGCGGCCAGGTGTTCTTCAAATGCGAGAACCTCCAGCGCATGGGGGCCTTCAAGTTCCGGGGCGGCTATAACGCGCTCTCGAGGCTGGGCCCGGAGCAGCGCAAGGCGGGTGTCGTGGCGTATTCCTCCGGCAACCACGCGCAGGCCGTCGCGCTGGCGGCGCAGATCCTGGGCATCCCCGCCACCATCGTCATGCCGCAGGATGCGCCGGCCGGCAAGGTGGCCGCCACCCAGGGATACGGCGGCAAGGTGGTCACGTATGATCGCTACACAGAAGACCGCGAGCAGATCGGCCGCGACTTGGCGCAGCGGCATGGCCTGACGCTGATTCCACCGTATGACCACCCGGACGTGCTGTGTGGCCAGGGGACGGCGGCCAAGGAGTTGTTCGAGGAGGTCGGCCCGCTGGATGCCTTGTTCGTGCCGCTGGGCGGCGGGGGCCTGCTGTCCGGCTGCGCGCTGGCCACGCGGGCGATGTCGCCAAACTGCCGGCTATACGGCGCCGAGCCCGAGGCCGGCAATGACGGCCAGCGCTCGTTGCGCAGCGGCCGCATCGTGCACATCGACACGCCCAAGACCATTGCCGATGGCGCGCAGACGCAGCATCTGGGCGAGGTGACCTTCCCCATCATCCGGCGCGACGTCGACGACATCCTGACCGCCTCGGATGCCGAGCTCGTCGAATGCATGATGTTCATGGCCACCCGCATGAAACTGATCGTCGAGCCCACGGGCTGTCTGGGATTCGCCGCGGCCCGGCAGATGACGCACGCCTTGCAAGGCAAACGCGTCGGTGTCCTGCTCAGTGGCGGCAATATCGACATGGCGCGTTTTGCCCAGCTCGTGCATCATCGCGGATCGTAGAGGTTTCTCAAAGGATGCGCAGGTCATAGGTGACGCTGCGTACGCCCTGCACCTGCCGCGCGGCCTGCACGACGCTTTGAGCCGTGGCGCGACTGTCCACCGTGCCGCTCAGCGACACGACACCGTGCAGGGTACCCACCTGGATGTTGGACTGACGCAGCCCTGGAACCATGGAAACGGCGCTGAGGACATTGGCGTTGATCATCTCGTCCTCAGTGTTGACGACCGCAATCCCGCTTTCGGTGCCGCGATAATGGGTCGGCTGCGTCGTGGTCAACTCGTTCTGTCCGTTGTCGGTGACGGGCTGGTTGTAGCGCGGGGCGCCGCACGCCGTCAGGAGCAGCGCTGCCGAAATGAGGGACAGCGCCTGGATGGTTCTGGTTTGGGTCATTGTGGCCTCCGTCAAGAATGGAACAGGGCCCCGGCAGGGGCTGCAGGGCCTGTAGCAAGTTCCATGCCGGGGCTGGCCGCAGCGGCAAGCCGTATCGCAACGCTCGCCGGGAGTATTCTTGAAGAGTCCGGAGAGCCTATATTTCGGTCATGTTGTCGGCCTTGACTCCACCCGTTGCGATGGAGGCCAGGCTGTCTTGGTATGTGCGTATCGTGTTCTTTCTGGCCGCCATTGGCCTGATGGGGCCGAATGCGATCGTATCCATTGGGTTGTTGGGCACCATACTGGTCGCCTGGGGCTGGCGCAAGCGTACGGGCCGGTTGCGGTTCGTCACCGATGACCTGCGTCGATCAACCCCCGCCGAATGACGCACGTGGCACACCCTCTTGAGTTGGGAGGGTGCTTCTGGCTTGGTGAGCCAGCCCCCTGAAACACCGGACACAGTCACGCCCGGACGAAGTGACGGTGTGGCCTCAATCCGAACTGGTCCATTTGGCGACTACTTCGGCAGTCGGCTCATCGATCTGGCTGCCGTCAGCACTGATGCGCGCCGGTCTGTGATGTACGCAGATGACCGTCATGTGGTGCATGTTGTCGTTATAATGTGCGGCTATTCTGTCACCGGGGGAAGGCAGGGACACGAATGCATAGTTGCCCCAATTTTGGGATTTGTCATGTATCGATCCCCGTTCAACGAGTAATCTGGCGATAAACATGGGGCGGCCTCCGGCGATGGCCTCGGTGAAGTCCGAGTGGGTCGATTTTACTATTTCGAGTCGAGGCGGCCAGAAGATAGCTGGCAGGACTGCATTCATGTGTCTGCGCACGCTGCGTCGCCATCTTGTTTCACATTGCGGCAGTTGTTAGTGTGCTGTTTGACTGACATGAGTATCTTCGATGAGAGTGATTGTTTGCGGCGCCGGCCAGGTCGGAACCACCATTGCCAGGCATTTGGCCTCCGAGGGCGTCAGCGTAACGGTCATCGACATCGATCCCCAGCTTGTTCGCCGCGTGGACGAAAGCTATGACGTGCGGGGGGTGGTAGGCCATGCTTCGTACCCCGCCACCCTGAGAAAAGCGGACGCGCGGGATGCCGACATCATCATTGCGGTCACTGGTTCCGACGAAGTGAATATGGTGGCCTGCCAGATGGCGTATTCCTTGTTCGGCATCAAAAGGCGCATCGCCCGACTGCGTCACGCCGGCTATCTTGCACAGGACAGCTCCGGGCTTTACTCGGCCGAGCACCTGCCGGTCGACGTCATCATCTCGCCCGAAATAGAGATTGCCGAGGGGATTGCCTGGCGCTTGCGCACTCCCGGCGCCTTCGACATGGTACCCATGGCGGCCGGGCTGGTAGAACTGCTGGGCATACACGTCGAATCGGCCAATAGCCCAGTCGTTGGCGAACGCATTTGCGATATCGCCGACCAGCCTGACTTTGAAGGCATGTCCGTGGTGGCCTGCATAAGGAAAGGGCGCAGCTTCGTGCCGGACAAGCATGACCGCATCGAAGTGGGGGACGACGTCTACGTTGTTGTGAGGGCCGACAAAGCCAAGGACACCATGGAGGCGTTCGGCCACCGGGATCGGGAAGCCCGGAATCTGGTCGTCGTGGGTGGGGGCAATGTTGGCTTGCACTTGGTCCAGAAAATACGGCGCACGACGCCCAGCGTCAATATCAAGATCATCGAGCACAATCTCGAGCGAGCCAAGTATGTCTCCGACGAGTTGGGCGGTGGGGTCATTGTGCTGCACGGCGATGCGCTCGATCAGGAGATGCTGGAGGAGGCGCAGACGAGCCTTGCGGAAACCATTGTGGCGGTGACCAACGACGATGAAACGAATATCTTTGCATCGGTGCTGGCCAAGCAAGTCGGATGCAAGCGCGCAATCACGCTCGTCAACAAGCGCAATTATGAGGCGCTGACGCCGGCCTTGGGCATCGATGCCGTCGTCAGCCCCAGCGCGGTCACCATTTCAACGGTGTTGCGGCACGTGCGCCGTGGATCCATTGCCGCGCTTCACACGCTGCGCGAAGACTTTGGCGAAGTCGTTGAGGCCCAGCTGACCGAAGAGTCGAGACTGTTGCGCCGGCCTCTCGGGAAGTTGGGGCTGCCGCCCGGAATGAGAATTGGAGCGGTGGTGCGGGACAGGCAGGTCATCATTCCGACGGCAGACACGCAATTGCTTGTCGGAGACCATATCGTGGTGCTGGTCACCTACAGCTATCTTCGTTTGGCCGAAGCCTTGTTGGGTACGCGGAGAGACCGCCTTGGTTGATCCGATCCTGTATCGCAACCTGGCGTTTCGCTCCAAATCGGCGCCCGGCATCAAGGCGATCCTTTTTCTGGTGGGCCTGGTATTGTTGGCGACTGCAGCGATGATGCTGTTCCCCATGGCCGTTGATGTCTACTACGGAAGTGATGATTGGCAGGCATTTGCGGCATCGTCAATATTGACCGCATTGGTCGCTGCGCCCTTGACCTATAACAGTCGGCAGGCTTTGAAGGCCGGGCTTACCCTTCGCCAGGCGTTCACGCTGACGCCTTTGAGTTGGTTCAGTGTGGCAGTGGTCAGCGGATTGCCTTTTTTCTTCTCGGATTACGGCAGCGTCAGTGGCAATGTGTCCAATGCGTTTTTTGAAGCGGTGTCGGGCATCACCACTACGGGTGCGACCGTCATCTCCGGCCTGGATCACGCGCCCCGGGGCTTGTTGATCTGGCGGGCCGTGCTGCAGTGGATGGGCGGTATTGGCATTATTGCGACCGCCATTGCGATTCTTCCCGCCCTGGGTATTGGAGGGATGCAGCTCTTTCGCACCGAATCATCGGACCGGTCCGAAAAGGCCATGCCTCGCGTGCGCCAGATAGCGACCACCATCGGGCTTGTGTATTTGGGGCTGACCGTCCTGGCGGCGCTCGTCTACTGGCTCGCGGGCATGCCCCCTTTCGAGGCCATTGCCCACGCCTTGACCTCGATAGCGACCGGCGGCTACTCCACGTCCGATGGCTCATTCGGAACATGGGAAGCAAACGGCATACAGTGGTGGGCCGCGGCCTTCATGCTGTCAGGCAGTATTCCGTTTGTGCTCTACGTTCGCTTTTTCGCTGGCGAAACCAAAGCCCTTTGGGACAGGCAAGTCAAGACGATGCTGGCTTTCATTGCCGTAGCAGCGTCGATCCTGGGACTGTGGCTGGTGTTTTCAGGACAATACGGCGTGGAGGCCGCTTTCCGGCACGCCACCTTCAACGTGGTGTCCGTGGTCACCACGACTGGCTTTGCGAGCGCTGACTACGCTTCATGGGGCAATGCGGCGGTAGGCGTTTTCTTTGGGCTGCTGTTTGTGGGAGGTTGCACAGGATCGACATCGGGTGGCGTCAAAATATTCCGGCTAGAAGTCATGGCGGTCATGCTCAAAGCCCACTTCATGCGCCTGCTCTATCCCAACGGCGTGTTTCCCCGCACCTACGGAGGGCGGGTGCTGGACGATGACGTGGTCGGTTCCGTTGTCGCCTTTTTGACTGTGTTCGTGCTGTTTTATTCTGCCGTCACCATCGCCCTCATGGCCTTCGGGCTCGACTTTTTGACCAGCGCCTCGGGTGCGGCAACGGCCTTGGCCAATGTGGGGCCGGGGCTGGGCGAGATCATCGGCCCGGCCGGCAACTTCTCCAGTCTTCCCGATGGAGCCAAATGGGTCATGTGTATCGGCATGCTGCTCGGGCGTCTCGAATTGTTCACGGTGCTGATTTTATTCGTGCCGAGGTTCTGGCGTGGTTAATGCGCGCAACAATTTCACCCGCGTGTCCGTCCTATGGCTTGCACGCTAGCGTTCTGTCTGGCTTCTCCCATCCCTATTCCGACCGATCCATGGTCAACAGGAATGAGTACGGGCCGGCGTCTTTCACTTCCACAGTTCATGCAGTGGAGTTTGTGGTGAAAATTTGTGCGCTACTTGGGCCTGCAACAGTTCAGCGGTGGCCAGTGCATCAGTCAGCGAATGGTGGGCGCGGTAGCGCGGCAGTCGGTAGCGTGCTCGGCAGGAGGCCAGCCGGACTGACGCCTGACGTGCAGAGCGGCCTATCAACCTGTCCAGCAGGCTCGGTGGCTTGCGGCGCAGTCGCGCTTCAAGTTCCATGGTGTCGATGACTGGAAATTCGATGCCTTCGCCGATGCGTGCCTTGAGCGCCGCATTCAGAAAGCCGCGTTCTATGCCACGGCAATGTACGACAATGATGCGGCCCGCCAGCATTTGCAGCAACTCGCCAAGGACCGCCTCCAGATCCAGGGCGGCTTCGATCTGTGAGTGAGTGATGGCGTGGATCGTTATTGATTCCGGCGTCAACTCAGCCTTGGGGCGCACCACCCAGTAGCGAGCCGCGCTTGCTTGAATGCGCGCCAACGTCATCGGTACTGCGCCGATGCTGACGATTTCATCTCGTAATATATCCAGGCCGGTGGTTTCTACGTCGAGCGCCACCATGGGAACGGCCTGCAATGGGCTGTCGCCGGCCGGCACTCTCTGCGCGTAAAAAGCTTTGAGGCGGGGATCATGTGCCGTTTCCGCCAGCATTGAAAAGCGTTGCGGCCAGTCACGCACGGTCGTCGCGCGGCGGCCTTTCTCGGCGGTTTGCAAATCACCGAGGTGCAGCATACGTCGCCATATTCAGTTGGCCCGTCCGGGCTGATAACGGTACTTAAGGTATTTTTGTGCGTTGCCCAAGATCAGGAAAGCGTCTCGTAGACTCTTGCGCTCGAAGTCCGACAGCTTTTCAGGGTCAATGCTGTTGTCCGGTTCGTTGCCGGAGGCCAGCTCGTCAGCTTGGTGGCGGGCACGCACCGTTGAGATGAACTCCAGCGCATCGTATAGATCCTGTCCTCGTCCCAGAGGCAGAACGGCGGCATCAATGATCTCTCGCAGGCGATCAAACGAATTGAGTGCTTGCGAGCCGATTGCCAATGCGTGTACGCGGATCAGGTCGACCAGCGGCCCAGTGCCGCGACGCTTGATATTGATGGCGTGGGTGTGGCGCCCATCGGATTCGACTACAAAGTCCTTAAAAAAGCCCAATGGCGGTGTGCGCAGCAACGCGTTGCGTGCCATGCAGGCGAGGAACCGAGGATTCCCCTGGGCCTTGCGTGAAATTATTTTGCGCAGATGCGCTGCCCATTCGGTACGACCCCACACGCCATCGAGGTCGAAGAAAATGCCGGCGTGAAGCAGCGATGCGGGGGTGGGGCGTTCTATCCAGTCTGTAAAGAGACGCTCCCATGCGCCCAACGGCAGGCGCCATTTTTCGTTGCTCGCCATTACGCCGCCGGTGCAGTATGAATAGCCGCAGCGCGCTAGCCCGTCGCAGACGAAGGTGCTGAGCGCCTCGAACCACGCGTCGTGCCGGGCGGCATCAAAACGATCGTCGACGATCAGCGCATTGTCCTGATCGGTGACGATCAGTTGTTCCTGGCGAGCCATTGAGCCCAGCGCTAGAAAGCAATAAGGCACGGGCGCAGGGCCAAGCTCAGCTTCGGCGAGTTCCAGCAAGCGCTGTTTGACGCCGCGTCCGATTGCGGCCATTGCGCTGCCCACCATGTGCGCACTGGCCTCTTCGCCGACCATGCGGATGAAACAGGCGCGTATGTCTGGAACCAGCGCGGCCAGTTCCGCCGTGTTCTGTGCACGGAAGATGCTCCCGACCACGAACAGGCTGTTACGCGATTCGTAGCGGATGATGTCCGACAGCGCGACGATGCCCAGTGGACGCTGGTGCTTCATCACCGGCAGATGGTGCACATTGTGACGCAGCATGGCCAGCATGGCTTCGAATATGAGCTGGTTGTGCGTGACCGTCACCACGTCTGGCGTCATAATATCCGCCACTGGCGTTTCGTGGCCCAAGCCCGATGCCAGCAGCCGGGTACGTAGGTCCCGATCAGTCAGGATACCGGACAGCAACGGAAGGTCGGGAACGTCTGGATTGTCGTCAACGATCAACAGTGAGGACACGCCTTCTTGTGTCATGCATTGCGCGGCTTCATAGGCACTTGCTCGACCGCCCAACGTCACGGCTTCACGCGTTATCAGGGTGTCTACGGTTGCTGACAACAGATCATTGGCATCTTCACGGCGCGACATGACTTGTCGCAGCCGGGTACGGTCTTCGATTTCGACGTAATCAGCGAAGGTCTCATAGTTGTCGAACAGGTCGAGGAACACCGCGTGCGGGATTAGATAGATCAGTGAATCGTCCAGTGCCCGCGCTGGAAAACGAACCCGGCCGTGGCGCAACAAGCCGAATTCGCCGAAGTAACCGCCTGAGGTCAGGCGGTTATATAGCGTGCCGTTGCGCCGAAAAACTTCCACCGCGCCGCTGCGTACCACGTACCAGTATTCAGCCGCTTGTCCGAACTCGACGATCTGATGGCCCGCTTTGTAATAGGATACGTCTATGGTTGTGGCTAGGCGTTCGAGCGCTTCCTGTGGCAGCGCCTCGAACGGGGGATGGGCACGGAGAAAGCCGATGATTTCAAGTTGCTCGATCTGCATGGTTTCGATGCGCCGTTCATTGCGTGACGGAGCCGAGTGCTTGCCAGTTCCGGTTTCTTCAACGGGAACTGGCGGGTGATCAGCGCCTGGGTTCCGATATCAGCCCTTTGATGATCGCCAGCGTTGCCACCAGCAATACGATGGCAAAAGGCAGGCCGGTCGATACCGCCATGGCCTGCAAGGCCACGAGCCCGCCGCTGAGAATCAGCGCGATGGCAACCAGGCCCTCGAACACCGCCCAGAACACACGCTGCGGTACGGGCGCATCGACCTTGCCGCCGGCAGAAATTACGTCGATGACCAATGAGCCGGAATCAGAGGAGGTAACGAAGAACACGATCACGAGCACAATGGCAATAAAGGAGGTGATCTCCCTCAGCGGTAGCGCATCGAGCATCATGAACAGCTGCAGCGGCAATTCGGCATTACGCGCGGCCTCGTAGCCGTTGCGCACGACTTGAGAGATAGCGGTTTGGCCGAATACGGTCATCCAGAGCGTGCATGCCAGTGAAGGCACGATAAGCACCGAAATGATGAATTCACGGACAGTGCGGCCCCGTGAGACGCGCGCGATGAACATGCCTACAAAGGGCGACCAGGAAATCCACCATGCCCAGTAAAAGGCCGTCCAGCCCTGCAGAAAATTGGTGTCTTCCCGTCCCACTGGGTTGGAGAGGGCCGGCAGATATTCCAGGTATGCGCCGAGGTTCGAGAAAAAGCCTTCAACGATGTCCAGTGTTGGTCCGACAGCGATGACAAATAACAGCAGCAGCAGCGCCAGTGCCATATTGATCTCGGATAGGCGTTTGACGCCCGCATCCAGTCCAGCGACAACGGAGAACAGCGCGATGGCCGTGATGCCGGCAACTAGTACGATCTGGGTGATGATGCCTTGTGGCAGCCCAAACAGGAAATGCAGGCCCGAACTGGCCTGCGATGCACCAAAACCCAGCGAGGTGGCCAAACCAAATAGCGTTGCCAGTACGGCAAGAATATCGATGACATGCCCTGGCCAGCCCCACACGCGTTCGCCGAGCAGTGGGTAGAACACCGACCGGATCGTCAAGGGCAATCCCTTGTTGAATGAAAATAGCGCTAACCCGAGCGCCAGCACGGCGTAGATCGCCCACGGGTGCAACGCCCAGTGGTAAATCGTTGCCGCCATGCCCAGACGCGTGGCAGCGTGCGAATCGCCAGCGGCGCCGCCCAGTGGCGCCCAGTCGGTGCGTACGCCGTCCGTCATTTCGATGCCCCCGAACGAGGTGCCGAAATGTGTCAACGGTTCGGAAACGCCGAAGAACATCAGGCCAATACCCATGCCGGCGGCGAACAGCATCGAGAACCAGCCGAGGTAGGTATAGTCGGGTTTGGCTTCAGTGCCCCCCAATCGTACTCTGCCTAATGGAGAGATGGCGACGATCAGGCATACCAGCACAAAGATGTTGCCGGCCACGAGGAAGAAGCCGTCCAAATGAGACGTCAGCCAGTCCTTCATACCACCAAATAGCGACTCGACTTGGTCGTGAAAGCCGAGCGTCAATGCCACAAACAAAATCACCAGTCCGCCCGCGATGCCGAATACGGGATTATGGATGTCGAGGCCGAATGGCCCGACGTTGACGATAATATTATCTTGCCCGACTTGATAGTCGGTATCTATGGGATTGACTTCTCCGTCGGGAACCATAGGGTCTTTCTTTTCTGTGTGTTCTTCTGTCATCCATATTCCTTGTAATCAAGCCGGATGGGGGCTGGTTCAGCTCGTTCAGCTCGTGCGGCGTACAGTGCGCATTGCTTGTGCCACCTGTCTGCCGCCGGTTGCGTGTCAGGGCGGTCAATGGGCCTATCCTTGCGCCCGTTGAGCCAAGAATCAGTCCGAATGCCAGGTTGACCTATCTGGCTGGCCAAGCCCGAAAGCGCAAGCCCATCGCGATGATGCCGCATTTCAAGATGGAGGGCAGGCTGCTTTTGCCGACCGGATCGCCGGCCACCTTCACCATCAGGCGCGCCATGACGACATAGGCTAATCGAGTATCGCCTTGCATCATCATGCCGCTCCCTTCTGAGTGTTCGCCGGAAATGCAGAAGCGCTGCCGTATCCTGTTATGAGTCAAATGATTTCAACACAAATTATATATAATGCAAAGTATTTTGTCGTCGGGATGATAGTTCTTGACATTTGCTTGTCTGATTGTTGGGACTGATCAAGCCAACGCACGTTATCTTGCCAACGGCCAGGTGGAGTCGCTAAGAATCCGTGGTTCGATGGAATCCGATGAGGCGGCTTGGGATGGGTTTTCGACGCAAGCCTTTGTTTTTTGGGGAAAACGGGGCTTGGTGGGACGGGATGGGAATAGGGGATGCCGGGGCACGATCCCAAAAGGGACGTAAACCAGCATGGACATTGAACCTTTTAGAAAGCGATGAGTGGTGAGGGATCAGTTTAGGGAACAAGGTGGCGGCAAGCAAGCGGTGGCGCGCTGGTTCAGGCTGGATGTTCGGCCTGAACGACGAGACGCACGCCCAGCGCCTTGCATACTTTGGCGATCGTCTCGAAGCGTGGACTGGCGTCGGCTCGTAGGGCCTTGTAAAGAGATTCGCGGCCAATACCAGCAGCCTCCGCAATTTGCGTCATGCCTCGCGCGCGGGCGGCCACACCCAGCGCATGGGCGAGTTCGCCGGAGTCGCCTTCCTCGATGATCTGGGTCAAGTAGGCGGCAATGTCTTCATCGTCGCGCAGGTAGCGCGCAGGATCGAAGGTGGGGAGGTCAGAGACCTTGATTGTCTTCTTGCTCATGATCGGTTTTCCTCATCGTATCTCAGGGTCCGGGCCAACTCTTTGGCCCGCTTGATGTCGCGGCTTTGTGTGCCTTGCTGCCACCTCCGAGCATGACGATCAGCACATCACCCTGCTCAATGTAGTACATGCGCCAGCCAGGGCCGAAGAACTCGCGCATCTCACTGACACCCTCCCCGACGGGTTCTACATCGCCCAAGAGGCCCCGTTCAGCTTTCTCAAGTCTGCGAATGAGGCGGGCGCGGGTCGACGGGTCTTTCAGGCTGTCGAACCACGCGTCGAATTCGGGCAACGGCTTTATCGTGTACACGACTAATTGTACTCGATCGAATACGTTGCATCAAGCGTTGGATTCCAGTTCGGCAATCTTGTCCCTGCGCCAAGCATTCTGTTCGGCGGCGCGGAGCGGATGATGAGCCACCACCAGACGCACCCCCCCGCCAGCGCGTTTCGCAGACGGTTTCATTTTCTTCGTCTGTAATGGTCTTGTGGAAGTCCTGCAAGATGACGTGGAATTCCCCGTAGCGGCGGCCCGGCACCGCCAGAATGAATTCCAGTGCGCTGCCATCGGGCAATTGCAAGGCCTGGATGGCCTGCATGTTATCGAGCGAGAGCAGCCCCCGGTCGGCCACGATCACCAAGCGCCGAATATGGGGGAAGCGCCCAACACAACAGGGAACAAAAAGCCCGGGATTCAGTGGAATCCGATGAGGCGGCTTGGGATGGGTTTTCGACGCAAGCCCTTATTTCCGCGGTGAAAATGGGGCTTGGTGAGACTGGGAGGGAAGAAGGGGTGGTGGCCCGGGGCGGAATCGAACCACCGACACAAGGATTTTCAATCCTCTGCTCTACCGACTGAGCTACCGGGCCAAGACGCAGAATAATACACGAAAAAACGACGTTCTGCAGGCGTCCACCCTCGGGAAATCCCCTGGCGGGCTCCCGGGCGTTTATAATGCCGGTTGTCATTCTTGCGTAAATGTTTCCGGGCATGTCGGTCGACGTTCTCACTTTCGGGCTGAACCATGTTTCCGCGCCGGTGTCGGTGCGGGAACGCGTGTCGTTTCCGCTCGACGTGCTCAAGCCCGCGCTGGCGGGGCTGCGCTCGGCCTTCGGCAGCGCCGTGCGCGAGGCGGCCATCCTGTCGACCTGTAATCGCACCGAGGTCTACTGTGCCGCCGACCCCGGCGTCGCCGAGCGCCTGCCCGGCTGGCTGGCCGAGTTCAACCGCCTCGAGGCGGGCATCCTGATTCCCCACGTCTACCGCTACCAGCGCAACGATGCCGTGCGCCATACCTTCCGGGTCGCCAGCGGCCTGGATTCGATGGTGCTGGGCGAGCCCCAGATCCTCGGCCAGATGAAATCCGCCGTGCGCGCCGCCGAGGAGGCCGGCACGCTGGGCACCCTGTTGCACCAGTTGTTCCAGCGCACGTTCTCGGTCGCCAAGGAGGTCCGCTCGCAAACGGCCATCGGCGCCCATTCCGTGTCCATGGCCGCCGCCGCCGTGCGCCTGGCCGAACGCGTCCTGGGCGATTTGTCGCAGGCCAACGTGCTGTTCATCGGCGCGGGCGAAATGATCGAGCTCTGTGCCACGCACTTCGGCGCGGCGCGCCCGCGCCGGATGGCGGTGGCCAATCGCACGGTCGAGCGCGCCGAGGTTCTCGCGGGCCGTTTCGACGCCCGTACGCTGAAGCTATCCGAACTGCCGAACCATCTGGCGGAATACGATGTGGTGGTGTCCTGTACGGCCAGTTCCTTGCCCATCCTCGGTCTGGGGATGGTGGAACGGGCTGCGCGTGCGCGGCGCCATCGCCCCATGGTGATGGTCGACCTGGCGGTGCCGCGCGACATCGAGGCCGAGGCCGGTCGCCTGGCCGACGTCTATCTGTATACCGTCGACGACCTGGGCCGCATGGTCCAAAGCGGCGCGGATGCGCGTCGCGCGGCGGTGGTGCAGGCCGAGGCCATCATCGAGACCCGCGTCCAGAATTTCATGCACTGGCTGAGCCAGCGCGAGATCGTCCCGGCGATCATCGATTTCCAGCGCAACGTCGACGCGCTGCGCCATGCTGAACTGGACCGTGCGCGGCGCCTGCTGGCGCGCGGCGAGGATCCGCAGGCGGTGCTGGACCAGCTCGCCCACGGCCTTACCCAGAAATTCATGCACGGGCCGCTGGCGGCCCTCAATCGCAGCGAAGGCGCCGAGCGCCAGCAATTGCTGGCGCTGCTGCCGCGCCTGACGCCCGAGGCCGGCGCCCGCCGCCGGTAGCGACGCTCCCCATCTTCCGCGTCCCCCCGCCGGGGAGGGCATGCTTTTGCCGCCCGGCTCCCGAACCCGTTGTACTGGATGACCCCACGATGAAACCCTCGATGCGCAGCCGGCTGGAACAATTGGCCCACCGCCTCATTGAGATCGATGCGCTGCTGGCCGAGCCCGACAGCGCTGCCGACATGGACCGCTTCCGCAAGCTCACGCGCGAGCGCGCCGAGCTCGACCCCGTCGTCGCCGCCTTCACGGCATGGCAACGGGCCGAAACCGATCGCGAGGGCGCTCGCGAGCTCATGTCCGATCCCGAGATGAGGGACATGGCCGCCGAGGAACTGGAGGCCGCCGAGGGCCGCCTCGAGGCGCTGGAAGGCGAGTTGCAGGTCCTGCTGCTGCCGCGCGATCCGGATGACGACCGCAGCGTGTTCCTGGAAATCCGCGCCGGCACCGGCGGCGACGAGAGCGCACTGTTCGCGGGCGACCTGCTGCGGATGTACATGCGCTACGCCGAAAGCCAAGGCTGGCGGGTGGAATTCATGTCCGAGAGCGGTGCCGAGCTGGGCGGCTACAAAGAGGTCATCGTCCACGTCGAGGGCGACGGCGTCTATGGCCGACTGAAATTCGAATCGGGCGCCCACCGGGTGCAGCGTGTGCCCGAGACCGAGGCGCAGGGCCGCGTGCACACCTCGGCCTGCACCGTGGCGGTCATGCCCGAGGCCGACACGCTGGCCGACATCCAGATCAATCCCAACGACTTGCGCATCGACACTTTTCGCGCCAGCGGTGCCGGGGGCCAGCACATCAACAAGACGGATTCGGCGGTGCGCATCACCCATTTGCCCACGGGATTGGTGGTGGAGTGCCAGGACGACCGCTCGCAGCACCGGAACAGGGACAAGGCCATGCAGGTGCTGGCTGCACGCCTGAAGGACCGGCAGCAGCAGGAGGCGCACGCGCGCGAGGCGGCGCAGCGCAAGAGCCTCGTGGGCTCGGGCGACCGTTCCGAGCGCATCCGCACCTACAACTTTCCCCAGGGACGGGTGACGGACCATCGCATCAACCTCACCTTGTACAAGCTCGGCCAGATCATGGAAGGCGACCTCGAGGAACTCATCGGCGCCTTGCTGGCCGAACATCAGGCCGAGCAGCTCGCCGCCCTGGCCCTGGACGAGTGATCGCGCGATGGCGGCGACCCATACCCTGCGCGACCGGGTCGCGGCCAGTCCGCTGCCGCGGCTCGAGGCGCATATGCTGTGGCAACAGGTGCTGGGGGTGCCGCGCAGCTGGCTGATCGCCCACGACACGGATCCTCTGGATCCGGCGCACTTGGCGGCCTACGAGGCCCTCGAGGCGCGCCGCGCCGCGGGCGAGCCCATGGCCTATATCCTTGGGCGGCGCGAGTTCCTGGGCCGCGAATTCCGGGTGACCCCCGATGTGCTGATTCCCCGACCCGAGACCGAGCAACTGGTCGAGGCGGCCCTCGAGGCCGTGGCCGGGTGTGCCGCCCCGCGCGTGCTGGACCTGGGGACGGGCAGCGGGGCCGTGGCGGTCTCGGTCGCCCTGGCGCGCCCCGACGCGCGGGTGGACGCCACCGATGTCAGCCCGGCGGCGCTGGCGATCGCGGCGGAGAATGCGCGGGCTTTGGGGGCATCGCTACAGTTTTTCCACGGGAATTGGTACGATAGCCGATTGGGGTCGCCGCAATACGACCTCATCGTGTCCAATCCGCCGTACATCCACGCGCGGGACCCGCACCTGGGGCAGGGCGACCTGCGCTTCGAGCCGCCGACGGCGCTCACGGACGGGGCCGACGGCCTGTCGGCATTGCGTGCGATCATCGACGGGGCGCCGCGGTATCTGGCGCCGTCGGGCACGGTGTGTGTCGAGCACGGATGGGACCAGGCCGGCGCGGTGCGCCGGCTGTTGCGGCGTCGAGGGTTTGCCGATATTGCCAGCCTGCGGGACCTGGCAGGCATCGAGCGGGTGACCCGGGGTCGCCTGTCGTTTTAAACGTTACATTTTCTGGTGGAACACCATGAGCGAAGAAGTCCAATCCGAAGTCCAGTCATTCATCCGCGAGACGGTCACGGACAATCCGGTCGTCCTGTTCATGAAAGGCACGGCGCAGTTCCCGCAATGCGGTTTTTCGGCCCGCGCGATCCAGGTCCTCAAGGCGGTGGGCGTCACCAAGCTCGTGACGGTCAACGTGCTCGAGGACGCCGAGGTGCGCCAGGGCATCAAGGATTACGCCAATTGGCCGACGATTCCCCAGCTCTACGTCAAGGGCGAATTCATCGGCGGCACGGACATCATGTCCGAGATGTATGAAAAGGGCGAACTCGCCGAGCTCCTGAAGGAATCCGGGGCCATCGAGTGACCGACCGGCGTCGCCTGGTCGTCGGCATCAGCGGGGCCACGGGCGCGCAATACGCGATCCGCCTGCTGCAGCTCGCGCGCGAGCTCGGCACGATCGAGACTCACTTGGTGGTGTCGCCGGCCGGGGTGCTCAACATCCGCCACGAGCTGGGCATGTCGCGCCAGGCCGTCCATGCCTTGGCCGATCGCGTCTATAGCCACCGCGACGTGGGCGCGACGCTCGCCAGCGGCGGGTTCGCAACCACGGGCATGGTGATCGTGCCCTGTTCCATGCGCACCCTGGCGGCGGTGGCCCATGGCCTGTCCGACAATCTGCTGACCCGGGCGGCCGACGTGACCCTCAAGGAACGGCGGCGCCTGGTGCTGATGATCCGGGAAACGCCGCTGAATCTGGCGCACCTGCGCAACATGACTGCGGTGACCGAGATGGGCGGCGTGGTGTTTCCACCGCTGCCTGCGTTCTACATGCGGCCGCAGACCCTGGACGAAATGATCGATCATACGGTCTGCCGTGTGCTCGACCTGTTCGACATCCATGTGCCCGGCCCGCGCTGGGAAGGCATGGATGAAACCCCCGGCGCGCCGGACTGATCCCCGGATTCCACCATGCTCAAGCGAGTGCCTGTTTCGCAGCTGCGTATCGGCATGTACATCCATGAGCTGTGCGGCTCGTGGCTGGACCATTCATTCTGGCGCCAACGCTTCCTGATCCAGCAGGACAGCCACCTGTCGCGCCTGCGAGACTCCAAGCTCGAGTGGGTCTGGATCGATACGGATCGGGGCTTGGACGTCGAAGACCAGGCCCAGCCGATGGCGCGGGCCGTGGGCCGGCGCGACGGCGGCCGCGCCCAGGACGCAGACGCGGCCGGGCCGGCGGACGAGGTCCACCAGGCCTACGAGCGGGCTCGCGGGGTGCGCGATGCCTCGGGCGACGTGGTCGCGCAGATGTTCAGCGATGCCCAGCTGGGGCGCCGCCTGGACGTACAGCAGGCCGAGCGCCTGGCGCAGGACGTGGCGGGGTCCATCGACGAACATCCGGACGCGCTGCTCAGCCTGGCGCGCATCAAGCGCGCCGACCAGTACACCTACATGCATTCGGTGGCCGTGGCCGCCCTGATGGCATCCCTGGCGCGCGAGCTCGGGCATTCCGAGGAACAGGTGCGCCTGGCGGGCATGGCGGGCCTGCTGCACGACATCGGCAAGGTCGGCATCCCGGAAAAGATCCTCAACAAGCCGGGCCGCCTCACCGACGAGGAATTCGCGATCGTCAGGCGGCATCCTGTCGAGGGCGCGGCGATGCTGCGCGAGGAACCCGGCATTCCACCCGAGGTCCTGGACGTCTGCCTGCATCACCACGAACGCATCGACGGGCGGGGCTATCCGGACGGCCTGGCCGGCGAGCAGATCAGTCTGCTGGCGCGCATGGGCGCGATTTGCGACGTCTACGACGCGATCACATCGAACCGGCCCTACAAGAAAGGCTGGGATCCGGCGTTCTCGCTGGGCAAGATGGCCGAATGGACGGGCCAGTTCGATGAGGACATCCTGGCCGCCTTCGTCCGGGCGCTGGGGCGCTTTCCGGTCGGTTCCATCCTCAGCCTGACCTCCGGCGAACTGGCCGTCGTGGTCGCGCAAAACCGTGATGCACCGGACGCCCCGGTGGCCAAGGTGTTCTACTCCAATCGCCTGTGCCAATACACGGCCGAGCGCCGTATCGATCTCTCTGCTCCGGGCTGCGACATCCGGATCGTGCCGGCGGTCAAGCCGGTCGATTGGGCGCAGTCGGGCCTCAATTTGCCCAGCGTCGTCGGCTAAGCGCGCTGGCCGTCGCCCTGTGCGGGGCGGCCGATGGCCAGGACCAGAGCGATGCCCGCCAGGGCGTAGGCGCCGGTGGCCAGCCAGGTCCATTGCCAGCCGCCGGCGAGGTTCACCACCCAGGCGACCACAGGCGGTCCCGTGAACTGACCGAGGGACGAGCATTGCTGCATCCAGCCGATGGTGGTGCTGGTCGCCTGCGGCGTGGGCGCCAGGGCGATGGCGAGCACGAACAGCGTTGCCGGGATGAGGCCGCCGACGGCGGAGAACACCAGGATCGCGGCGAACTGTGCGGCGGTCGGCAAGCCGGCGCCAAAGGCGGCGAAGGCGCAGACGATCATGGTGATGAAGCCCGCCATGATCAGCCGCTGCGCGGGCAGGCCCTGGTGCAGCAGGCGTCCGGCCAGCAGGTTGCCGATGATGTTGGCCCCGGCCACCAGCGCGGTCAGCAAGCCGGCCGTCGTGCCGGCGACGCCCCCGGCGGCGTAGATGGTGGGCAGGAATCCAATGACCGTGATCCATTGCGCCGCATAAACCCCGAAGATCAACGCGATCATCCAGACGCCGCGCGAGCCCAGGGTGAGGCGCACGAGGCGCAGGGCAGGTGGCTGGCCCGACGCATTGCCGCCATGGGCGGCCGCCGCGGGCGGGTCCGCCGGCACGAGGGCCCAGGTCAGCAGCAGCATGGCGAAGGTCAATGCCCCCAGCAGGGTCCAGAGCCAGCGCCAGTCGCCCAGCGTCAGCAGCCAGGCGCCGCCGGCCAGGATGAGGACGGTGCCGATGGGCATGTAGCAGCTCCACAGGCTCATGAGGCGGCTGAGGCTTGCCGGCGGCACCAGTCGCCGGATCAGCGCGGGGGCCGGCATGACGACCATCAGGAATCCGCAGCCCTCGATGGCCCGGAACAGCAGGATCATGGCCGCGGTGCCGAAATGAGCGCCCGCCGCCGAGGCGGCCGCAAGGATCGCCAGGCCGGTCATCATGCTGCGGCGCAGGCCGATGCGCTCGGCGATCAGGCCGACCAGCAGGCCCAGCGTCATGCCGCCCAATTGCACAATGGACAGCAGGAAGCCGGATTCGACGAGGTCCAGTTGGAACTGTTCCTGCAGCGCCGGCAGCGCCGGGGGCAGCTTCCAGATGTGCAGGGCCGCGCAGACGCCCGCCAGCACCAGGCACAAGGCGGCGCGCACGGCGTAGGGGTGTTCGGTCGAGGGGGACATCAAAGCCTTTCGGTGTGCGCGCCGGTACGCCTCACGCAGTGACCTTGCGCGGCAGCCAGCGCCAGAACATATAGGCCGCCATGTAACCCAGGCCACCGATGGTCAGGATGCCGGCGGCCAGCGACAGTGCCGCCGTCAGCCCGGAGAGCAGCAGCGGCCCGCCGCCGCCGCCCAGGTCGGTGATGACGCGCCAGATGCCCAGGAATTGCGTGCGCCCTTCGTTGGGGGAGGCGTCGGCGCCGATGGTCATGATGATGCCCGAACCGATGCCGTTGCCCAGGCCCAGCAGCATGCTGACCGCCATGAGGGTCGCAAAGCCGTGGGTGAGCGGCATCAGCGCGAGGGACGTGGCCATGATCAGCATGGAGGGCAGGGCGACCCAGAGCCGGCCTTTCACGTCCATGACTTTGCCGGCGGGATAGAACAGCAGCATGTCGACGCCGCCCATGATGCCGTAGATCAGGGCGGTGGTGGTCGCGTCCAGGCCGATCTGGTCGGCCCATAGGGGGATCACGATCTGCCGGCAGGACCGCAGCGCCGACACCAGCGCCGTGGCGATGCCCAGGGTGAGGAATACGCGTGCATGGCGCCGCATCATCGGGCCCATGGCGATGTGCCGGGCGGAGGCGCGCTGCTTGCGGTCGCCCGGCAGGTCGGGAATCAGCAGCGACAGCAGGCCGGCGCCCAGGATGGCCAGGGCCGCCGCCCAATAGGCGCCGTCCAGGCCCAGCACATGGATGAAGCCGGCGGCAATGAAGGGCCCGAAGAACAAGCCGATGCGCATGGTGCCGCCCAGCGTCGACATGGCGCGCGCGCGCATCGTCAGGGGCACGGCCTCGACCAGGTACGTCTGGCGAGCCAGCAGGAACACGGCGCTGGCCATGCCGATCATGAGGACGCCGATCCCGAACAGCCAGGGCTCGTGGGCCAGCAGGCACAGGGCCAGCCCCACCAGGCTGAAGGCAGAGGCGCCCACCATGGCGCGGCGTTCGCCGAATCGGGCGGCCAGCGTGGCGGCCGGCAGATTGGCGAGCAGCGAACCGATGCCCACCAGGGCGACGATGAAGCCCGCCCATGCCGCGGAGGCGCCCAGGTCCCTGGCGCTGAGCGCCAGCACCGGGAACATCGCGCCTTCGCCCACGCCAAACAACAGCGAGGGGCCGAAGGCGGCCAGCGCGATCTTGCGCAGGCTGAAGGGAGGGTCGGGTTCCTGCACGGACAGTGGTCGGGATTCGAAGGGCTCTATTCTGGCATATCCGGCGCGGCCCCGCGGTTCCCGGCCATGGGTGTGGGCGATTGGGATGTCCGGCGCTGTGCCTGATTGCCAGATACGATTGCATGGGTGGGGCGCGGTGCTAGTATTCCGGCAGCTTGACCGAGCGGATGCGATCCAGGGGCGCATTCAGCAGGCGGTCGATCTGAAGGTAGGTCTGGTCCATCAGGTCGCGCCCGATGGCGTCCTCGATCAGGCGGTATTGCTCGTCGATCAGCGGCGCGATGCGGGCGCAGATTTCCTGGCTGCGTGGCGTGAGGCTGATGATCACCCGCCGCTGGTCGCGCGCCACCTTGCGCCGGCTGATCAGGTCCATGGCCTTCATCCGCGCCAGCACGCCGGTCATGCTGGGGCTGAGGATCTGGCACAGGTCGCAGAGCTGGTTGGGCTCCATGTCGCCATGCTGGTTCAGGTTGCGGATCACGCGCCATTGCTGCTCGGTCAGGTTGAAATGCGTCAAGATCGGGCGGAAGTGGCAGAGCAATGCCTCGCGCCCCCTGAGCAGCAGATGCGGTAGATTGCGATGCGCAAGCGGTGTCTTCATGGACGGGCTCCTGCTTGGACCATGCGGTACTTTACCGGGTTTTGCGCGACTGTTCGTTGCCGGCCGCATCCGGAACCCGGACATCCTAATCGACATCAAGTCCGTGCGGTGTTTATTCCCGCACGTTGTGGATGCCGCGCATCGACGCTTGGTCGGACGCAGTTCCTAGCGTTAATACTGATTGCCTAAATATGTGGGTGTCCTGCACTATGCACGCGCTCTCACCCGTTTACAAAACGGAAACATTTACTCAGGTTTACAAACCAAAACAGGGGCTCTCTCTCATGCAACGTCGTTCCTTCCTCAAGAAGGCCGCACTTGGTGCGGCTGCCGGTGGCGCCACCCTCGCCGCTCCAGTCTTCGCACAGGATGCGCCCACACTCCAGTGGCGCCTCGCCTCCAGCTTCCCCCGCAGCGCAGACGCCATCTATTCGGGTGGCGAACACGTCGCCAAATACGTCTCCGAGGCGACCGGCGGCAAATTCCAGATCCGCGCTTTCCCAGGCGGCGAGATCCTTCCCGCCCTGGCGGTGCTGGACGGCGTGCAGAACGGCACGGTCGAATGCGGCCATACCGCATCCTATTACTACTTCGGCAAGGACCCCTCGCTGTGCTTCGACGGCGCGGTCCCCTTCGGCCTGAACACGCGCCAGTACAACGCCTGGGTGCGCCACGCGGGCGGCCTGGACATCCTGCGCGAAATGTTCGCCAAGTTCAACATCGTGAACTTCCCCTGCGGCTACACCGGCACCCAGATGGGCGGCTGGTTCCGCAAGGAAATCAAGACCGTCGAGGACCTGCAGGGCCTGAAGTTCCGCACCGCCGCGTTCGCGGGCGCCGTGCTGACCAAGCTCGGCGTCGTGCCCCAGCAGATCGCCGGCGGCGACATCTATCCCTCGCTGGAAAAGGGCACGATCGACGCGGCTGAGTGGATCGGCCCCTATGACGACGAAAAGCTCGGCTTCCATCGCGTGGCGCCGTACTACTATTTCCCGGGCTGGTGGGAAGGCACCCTGCAGGTGTCGCTGTACGTCAACAAGGACAAGTACGAGGCCCTGCCAAAACACTACCAGGCCGTGCTCGACCAGGCGTCCGCCCTGGCGACCAACGTGATGATCGCCACCTACGACGCCGAAAACCCCAAGGCCCTCAAGCGCCTGATCGGCGAGGGCGCCAAGCTGCGCGCTTTCCCCAAGCCCGTCATGGACGCCTGCTACAAGGCCGCCCAGGACACCTACGCCGAACTCTCGGCCAAGGATGCCGGCTTCAAGAAGGTCCACGACCACTACATGGGCTTCCGCGACAGCGAAATCCCCTGGTTCCGCGTCGCCGAGGGCAGCTTCGACCAGTACATGGCTTCGGCTGCCAAATAAGCCGGCTACGTCGCCTCGGATCCCGCCATCGGGCTTCCGGTAGTGCGTGACACGCGCTTGCCCCCGACCTCGGGGGCTTGCGCGTGTCTTGTCGTTACATTTTCCAAAGACCCAGATCATGAAAGCTCTACTCGCCCTTTCGCGGGTGATTGACGAGATCAATCGCCGCGTGGGCCGGGCCGTGACTTGGTTGATCCTGCTTGCCGTGCTCGTCAGCGCCACCAACGCGACCGTGCGCAAGCTGTTCAACGTCAGTTCCAACGCCTGGCTCGAACTGCAGTGGTATTTATTCGGCGCCGTATTCCTGCTGGCCGCCGGCTACACCCTTCTCAAGAACGAGCACGTCCGCGTGGACGTGCTGGCCCAGCGGCTGTCGCGGCGCACCCAGATCAAGATCGAAATCATCGGCGTGCTGCTGTTCCTGTTCCCCGCCTGCTTCATCATCATGTGGCTGTCCTGGCCCGTGTTCATGGACGCCTTCGTCAACAACGAGCAATCCTCCAACGCCGGGGGCCTGATCCGCTGGCCGGCGAAACTGCTCATCCCCATCGGTTTTGCGTTGCTGATCGCCGCCGGCTTTTCGCACTTGGTCAAGTGCGTGGGCTTTCTGCGCGGCGAATGTCCCGATCCGACCGACACCCACAAGGGCAAATCAGCCGAGGAGCTGCTGGCCGAGGAAATCGCCCGTGAGGCCGAACAGCGCGAGGCCGGCTCGCATCACGAGACGGAGCGCTGACCATGGAAGCGCTATTTCTCGCATACATCGCGCCGATCATGTTCGGCACCCTGGTCTTTCTGCTGCTGCTGGGCTTCCCGGTGGCTTTCGCCCTGGCCGCCAACGGCGTCCTCTATGGCCTGATCGGCATCGAGATGGGCCTGCTGTCGCCGGCGCTGTTCCAGGCCCTGCCGCAGCGCGTCTTCGGCGTCATGTCCAATGAGTCCTTGCTGGCGGTGCCGTTCTTTACGTTCATGGGCCTGATCCTCGAACGGTCCGGCATGGCCGAGGACCTGCTCGAGACCGTGGGCCAGCTCTTCGGCCCGCTGCGCGGCGGCCTGGCGATCGCCGTGGTCCTGGTGGGTGCGATGCTGGCGGCCACCACAGGTGTGGTCTCGGCGTCGGTGATCTCGATGGGCCTGATCTCGCTGCCGATCATGCTGCGCTATGGCTACGACCGGCGGCTGGCCTCGGGCGTGATCGCGGCCTCGGGCACGCTGTCGCAGATCATCCCGCCCTCGCTGGTGCTCATCGTGCTGGCCGACCAGTTGGGCCGCTCGATCGGCGACATGTACAAAGGCGCGTTCCTGCCGGGCTTCGCGCTCACGGGCATGTATGTCCTGTACGTGGTGCTGGTCGCGTTCATCAAGCCCAAGGCGGCGCCGGCCATCCCGCCCGAGGCGCGCACCTTCGTGGAACGGAACGGCGGACATGGCATTCCCTCGCTGCTGGTGCTGATGGCGGTGTCGGTAGCGGCATCGGTGATCGGCGTCGAACTCATGCTGGCCGACGATCCGCACGTCGACGAGCTGATCGTCACCAGCATCCTGCTGTGGGGCCTGACCGCCTTCGTGCTGGCCCTGGTGAACAAGTATCTGCGCCTGGGCCTGCTCTCGAAGATCGCCGAACGCGTGACCTTCGTGATGATCCCGCCGCTGGC
The DNA here is from genome assembly GCF_027257175.1 of Castellaniella sp. S9. Classification (GTDB taxonomy): domain Bacteria; phylum Pseudomonadota; class Gammaproteobacteria; order Burkholderiales; family Burkholderiaceae_B; genus Castellaniella. The sequence goes on along the minus strand of NZ_JAPFGD010000003.1, from coordinate 231,688 downwards.
GCTGATCTTCCTCGTGCTGGGCACGATCTTCATCGGCGTGGCCACGCCCACCGAGGGCGGCGCCATGGGCGCGGTCGGCGCGCTGATCATGGCGATCAGCAAGCGGCGCCTCAACTGGTCGCTGCTGCGCCAGGCGATGGACACGACCACGACGCTGACCTGCTTCGTGGTGTTCATCCTGATCGGCTCCTCGGTGTTCAGCCTGACCTTCCGCGGCGTCAACGGCGATCTGTGGGTGGAGCACCTGCTCACCGGCCTGCCGGGCGGCGAGATGGGCTTCCTGATCGTGGTCAGCATCATGACCTTCCTGCTGGCGTTCTTCCTGGACTTCTTCGAGCTGGCCTTCATCATCGTGCCGCTGATCGGTCCCGTGGCCGACAAGATGGGGATCGACCTGATCTGGCTGGGCGTGCTGCTGGCGGTGAACATGCAGACCTCGTTCATGCATCCGCCCTTCGGCTTTGCGCTGTTCTACCTGCGCTCGGTCGCGCCCAAGGACGATTACAAGGACAAGGTCACCGGCCGGACCATCGCCAAGGTGACCACCGGCCAGATCTACTGGGGCTCGATTCCTTTCATCGTGATGCAGATCGTCATGGTGGTGCTGGTGCTGATGTATCCCGGCATCGTCACGCACTACAAGGCCGACCGTCCCCAGGTCAACATCGAGAACATCGAGATCGACATGGGGGCATTTTCGGGCTATGGCACGGGCAGCTATGGCGACGGTTCGGCGGCCGGGGCGTACGGCTCGGATGCCGGCCAGGACGCCGCCGGCACGCCCTCGGATGAGGACCTGAACAATCTGTTCAAGTAGGCGGTCCCCGACCGGCCGGGCGGCGTGCGCCGCCGGCCGGCCTCAGCCCCGTGGCCCGGGCCGCTGCTGGCGCACGCGTGCCAGCCAGTCGTCGATCGGCATGGGGCGCGCCATCAGGTAGCCCTGCAGCGCGTCGCAGGCATGCCGCAGCAGGAAATCCGCCTGCGGCCGTGTCTCGACGCCCTCGGCCACGACCCGCAGCCCGAGTTGTTCGGCCATGGCCAGGATCAACTGGGCGATGGCCATGCTGTCGGGATCGTTCGGGATGTCCTGGACGAGGCTCTTGTCGATCTTGAGCTCATAGAGCGGCAGGCGCTTGAGGTAGGCCAGGTTCGAGTATCCCGTGCCGAAGTCGTCGATCGAAAAGCGGATGCCCAGGCGATTGAGCTCGCCCATGCGCTCGGCCGTGGCGTGGATGTCGCGGATCAGCACCCCTTCCGTGATCTCGAAGATCAGGCGGTTGCCCGGCGCACCGGTGCGTTCGAGCATGTCGCGCACGTACTGGACGAAGTTCGAGTCCATCAAGCGCTTCGGGCTGATGTTCAGCGACACCGGGTAGATTTCGTCGAGCGCCTGCAGATCCAGCAGGGTCTTGCAGGCGACCTCCAGCGTCCAATCGCTCAGGTGGCTGATCAGGCCGGTTTCCTCGGCCAGGGGGATGAACAGGGCGGGCGATACCGCCCCGCGCGTGGGATGCATCCAGCGCGTCAGCAGTTCCGCGCCCGTCACGCGGCCGCCTTGCGCATATTGGGGCTGCAGGTGCATCTTTAGCTGAGGTGTGTTCAAGGCCAGGGTCAAGTCGTGTTCCAGCCACAGGCGCTGCTCGACCTCGGATTGGATGTCCTGCTCGTAGAAGACCACGCAATTGCCGCCGCGCTGCTTGGCGCGGTGCATGGCCATGTCGGCCTCGCGCATCACGTCGTCCATCGAGGTGCTGCGCGCCTGCAGCAAGGTCAGCCCGATGCTGGCGCTCAGCACGCAAGGCTTGCCCTCGACGATCAAGGGGTCGTTCAACAGGGCGAGCCGCAGTTTCTCGGCCACCGACATGGCATTGCGCGCGCCTTCCTCGATGCCGGTGCCAAGCTGCGTGAGCAGGACCATGAACTCGTCGCCGCTGACCCGCGAGACGGTGTCGCGCTCCCGGGTGCTGGTCACCAGCCGGCGGGCGACCTCCTGGAGGATCCGGTCGCCGACGGCGTGACCGCGCGCGTCGTTGATCTTTTTGAAGCTGTCGAGGTCGAGCGTCAGCAGGGCGCCGAACACCTGGCCACTGCTGACGCTCTCGAGGGTCTGTCCCAGGCGGCTGAGCAGCATCCGGCGGTTGGGCAGGTCGGTGAGCGTGTCGTAGAACGCCAGGCGGTGCACCTGCTCTTCGGCTTGCATGCGGTCCGTCGTGTCAGTGAGGATCGCACAGACCGCCTCGACCGATCCGTCGGCATTGTGCAGGGGTACCTTGATCGACAGGAAGGTGTGCTGCTTGTGCGTGGCGGTGGAGGTCAGCCGTTCCTGGAGGGCCACCCGCTGCTCGAGGTGCAGGACCTGCTGGTCGGATTGCTCGATGACCTCTACGGTGCGTGTGTCGTCGATCAGCTCGCGGTTGTGCCGCATGAGCAGGTCCTGGGCATCCAGGCCGAAGAACTCGCAGACCTTGCGGTTGGCGTATAGATAGCGCCGCTCGCGGTCCTTGATGTAGATCATCGCGTCGACGGTATCGAGAATGGTGTTGAGACGGTGTTCGCTGGTGAGCAGCCGCTGGCGCTGCCGGCGTTCCCGCCGCTGAAGGCGCAGCGCGACGATGAGGACGAGTGCCAGCATCGCCGCCAGGGCGCCGACGATCCCGCTCTGGTACCAGGCGGCCTCGGGCCGCGGCTGGGGGTTGCGCCAGTGTGCCAGGATCTGGAAATAGATCGAGTCGGGATCGGCCTGCCAGGTGCCGAGGTATTCGTCGATGCGCGCGAGCACGGCGGTGTTGCGGCCCTTGGGCGCGGCAAAGAATGCCTTGGTGGGCTGGAAGATGATGGGCGTGGACACCAGTTGGTATTTCTGTGCCGTGAGTTCGCCGAAGAAATAGTCCGAGACCACCCCGTCGGCCTGCCCGGCCTGGACCTGTTCGAATCCCTGTGTCAACTGGCTGACCGTTGTCAGGCGCACCTCGATGCCCAGCGTCCGCAGGAGCGTGCTGAGGTAGTCGTACTGGGCCGAGCCGGCGAGCACCGCCAGGCGCATGCCATCGAGGTCCTGGAGGGTGCGCAAGGTATTGCCCCGCGGCGCATACACTTGCGACCAGCTGTGCAGGGCGGGAATGTGGTGGAAGTCGATCGAGCGGGCGCGCTCGGCCGTGTAGAACACGTCGGGCAGCAGGTCGATCGCGCCGTTCTCGAGTTGCCGCATGCAGGCGGCCCAGTCGCAGGCCTCGATGGTGAGGGTCCAGCCCTCGCGCCGGGCGATCTCGTTGAGCATCTCGCCCAGAATTCCGCCGGGCCGCCCGTCGGGCGTGATGTAGATGTCGGGCGGCTGGTCGTAGATGCCGACGCGCAACGCCGTCGCATGCGCCGCCTGCGGGCCGGCCAATACGGCGATCAGGGACGACAGGAGGATGCTTCGGAGGTATCGGATGGTGATCCGCATGGGTCTGGGTCGGGCGTCGGATGATCGCTGATCGGAGGATTAGGCCGATCCATTCGACGGCCCTCGTCGACCGTGGTTGATCGGAGGAATTGATCGGGCTGCATTGCTGGACAAAAATTGTTGACGATATTATCAGTTCGCCAACAACCACTACAAGGCCCGGGACCCGGGTGCGCGGTAGGGATCAATAATGACGATACGGAAAACACAGGCCCAAGGTCAATCCCCCAATGCACGAAGAATGCCGGCTGCGCATGGGCTCCGCCATCCCCGGTATCGCGATGAGAGGATAAAATAACGCCTCTCGTCCCTCGCGGTCATCAACCTCAAAAAGGTTCTTCATGTCACAGCGTTTCCTGGATGAGGCGCGCGCCCGGATCGGGCAGCTGCGCGCCGATGGGTTCTACAAGGCCGAACGCGTCATCGCCAGCCAGCAGGCCGCCGGGATCCGGCTGGCCGGCGGCGCCCGGGTCCTGAATTTCTGCGCCAACAATTACCTGGGCCTGGCCAACGATCCGCGGCTGATCGACGCGGCGCGCGAAGGGCTGGAGACCGGCGGATTCGGCATGGCCTCGGTGCGTTTCATCTGCGGCACGCAGTCCGGGCACAAGGCGCTGGAATCGGCGCTGGCATCCTGGCTGGGCATGGGCGATGCGATACTCTATTCCAGTTGCTTCGACGCCAATGGCGGCCTGTTCGAGGCCTTGCTCGACGAACACGACGCGATCGTCAGCGACGCATTGAATCATGCCAGCATCATCGATGGCGTGCGCCTGTGCAAGGCCCGGCGCTATCGCTATGCGAACAACGATATGACGGACTTGCGCCGGCAGCTCGAGGCGGCCCGCGCCGCGGGCGCGCGCCACGTGATGATCGCCACCGACGGGGTGTTCTCGATGGACGGCGTGATCGCCGACCTGCGTTCGATCTGCGACCTGGCCGAGGAGTTCGACGCGCTGGTCATGGTCGACGACTCGCATGCGGTCGGCTTCATGGGCGAGGGCGGGCGCGGCACGCCCGAACATTGCGGCGTGCGGGGGCGCGTGCACATCCTCACCGGCACCCTGGGCAAGGCCTTGGGCGGCGCCTCGGGCGGCTACGTGGCGGCCGATGCCGCCGTGGTCGAGCTGCTGCGCCAGCGCTCGCGGCCTTACTTGTTTTCGAATTCGCTGGCGCCCGCCATCGTCGCGGCCTCCCTGCGCGTGATCGAGCTGCTGGCCGGCGCCGAAGGCGCGGCCCAACGCCGGCGCGTGCATGCCAACGGGCGGCGCTTTCGCCAGGCGATGCAGCATCTGGGTTTCGAGCTGGTGCCGGGCGAGCATCCCATCATCCCGGTGATGCTGGGCGATGCCGCGCTGGCGGTGCGCATGGCCGACGCCTTGCTGGACGAGGGTGTGTACGTCATCGGGTTCTCGTATCCCGTGGTGCCCAAGGGGCAGGCACGCATCCGCACCCAGATGAGCGCGGCGCACACGCCCGAGCAGATCGACGAGGCCGTCGAGGCCTTTGCGCGGGTGGGCCGCGCCCTGGGCGTGATTCCCCGCAACTGACCACAGGATACGCATCATGCGCGCATTGGCGAAGCTGCACCCGGTCGAAGGGCTGGAGCTCATCGAGACCGATCGTCCCCATGTCGGCCACAACGACATCCTCATCCGCATCCGCAAGACCGCGATCTGCGGCACGGACATCCACATCTGGAAATGGGACGAATGGGCGGCCCGCACGGTGCCCGTGCCCATGCACGTCGGCCACGAGTATGTCGGCGAGGTGGTCGAGATCGGCCAGGAGGTCCGGGGCTTGCAGGTCGGCGACCGGGTCTCCGGCGAGGGCCACATCACGTGCGGCCATTGTCGCAACTGCCGGGCTGGACGCCGCCACCTGTGCCGCAATACCTCGGGCGTGGGTGTGAACCGGCCCGGCGCCTTCGCCGACTACCTGGCGATTCCGGCCTTCAATGCCTTTCGCATCCCCGACGACGTGCCCGACGACCTGGCGGCGATCTTCGATCCGTACGGCAACGCCACCCATACGGCGCTGGCCTTCGACCTGGTGGGCGAGGACGTGCTGATCACGGGCGCGGGACCGATCGGTGCGATGGCCGCGGCCATCGCCCGCCACGTGGGCGCGCGCAACGTGGTGATCACCGACGTCAACGACTATCGGCTGGACCTGGCGAGCCGCATGGGCGCGACCCGCGCGGTGAATGTGGCGCGCGAGGACCTGGCCGAGGTCATGCGCGAGCTGGGCATGAGCGAGGGCTTCGACGTGGGCCTGGAGATGTCCGGCGTGCCCAGCGCCTTTTCCTCGATGCTTGCGCAGATGAACCACGGCGGCAAGATCGCCATGCTGGGCATCCTGCCCGATGGGGTCGGCGTGGACTGGAGCCAGGTGATCTTCAAGGGCCTCGAGATCAAGGGTATCTACGGTCGCCAGATGTTCGAGACCTGGTACAAGATGGTCGCCATGCTGCAAAGCGGCCTGGACCTGACGCCCATCCTGACCCACCGGTATCCGGTGTCGGAGTATCGACAAGGTTTCGACGCAATGCTGTCGGGCCGCAGCGGCAAGGTCATCCTGGACTGGCACTGAGCGCGGCGGGATCGGGCCGGCCGCCTCAGCGCCGGTCCCTGGTTTCAGGCGTCCTTCAATGCCATGCGGATCGCGTCGGTGTCCAGCCCGGTCGCCAGGGCCAACCGCAGCAGGGTGCGGGCCTGCTGGGGATTGAGCCCATGCGAGGCCAGGATACCGTCGCGCGCGTCGGTGGCCTTGGCCGTGACCTCGCCATGCGGCACGCGGCTGGCGCGTACGCACTGGATCCCGTGGCGCCGCGCCCGCGCGCAGCCCCGTATCGCCGCCGGGCTGAGGCTGCCGTTGCCCAGGCCCGCCACCACGATCCCCGCCGCCCCCGCCTCGATGGCGGCCTGGTACAGGTGCTCGCCGGCATCCTGGTGGTCATAGAGGATGTCGACCGCGGGTAAACCGCGCAGCCCCTTGAGGGGAAAGGCGGCCGTCGCCGGCAGCGCCGGGCGCTGCAGGATGCGCACCGTGCCGTCGCTGATCCCGCCGAGCGTGCCGGGACCTTCAGCCCTGAAGGCATCCACCCGGGTGGTGTGGCCCTTGGCGATGTGGCGCGCCGCGAGGATGCTGTCGTTCATGGCCACCAGGATGCCGCAGTCCCGGCTGAGCGGATCGCGGGCCACCAGCAGGGCGTTGTACAGGTTCAACGGGCCATCGGCGCTCAGGGCGGATCCTGGGCGCATGGCGCCCACCAGCACCACGGGCTTGGGGTGGCGGATCGTGAGATGCAGGAAAAACGCGGTTTCCTCCAGCGTGTCGGTGCCGTGCGTGACGACGACCCCGTCGACCGCCGGATCGCGCAGCAAGGTGTCGATGCGGCGCGCCAGCCGCAGCACCCGCGCGGTCGAGAACCGGCGGCTGTCGACGTTGAAGACCTGCTCGCAGCGGATCGCGCCCAGCGCCTCGGCGCCGGGCACTGCCGCCAGCATGGCCTCGATGCCCTCGGTCACCGCATAGTCGGTGAGCTGGCTGGCGCGCCCGGCGGTGGAGGCGATCGTGCCGCCGGTGCCCAGCAGCACCAGGCGCGCCGGCGCGCGGCCCATCGTCATCAGGGGTACAGGCCGCGCACCTGGCGGGCCTCGAGGATGCGCGTGCAGGCCACGATGAACGCCGCGGTGCGCAGCGACACTTGATGTTCGCGCGCCACGCGGGACATGGCGCCGTAGGCCGCGCGCATCATGGCCTCGAGGCGGTGGTTGATTTCCTGCTCGGTCCAGAAGAAGCTGGAGAAATCCTGCACCCATTCGAAGTAGCTGACCGTGACGCCGCCGGCGTTGGCCACCACGTCGGGCACGATCATGGTGCCCTTGGACGAGATGATGTCGTCGGCCTCGGGGGTCGTCGGGCCGTTGGCGCCTTCGACGAGGATTTTGGTGTGGATCAGGTCGGCGTTGTCGTGGGTGATCTGGCCTTCGAGGGCGGCCGGGATGAGGATCTCGGTTTCCAGCGACCAGAATTCCGTGGGCGTCAGCGATTCCGTATCCGGCGCCCCGGCCACGCCGCCGGTGGTGCGCACGTGGTCGAACAGCGCGAGGATGTTCAGGCCGTGGGCGTTGTGGACGATGCCGGTGTGGTCGTAGATCGCCACGACCTTGGCGCCGGCCTCGTACAGCAGGCGTGCCGCGGTGCCGCCCACGTTGCCGAAGCCCTGCACGGCCACGCGGGCGCCCTTGATCTCGATCTGACATTCGCGCGCCGCCTCGCAGGCCGCCACGTAGACGCCGCGCCCCGTGGCCTCGACGCGGCCCAGGCTGCCGCCCAGCGCCACGGGCTTGCCGGTGACCACGCCGGTGGCGGTGCCGCCCTCGTTCATCGAATACGTGTCCATCATCCAGGCCATGGTCTGGGCGTTGGTGTTGACGTCGGGGGCGGGGATGTCCTTGTTGGGTCCGATGATCACGCCGATCTCGCTGGTGTAGCGGCGCGTGATGCGCTCGATTTCGGCCTGGGAGTAATTGCGCGGGTCGATGCGGATGCCGCCCTTGGCGCCGCCGAAGGGCAGGTTGACCGCGGCGGCCTTGACGGACATCCATGCCGACAGGGCCATGACCTCGGACAGGGTGACGTCCTGGTGATAGCGCACCCCGCCCTTGCCGGGCCCGCGCGAGGTGTTGTGCTGGACGCGATAGCCCTCGAAATGGGCCACCTCGCCGTTGTCCAGCTCGACGGGGATGTCCACGATCAGGATGCGCTTGGGGCGTTTCAGGGTTTCGATCCAGCGCGCAAGCGAACCCAGGTAGGGCGCCACGCGGTCCACCTGCTCGAGATAGATGCCCCAGGGCCCCGGATCGTTCGGATTCAGGTAGGAAGGCAGCGAATGCGGCACGGGTTCTGTCATGACGGTAGCCTATTGAGGATGATCTGAAGAATGAGTAATGGCGAAGGCTACATTCTAGTATCGTGTCCGATGAATACGCATCCCTGAAACCGCCTCCGCGCGGTTTCCTCGGGGGATGCGTCCCCAGATGCACGCGCGTGCCGGCCCGGTTATAAGAAATCAACGATTAATTCGTTCCTGCGCCGCGCCGCCCGATGCACACTGTCCTTCCTTGCCCGGGGAAACGCTGGGCGGTCACCGCAGGGAGGATGGACGTGCCAACGAGTATTGACGGATCGCCGGATTCGGCCTGGGCGGCCTTGCGGGCGGAACTCGCGCGCATCGCCGCGGCCCATCCCGACGCGCTGCTGGCGTCCTCGATGGGGGTGGAGGACATGGTCCTCATCCATGCGCTGGCCCAGGTGGCGCCGCGCCTGGAGGTGTTCATGCTGGACACCGGGCGCCTGCACGCCGAGACCCTGGCCATGGTCGACGTCCTCGCCGCGCGCTACGGCGCCACGCTGCGGATCGTGCGGCCCGACCCCGAGGCGGTGCAGGCGCACGTCCAGGCGCACGGCGCCTATGCCTTCTATGACAGCGTCGAATTGCGCAAGGCCTGTTGCGGGATCCGCAAAGTCGAGCCCTTGCGCCGGACGCTGGCCGGCCGTTCCGCCTGGATCACGGGACAGCGGCGCGAGCAGTCCGTCACGCGCAGCGGCCTGGATGTCGAGGAATGGGACGCGGCCTTCGGCCTGCGCAAGTTCAACCCCCTGGCGGCCTGGACCAGCGAACAGGTCTGGGCCCTGGTGCGTGCCCTGGACATTCCCTACAACCCGCTGCACGACCGCGGCTACCCCTCGATCGGCTGCGAACCCTGTACCCGGGCCGTACAGCCGGGTGAGGATCCCCGCGCGGGCCGCTGGTGGTGGGAGCAGCGCGACAGCCGCGAGTGCGGCCTGCACGCGGGCAACCTGGCGGGCCGGCGCCCCGGCGTGGTGGCGCGCGATCCCGCTCTTCGATGAGGATGGACATGACTGAACTGAAACTGCGCACGCACCTGGACTGGCTCGAGTCCGAGGCGATCCACATCCTGCGCGAGGTGGCTGCCGAATGCGCCCGGCCGGTGCTGCTGTTTTCCGGCGGCAAGGACTCGGTGGTGCTGCTGCGCCTGGCCGAAAAAGCCTTCCGGCCCGGCCGTTTCCCCTTCCCCCTGATGCACATCGACACAGGGCACAACTTCCCCGAGGTCATCGAGTTCCGCGATCGGCACGTGGCCAAACTGGGTGAAACCCTGGTCGTGCGCTCGGTCGAGGATTCGATGGCGCGCGGCACTGTGGTGCTGCGCCATGAGACCGACTCGCGCAATGCCGCACAGGCCACCACATTGCTGGAGGCGATCGCCGAGTTCGGCTTCGATGCCTGCATCGGCGGGGCGCGGCGCGACGAGGAAAAGGCGCGCGCCAAAGAACGCATCTGCTCTTTTCGCGACGAGTTCGGCCAGTGGGATCCCAAGGCCCAGCGTCCCGAGCTCTGGAACCTGTACAACACCCGGGTGCTTCCGGGAGAGAACATCCGCGTGTTCCCGATCTCGAACTGGACCGAACTGGACGTCTGGCAGTACATCGAGCGCGAGAACCTGGACCTGCCCTCCATCTACTACGCCCACGAGCGCGAGGTGGTGCGCCGCAACGGCCTGCTGGTGCCCGTGACACGGCTGACGCCGCCGCGCGAGGGCGAGCGCGCCGAACGCCTGACGGTGCGTTTCCGCACCGTGGGCGATGTGTCCTGCACCTGCCCGGTGGCTTCGACGGCTGCCACGCCAGCGGCCATCATCGCCGAGACCGCGGTGACCACCGTGACCGAGCGCGGCGCCACCCGCATGGACGACCAGACCTCCGAGGCCTCGATGGAACGGCGCAAGAAACAAGGATATTTCTGATGAACGCGATCAATGAACAATGGCCGGATGCGCGGCAGACGCAGGTGCTGAGGCTGATCACCGCCGGATCGGTGGACGACGGCAAATCCACCCTGATCGGCCGCCTGCTGTTTGACAGCAAGGGGGTGTTCGCCGACCAGTTGCAGGCGATCACCGGATCGAAGTACGCGCGCGCCCCGGACAGCGCCCTGGATCTGGCCCTGCTGACCGACGGCCTGGAGGCCGAGCGCGAACAGGGCATCACCATCGATGTGGCCTACCGGTACTTTGCGACGCCCGCGCGCAAGTTCATCGTCGCCGATGCGCCGGGTCACGAGCAGTACACCCGCAACATGGTGACCGGCGCCTCGACGGCCCAGGCGGCCATCATCCTGATCGACGCCAGCCGCGTGCGCGAGGGCGAGCTGCTGCCCCAGACCAAGCGTCACAGCACCCTGGCGCGTCTGTTGGGGCTGCGCCACCTCATCGTGGCCGTCAACAAGATGGATCTGGTGGATTGGGACCAAGCCGTCTACGAGCGCATCCATGCGGCGTATCGCGAGCTGGCCGGGCGGCTGGGCATCGAGTCCTTCCACATCCTGCCGCTGTCCGCGCTGTCCGGCGACAATGTGGTCCAGCCGTCCGAGCGCACGCCGTGGCATGAGGGTCCGCCCCTGCTGTCCCTGCTGGAGGCGCTGCCGCTCGACGAGGCCGCGCGGGCTGCCGAGCCGCGGTTTTTCGTGCAGTGGGTGATCCGCCACAACGGCAGCGGCCGGGACGCCTTCCGCGGCTATGCGGGGCAATTGGCCGGCGGCCTCTGGCGCCCGGGCGACGCCTTGCGGGTGCTGCCCAGCGACGAACCCGTGCGCATCGCCCGGATCCTGCGCGGCGACGAGGAACTGGAGGCCGCGCGCGATGGCGACAGCGTGACGCTGGTGCTGGATCGCGACGTCGATGTGTCGCGGGGGGACTTGCTGGTCGGTGCGCAGGCCCGGACCCAGACGGGGCGCGACTTCGAGGCCGACCTGTGCTGGCTGGACCAGCAGGCCCTCAATCCGGCGCGCCTGTATTGGCTCAAGCAAGGCACGCGGCTGACGCAGGCCCGCGTGCAAGCCGTTCACAGCCGGCGCGACATTCACGAACTGCGCGCGGTCGACTGGAGCGGCACGCTGGCGATGAACGACATCGGGCGCGCCAGCCTGCGCACGCGCGATCCTCTGGTGCTGGACAGCTACGAGCGTCAACGGGCGACCGGCGCCTTCATCCTGATCGACATGGCGACCAACCAGACGGCCGCGGCGGGCCTGATCCGGGCGGCTTGACGGCGGGATGCCGACGGGCGCCGGCGTCTTTCAGAGCCCGTAGTGCTTCAGGCCTTCGAGGTCCAGGACCTGGACCGCGCCGTACTCGACCTTCAGCAGGCTGGCGGCCTCGAGGGTCCGCAGGGCCCGGTTGGTGCGCTGGCGCGAGATTCGCGCCAGGTAGCCGATTTCCTCCTGGGTGATCTCCAGGCGCATCGAGTCGCTGGGGTAGAGCAGGGGGTTGAACAGTTCCGCCAGGCAGCGCGCGACCCGGGCGTCGGGCGCCAGCAGCCGATCGTACTCGGCCTTGCCGATGAATTGCGCCACCCGCTCGTTGAGTTGGTGCAGCAGGTAGCGGTTGAAGGGAATGCTGTTGTCCAGCAGCCAGTAGAAGGTGTCGCCGCGCAGGCGCGCGATCGTGCTGTGGCGCAGGGCCACCACATCGTACTTGCGCGCCTCGTGCTTGAGCAGCGAACCCTCGCCGATCCAGCCGCCGGCGGGCACCCCGGTGAGCGAGGCCATCTTGCCGTCCGCGTTGCTCACGGAGACCTTGATCAGTCCCTCGAGAACGCCGATCCAGGCGTCCGCGACGCCCCCCTTGTGCTCGACGATGGTGCCGGCCGGAATGGTGGCCGGGGTCGTGTCCCGGGCGACACGCGCCTGCTGGTCCGCATCCAGGAGATCGAACCATGCGGCATGGGTCTGCAGCATCTGTACGATATTCATGGGTGATTACCCTAGGACTGGAGCGAATGTCATATACGTGACAGTTGGTCAGGTGCCTACACTGTATCTTAGACGGAACAAAACGTGTTTCAGATCGGTGTTCACGAGAATCTGGGAGGGCTTCGGTGTCGGGTGCTGCGGGTTCGAATGAAGGGGTATTGTCTCTCAAGCATGTCAGCCGATGGTTTGGCGGCGTCCAGGCCCTGGCCGACGTTTCCATGGACGTCGGCCAGGGCGAGATCTATGGCTTGATCGGCCCCAACGGCGCGGGCAAGACCACGCTGATCAACGCGATCACCGGCTTCTATCCTCCGCAGGAAGGCACGATCAGTTTCGAGGGGCGTTCGCTCAACCGGATCCACCCCCACCGCGTCGCCCGTGACGGCATCGCCCGCACATTCCAGAACGTCGCCCTGTTCAAGGGCATGAGCGTGCTCGACAACATCCTGCTGGGCCGCCATATCTTCATGCGGCCCAGCGCCCTGGCATCGCTGTTCTATTGGTGGTGGGCCCAAAAAGAGGAAATCGCCCATCGCCACAAGGCCGAGGAGATCATCGACCTGCTGCAGCTCGAGAGCGTGCGCGACGAGCCCGTCGAGATCATTCCCCTGGGCCTGCAGAAACGGGTCGAACTGGCCCGCGCGCTGGCGGCCGAGCCCCGCCTGCTGATCCTGGACGAGCCCATGGCCGGCATGAACCAGGAGGAAAAGGAATACATCGTGCGTTTCATCCTGGATGCCCAGGAGGCGCTGGACCTCACCATCCTGCTGATCGAGCACCACATGGACGTGGTCACGGCGATCTGCGGCCGCGCCCTGGTGCTGAACAACGGACGGGTGGTCACCGAGGGGCCTGTGGCACAGGCCGTGAACCATCCGGACGTCGTGTCGGCCTACATCGGAGGAGTGTCGGATGACGAATGAACATTCCGACGCACGCCGGCCGGATGTGGGCCACGATGACGGCGACCACCTGCTCGCGGTGCTCGCCGGCAATGCCCGCGCCCATGGCGACGCCGTGGCGATGCGCGAGCGGGATCGCGGGATCTGGCAGGAATATTGCTGGTGCGAGTATCTCGACCAGGTCCTGGGCGCCGCCGCCGGCCTCGAGACGCTGGGCGTGGCGCCGGGCGACAACGTGCTGGTCATCGGCGACAACCGGCCGGCGCTGTATTTCGGGATGCTGGGCACGATCGCCCTGCGCGCGGTGCCCTCGCCGGCGTATCCCGACACGCCGCCCGACGAACTCTTCGGCCAATTGGATCGCGAGGGCGTGCGCTGCGCGATTGCCGAGGACCAGGAACAGGTCGACAAGCTGCTCGACCTGCGCGAACGCCATCCGGCGCTGCAGTGGATCATCTACGACGATCCACGGGGGCTGACCGGCCAGGTGCCCGACGGCGTGATCGCATTCACCGAGCTCGTGCGCCGGGGGGCCGATCGCCTGCGCGAGGAACCGGGCCTGCGCGACGCACTGCTGCAGCGCCCGCGCGCCGACGACGTCGCGGTGCTGCTGCATTCCTCGGGCACCACGGGCGCACCCAAGGCGATTCCGCTGAAACACCGGCATGTCCTGTTTGCCGTGCGCTGCGCCGCCGAGGCCGGCTATTTCGAAACCGGCGAGACGCACATGGCCTACATGCCCATTGCCTGGGTCGGGGATTTCATCTTTTCGATCGGCGCGGCCCTGGCGCTGCGTTTTTCCGTGAACATCCCGGAAAACCAGGAAACCGTGCAGCACGATCTGCGCGAGATCGCGCCCACCGTATATTTCACCTCGCCGCGGGCATGGTCGGCGATGTTGACGCGGGTACAGGTCGGCATCGAGGAGTCGAGCCCGTTCAAGCGCAGGCTGTTCCAGCACTTCATGCCGTTTGCCATCCGGCTCGAGCGCGCGCGGCTGCAGGGCGTCCAGCCCAGTTTCGCGCAACGGATGTGGCGCGGTCTGGGCGAATTCCTCATCTATGGGCCGATCAAGGACCAGCTGGGCCTGGCGCGCGCGCGGCGCTCGTACACGGCCGGCGAGGCGATCGGCGAGGAGGTCTTCCTGTTCTTTCGCGCCTTGGGGCTGGATCTGCGCCAGTTCTACGGCCAGACCGAGAACAGTGCGCTGTGCGCCGCCCAGGAACCGGGGTCGGTCAAGCTGCACACCGTCGGGGTGCCCTTCCCGGGCATCGATGTCCGTGTCAGCGATTCCGGGGAAATCCTGGTGCGCGGCGGCAATGTGTTCGACGGCTACTACCAGAACCCCGACGCCACGGCCGAGGTCCTGCAGGACGGGTGGCTGCATACCGGGGATGCCGGCCATATCGAGGCGGACGGTCAATTGGTGGTGCTCGGCCGGGTGTCCGAGGTGGTCCATACGGGCGGCGGCGAGCGCTTCATACCGACCTATATCGAGAACCACCTGAAGTTCAGCCAATACATCAAGGATGTCTGCGTGATCGGCGCCGGCCGCGATTATTTGTCGGCGCTGGTGGCCATCGACTGGGACGCGGTGGGCCATTGGGCACAGGAGCGCGGCGTGGCCTATACCTCGTTCGCCGAGCTGTCGCAAAAACCCGAGGTCTACGGTGTGATCGGGGATGTGATCGGGCATGTCAACACCCTGCTGCCCGAGGCCGTGCGAATCCGCCGCTACGTCAACCTGCACAAGGAATTCGATCCGGATGACGGCGAGGTCACGCGCACGCGCAAGCTGCGCCGGGGCGTCATCGAGGCGCACTATCGCGACATCATCGACGCGGTTTACGCGGGCCGGGACGCGATCGAGTCCGAGGCGCAGATCACGTATGAAACCGGCGCCTCGGGCGTGCTGAAGCGGCATCTCGTGATCCGCGACGTCCCCTCGACGGCCGGCGCGGAGGTGGCTGCATGAACATTGAATTCTTTCTCGAACTGCTCGCCAATGGCGCCTTGACGGGGCTGATGTACGGCATGGTGGCGCTGGGGATCGTGCTGATCTACAAATCCTCGGGGGTGCTCAATTTCTCGCAGGGCGCCATGGTCATGACCGCGGGCTACGTCACCTGGCTGATGACGTCCTTCGGTTTGTCGATCTACGCGGCCGTGGCGCTGGGCATTGTCGCGATGTTCGTCTTCGGCCTGTTGATCGAACGCCTGCTGCTGCGCTCCATGGTCGGCCAGCCGATCATCATGATCGTCATGCTGACGCTCGGGCTGGACGTCTTCCTGCGGGGACTCGTCCCCGGGATTCTCGGCACCTCGCCCAAGCACCTCGACATCGGGGTGGGCATGGCGCCGTTGATTCTGGGCGACGTCTTCATCAACCGGGTCTACCTGGTGGGCGGTGTGGTGGCCCTGGCGCTGTTTGCCCTTGCGGCCCTGTTCTTTCGCACCCGGCTGGGAACCAAGCTGCGGGCGGTATCCGACGACCATGTCTCCAGCTGGTCGGTGGGGATTTCGGTCGAGCATGCCGTGGCGATGTCCTGGGGCCTGGCCGGTGTCTGCGCGGTCGGTGCGGGCACGATCTGGGGCACCGTGCAGGGGGTGGAATGGTCCCTGACCGCCTTGCTGTTCCCGGCCGTGGCCGTGGTCATCCTCGGCGGCATCGACAGCATCCTCGGGGCGCTGCTGGGCGGCATCGTGGTCGGCGTCCTGGGCAGCGTCATTCCGGGCTATGTCGATCCGCTGGTCGGCGGCAGCACGCGCGACGTGGTGACCTCGATCATCATCCTGTTGACCATCATGATCCGGCCGTACGGCATGTTCGGCCGCGAAGACATCGAAAGGATATAGGCCCATGTTCTATCGGCTCTCCGGCGTCCATCACACCCGTTATGCCTCGGCCCGGCAGCTCTGGCCGCTGCCGGCCGATCGCTGGCAGGTCGCCGCGGTCTTCGTGCTGGCGGTGGCGGCGCCCCTCTATATGTCCGACCTGTACCTGTCCAGCTACATGCTGCCGTGGCTGGTCTGGAGCACCGCCACGCTGGCCCTCACGCTGTTGATGGGGGTCGCCGGACAATTGCACTTCGGCTTCGGCGCCGTCATGGCGATCGGGGCCTACACCAGCATCCACCTGACCCAGGCCGGCGTGCCCTTCGAGCTTGCCCTGCTGGTGGCGGGCCTACTGGCCGCGCTGATCGGCTGCCTGTTCGGGGCGGCGGCGCTGCGCGTCAAGGGCCTGTACCTGGTCATGGCCACCTTGGCGATGCAGTTCCTGGTGGATTGGGTCATCGTCAATGTCAAGGCGATCTCGGGTGGCGCGGTGGCCACTTTGCAGGCGCCCGCCGTCGAATTTCTGTGGATACCCGTGGACACGCTGGTCGCGCGCTATTACGTGGCGCTGTTGTGGGCGGTGATCGTGACCTTGCTGATGCTCAACATCAAGCGCACGAGCTTTGGCCGGGCCCTGGTGGCGGTGCGGGACAAGGACTTCGCGGCGGCCGTGATCGGCGTGAACATCTTCAAGTACAAGCTGCTGGCCTTCTTCACCAGCTCCTTTCTGGGTGGCGTGACGGGAGCGATCCTGGCCTTCTGTTTCTACCGGGCCGTCACGCCGCAGCAGTTCAGCTTCGATATTTCGATCCAGCTCGTCGCCATGGTGCTGGTCGGCGGGCTGGGCAGCACGATCGGCGCCTTCCTCGGCGCGGGCTTCGTGCTGCTGGCGCCGATCGTGCTTTTGAACATCGTCGCACCCATGGTCGAGGCCGGCTGGCTGCCGGTATCGGCGTCATTGATGGCCCACATTCCGCTGATGATCTACGGCGCCATGATCATCGGGTTCCTGCTATTCGAACCTTTGGGCCTGGCCAAGATCTATGACAACGCCCGGAAATATTTTCTGGTCTGGCCGTTCCGTCACACTCAGAGTTGAGGTCGCATTTCGTGTCATCACGCACAGGAGGAGGTCAACATGAGACATAGCATCCGTTCAATGGTCGGCAGCGGTCTAGCCGGCGCCGCGATTCTTGCAGCCGGCCTGGCCGGCGGGGTCGCCCATGCCCAGGACAAGGCGCCCATCAAGGCGGCGACCTTGCTGGATTTCACGCGCGTCTATACGTTCCTGACGGACGAGTACAGTCAGGGCCAGCAGGACTACATCAAGCTGCTCAACATGGAAGGCGGCATCGACGGCCATCCAGTCGAATTGATCGTCCGGGACCAAGGCAGCCAGCCCCAGCAGGGCATCGCGCTGTATAACCAGGCGCGTCAGGAAGGCGCCATCTTTTTCGACTTCCTCAGCACGCCGGTCGCGAATGCCGTGATGCCGCGCGCCAATGAGGACCATTTGCCGATGATGACGTTCGCGCATGGCCGCGCCGACGCCATCGATGGACAGCGCTTCCCCTTTGTCTTCCCGTCTGCGGCCATCTACCGGTCACAGGCGGCCCTGCTGCTGCAATACATGGATGAGCACGGAGGCCTGAAGGACAAGAAGATCGCCTTCGTCCATATCGACTCGCCCTTCGGGCGCGAACCCCTCGCGCTGCTCGAGGCCATGGCCAAGACCAAGGGCTTCACGCTCAAGGCCTTCCCCTATGCGGTCCCGGGCACCGAACAGTCCGCGGCCTGGACCGACGTACGCCGCTTCCGGCCCGACAATGTCATCATCTGGGGCGCGGGTCCGGGCCAGGCGGTTTCGATCCGCGGTGCGATTTCCAACGGCATATCGCCCAAGAGCATTTATTCGGTGATCTGGCTGTCCGAGACCGACATGCGTTCGTTCCAGGGCGATGCCGTCGTCGGCGTCAAGCGCTTTACTGCCGTCAACACGGGCGCCGATTCGGCCATCCTCAAGCGCATCAGTGAAAAGGTCATCGACGCCGGCAAGGGGACGGGCGATGCCAAGGTCGTGGGTTCCACCTACTACAACATCGGGGTGGCCAGCATGGCGATCATGGCGCAAGCCGCCAAGCAGGCGCTGGACACGCAAGGGGCCCCGCTCACGGGCGACAAGCTCAAGGCCGGCTTCGAAATGATCAAGGACTTCGACGCCGAGGGCCTGATGCCGCCGCTCACCATCACCGACAAGGATCACCAGGGCGGCGGTTGGGGCCGCGTGTCCGAATGGGATGGCGACAAGTGGGTGCCGCTGAACGATTGGGGTCATGCCTACCAGGACGTGGTCTGGCAGCTGGTGCGTGACGATGCCGAGAAGGCGGCCAAGGAGGCCAAGAAGTGAGCTTGCTCTCACTGAACAATGTCGAGGTGGCCTATGACAAGGTCTTCCTCGCCATTCGCGGCGTTTCGCTGGACGTCGAGGAGGGCTCGATCGTGGCCATCCTCGGCGCCAACGGCGCCGGCAAGTCCACCACGCTGAAGACCATCAGCGGCCTGCTGGCGCCCGAACGCGGCGCCATCAGGCGTGGACAGGTGAATTTCCGGGGCGAGGACATCGGCCACCACAGCCCGCCGCAACGAGTGCGCATGGGCCTGGTCCACGTGCTCGAAGGGCGGCGGATTTTCGAGCACCTGACGCCGGATGACAATCTGCTGGCGGCCTATCCGGGCCGTCGGGCCAAGAGCCGCTACGGCGACCTCAGGGACCAGGCCTACACCTACTTTCCCCGGCTGGCGGAGCGCTCGCGCACCAAGGCGGGGTATCTGTCGGGGGGTGAGCAGCAGATGCTGGCGATCGCCCGGGCGCTGATGACCGAGCCGCAGCTGATCATGCTGGACGAACCCTCGCTGGGCCTGGCGCCGGTGCTGGTGAAAGAGATCTTTGCCATCATCCGGACGATCAACCGCGAGCATGGCACCAGCGTCCTGCTGGTCGAGCAGAACGCCCGGGCGGCGCTCGACATCGTCGATCACGCCTATCTGCTCGAGAACGGCAACGTGGTCATGAGCGGCTCGGCCGCCGCGCTCAAGCAGAATCCGGATGTCCAGGAGTTCTACCTGGGCGGCGGCGGCAAGGTCGACTACCACAACGTCAAGCATTATCGCCGCCGCAAGCGCTGGCTGGCCTGAGCACAAGGGAGTAGGCATGCAGGCTTTTTTCGACGTCCGCGAAACCCAGCCGGAGGACGGGCGCGAGCGTGATCTGTTCGCGCGACTGCCGGATTTTCTGCGGGCGGCGGTCAGGTCGGCGCCGGCTGTGGCACGGCAGCTGCAAGGCTTTGACCCCGCCGGCCTGTCAGACCGGGCGGGCCTTGCCCGCGTGCCGGTGCTGCGCAAGAGCGAGCTGCTGCAGATCCAGCATGGGGCTCGTCTCGCCCATGCGGGCGCCGGCGAGCGCGATCGGGTGTTCGGCGGCTTCTCAGCGATCGGCTGGGATCGGGCGCGCCGCGTCTTTGCCTCGCCCGGGCCGATCTACGAGCCCGAGGGCCCGCGGCCGGATTACTGGGGTTTTGCCCGCGCCCTGCATGCGGCGGGCGTGCGGCCGGGCTGCCTGATCCATAACTGCTTTTCCTATCACTTCACGCCGGCCGGATCGATGATGGAGACCGCCGCCCACGCCTTGGGCTGCGCGGTGTTTCCAGGCGGCGTGGGCCAGACCGAACAGCAGGTGCGCGCCATGGCGGACCTCGGGCCGGACGCCTATACCGGCACGCCCAGTTTCCTGCGGATCATCCTGGAGAAGGCGGACGAGATGGGTGTTTCCCTACCGTCGCTGCGCCGTGCGCTGTTTTCGGGCGAGGCCTATCCGCCGTCCCTGCATGCCTGGTTCCAGGCGCGCGGCATCCAGGGCTACCAGGCCTACGGCAGCGCCGACCTGGGGATGATTGCCTACGAATCCGAGGCGCGCGAAGGTCTGATCCTCAACGAGGACATGATCCTCGAGATCGTACGCCCGGGCACCCATCAGCCCGTCCCCGAGGGCGAGGTCGGCGAGGTCGTCGTCACGACGCTCAATCCGGACTACCCGCTATTGCGTTTCGGTACCGGCGATCTCTCGGCCGTCCTGCCGGGCGCGTCGCCCTGCGGGCGCACCAACGTCCGGATCGCGGGCTGGATGGGCCGTGCGGACCAGACGACCAAGGTGCGCGGCATGTTCGTCCATCCCGAGCAAGTGGCCGGCATCCTTGCGCGGCATCCCGAGGTCCTGCGCGCCCGCCTGGTCGTTTCGGGCGTCGCGGGGCACGATGAGATGACCTTCAAGGTCGAGGCCCGTGGCGAGGCGCCGGTCGAGGCGCTGGCCGCCAGTGTGCGCGAACTGACCAAGTTGCGGGCGCGGGTCGAGGCGGTGGCGCCTGGCAGCCTGCCCAATGATGGCAAGGTGATCGAGGACGCGCGCAATTACGAGTAGGGTTCCGCGGCCTCATGCCGCCGCCCGCCCGATCATATGACCGAACGCCATGAAGCCTTGGGGTAATATTTCCCTTTGCATTCCGGTTCTCGAGGAGACTTCCATGCGCGGATTCAAGTATGCGGCGGGCCTGCTGGCTGTGGCGGCTGTCGTGCCGCTGGCCCAGGCGGACACCCTGGATCTCGTCAAAGAGCGCGACGCGGTGCGTTGCGGCGTGACGACGGGCTTTGCGGGTTTCTCGGCCCCCGACGCCAAGGGCGACTGGAAGGGCCTGGACGTGGACATGTGCCGCGCGGTGGCCGCCGCGGTGCTGGGCGACGCCGCCAAGGTCAAGGTCGTGCCCCTGAACGCCCAGCAGCGCTTCACGGCCCTGCAGTCCGGCGAAATCGACCTGCTGGCCCGCAATACCACCGTGACTCTGACGCGCGACACCAGCGTGGGCGCGATCCATGCGGCCATCAATTTCTACGACGGCCAGGGCTTCCTGGTCGCCAAGTCGCTGGGCTTGAAGAGCGCCAAGGACATCGACGGCGCGACGGTCTGCATGCAGACCGGCACCTCGAACGAGAACACCATGGCCGACTGGGCTCGCGCCAACGGCGTCAAGTACACGCCGGTGGTGATCGAGCAGTTCAACGAGGTGGTCAATGCCTTTGCGTCGGGCCGCTGCGACGTGTTCACCACCGACGCCTCGGGCCTGGCCTCGATCCGGATTTCGAAACTGTCCAATCCCGATGACTACGAGGTCTTGCCGGAGATCATCTCCAAGGAGCCCCTCGGGCCGTTCGTGCGCCAGGGCGACGATGCCTGGCTGAACGTCGTCAAGTGGTCCTTCAATGCCATGATCGGCGCCGAGGAATTGGGCCTGACCTCGGCCAATGTGGACGAGGCGCTGGACAGCGCCAATCCCAACGTGCGCCGCCTGCTGGGCGCGACCCCCGGCGCCGGCAAGGACCTGGGCGTGGACGAGAAATGGGCCTACAACATCATCAAGCAGGTCGGCAACTACGGCGAGTCCTTTGAACGCAACGTCGGCCGGGACAGCCCCTTGAAGATCCAGCGCGGCCTGAACGCCCTGTGGACCGACGGCGGCCTGATGTATCCCCTGCCGGTGCGCTGAGGCCGAACCCCGCGCCGGCCCGGCCCGTGGCCGGCGCGGCCGGCGTCCTCAGGCGCGCCGGCGGTAGACCAGGCTGATGCGTGCAAAGGCCGCCTGCAGCTCGGGCGTTCCGGCCTGGAAGGTCACGGGGCGTCCTTTCTGGACGAAGCACACCAGTTTTTTCGAGGCCACCAGCGGGATGAACTTGGTGGACTGGATCTGCTCCCAGGGCACCTCGCGCCGGGTGATCCAGCTTTGGCGCAGGCCGTATTCCGAGATTTCGGTCTCGGACGTCCAGATGCCCCAGGCCATTACCAACAGGGCGGCGACGCACACCAGCGCGGCACCGGCGACCATGGGCGCAATCTGCTGGCCGGCCTCGCTGCTGGCCGTGGCGATCAGACGGGCGAGGATCAGCAGCATGATCAGCCACGCGATCACCCCGATCCAGCGGGGCCAGGCGCGCCCGCGCAACGGCAGGGCGCCGATCTGGGCCAGCAGCTCGGCGTGTTCCTCGGGGGAGGGCTTGGCGAATGGGCTCATCAAGATTGGTATGACCGTATGTGGTAAGGCAGTGTACTGCATGAAGCAGCCGCGATATGGTGGCCAAGCGTCCACCTCCTTACTCGCCGGATGCTTCCCCTGAATGGCGGATGCCCAGAGCCACGGAATCGTCTTCGATGGCAAGGTAGGGAATGCCGCCTCGACCCGGTGCGCCGTTTTGATCGAGAGCCAATCGGATTTCGGGCGGGATCTCGGTTGGGTCCTGAGCATACAGGCCCGAGGTCGCCCAGAGGTTGCCGCCGGAGGGTATCGTTGGGTTGGGGGCCGGTAACTGGGGCTGAGGGGCGGGCAGGATGTTCAGAAGACCGTCCAGGAAATTGATGACGTAGTTGTCGCTGAACAGGCCGTAGGGTGTGATCTTGTATCTGCCAGCGTCGATGGCCCCCTGACTGTTGCCGCCGTAGGCCAGGGCGCCGCTCAGGGCATCCTGTGTTTCGCCATTGACCAGTCCATCCAGCCGAATGCCGTTGCCGCCGCTCCAGGCAACGCCATCATGGGTTTTCGCCGCATCCAGCGCTGTGACGGCTAGAGCTTTTGGGGTGATGGTCAGGCTGCCGTCGCTGTAGGTAATGGTGTAGTTGGCGGCATTGAAGGTGCCGCCGCTGGCGTTGCTGACGGCGACGGAGTAGGGGGTGCCGCCGTTGACGGCGGCACTGGCGGCGG